>NZ_JAPDOD010000046.1 GCF_027587205.1 Solirubrobacter ginsenosidimutans
GCCGTCTGCCGCCCCGCCCTCGGTGGCGCCGCCCGCCGAGGCGGCGGCCGCGCCCGTCGTGCCGTCCGCCGCCCCGCCCTCGGCCACACCGTCGTCGGCGGTGCCCGTCGCAGCGCGGCCGTCGGCCGGGGCGCGCGAGGCGTTCGTCGAGGCGTGGGCAATCCGCGCCGCGGCGGAGGCGGCCGGGCTGCGCTTGGCCGATGGGGTCTACGCGAACGCCGCGGCCGCGCTCAATGCCGGCAAGCACCTGGTGCTGACCGGGGCGCGGGGGTCGGGCAAGACGACGCTGGCGCTCGCGATCGCGCGGGCCGCGGCGCAGGCGGGACACGCGAAGGGGGCGACCGTCGTCACCGGCGCGCCCGCGCACCCGCTCGTCACCGACGCCGCGGCGCGGGGCCGGTGGGTGATCGCGGACGAGCTCGATCAGGCCGATCTCGACGCGGCGCTCAAGCCGCTCTCCACACTGCTCGCCGGCGTGCCGGTCACGGTCGATGGTCAGGAGGCCGCGCCCGCGAACGGCTGGCGCATCGTCGCGACCTGGAACGGCTCCCCGCCGCGTGGGGAGGCCGTGCTGCGGCGCTTCGCCGCGATCGACGTCGCCCGCCCGCCGATCGACGAGCTCAAAGCACTGGTGCGCCAGGACGACCCGACGGCGCAGGAGGCCGTCGAGACCCTGCTCGCGCTCGGGCTGCCGGTCGGAGCGGGCGTTCTCAAAGAAGCCGCCGACCACATCGAGGCGCGGCAGGCCGCCGTGCCCACGGACGCCTCGACGCTCGCCGACGAGGCGGTCGCGGCGTACATCTCACCCCTGATCGACCTGTGATCCGCCGGACCGAACAAGAACGCGCCGCCCTCACACGCGCCAAAGCGACCCTCGACCAGCTCGACTTCTATCCCAAGCCGGTGAAGATCGACCACGTCCGCATCCTGCACGTGCCGTGGCTCTTCAAGCTGCCGTGGTTCAACCGCTTCGACGGCTACGAGATGGGCCCGCTGATCCTGCTCAAGCACCCGCTCAGCGACACCTCGCCGAGCCTGATCGCCCACGAGCTGTGCCACGTGTGGCAGGACCAGGACCACCGGCTGAAGATGTGGTGGAGCTACGTCCGCGGGGGGTACGCGAACAACCCACATGAAGTCGAAGCGCGCCACGCCGGCGCGGCGGCCGCCGCGTAGTGGATCCCACCGCGCTCATCGCCCTCGCCCGCCACGGCGAGGAGATCGCGACCGCCCGCGCGTTCCTGCAGAAGGCGCACGCGACCCGCGTCGTCCTGCTCCTGCACACGCCCGACGGCGAGACCGCGATGCTCGACTCCACCCCCGAGGGCGTGGAGATCACCGAGGGCGACACCGTCACCCAGATCCCGGCGACCGCGGCCGTCCCCGTGCCCCCGCGCGCGCTCCCGGAGATCCGGCCCACGCCGGCGACCGCCATCCACATCGACACGACGACGGGTGAGCTCGCCGCGCCGCTGGGGACCGTCGATCACCTGGCGGAGATCACGCTCGCGCTCGCCAAGGCCTTCGGTGGCCTGACCGTCGCGACCGCGGAGTTCCCCACCCACGACCCGTCCCTCCCGATCACCTTCGCCGCCCGCGAAGGCGAACGGGTCGTCCTGCAGGCGGGCGACGAGCAGTACGAGCTGTGAGGATCCGCCCGGAGGAACCGGAGGACTTCGCCGCGCTGCGCGAGCTCCACCGGAGGGCGTTCGCGCCCGGCGAGTACGAGGCCGACGTCGTCGAAGCTCTCCGCGCCGCCTACGCCCACGTCCCCGAACTGTGCCTCGTGGCGATATCCGACGACGACGCGATCCTCGGGCACGTGATGATCAGCCACGGGCTCGTCGACGTGTATTTCGCGTTCGCGCTCGGCCCGATCGCCGTGGACCCGGCCCATCAGAACCAGGGAATCGGCAGCGCGCTGATGCGCGAGGTGATCGAGCGCGCGAGCCAAACGGAGTACCCGCTGATCGCCCTCCTCGGCCATCCGGCGTACTACCCGCGCTTCGGCTTTCGCCCCGCCGAAGCGACATTCGGGATCACCACCACCTACGACGCGGCGCCCGAGGCGTGGCTGGCGCTCGCCCTCCCCGCGTACGAACCGCACATCCGCGGCGCGTTCAGCTTCGCCGAAGCCTTCGGCGACTAGACCTTCGTGCAGTCGGGGAATAGAGACGTCTGACTCTGCCGATTACGGGTAGGAGGATGGCCAGGATGTTGCACCAGCGCCACTACACCGCCGAGCAGGCGAACGCGCTCCTCCCTGAGGTCCGCGTGACGGTCCGCCGCCTTCAGAACGCCAAGCGCGTCCTCCAGGACGAGGGCTTCGACTCGGGCTTCGCGACGCTCGCCGACGTGGTCGGCGGCGCGTTCCCGGGACTCGTTCGCGCGCAGGCCGCCGTGGCCGCGACGCTGGGCTTCGAGCACCTGGAGGAGCTGGACCTGCTGGTCCGGGACCTCGAGGCGGGGTTGATCGACTTCCCCGCGTTGCGCGACGGGCGCGAGGTGTACCTGTGCTGGCAGGCCGACGAGCAGGAAGTCGGCCACTGGCACGCGGCGGAGACCGGCTATCCGAGCCGCCTCCCGCTCGATCCCTGGCTGTAAGCGCCTTCTTACCCGGTTCTCAGTTAATTCCCAGAGGATGTGCTTGTGCGCATCCTCGTGGTGGACGATGAACCCTCGGTCCGCGACGCGCTGGACCGGGCGCTGCGCATGGACGGCTACCGCGTGCAGGTCGCCGCGGACGGGACGGAGGCGCTCGACGCGCTCGCCCACACGCCGCCGGACGCGATCGTCCTCGACGTCCTGATGCCCGAGCCCGACGGGCTCGAGGTCTGCCGCAGACTGCGCGCCGCCGGCGACCGCACCCCGGTGCTGATGCTCACCGCGCGCGACGCCGTCCCCGATCGCGTCAAAGGCCTCGACGCGGGCGCCGACGACTACCTCGTCAAGCCGTTCGCGCTGGAGGAGCTGGGCGCGCGGCTGCGAGCGCTGCTGCGCAGGACCGGCGGCCCCGTCGAGGACACGCTGCGCTACGCGGGCATCGAGCTCGACCCGGCCGGGCACACCGTGCACCGCGACGACCGCCTGATCGAACTCACCCGCACAGAGTTCCTGCTCCTGGAGCTGCTGATGAACCACCCGCGCCAGGTGCTGACGCGAACGCAGATCTTCGAGCACGTGTGGGGCTATGACTTCGGCCCGAGCTCCAACTCGCTGGAGGTCTACGTCGGCTACCTGCGCCGCAAGCTCGGCGACCCGCGGGTCATCCAGACGGTGCGCGGCGTCGGCTACGTCCTGCGCGACAAGTGAGCTTCCGCAGACGGCTCGCGCTGTCCTGCGCCGCCGCGGTGGCGGTCGTGGTCGTGTTCGGCTCCGGTCTCGCCTACTGGATCGTCTCCGACACGCTGCACGGCCAGGTCGACAGCTCGCTGCGCGACCAGGCGACGCTCGGCGCGGTCACGATGGCCGAACCCGGGCCGGGCACGGTGGCGACGGGCGACCAGCTGCTGACGACCGCCGCGGCACCGGTGTACAAGCAGGTGGTCAGGATCTCGCGGCGCGAGGCGCTGCCGCCCGCGCTCTCGCCGGACGATCCCGACCTCAAGGCGGTGGCCAACGGCTCCAAGCCGCCGTTCTTCGCCGATCGCCAGATCGGCGGTGACCCCTGGCGGGTCTACATCTCGCGCGGCGGCGACGGGCTGGCGATCTTCCTCGCCCGCCCGCTGAACGAGACCTACCACGCGCTCTCGACGCTGCGCCTGGCGCTCGGGTTGCTCGCGCTCGCGGGAATCGTCCTCGCGGTCGTGCTCTCGAGACTCGCGACGCGGACGGCGATCCGTCCCGTGACGACGCTGACCGAGGCCGCGGAGCACGTCGCGTCGACCCGCGACCTCTCGCGCCGGATCGAGACGCAGGGCGAGGACGAGGTCTCACGCCTGGCGACCTCCTTCAACACCATGCTCGAAGCGCTCGAGCGCAGCCAGAGAGCGCAGCGCCAGCTCGTCGCCGACGCCTCGCACGAGTTGCGCACGCCGCTCACCTCGCTGCGCACCAACCTCGAGGTCCTGGCCAAGGGCGGCCCGCCGGACGCCGGCGACCGCGACCGCCTGCGCGCGGACCTCGTCGCACAGCTGGAGGAGCTGAGCGCGCTCGTCGGCGACCTGGTGGAGCTCGCCCGCGATGAGGAGCCCGAGGAGCCGTCGGTGGAGGACGTGCGGCTCGACCGGCTCGTCGCCGCCGCGGTCGAGCGGGCCCGCCGGCACGCGCACGCCGTGACCTTCGCGACCGCGCTGGAGCCCGCGCTCGTCCTCGGCGTTCCCGCCCGGCTCGACCGCGCCGTCGCGAACCTGCTCGACAACGCCGCCAAGTGGAGCCCCGCCGGCTCGGTGATCGACGTCCGCCTGCGCGACGGCGAGCTGACCGTGCGCGATCGCGGTCCGGGGATCGAGCAGCAGGACCGCGACCAGGTCTTCGACCGCTTCTTCCGCAGCGACTCCGCCCGCGGGCGGCCCGGCTCCGGCCTCGGCCTGGCGATCGTGCGCCAGGTCGCCGAAGGGCACGGCGGGAGCGTCGCCGCGGAGGCCGCCGAGGGCGGCGGCGCGCTGCTGCGGCTGCGGCTGCCGGTCCTCTCAGCAAATCCCTAGGTTCGGCTGAAGCCGGTCTCATGCCCGACCGGCGAGATGTCTTTCATGAAGACCCGCCTGTTCCTCGTCGCCGTCGCGGCGACCGCCTCGCTCGCCGGCTGCGGCGCCGAGGACACCCCCACGTCGGCCGGAGCCAAGCCAAGTCAGAGCCAGGAGACGGCCAACAAGAAGGCGATGCTCGACTTCGCGCGCTGCATGCGCGAAAACGGCGTCGACATGCCCGACCCGCAGTTCGAGGGCGGGAGGGTCACGCAGAAGATGAGCAAGACCAACCCGGACACGATGCGCAAGGCCGAGGCGGCGTGCGCGAAGTACCGCGACAAGGTCAAGGCGCCCGACATCTCCGACTCGCAGAAGGCGGAGTTCAAGAAGGCCGCGCTGGCCAACGCCCGCTGCATGCGCGAGCACGGGATCGACTTCCCGGACCCGCAGTTCGACACCAGCGGCGGCGCGCGGATCCGGCTCGGCAAGGGCCTCAATCCGGACTCGCCGAAGTTCCAGGCGGCGCAGAAGGCGTGCGAGTCGACGCTGCCGATGGGCGGCCCCAGCACGACCAGCGCCGGCGGAGGCGAGAAGTGATGAAGCGCCGGCTGGCCGGCGGCGCCGCGGCCGTGGCGGTCGCGGCGGGCGCCGTGGTGGTGGCGACCGGCGGCGAGGACCCCGTGCGCGCGGCGGAGCCGTCACCCGCGCGGGCGACCGCGACCGTCGAGCGCACCGACCTGGTGGACCGCGAGAGCATCTCCGGCACGCTCGGCTACGACGACGCCGGGACCCTCGCGTCCGCCGCCGCGGGCGTGCTCACCGGGCTGCGCGAGCCGGGCTCGATCGTCACCCGCGGCCACTCGCTCTACGACTTCGACGACAAGCCCGCCGCGTTCGTCTTCTACGGCACGCTCCCGGCGTGGCGCGACTTCGCGCCCGGGATGACCGACGGCGCGGACGTCAAGCAGCTCGAGCGCAACCTGCGCGCGCTCGGCTATGACCCGGGCGACGTCGACGGCGACTGGACGTGGGAGACCACCGGCGCGGTCGAGGACTTCCAGCGCGACCGCGACCTCGACGACACCGGCAAGCTCTCGCGCGGCGCGGTCGTGTTCCGTTCCGGGCCGACGCGGGTGGGTGAGGCGAAGGCGGTCGTGGGCGATCAGGTGGCGCCGGGGAAGCCGCTCGGCGAGCTCGCCTCGACCGCGCGGGTGGTCACCGTCGACCTCGATGCCGCGCGGCAGCGGTTGGCGCGCGTGGGTGATCGGGTGACCGTCGATCTGCCGTCCGGGCAGTCGGTCGGCGGGCGGATCGCGGCGGTCGGCAAGGTCGCGACCAAGCACGGCGACGACACGACGATCAGCGTGACCGTCCACGTGTCCGGGCGGGTGGGGAACCTCGATCAGGCGCCGGTCGACGTCGGCTTCGCCGTCGAGCGCCGGCGCGGCGCGCTGGCCGTGCCGGTCAAGGCGCTGCTCGCCCGCCAGGGCGGCGGGTACGCGGTCGAGGTCGTCGGGCGCGGGATGGTGCGGGTCACGCCCGGCCTCTACGCCGACGACCTCGTCGAGGTCGAGGGCGACGGGCTGCACGAGGGCGACAAGGTGGTGACGGCGCTATGACCGTCGTGCCGGACGTCGAGCCGGCCGCCGCCGCCGCGAACGGCCGCGCCGATGCCGTGCTCCGGCTCGTCGATGTCCGCAAGGCCTATCCCGGCGGCGTCGAGGCGCTGCGCGGCGTCTCGCTGACCGTCCGCTCGGGCGAGGCCGTCGCCGTCGTCGGGCCGTCCGGGTCGGGCAAGTCGACGCTCCTGCACGTGATGGGGACGCTCGAGCGCCAGACCGCGGGTGAGGTGCACGTCGCCGGCCAGGACACGGCGAAGCTCGGGGAGCGGGCGCTCGCGGCGTTGCGCGCCCGCGAGATCGGGTTCGTGTTCCAGCAGTTCTTCCTGCTCGAAGGGATGAGCGCGCTCGACAACGTCGCGACCGGGCTGCTCTACACCGGCGCCGCGCAGTCCGCACGCCGCGCCCGAGCGCGCGAGGCGCTCGAGGCGGTGGGGCTGGAGCACCGGCTCACCCACTCGCCCTCCAAACTCTCGGGTGGCGAGCGTCAGCGGGTCGCGATCGCGCGGGCGCTCGTGGGGCGCCCGGCGATCCTGTTCGCCGACGAGCCGACCGGCAACCTGGACTCCCGCACCGGCGCGAGCATCCTCGCGCTGCTGCAGGAGCTGCACGCGGGTGGGTCGACGATCGTCACGATCACGCACGACCTGGCGATCGCCGACGCGTTCCCCCGGCGGGCCGAGATCCGCGACGGGGAGCTGGTCGCGTGACCGCCGCCGACGTCTTCCGCACCGGCGCGCTCGGCCTGCGCACCCGCCGCGCGCGAGCGGCCCTGTCGGCGCTGGGCATCGCGATCGGCGTCGCCTCGATGGTGGCGGTGCTCGGCATCTCGGAGTCCTCCAAGAGCGACCTGCTGGCGCAACTGGACCGGCTCGGCACCAACCTGCTGCAGGTCGCGCCGGGCCAGTCCTTCATGGGCGACGACTCGGTGCTGCCGGAGGCCGCGGCCCCGATGCTCCGGCGCGTCGACGGCGTCGAGTCCGTCGCGGCGATCGCGGCCGTGAGCGGGAAGACCGTGCGCCGCTCGCCCTACATCGACGAGGCCGAGACCGGCGGCATCGGTGTCGCGGCGGCGGACCCGTCGCTGCGCGCCGCGGTCGGCGCCACCATGCACCGCGGCACGTTCCTGAACGCCGCGACCGGCCGCTACCCGGCGGTGGTGCTCGGCTCGGAGGCGGCGAACACGCTCGGGATCGACGACACCGGCTCGCGGGTGTGGCTAGGCGGGCGCTGGTTCACGGTCGTCGGCATCCTCGATCCGGCCACGCTGGCGCCGTCGCTCGACAGCGCCGCGCTGATCGGCTTCGACGCCGCCGCCGACCTCTTCGATGCCGATCGCAACGCCTCGACGGTGTTCGTGCGGGTCGACCAGGACCGCGTCGAGGCCGTGCGCAACCTGCTCGGGCGCACCGCCAACCCGCAGCGCCCGGAAGAGGTCCAGATCTCGCGCCCGTCGGACGCGCTGGAGGCGAGGGCCGCGGCCAAGACCGCCTTCACCTCGCTCTTCCTCGGCCTGGGTGCCGTCGCCCTGCTCGTCGGCGGCGTCGGGATCGCCAACGTGATGGTCATCTCCGTCCTCGAGCGCCGCTCGGAGATCGGCCTGCGCCGCGCGCTCGGCGCCACCCGCCGCGACGTCGGCGTGCAGTTCCTGTCGGAGTCGCTGCTGCTCGCCGGCCTCGGCGGCGCGGCGGGCACGCTGCTCGGCGCCGCGGTCACCCTCGGCTACGCCACCCACGAAGGCTGGACCACGGCCGTCCCCACGATCGCCCTCGCGGGCGGCGTGATCGTGGCCGTCGTCGCCGGTGGCGTCGCGGGCCTCTACCCAGCGTTGCGCGCCGCCCGCCTCTCACCCACGGAAGCCCTCCGCGGCACCTAGCGGTTTAAGGGGGGGTCAGACCCCTCAACAATTCTTTTGGCTCTGCAGCGTGCTTCGCAATGTTGAGGGGTCTGACCCCTTAATCGTGGGATACCGACAGTTACGGGCGTGGTGCTGACACCCCGATCCGCGCTGGGCCTTCCGGTGATCGGTTTCGGCGAGCAACGAAGTCATGCGCGAAGGGGGTGCGTCCGGAATGTTGCCTGTGGGGAAACATTCCGGACGCACCCCACCAACGCGCCAACTCGACCAGTGCGAACCTGATCGAAACCCGGGATTTGTCGCTCAAACGCGCATGGTCGACCACGGCGATTGGCACAGCGCAGGTTGAGGGATCCTCAAGGCGTCCCAACACAATCCCAACGCGCCCGCTGGTGAAGTGGGTGGCACGCAGCCGACGGTTTCCCTCCTGACCCCACCGACGGTTGGCGATACCGGCCGCGGCGCCTCCCCCATACCCCCCCGGAGGCGCCGCGGCCGTCTTCTTCCTGGTGGGAGCTCGCGGCAGGGTGAGCGTGGTCGCCGGCGGACGCGGCGATGAACCAACCTGATTCCAACGACACGTCCCGCCGCTTCCAACGGGCGAGCGCGCACGGTAGAGCCATGACCGCCGTCGTCTCACCCACCGCCGCCGCGCTCCCCGGCGTCTCGATCGTCCTGCCGTGCCACGACGAGGAGGCCAACGTCGCCGCCGCGGTGCGGATGGCGTGCCGGGCGGGGAGGATGAACGCGCACGCCTACGAGGTGATCGTCGTCGACGACGGCAGCCGCGACGCCACGAACGCCGTCGCCACGCGGCTGGCGGCCGGCGACCCGCACGTCCACGTCGTCGCGCACCCTCGCAACCGCGGTTACGGCGCGGCGCTGCGGACGGGCATCGCCGCCTCTCAGCAGCCTTGGGTCCTGCTCACCGACGCGGACCTGCAGTTCGACCTCGTCGACCTCGCGGGCTTCGTGCCACCCGCCGTCGACCACGATCTGATCGCCGGGTTCCGCAGGCAGCGCAACGACTCGCGCCGGCGCCGCGCGGCGGCCGCGGTCTGGGGCCGTCTCGTCACCCACCTGCTGCACCTGCAGGTGCGCGACGTCGACTGCGCGTTCAAACTCGTCCGCCGCGACCTGCTCGAAGAGCTGGAGCTGACGAGTTCCGGCGCCGCGATCTCCGCCGAGCTGCTCGCCCGCTCACGCGCCCACGGCGCGCGGATCTGCGAGCGCGGCGTGCGGCACCTCCCGCGCAACGCAGGCCGCCAGAGCGGCTTGCGGCCACGAGTCGTGGTCCGGGCGTCCGCAGAGCTGCTGCGCCTGCGGCGCACGCTCGCGTGAGGGGTCAGCGTCCGCTCCACGCCCGTCTTGCCGCCGTCCGCCTCCGGGTGGGCGGCGGCGCCGGGCGGGTGCGGGCGCGCCAGGGCTCATCCTCGCCTCAGCGCGCACCGGTACCCACGACCACACACATGCACGACGGCTCGCTCGAGATCCTCATCGTCGACGACGAGTCGACGCTGCGCGAGACCCTCGCCCGCTCGTTCCAGCGCGAGGGCCACGCGACGTTCGCGGTCGCCGACGGCCGGGCCGCGATCGACCGGGCGTCGACGCAGCGCTTCGACGTCGTCGTCCTGGACGTCGCGCTCGGCCCGGGCCCGGACGGGTACGAGGTCTGCCGCGTCCTCAGAGAACGCCACAACACCGTCCCGATCATCATGCTCACCGCGCTCGACAGCGAGGCCGACACCGTGCTCGGCCTGGAGGCGGGCGCGGACGACTACGTCGGCAAGCCCGTCGGGCTCGCCGAGCTGCGCAGCCGCATCCGCGCCGTGCTCCGCCGGGCGGGCCCGCGCGCCCAAGACGTCCTCAGCACCGGCCCGCTGCAACTCGACCGCGGCGCGCGCGAGCTGCGCAAGGACGGCCAGCCGGTGAGCCTGACGTTCTCCGAGTTCGAGGTGATCGCGGCGCTGATGGCGGCGCCCGGGCGCCTCCTCAACCGGCAGGAGCTGATGCGCGCGATCTGGGGCGACTCCGCCTTCCGCGACCCGCGCGGCATCGACGTGCACGTCCGGCACCTGCGCGAGAAGCTCGAAGCAACGCCCGACAGGCCGGAGCTGATCGTGACCGTGCGAGGAGCGGGATACCGGCTCGCGGCTTGAGACCCGGGCTGCGCGCCCGGCTCGTGCTCGCGCTCTTCGCGACCGCGGCGACGACCCTGGCCGTCGCGGCGCTCGCCCTGCTCCCGCCGCTGGAAGCTCGCCTGCGCGACGACGCCGCCCGCACGCTGACCCTCCGCGCCGAGGCGGCCAGCCAAGGGTTCGAGCGCCTCAAGCCGCATCAGAGCCCCAATCGGCTGCTGCGCGCGCTCGCCCGCGCGACCGGCGCCCAGATCATCCTGATCGACACGTCCGGCGTCCGCGGCGAGACCGACCCGGACGTGCGCGGCAGCCTCGCCGACGCCCGCCGCGCCCTCACGACCCGCCGCAGCGAGCGCGACGTCCGCAAGGGGCTCGCCCAGGCCGCGATCCCGATCCGCTTCGAGGGCAAGCCCGCCGCGCTCGCCCTCAGACGCCATCTCGGCGACGTCGGGCGCACCTACTCCGTCGTCGCCGACGCCTTCGCCGGCGCCGCGCTCGCCGGGCTCGCGCTCGCGCTGATCGGGGGCTTCGCGCTGAGCGGCCGGATGCTGCGGCGCCTGCGCGGGCTGAGCAACGCGATGCTCGCCGCCGACCCGATCCTCGCGCCCGCGGAGGTCGACACCGGCCGCGACGAGCTCGGCGAGCTGGCGCGGGCCTTCGCCGGCCTCCAGCAACGTCTGGCGCAGCAGGAGGACGCCCGCCGGATGTTCGTCGCCACCGCCTCGCACGAGCTGCGCACGCCGCTGGCCTCGCTGCAGACGCTGCTGGAGCTGACCGTCGACGAGCCCGATCCGGAGCGCATGCGCCAGGACGTTCAAGAGGCGCTCGCGCAGGCCAAGCGCTTGAGCGGGCTGAGCAAGGGCCTGCTCGACCTCTCGCGCCTGGACGCCGGCATCGAGCTGCGCTCGGAGCCCGTGGAGCTGGGCGAGCTCTCGCGCGCGGTCGCGGCCGAGTTCGGCAGCGAGCGGCCGACGTGGGTCCCGCCGCACGAGGCCTGCTGGGCACTCGGCGACCCCGAGGGCGTCGCCCGGATCGTCCGCCTGCTGGTCGACAACGCGCTGCGCTACGCGCCCGCCCCGGCGCCGGTCGAGGTCCGCACGGCCGCCGTCAAGGGTCACGTCGAGCTGCGCGTCCTCGACGGCGGCGCGGGCATCCCCGACACCGAGCGCGAGGCGATCTTCCAGCGCTTCCAGCGCGGCGAGAACACCACCGCGCCGGGCTTCGGCCTCGGGTTGGCGATCGGCGCCGAGCTGGCCCGCCGGATGCGGGGGGAGCTCAAGCTCGAGCCGGGCGCACCCGGCGGCGACGAGCCCGCCGGCGCCCGTTTCGTGCTGATACTGCCGCATGCGTGATCTCCCACCGGGCCCACGGGAGCCGAGCGCGCTGCAGACCGTCGAGTGGATCGTCCGCCCGACCGCGTTGCTGCGCCGCGCCCAAGCCCGCTATGGCGAGCCGTTCACGCTGCGCACCGCCTACAGCGACGCGCCGCTGGTCCTGGTCAGCGACCCGGTGGAGATCAAGCGCATCTACTCCGCACCGCCCGACGTGCTCCAGGGCGGTGACGCCTCGGCCTTCCTGGAGCCCTTCACCGGCAAGCGCTCGGTGCTGATCCTGCACGGCGAGGAGCACCTCCGGCAGCGCCGCCTGATGCTCCCGCCCTTCCACGGCGAGGCGCTCAAGCGCTGGAAGGACACGGTCGCCGAGATCACCCACGCCGAGCTCGACACCTGGCGCTCGGGCGAGCTGCTCAAGACGCTCCCGCGGATGCAGGCGATCACGCTGGAGGTGATCCAGCGGGTGATCTTCGGCAGCCGCGACCTCGAGCTGCGGGACGCGCTGCGCCGCGCGCTCGACCTCACCGGCTCGATGCCGGACCTGGTCTGGATGTCGCTCTTCGGCCCGCATCAGCGCTTCACGCGCGCCGTCGAGCGCATCGACGAGCTGATCTACGCGCGCATCGACAGCGCGGGCGGCGGAGACTCGATCCTCGACATGCTCAAGGCCTCGGGGGCGACCCGCGAGGAGCTGCGCGACCAGCTCGTCACGCTGCTCGCCGCCGGGCACGAGACGACCGCGACCGCGCTCGCGTGGGCGCTCGAGCGCCTCGCCCGCCACCCCGAGACCGACCTGAGCGACGACGCGCGCCTCGACGCGGCGATCCGCGAGGTGCTGCGCACCCGCCCGGTCCTCTCCATCACCGCTCGCAAGACCCTGCAGCCGTACCGCATCGGCGCCTACACGCTGCCCCAGGACGTCTACGTCGCGGCCTGCCTCTACCTCGCCCACCGCCGCGCGGGCACGACGTTCGACCCGACGAGACCGGCATCGGAGGAGCCCTACAGCTTCATCCCGTTCGGCGGCGGCACCCGCCGCTGCCTCGGTGCCGCGTTCGCGCTGCTGGAGATGCGCGAGGTCATCCGGGCGGTGACCCAGCGGTTCACCCTCGCGCCCGACCGGCCCCGCGGGGAGCGGATGCGCCGCCGCAGCGTCGTCCTCGCGCCCTCACGTCAAGGCTCGATCATCCCAACAGCTCGATGAGCGCTCTTAATGCCCAGAGCCGCTAGCGTGATCTCTCGGAATGCCAGGCATGTTCTGCCGTCATAATCGGCTCACTTCGAAGTGCCCGATCTGCGCCCGCGAACTTCGCGAGGCAACTCCCGTGCGTCACGTCACCGTGCGCAGACCGGGAGCCACGTCGACGCCCAAGCCCCGGGCCAAGTCGGCGGCGTCCGGATCCTCGGGCGCCCGTTCCTCGAAGCGTCTCGTCACGCGGCAGCTGCAGCGCGCCGCCGACGACGGGTACCGCAACCCACTCGTCCAGGGCATGAAGGCGACGGCCGATGCCGAACGCCTCGCCGTCGCGGTGACGATCGCCGCGGCACGGCTCGAGCCGCCCGGACCGTACACGGTGATCGACGAGACGCCGGACATCGAGCAGGCGACCTGGCTCGCCTTCCTGCTCGCGCTCGCCCCCGAGCGGACCGAGATCATCGAGCAGGTGCGTCCCGCGTGGGAGGACACCGAGAACCTCGACGCGCTCCCCGCCGCCAAGGCCAAGACTGCCGCCGCCTATCGCGCCTGGGTCGGCCGCGCCGGCTCGCAGGAGGCCGCCTTCACGGGCGAGGAGATCTGGACGCCGGAGCGGCGCTTCGGGCGGGTCTTCGAGCGCCTCGCGCTCCCCGGCTTCACCCGCCCCATGCGCTACGACCTGCTGGCCGCGCTCGGCGCCGCCGACATCTACCCGCTCGAGCCCGACGGGCTGTACCTGGTCGAGGACGACGCGACGACGCTCGCCGCCAAGCGGCTGTTCGTCTCCGGTGACCGGATGCTGCTCGAGCGCCGCGCGCAGGAGCTCGTCGACGCCTCCGGCATGCCGGTCGGCGCGTTCGACAAGGGCCTCGCCTGGTTCGGCACCCCCACCGAGCCCGTCGACATGTCGGTGGAGCCGGACCCGGGGATCGCCGCCGCCCTCGGCATTGGGTAAGAGCACGCTGTGGCGTTTGCGCCCCTGACCGCATTGGCCCCGGGTGCATCGCGCATGCTCGAGCGGCTCGCGCCGCCTCCCGAGACCGCTGACATGGCACCGGCGCGGGCTCGCCCGTGGCGGCTGCTGGTGCTCGGCTGCCTGGCGCTTGCCGGGCTGAGCCTGCTGTGGCCGTCCGTTCCGACGTATGACCCGTGGGCGTGGATCATCTGGGGGCGCGAGATCGCGCACCTGGATCTCGTCACGAAGACCGGACCGAGCTGGAAGCCGCTGCCGGTCATCTTCACGACGCCCTTCAGCCTCGCGGGTGACGACGGCGCGCCGCTGCTGTGGCTCGTCGTGGCGCGGGCCGGCGGGATCCTCGCCTTCGCGATGGCGTTCCGGCTCGGCAAGCGCCTCGCCGGGCCGGTCGCGGGGCTGATCGCGGCGGGCTCGCTGATCCTCGCCGACGAGTTCATCCGCAACTTCTTCCGCGGCAACTCGGAGGGCATCCTCGTCGCGGTCTGCCTGTGGGCGATCGAGCGCCACCTCGACGGCCGCCGCCGCGACGCGTTCCTGCTCGGCCTCGCCGCCGCGCTGTTGCGCCCCGAGGTGTGGCCGTTCATCGCGCTCTACGGGCTGTACCTGATCGCCGCGGACTGGCACGCCAAGAACCGGCTCCCGGTCAAGACGACGATCCTCGTGATCGGTGGAGGCCTCGCCCTGGGCATCCTCTGGTTCGTGCCGGAATACCTCGGTTCAGGCGACTTCCTGCGTGCGGCGGCCCGCGCGCGCAAGCCGAACCCGGACTCGGCGGCCTTCGCCGCGCACCCGTTCATCGAGGTCTTCAATCGCAGCGCGTCGGTGCTGACGCCGCCGGTCTACATCGGCGGGCTGCTGGCGTTCTGCGCCGCGCTGTACGCGTTCATCAAGCGCCGCGAGGACGGGCTGATCCTCGCGATGGCCGCGATCGGCACCGTGCTGATGATCGCCGTCGCCGGCATGACCCAGGCGGGCTTCGCGGGCAACCTGCGCTACATCGCGCTCCCTGCCGCGCTGGTGTGCGTGCTGGCCGGAGCCGGGTGGGTGTGGCTGGTGCGGTCGACCGCGGCGCGCTGGGGCGTGATCGCGGCATCCGCGCTCGCGCTCGCGATCGCCGCCGCGTCGGCGCCGTTCGTGATCGAGGACATCAACGAGCTCGACCTCGCCGGCCAGCGGATCAAGGCCGAGGCCGACCTCTACGGCACCGTCCCGGAGGCGATCAAGGCGGGTGGGGGCGAGGCGAAGCTGAAGTCCTGCGGCACGGTGTACACCGGGGCCTTCCAGACGCAGGCCGTCGCGTGGTACATGCATTTGCACGAGATGGACTCCGAGATCTTCGCCTTCCCGCCCGGCACGACCATCGCGCCCAGCTTCTCGTCCCTGTCCCGCGACCCGCGCTTCCCGACGATCGCCAAGACCCGGAAGTGGGTCATCGGCTCGAGCTGCGCCGCCGCCAAGTAGATGTCGACGCTCGCATCAAGAACCGAGTGGACGGTCAAGGCGCGTGCCGTGACCGGCGCGCGCGTCGCGGTCCCCGCGGGGATCGGCGCGCTCGTCGCGGTCTCGCTGATGCTGCGCACGACCGAGCTCGGGATCGGGTTCTGGATCGACGAGGGTCTCTCGGTCGGGATCGCCGACCGCCCGCTCTCCGACATCCCGTTCGCGCTGCGCCAGGACGGCTCGCCGCCGCTGTACTACATGCTCCTGCACTTCTGGCTCGGCATCGCGGGGCGCAGCGAGGCGGGGGTCCGAGGGCTGAGCCTGCTGTTCGCGCTGCTGGCGATCCCGGTCGGGTTCTGGGCGGGCAAGGCGATCTGGGGGACGTTCAAGGCCGCCTGGTTCGCCGCGATCCTGATGGCGTTCAACCCGTTCCTGGCGCAGTACGCGCAGGAAGCGCGGATGTACTCGATGGTCGCGCTGCTGATCATCCCGGCGACCGCTTGCTTCATCCGCGCGTACGCGCTCGACACCGAGAACCGAAAACCCTGGATCGCCGGGTTCGCGGTCTCGGTCGCGGTCGCCCTGTACACGCACAACTGGCCGATCTTCTTCACGATCAGCGCGGCGGTCGCGTGGGCGCTGCTGTGGATCCTGGCCGACAAGCCGCGCCGGCGCGAGCTCCTGCGCGACGGCCTGCTCGGCTTCGGCGGGCTGTTCGTGCTCTACCTGCCGTGGGTCCCGACGACGCTCTACCAGGCCGCGCACACCGGCGCGCCGTGGGCCGACGCCCCCGCGCTGGACTCGCTGCTGGGGGTGCCGGGCGTGCTGCTCGGCCGGATGCCGCAGATCGTCCTGCTGATCTGCGCCGGCGCGGGGCTGATCGCGCTCGCCCGGCGCCCGCTGAGCCAGTACGCCCGGGCGGCGCTGTGCCTGGCGATCATCGCGGTGCTCACGCCGACGATCGCGTGGCTGCTGTCGCAATCCTCACCCGCCTGGGCCAACCGCTACCTGGCGGCCGCGCTGCCCCCGTTCCTGCTGCTCGCCGCCGGCGGCCTGGCGGGCGCGCGCCGGCTCGGCATCGTCGGCCTCGTCCTGGTCGTGATCATGTGGTACCAGGACGCCGCCCCTGTGGAGAAGTCCAACGTCCGCGCGATCACCCACGTGATCACGCCGAGCCTGCGCCCCGGCGACCTGATCATCTCCACGCAGCCCGAGACGATCCCGGTCCTGCACTACTACCTGCCGCCCGGGTTGAAGTACGCGACGCTGACCGGCGCCCAGAAGGACCTGGGCGTGTGGGACTGGCGCGACGGCGTCAAACGCCTGGACGCCACGACGCCGGAGAAGGACCTCAAGCCCGTCATCGACGCGCTGCCGGTGGGCGCGCGGGTCGTGCTGGTCGAGCCGATCACGTGGACGCTCAACCGCTGGAGCGCCCCCTGGACGGCGCTCGTCCGGATCCGCTCCAAGGAGTGGTCGCAGTTCCTGTCCAACGACCCGCGGCTGCACGTGACCGCGATTCAGCCGACGGGTTTCACGCCGCCGCGGCCGAATCCGGTGCAGGCGACGGTGATGGTGAAGACGGGCTAGCCGGCAGCGTCAGCACGAAGCAGGCGCCGCCCTCGTGGGCGTCCGAGAGCTCGAGCGTCCCGTTCATCCGCTCGGCCAGCTCGCGCCCGATCGCCAGGCCGAGGCCGAACCCGCTCTCCACGCTGGTCGCCTTCCCGCGATGGAAGCGCTCGAAGACGTGCTCGCGCTCGTCCTCCGGGACGCCCGGCCCGCGGTCGGAGACGCGCACCGCGACGCGGTGGCCGACGTGGGTGGCGTTGATCTCGATCGGCGCACCGCGCGGTGCGTAGCGCAGGGCGTTGTCGATCAGGATGCGGACGACCCGCGCGCACGCCGCCGGATCGGCCCGCGCCCAGCACGGCCCGGGGGAGTCGACCTCCAGCTCGACGCCGCGGTCGCCGGCCCGCAGGGAGAACTCCGCGGCCACCGCGCGTGCGATCTCGCCCAGCTCGACCGGCTCGGAGCGCAGCTGCACCGCCGCGTCGAGGCGGGAGAGATCGAGCAGCTCGGTCGCGAGCACGGAGAGCCGGCGCAGCTCGCCGCGCGCGCTCTCGACCTGCTCCTGCGCGTCCTGCAGGTCGCCGCCTTCGCGCAGGTCCTCGTCAAGCAGCTCCATCGTGCCCTGGAGCATCGTCAGCGGCGTGCGCAGCTCGTGCGAGGCGGTGGCGACGAACGAGCGCCGCGCCGTCTCCTGCCGGCGCAGCTCCTCCTGCATGCGGCCCAGGGCACGGGCGAGATCGCCGACCTCGTCACGGCCGCGGTCGGTCGGCGCCGGCGCCTCGGGCCCCTCGGCCGTGATCCGGAGCGCGGCGCGCTGCAGCAGCTTCAGACGCCGCGTCAGCGTGCTCGACAGCGCGAGCCCGAGCCCGATCGCCACCGCGAGGCTGATCACGGCGGCCGTGAAGAGCGCGTTGCGCACGAGCCGGACCGTGGTGGAGACCTCGGTCAGATTGCGCTGGGAGACGACGACGCCGGCGATCTTCCCGTTGATGAAGACGGGCATCGCGAACGTCAGCTCGTCGTCGATGATCTGGGTTTCCGAGATGTTCTCGTTCGTGGCCTGGAGCGCGAGGCGTAGCGCGCTCTCGTCCGGGGTGTTCTGGAAGTCGGTGTCGACGAAGAACGCCGGAGAGTCCGTGCCCGCGGCATCGGTGAAGCTGAGGTCGGTGACCAGGACGCGTGCTCCGTTCGTGCGTTCGCGAAGCTCGAAGGCCAGCCTGGAGAGCTCCGTGGCGCGGCGCTGACGGCGCTCCTTCTCCGCATTGACGTACCCGCCGCCCTGCTCGACCGGGAGCTTGGCGAGCTTCGGATCGACCTTCTTGGTCTTCGTCAGCGCGGTCTCGAAGTCCCCCTGCGTCGCCTCGGTCGTTTCCTGCAGGGCCGACTCGCTCTGGTCGCGCAGCCGTGACTGCAGCGGTCCGATCGTGATCGCCGCCGCCACGACCAGCGTCACCGCACTCGTCAGCACGAGGGAGAGCAGCAGCCTCCCGCGGAGCCCTCGCAGTGCAGCGCGGATCATGCCTCCCGGAAGCGGTAGCCCTGGCCCGGGACGGTCAGGATCAGGCTCGGCTCCTCCGGGCGGGGCTCGAGCTTCTCGCGCAGGTGGCGGATGTGGACGTCGATCGCGCGCGGATCGCGGTAGGCGGAGTCGCCCCAGATCGCGCGCAGCAGCTCCTGGCGGTTGAACGCGTAGCCGGGACGCGACATCAGGCAGCCCAGCAGCTCGAACTCGCTGAAGGTGAGCCGCACCGGGTTCTCTTCCATCGTCACGCGCCGCAGGTCACGGTCGAGCATGACCGGGCCGACGCGCAGGTTGCCCTCGACGACGCGGCCCTGCGCGCGGCGCAGGACGGCGCGGATGCGGCTGCGCAGCTCGGCGAGGCCGAACGGCTTGGTGACGTAGTCGTCCGCGCCCGCCTCCAGGCCCTGGACCGCGTCGGCCTCCGAGTCCAGCGCGGTGAGCATGATGATCGGCACCACGTCACGCCGGCTGCGCAGCATGCGGGCGACGTCGTAGCCCGTGGGGCCGGCGCCGAGCGCGACGTCGAGCAGCACAACGTCGAACGATCGCTCCTGCGCTGCGTCGAGCGCTGTCTCGCCGTCGCCGACGGCCGTCACGCGATGGCCTTCGCGCTCGAAGGAGCGCGTCAGCATCTCCCGCAACGGGCGGTCGTCGTCGACCAGCAGAATGTCCAAAGCGGTGGATGCCTGCACGGCCGGAGAGGTTAGAGGTTGTGAGCTCCTGGGCTTAAGGCCTGTTAGCGGCCTTTAGCAACGCGCGGGAAACGCTCGGGATCTGGGCAAGGTGATGCCCATGTCCACCGTTGACTACACGCCGACCGACGCACCGCGTCGATCCCGGCCTGAGAAGCCGGTCGCCGTCCTTGGCGGCGGCCCCGCCGGCCTCACGGCTGGATACCTCCTTGCGAAGGAGGGGCGCCCCGTCATCGTGTTCGAGGCGGAGGACCAGGTCGGCGGCATCGCCAAGACCGAAGTCCGTGACGGATACCGGTTCGATCTCGGCGGCCACCGCTTCTTCACCAAGGTCAAAGAGGTCGACGACCTCTGGCACGAGGTGATGAAGGAGGAGTTCCTCAAGCGCCCGCGCATGTCGCGGATCTACTGGCGCGGGAAGTTCCTCGATTACCCGCTCAACGGTCGCGACGTGATCAAGAAGCTCGGCCCGGTCGAGCTCACGCGTTGTCTGCTGTCCTACGCCTGGGCCGCGGTCACGCCCAAGGGCCGCGAGGACAACCTCGAGCAGTGGGTATCCAACCGCTTCGGCAAGCGGCTCTACCAGCACTTCTTCATGTCCTACACCGAGAAGGTGTGGGGCGTGCCGGCCAGCGAGGTGCGCGCCGAGTGGGCCGCGCAGCGCATCAAGGGCCTGTCGTTCTTCACGGCCGCCAAGACCGCGTTCTTCGGCAACGGCGACAACAAGATCAAGTCGCTGATCAACGAGTTCCACTACCCGCGCTTCGGCCCGGGGCAGATGTGGGAGACGATGGCCGACGAGATCATCGCCAACGGCGGCGAGGTCCGGATGAACTCGCCCGTCACCAAGCTCGAGGTCCGTGACGGCAAGATCGTCGCGCTCGAGGCCGGCGGCGAGCGGATCGAGCCGTCGGAGGTCATCTCGTCGCTGCCGCTGCGGGCGACGGTCGGCCTGTCCGGCGCGGCCGCGAGCGGTGCGGTCCAGGCCGCGGCGCAGGGCCTGCGCTACCGCGACTTCCTGACGATCTCGCTGATCATCGACGGCGAGGACCTCTTCCCGGACAACTGGATCTACATCCACGATCCGAGCGTCGAGGTCGGCCGCATCCAGAACTTCCGCTCGTGGTCGCCGTGGATGGTCCCGGACCAGTCCAAGGCCTCGATCGGCATGGAGTACTTCTGCTTCAAGGGCGACGAGCTGTGGGAGTCCTCCGACGAGGACCTCGTGGAGCTCGCCAAGCGCGAGATCGAGCAGCTCGGCCTGGCCAAGGCCGCGAAGGTCGAGCGCGGGTTCGTCACGCGCGTCCCGAAGGCCTACCCGATGTACGACGCCGACTACTCCGAGCGCGTCGACGTCATCAAGAACTGGCTCGCCGGCATCTCGAACATCCAGCAGGTCGGCCGCAACGGCCTGCACCGGTACAACAACTCGGACCACTCGATGCTCACCGCCATGCGCGCGGTGGACAACGTGATGACGGGTTCGAAGCATGACCTGTGGTCGATCAACGCCGAGTCGGCGTACCACGAGGAGCATCAGGAGCCGGAGCAGCCGTATAAGCGGGTTCCGTCGACCCAGTACGAGCGCGAGCCCCTGCACGAGGAGGCCGCCGCTTAGGCGGACGGACATATGTCCGATTGGCTGCCGTCCAGAGCGCTGCCATTCTGATCAAACGCTTACGGAGGGCGTTCGGACAGATTGCATCTCACGGAGGGGGCAGCGGAAGGATTCGCCGATTTACGGCCACGTCAATGACGTGGCCGTTTCTCGTTAAGGGGCGGCCATGATGGGTCGCGATGCCCGATCTCTCCGACCTCGCCGACGCGTCTGACGCCTCGCGCCAGGACCACATCGTCGCGGTCCTCGTCGACGCCTTCGAGCACCTGATCGAGCGCGACCCGCGCGCCTTCCGCGGCAAGTTCCGCAAGATGGCCGCCGATCCGTTCGCGTTCTACCGCGGCAGCGCGGCGCTGTTCTACTCCGATGTCGCGCGGCTCGACGACCCATGGGTGGACGACGCCACATCGCGCGTCTGGATCCAGGGCGACCTGCACGCCGAGAATTACGGGACCTACATGGACTCCGCCGGCGTGCTCGTCTTCGACGTCAACGACTTCGACGAGGCCTACCTCGGGCACTACACGTGGGACCTGCAGCGGATGGCCGCGTCGGTGGCGCTGCTCGGGTTCCGCAAGGCGTTGAGCGACGCGAGCATCGGTCGGCTCATCGAGACGTATGCGCGGGCGTACGTGCAGACGGTGCGGCTGTTCGCCACCTCGGAGGTCGATCGCGACTTCCGGCTGACCCTGGACAACACCGAGGGGCCGCTGCGGACGGTGCTGCAGACGGCGCGGCTGGCGACGCGCCTGAACCTGCTGGACGTGATGACGGCCATCGAGGACGGCGATCGCCGGCTCGCGCTGGTGCCGGAGGCGCGGGAGCTCGATCAGGCCGAGAAGGACGCGGTGCTCGGCGCCTACGCGGAGTACCTGGACACGATCCCGGAGGCCAAGCGCCAGCACTCGATCTCGTATGAGGTCAAGGACATCGTCGGGCGCAGCGGGTTCGGGATCGGCTCGGCGGGGCTGCGCGCGTACACCCTGCTGGTCGAGGGGCGCACGCAGGCGCTGGAGAACGACGTCGTCCTGTCGATGAAGCAGGCGCAGACGCCCGCGGTGTCGCGGATCGTGCGCGACGAGCGGATCCGGGCGTACTTCGAGCACGAGGGCCACCGCACGGCGGTCTCCCAGGGCGCGCTGCAGGCCCACGCGGACCCGTGGGTGGGCTGGTGCTCGCTCGACGGCGTCGGCCAGGTCATCAAGGAGCTCTCGCCCTACGAGGCCGACCTCAACTGGGACGCCGTGACCGAGATGGACGAGCTGATCCCGCTGGTGCGCGACCTGGGGCGGGCGACGGCGAAGGTCCACTGCGTCTCAGACGTCGGCAACGAGCATCCGCTGGTGGACGTCAACGTCGAGGCCAAGATCAGCGCGGTGATCGGTGACCGCGAGGACGAGTTCGCCGCGTCGCTGGCGGCGTGGGGCGCGGACTACGGCCGGCTGGCGCGCGAGGACCACCGCCGCTTCGTCGACGCGTTCCGCAACGGGATGATCCGCGGCGTCGAGTCCGACTAACGGCTGACCCGCACGCTCTGGTTGAGCAGGCGGGTGTTGCCGGCGGCGTCCTTGGCCTCGATCCGGACCGCGACGGTGCGAGCGCGGCTCGTCGTGCGCCGCAGCTTGACCACGAGGCGGGTGCCGGGCACGAGCCGCGCGGTGGTGCCGCGGAAGCCCGTGGCGCTGATCGTCGCCCGGCAGGCCTCGTCGGTCCGCAGGGCGACGGACAGATAGCCGCGGCGGGCGAGCGAGTTCAGGCCGGTGACGCGCATGGAGACCGCGCACGGGCGCACGTCGGCGAGGGGGAAGACCCCGGGCGCGGGCGCCGAGAACGGCGTCGTCGTCGCCTCGGGGGTGGGTGAGGCGGTCGCCTCGGCGGTGGCGGTCGCCGTCGGCTCGGCGGTGGCGGTGGGCTGCGCGGTTGCCGTCGCCGTCGCGGTCGGCGACGGTGAGGCGGTGGCCGTGGCGGTGGCCGTTGGCGTGGCCGTGACCGTTGGCGTTGGCGTTGTCGTGGCGGTGGCCGTAGCGGTCGCGGTCGGCGTTGCGGTCGCGGTCGGCGTTGCCGTCGCGGTTGCGGTCGCGGTCGCGGTCGGCGTTGCCGTCGCGGTTGCCGTCGCCGTCGCAGTGACGGTCGCCGTCGCCGTGGCCGTGACGGTGGGCGTGGCCGTTGCCGTCGCGGTGGCCGTCGGCGTCGCGGTCACTGTTGGCGTGGCCGTCGCGGTCGGCGTCGGCGTGGGCGTCGGGGTGACGGTCGTGCACGGCGTCGGGGTGCCGTCGGTGATCCGGGAGACGCTCCCGCTGAGCGAGACGACGAGGACGCGGCCGCAGGCGTCTTCGCCGATGCCCGCCAGGCCGCCCACGCTGAGGCCGGCCGTGGCGTCGCTCGCCGGCGCCGAGAGGTTGACCGAGCGAAGCGCCGTGGAGCAGTTGTCGCCGTAGATGTATCTCCCCGCCAGCGACGGGAGGCCCGGGTCGCGGACCACGACGCCGCCGACGATCGCGCAGAAGCCATCCGGGGAGTGGCTCTTCTCGACGACGGGGTCGGTGGTCGTCACGCCATTGCAACCCGGGTCGCTGCGGTACGCGTGCGCGCCTTCGCGGCACGGCCAGCCGTAGTTGGCGGCGAGGCCGACGTTGATCTCCTCCCACAGGCCCTGGCCGACGTCGGCGATGATGATCGTCCCGTCCGGCGCGAACGAGAAGCGGAACGGGTTGCGCAGTCCGCGCGCGAGTTGCTCGACGGTCGCGGGCGCCGCCGGATCGAGGCGGAGCAGCTTGCCGAGCCGCGACCCGTCGTCCTGCGAGTGGCCGTACTGGTTGTTGCTCCCTCCGCCGTCGCCGGTCGCCAGCCAGAGCTTGCCGTCGGGCCCCACGGCGACCGTGCCGCCGTTGTGGTTGGCCGCATCGGTGTGCGGGATGGCGATCAGCAGCCGTCCGGAATCGGGGTCGGCGAGGTTGGGGTTCGCCGCGGAGCGCCGGTACTCCCAGACCTGGATCTCACCCACCGGCGAGACCGCGGTCAGGTAGACGTAGAACTTGCCCGAGGTCGCGTAGTCGGGGGCGAAGGCGATCGAGAGCAGCCCGCGCTCGCTGTCGGAGGACCGGGTCTTCGACGTCAGGTCCAGGAACGGCGCCGTCTGGACGACGCCGTCGACGATCAGCCGCACCCGACCGCCCTTTTCGGTCACGAACACCCGCGACGGCTCGCTCGCGGGCGCGGCGGCGTACGTCGGCGTCGAGAACGTCCCGAGCGTCACCAGCGACGGCGCCGCCTGCGCCGGGGCGGCGAACGCCAAGGCGAACAGCAGCGCGAGCCAGCCCGCGCGAACGTCAGTGATCCGCCACGTGCCCATCGTCAGGCTCGAGCGGCCGGCCCTGCGCGGCCCACTCGACCAGCCCACCACTCATCGTGTACGCGTCATACCCCGCGCGGCGAAACGCGTTGGCGGCCATCGCCGAGCGCCCGCCCACGCGGCAGTAGAAGACCACCGGCGTGTCGCGGTGGATCGTCTCGGCCTGCGCGGTCAACTCGCCCATCGTCAAGAACCGCGCGCCGGGGATCCGGCCCGCCTCCCACTCGTAGTCCTCGCGGATGTCGATCAGCTGGATCGACCCCTCCCGCTGCAGCTCGGCCACCCGCTCGGGCGAGACATCCATCACGCGCACGGTACCTTCCGACAGCGTGGAATGGGTCAATTGGTCCGGCTCCCAACGCGCCACTCCGCAGCAGATCGCGGCGCCGCGGTCACGCCACGAGCTGGCGCAGCTGATCGCCACGGCGCCCGGGCCGATCCGCGTCGCGGGCGCCGGCCACTCCTTCAGCGCGGGTGCGGTCACCGAAGGCACGCTGCTGCGCCTGGACGCGCTGGACCGCGTCCTCGACGCCGAGGACGGTCTCGTCCGCGTCGAGGCCGGCATCCGCCTCAAGGCGCTCTCGCGGGAGCTGTACGCACGCGGTCTGGCGATGCCCAACCTCGGCGACATCGACGCGCAGTCGCTGGCGGGCGCCCTTGCCACCGGCACCCACGGCACCGGCACCAAGCTCCCGAACCTCTCTGGGCAAGTCGTCAGCGTCGAGCTGATCGGCGCCGACGGCCGCGAACACACCGTCGACGGCGGCGACGAGCTGCGAGCCGCGCGGGTCAGCCTCGGTGCACTGGGCGTCATCGCCGCGGTCACGCTGCGCTGTGTGCCCGCGTTCCGCCTCCGTCACACCGACAAGCCCGAACCGCTCGAGGCCGTCCTGGACGAGCTGCAGGAGCGCGCCGACGCCCACGACCACTTCGAGTTCTGGACGTTCCCGCACGCCGGCGTCGCGCTCACCCGCACGCTGGACCGCACGGAGGACCCGCCGAACCGGCCGGGCAAGACGAGCGCGTACGTCAGCGACGTCGTGATGGACAACCACGCCTTCCGCGCGCTCAACGAGATCGCCAAGCGCTTCCCGGGCACGATCCCGCGCCTGAACCGCTTCGCCTCCGCCGTCGCCTCGCAGCGCGAGCGGGTGGACTGGTCGTACGCGATCTTCGCCTCCGAGCGGCTCGTGCGCTTCGAGGAGATGGAGTACGGCGTCCCGCGCGAGCACGCCGTCGCGGCCGTCCGGGCGGCCCGGGCCGCGCTCGAGCGCCACGCGGTCAGCTTCCCGATCGAGCTGCGCTTCACGGCGGCCGACGACGCGCTGCTCTCACCCGCCCACGGCCGCGACAGCGCGTTCGTCGCCATGCACGTCTTCCAGGGCATGGAGTACGAGCCGGCGTTCCGGGAGGTCGAGGCGGCGCTGTCGGAGCTCGGCGGGCGCCCGCACTGGGGCAAGCGCTCGTTCCTCGACCACACGGCGTTCGCCGCACGCTACCCGCGCTGGGAGGACTTCCAGCGCATCCGCGCCGATTTCGACCCGGAGGGCCGGTTCGCCAACGCATGGCTGCGCGACGTGCTGGGATGACGCGATGAAGACGCACAACATCTTCAAGCCGGCGTTCGACTACGACCCGGACGACCCCGACGGCTTCCGCGCGGGGTGCGACCGGTTCGGCCCGAAGATCGGCGCGAGCCGGATCGGCTGCTCGGTCTACGAGCTGCCGCCCGGGCAGGCGTTGTGCCCGTATCACTACGAGGGCGACGAGGAGTGGATCGTCGTGCTCGAGGGTCACCCGAGCGTCCGCCACCCGGACGGGACCGACGTGCTGGATCCGGGCGACACGGCGGCCTTCCCGGTCGGCCCCGAAGGCGCGCACAAGATCTTCAACGCCTCGGGCGAGGTGACCCGGTTCCTGATGCTCTCCACCAAAGACGAGGTCTGGTACACGGTCTATCCCGACTCGAACAAAATGCAGGTCGGCAACGGCCGGGAGCGCGCGATGGTCCGCCTCGGCGAGAACCTCGACTACTACGACGGCGAGCTGTCCTAGAGGAAGGTCTGGCCTTCGCCGCGGTAGGTCGGGACGGTGTCCACGATCTCGTTGCCGGCGATCAGGTGCACGACGTCGAAGCGCTCGCACAGCTCACCCGCCTTGGCGTGGCGGAACCACACGCGGTCGCCGACCTTCAGTGCGGCGGCCGCCTTGCCTACCAGCGGCGTCTGCACCTCGCCCGCGCCCTCGCGCGAATCGAGCTTCAACCCCGGCGGGAGCAGCGGGCGCGGCAGCCGGTCGCGGCCCGCGGCGCCCGAAGCCGGATACCCGCCACCGAGCGCGGTGGCCAGCTTCGGGGACGGCTTGCGGACCACCGGCAGCGCGAACCACGCGGCGGGCGCGGGCTTGAACGCGCGGTAGGTGTCGAAGAGCGTCGGACCGAACAGCCCGCTGCCCGCGGCGACCTCGGTCACGGCCGGCTCGGCGGCGGTCCGCTCGATCGACCCCGTCCCGCCGCCGTTGACGAACCGCAGCGGCGCGATCGCCCGCACCGCCGCGACGATCTCCGCCCGCCGGCGCGCCAACTCCCGCGCGGACAGCGCCTGCAGGATCGGGAGCGCGAGCTGCATTAGCGGCTTCCCGGGCGGACGGTCGCCGACGCCCGCGATCTGCCCCTCGTAGGACATCACCCCGTCGAGGATCAGTCCCGTTCGCGAGACGATTTCGCTTGCAAGATTTGTCACATGGACCGGATCGTGCAGCGGCGAGCGCTTCGCTCCGATCGTCATAAGACCGATCCGCCAACCGGCGTCGACGTCGATGCAGACCTTCACCGGACCCCCGCCCGCGGCCGCGATCGCGTCCAGGTGCTCGGTGCAGTCGACCATCACGGTGACCCGCTCGCGGGCCGAACTGTGCGCCAACTCACGCAACGCTTTCCGGTCCACCGTGGGATAGGCCACCACCAGATCATCAGACCCGAATTTGGCCAACCAGAGCGCTTCCGGCAGGGTGAAGCACAGCGTGCCGGTGAACCCGGCAGCCACCGCACGGTCTTGTAGAGCGCGCACACGCAGGGACTTCGACGCCAGGCGCAACGGGACCCCATGGCCGCGCCGGAGCAGGTCGGCGGCATTGGCGTCGAAGGCGTCCAGATCGATCACCGCAAAGGGTGGATCGAGCTGGTGGGTGGCGATATTGAACCGGCTTTGGAGAGGGGTCTGGAGAAAGTTCACCCGAATCGGGGAGGCTATCCGCTGCGAGATCAGCTACAGTCCCGGCCGGAACACGGGACATAACGCCGAACCGCAACTGGCTGACGCCACGAGCGGGCGGGGGAACCAAGGTTTGGAGCAGGGGTCACTGCTCCGGGGGCGAATCGCCGCAGTATGCGGCGTAGCGCGACGCTTTCCGCGCGAGCCCGACAGCTAACCCCGTAGGCGGTCGGAAAGAGGAGATCGTCTTGTCACGCTGTCGCGCGCTCTGCGCGGGCTTGCTTATAGCTGTATTTGCGCTGCCTGTAGCCCAGGCAGACGCTCGCCGGATCACCTTCGGGGAACGGGACCTGCGCCAAGGGATGCGTGGGACGGACGTACGCGTCCTCCAGGACTTCCTCACGAAGGCCGGCGTCAAAACCACGGTCGACGGCCAGTACGGCCCCAACACGACGAGCCGCGTGAGGACGTGGGAGCGCAAGTCGTCGTTGCCGGTCAACGGTCGTATGACCCGTGAAGACGCGGCCACACTGCGGGGCCAGGTCGCCCAGGACCAGGCCGGACTGCAGAACACCGGAGGCGTGCAGCCCGTCGCGGCGCCTACGGCGAAGGCCACGTTGGGGTCCGACGGGCTCGCGGTCGCGCCGGCCGGCGCGCCGCCTGAAGTCGCGGCGGTCATCGCCGCCGCGAACAAGATCGTGGGCAAGCCGTACAAGTACGGCGGCGGCCACGGGGATTGGGAAGACTCGGGCTACGACTGCTCGGGCTCGGAGTCATACGCACTTCACGGCGCGGACCTGGTCAGCCGCCCGATGGACTCGACGGAGTTCATGTCGTATGGCGAAGCGGGCCCCGGTACGTGGATCACGAGCTACGCCAACAGCGGGCACTCCTACCTCGTGGTCGCCGGCCTGCGATTCGACACCGGCTGGAACGGTGGCAACGGCCCGAAGTGGAGCACCGAGATGCGCCCGGGCGACGGCTACACCGCCCGCCACCCGGAAGGTCTCTAGCTCAGCTAGAGGTACTCGCGGTCACGCACGACGGGTCGTTCAGTAACGACGGCCCGTCGGCGAGGTCCCCAATAAAGCAGTGAGATCAGCAGGCCAACGACGCCGACGATCATCAAGATGATCCCGACGGTGGCGATGTCGATGCCGGACACGGTCGCGTTGATCGCGAACGTGAGGATCGCCCCGACGGCGATCAAGAAGAGTGAGGTTCCAAGTTCCACGAGACTTGGCCTCCCCGCCCCGTGAGCCCGGCAAACTAAGCTCAAGGGGATGCCGACAACTGCCGTTGACGCGTACGCCCTGACCCCGGATCAGGTCGATTTTCGCGACACCATCCGTCAGATCGTGCGCGAGCGTGTCGCTCCTCGCGCGGCCGAGATCGACGCGAAGGCGGAGTACCCGTGGGACCTCCGCAAGCTCTTTGCCGAGCAGGATCTGCTCGGCCTGCCGTTCGAGGAGGCCTACGGCGGGACCGGCACGGGCGCGCTGATGCTCAGCGTCGCGATCGAGGAGGTCGCGAAAGCCTGCGCTTCCACCGCCCTGATCCTGATGCTCCAGGACCTCGGCACGCTGCCGATCAAGTTGTTCGGCTCAGACGAGCTCAAGCAGCGCTTCCTGCCCAAGTGCGCGTCCGGCGAGTGGTCGCCGGCGTTCGCGCTCTCCGAGCCCGAGGCCGGCTCTGACCCCGGCGGGATGATCACCAAGGCGGTCAAGGACGGCGACGAGTGGGTCGTCACCGGCACCAAGAACTGGATTTCGAACCTCGGGATCGCCGACTTCTACATCGTCTTCGCCAAGACCGACCCGAGCGCGGCCCGCTCGCGCGGGATCAGCGCCTTCGTGGTCGAGGCCGACCGGCCCGGCTTCAGCGTCGGCAAGGTCGAGCACAAGCTCGGCATCAAGGGCTCGCCCACCGGCCAGCCGATCTTCGACGACGTCCGGATCCCGGCGTCGAACCTGATCGGGGTCGAGGGCAAGGGCATGAACGTCGCGCTCGGCACGCTTGACCACTCGCGGCTCGGCGTCGCCGCGCAGGCCGTCGGCATCGCCCAGGGCGCGACCGACCACGCGGTCGCCTACGCCAACGAGCGCAAGCAGTTCGGTCAGGCGATCTCCGAGTTCCAGGGCATCCAGTTCAAGCTCGCCGACATGGAGACGCGTACCGCCGCGGCGCGTGAGCTGCTGTACCGCGCGTCCTCGAAGATCGACCGGCACGAGCCCGACGCGGGCAAGTACTCCGCGATGGCCAAGCTGTTCGCGTCCGACACGGCGATGTGGGTGACGGTCGAGGCCGTCCAGGTGCTCGGCGGCTACGGCTACGTCAACGAGTACCCGGTGGAGCGCTACATGCGCGACGCGAAGATCACGCAGATCTACGAGGGCACCAACGAGATCCAGCGAGTCGTGATCGCAAGGTCGCTCAGGTAGCCTGGACCTATGCTTTCGCGCTGGCCGACCGGGCGACGGATCGCCTTCACCACGGTGTTGTGCCTCGCCGTGGCCATGACCGCGGCAACCCTGCTCCAGGGGCTGTCGAACCGTGGTTGGCTGCGCGCGCTGGAGGTGCTCTCCGTCGTCGCGGTCTGTGCCGCTGTCGCGGCGCTGATCATCGGCCTGATCGTCGGCAAGCTCGCCAACTATCAGGACCCCGAGGACGAGGCCGACTTCGAGCGGCTCGTGATCCGCGCGGAGGAGCTGGCCCGCGACAACCTCGCCGTCGAGCCCGACGAGGGCGAGTTCATGGAGCTCGACCCGTACGACCGTGAGGACTTCGACACGCTCGTGCGCGAGGCGCTCGACGACCTGCCGGACCTGCTGATCAAGGCGCTGGACCGCGTCCCGGTCGTCGTGTCCGACAAGGGCCGCCAGGCGGGCGCCTACGGGCTCTACCAGGGCGACACGGTCGCCCGCGACAACTACCACGACCGGATCATCATCTTCCGCGACACCCTGCTGCGCGACTTCGGGCACGACCCGGACCTGTTGCGCGACCAGGTCACCCGCACGGTGCGCCACGAGCTGGCCCACCATCTCGGCGCCGACGAGCTGGGCGTGCGAGAACTCGGCTTGTGATGATGTGATGACACCGGACGCCGGCGAGCGCGAGATCGCCGCCGTCCGGTCGATGCTGGAGACGACCGGCGTGCACGAGGGCATGCCGGGTGTGGATCGTGTGGTGCCGATCTCGCGCGCCTGGTCGAGCCGCTCGCCCGCGCCGTCGCGGCGGTCGGCGCGGACGGGATCATCGTCGAGGTCCATCAGGACCCGGCCGTCGCGCTCTGCGACGGCCCGCAGGCGCTCTACGGCAGCGACTTCGCGGCCTTCGCCTCGCGCGTCGCCGCCCACGCGAGCCTGGACGGCAGACGGATCGCCTGACGGCCGGCGAGGTTGGCGAAGACCAGCGCGGCGATCGTCAGCAGCGCGCCGAACATCTCAACCGTGCCGGGCCGGTACCCGCGCCCGATCTCGACCGCGAAGGTCACGACCGGCACCAGGTTCATGAACAGCGCGCCGTTGGCGGCGCCGATCCGGCGCACGCCCTCGTTCCACGCCAGGACACCGAGGACGGCGCCCGCGAGGATGATGTAGACGATCTGCAGCCAGATGTCGCCGACGTCGCCGACGCCCGGCATCGGGTAGGTGCCGGTGAGCGTAAGGAGCGTCGTGACGGCGACGATCGTGATCGTGCCGCCGGTCGCGCTCAGCGCCGTGTAGCGCAGCGGGGAGAAGTCGCTGAAACGGCGCGCGCCCAGTGTGTAGGCGACGAAGCTGGCGACGCCGACGAGCACCAGCAGGTCGCCCGCGCGGCCGTCGCCGTGGATCAGCGAGGACGGCTTGCCGTGGGTGATCACGAGGACGACACCGAACAGCGCGACGGCCATGGCGCCCAGCGTGGCGCGCGACGGCTTGGCGCGGGTCGTCAGCCAGAGGGCGAGCGCGGTCATCAGCGGGGAGGTGGCGACGATCAGCGACGCGTCCTGCGGGCGGGTGTGCTCGAGCGCGACGTAGGTGAGGAGGTTGAAGCCGGCGAAGCCGAGCGTGCCGAGCACGAACAGCTCCTTGCCGCGGCCGTCGGTCTTCAGGGCCGCGCGGCCCTCGAACGCGAGCAGCAGACCGAGGAAGATCAGCGTGGCGACGAGGTAGCGGATCGCCGTCAGGTGGAAGGCGTCGACGTGCGTGATCGCCGCGGCGGCGATCGGGAACATCGCGCCCCAGGCGACGGCGGCGGTGAGGGAGGGGAGGAAGTCGGAAGTTCGACGATCTTCGAACATTGATCCGGACGTTATCAGGTTGTACGATGATCGTCGAACATGCACTCCGATGAACCTCATGTCGACGACATGACGCTTGCGGCCGTGATGGCCGCGCTCAGCGATCCGATCCGCGTGACGATCGTGCGCCGGCTGGCGGCCGAGGGCGAGCGCACCTGCGGCACGTTCGAGCTGGGCGTCTCCAAGGCCACCCGCTCGCACCACTTCCGGGTGCTGCGCGAGGCGGGCATCACCCACACGCGGGCCGAGGGCACGCACCGGCACGTGTCGCTGCGCCGCGACGATGTCGACGAGCGCTTCCCGGGTCTGCTGGGTGCGGTGCTGGCCGCGGCCGAGCGCGAGGCGCTTACCGCGGTCCCTGCGTGATCGCCTCGTTGGCCATCTTCACCAGCAGCGCGCGGTCGGTCTGCTTGCCGACCACCTTCGCCTGAATCGTGTAGGTCACGCCGCGCTCCTTCCAGGAGATCGACGGCGGCGAGCACGACGCGCCGCAGCCCAGCGGCTGGTAGCGGCCGTGGCGGCCCTTGGCCAGCGTGACCTTCCCGCGGCCATAGGGCGAGCCGCCCTTCTCGCCGCTGAAGCTGGCGGCGAAGCACGCGTTCGCGCCGTTGCAGTCGGGCGCGGCGGCGACGCCGATGTCGTACGACTTCTTGGTCCCGCCGCCGTAGGGATACAGCGGGTCGAAGTCGCTGTAGAAGTTGTTCGGCAGCAGGACGGGGAGCGGCGTCTGGGTCTTGACGGTGTCCACGGTCCCGGTGAGCAGGCCGGGGAGGAGGGCGATCGAGGTGAAGGCGGCGGCGAGCATGGTCGGCGCAGGTTAGGGACGCCGGCCGCCCGGGTTAATCAGGCTAACCCCCAGAAACGCGCGTCCTGGACACCCAACGGGGTGCTCGGCGGCGCGTCGCCCCAGTACTCGCTGCCCAGGCCGGACCAGTCGGCGCCGGCGCGCAGCTCGCCCAGCGTCGAGAGCACCAGGCCCTCCATGCGACGGATCAGCAGCGCCTGCGGCGGGATCGTCTCGCGGCGCATCTCCTCGAAGAAGGCCGAGCGGGGGCTCGAGCTGCGGTCCAGGAGGTCGCCTACGTATTGCGGGGTGAGGCGGCGGAAGCCTGGCTCCAGGTACCACTCGCCGGCGGTCTGGATCTGCGCGAGCAGCCGTTCGGGGTCGAACGTGTCGGGCTGGGGGAGATAGCCGAGGGTCGAGAGGCCGGCGAAGACGGCCTGCGCGTCGCCGCGCTCGACGGCCTGGGCGAGGGCGCGCTCGCCCTCGAGGTAGTCGGCGTCGACCACGCGCATCAGGCCGAAGTCGAGGAAGCCGACGCGGCCGTCGTCGAGCAGCAGGTAGTTGCCGGGGTGCGGGTCGCCCGCCGCGCGCCGCAGGTGCTTGAGCGTGCCGAAGAAGAAGCGGAAGACGATCTCGCCGAAGCGGTCGCGCTCGGCTTCGGGGAGGCGCTTGATCTCCTCGAAGCGGCGGCCGATCAGGAGCTCGGTGACGAGCACGCGGCGACGCGAGCGGCCGGTGTCGACGGCCGGGACGTGCACGAACGGGTGATCTCGCCACGCGCGGGCCATCGCGCGATGGTTCTGCGCCTCGACCTCGTAGTCGAGCTCGTCGGCGATGCGCTCCCGCAGCTCGGTCGCCAGGGCCTTGACGTCCAGGCCGGGGGCGAGACGCTTCACGAGCGGGAAGACCATCTGCATGTTGCGCAGGTCGGTCTCGACCGCCTCCGCGATCCCCGGGTACTGGATCTTGACCGCCACCCGCTTGCCCTCGGTGGTGGTGGCCTTGTGCACCTGGCCGATCGAGGCCGCGGCGAACGCCTCTTCATCGAACTCGCTGAAGACGTCTGAGAGTTTCTCGCCCAGCTCGTCCTTGAGCAGCTTCTCGACCTTGTTGAAGGGCAACGGCGGGACGTCGTCGCGCAGCGTGGCGAGCGTCTGCTTGAACTCCTCGCGCTCGGACTCCGGGATCGCGGTGAAGTCGACGGTCGAGAGCACCTGGCCGATCTTCATCGCCGCGCCGCGCATCTGGCCGAGCTGCTTGACGAGCTCGCGGGCGGTCGCGGCGGCGCGCTCACCGGTGGCCGCGTCGGCCTTCTCGTCGCTGCGCAGCCGGTTGGCAGCTTGGGTGCCGGCCCACCTGATGCCCTGCCCGGCGACGAGGCCGCCGAACCGGCGGGTGCGCGCGATGCGCGAGGTTGGAGGGGAGTCGGCCACTTACTGAGCGTACGAAACCTGGATGTTCTGAGATCCCCTTGACAGAGTGACTATCGCGATATATCGTTGACGCATCGGAATAGATCGACTAAGGAAGGACTCCGATATGCATGCTGCACAAGCATCCGAGTGGGGCGGTCCACGCCGTCACCACCAGCACCATCACCACCACCACCGCGGTCCCCGCGGCTGGGAGGAGTGGATCGCGCTCATGACGGGCGGCCGTGGCGGCCCCTGGGGCGATCCCCGGCAGTTCAAAGCCATGTTCTGGGGCCCCGGTCCGGGCGGGCCGGGCGGCGGACCGTTCGGTCCCGGCGGCCGCGGCCGCCATCGCGGCGGGCGTGCCCGGCGCGGCGACGTCCGCGCGGCCATGCTCCTCCTGCTGGAGGAGCAGCCGCAGAACGGCTACCAGCTCATCCAGGAGATCGAGCGGCGCACCGAGGGCGTCTGGAAGCCGAGCCCCGGCTCCGTCTACCCGGCGCTCCAGCAGCTCGAGGACGAGGGCTTGGTCCACGCCGCCGAGACCGAGGGCAAGCGCGCCTACGACCTCACCGCGGAGGGCCGCGACTACGTCGCCAACAACCGCGAAGAGCTCGGCAACCCGTTCGAGGCCGCCACGGGCGGCATGGACGAGGGGGTCTTCGACCTCCGCGGCCTGATGTTCCAGGTCGGCGCCGCGGCCATGCAGGTCGCCGCCGCCGGCCACACCGACGAGGCTCGCAAGATCCTCGCCGACACCCGCCGCGCCCTCTACAAGATCCTCGCCGAGGACGACCCGGGCGACACCCCGCCGCCCGACGCGACCGCCTAACGCGGCGCTCCCCCGCCGGCCCGCCCCACTCCCCGGGACGGGCCGGCGGCCGCGCACCCCTTCGAGGGGGTCAGACCCCTCAACAATTCAAACCGCGCTGCAGAGCCAAATCCAATGTTGAGGGGTCTGACCCCCTAAATTGGCGCGGCGATGCTGGTGCACGAAGAAGTCCGGACGGCCCTCGACGAGGGTCGTCCTGTCGTTGCTCTCGAGAGCACGATCATCGCCCACGGGTTGCCGCGGCCGGACAACCTGCGCGTGGCGCGGGAGATCGAGGGCGTGGTGCGCTCCAAGGGCGCGGTGCCGGCGACGATCGCCATCCTCGGCGGGCAGGTGCGGGTCGGGCTGGATGAGGCGGCGCTCGACGCGCTGGCCAACACCGACGGCATCGCCAAGTGCGGCGTGCGTGACCTCGCGCCGGTGATCGCCCGCGGCGGCGACGGGGCGACGACGGTCGCTGCGACTTCGCACCTCGCCGAGCGGGGCGGGATCCGCGTGTTCGCCACGGGCGGGCTCGGTGGCGTCCATCGCGGCGCGGCGGACACGTTCGACGAGTCGGCCGATCTGGGCACTTTGGCGCGGGTCGGGATCTGCGTCGTCTGCGCGGGCGTGAAATCGATCCTCGACCTCCCGGCGACGCTGGAGCGGCTGGAGACGCTGAACGTCACCGTGCTCGGCTACCGCACCGACACGTTCCCGGCGTTCTACCTGACGTCCTCCGGCCTGCCGGTCACCTGGCGGGTCGACTCGGCCGCCGAAGCCGCCGCTGTGCTGCGCGCCCGGCTGGACGTCGGCGCGCCCGGCGCCGTGGTGGTCGCGAACCCGCTCGACGAGCAGATGGACCCGGACCTGCATGAGCGCGTGCTGCGCGACGGCTTGGCCGCCGCGTCGGCGGCGGGCGTGACCGGCCGCGACGTGACGCCGTTCCTGCTCGAGCGCTTCCACTCGCAGACCGAGGGTGAGTCGCTACGCGCGAACGTGCGCCTCGTGCTGCGCAACGCCGCCCTGGCGGCGGAGATCGCCGCGGCGTGAGCGAGCCCGGCAACCGTGCTCTGAAGGACCGCCCGCGGGTTTCGGGCATTCCGCGGGTGGCGCCGTGACCGACCGCCGCGTCGTCGTTCTCGGCGAGGTGATGCTCGACGTCGTCGCCGTCCACGACGCGCCGCTGGCGATCGCGAGCGACACACCGGCCCGGATCCGCCTCCGTCCCGGTGGCGCGGGGGCGAACACGGCGGCGTGGCTGGCGCGGGCGGGCGTCGAGGTCGCGCTCGTCGCGCGGGTGGGGGACGATGACGCCGCCAAGGCCGCACTCGGGGCGATGGACGCAGTCGACCTCCGCGTGAGCGTCGACGCGTCGCTCCCCACCGGCACGTGCATCGTGCTCGTCGCGCCCGGGGGCGAGCGGACGATGCTCCCCGACCCGGGCGCCAACACCGCTCTGTCATCCGACGACCTGCCCGAGGACCTGTTCGTGGAGGGCTCGATCCTGCACGTCTCCGGCTACTCGCTGATGCGCCCCGGCTCGCGCCCCGCCGCGCTGACCGCGATGGATCGCGCCCGCGACGCAGGCATGCTCATCTCCGTCGACCCGGCCAGCGCCGCGCTGCTGATCGACGACCCGGCATTCCTGCACCGCGCTCGACCCGTCGATCTCCTGCTGCCCAACGCGGACGAGCTCGCGGCGCTCGGCGGCGACCTGCCGGGGGTGAAGGAGTTCGCGGTCAAGCTCGGCCGTGACGGGGCGCGCTGGAGCGACGGTGCGCGCAACGTGGCCGTCCCCGCCGTGCGCGTGGAGGAAGTGGTCGACACCACAGGCGCGGGGGACGCGTTCGCCGCCGGCTTCCTCAGCGTCTGGCCTGGCGATCGCCGGCTCGCGCTGGAGGCCGGCGCGCGGCTCGCCGCGCAAGCGGTTGCCCAAGAGGGTGGGCGCCCTGCCGGAGGAGCCCGTTGAAGAATTCCGGTGCGCCCGCTGCGGCGCATCCGCGGCGGCTGCACCACATCGGTCGGACCGACCATTCTTCAACGAACTCCTAGCATGGGACGCCCTTGAACCGCATCCTCTTCGTGTGCATGGGCAACATCTGCCGCTCGCCGACGGCCGAGGGCGTCATGCGGCGGCTCGTGCGCGAGGCGGGGCTCGAGCGGGAGTTCGAGATCGACAGCGCCGGGACCGGCTCCTGGCACGCCGGCGACTCGCCCGACCGCCGCGCCACCGCGGCCGCCGCCGCCCGCGGCGTCGTGCTGGAGGGTGCTGCCCGCCAGGTCCGCCCGCGCGACTTCGAGCACTTCGACCTCCTACTCGCGATGGACAACGAGAACCTGCGGGAGCTGCGCACGTTCTCCTCGGACGGTGACGTGGCCGGCAAGGCGCGGCTGCTGCGCGAGTTCGATCCGGCCAGCGCGGGTGCCGCCGACCTCGACGTCCCCGACCCCTACTACGGCGGCCCCGACGGCTTCGAGAAGGTGCTCGATCAGGTCGAGGCCGCCTGCCGCGGCCTCCTCGACAGCCTGCGGTGAGCCTCGAGACCGCGGTGCGCGAGGCGACCGGCCGCGAGGTGCGGCGGGTCGAGCGCGTCGGCGGCGGAGACATCAACGAGGCGTTCCGCGTGCAGTTCGCCGACGAGTCGTTCGGCTTCGTGAAGACCCGCGGGGACGTGGCGGCAGGCGAGTACGCGGCGGAGGCGGCCGGCCTGCGCTGGCTCGCCGAACCGGGCGCGCTGCGCGTGCCCGAAGTGCTCGGCGTCGCCGACGACGTGCTGGTCCTCGACTGGGTCGACGAGGGCGGGCGCGGCGACCCGGCGGCGTTCGGGGCGGGCCTGGCCGCGGTGCACGCGGCGGGCGCTGAGACGTTCGGCGCGCCGCCCGCGCGCGCCTCCGGCAGCGATGCCGCGCGCGCCTCCGGCAGCGATGCCGCGCGCGCCTCCGGCGGCGCTCCGCCCGCCGCCGTCACGCCGCTTCGTCTCGGTTCGCTCTCCCTCCCCAACGAACCCACCCCCGACTGGCCGACGTTCTACGCCGAGCGGCGCCTGCTTCCGCTGCTCCCGCACGCCGGCCTCACCCGCTTCGGCAACAGGGCGGTCGAGAGCGTGTGCTCGCGGCTGCAGGACCTCGCCGGACCGCCCGAGCCGCCCGCGCGCCTCCACGGCGACCTCTGGAGCGGCAACGTCCTGTGGGGGCGCGACGGGCGCGCGTGGCTGATCGACCCCGCGGCCTACGGCGGTCACCGGGAGGTCGATCTGGCGATGCTGCGCCTGTTCGGCTCGCCCGGGAAAGCGTTCCTCACCGCGTACGAGGAGCGCCACCCGCTGGCGCCGGGCCACCAGGACCGGGTCGAGCTCTACCAACTCTTCCCGCTGCTCGTGCACGCGGCGCTCTTCGGCGGCGGGTATCCCGCATCCGCCGAACGGGTCGCCCGCAAGTACGCCTAGGGGAGATCGAAGATGATGTAGCTGAAGGCCACCGAAGCCGGTGCCGCGTCGACGTCGGTGCGGTTGCACAGCGTCAGGACGAACCGGCTGGCGGCACCCGGGTCGTTCGGATTGGGTGCGGACGTCCGGTAGTTGAAGCTGAAGGTCTGCCCGTTGAAGGACCCACGCGGGACGACCAGCAGCGCGTCCTGGGAGATGTCGGCGCCGGCGGCCTCCGGCGCCAGCCCGCGCGGTTCGCGGCTCCAGCATTCGTGTGCCTTGATCACGCCCAGATCGTCGGCCAGGATCCGGAACGCGCCGCTGAAGCGGGCGATGTCGGCCGTGGTCAGCGTGCCGTCGGCGATCTTGGCGCCCGTGACCGAGCTGTCGGCCAGCCTGCCGGAGCCGATCGCGCCGTCGGCGATGTCCGCGGCCGTGACGGTGCCGTCGACGAGGTCGGTGCCGGAGACGGTGCCGTCGGCGATCTGCAGCCCGCCGATCGCTCCCGGGACGAGCTTGTTGGCGCCGATCGAGCCGTCCGGCGTCACCTGCAGCGCGCGGATCGCCGTCGGGCTTAGGTCGAGTTCCGCGAGCGAGCGGTCCTTGATCTGGGCACTCGCGACGGTGCCGCGGCGGATGTCCTTGCCGTTGATGAAGTGCTTCGCCTGCGCCGGCCCGCCGAGGGCGACGAAGAGCGCGAGCAGCGCGACGAGCATGGCGGCTGAGGGGCGGCGCACGCGCCTACCGTACGAGCCCGCGACGCGCCGACAAGGAAACTCGGCGGACGTTCGATCCGTGACTTACCGGACAACGGTGCAGCGCCGAGTAGCCGGACGTACGATCCGTTATCTCACGGACGCCCCTAGGCTCCGCTTGTGCACCGGGCAGTCCTGCTCACGGCTGTCTTCTTCGCCCTCTTCGTCGCTCCCGCAACCGCTGGGCCGTTCGGCGCGCCGGTTGCGCCCAAGCTCGTCACGTCGCTGCCGGAGGGCTTCACGGAGACGACGATGTGGAGCGGGCTCGGCAACCCGACCGTCGTGCGCTTCGCGCCGAACGGCCGGGTGTTCGTGGCGACGAAGGCGGGCGTGATCTACACCTTCGACGACGTCGACGACCCCACGCCGACCGTCTTCGCCGACCTCAGCGCCGAGGTGCAGGACTTCTGGGACCGCGGTCTGCTCGGCCTCGCGATCGCCCCGAACGGCACCATCTACGTCCTCTACTCGCACGACACCGGTTGGGGCGACAGCTGCCCGGACGGCGGCACCGCCCCGCCCGGCTGCAAGATCGACGCGCGGCTTTCGCGGCTGAGCGCGACCGGCAAGGAGACCATCCTCCTCGAGGACTTCTGCCAGCAGTTCCCGAGCCACTCGATCGGCACGCTCGCCTTCGGTCCCGACGGGATGCTGTACCTCAGCGCGGGCGAGGGCGCCCACTTCGACTACGAGGACTTCGGCCAGATCGGCAATGTGTGCGGCGACCCGCCCAACCCGACGGGGGACATCGGCCCGCCCGACTCCCAGGGAGGAGCCTTGCGTGCGCAGGCGTACCGGCGCCCGGCCGGGCAGCCGATGATTCCGGACGGCGCGATCCTGCGCATCGATCCGGCCCATCCGACCTTCAACGGGCGGTCCAGCATCGTCGCATACGGCTTCCGCAACCCCTTCCGGTTCACGTTCCGCCCGGGCACGAGCGAGATCTGGGCCGGGGACGTCGGCTGGACGACATCGGAGGAGCTCAACCGCATCCCGGCCGACGGCACCGTCCGCAACTTTGGCTGGCCGTGTTACGAGGGCAAGGACCCGCAGCCGGCGTATGAGGCGCTCCACGTGAATACGTGCACCTCGCTCTACGCGGAGGGCTCGGCGTCGGCGCCGTACTTCACCTACAAGCATGCGGACAACGTGGTCGACGGCGACGGGTGCGCTCCCGGCGACTCGTCGATCTCCGCCGTCAGCTTCTACTCGGGGACCGAGTTCCCGGAGAAATACCGCGGCGCGTTGTTCTTTGGCGACTATGCGCGCAACTGCCTCTGGGTCATGCCGCTCGGTGCCAACGGCCAGCCGGATCCGGCCAAACGAGAGCTGTTCGCGGGCGGTGCGCCCGGCCCGGTGTATCTCACCGAAGGCCCTGGCGGGGCGCTCTACTACGCGGATCTCCAGGGCGGCACGATTCGCCGGATCGCTTACAGCGCACCGTCCGCCCAGATCGTCGCGACGCCCGACTCCGGTGACCCGCCGCTGACCGTGGCCTTCGACGGCACTGGGTCGTTTGACCCGGAGGGCGGCGCGCTCGACTACGCGTGGGACCTCGACGGCGACGGCTCGTACGACGACTCGATCGCACCGGCTCCGTACTTCAAGTACACCAAGCGCGGAATCGTCACCGTTCGGCTGCGCGTGACCGACCCGACGGGGTTGACCGGGGTGGCGAGCAAGACGATCACCGTCGGCACGCCCCCGGTCGTGACCATCAACGCGCCCGCGTCGACGACGACGTGGGCGGTCGGGGACCGGATCGCGTTCTCCGGTAGCGCGAGCGACGGCACGCTGGTGTGGTCACTGCTGCTGCGTCACTGCTCGCGGATCGACGCGAACGAGTGCCACACCCACGCGCTGCAGAACTTCATCGGTCCGGCGGGCTCCTTCGTCGCGCCCGATCACGACTACCCGTCCTACCTCGAGCTGTCGCTGACCGCGACCGACGCCGACAACCTGCGCACGACCAAGACCGTACGGCTGAACCCGCGCACGGCGGACGTCACGCTCGCGAGCTCGCCGCCAGGACTGAACCTCGCGTTCGGCAGCGAGTCGCTCCCGGCGCCGTTCACCCGCACCGTGCTGGCGCGCTCGGCGATCTCGCTCAACGCGCCTTCGCCGCAGGGCGTGTTCAACTGGACGGGCTGGAGCGACGGCCTCGACCGGGTGCACGGCGCGACCGCGCCCGACGGCGGCGCCGTGACATACACGGCGACGTACGCGGGACCGCCGGTCGCGACCGTCTCACCGGCCCCGACCACGACCCCGGGACCGACCGCGACCGCGGCCCCCAAGCCCGTCGCCGCGTGGGGCTTCGACGAGACCACAGGCACGAAGGTCCCGAGCGGCACGCTCGCCGGTCCCCTGCGGGTGAGCGGCGGCAAGTACGGCAACGCGCTCGACTTCGACGGCGTCGATGACTGGGTGACCGTGAAGGCGCCGAAGCTCAGCACGGCGGTGACGGTCGAGGCGTGGGTGTACCCGACCCGCCGCGGCGGCTCGCTCGCCCTGCGCGAGACGGCACGCGGCGCGTCCTGGTCGCTCTACCAGGACGAGGCGGGTGTGGGGACGAAGTTCGCCCGCGGCGCCGCGCCCAAGCTCAAGCGCTGGACCCACGTCGCGATGACCTACGACGGCACGACGATCCGCCGCTACGTCAACGGCGTCCTGGCCGGGACCCAGGCGGCCAAGGGCGCGCTCGCAGGCGGCACCTACCCACTGCGCTTCGGCGGCAACGCCGTCTGGAAGGAGTGGTTCAAGGGGCGCCTCGACGAGATCCGCGTCTACGCCGGCGCGCTGACCCCGGCGCAGATCGCCACCGACATGCGCACCCCGATCACCGCCGCACCCAAGAAGGCGCGCGCGGCGAAGCGGGTCAGGGGCGGCGCACGCGTGACGCGCTACCGCGGCAAATCCAAAGAGACTTGAGCGCTTAGAACTAGTTGATCGTGACGTCCCCGGCCACGCCGATGTTCGTCACCTTGTTGACACGGGCGTTGCCCAGGATGTTCGTGACGATCTGGGTGTTCCCCTCCCGTTTCTCGGCTTCGTCAAGCAGCTCCTGCAGTTCCTTCGCGAACTGCGGGTTCGCCTCCAGCCGCGGCTCGAGCACCTCGGCGACCTCTTGGGCGCGTGCCTCGCTTCCGGGCTTTTGTTCCAAACGCGTCAGCGCCTCGTCGACTTCGGCGTCGCCCGCGAAGCGGTCCTTCACTCGCTTGAGGAGCCTCGTCGCGACGCCGGCGAGGCCGTCGCCCGTCCCCTCGCCGATGCGCTCGGCGATCTTGGTGGCGATCAGCGATGCGGCCGCGAGGGCGATGGTTGCGGGATCCACGTGACTCCTCTCGATCGGTCGGGCTTATCGTAACGGTGCGACTTGCGTGCTGGAGGCAACGGCGAGATGCTCCGCGAGAACGCTCGTGGACCAGAACGATGAGACCGGCCGCGTCGTACGCGGGTGGCTGAACGGCGACCCTGAGGGCCGCCGGCTGCTGGATCGCCTCGAAGACACGCCGCAGGCGGAGGTCCCGCTCCTGCGGACATGGATGGAGCGCAACCAGGGCAGCGCGCCGCCAGTGGTGCAGCAGCAGATCACGGGTGGGCACATCGACAAGCTCGTGATCGTGGCGCAAGCTGAGAACGTCAACCTTGGTCAGCATGCGGACCGGATAGCCGCCGATCCGTACCGGCCTCGGCTCGCCCCGCTGCTGCGCCGTCACGAGTTCGTCGCCGGTCGCGAGAAGGAGATGGGACTCGTCCGGGACGTGATCCAGACGAGGTCGAGGCCGTACGTCTTCGTCACGGGCATGTCCGGCTACGGGAAGACGGCGCTGCTCGTCGAGCTCGTCCGGCAGTTCGAGGCGAGCAATGGCGCAGGGCCGACCGTCGTGTCGACGTTCATCAGCCGTGTCTTCGGCCTCGCCGACGAGACCTTCGGACTCGGCAACCTGTGCCAGCAGCTGGCCGCCGCCCACGACGACCGCCGCGCGTTGGTGTCCGGGTCCGCCGACCTGCGCGCCAGATATCTGGGTCTCCTGGCGAAGCAGCCGCCCGCAGGGCGGCGCCTCGTGATCGTTATCGATGGGCTCGACGAGGCCGATGGCTGGATCGCTCCTGACCTCTTTCCGCCCGATCTGCCGGAGCAGGTCGTCGTCGTCTTCTCGGCACGCGAGGCGGCGGAGCACGACTGGGTGCAAGAGCTCCAGCTGCCCGCCGAGGCAGTGAGCCAAGTCTCGCTCACGCGCTTTGGGAGAGCGGAGATCCGCGAAATCGTCGCCGCCGCCGGAGGCGCGGACGCCGCCTGGGCGAGCGAGCCCCCGGCGCTCGACGCGATCACCACGGTCTCGGAGGGCGATCCGTTCTACGTCCGCCATCTCGTCGACGACATCCGCGAACGGCGGATCCTCTCGGTCGAGGCGCTGCGGAAAAAGCCGACCGGGCTGAAGGCGTACTTCGACGAGTGGTGGAAGGACGTCGTCACGGTCGTAGGCGTGCCCGGCGTGGCCGATCTCCTCGGCTATCTCCTGGTTGCGCGTGGGCCGCTCACGCGCGACGACTTGACGGACATCAGCGAGGACGACGCGCTCGCCTGGGACAGCGTCGACACCGCGCTCGACGGTGTCCGGCGGCTGTTGATCGGCGACGCGGACGACGGTTACACGCTCTGCCACTCGCGCTTCGCCACGTACTCTCGGACCATCGCATCAACGCAGCGGCGCGACGGAAGTACCGCGACCGCTTGATCGAGTCCTGCGAGCGCTGGGACGAACATCGCCGGCGCTACGCGCTCGTGCACCTTGCGGGACATCTCGGCGACGAGCTCGCGGTCTCGGCGGCCGGCCGCGCCGACGAGTTCGCGGCCAAGCTCGCCGCGCTCGTGACCAACGCCGGCTACCAGCGGGCACACCAGGACGCGACCGCCGATCCAGCCGGCCTCCAACAGATCCTGCGGGCCGCCCTGGCGAGCATTGCGGCGTCGGAGCACGCCGTGGCGCTCTCGCCGCTGGTGCAAGTCGCGCTCGCGCAAGAGAGCTTCCGGCGAGAGTGGCTACGGCCGGACTCGATCTTCGCGCTCGCGGAGCAGGGGAGCTTGCGGGAGGCCGAGCGTCGCCTCGCGATGTTCCAGGCTGACGATCACTGGGCGCAGGCGATCCGGCTGTTGATCGCGTGGCTCGCGCCCGCAGATGAACGTGACCGGGCGGACGAGCTGCGTACGCGCGTCAGGGCTGAGTTGCAGCCGGATCTGCTGCTCTCGCTGCTGCACGACCAGGTGCACGCTGTGCTCGGCGGCCCGGTTGTCGGGCCGGCCGGCCTTCCAGCCCCGCCATCACTGGAGGTCTCACAGGAGATCGTCAGTCGACTCGGGGGCGCCACGGCCAATGAATCGCACATTTCCGGGTTCGAGCCGCTGGAGGCGTCGGGACGGCCCGGAACGACTCCGGAGTATCTCGCGGAGCTCCAGGGTCCGATCCTGGTGGCGACGGCCGCCCACGATTGGGTGGCCGGAGGTGCGCTGCTCGACGAGTACATCGCGATCCACGCCGCGAATCCGTACGCGGAGTACCGCAATCGCTCTCTGTGGGCGCTCCTTGGCGCGGTGCTGCGACATCCGGACTCGTACCGCGCGCGGGACCTTGCTCGCACGATCGCGACGGCGGCGCTAGGGCGATCCGCAATCGTCTTCCAGGAAGGGCTCGCCATCGCCGTCGACGCCAGGCGGGGAGTCGAGCTACGCGACCGCGAGCAGGAAGCCCTCGGACGAACCGAGGTCTTGGCAGCGCTCCGCTGGCGATCCGACTCGTGGGGCAGCCATCAGCGGCGGTTGGCGGCGCTCGCCGAGGCCTACTGCGTCGCCCTCCGAAAGCCGCACGAAGCGCAAGCGTTGCTTGCGAGGGGCACGCAGTTGCCGAGCGGCTTCGCCGGGTTCCAGGCGCCGGTCAGCCTCACCCTCGCGGAGTCCAACGCTCTCTGTGGCGGCCCGGTGGCTCCGGCCTTGGACGCCGCGCTCACCGCTGCGCACAACATCCAAGAGCCGCCCTTCTGCGCGCGCACCACTGCGCGCGTGAACGCCATGCGACACCGCTGGTGGCCAGGCCCAACCGACTTCGAGCCCATCGTCGACCGCCTGATCGCCGACTCGCTCACCGCCGAGTTCTCGCCGATCCACATCGTCGGCGAGGTCTATCGGCACCGAGGGGCGGGCGAGCGCCTCGATATCCCCGACGCGATGAGGACCGCCGACACGCTGCCGGCGCTCGCGGAGTTCGTCTATCGGACGACGCCGAGCGCGATCCGGCGACTCAACCAAAACCTTCCAGTGGACCGCGCGCTGGAGCGCGATAGCGAGGTCTCCGTGCCCGACTCGCGTTTCATCCCGCAGCTGGCGGCGCGGTTGGCGGCCGGCATCCTCGCTCAGACCGGTCGTTCGCCGTTGGCGCGTGCGCGCCTGATCCGGCGGCTGGTGCCGTTCGCGGCTGAGAACCCAACCGCGCTGGACACCATCCTCAGCAGGCTCGTGCTCGCGGCGCCGGACGGCGACTTCGAGGCGCTCGCGCCGCTGGCGGCGGACGCCGCCGCGCAGATGGACGAGCCGGACCCCTCTCTGGCCAGAGAATTCTAGATCGCTCGAGCGATCAGGTCGCGACCGCGGAGCCTTCGTCGCGAGCGACCAGCGCGGCGTACTTGCCGCCCAGCGCCAGGAGCTCCTCGTGGGTGCCGCGCTCGGCGACCTCGCCGCGGTCCAACACCACGATCTGGTCGGCGTCGCGGACGGTCGAGAGCCGGTGCGCGATGACGAGCGTGGTGCGGCCCTCGGCGAGCTTCTCCAGCGCCTCGCCCACGGCGCGCTCGGTCGCGACGTCCAGCGCGGACGTCGCCTCATCCAGGACCAGCACGGGCGGGTTGCGCAGGATGGTGCGGGCGATCGCGATCCGCTGCTTCTCACCGCCCGAGAACCGGAAGCCGCGCTCGCCCACGACCGTGTCGTAGCCGTCGGGCAGCTCCGCGATCTTGTCGTGGATCTGCGCCGCCCGCGCCGCGTCCTCGATCTCGGCATCCGAAGCGTCCGGCCGCGCGAAGCGCAGGTTCTCGCGCACCGACGCGTGGAAGAGGTAGGTCTCCTGGGAGACGACGCCCACGGTGTCGGCGAGCGCGTCGAAGGTCAGCTCGCGCAGATCGGTGCCGTCGATCAGGACCGCGCCCTGCTCGGGGTCGTACAGGCGCGCGGCGAGGTAGCCCAACGACGTCTTGCCCGCGCCCGTCTCGCCCACCAATGCGGTACGCGTGCCCGGCGGGACGACGATGTCGACGTCGCGCAAGGTCCACTCGTCGCCGTAGCGGAACCAGACGCCGTCGAAGCGCACCTCGCCACGGACATGGTCCAGCGTTCGCGTCCCCGGCGTGATGTCCACCGGCAGGTCGAGGTACTCGAAGACGCGGTCGAACAAAGCGACCGACGTCTGGATGTCGACGGCCACCGACAACAAGGACTGGACCGGGAAGAAGAGCCGCGTCTGCAGCGTGGTGAACGCGACGATCGTGCCGATCGAGGCCGCGCCCGGGGCCAGGCCCGCGAACAGGTAGACCAGCGCGGGCATGACCGCGAAGGACGTCTGGATCGCGGCCATCATCCAGCGGCCGGCCATCCGCGAGCGGACCTCGAGGTCGGCCAGGTTCGCCGACTCGCGCTCGAAGCGCTCCGTCAGTTCCGGCCCGCGGCCCATCGTCTTGCCCAGCAGGATGCCGGACACCGACAGGGACTCCTGGACCAGCGACGAGATGTCGGCCATCGCGCCCTGCTTGACCGTCGTGATCTTGCGCCGCTGCGCACCCACCCGGCGCGACAGCAACACGAAGAACGGCAGCAGCGCCAGCGAGAACACCGCCAGCCGCCAGTCCAGCAGGAACATGGCGACGACCGACGCGATGACCGTCGTCACGTTGGAGACGATCGACGCGGCGGTCGAGGTGACGACGCTCTGCACGCCGCCGATGTCGTTCGCGATCCGCGACTGGATCTCGCCCGTCCGCGTCCGCGTGAAGAACGCCAGCGAGAGCTTCTGCAGGTGCTGGTAGACCTGCGTGCGCAGGTCGTGCATCACCCGCTGGCCCACCAGGTTGGTGAGCCAGGTCTGGCCGACGCCCAGCACCCCGGTCGCGATCGAGATGGCGATCATCCCGCCGACCAGGACGAACAGCAGGTCGTTCTCGTTGTCGGGAATCGCGTGGTCGAGCACGTCCCGCAGCAGGAACGGGGAGATCATCGAGAGGATCGCCGAGACGGCGATCAGGAACAGGACGATCCCCAGCCGGCCCCGGTAGGGCCGGAAGAGCCGAACGATCCGGCGCGTCAGGTCTGGCGTCTTAGGCTTGCCAGGGGGTGGGGGTTGGAGGCGACGCCCTCCCGGGGAATCGCCTCCGCCCTCATAGCGCCGGAAGGCTGCCGTCACACAGCCACCGTATTCGGCGCAGGCTCCAAAGCCAGCTCGAGCACCTCGTCGATGCTCATGACGGGATGGAAGGACATGACGTCACGGACGTCCTGGGGCACGTCGTCGAGGTCGCCGCGGTTGCGCTCGGGCAGGATCACCGTCGTCAGCCCCGCGGCGTGCGCGGCCAGGATCTTCTGCTTGAGGCCGCCGATCGGCAGCACCCGGCCCTGCAGGGTGACCTCGCCGGTCATCCCGACCGTGTGCTTGACCGGGCGCCCGGTCAGGAGCGACGTCAGCGCGGTCGTCATGGTGACACCGGCGCTGGGGCCGTCCTTCGGGATCGCGCCCGCCGGCACGTGGACGTGGAACTCGCGGTCGGTGAAGGCGTCCTCGGAGACTCCGAGCTCCTCCGCGTGGCCGCGGATGTAGGAGAGCGCGATCCGCGTCGACTCCTTCATCACGTCGCCCAGCTGGCCGGTCAGGACGAGGGAACCCTCACCCTTGCCCTTCATCGCGGTCGCCTCGACGAACAGCACGTCGCCGCCCGTCCCGGTCACCGCGAGGCCCGTGGCCACACCGGGGACGGCCGTGCGCAGCGCCGCCTCCTGGAAGACCTTCTGACGGCCGAGCGCGTCGCGGATGATCTCGGTCGTGATCTCGACGGGAGCCGTGGCCTTCCCGGACGCGATCTGCGTCGCGGTCTTGCGCAGGATCGTGCCGAGCTCGCGCTCGAGGTTGCGCACGCCCGCCTCGCGGGTGTACTCCTGCGCCACCTGGGTCAGGATCGCGTCGGAGACGTTGACCTCGTCCTCGAGCAGGCCGTTGCGCTCGCGCTGGCGCGGCCAGAGGTAGCCGCGAGCGATCGCGGTCTTCTCGGCCATCGTGTAGCCGTCGAAGCGGATGACCTCCATACGGTCCAGCAAGGGCCCGGGGATCGTCTCAGCCACGTTGGCGGTCGCGATGAACATGACCTGGCTCAGGTCCAGCTCCACGTCCAGGTAGTGGTCGCGGAACTCGTGGTTCTGGGCCGGGTCGAGCACCTCGAGCAGGGCCGCGGACGGGTCTCCGCGCCAGTCGGCGCCGACCTTGTCGACCTCGTCGAGCATGATCACCGGGTTCATCGTCCCCGCGTCACGCAACGCACGCACCAACCGGCCCGGTAGCGCGCCGATGTACGTGCGCCGGTGGCCGCGGATCTCGGCCTCGTCGCGGACGCCGCCGAGCGACATGCGGACGAACTCGCGTCCGGTCGCGCGGGCGATCGACTCGCCGATCGAGGTCTTGCCGGTGCCGGGCGGGCCGATCAGCGTGAGGATCGCGCCGGAGCGCTTGTCCTCCTTGATGCCCCGCTCCTCGCGCAGCTTCTTGACCGCCAGGTACTCCGTGATGCGGTCCTTGACGTCCTCGAGGCCGGCGTGGTCGGCGTCGAGCACCTCGCGCGCGGCGTTGGGGTCGAGCTTCTCGTCGGAGCGCTTGCTCCACGGCACCGAGATCAGCCAGTCGAGGTAGGTGCGGATCATCGAGGACTCGCCGGACTGCTCGCCCATGCGCTCCAGGCGGCCGAGCTCCTTGGTGGCCTGCTCCTCGACGGCCTCCGGCATGCCGGCTTCCGCGATCTTCTTGCGGTACTCCTCGGCGACCGAGGCACCGTCCTCGCCCAGCTCGCGCTGGATCGACTCCATCTGCTTGCGCAGGATGTACTCGCGCTGCTGCTTGTCCGCGCCGGACTGCACGTCCTCGCGGATCTTCTTGCGCAGCTGCAGCTCGGTCAGGCGCTCACGCTGGAGCTCCACGACGATCTGCAGGCGGTCGGCGACGTCGAGCGTCTCGAGCGCGCGGACCTTGTCTTCGAAACTGACGTCGGGCGAGTAGCCGATGGTGTCGGCCAGCGGGCCCGGCTCGGCGATCGCGCGCAGGAACTGCGCGATGCGATCGTCGGCGCCGCGCGTCTCGAGGATCTCCTCGATGATCGCGCGGTATTCGCGCTCCAGATTGCGGGTGCGGCCGTCGACCGGCTTGTCGTCGGTGTGCTCGACGACCTCGATCATCAGGCGCCCGAGCTCATCGGTGTGCGCGGCCCCGGCAACGCCGCGGGCGACGCCGGAGAGGGCGACGGCGCGGCCGCCGCCGGGAAGGCGGATGTGGTCCGTGACCTCCGCGATCGTCCCGACCTTGGCGAATTCGCCGTCGTGACGCGGGATCAGCAGGACCCGCTCCTCGTCGCCAACGCGGACGGGAAGCGTCACATCCATGGTGGGGAAGACCACCGTGTCGTCCAGCGGGACGAGCAGGAGGGATGGCATGGTGTGCGGCTTCACTTTCTCTCGGTACTTACTTTCCGTAAGAGTACCAGCCGCACACCCAGGACTCAACAGATCTCTGCGACCTCGACTGAGATTCTATCTTGGCGCCATACGCAGGGCGCCGTCCAGGCGGATGACCTCGCCGTTGAGCATCGTGTTGGAGACGATGTGCAGCGCGAGCGCCGCGTACTCGTCCGGGCGGCCGAGGCGGGGCGGGAACGGGACGGTCGCGCCGAGCGAGGTGCGGACCTCTTCGGGCAGGCCCGCGAGCAGCGGCGTGTCGAACAGACCCGGCGCGATCGCGCAGACGCGGATGCCGGACTGGGCGAGGTCGCGCGCCGCCGGGAGGGTGAGGCCGACGATGCCGCCCTTGGACGCCGAGTAGGCGACCTGGCCGATCTGGCCGTCGTAGGCGGCGATCGACGCCGTGTTGATGTGCACGCCGCGTTCACCCGCCTCGTCGGGGGTGTTGTCGAGCATCGAAGCGGCGGCGAGGCGCAGCACGTTGAAGCTGCCGATCAGGTTGACGCGAATCACGGTCTCGAACACGTCGAGGCTGTGCGGGCCCTTGCGGCCGGCGGTCTTCTCGGCGGGGCCGATCCCGGCGCAGCTGACGCTGATCCGCAGGCCCTCGTCGGCCGCGGCGTGCTTGACGGCGGCCGCGACGTCGGCCTCGCTCGTGACGTCGGTCGTGATGAACTCGGCGCCGATCTCCTCGGCGAGCGCGGTGCCGCGCTCGGCGTTGAGATCCGCGATCGTGACGCGGGCTCCGGCGGCGCTCAGGCCGCGAGCGGTGGCGGCGCCGAGACCCGACGCACCTCCCGCTACGAGGGCGTTCAAACCTTCAATTTGCATCCGCTGGACGCTAGCCCAGACGGGCGGTGCGGGTCTTCGACGAGATGCCCGAGAGGATCTCGTTGCCACCGAACTTCGCTTGGAAGCGCACGCGGCTCGCCGTGCGCGTCTTGAAGGAGAACGTCGTCTTGTACTCGCAGGTGCGCGAGAGCGAGACCCGCTTGGACGAGATCAGCTTGGTGCCGCGCTTGGCGCTGAACGTGATCGTGCCCGAGCAGCCTTGAGAGGGCGAGACCGGGTCGGGCCGCGTGATCTTGCCGTTGAGGCTGAAGGCATAGGGCGCCTTGCGGTCGCGGCTCGGCTTGAGCGTGAGCGTCATCTCCTTGGCGGCGAAGCGGCGGACGGTGACCGCGCGCACCGCGCTCGTCGTCTGTCCCGCGCCGTCGAAGGCGACGGCGAGCAGTGTGTTGCGGCCCACGTCGCCCCCGCGTGGCTGGTAGGCGCAATTGAACGGCGCGGCGACGACCTCGCAGAGCAGGCGGTCGTCGTCGAAGAACTGCACCTTGGCCAGACCGCGGTCGTCCGCGGCGGTGACGGAGAGCATCGTCGTCGTGTTGGCCGAGAGGGCGGCGCCCGCGCCGGGCGCGCCCCACGCGAGCGTCGGCGCGTGATCGTCGAACGGGCCGCCCGGGCTCGCCTGGATCTGGACGTTCTCGCAACTGGGCGAGATCACGTCGAGCGTGTCGGCGAGCACGGTGTCGGTGCCGCCGTTGCAGATGACGGTGTCGGGCGAGCCGTCGCGGGCGTTGATCAGGTCGTCCTGGGGGCCGCCCTCGAGGACGTCCGCGCCCTCGCCGCCGGTGATGACCGCCTTGCCGGAGATGGCGGTCAGGCGGTTGGCGCGACTGTCGCCCGTGAGCGTGATCGTCTGCGAGGTGTCGACGACGGCGCCCTCGACGTTCTCGACGTCGGTGCCGATCAGGTCGTTCTCGGGCGGGCCGTCGACCTCCGTGGGCCCGCCGTCGTTCTGGATGCCGTCGAGCGAGAACGCCGCCCCGAAGCGTTTGCCGTAGGACGCGGTGTCGATGCCGTCGCCGCCGACCATCGTGTCGGTGCCCGTGTTAGGCCGCAGGATGTCGTTGCCGTCGCCGCCGCGCAGCTGGTCGTTGCCGGGGAAGCCGTCGATGTCGTCGTTGCCCGCGCCGCCGTCGATGCTGTCGCCGCGCAGCCCGCCGACGAGGACGTCGTTGCCGTCTCCGCCCGTGATGATGGCCGGGATCGTCTCCAGGCCGAAGAAGGTGCCCTGGTCGTCCTGGTATCCGGCCTCGAGGCGGTCGCTCATGTCGCCCGCGTCGAGCGTGGCGCTGTCCACGTTCACGCAGACGTACGGATTGGTCCCGGTACAGCCGGGCCCGAGCGTGATCGGGTCGTCGTCGCGGCCGGTGCCGTCGAAGCGCTGCACGGTCACCGTGCCGTTCGGGTCCTCGGTGAACCGCACGTTGCTGACCTTGCCGGGGGCGCCCGTGTAGTGCAGGAGCTTGTTCGCGTCGACGCTCAGGTCAGCCGCCCGCGCGGAAGCGGGCAGCGCGAGGAGGATCAGTGCGATCGAGACCGCCAGTCGCCGGACCATCGCGTCAAACCTAGCGGGCGCTCGCGTAGCGCAGGAACAGTTCGTCCTCACTGCGTAACACCCAAGACAACGCGAACCGCGCCGGCGCGGCGAGACGAGGGCCGGCGACGATCGCGGTCTGCGTGCCGTCGCCGGTGAGGAGCGGGCTGAGCGTGAGGAAGAGCTCGTCGACGAGGCCCGCGGCCAGGAACCCGCCGAACAGCGACGGTCCGCCTTCGCTCAACAGCGCCCGCACGCCTCGCGCGCGGAGGTCGGCCAGCGCATTCGCCGGCGTGCACTCCTGCAGGCGCACGACCTCGACCGGGGCAGCGACGTCCGGCACCGGGCCCGCGTCGGCCGGGCCGTAGATCACGACCGGCTGGTCGGGCGCAGCGAACAGCCCCGCCTCCCACGGGATGTCGAAGCGGCGCGAGATCAGGACCGCGAGCGGCGGCGAAGGGCGGCGCGCGGGGGACAACAGCCGGGCGTAGCCTTCGGCGCGCACCGTGCCGGGGCCGATCAGGACCGCGTCGGCGACGGTGCGCAGCCCGAGCAGCATCTCGAGGTCGCCGTCGCCGCCCAGGGGCCGCGAGCTGCCGTCGATGGTCGCCCGCCCGTCCACCGACTCGACGAAGTTGAAGAACACGTACGGGCGCGCGTCACCCGCGCGTGACGCCAGGTCGGCCTCCGCCAGCAGCTCGGCGGCCGAGAACGTCCCGCCGCCGGTCAGGCGCTCAAAGGACGACATGGCAGCCCTCGAAGTGGTCATCGACCAGTCCGCAGGCCTGCATCATCGCGTAGGCGGTGGTGGGGCCGACGAAGCGGAAGCCCTCCTTCTTCAACGCCTTGGCCAGTGCCTTGGACTCGGGCGTCGACGCCGCGAGCTCCGCCAGGCCGCGGCGCCGCGACGGCCGCGGCTCGGGCGCGAAGGACCAGATCAGGTCGGTCAGGTTCACGTCCAGCGCCGCCCGCGCATTCGCGATCGCCGCCTCGATCTTCAGGCGATTGCGGACGATCCCCGCATCGGCCATCAGCCGCGCCACGTCATCCTCGCCGAACTCCGCCACCCGCGAGATCTCGAACCCCGCGAACGCCGCGCGGAAGTTCTCGCGCTTGCGCAGGATCGTGATCCACGCCAAACCGGACTGGAAGGCCTCCAGCGTCATCCGCTCGTACAGGCCCTGGTCGGTCTTCACCGGCCGGCCCCACTCCTCGTCGTGGTAGGCGATGTACTCGGCCGCGGAGACCGACCAGGCGCAGCGCAGGAGTCCGTCGGGGCCTTCGGCCAGTGCGTCGCTCACGTCGCGGCACGTTATAGGCTCGCGATTGGATGAACCTCAGCCGCCTCGGACGCGGGGAACTCCTCGCCGTGCTCGGCGGCCTCTTGCTCGCCATCGGTGTGTTCCTGCCGTGGTACGGCACCAATCCGGACAATCGCAACGCCAACCTCGACGGCGCGAGCGGGACGTTCTCCTGCTGGGAGGCGCACCCGATCCTGCGCTGGCTGCTGCTCGCCGCGGCGCTCGCGCCGCTGATCCTGGCCTGGATCATCCTGCGCGATCACCAGCTCTCGTGGCCGCGCGGTGAGATGACCGCCGTGGTGGGGATGATCGCCCTTGTGCTCGTGCTCTACGTCGGCCTCGTCGACCGGCCCGGGGAACCTTCGGGTCAGATCTCGCTGAAGTACGGGTGGTTCGTCGCGCTGCTGGGCATCGCGGCGATCATCGTCGGCGGGGCCATGCGCGCGGGCGGCACCGAACGACCACGAAAGCCCCCAGGAGTCCTATGACCGCCCCACGCGAAGACATGCCGCCGGACCGCAACCTCGCGCTCGAGCTCGTGCGCGTGACCGAGGCCGCCGCCCTGCAGGCCGCCCGCTACGTCGGCATGGGCGACAAGGAGGCCGCCGACCAGGCCGCCGTCGACGGCATGCACGCCGTCCTGCACACGATCCACATGGATGGCGTCGTGGTGATCGGCGAGGGCGAGAAGGACGAGGCCCCGATGCTCGCCAACGGCGAGATCGTCGGCGACGGCACCCCGCCGCACGTCGACATCGCGGTCGACCCGCTCGACGGCACCCGCCTCACCGCCCAGGGCCGGCCCAACGCCGTGGCCGTGATCGCGCTGTCCGAGCGCGGGACGATGTGGGACCCGGGTCCTGTGTTCTACATGGAGAAGATGGCGGCCGGCGACGGGTTGGTCGACCTGCTGGACTTCGACCGCCCGCTCGGCAAGACCGTCGAGCTGATCGCCGAGCGCCGCGGCGTCGAGGTGCGCGACGTGATGGTCGTCGTGCTCGACCGTCCGCGCCACGAGGAAGGGATCAAGGCGATCCGCGACGCGGGCGCGCGGGTGCGGCTGATCACCGACGGCGACGTCGCCGGCGCGCTGATGGCCGCCGCGCCGGACCGCTCCGTGGACCTGCTGTGGGGGATCGGCGGCACGCCGGAGGGCGTGATCACCGCCGCGGCACTGAAGTGCTACGGCGGCGGGATGATCGGGCGCCTGCGCCCGCAGGGCGACGAGGAACGCCAGAAAGCCGCGGCGGCGGGGTATGACGTGGACAAGGTGATGACCCACGATGACCTGGTCAAGGGCGAGAACTGCTTCTTCAGCGCCACCGGCGTGACCGACGGCGACATGCTCGCGGGCGTGCACTACGAGGGCACGCGCGGCGCGACCACCGAGTCGCTCGTGATGCGCTCGCGCTCGGGGACGGTGCGCCGGATCGCCTCCCGCCACGACCGAACCAAGCTGCGCGAGCTGACGGGCTACCGGCTGGGATGAAGGCGAGGGCACCGGCCAGCGTCGAGACGGTCGTCGCCCAGCGTCTGGGACGGCTCTCTCCCCGCGTCCAGCGGCGGCTGTCGCGCCGGCCGCCGATCGTCATCGACGGCCAGCGGCTGGAGCCCGACGTGCAGCTGATGCTGGCGCTGCGCGAGTACCTGGGCGAGCCGGTGTGGGACGAGACGCTGACCGTGGAGCAGGCGCGCCGGCTCACGCGCGAGGAGGCGTTCCTCGCGCGCGGCACGCGCACGGTGCCCGTGGGCGCGGTCGAGGAACTGACGGTCGAAGGCCTCCCGGCGCGCAAATATGTCTCCGCCGAGCCCGGCGAGAAGCCGCTGCTGGTGTACCTGCACGGCGGCGGCTTCGTGGTCGGCGACCTCGACACCCACGACTCGCCCTGCCGGATGCTCTGCCGCCACGCGGGCGTCGACGTGCTCGCGGTCGAGTACCGCAAGGCGCCCGAGACGCCGTTCCCGGGCTACGTCGACGACGCGCGCACCGCGTTCCGGTGGGCGGCGAGCCGCTACGAGCACGTCGCCGTCGCCGGCGACAGCGCCGGCGGCAACCTCGCCGCGACGGTCGCGATCGAGTTCGACCCGGAGCTGGCGCTGCTGATCTACCCGGTCGTCGACGGCACGCAGGAGCGCCCGTCACGCCACATGTTCGGCAAGGGCTTCTTCCTCACCGACGAGCTGATGACCTGGTACACGGGGCACTTCATGCCGGAAGGCAGCGATCCGAGCGACCCACTGCGGTCGCCGATCCTGCACCCGGACCTCAAGGACTCAGCGCCGTGCCTGATCGTCACGGCCGGCTTCGACCCCCTGCGCGACGAGGGCGAGGCCTACGCCGAGAAGCTGCGCGAGCTCGGCGTCAAGACCGTGCAGCGCCGCTTCCCCGGCCTCTTCCACGGCTTCATCAACTCCACCGGCGCCAGCCCTTCTTCGCGCGACGCGCTCGTCGAAGTCGCAGGGATGACACGAGCACTCCTACGATCACGGTGAGCGCGGCGACGCCCTGCCAAGGCGTGTCGCCGACGTTGACCGGCCGCTTGCTCGTGCCGTCGCGGTTGGCGTAGCGCCCGACCGCGGACTCCTCGAGCTGCAGCTTGGCCAGCGAGCGCAGGAACCCGTGCGTCACCAGCACGTGGATCCGCGACTGGGTCTGGACGTAGACCCAGCGCGCCACCCACGTCGCGATCGCCGGATAGAAGTTCGCGATCTCGACCTCGACGTGCACCCGCGCGTAGCCCTGGCGGTCGGACTCCATCCGCTTGACGTCGATCTCGAGGTAGCCCTCGTTGCGCTTGGAGACGAGCAGGCCGTCCTGGATCCGCCACTGCACGATCCCGCGGTCGCCCGAGATGTCGTACTCGGGCGCGTGGAAGCGCAGGAGCACGAGCGGGCGGGCGATCACCACGACGGCGCGCTCCTCGTCGGTGTAGGTGACGCGGATGATCCCGAGCGTCACGCGCGAGAGGTACTTCCAGTAGGTGCGGGCGAGCCGCTCGAGGTTGTTCGGCTTCCACAGCTCGATCAGGTCGTCCTCGGGCATGTCGACGTTCGCCGCCTGGATCGAGCGGACCGCGCCGCTTGAGTCCATGACGGTGTGCTCCTCCGGATCGGCCAGGACCGCGTTGGCGATCCGGCGTTCCCCCTGGCGGTTGAGCAGCTTCACCCGAGCGCCGCCTTGACGGCTTCCTCGAAGCCCAGCGGCTGATCGTTGAGGCCCGCCGGCGGATCGCGCTCCACGATCATCTCCGCGCCCAGGCCGTCGACGAGCGGCTTGATCAGCCCGTAGGAGACCGGGGTCACGAGGGCGACCCAGTAGGACGACAAGCGCGGCGTGAGCACGGGGACTCGGATGACGAGCGGGGGTCGGCGACCCATGAGCGGTGCGGCGCGGCGCATCATCTCACGATAGGTCAGCACCTCGGAGCCGCCTAGCTGCAGCTCGTCCGGCGCGTGCTCGCGCTCGGCCACGTCCGCCAGCGCCCGCACGACGTCGCTGAGCGCGATCGGCTGGGTCTTGGTGTCCAGCCAGCGCGGCACGATCATCACCGGCAGCCGCTTGACGAGGTGCTCGAGGATGTCGTAGGAGGCGCTGCCGGGGCCGATGATCATCGCCGCGCGCACGTAGACGAGGCGGTCCGCGAGCCGGGCGCGCAGCAGTTGCGCCACCTCGTGGCGGCTGCGCAGGTGCTCGGAGTCCTCCGAGCCGAGGCCGCCGAGATAGATGACGCGTTCGACGTCGGCGCCGGCCGCCGCCTCGGCGAAGTTGACCGCCGCCTGGCGGTCCTTGGCGGCGAAGTCCCCGCCTGACCCCATCGAGTGCACGAGGTAGTACGCCGTCTTGACGCCGGCGAGCGCCTCGGGCAGCCCCTGCCCGGACAGCACGTCGCCCGTGCGCGCGTCGCCGGCGCCCGCGCCACGGCGGCTGAGGGTCCGGATCGCATGCCCGCGGGCCTGCAGGATCTCGACCAGTCGGCCGCCGACGTAGCCCGTCGCGCCGGTGATGAGGATGGGATCGGGTTCGCGCACGGACAACCGCTACCCGGCAGCGGCTCCGGGAATCCGGATTGGGCGCAGCGCCGTACGTTGTCCGGGCCGTAGATGAAGAAGCTGGCGATCAAGGACCTGTCCGAACAGACCGGCGTAGCCGCCGGCACCATCCGCATGTGGGAACAGCGGTACGGCTTCCCCGAACCCGCGCGCACGGCGGCCGGCTACCGGGTCTACACCGAGCAGGATGTCGTCGCGCTGCGCCGCGTGGTCGCCTATCGCAGCCGCGGCCTCTCCGTGCCCGCCGCGCTCGAGCGGGCGCGGTCGCTGGAGGGGGAGACCGACCGCCCGTCGATCTTCGCCGCGCTCGCCGCCGGCGGCACCCCGGTGCGCCCGCAGAAGCTGCGCCGGCCGACGCTGATCGCGATCTCGCGGGCGATCGAGGAGGAGGCGATGGCGCGCGCGGCCGGGCCGGTGGTGATCGGCGCGTTCCAGTCCGAGCGCAACTACCGCGCGGTCGAGCACCGCTACCGGCGGCTGGCGAACGTCGCCGACGCCGTGGGCGTCTTCGCCGACTTCGAGCAGTCGTCCACCGAGGACGAGAACGTGCCCGCCGAGATCTCGATCGGCACCGGCGAGGCGCTCGGCCACGAGTGGGCCGTGATCGTCGACGCGCCCGGCTACGCGGCCTGCCTCGTGGGGTGGGAGACGCCGAGCAGCAACGGCGAGCGGGTCTTCGAGGCGGTGTGGACGATGGACGCGCCCGTCGTCCGCCGCGCCGCTCAGGTGGGCGCCGCGATCGCCTCGCGCAGCGCGCCGGAGTGGTCCGAGCGCCTGCTCAACATCCTCGCCGACCGCCCGCTGGCCGTCGAGGCGCCGACCCCGGGCCTGACCGCGCTGACGAACCGCATGATCGGCTACCTCGACGCTACGGGCGCGGGATTCGATCGATGATCGTCCGCTTGAGGACCTGACCGCCCACGACGAGGCCCATCTGGGCGAGCTCACCCGCCGCGCGGATCGTGGTCGTGACGAGCTCGGTACCCGTGGGTGCGCCGATCGGCCTCGGCGGCGGTGCGTCCGTCACCCGTGCGTGACGCAGCTCCGGGCAACCGGGCGAAACGGCCTCCGGGCCGTGGCTCGCCGCGGGCTTGGCCTTCGCCCGCGGCTTCGCGGCCGCGCCGGCGGCGCGCTTCGGAGCGGCCTTGCCGCGCGGCCGGCCGATCCGTTCGGGGCGGCTCGCCGGAAGCGTCGCGAGCACGCCTTCGGGGTCGCGCTTGGCATTCGTTTTCCGCTTGGGAGCTCTATCGGCCATCGCTCGACGAGTGTACGCCTGGATCGTGCGGGCCTCGCGTGCGATCATTGCTTTACAGACCGCCCCACCGCATCGCGCATCGCCGCGCAGCGCCGGATATCGGACCGGCCACAAACTGCGGGTGGAAGTCGGCAATCGCAGCGCCTAGACTCAGCCTCGACGGCCGTGGGGGAGGGTGGTCCAATCGCCCTACCGCAGGACCGCCAGGCACTACATATCCAGAAAGGCCGGCTCTCACAGAGCCTCGCTAGAACGGGACATCCATGTCTGTTGTGGATCTGCAAGAACTCGAAGAAGTCAAAGGGCTGATCCTCAAGGGTCAGCAGGTCGGCGTCCTCACGTTCGCTGAGATCACGACCGCGCTGTCCGAACAGGACATCGACGAGGGCGACCTCGAGGAACTGCACGCGTTCTTCGAGCGGTCCGAGATCGAGCTGGTCGAAGAGATCGACCCGGCCCTCGCGGCCGGGCAGGAAGATCGCGCGCCGGACAAGCGCGGTCGTCGCAAGGCGAAGGCGACGATCGATCTCAAGCCGGACATGACGACCGATTCCCTTCAGCTGTTCCTGAAGGACATCGGCAAGGTACGCCTGCTCACCGCGCAGGAAGAGGTAGACCTCGCTCGCCGGATCGAGCGCGGCGACCTCGACGCCAAGCAGAAGATGGTCGAGTCCAACCTCCGGCTCGTCGTCTCCATCGCGAAGAACTACCGCAACCAAGGTTTGCCGTTCCTGGATCTGATCCAGGAGGGGACGCTCGGTCTCGTTCGCGCAGCGGAGAAGTTCGATTACCGCAAGGGCTTCAAGTTCTCGACCTACGCGACGTGGTGGATCCGCCAGGCCATCGCTCGCGCTCTCGCCGACAAGGCCCGGACCATTCGCATCCCGGTCCACGTCGTCGAGAAGCTCAACAAGATCGGCCGCGCCGAGCGCAAGCTCGTCACCGAGCTCGGCCGTGAGCCCACCCCCGAGGAGATCGCCGAAGTCACCGGCATCGATCCGGAGGAGGTCGACTCGATCAAGCGCTCCGCCCAGGCGCCTGTTTCGCTCGAGAAGCCGGTCGGCGACGAGGAGGAGTCGGAGTTCGGTCAGTTCATCGCTGACGAGCGCGCCGAGTCCCCCTACGAGCGGGCCGCCGAGATCCTCACCAAGGAAGCGCTGCGCGAAGCATTGGAGAACCTCTCCTACCGCGAGCGCCGCGTCCTCGAGTTGCGGTACGGCCTCGGCGGGGAGCACCCGCGCACGCTCGACGAGGTCGGGCGCACGTTCAACGTGACGCGCGAGCGCATCCGCCAGATCGAGAACCAGTCGCTGAAGAAGCTCCAGAGCCTCGCGGAAGCCCAGAAGCTCCGCGATGTCGCTTAGCTGAGCGGTTCGTAGCAGTCGTAGGTCGCGTGGCGGAAGATCCTTCCGTCACGCACCTGCGTGAAGGTCGCGATGTGCGCCGTCAGCTCCTGACCCGTCGCGGCCATGGTTCCGTGCCACGTCGCGCGCGCCGCGATCCTGTCGCCGCTCTCAAGCACCTCGTGCACGTCGTAGCGTTGATCTGAGAGCAGGCCCTTGCCGCGGGCGAACGCCTCGCGTGCCTGCGCGAGGTCGCGCTCGGTGCCCTGGCGGTTGATCGCGTTCGGTAGCTCTGAGATGCGCGCGTCCGGATGCAGGAGGTTCGCGAGCGCGGGCTCGTCGAAGCGCGCGGCGGCGGCGAAGAAGTCATGGAGTATCATGGAACCATGGTTACACAACCTGGGTTACATGACAACGACCTCGTGCTCTGGACCCAGTTGCTGGGCGAGGTGCTCAACGCCGAGATCCTCGAGCGATTGCGCGCCGAGCACCCGCGGGTCCGCTACTCGCACGGGTTCCTGATCCAGCAGCTCGTCGAGGGGCCGCGGCCGATCGGCGAGATCGCCGAGAACCTGGGCGTGACCTCGCAGGCGGTGTCGAAGGCGGTGCGCGAGCTCGAGGCGCTCGGCTACGTCGAGCGCTGGAGCGATCCGGGAGACGGGCGGGTGCGCCGCGTGGCGCTGACCGACAGCGGGCGGGCGCTGCTCGAGGCGGGGCGTGCCATCCGGGCGGCGCTCAACGCCGAGCTGGCGGGCGTGCTGGGCGCCGAGCGCGCCGCGGCCGCCGCGAGCACGCTCAAGGCGGCGCTTCAGGCACGCGGCGCGATGCCCGCCGTCTCGGCCCGCCGGCTCTCACCGTCGGAGCTCTGACGTCATGGGGCGAGGACCCCAGCCGTCCTCAAGAGGCACATAAGACGCGCCGATGACCACGGTTGTATGGCTTTCGATCTCGATCACGCGCTGCGGTACCTCATCGCGGCAGAGGGCTCCGACCTCCATCTGAAGGTCCCCTCCTATCCGCTCATCCGCCTGCACGGTCACCTCGAGCCGATCGCCGGCACGGAGCGGCTGTTCCCGGAGGACACGCGCAACGCGCTGGAGCAGATGCTGCAGGATCCGGAGAAGGTCGCCGAGTTCCAGGCCGAGAACGAGGTCGACTTCTCGCACTCCGTCGAGGGCCTCGGCCGCTTCCGCGTCAACGCCTTCCTGCAGCGCGGCTCGATCTCGATCGTGATGCGCGCCATCCCGGTCACGATCAAGTCCGTCGACGAGCTCGGCCTCCCCGACGCGGTCACCAAGCTCGCCCAGCAGGAGCGCGGGATCATCCTGCTCACCGGCACCACGGGCTCCGGCAAGTCGACCACGCTCGCGGCGATGATCGACCACATGAACCGGACGATGCAGAAGCACATCGTCACGATCGAGGACCCGATCGAGTTCCTGCACCGCGACCGCAGCTGCATCATCAACCAGCGCGAGGTCGGCCAGGACACGGCGTCCTTCAAGCGCGCGCTGCGGCGCGTGCTGCGCCAGGACCCCGACGTGATCCTGGTCGGCGAGATGCGCGACGAGGAGACGGTGCACACGGCGCTGAGCGCCGCCGAGACCGGCCACCTCGTGCTCTCGACGCTGCACACGGTCGACGCGCCCGAGACGGTCAACCGCATCATCGACTTCTTCCCGCCCCATCAGCAGCAGCAGGCCCGCGCGATGATCGCCGGCACGCTGAAGGGCATCGTCTCCCAGCGCCTGGTCAAGACGGCGGACGGCAACGGCCGCGTCGCCTGCTGCGAGATCATGATCATGACCGGCCGCGTGCACGACATGATCCTCGACCCCAAGCTCACGGGGCAGCTGCCGGAAGTCGTCGCCGAGGGCGGCTACTACGGCATGCAGACGTTCGACCAGCACCTGCTCAAGCACCTGCACTCGGGCCGGATCACCTACGAAGAGGCGATGCGCGCCGCGACGTCGCCGCACGACTTCAAGCTGATGGTCGCCGCCAGCGGCCCGATCACCGATCTGTCGACGGTGACCGAGCCGGAGCCGCAGATCACGGCCGCGCTCACCCCGGCGCCGTCCGCCGCTCCGCCCGCCGTGTCGGCACCGCCGCCGGGCCTGCCTTACGCGGGTTAACCCGCCTTGACGGTTGGGGCGCGGCTCGCGAGGCTTGCGCCCCATGCAGACCACCCTCGGGCAGTTCAATGAGACGCAATCGACGGACGCGTTCGCCCTTCAGAACTCGAAGCTCCTGAAAGTCAGTCTCAATCAGGTCACCGTTCAGGCCAAGCTCGGCTCGATGGTCGCCTACCAGGGCGACGTGACCTTCGAGCACGCTGGTTCGGGCGGCCTCGGCCGGATGCTCAAGAAGGCCGTGACCGGCGAGGGCACGCAGCTGATGAAGGTCACCGGGAGTGGTGAGGTCTTCCTCGCCGTCCAAGCCCAGGACATCCACCTGATCTACCTCGAGAACGACATGATCACGGTCAACGGGCCGAACCTGCTCGCGTTCGACACGGGGATCGACTGGGACATCCGCCGCGTCGAGGGCGCGTCCTCGATGATGGGCGGCGGTCTGTACAACCTGGCCCTGAAGGGCACCGGCTGGGTTGCGATCCTGTCCGACGGCCCGCCCGTCCTGCTCAACGTCGCCGCGGCGCCGACGTTCGCTGACGCGCAGGCCGCGATCACCTGGTCCTCCGGCGTGTCGACCGGCATCCGCACCGACTTCAAGATGAAGAACCTGATCGGCCGTGGCTCCGGGGAGACTGTGCAGATGTCCTTCCAGGGTCAGGGCTGGGTGCTCGTGCAGCCGTCCGAGGGCCGGATCACCGCCGACGTGACGCAGCAGTCCAGTTCGGGCGGCGGCCTCGGCTCGTTGCTTAACGGCTGACACTTCAAAGAGTGAAGCTTTGCGGCTAGACTGGGTAATCGATGCCGGATCCCGATTGCCCAGTCTGTCGTACCGCTGAGATCGTCTGCGGCAAGTGGACGCTGCTGATCGTTCGCGATCTCTCTGAAGGGCGCTCCCGGTTCTGCGAGCTGGAGCGTTCGCTCGGCGGGATCTCGCCGCGCACGCTCTCGCTGCGCCTGCGCTCGCTCGAAGAAGAGGGCATCGTGCACCGGGCGACGTTCCCTGAGGTGCCGCCGCGCGTCGAGTACGCGCTGACGGAGAAGGGTCTCGCGCTCGTGCCGATCATCGACTCGATGCGCACGTACGGCGCCGAGTGGCTCGGCGCGCAGGGCTCGTGCGCCGAAGCGCCCGAACCCGTCGCCGCGTAACACACGTTTCGGACGGAAACCTTGCAGCGGGCAGGAGCCCGCGCTCGAGCGTGGAATCGGCAGCGCATGCACAACCGGGCGCTGCATGATTCGCTCGCGGCCTTCGTGGAGGAGGCTGCCTGGCAGCTGGCCGAGGAGGTGTCGGGGGGCGCCGAGATCCCGTTCGAGCTCGACGCCACGCCCACCCGCTCGGCGCCGCTGTACTGCTATCGGCCGCTGACCGGGCGCTTCATCGCGCAGCGGATCGGGATGCTCGCCCGCCTGCCCTCGTACCCGCCGGCGGCCCAGAGCCTCGCGCAGCTCCCCGACCTGCCCGGCTACCTGCGCCGGCGCGGCCGCCGCGTGCCCGCCGGCGATGCGCGCGCGCTGCCCGACTGCGCGCTGCAGGCGTTCCTCGGCGCGATCTGGGGCGACGCGACCGACTTCGTCTTCGACGCCGAGCGCTTCCGTTCCGCCTTCGCCGAGCTCGAGGAGGTCGCCTACAGCGGCTGCGAGCTGTCGGTCGTGCTGACGGCCGTCGAGGGGCTCGTGATCGAGTCCGACGAGGTGCCGCTCGGCGAAGGGCTCGCGCTCGTGCGCGCGACGACGCTCGCCGACGCGCCCACCGGCCTCGCCGACGACCCGCACGCCACCGTCGCGGTGCTGGCGCTGGAGAGCACCTCCGGCCAGGGCCGCGCGCTGGAGACCGCCGGGCGCCGGCTGCGGCGCCTGCAGACCGCGCTGCGCCTGTGGGACGACGCCGAGCCCGCGCTCGGGCCGACCGCGTGGGCGCGGACCGACGGCGGCGGCTGGCTGGCCGTCCCGCTCGCCACCGGCTTGCGCCGCCCCGCGGGCGACTGCCTGCTCGCCGCCGAGGAGGAGGACCCGCTGCGCGCCTTTTGCGGCCTCGTCTCGCGCCGCACGCCGCGGGCGGGTGAGCTGGCCTGGGCGCTGCGCCGGTTCGAGCTCGGGTGCGAGCGCCCCAGCGCCGTCGAGGCGCTGACCGACTGGCTGCTCGCGGCCAAGGCGCTGTTCGCGGACGTCGACCGCTCCGGCTACGACGGCGTGGCCGAACGGGTCGCCGCGATCTGCGCCGAGCCGGCCGACCGCGCCCACCTCGAGGCCCGCGTCCGCGAGGCGATCTCGCTCGAGCGCTCGGCGATGGCCGGGTTCGTGCGCGCCGCCGACGAGGTCGACGCGCTCGTCTGCGAGCTCGGCGCCAGCCTGCGCGCGGTGCTGCGCGACGTGCTCTGCGGCCATCTCGACCCCGCGCTGCGGCGCGTCGCCGACGACCTGCGCGAGTCACTGGAACAGGTGTGAGCGCACGAGGGCGAGGCCGTCCAGGTCGTGGACGTCGTCCTCGAGCTCGGGGACGAGGATCGTCGGCGGGTCGCCGAGCTCGTCGCGCAGGCGCTGGACGTTCGCGGCGTCGCGGGCGGCCAGCGCGGCCAGCTCTCGCGTCGCGACGCTGACCCGCTCGGCCAGCGCGGGCCCGAGCTCGGTCGCCACGGCGGTGCCGAGCGCGTCGTCGGGCGGTTGATGCACGCGGTTGACGACGAGGCCGCCGAACGGCATCGACGCCTCGCGCAGCTTGCGGTGGAAGAAGATCGCCTCCTCGACCGGGTCGTGGCGCGGCGCGGTCACGATCAGGAAGGTCGTCGCGGGGTCCTCGAGCAGCGCGCCGACGCGCTTGGCGCGCTCGGTGAAGCCGTCGATCATCCCGCCCAGCGAGCGGAAGAACACCGAGAGATCGCGCAGCAGGTCGACGCCCGTGACGCGCTGCAGGATGCCGAAGACGACACCGGTGCCGCGGCCGAGGATCCGCCCCGAGATGCCCGCGGGGCGCATGAAGACGCGGATCGCGCGGCCCTGGAAGAAGCCGGTCAGGCGGCCGGGCGCGTCGAGGAAGTCCAGCGCGTTGCGTGACGGCGGCGTGTCCAGGACGAGCACGTCGTAGTCGCCGTCGCGGTCGAGCTCATAGAGCTTGGCGATCGCGGTGAACTCCTGCGAGCCGGCGACGGCGCTCGAGAGCTGCTGGTAGATCCGGTTGGCGAGGACCTCGTCGCGGGTCTTCTCGTCCGGCGCGAGGTGCTCGATCAGCTGGTCGAAGGTGCGCTTGGCGTCCAGCATCATCGCCCACAGCTCGCCGGGGGCGTCCAACTCGACCCGGCGCGGCTCGTTGTCGAGCTCCTGCAGGCCGAGCGCGTTGGCCAGCCGGCGCGCGGGGTCGATCGTCACCACGGCGACCTTCAAGCCCTGCTCTGCGAGCCCGAGCCCGACGGCGGCCGCGGTCGTCGTCTTCCCGACCCCGCCGGAGCCTGCGCAGATGACCATGCGACGACCTTCGAGCAGCGGCCCGACGTTCGTCAGCATGCGAACAAACAGAGGAGCGTCAGATGAGACCTTCGCGGACCGCGAACGCGACAGCTTGCGAACGGCTCCGCGCATTGAGCTTGGTGACGACGTCGTGCAAGACGTTCTTCACGGTGCGCTCCGAGTATGAGAGCTCCAGCGCGACCTCGCGGGTCGGGTGGCCCGCGGCGATCAGCGAGAGCACCTGCTGCTCGCGGTCGGTCAGGCGCGCCGGGGCGGGCTTGACCTCGGCGCTCTCGGGCAGCTTGGCCAGCAGATGCTCGAGCAGGCCGGCGCCCACCACGCTCGTGCCGTCGGCCGCCGCACGGACCGCCGAGGACAGCGTCTCGGGCGTCAGCTCGTCCTTGCGCAGGTAGCCGACGGCGCCTGCCTGAAGCGCGGAAAGCGCTGCATCCTGGCCCGCGTCGGACGCGCACACGATCACGCGGGCGCCGACGGTCTCACGCACGCCGGTCACGAAATCCGCCCCGCCGGGGAGCGACGGGTCGACCAGGACGAGATCGGCCTCGAAGAGCGCGGGGTGCTCCCACGCGTCGCGCACCCGCTCCGCATCGGCAACCGACTCGACCTCATCGAGGAGGTCGAGACAGGCCACCAGTCCTCGGCGGTAGATCGTGTGGGTGTCGAGGACGAAGAGCTTCACCCTTAAGAGTGGTTGTCGGTTCGGAGAACCATGGCGATACTACGCGGAGCCTCCGAGCTCAGCAACAACCAGGGAACGCAGGGATGCCTGACGCCATCATGAAGACAGTCGGCCGCTACGAGATCCTCCGGGAGGTGGGTCGCGGCGGCATGGCGATGGTGTACTTGGCCCGCCAGACGGATCTCGACCGGTTCGTCGCGCTCAAGGAGCTCGGCGCGTTCCATGCGTCGGACCCGTCCTTCGCCCAGCGCTTCCTGCGCGAGTCGCGCGTGGCCGGCTCGCTCTCGCACCCGAACATCGTGACGGTGCACGACTACTTCGAGCACGACGGCACGCCCTACATCGCGATGGAGTACGTCGAGCGCGGGTCGCTGCGGCCGTACGTCGGGCGGATGAACCTCGCGCAGATCGGCGGCGTCCTGGAAGGCCTGCTCGCCGGCCTGACCAACGCCGAATCGCACGGCATCGTCCACCGCGACCTCAAGCCCGAGAACCTGATGGTCACGGCCGACGGCCGCGTGAAGATCGCCGACTTCGGCATCGCCAAGGCGACCACGAAGATGCAGACGGGCGCGTTTTTGACCGCGACCGGCACGACCGTGGGCACGCCGACCTACATGGCGCCCGAGCAGGCGATGGCGCAGGACATCGGCCCGTGGACCGACCTCTACTCGGTCGGCTGCATGGCCTTCGAGCTCTTCACGGGCAACGTCCCGTTCCACGACTCCGACGCGCCGATGGCGATCCTGCTGCGCCACGTCAACGAGCCGATCGCGCCGGTGAAGTCGATCCGGCCCGAGGTCGACCAGCGCATCTCGGACTGGATCGAGCGGCTGCTGGTCAAGGAGCCGACGCAGCGCACCCAGAACGCCAACGACGCCTGGGACGACTTCGAGGAGATCGTGCTCGGGCTGCTCGGCCCGCGCTGGCGCCGCGAGGCGCGCCTCGTCGAGCAGCGCTCGACCGACGAGATGGCGGCCGGCGCCAAGCCGCTGACCCCGGCGCCGTTCCCCGGCACGACCAGCGGCGACGCAGCGTCGGAGGAGTTCAAGTCCTTCGCCTGGGGCGCGCCCGGCTCGGACACCGGCCCGTCGGCGTCTCCGCCGATGTACACGCCGCCGCCGTCGGAGTCGACGCCGTCGATCCCCGAGCCGGTGGTCGGCCCGCCGACGCCGATGCCCTCGCAGGCCGTCCCGGCGCCGCCCGCCGCGGATCCCGATCCGATCATCGAGTCCGGCTTCGTCACCTTCGGCACGCCCGCGCCGCCGCCCCCGACGGACGCGCTGCTCTCGCCCGCTCCCCAGCCCGAGGCTCCGGCCGCCGAGCCCGAGGCCGCGCCATCCGGGTTCGCCACCTCGCCGGGCCTGGGCAACGCCCCGGAGCCGGTCGCGTTCTCCGAGCCGCCCGCCGATCTCACGCCGGCGCCTGCGGTCGAGGAGGCCGAGCCGCCCAAGGCGTTCGAGACCTACATCGCGCCGCCGCCGTCCCGCCCGCCGACCAGCGAGCCGCCGGCCGTCGCGCCGACGCCCGCCCCGGTCGAGGCCGCGGCTCCGGCTCCGGCTCCGGCCCCGGTCACCCCCGCGCCGTTTGTGGCGCCGGTGGCCACTCCTGCGCCGAGCACCCCCGTCTTCGCGGACACGATGATGCCGCAGACGCTGACCCCGGAGCCGCCGAAGAAGGCGCCGAAGGAGCCCAAGACGCCGTCCGGCGACGGTGGCGGGCGCCCGAAGTGGATCGTCCCCGCGGCGATCGTGGGCGGCGTCGTGGTCGTGGGCGTCGTCGCGGCGATGGCGCTCGGCGGCGGGGGCGGCGGCGACAAGACGGTCAGCGCCACCACCACGCCGAAGGCCTCCGCCACACCGGGTGCCTCGGTGCCGATCTCCGCCTCCGGCATCGCGCTGAAGGTGCCGGCGGGCTGGGCTCAGGGCACGGGCGACGCGCCCACCGTCCCCGGCCTCGCCGAGGGCGCGGTGGCCGTCGGTGGCCCCAAGGGCGGGACGATCGTGATCGGCAAGGCCGACAAGTCGGCCGCCAACTCCAAGCTCCTGCCCACCGATCTGCTGACCACGAGCACGCCGGACGGCCAGAAGGCCGATATCGGCGACGGCGCCCAGGCGCTGCGCTACGACGGGCTGCCGATCGACGGCAAGGCCGCGACGTTCTACTCCGTGCCCACGAGCAAGGGCGTGGCGGCACTGGCCTGCTTCGCCGACGGCAAAACGTGCACGACGATCGCCTCCTCGATGCAGATCACCGAGGGCGACGTCTTCCCGATCGGGCCGAGCTCGACCTACGCCAAGGGCGTCGAGCGCACGCTGGCCCGGCTCGAATCCAAGGAGAAGTCGGCCGCGTCGGCGCTCAACAAGGCCGGCAAGCGCTCCAGCCAGGTCGCGGCGACGAACAAGCTCTGGGGCGCATACAGCGGCGCCTCGAAGTCGCTGGGCAAGCTCAAGGTCAGCCCGGCCGATCAGCTGCTCAACCAGCAGCTCGTCGCCGCTCTCGGCGGCGCGGGTGCGGCGTACAAGAAGGCCGCGGGCGAAGGCGCTCGCAAGGACCGCGCCGGTTACAAGCGTGAGGGCACCAAGGCGCTCTCCTTCCAGGACGACATGAGCAAGGCCCTCAACGGGCTCTCCGAGGCGGGCTACGACCTCCCGTCGGGCGCTGCGGCCTCCGCGAAGTTCACGCGCCTGCCCACGCTGATCAAGGACAAGCCGAAGAAGCAGGCGAGCAGCAGCAGCTCGTCCTCCTCCTCATCCGGCGGCACGCAGAACACGACGCCTCCGCAGAACACGACGCCCCCGCAGAACACGACGCCTCCCGCGACTGGCGGCGGCGGTGGCGGCGGCGGCGGTGGCGGTGGTGGCGGCGGCGGCGGAAGCGCCGGCGGGAGCAGCGGTGGCAGTTCCGGCGGGAGCAGCGGTGGCAGCTCCGGCGGCGGCGTCAGCGGCGGCGGCGAAGGCTGAGAGACTCGAAGTGACGCGGCGCCCATCGGGCGCCGCGTGTTGTAGGGACGAAAGTCAACTGCGCCGGGTGGGGGAGGGGGAGTGGCGAGCCACCCGTCCCGGGCTGCCGTGGGTCCGGCTCGCGGCGCGGCTCTGTTGGCTCGAAGTGCCGTGCTGGGATACCGACAGTTACGGGCGTGGGCTGGCCAGTGTCTCCCGCACTCGCGCTGTCCCGGTCGCCGTGGTCGACCGCGCGCGTTTGAGGGGTCCGCTCGCGGGTTTCGATCAGGTTCGCACTGTTCGATGTGGCGCGTTGGTGGGGGTGCGTCCGGAATGTTGCCTGTGGGGAAACATTCCGGACGCACCCCCTTCGCGCATGACTTCGTTGCTCGCCGAAACCGATCACCGGAAGGCCCGGCGCGGACGGGGGTGTCAGCACCACGCCCGTAACTGTCGGTATCCCAGCACGGCGCTTCGACCCCAACAGAGCCGCGCACCGAGCGGACCCACGGCAGCCCGGGACGGGTGGCACTGCCACTCCCCCTCCCCCACCCGGCGCAGTTGACTTTCGGGCCTCTAAGACGACAAGAGCTTCCGCGCCTCGCCGAGGCGCAGCTGGTAGCGCCCGCGGTACTGCGCGGCGGGCCGTTCGACGTTGGCGATCCACTCGCCGAACTTCGCCGGGTCCTTGCCGAAGTTGGCGTCGCCGCCGGCGATCGCCTTGCGCTTGACCTCGAGCGCCTGGTCGATGAACCACTTCGCCTGCAGCTCGGGCTTCTCCGGGTAGCCGGCGTAGGCGCCCTGGTTCCAGATCCCGACCCGCATCTGGAAGAACCCGACGGAGTCCGCGTCGCCGAAGTTGAGGTTCTTGACGCCGGATTCCACCAATGAGGCCATCACGGGAAGCTCGGGCGGGAGGCCGGCCGCGTCGGCCTGCTTGGCCAGCCACTTGGCGAGCTCGGCCTGCGAGGCGTTGTCGCCCGGATAGCCGGTCGCGGCGTTCGTGAGGTCGATCGACGCCGCCGCGACGCCGTCGCCCGGAGCGGCGGCGGCCGGGGCGGCCTCGGGCGGCGGCACCGGTGCAGGAGCGGCGGCCGCGGGGTCCGGGACCGGCGCGGGCGCGGGGGCCTCGACCGGCGGCGGCACGGCGGCCGCGGCGGCGGGCGGCTCCGCGCCGGGACGCTTGACCTGTGACGGGTCGACGGCCTTCAGGAACATCATCGAGGCGCGCTTCTCCCGCTCCTTGGGGGCCTCGACGGCTTTCACGGCCTGGAAGAGCTGGGACTCGTTGCGGCGCACCTCGGCCGCGTCGCGGGCCACGGCGGCCTGCGCCTTGGCGACCTCCGTGGGGTCGATCGCGGAAGCGGCGGCGGCCGGGGCCGCGGGTGCGGCGGCAGCCGCTGCCGCCGGATCGACGGAGGCCGCGGAAGCGACCGCGGGCGCTGCTGCGGGTGCGGCCGACGGCACCCCGGCGACGCCGGCGCCCTGATCGAAGCGCCGTCCGCCCGCGAACTGCGACGCGTAGTAGGGCTCGTCGAGACTCGAGACCTTGACGACGTCGCCCGTGTGGGGCGCGTGCAGGAACTTGTCGCCGCCCAGGTACATGCCGACGTGGTGCACGTCGCCGGCGTTGGCGAAGAACACGAGGTCCCCGGGCTTCAGGGCGGCCTTGTCGGCGATCTCGACGCCGTTGGCGGCGGCGATCTGCGTGTAGGTGACGCGCGGGATCTGGACGCCCGACTGCGCGTATGCCCACTGCATCAGGCCGGAGCAGTCGAAGCCGGTCTGCGGCGTCGACCCGCCCCACTTGTAGTCGGTGCCGATGTACTTCGAGGCTTCCTCGATGGCGGCAAGGGCTTTCGGCCCGGGCGCGTTGCCGGCGGCGATCGCCTGCTCGACGGGGGCGAGGATCTCGGCCGGCAGCTTCGCGTCGCCCAGCGAGGCGGCGCTCGCCGCTGCCGCGGCAGGGTCGACCGGAACGGCGGCGGCGGCCGCGGCCACGGGTGCCGCCGCCGGCTGCGAGGGCGCTGAGCCGAGCAGGTTGTTGGCCTCGTCGAGCTTGAGCTGGTAGCGGCCGCGATACTGCTCGGCGGGCCGCTCGACGTCGGCGATCCAGTCGCCGAACTGGTTCGGATCGGTGATCGACTTGCCCGCGACGAGCCGCTGCCGCTTTACCGCCTCGGCCTGGTCGAGGAACCACTTGACCTGCAGCTGCGGGTCCTTCGGGTAGCCGGCGTAGGCGCCCTGGTTCCAGATCCCGACGCGCATCTGGAAGAAGCCGACGGAGTCCGCGTCGCCGCCTTGGATGTTCGTCATGCCGGACTCGACGAGCGAGGCCATCAGCGGCAGTTGCGGCGGCAGGCCGCGCTTCTGCGCCTGGCCGGCCATCCAGGCGGCGATCTGCTCGCGCGGCGCGCTGTCGCCCGGGTAGGCGTCGGGAGCCGCGGCGGCGACGGCGGCAGCGGCCGCGGGGTCGAGCGCCGCGGCCTGCGCCGCCGGCGCGCCGGCGGCGG
>NZ_JAPDOD010000047.1 GCF_027587205.1 Solirubrobacter ginsenosidimutans
GACCGAATCGCCCGCCTTCGCCGAGGCGAACACGCTCGAAAGCGTCGACGGCGACGCCGCCAGGTCGGCAGCATGCGCGGCGCCGGGGAGGATCAACAACCCGGCGAACGCGGTCGCCGCGGCGGTCCAACGGCGTCTCCCAGCGATCCGACTGATGTGCGCAGCAATACGCACGCCGGCAGGCGTGTACGTCGAGTGCATAAGACGGCGGCTCCTTGAGCTAGAGAGGGCTCGTCGTGGGGCGACTCGGGGTCAGCTCCATGACGGTTCCCTTCCTCTATCGGTCCGCTGTCGGCGTCAGCTATAGGGGCAAGACCCCATGCCTACCTTTCGTTACCTGCGATTACCCCGAATCGGGGATGGGCGGCCCGGCGAGGCGATCGGCCTCCGCAATGCGTCCGTTCGGCGCCGGATTTGACCCAGAGGCTCGCGCCGTCGCGTAGATTCGTCCCCTGCGCATGTCCTTGCCCAATCGACGACTCGACCACTGGACCACCTCGCTCGATGCTGTCGAGGCCCTGCGGCTGCGGATGAGCGAGCTCGAGCAGCCCGATGGGGACCCGATCGCGCGCCAGCTCATGGCGCAGGTGGCGCACGCCAAGTCATCGAGCTTCATCGCCCTGCTCGACCCAGAGGGCCAGGTCCTGGACGTCAATCCCGCCGCGCTGATCGCCGGCGGCGTGGACCGAGCCGAGGTCATCGGGTTGCCGCTGTGGACGACGGCTTGGTGGTCGATGGCCCCGGCGGGGATGGCTGAGACCACCAAGCAGGCCATCACCGGCGCCGCCCGCGGCCAGTTCGCCCGCTTCGACGTGGATGTCCGGATCGAGAGCGCCGGGCGCACGACGGGAACGCTCGACCTCCTGCTGCGACCCCTGCGCGGGCGCGACGGCCAGGTCGCGTTCGTCGTCGCCGAGGGCCGGGCGATCACCGACCGCAAACGGGTCGAGCAGCGCTTGGCGCGCCAGAATGCCGAGCTCTCCGCGCTGACGCAACGCCTCGCGCGCGTTCACGACTATCGCGAACGCCTCCTCGGGGAGCTGTCACACGACCTCCGCGCGCCTCTGCAGGTCGTCATCACGCGTTCGGAGCAGCTGCTGCGCACCGCTGACAGTGGCGCGCAGACGCAACTCGTCAACATCCGGCTTGCCGCGCTGGGCGCGCTCGAGCAGATCAACGACATGCTCGAGCAGGTCAAGGCCGATCATGGCGAGGCCACGCTCTCGCTCGTGGACGCGGATCTCGCGCTCGCGATCCGCACCGTCGCCGAGCAGTTCGAGCCGCTGGCCGAGGACCGCGACGTCATCCTCGAGATCGAGACCCCGGCGCGGGTCACCGCTCGGTTCGACGTCGAGCGGGTCAGCCGCATCGTCTCCAACCTCTTGGCCAACGCGATCAGGCACACGCCGGTCGGCGGCTCGGTCCGCTGTGCGCTCGACGCGGGCGACGGCGCGGCGGCCTTGAGCGTCGCCGACTCGGGGCCTGGCGTGCCCGAAGAGCACCGGGACAAGATCTTCGGCCGCTTCCGCTCCGGGCTGGACGGCGACGGGCGTTCCGCCGGCGCCGGAGCCGGGCTCGGTCTCGCCATCGTCCGCGAGTTCGTCGAGCTCCACGGCGGCGAGATCTCGCTCTCGGACGCCCCGGAGGGCGGTGCGCTGTTCACCGTCATGCTGCCGCTGCGGCCGCCTGAGGGCGAGCGGATCCCGGCCACGCTCGCCCAGCAGGCGGCGGCGGCCCAGCGGACTGAGTTTGTGCGCTCCCATCTCGAGGCCGAGCTGGCGGAGACGTCGACGGCGCCGCGCGTGCCGACCGTCGTGATCGTCGAGCGGGTCCCGGGGCGCGCCGACACGATCCTGGCCGGCATCGACGAGTCGACGGTGACGTGTGTGGCCGAGGATGCGCTCGAAGCCCTGCGACTGGCGCTCGAGCTGCTCCCCGACGCGGTTGTCGTCGGCACGGCCACCGGGGACCTCTCGCCCACATCGCTGTTGCGCCGGCTCGCCGCGAACGAGCGCCTCATGGGCGTTCGCCGGGTCGCGCTGGCCGGGGAGCGTGAGGAGGATCCGTCGCCCGAGTCGCTGATCGCCGCGGGCGCGCAGCTCGTGTTGCCCGCGGTGGCCGCCGAGGAGCTCGGCGGCCGCCTGTGGGCGGCCGCTACCGCGGCCGAACGCTAAGGCTCTACTCGACCGTTACGGTCTTGGCGAGATTGCGCGGCTGGTCGACGTTCAGCCCGCGCAGGCGAGCGATCCGGTAGGCCAGCAGTTGCAGCGGGATCACGGCCAGCAGCGGCTGCAGCATCCAGTCCGTCGGCGGAACGCGCAGCGTGTCCTCGGCGTTGTCGCCCAGGTCGGTGCCCTCCGTCGCGACCGCGATCACGTGAGCGCCCCGGACCTTGACCTCCTGGATGTTGGAGATCACCTTCTCCAGTACCGGCGAATCGGTGGCCACGACCACGACCGGCGTGTCCTGATCCAGGAGCGCGATCGGGCCGTGCTTCATCTCCCCCGCCGCGTACGCGTCGGTGGCGATGTAGGAGATCTCCTTGAGCTTCAGCGCCCCTTCCAGGCTCACGGGGAGGCCCACGTGGCGTCCGAGGTAGAGGAAGAACTCTTTCTCGAAGTGCCGCTCGGCCACGCGATCGATCGTCTCGCTGCCCTTGTCGAGCATCACGCCGATGTCGTGCGGGATGCGCTTGAGCCGGGTGACGAGCTCCGTCCGGCGCTCCGGGGTGAGCGTGCCGCGCAGCTCGGCCATCCGCAGCGCCAGCAGGTACATGACGGCGACCTGCGCCACGAACGTCTTGGTCGCGGCGACGCCGATCTCGAGGCCCGCGCGGGTGTAGACCGTGCTGTGGGCGTCGCGCGTTGCCTGTGAGCCCATGATGTTCGTCACCGCGATCACCGTCGCGCCGCGTTCACGGGCGAGGCGCATCGCGGCCAGCGTGTCGAGCGTCTCGCCCGACTGGGTGATCCCGATGACGATGTCGCCAGGCCCGACCACCGGATTGCGGTAGCGGTACTCGGAGGCCACGTCCATCTCGACCGGGATGCGCGCCCACTCCTCCAGGGCGTAGCGCCCGATCAGGCCGGCGTGGTACGAGGTGCCGCAGGCGACGATGATCAACCGCGTGGCGCCACGCAGCAGCTCGTCATCGAGCTCCGGCAGGTCCACGCCGTCAGGGCGGACGGTGCGATCGGCGATCGTGTCGGCGACGGCGTCGGCCTGCTCGTGGATCTCCTTGAGCATGAAGGTCTCGAAGCCGCCCTTCTCGGCGGCGTCCGCATCCCAGTCGACCTGGTAGGTATCGCGCTCGAAAGGCGTGCCGTCGGCATGCAGGAACCGCGCGCCGTCGGCGGTCAGGACGACCAGCTCGTCGTCCTCGAGCGCCTGGACCGTGCGGCTGTGGGCGAGGAAGGCGGGAATACCGGAGGCGAGGAACTGCTCGCCGTCGCCGCGGCCGACGATCAGGGGGCATTCCTTGCGGGCGCCGACGAGTACGCCGGGCTCCTCGGCCGCGACGGCGACGAAGGAGTAGTGGCCGCGCAGCCGGTTGTACGTGCGGCGTGTGGACTCGACGAGGCCGTGCTCCTCGAGGTCGCGCGCGATCAGGTGGGCGATCACCTCGACGTCGGTCTCGGAGCTGAACGCGGCCCCGGAGTCGAGGAGCTCCTGCTTGAGCTCCATGTAGTTCTCGACGATCCCGTTGACGACCACGTGAACGCGGTCCTCGGGGTCGTAGTGCGGGTGGGCGTTCTCCTCGGTGACGCGCCCGTGGGTCGCCCAACGCGTGTGGCCGATCCCGGTCGTCGCCGGCGTGACGAGTACGGCGACACCACCGTCCGCTTCGCGCTGCTCGACGGCGGCCTTCAGCTGCGAGAGGTTGCCAACGGCCCGGATGACGTCCAGCTGCCCGTCATTCTGGATCGAGATTCCCGCGGAGTCGTACCCGCGATATTCCAACTTTTCCAGGCCGGAAAGCAGGATGTCCTGCACCTCCTGGTGTCCGACGTATCCGACGATGCCGCACACGGTGGTGCCTCCTTTCCGGAAGGGTTCCAGACAGCATTCTAGGTGCTCGCGCCCGAGCCTCCCTGGACTGTGGGCGAGTCTGTGTTGCGCAACCACATTTGCGGGCTTCCGGTGCCATCGGCGTTGACGACCCACGTGTTTGCCTTGTCGCCGTAGACCAGGTGGCTGTCGTCGAGCCACTCGATCTGGTCGTCGACCGAACGTGTCTCAGACAGCGCGGTCTCCTTCCCTGTCGCCAGATCCAGCACGTGGAAGCGCCAGACCGTCGGGTCGTGGGACATCGCCTTCTTGTAGCCGATCCGGGTGCCGTCCGGCGACAGCGCCGGGCACTCGACGTTGGCGTGGATCGTCTCAGCCCGACGGGCCTTGATCGAGCCCTTGATCAGCCAGGTCTTGCCGCTCGTCTCAAGCGTCGCGTAGAAGGTGTCGCCGTCGGCGGCGAAGGTCAATCCCCAGTAGTTGCGGTCGACGGCGTCGACCAGCTTGCCGCCGTCGTAGACCTTGAAGTCCTTCTCGAGGTTGCCGACGACCTTGCCCGTCTGCATGTCGAGGATCGTCGCCGCCGTGGAGAACTGGCCGGGCGTGGTGTAGGCGTGACCGACGATGAAGGCCGTGACGCCGCCCCAGCGGCCGTCGGGTGAGACGCGGGCGCGGCTCGGGATACCGGGCAGCGTGAGCTGGCGGACGGTCTGCATCCGGGCGTCGAGGAAGTCGACGCCCATCTGCGTGCCGAGGACTTCGAGGCAGAGCCCCTTCCCCGCGCGGAAGCCGACGCGCTCGCAGGCGGGACCCACGAGCGCGGGCGCCCCCGGCTTGCCGTCGACGAGCGGCGCGACGGCGACGCGCCCGTAGGTCGACTGATGCGCCTGATCGACCGTGCGCAAGACCGCGAACGGCTGCTTCGAAACGAGGATCTGATTGGCCTTCGGGCGCTCGGCGGCCACCGCCTTGGACGCTGCCTTGCGATCGTGTTTGGCCCCGAGCACGGCGATCGCGCCGGTGGCCGTGGCCCCGGCGACGCAGATGGCCGCGAGCAGCGCGAACGCCAGTGTGCGCCTAGGCATGCGCGATCCGGAGTCCGCGGACGGCGAGCGCCATCGCGACCACGAGGCCGGCGGCGAACAGCGCGATCGCCGCCTGGACGCCGACGACGGTCCACAGCACGCCGAACAGCACCGAGGCCAGCAGGCGGGCGATGCTCGTCGCGGTGCCGAGCAGCGCGAGACCGCTGCCGCGCAGTTCCTCGGGCACGTAGCGGCTGCCCATCGCCATCAGCACGCCATCGGTGGCGGCGTAGTACGTGCCAAGCAACCCCAGCACCAGCAAGAGCGAGACGAAGCCCGCCGAGGGAGTCATCAGGAGGACGTAGACCGCGAGCAACAGCACGTAGCCGCCGATGAACACCTTTCCGCGGCCGATCTTGTCGGCCAAACGCCCGAGCGGGGCGGCGAGCACCATGTACAGCACCGCGGTGCCCGTCGCAAGGAGCGGGAACAGGCTGTCGCTGAAGTCGATCCGATCGCGCAGCATCAGGTAGATGAACCCGTCGCTCGCCGTCGCCAACCCGAGCGCCGAGCCCGCGATGGTGAGCGCCCGGAACTCGGTGCCCTTGAGGAGCTTCGCGGCCGCCTTGAGGTCGGGCTTCTCCGCGTCGGCGGGCTTCTCCTCGCGCTCCTGCGGCTCGCGGACGAGCAACGTGATCACCCCGAGGCCGAGGATCGCGACGAAGAACGAGATCAGGAAGAGCGTCCGGTAGGCCTCAGGGGCGGCGGCCAGCAGCCCGAAGGCCACGAGCGGGCCGATCATGGCGCCGGCGGTGTCCATCGCCCGGTGCACGCCGAATGCGAGGCCCATGTCCTTCTCGGGCGCGGTCAGCGAGATCATCGCGTCGCGCGGGGCGGTGCGCATGCCCTTGCCGGTGCGGTCCAGCAGGATGATCGCGCTCAGGCCCGCCCAGGCGCCGCCGACCACCGCGAGACCGAGCTTGCAGACCGCGGAGAGGCCGTAGCCGAGCGAGGCCAGCAGCTTGTGCCGCTTGAAACGGTCGCCGAGGAAGCCGGCGGCAAGGCGGACGAGCGCGGAGGCGCCCTGGTAGATCCCGTCGACGAGGCCGTACTGCAGCGGCGAGAAGCCGAGCGTGGCGACCAGGTAGAGCGGCAGGATCGCCGACACCATCTCCGAGGAGATGTCCGTCAGCAGCGAGCAGGTGCCGAGGAGCAGGACCGTCCCGCCGACGCGCTCCCGCAGACGTCCGGAGCGCAGCGCACCACGGGCACGCCTGAGAGTTGAGGTGCTTTGAACGGCGTACACGGGCTACCTCAGTCAACGCGCCGGAAACGCGCTGACTTCCGCCGTTTAGCGTCCTCTTCTAGTTCGAGGCAGCGTTGAGCACCGCGACGAGGCGCTCGCTGGCGGCCGCGGCCCGCTCGGCCGTCGGCGCCTCGACCATCACACGCACGAGGGGCTCGGTCCCGGAAGGCCGCAGAAGCACTCGCCCCTGCCCTTCCAGGGCCGCCGACTCACGCTCGACGGCCTCGAGGACCTCGTCGGCTTCGGCAACGCCCTTGTCGCTGACTCGGACATTGATGAGCGTCTGTGGAAGCTTCTCCATAGCGTGCCGGTCGGCGAGATCAGAGCCGTTGAGGGCCTCCAGGGTCAGCAGCGCGGACGCGATGCCATCGCCGGAGGGGACGAAGTTGCGGTCGATGATGTGGCCGGATTGCTCGCCGCCGAGTGCCCACTCGCGCTCGCGCAGCGCCTCGAGGACATAGCGGTCGCCGACGCCGGTGATGGCGACCTCAACTCCGTGCTCGGCCATCGCCGTGTGGAAGCCGAAGTTGGTCATCACCGTCACGGCGACGCCATTGCCGGGCAGCCGGCCGGCCTCGCGGAGGTGAATCGCGGCCAGTGCGATCAGCTCGTCGCCGTCGACGATCGTGCCGTTGCGGTCCACGGCGAGCATCCGGTCGCCGTCGCCGTCGAAGGCGAAGCCCGCGATGTCGTCGCCCGTCTGCATCCCCGCGCGCAGGCGATCCAGGTGGGTCGAGCCGCAGTTGTGGTTGATGTTGCGGCCGTCGGGCTCGTGGGCGAGGACGCCGATGTCGGCGCCGAGACGGCGGAAGATCTCCGGGGCGGCGCGGAACGTCGCGCCGTTGGCGCAGTCGAGCAGGATCTTCTGGCCGCTCAGGTCGAGGTCCTTGAAGCGCTCGTGCAGGGCGCGCAGGTAGTCCTCCAGCGCGCCGTGGAAGGCGCGCACGCGGCCCGGATGCTCGGGCACGGGGTGCGGCTGGTCGAGCGCGGCCTCGATCTCGGCCTCGGTCGCGTCGGAGAGCTTGTACCCGTCCCCGCCGAAGAACTTGATGCCGTTGTCGCGGTACGGGTTGTGCGAGGCGCTGAGCACGACGCCCAGATCGAACCCGTGGCGGGCGATCAGCAGCGGGGCGCCCGGTGTGGGCAGGATGCCGCCGAGAAGCGCTTCGCCCCCGGCCGCGGCAACGCCCGCGGCCACGGCGGCCTCGAGCATCTCGCCCGACTCGCGCGTGTCGCGGATGATCAGGACCCGCGCGGGGCGCCCGTCTTCGCGCTTGGCGCGCGCGGTTGCCGCGCGCGCCAGGGACAGGGCGAGTTCCGCGGTGAGGAACTCGCCCGCGACACCGCGTACTCCGTCGGTGCCGAACAGCCTGCGCGCGGCGCTGGTGGGCGCCGCGGGCATTAGCGCTTCGAGAACTGCGGCTTCTTACGAGCCTTCTTGAGGCCGGCCTTCTTGCGCTCCTTCACGCGTGCGTCACGCGTGAGGAAACCGCGCCGCTTGAGCTCGGTGCGCAGGTTGGGGTCGGCCTCCAAGAGTGCCTTGGAGACGCCGTGGCGCAGCGCGCCGGCCTGAGCCGAGACGCCGCCGCCGTGCATCGACGCGACGACGTCCATCCGGTCCTCGTAGCCGACCGTCTCGAGCGGCTGGCGGATCGTGCGCTGCAGCGTGGCGCGCGGGAAGAACTCGTCGAGCGTCTTGCCGTTGATGACGTAGGCGCCGGTGCCGGGCAGCAGCGTGACGCGCGCGACGGCGGTCTTGCGCTTGCCGGTCGCGCGGTAGCGCGCGCCCGCGGCGAGATCGATCGAAGCGTCGGCGATCGTCTGCGGAAGCTCGTCCTCACCGTCTTCGTCGGTGGACTCGATCTCCTCGTCGGGCTCGTCCTCGCTGTAGCGCGGACGGCCGCCGAGGACGTCGTCACCGTCACGGACGATGTCGACCTCGAGGTCCATGCCCGGGATCGCCGGCTTCACGCGCGGCGTCTCGTCTTCCTCGACGTACTCGAGGTCCTCGTCGGTGACGACCTCGTCGCCCTCGACCACGACCTCTTCGGCCGTCGGCTCCTCAGGCGTGGCAGCGGCCTCGGGCGCCTCGGGGGCGTCAGCGGCGGGAGTCTCCGTCGCCGGAGTCTCCTCGGGCTCGTTGACCTGATCCTCGTTATCGGCCATGGAAAGTCTGGTTCTCCTACTTCTTCTCGATCAGCGCCATCGGCTGCGGCTTCTGAGCCGTATGCGGATGGTCGGCGCCCGCGTAGACCTTGAGCTTGGTGAGCTGCTTGCGGCCAAGGCGGGTGCGGGGAAGCATCCCCTTGACCGCGAGGCGAATGACCTCTTCGGGCCGGCGCTCGAGCATGTCATTGAGCGAGCGGGACTTCAGGCCGCCCGGATAGCCCGAGTGGCGGTAGTACATCTTGCTGCCGCGCTTGTTCCCGGTGACCGAGATCTTCTCCGCGTTGACGACGACGACGAAGTCGCCCGTGTCGATGTGCGGGGTGTAAGTGGGCTTGCGCTTGCCGCGCAGTGCATCGGCGATCTGCGTCGCGAGACGGCCGAGGGTTTGGCCCTCAGCGTCGACGACGAGCCAGTTGCGCTCGCGATCCGTGGGTTTGGCGACGTAGGTCTTCATTCTCAATCTGGCCGTGGGCGTAGATTCATCACGCGAAAGCCGCGCGGCGGCGTTGCATGATAGCGAGCCTGTGCCCTCCGGCCGAACCGTCGGTTAAACACGTCGGGGCGGCCTCCAGCCGCCCCGAAGATACTGACTGGTTGAGCTAGCGAGCGAGGGTCACGATCGACTTCAACGCGTTCCAGATCGTGTCGACCGGCAGCGCCTGCGACCAGACCTGGACGCCGTCGATATCACCGGTGAGCGTCAGCGCGTCCGGGCATGAGCCCGGGTAGCTGCCGATCTGGCCGCCGCCGGAGGGCAGCGTGTAGTCGATGGTCGTCGGGGCAGCGGTCCCGGTGCCGACCTGGACGCCGTCGACGTACAACCGGACGGCGCTGCCGTCGAACGTTCCGGCGACGTGGTGCCACTTGCCGTCCCAGACGCTCGTGGGTGCCTCCGGGCTGACGAAGACCTGGGTCGGGCCGCCCGCGACGTAGAACGCCAGGCCGCCGCCCTGGCCGGTGTAAACGCCGTACGAGCTGGCGAGACACTGCACCGAGCCCTTGGACATCACGTACTTGAACTGTCCGGGCGACGCGTCGCCGCGCACCCATGCGGCCACGGTGATCCGGGCCGGCTCGAGCGCGGAGTTCCCCGGGATGGTCACGAAGTCATCCCCACCGAAACGCAGGGCGGAGCCGAGGAAGACGCCCTTGATCCAGCTGGGATCGTTGGCATCGGCAGCCGGCGTGCTGCCGAGCATGCCGTTGTTGCCTCTGCCGGACCAGTCGCGGACGACCTGTCCGGACCCTTCGTTCATGGGCCACCAGCCCACGAGCGGAAATGAATCGGCTTGCGCGGCCGCCGGTGCGGCGAGCGCGATAGTGGCAGCGGAGAGAGCGGCTGCGAAAAGACCACGAGACATGCTCGCGAGCATCCCGCGCGCGCCACGTTATAGCACTGGGCGAAGGGTTAGGCCGTCAGCGGATGTGGACGTTCGGGGGGGACAACCGGCGCGAGCGGCGAGCCGCCCGCGCCGGCGTGTGACGGCTAGCGGTTCCGTCGCACGGTCTGCGGGTGCCGGCTGCGGATCGCCGCCGTGCCGGCCTTGCGGACCGCCGAGTTCCGGGTTGCCGTCGCGATCACGTCCGCCGCCGGAGGCAACAGGCCGGCGCTGCCGAGGGTGCACAGGCCCCCGACCAGGCTCGCGTGGCCGGTGCGATTCGCGCGGGTCGCGCTCGTGAACGAGACCGCGACGCGTGAGCTCGACGCGAACGCCAGGCTATTCCCGCCGGCCGCCGGGGCCGCCACGAGCTCGACCGCCGCGTAGTTCCAGCGATCGTTGGTCGGGGCGTTGTCGTGGATCGTGACGAGCCCCATCGCGGTGTTCGGCGCGGCCGTGGACTGCACCCAGAACGTGTCCCCGGCTCCGGTGTCGATCCACTGGCGCTGGACGACCTGTCCCGTCGCCGGAGTGCGCGCGACCGCGCGGTCCCAGTCGTTGCCGACGGCGAACACCCACGAGCCCGCGCGCACGCCGGGCAGGTAGATGTCGGGAGCGCCGGAGCCCGCGCCCGCCGCGCCGGCGACGCCGGTGCCGAGCGCACCGTTGAACGCGACGACGTGCAAGAGGCCGTCGAAGCCGGTCCGCAGCGGCGCCGCCGTGATCACGGCGTTGGTCAGCACCGTGTTGGCCGTCGCCGACCACACCTCGGCGACGCCCGCCTGGGTATCGCTGCGCTTGACCAGCGTCCAGGTGAGCCCGCCTCCCGTCACCGTCGAGCGCTGAGCCGCCGACGCGTTGGGGCCGTCCATCGCGACGAATGCGACGATCTGCTCGCCGGGCGCAGAGGTCGTGAGCCCCGGCGAGGCAAGCGCGCCCTTGGCCTGACGGCTGACGGACGTATCGATCGTGATGGCCCCCGGGCCGGGAGCGCTGTTGTCGACCGTCACCACCTGCCCGGCGGAGGCCGCGACGTTGCCGGCGGCGTCGTAGGCCTCGGCCGTCAGCGTGTGCTGGCCCTGGCTCGCGGTGCGCGTGTCCCACGCCATCGCGAACGGCGGTGCGGTGACCGGGGAGCCCAAGGTCTGCCCGTCGAGCTTGAACTGCACCTTGGCGACGCCGACGTCGTCGGACGCCACCGCGCCGATCTGCGTGATGCCGCTCAGCGTCGCGTTCGCGACGGGCTCGCTGATCCGGACCTGCGGCGGAGTCGTGTCGGCGGGCGGCGGCTCGAACGGCGCACCGGAGAGGATCTCGACCGACGCCAGGTTGAACTGGTCGGTGGTCGGCTTGCTGTCGCTGATCGCGACCGCGGTCCCCGCTGCGGGGGTCACGGCCACCTGGTTCTGCATCCAGAACGTGTCGCCGACCCCGGTGTCGACCCACTGGTGCACGAGCGATTGGCCCGCCACGACGGTGCGGGGCGTCGCAGAGTCCCAGTCGTTGCCGACGCCCCAGACCCACGACCCGGGCCGGGTGGTGGTCAGCGACACGGCCGGGGCGCCCGAGGTGGCACTGACCCCGTTGGATGCGCCGATGCCGCCCGCGTTGGCGAAGGCGACGAGGTGGATCGACTGGTGGTACCCCGCCTTGGCCTGCGTCGAGGTCACCTGCAGGCCGGTGAGCGGGCCGGGCGCGACCGCCTTCCAGATCTCGGACGTGCCGGCGCGCCCGTTCGCGCGCCGCACGAGCGTCCACTGCAGCCCACCTCCGGTGACCGTCACCGTCTGCTGGCTTGCGCCGTTCGGCCCGTCGGAGGCGACGAACGCCACGAGCATGTCGCCCGACTTCAGCGTGGAGAACGGCGCGGTCGTGACCGTGCCGCCCGCGTCCTGGCTGGTCGAACCGTCGATCGTCAGCGCTCCGGTCACCGGCGGCGGGGCGATGTTGGCGACCGTGATCAGCGTGACCTCGGAGGTATTCGTCCGGCCGCGGGCATCGACCGTTCGCGCCGCCAGCCAGTGGTCGCCGTCGACCACGCGGGTCGAGTCCCACGCGAGGCCGTACGGCGCCGCCGTGTCCGTCGAGGAACCGATGACGTTGCCGTCGAGCAGGAATTGGACGGTCTGCCCGCCGGCCGCGTCGGCCGACAGCGGCACCGTCCCGCTGACGCGTGCGCCGTTGAGCGGGAGCTTGACGGCGATCGAGGGCGGTGTGGTGTCCGGGTGGCGAACCTCGCCCGCCGTCACCTTGCCGTTGGCAATCGTCACCAGCACGTCCTGCTCGTTGTTGGACTCGTCGGCCTCCTGGAAGTCGTTGCTCGGGTCGGTGATCGCCCGGAACCAGTACGTGCCGTCGGGAACGCCGTCGAAGGGGATGGCCTGCCCGGGGTCGCGGTAGTCGTATTCATCGGCCGCGCCGACCGACATCCCGCGCATGCTGAGCGGGTCGGCGCAGCTGCCGATGCCACCCGGGAACTGCCCCGCGTGCGCGACGGACGAGTCGTAGATGTAGGAGTCCGCGATGCAGAAGCCGTTCTTCGGCGACATCGTCACGGGCGCGCCCGGGCCACCGTCGGCGGCGACGGCATACAGACCGAACGACGCCAGCGGGAAGTGGAAGTGCCCGTGCGCCGCGTGGAACACGAACGCGTCCGGCACCTTGCGCTGGGACACCATCGACCAGACGCCGGCCGCGTTGTGGGTGAAGAGCTGCTGCTGGCCTTGGTAGTTGCCCGAGGCCTCGCTGTACTGGGGCTGCACCGCGAGCGGCCCCGGCCCGGCGTTGTAGACGAGGTGCGTGTAGCGGAATTCGCGGCCGGATGCCCCGTTGACGATCGAGAACGAGTTCGTCGGGATCACGGTCTGGAGGTCCGGATAGTGCGTGCTTCCAGCCGGCGCTGCGAGCGCCGGCGTCGTCGCGAGAGCGACGGCGGTGGTGGTTGATGCGATCAACACTGCGGCGCGACGAGCGAGCGACATGCGTGAGGAACGCATCGTGCGATTCGTAACTTCCTCGCACCTCCCCACCCGGATTTAGGTGCGCTTGAGACTTTGTCAGCGCGGGAACCGGAATGTCCGTTTCTGGCTCTCTGGCGGGCGATATGGGCGGCGCGACAGTCCGTCGACGCCCCGGATATAGTTGCGCCGCTCTTATGTGTCGCCCGCCCGGTCAGGCGGGTGGAGGGTCGCTCGGTCAGCGGTACGAGGAGGGTCGTGGGTCTCAGTCTGCGGACAACCGCATACGTCGTCGTTGCGTGCTCTGCGCTCGTGTTGCCGTCTTCCGCGGCGGCGCAGTCCGGCGGCGCGGTGTTTCCCACCCCCACTCCCACCCCCGTTTCGACCCCCGCGCCCGCGAGTGCGCGCGTGGTGATGGCTTCGCCGCTGCCCTCGAGTCCGGCGACGGTCGCCAAACTCGCCTGCGCGTCCAGCTGTGGCGCCGCCGGCATGGTCCGGCCGGGCTCGCTGCTGCGGGTGCGCGGCAAGACGCTCTCCAAGGCCGACGAGGTCGTGTTCATGGGTGCGGCGGGTGTCGACGACGACGTGATCGCGTCCACCAGCGTGCGGCGCAAGACGTCGGTCGACGTGCGGGTGCCGCTCGGCGCCATTCCCGGTCCGGTCGCGGTCGTCGACTCAAACGGCGCGGTGTCGGTGCCGTCGGTGGGGCCCGTGGTGCTGGACCCGGCCGCTCCGGCCGTCGCGGGGCCTTCGGTGGAGATCGCGGTGCGCGCGCCGCGCGCCTACTACGACGCCGCGACTCCCGCGGCCGCCACGTACGTGGTGCACGGCGGGGCGCCGGTGACCGTCGGAGTGGACGTGGTGCGGGTGCTCGACGGCGCGGTCATCACGCACTGGGACGTGCCGGGCGTGGCGCCTGAGACGCCGCAGCGGGTGGCCTGGGACGGGACGGTGGCGAAGGTCCTCCAGGCCGACGGCAAGTACGCCTTCCGGATCACGGTCGCGGGTCTGGCGCCGGTGAGCGCGCCCTTCGAGTTCTTCAGCGACCGGTTCCCGATCCTCGGGCCGTCGAGGTTCGGCACCGGTGTCGCGGCGTTCGGCGGCGGGCGCGGCCACCAGGGCGAGGACACGTTCGCCGCCTGCGGGACGCCGCTCGTCGCGGCTCACGGCGGGAAGGTCAAGTACGCCGGCTACCACGTCGCGGCGGGCAACTACCTCGTGATCGACAACGAGGGCGTCGGCACCGACTACGTCTATATGCACCTGCGCGACGTCGCGCTGGTCAAGACCGGCGACCGGGTGCTCACCGGCCAGCCGATCGGGTTCGTCGGCCAGACCGGCCACGCCGACGGCTGCCACCTGCACTTCGAGCTGTGGACGGCGCCTGGCTGGTACTCCGGCGGCGCGCCGATCGACCCGCTGCCGACGCTGCGGTCCTGGCTCAGCCGCGGCTGAGCACTCGTACGCTCTGCGGGTGCGCGTCCTCACCGTCGTCGGCAATCGCCCGCAGTTCGTCAAGGCCGCGGCCGTCTCCTCACGGCTGCGCTCGGTGGGGGTCGAAGTGCTCGTCCATACCGGCCAGCACTACGACGACGCGCTCTCGCGCGTGTTCTTCGACGAGCTGGCGCTGCCGCGACCGGAGTATCGATTCGACCTCGGGGGCGGGTCCAACACCGAGCAGACGGCCCGGATGCTGTCCGAGCTCGCGCCGCTGCTGGCATCTGAAGCGCCGGACGTGGTGCTCGTCTACGGGGACACGAACTCGACCCTGGCGGGGGCTCTGGCCGCGGCGCAGGCGGGTGTGCCGGTCGCCCACGTCGAGGCGGGAATGCGCTCGTATGACCGCCGGATGCCCGAGGAGCTCAACCGGGTCCTGACCGACCACGCCTCATCGCTGCTGCTGTGCTCGTCGCCTGCTGCCGTCGCGACGCTGCAGGCCGAGCAGGTGGTAGGTGAGGTCGTGCTCGTGGGAGACGTGATGGTCGACGTCTTCGAGTTGCTGGCGCCGCGGGCGGACGCATCGATGCTGGAGCAACTCGGAGTGACAGCCGGCGACTACCTGCTGGCGACCGCGCACCGGGCGGGGAACGTCGACGACCCCGAGCGCCTGCGCGCGCTCGTCGAGGTCTTGACGGGGATGCCACTGCCGGTGGTGCTGCCACTGCACCCGCGCACGCGTGCGCGTCTCACCGAAGCAGGGCTGCTCGACGCGCTCGACGGCGTGATCGTCGCTCCCCCGCTCGGGTACCTCGAGTTCGCCGGTCTGCTGCTGGGCGCGCGAGCGGTGCTGACGGACTCCGGCGGGGTGCAGAAGGAGGCCTACCTGGCCGGCAAGCCGTGCATCACGCTGCGCGACACGACCGAATGGCGCGAGACCGTCGAGGCGGGCTGGAACGTGCTCGTCGACCTCGATCTCCCCGCCGCGCTCGATGCTCTACAGCGCCCGGCCCCGTCCGAGCGTCCGCCGCTGTACGGCGACGGGCGGGCGGGCGAGCGCGTCGTCGAGGCGCTGGTCAGGATGCAGGGATGATCCATCCGACGGCGGTGATCGGGGAAGGCGTGACGATCGGCGAGCACGTCGTCATCCACGCGGGGACGGTCGTGGGCGACGGCTGCGAGATCCAGGACGGCGCCGTGCTGGGCAAGGCCCCGAAGCTCGCGCGCTCCTCGACGGCTTCGAGCGCGTCTTTGGCTCCGCTCGTCGTGGGCAACGGGTCGGTCATCTGCTGCCAGGCGATCGTGTTCGCGGGCGCGCGGCTGGAGGCCGGCGTGATCGTGGGTGACCAGGCGTTCGTGCGCGAGCGGGTGACGATCGGTTCCGGGTCCGTCGTCGGCCGCGGCTCGACGGTCGAGAACGACACGACGATCGGCGCGCGGGTGAAGATCCAGACGCAGGTCTACGTGACCGCCTACATGACGATCGAGGACGACGTCTTCGTCGGCCCGGGCGTCACCACCACCAACGACGACACGATGAGCCGCCACGACCGCTCGTATGGGCTGGCGGGGCCGACCTTGCGCCGCGCCTGCCGCGTCGGCGGCGGCGTGACGCTCTGCCCGGGCGTCGAGATCGGCGAGGAGGCCTTCGTCGCCGCCGGCGCGCTCGTCACCCGCGACATCCCGCCGCGGGCGGTGGCGATGGGCGTCCCCGCGCGCGTCGTGCGCGGAGTCCCGGACGAGGACCTCCTCGAACGCTGGCGCTAGTGCTACGCTGTAGCACATGGACGTTTCGGTCCGGGACTTGCGCAACAACACCGCAAAGGTGATGGCTGCGGTCGAGGCCGGAACGCCAGTGACGCTCACAGTGCACGGCAGACCTGTGGCGGACATCATTCCCCACGCCCAACGGCAGGAGCGCCGTCCGTCCGAGGTCGTGTATAGCGAGCTTGACCGACTGGCAGTCCGTGCACGCGAGCTCGGCGTGCAGGGCTCCGACCGCCTGGCGGATTACGAGTCGGGCTGGACGAGCGACGACCTTGTCTGACTCGGCGGAGCTGCTGTTGGACGCGAGCGTGTTCATCGCCGCCGAGGCGGGCCGGACGCTCTCGCGACGGCCAGTCGGCCAGGCGCGAGTATCGGTGGTCACGTTGGCCGAGTTGCGACTGGGTGTGCTGCGCTCCGATGGCGCGCTCCGCGAGCTGCGCGAAGCGACACTGAACGCCGCGCGACGGTTCGTCCCCCTCGCCGTCACCGAGTCGGTGGCCGAGGAGCTCGCCGCGCTGCTCGCGAAACTGCGGGCGTCGCAGCGTCGCGCGCAAGCGTTCGACTGCTTCGTCGCGGCCACGGCCCTCGCGTACGAGCTCGTCGTTGTCACTCAGGACACCGATTTCGAAACGCTCCAGGCAGCCGAGCCGCGCCTTGCCGTCGAACTCGTATGAGACCGCGCGCGAGGCTCGGCCCCGTTCATATCGTTCAGCCGACTACGCCGGGGCGAGCGCGCCCACCGCGGCGACGACCTCGTCGGCCTGCGCGCGGGTGAGCACCGGGCTCATGGGGATCGCGAGGTTCGTGCGCGAGGCCTCTTCGGTGCCCGCTAGATCGACGGTGGGGACGTAGCCGCGCATCGCGGGCTGGCGGTGGACCGGCACGCGGTAGTAGGCGGCGGTGCCGATGTTGGCGTCCTTCAGGATGGAGACCAGCTCGTCGGCGCGCTCGGAGCGGACGACGTAGAGGTGCCAGGCGGGTGCGGCGCCAGGGGTCGGCACCGGGAGCGAGACCAGCTCGCCCAGGCCCGCGTCCTCGTAGGCCTGCCCCGCCGCGCGGCGGCCGTCGGCCCACGTGTCCAGGTGCGGGAGTTGGACCCGGAGGATGCCCGCCTGGAGTGCGTCGAGGCGGGAGTTGTGGCCGACCTCCGTGAAGGTCCGCTTGTCCTTGGAGCCGTGGAAGCGGAGCGTCTGGATCTTGTCGGCCAGGTCGGCGTCGTCGGTGGTGACCGCGCCGCCGTCGCCGAAGGCGCCGAGGTTCTTGGACGGGAAGAAGGAGAACGTCGCGAGGGCGGAGCCGAGCGCGCCCGGGCGGCGGCCGTCGGCGAGGATCGTGCCGGCGGCCTGGGCGGCGTCCTCGATCACGGGGACGCCGAGCGCGACGATCTCGTCGATCGGGGCGACGTTGCCGAAGAGGTGGACGGCGATCACGGCCTTGGTGAGCGGGGTGAGCACCTCGCGCACCTGCTCCGCGGTGCTGACGAACGTCGTGGGATCGATGTCGCACCAGACGGGGATCGCGCCGAGGAGGGCGATCGGCTCGGCGGAGGCGTAGAAGGTGAACGACGGGACGACGACCTCGTCGCCGGGGCCGACGCCCAGCGCGCGCAGGGCGAGCAGCAGCGCGTCGGTCCCGTTGGCCACGCCGACCGCGTGCGCGGTGCCGACGTAGGCGGCGAACTCGCGCTCGAACGCCTCGACCTCAGGGCCGAAGATGAAGCGCTTGGAATCGATGATCTCGTTGACCTTCGCGCGGATCTCGGCGTCGATGGGCTCGAGCGGCGCGGCGGTGTTGAAGAGCGGGACGGCCATGCGCAATCAGGCTAGCTTCCGGCCGCCACCGCTGAGCGTCAGCGGCTGCGCCGCAGCGCGACGACCGGGATGGCGCGGATGCCGGCCGTCTTCTCGGCGTATTCGCCGAACCCGGCGTAGCGGCTGACCTGCTCGGCGAAGATCCGCTCCCGGTCAGGGCCGGTGACCTCGGCGACGTCGACGTCGTACGCCTCGTCGCCGATCTCGACGCGAGTGTTGCCGGCGGCCTTGAGGTTGCGGTACCACTCGGGGTCCGTGGGCGCGCCGGCCTTGGACGCGAAGACGTAGACCGTGTCGGCGTCGGCCTCGTCGGCGAGGTACATCAGCGGGGCGACTCGCTCCACGCCGGACTTGCGACCGCGGTGGTGCAAGAGGACCAGCGGCGCACCTTCGAATTGGCCGCCGACCTGACCGTGGTTGGCGCGGAACTCCTCGATCACCTGGGTGTTCCAGTCAGACATCGCGACACTCCTTCGGATTCAGCCGCGGCGGCGGCGACGTTTGCGGCGATCGTCGACTTCCTTGAGCAGCAGGAAGACGACCGCGCCGCCGAGGATCCCGCTGACCACGCCCGGGAGCCAGCCCGAGCGCGGCCCGTACGTGACCATGAACAGGGCCGCGAAGACGACGCCGACGATCACCCGGTTGCGGACACCGAGTAGATCGTCGTGCGGCTTCTTCTCTTCGGGCTCTACTCCCACTCGATCGTGCCCGGCGGCTTGCTCGTGATGTCGAGGACGACGCGGTTGACCTCGCGGATCTCGTTGATCATGCGCGAGGCGATCTGCTCGAGCAGGTCGTACGGCAGGCGTGCCCAGTCGGCGGTCATCGCGTCGTCGGAGGTGACGGCGCGGATGGCGACGACGTAACCGTAGGTGCGCTCGTCGCCCTGGACACCCACGGTGCGGATGTCCGGCAGGACGCAGAACGACTGCCACAGCTCGCGGTAGAGGCCGGCCTTGCGGATCTCGTCCTGGAGGATGAAGTCCGCGGCGCGCAGGGTGTCCAGGCGCTCCTTGGTGGCCTCGCCGCCGACGACCCGGATCGCGAGGCCGGGGCCCGGGAACGGCTGGCGCCAGACGAACTTCTCCGGCAGGCCGAGCTCCGCGCCGACGGCGCGCACCTCGTCCTTGAACAGCGCCCGCAGCGGCTCCACGAGCTCGAACTGCAGGTCGTCCGGCAACCCGCCCACGTTGTGGTGGGACTTGATCGTCGCCGCCCCCGTGCCGCCGCCGGACTCGATCACGTCCGAGTACAGCGTGCCCTGCACGAGGTAGTGCGCGTCGCCGATCTTCTCGGCCTCTTCCTCGAAGACGCGGATGAACTCGGCGCCGATCGCCTTGCGCTTGGCCTCGGGCTCCGACAGCCCCTTCAGCCGCGCGAGAAAGCGCTCCTCGCCGTCGACGGCCACCAGCGGGACCTTGAACTGGTCGCGGAACGCGGCGATCACCTGCTCGCCCTCGTTCTTGCGCATCATCCCGTGGTCCACGAACACGCAGGTCAGCTGATCGCCCACCGCCTTGTGCACCAGCAGCGCGGCAACACTTGAATCCACGCCGCCCGAGAGCGCGCAGATGACCTTGCCGTCGCCGATCTGGGCGCGGATCGCGGCGACCTGCTCGTCGATGATGTTCGCGGCGCTCCAGGTGCGCGCGCAGCCGCAGATGTCCTCGAGGAACGTCGTCAGCACGTGCTGCCCGTAGGGCGTGTGCACGACCTCGGGGTGGAACTGGATGCCGTAGAGCCCGCGTGAGACGTCCTCCACGGCCGCCACGGGCGACTCCGTGGACGAGGCCAGGGCGGTGAAGCCCTCAGGAGCGGCGTAGACCGTGTCGCGATGCGACATCCAGCACGCCTGCGAATCCGGCGTCCCCGCCAGCAGGCGGCCGTGCTCGGCCACCGTGAGCTGCGAGCGCCCGAACTCGCCGACCTCGGCGCCCTCGACCTTCCCGCCCAGCGTCAGCACGAGCGCCTGCATGCCGTAACAGATGCCGAGCACGGGAATCCCGAGCTCCAGCAGCGCGGGATCCAGGCGCGGTGCCCCCGGCGCGTACACCGACGCGGGCCCGCCGGACAGGATCAGGCCCTTCGGCGCGCGCTTGCGCACCTCTTCGACGCCCACGTGATGCGGCAGCAACTCGGAGAAGACCCCGAGCTCGCGCACACGACGGGCGATCAGCTGTGAGTACTGGCCGCCGTAGTCGAGGACGACGACCTCATCCGCCGCGACCTCGCGCTCGAGCGCGAGCTCCTCGACCGGCTGATCCGCCGGTAGCGAGGAGCCGTGCCCGAGCGACGTGGCCTCAGTCGAGGGCAACGGCGACCGCTCCACCGCGGGCGCCCATGCCGATGGCCTGGTCGCGCTGGAGCGACTTGCCCTCGGTCTGCAGCGCGGGCGCGACCATCAGCTCAGCCCGGTTGAACTCCGCGATGTCCTGGTAGCCGCAGGTCGCCATCGAAGTGCGCAGACCGCCCATGAGGTTGAACGTGCCGTCGTTCTCGCGGGCGGGGCCGGTGACGATCTCCTCGAGCGAGCCGTTCTGCGTCGTCTTGACGCGGGCGCCGCGCGGGAGCGTCGGGTGGAAGGTCGCCATGCCCCAGTGGAAGCCGTGGCCCGGCGCCTCGTAGGCGCGCGCGAGCGGGGAGCCGACCATGACCGCGTCGGCGCCGCAGGCGATGGCCTTCGCGACGTCGCCGCCCGTGCGCATCCCGCCGTCGGCGATCACGCGGACGTACTCACCGGTCTCGAGCATGTGCTGCGAGCGGGCGGCCGCGACGTCGGCGATCGCCGTCGCCTGCGGGACGCCGATGCCGAGCACGCCGCGCGTGGTGCAGGCCGCGCCGGGGCCGACGCCCACGAGCACCCCGGCCGCACCCGTGCGCATGAGGTGAAGACCCGTCGAGTAGGAGGCGCAGCCGCCGAGGACGACCGGGATCGGCAGCTCGCGGACGAACTCCTTGAGGTTGAGCGCGTGGCCCTGCGAGGAGACGTGCTCGGCCGAGATGACCGTGCCCTGGACGACGAGGATGTCGAGGCCGGCGTCCAGACAGAGCTCGTAGTACCGCTCGACGCGCTGAGGAGTCAGCGAGGCGGACGCGACGACGCCGTGGGCCTTGATCTCCTGGATGCGCTGGGTGATCAGCTCTTCCTTGATCGGCTCCTGGTAGATCTCCTGCATCTCCCGGGTCGCCTCGTCCTTGGGAAGGCCGGCGATGCGCTCCAGGATCTCGTCCGCGTCCTCATAACGAGTCCAGATGCCCTCGAGGTTGAGGACCGCGAGGCCGCCGAGCTTGCCGATCAGACCGGCCGTCTCAGGCGATACGACGCCGTCCATCGCGGACGCGAGCAGAGGAAGCTCGAACCGGTACGGGCCCAGCGTCCACGTGATGTCCACGTCATCGGGGTCGCGCGTCCTGCGCGAAGGGACAATGGCGACGTCATCGAAGCCGTAGGCGCGGCGCGCCTTCTTGCCTCGGCCGATCTCAATTTCCATGACGGAATCCTAGGGTGGGGTGCGGACGACGACCCATGCGGGAACCACCTACGTTAGCCGCCCTCGCGGGTGGTTATGGAGACCTGGTTCCGGCAGACTGCGCACGATGCCCGAACCTGCGCAAATCCCCGCCCCGCAGGCGCCGGTGCCGGTGGCGGCTCCGGCGGCCGCGCCCTTCGTGGGCGCGCTGCCCGACAGCCAGGTCGACGCGGTGCTCTCGCTGCAGCGCACAGCCGGAAATCGGGCCACCGGCCGCGCGCTGGGCCGCAAACCGGACGAACGCACCGAGGAGATCGATCGTCACGCCGCGGACGTCGGCGCCGGGCTCGCCCAGGACACCGCCGACGCGCACGACACCGCCTTCGCCGAGCTCGCCAAACTCGACATGAAGATGCTGCTCGACGTGCTCGCGCGGATGCGGCAGCAGGGAACGCTGCACACCGTCGCGGAGGAGCTCGGGGCGGCATCGATCTCCGACGCCGACCGCAACCGCATCCAGAGCGCCCTCGACGCGCTGCAGGGCCGCGCCGGGAGCGGCGAGGGCGACGTCAACCAACTGGCCACCGGCGAGCGCGACGCGGTCGGCGAGTTCGGCCCCGCCAAGCCCGGCACCAGCGGCGACGACCCCGACGGCAACACCTACGTGGTCTACGACGGCCAGATCAAGACGTACTTCATGACCAAGGTCGACAAGGCGCGGCGCTCCTCGGTCTGGCTGGCCAACAACCCCGGCAACTCCGACGAGCTCGGCGGCATGGGACTCGGGACCGGCATGAAGTGGGGCAAGCACACGTTCGCGATCTTCCCGTCCATGGCCGCCGGGCGCAAAGCGCTGTTCGCGAAGATCGAGACCAAGCCGAACCTGAAGGCCTACCTGAACTACCACCTCGGCCAGCAGACGGACGGGACCTTCCCCGAGGGCAACGACCCCGACGCCTACCTCAAGCACATCCAGGCGAAGGCCCCTTGGGTGCAGTACGCGACCACCCCGCAGGAGATCAAGGACAAGAACGCTGTCGAGGACCTGCTGGACGGCTTCATGAACGCCGAGGGAATCACGCCGGGCACCGTCCTGAGCACCGGGGCCACCGTCAGCGCGAGCATGTCCCCCGCTGAGCAGAAGACGATGACGTTCTACCTGAAGCTGCTGGGCGTGCGGGCTAACTGACGACGGTCGGGCGCTCGACCTCGATCTCGCCCAGCAGTCGCTCCACCCGCTCGGGGTCCACGAGGCCGGCGCCGAGGTGCTGGGTCGACTCGGCGCCGCAGGCCACGCCGAACGCGAGCGAGTCCTCGACGGACTTGCCGAGGTAGCGGGAAGCCACGAAACCGGCGAGGAAGGCGTCGCCGGACCCGACGGTGGCCCGGGGCTCGATCGCTCCGCCGCGCACGCGGACGCGGTACAGGGAGGGCTCGGAGGACCCGTCGCCCGGCAGCATGCGCGCGAAGCAGCCGTCGGTCATCGTCATGATCGCCTCGCGAGCGCCCAGCTCGCAGATCTCGCCGACGGCGTACGTGCGGTCCTCGTCGTCGTTGAACTCGTGCCCGACGAGCTCCTCGGCCTCGAGCACGTTCGGCGAGACGATGTTCGGCTCCGAGCGCACCGCACGGCGCATCGGGTCGCCGTCGGTGTCGACCACGGTCGTGACGTTCAGCCGGCGCAGCTCGCGGATCAGGAACGCGTAGATGTCCGTGTCCACGTCACGCGGCAGCGAACCCGCGAAGACGCACACGCTCGCGCCCTTGGCGAGGTAGAGCAGCTTGTCCACGAACAGCTCGACCTCGTGCGGCGTGACCTTCGGCCCGCGCTCGTTGATCTCGGTCTGCTCGCCCGTGGTGGGATCGATCACGGCCGTGTTGGTGCGCGACTCCTCGCCGATGCGGACGAAGTCGCTCAGCACCGACAGCTGCGTGAGCTGGTCGACGATGCGCGTGCCCGTCGCCCCGCCGGCCAACCCGGTGGCGATCACCGGCGCGCCGAGCGTCTTGAGCACGCGGGCGACGTTGACGCCCTTCCCGCCCGGCATCGTCGTCTGCTCGACCGTCCGGTGGCGGCGGCCGAGGCGGAAGTTGGGCACCGACAGGGTCTTGTCGATGGCGGTATTGAGCGTGACGGTGACGATCATGCGGCGCTCGTCTGGCGGTGTCGACGGCCGCGCGTGATTCGCGCGCGGCGCCGAGCCGCCAGCAGGACCGTAGCGAGAACGACCGCCAATGCGACGCCGATGATCAACAACGGGCTCGACGCCGCCGACTTGGTCTTGTCCTTGATCTGGGCCGCGGGCACGGCCGCCTGGGCGATCAGCGGGACCGTGGCGACGAGTTTGCCGTTCTGGGTGACGTCGACCTTCCCGAGCCGCTGGCCGCTGCGGATCGGCCCCTCGACGACGCGCGGCGCCTCGACGTCGACCTTGACCGCCGCGCGATGCCCGCGCAGGACGATCCGCCGGATCGTGCGATCGGGGACGAGCTTGAGCTCGGCGCCGGCGCGGAAGCGGATCTGCGCGGTCGCCATCGGGTGGCCCTCGATCACCGCGCGAATGCGCTGGAAGCGCGGGAAGGCCCACTTGTAGAGCGCCATCGTGTCGGCGTCGCGCGCGGACTCGGTCGGCGTGGCCAGCACCGCGCTGATCAGCTGCACGCCGCTGCGGCTGGCGCTGCCCACCAGGACGTAGCCCGCGCCGTGGGTGTGGCCGGTCTTGACGCCGTTGACGTAGGCGTACTTCTGGAGCAGCGTGTTGCTGTTGCGGAACGTGCGCGGGTGATCGCCCGTCTTGAGCGTGCCGCTCGGCGAGTCCACGATCTTCTTGAAGAACTTGTTCGTGCGCAGGACCGTCGCGAGCGTGACGAGGTCGCGCGCGCTGGAGTAGTTGCCCGGGGCGTCCAGGCCGATCGGGTTCGTGTAGTGCGTGTGGGTGAGGCCGAGTTGCTTGGCGCGGCGGTTCATCTCGCGCACGAAGGCCTTCGTCGTGCCGGACACACCCTGCGCGAGCGCCATCGCGGCGTCGTTGCCGGACTCCAGCAGCAGGCCGCGCATGAGATCGCTGACCTTCATCCGCTCGCCCGGCAGCAGGCCGATCTGGGACTCGATCGGCGCCGGCCGGTAGCTGGAGGCCTTGTACGTGTCGCTGAGCTTGGCCTCCTCGAGCACGAGGAGCGCGGTCATCAGCTTCGTCGTCGAGCCGATCTGCCGTTCCTGGTCGGCGTTGCGGGCGCACGCCACCGTGCCCGTGGAGACTTCGATCACGATCGCGCTCGGAGCCTTGGCGGCCGACGGGCAGTCCGGGACCTTCGCGGCCTGCGCCGAAGCGGGTATGAGCAGTGCGAGCCCCGTCAGGAGGGCCGCACCCATGCCTCCGGCGCGCCTCACCTGCTGAGCCTGAGCTTCTGGCCCGGTGAGAGGGTTTCCGCGTTGGGGTTGAGTTGGTTCAGGGTCTCGAGCGACACGCCGGTCTTCTCCGCGATGCCGGACAGGGTGTCGCCCGACTTGACCGTGTAGGTCTTGCGCTTCTTCTTCGAAGACGACGAGGACTTCTTCTTCGAAGTGCTCGTCGCCGTGGCCGTCGCGGTCGCGTTGCCGTTGGAGGTTCCGCCTGTGCTGTCCCGGCCGTCCTGGACCAGGGAATACAACGCGAAGGAGAAGGCGATGAGCGCAATGGGCGCGAGGAACCGCGCAGGGTTGCGACGCATCCCGAGCAATTCTATCCGAGGCTCCACGCCTGTTCGCGTAGGCGCTCCGCCTCTTTGCGGGCGGCATCGGGTGGGGATGAGCCGGAGTTCTGGTGTGCGTTGGCGATCGAGCGCGAGGACGTGATCAACCCTCCGGCGCGGCCAGGAGCGAACGCGGGCGCGAGCGCGGCCACGTCGCCTCCCTGGGCGCCGATGCCGGGCAGCAGGAACGGTGTGTGCGGCATCAGCTCGCGCAGCCGGGCGAGGTGCTGCGGCTCGGTCGCGCCGGTGACGGCGCCGACGTCCTTGAGGCCGGACGGCCCTTCGTCGCCCAGTTCGTCGACGAGCTGCGCGAGGCGCTCCCAGAGCCGCTCGCCCGTCGCGAGCTCGAGGTCCAGGATGTCGGCGGCGCCCGGGTTGGACGTGCGCACGAGGACGAACGCGCCGGCGTTGGCGGCCCGCGCGGACGCGATCATCGGCGCGAGCGCGTCGCGGCCGAGCAGCGGGTTGGCCGTGAAGGCGTCGGCGAGCAGCCCGCTGACGGGGCCGAACGGCGAAGGTGTGCTGGAGACGAGCGCCTGGCCGTAGGCCGCCGCGGTGACGGGGACGTCGCCGCGCTTGCCGTCGGCGAGGACCAGCAGGCCGCGGGAGCGCGCGTGCTCGCAGACATGCTCGAGCGCGAGCCAGCCGGGTGCGCCGAGACGCTCGAAGCAGGCCAACTGGGGCTTCACGGCGACGACCGCGGGGGCCGCCGCGTCGACCAGCGCACGGCAGTGCGCGAGCACTGCCGCCGCGGTCTCCAGGCGGGAGATGACGCCCGCGGCTCTGGAGCCGCTGGGCGTCTCGCCCACGCCCCCGGCCGCGTCCTCGGCCTCTGAGAGCGTGGACGCGAGCCGTGCCCGCGCCTCACTCGTGGCCTCGACCGCCGCCGGCCACAACTTGGCCGGATCGGGGTCGATCCCGAGAACGATCTGCGATTCGCGGGCGGCGACCGCTTCTGTGAGGCGATCACCGAAGTTGGGACGGGGGGCCGGGCGGCCGCTGCCGTTGCCGTGTCGCGCGGTCACTGGCTGCGCAGGATGCTCATCGCCCGGTCGGGCGCCGGCGGTGTTTCCACCGGCGCCCCTCGAGGCGTGTTACTTGACGGCCTTCTTGAGGCCGGAGCCGGCCGTGAAGCGCGGCACCTTGCTGGCGGCGATTGTCATGGTCTCGCCGGTGCGCGGATTGCGACCCTCGCGGGCGCCGCGCTCAGCGACGTGGAACTTGCCGAAACCGGTGAAGTTGACTTCCTCGCCTGCACCCAGAGCGGCCTCGACCGAAGAGATCACGGCATCGACCGCGGATCCGGCGTCCTTCTTGCTCAGACCGCTCGCTGCTGCGACTCGATCGACGAACTCGTTCTTCGTCATGCGTCCTCCTGTGTATCCCGGGGGATTGGGGTGGATGGCCGAAGCTAACAGTGGGTTCGGACGGGGTTGGGGGTTTCTCGTCGAAAAACCCGCAATTTGCGACATTTCCGCGCAGTAATTCAGACCTTTTCTTGGCTCTGCGGCGCCGAAAATGCTGTTAGACGGCGCGTAAAACAGCGCTGACGAGGGGGTCGTCGAGGCGCTGCGGAGGGCCCGTCGGCGACGTTTGGCCACCCAGCGCGGAGAGTGCGGTCTCCAGGTCGAGGCGGGTGACTCGGGGGAGCGCGAACGGGCCCGTGACGACGACGATCGTGTGCCGCTCGTCGCGCGCCGCGAACACCGCGCCGCGGGCCGTCCCCCCTTCGAGGTGCGGCGCGTCCGGCAGGGCGCGCGCCGCCTCGGCCAGCGCGGCCGGGCCGGCCAGGTGCTCCCCGCCGGCGCCGAGGACGATTCCGGCGCGGATATCCGCGCTGAGAGCGGTGATGAACTCGAGCGCGAGCGCGGGTGTCAGGGACGCCGTCATCGCCGTCCGCGACAATAGAGCGCGGTCATGTCTCAACTCGCCCGCATTTCCTGGCTCGTCACCGTCGGCATCTGCCTGATCACGGCGGTGATCCTCTTGATCTCCGGCTACGACGGCTACGCGGGCGTGACGCTCGCGGTCGCCATCGCCGCGGGGATCAATCTCACCTGAGCGCCTCGTCGGGCCGCACGCGGTCCTCGGGCTCGAGGTGGATCAGGACGTCGGCGCCCTGGAGGTCAGCCTCGATCGAATCCTGCAGCTCGTGCCCGATCCGGTGCGCCTCCTCGAGCGTCGTCCCGTGCGCGAACTGCACGTGCAGGTCGACGTAGCGCCGCGCGCCCGCCTGGCGGGTGCGCAGCTGGTGGTAGCCGACCACGCCGCGGTCCGAGAAGGACTCGATCGCGCGCCGGATCACCTCGAGCTCCTCGTCCGGCAGCGCCTCGTCGACGAGCACGCGCAGCGAGCCCATCGTGATCCGCGTGCCGGTGACGACGATCGCCGCCGCGATGATCAGCGCCACCACCGGGTCCAGCCAGTGCGCGCCCGTGACGCTGACCAGCCCGAGGCCGACCAGCACGCCGATCGACGTGTAGGCGTCGGTGCGCAGGTGGCTCGCGTCGCCGTGCAGGGCGGGTGAGTTCGTCTCGCGGGCGCGCCTGAAGAGCCAGCTCGACACGGCGAGGTTCGCGGCGCTGGCGACGCCGATCACGACGATGCCGATGCCCAGCCGCTCCAGGTGCGGGCCGTGGATCAGCGCGCGGATGGCGGCGAAGGCGATCACGGCGCTGCCGGCCAGGATCAGCATGCCCTCGGCCGCCGCGGCGGCGTTCTCGAACTTCTCGTGTCCGTAGCGGTGCGAGGCGTCGGCGGGCTCCTCCGCGCGCCGGACCGAGAAGAAGGCGATGAAGCTCGCGAGCAGGTCGATGGCGGAGTGCAGGGCCTCGGTGAGGATCGCCACCGAGCCCGTGAGGACGCCGGCCACGACCTTCAGCACGATCAGCGCGGTGTTGCTGAGGATCGAGATCGTCGCCGCGCGGCTGCGCGCGCGGTCGCGCGTCTCCTCGTGTGAGGCCGCGACCGTCCGGTCGCCGTTCAGCGTCCGTCCAGCCATGCCAGCAGCTCCCGCGCCGCATGGCCGCGGTGCGAGATCGCGTCCTTCTCCGCGTCGCTCAGCGCCGCCATCGTGCGCCCGGGTGTCTCGTCAGCGATGAAGATCGGGTCATAACCGAAGCCGCCCGCGCCGTACGGTGCTTGTGCGAGCGTGCCCTCGCAGCGGCCTTCGAACACGTGCTCCTCGCCGGCGGGCGAGACGTGGGCGATCACGCACACGTAGCGGGCCCGGCTGCCGGCGGGTGCCTCCCGATGCAGCTTGGCCAGGTTCTCTCCGTCGCTCGCGTCCTCGCCCGCGAACCGGGCGGTGCGCACGCCGGGGCGCCAGTCGAGCGCCTCGGCCTCGATCCCCGAGTCGTCGGCGAACGCAGGCTGCCCGGTCGCTTGCGCCGCGGCCCTCGCCTTGATCAGCGCGTTCTCGGCGTAGGTCTCCCCCGTCTCCTCCGGGCTCGCCAGGCCGTCCGGCAGCGGGTCGAACGCCACGCCGGGCAGCAGGCGCGCGAACTCGCGCACCTTGTGATCGTTGCGTGTGGCGAGGATCACGGCAGCGCCAGCGCGGCTTCCTGCGCGGCCCGCAGGCCTTCGATCCCGGTCTGCGCGAGCGCCAGCAGCTCGTCCAGGTGCGTGCGCGAGAGCGGCGTCCTCTCGGCCGTCGCCTGGACCTCGACCAGCCCGCCCTCCCCGGTCATGACCACGTTGGCGTCGACCTCCGCCGACGAGTCCTCCGGATAGTCCAGGTCGAGCATCGGGATCCCGCCCACGACCCCGCACGACACCGCGGCGATGCTCCCGGTGAGCGGGCTGCGCGAGATCAGGCCTTCCTCCTGCAGCTTGCGCGCCGCGAGGGCGAGCGCGACATACCCACCCGTGATCGCCGCGCAGCGCGTGCCGCCGTCGGCCTCGAGCACGTCGCAGTCGATGTAGAGCGTGCGCTCGCCCAGCGCCTCGAGGTCGGCGATCCCGCGCAGGCTGCGGCCGATCAGGCGCTGGATCTCGATCCCGCGGCCGTCCTGCTTGCCCCTGGAGATGTCGCGCTGCTTGCGCTCGCCCGTGGACGCCGGCAGCATCCCGTACTCGGCGGTCATCCAGCCCTTGCCGCGGCCGGCCATCCACCGCGGGACGGCTTCCTGCACCGACGCGGTGCAGATCACCCGCGTCCCCCCGCACGAGATCAGCGCCGAGCCGGCCGCCGTCCGGACGAATCCGGGCTCGATCGTCACCGGCCGAAGCTCGTTCGCCGCCCGCCCGCCGCTCCGTGTGCCTGTCGCCGTCATCGCATCGCTCCTGCGGCTCCGCCGCTTGCCGGGCCGCCGACGGCCAGTTCCGGGTCGCGCGCCCCCGCGGGCGGGTCCGCCACGCGGGTCCGCGCCTCGCGAGCGCGCCGAACGCAAGGTTCGTCGGGCTCTACCCGATCAAGTTGACGCTCGCTGCGCGCGGGCGACCGCGGTGGGCGCGTCATCGCGGGACCTCGGCGAGCTCGGACGTGAGCGCGACGTGCTCCACCGGGCCGAGGGGAAGCTGGAGAAAACGGGTGCCCGACGCGCGCAGCGCCTCGGGGTCGCCGGACGTGAGGAACCGGTACTCGCCCTCGGCGGCGGACGGGTTGCCGAGCCCGCGACTGCCGAGCGCGTGCTCGACCTGCCGGGCGATCGCCGTGCCCGAGCTGACGATCTCGACGCCGCGACCGAGCAGGCGCTGGAGCATCGGGCCGATCAGCGGGTAGTGGGTGCAGCCGAGGATCACCGTGTCCACCTCCGCCTCACGCAGCGGGCGCGTGTAGTGGCGGACGGCGTCCACGATCCGCTCGTCGAACGGCGAGCCGCGCTCGATCAGCGGCACCAGCTGCGGGCAGGCGACCCCGACGACGGTCACGAACGGGTCCACCGCCGCGATCGCCTTCTCGTACGCGCCGCTGCGCACCGTCGCCTCCGTCGCCATGTAGCCCACGCGGCCGTTGCGCGTCTTCGCCACCGCCTGCGCCGCGCCCGGCTGGACGACGCCGAGCACGTCGACCCCGAGCGTGGTCTGCATCAGCCGCTCGCGCAGCGCGGGCAGCGCGGCCGCCGAAGCGCTGTTGCATGCGACGACGAGCAGCTTGATCCGCCGCGCGAGCAGCTCCTCGGCGACCTCGAGCGAGAACGTCTCGATCTCCTCCCGCGGCCGCGGACCGTACGGCAGTCGCGCGGAGTCGGCGAAGTACACGAAGTCCTCGTGCGGCAACTGGACGAGTAGCTCGTGCAGCACCGTGAGGCCGCCGACCCCGGAGTCGAACACGCCGACGGGCCGCCGGCGCAGCGCGTCGGGCGCGGACGGGGACACTGGCGGCGCGGCCACGCCGCCAGTCTGGCACGCGTTGCTGACCCGCCCCATGCCTAGGGACGTCAAAGTCAACTGCGCCGGGTGGGGGAGGGGGAGTGGCGCACCCTCCGGGTCTGTCTCGCCGCCGTCCGCCGCTCGGCTCGGCTCTGTCGGCTCGATGTGCCGTGCCGGGATACCGGCAGTTACGGGCCACGGAGACGGAAAGTGTGCTCCGACCTCGCCGACTCTCGGGCGCCTTGGTCGACCGTGCGCGTTTGGCGGTCCGTCCGCGGGTTTCGATCGGGTTCCCATTGATTGAGTTGGCGCGCAGATGGGGGTCCGTACGCGAAGTCCGGTCAGGCCGGAATAGGAGTACGCACCCCCCGTCGCGCATGACTTGTTGCTCGCCGAAACCGATCACCGGAAGGCCCCGCGCGGATCGCGGTGTCAACACCACGCCCGTAACTGCCGGTATCCCAGCACGGCCATTCGAGCCAACAGAGCCGCGCACCGAGCGGGTCCACGGCAGGCCGGAACGGGTGGCACTGCCACTCCCCCTCCCCCACCCGGCGCAGTTGACGTTCGCTCGAGGCACTAGCTCTTCGGCCCGGTCCCGGTGGTGATGCCCTCGATCGTCGTCTTGAGCTTGTCGGCGATCGTCTGGGCGATCCCGTTGCCTTTGAGGCTTCCCGTCGCGGCGACCACGCCCGCGATCAGCACGCCCATCAGCAGGATCAGCCCGACGTACTCGACCGTCCCTTGACCACGTTCCCGCACCAGCGCGACGTGCGCACGCGCCATCCACTCGTACATGACGAGCCTCCTTGGAGTCCCGTGCCCGGCACCATGCGGGGCACGGTCGGGAGTCTCCGGTTCGCGCCTGCGACGGATCTACACGTCTTTGTGCCGATTCTGTGCCGGAACTGCATCAATTCTGCGCGGCGGACGCGGGGCATCTCGCCCGGCGCGCCGTAGTGTGGACGCCGTGCGCGTCCTGGTCGTGACGAACATGTACCCGTCGCGCGAGCGGCCGTGGTTCGGGCCGTTCGTGCGCGACCAGGTCGAGGCGTTCCGCCGCCGTGACGACCTCGACGTCGAGCTGTTCGCGTTCGGGCCCGGTCCGCGCGCCCTGGTGCGCGCCGCCGCCACGCTGCGGTCGCGCTACCGCGGACAGCGGTTCGACATCGTCCACGCACACTTCGGGCTGACCGCCTGGCCGGCGCTGCTTGCGCATCTGGGGCCGGTGGTCGTGACGTTGCACGGCAACGACCTCCTGGTCCGCCGCTCGTACTACGCGACCCGCGCCGCGCTGCCGTTCACGGCCCTGGCGGCGGCGGTCTCGCGCGAGTTCAGCGCGAACGTGCCCGGCGCGGGGGTGACGCGACGGGTGGCGGTGCTGCCGGTGGGGATCGACCTGGAGCGCTTCCGGCCGCTCCCACGCGCGGTGGCCCGCGCGCGCCTCGGTCTGGACCCGGACGGCCCGTATCTCCTGTTCCCGCACGATCCGTCGCGGCCGTTGAAGCGCTACGACCGCGCCGTCGAGGTCGCCGGCGACGTGCCCTTGCTGACGCTCGGGGGCGTCGCGCCGGACGAGGTCCCGTATTGGATCAACGCCGCCAACGCCGTCCTGGTCCCGTCCTCGGCGGAGGGGTTCGGCTTGAGCGTGATCGAGGCGCTCGCGTGCGGCGTGCCCGCGTTCGGGACGCCGGTCGGCATCCACCCGGTGGCGCTGCATGGGATCGCGGGCGCGTATTGCGCCGAATGGGATCGCGATGCCTGGCGTGCGGCGCTTCGGCCGCAGCTCGAGGCGGCCGATCCGCGGGTGGACGGACGGTCGCGAGCGGAGCTGTTCAGCGCCGATGCGATGGCCTCGCGCGTGGTCGAAGCGTGGCGCGATCTGCTCGAAGACCGAACCTCCGGATGTAACGATCCGTTCAACGACGTCGTGAGAGCGGAGCGCGACCCTATACTCGACGTGCGGGGCCCCGTGCCGACGAGGGGTTCCAACGACCTATGAGCGGCCTGTTCAAACGCTTGTCCAGCCGGCGCTCCGGAGGTCCCGAAGGCACCGAGCCGCCAGCGGCGGCCGAGCCCGGAACCACGGACGCACCCGCCAACACCCCCGCCGAGCCGGAGGGCCATCGGCCCCTGTTCAGTGATCCGGCCGCGCAGACGCGGGTGCTGCACGACAGCTCGGAGCCGGCTGGGACGGCCTCGGATGACCTGCCGGCGGATCCGCACACGCTCTACGGCAGGCCCGCCCTCGACCCGGCGTCGGTCGAGCCGGAGGTGGCCGACTCGCACACGCTCTACGGCAGGCCCGCCCTCGACCCGGCGTCGGTCGAGCCGGAGGTGGCCGACTCGCACACGCTCTACGGCAGGCCCGCCCTCGACCCGGCGTCGGTCGAGCCGGAGGTGGCCGACTCGCACACGCTCTACGGCGCCGAGGCGTACGGCCCGGCACCTGCGGGCGCGCAGCCGTACGACCCGAACGCACCGGCGCCGTTCGCCTATGCGGCCCCCGTCTACGTCCCGCCCCCGAGCGAGCCGGTCGCCGATCTGCCGGCGGGCCTGGACCCCGATGAGCTCGGCGCGCCGGTGGGGACGAGCGCGCGCCGCGGGAAGCTGCGCCGCCGCGCTGCCTTCCTGCGCGCCGCCCGCGAGCTGCTGCTGCGCGATCTCGGCGGGTTCGTCTACGAGCTGCACCGCACGGCCCACGACATCGAGCACGAGGCGCACCGCCGCCTGCGCGAGACCAAGCTCGCCCGCCTCGGACGTGTGGACGCCGAGCTGCACGAGATCGAGATGCGCCTCGACGACGTCCGTCGCCAGGTCCTCGTCCGCGAGCCCGGCGTGGGCGGCGAATGCCCGCACTGCGGCGAGCTCTTCGGCAGCGCCGCGCACTACTGCTCGCACTGCGGGAACCCGCTGACCGAGGCCGCGCGACGCGAGCTCGCGAAGGGCCAAGTCGTCGCGGAACCCGTGGTCGTCGCGGAGCCTGCCCCGGAGGTGGTCGCGAACGCCGACCAGCCGACGCAGGAGATCCCCGCCCCGGACGCCGCGTTCCAGTGGCCGAGCCGCGAGTCCGCGTCCGCCGAGGCCGCCGCCATGACGGCGGCCGCAGCGGCTCCCTCCGCGGCCGCCGAGACGGTCGGCGCCGCCGTGGACGAATCCGGCGCCGAGACCAACGTGGCCGGCGACGACGAGGCAGCGGGTGACCCGACGCCGGTCGGCGTGGGCGCAGCCACCGGTGGCGAGACGCCAGGCGGCGAGGGCGACGCGACGCCGACGAGCGAGCGCGAAAGCGCCGCGGAAGCGGCGGCCGACGCCCGTCGCGCCGACGACGGCGACCCTGCGGACGGCGAGACGCCGGCCGGCGAGGGCGACACGACTGCCACCGGCGCGACCGACGGCGCCGCGGAAGCGGCAGCCGACCCCCGTCTCGTCGGAGACGGCGACCCTGCGGACGGCGAGACGCCGGCCCGCGAGGGCGACACGACTGCCACCGGCACGACCGACGGCGCCGCGGAAACGGCGGCCGACGCCCGACTCGCCGGCGACGGCGACCCTGCGGACGACGTCACGCCAGTCGGCGACGCCGCCGACGCTCAACCGTCCGGCGACGGCGAGGCAGCCGACTCGAGCTCCGCCGCGGGCGAATACGCGCCAGCGCCCGTCCGTAGCGGCGACCCGCTTGCGACGCATGCGAACGGCGTCGGGCCCGGCGAGGAGGGCGCGGCCGCCCAGGGCGAGCCGACCCCGTTGCCCGCAGACGCCGGCGCGACGCCCACGGACGGCACGCCAGACGTCAAAGACGACGCCTCGGACGCCCCCACCCGCGACTACGACACGTGGCGCGGGCAGGCGGCCAACGGGCACGACGACTCGATCCTTCGCCCCGTGGAGCGGCGCCCGTGAGCACGATGGAGACTCCTCCCCCGCCTGACGCCCCGACCCCGGTCGAGGGTATTCCGGTCGAACGTCGCTGCCCGCGCTGTGGCAGCGCGCTGGCGACCGATCAGGAGTGGTGCCTGAACTGCGGTGCCGCGACCGGGACCGAGGTCGTCGAGGCACGCGGGTGGCGGGTGCCGCTGTATCTGGGCGGTGGACTCGCCGCGCTGGCCGTGATCGGGGTGATCCTCGCGATCCTCGCGCTGGCGAGCCGCAACGACGTCGTGGCGGGCAACCCCACACCCACGCCGTCGGCGAGCGCGCAGGCTCCACCCGGCGCGACCCCGAGCCCGCTGCCGACCCTGACGCCGCTACCGAGCGCGACCGCGACCGTCTCGCCTGACCCGAACGCCACCGCGACCGTCTCCCCGGACCCGAATGCGACGGCGTCGCCCGAGCCGACCGAGACGAGCACGCCCGAGCCGACGGTCACCGCGGAGCCGAGCACCAGCTCGTCCTTCCCCGGCTGGACCGGCAGCGACGGCGACTACACGATCATCATCGAGTCGGCGAGCACGCAGGAGGGCGCCGAGAAGGTGGCGCAGGAGGCGCAGGACAAGGGCGAATCGCCCGGGATCCTCAAGTCCGACGACTACTCGTCGCTCAACGGCGGCTACTGGGTGGTGTTCACCGGGACGTACTCGACCAAGTCCGACGCGGAAGCCGCGCTCGACGGCGTCCGGTCGAACTTCCACGACGCCTACGTGCGTCAGATCAAGACGTAAGCGCCCAGCGCGGCGCCAGACGCTCCTTCGCCCGCCGCGCCAGCGGGTGGACGTCGACGTCCTGCGCGCCGGGCGTGACGGCGTCGACCAGCACGGGCATCAGCGCCGCCATCGAGCGACTCAAGGCGCCGAGGTCGTACCCGCCCTCCAGCACGAGCCCCAGCGGCGCTCCCACGCCGTCAGACGCGTGCCGCAGCGACGCCGTCATCCCCGCGAAGCCGGCCTCGCTCACGCGGCACGTGGCCAGCGGATCGTCACGATGCGCGTCAAAGCCGGCGCTGACGAGCACCAGTTGCGGCTCCCAGGAACGGATGAGCCCGCACGCCACGTGCTCGATCAGGGACCGGTAGACCGCGTCGCCGCTCCCGCCGGGCACCGGCAGGTTCACCGTGAAGCCCTCGCCGGCGCCCGAGCCCACGTCGGTCTCCGGCCCCGTCCCGGGGTACAGGGGCGACTCGTGGATGGACAGGAAGAGCACGTCGTCGTCCGCATGGAAGATGTCGTTGGTGCCGTTGCCGTGGTGGACGTCCCAGTCGACGATCATCACCCGCTCCAACCCGAACGCCGACGTCGCCCGCCGCGCGGCGACCGCGACGTTGCCGAAGAAGCAGAACCCCATCGCCCGCGCCGCCTCGGCGTGATGCCCGGGCGGGCGCAGCGCGCTGACCCCCACCGCGGCCTCCCCACCCAGCAGCGCGTCGACGAGCGCCACAGCCCCGCCCGCGGCCCGCAGAGCAGCACCGTAGGTTCCGGGCACGGCGAACGTGTCCGCGTCGATCGCGCCCCCTCCCGCCTCGCTCAACGCACGGATCGAGTCGATGTACGAGGGCGGGTGCACGAGCTCGAGCTCGGAGCGTGAGGCCTCCGGCGCGATCACCGGCGAGACGCCGAACCACTCGTGCGCGCTCATCTCGGCCTCCAGCGCCCGGATACGCGCCGGCCGCTCGGGGTGATCGGGCACGTCGTGGGCGAAGATGTCGTCGTGGCGCAGCCAGATCGCGCGGCGTGAGCTCTCCTCCATCGCCACACCGTAATACCGTGTCGGAGCGTGCGATCCGACCTCGTCGTCGTTGGCGCCGGCGCGGCCGGACTGTTTGCCGCGCTGACCGCCGCCCGCGAGGGCGCCCGCGTCACCCTCATCTCCGCCCGCCCGCTGGCCGAGACGGCGTCCTATTGGGCCCAGGGAGGCGCCGCCGCCGCGCTCGCGCTGGACGACTCGCCGCAGCAGCATCTCGAGGACACGCTGATCGCCGGCCGCGGCCTCACGCGCCGGGCGGCCGCCGAGGTCCTCACCGACGAGTCGCCCGCGCGGGTGAAGGACCTCCTCGACTACGGCGTCCAGTTCGACGCCGACCGCCACGGTGACCTCGCCCTCGGCCTCGAGGGCGGCCACAGCCGCCGGCGGATCATCCACGCCGGCGGGAGCGCGACCGGCCGGCGCATCCTGCGGGCGCTCAGCGCGAAGGTCGTCGAGCACCCCAACATCGAGGTGCTCGAGGGCGAGCGCGCCGCCGCGATCCTCCAGCACGGCGGCGTCCGGCTCGAGAACGGCCGCGACCTCACCGCCCGCGCCACGATCCTCGCCACCGGCGGCGCCGCCGCCCTGTGGTCGCGCACGACCAACCCGCCCGGCTCGTTCGGCTCCGGCCTGCTGCTCGCCCGCAACGCCGGCGCGATGCTCGCCGACCTCGAGTTCACCCAGTTCCACCCGACCGCCGTGGTCGGCCTCAAGGGCCGCGAGGGCTTCCTGATCTCCGAGGCGGTCCGCGGCGAGGGAGCGACGCTGCACGGCCCCGACGGCGAGCGCTTCGTCAACGAGCTCGACCCGCGTGACGCGGTCGCGCGCGCCATCTTCCGCCTGTTGCAGAGCACCGGGGCCAAGTCCGTCGGCCTCGACATGACGATGGTCGACCCGGGGCGGTTCCCGAACGTCGTCTCCGCCCTGCAGGAGGCCGGGCTGGACCCGACCCGCGAGCGCGTCCCGATCGCCCCCGCCAGCCACTACGTGATGGGCGGGATCGTGACCGACCTCGACGGGCGCGCGACCGGCGTCGAGCGCCTGTATGCCGTCGGCGAGTGTGCCTGCACCGGCCTCCACGGCGCCAACCGGCTCGCGTCGAACTCGCTCAGCGAGTGCTTCGTGTTCGGCCGGCGAGCGGCGCTGCGGGGTCTCGACGAGGCCGAGCCGGGGGAGCCTCGCGCGTACGCCGGCGAACCGATCGAGGCGCCGACGCGGGAGACGCGCAAGGCCGTCTGGGCGCTCGCGGGGCTCGAGCGCAAGGCGCAGGACCTCGAGGAGCTCGCCCGGAATCCGTACCCGCTCGCCCGCCTCGTGGCCGTGTCCGCGCTGGCGCGCCATGAGACCCGCGGCTCGCACGCCCGGGCGGAGTTCCCCGAGCTCGATCCCGCGCTCGACGCGCAGCACACGATCCTCGATCCCGAAAGCGACGCCCCGCGGTTCGAGCCGTGGCCCTCCTGATCGATTGGGGCGGCGTCCTCACGACGAGCATGATGGGCTCGTTCGAGGCGTTCGCGCGCCGTGAGGGGGTGGACGTGCGTGCGGCGTTCCGCGATGACACGGCTGCTCGCGAGGCGCTGATCGAGCTCGAGACCGGGCAGATCGACATCGCCACGTTCGAGGTCCGGCTCGGCGCCGCGCTGTCCGTCGATCCCACGGACCTCGCGCAACGGCTCACCCAGGACGTCCGGCCCGACGTCGAGATGCGCGACGCGGTCAAGGCGCTGCACGACCGCGGCGTACCGACCGCGCTGGTCTCGAACTCGTGGCGCGCGGACGACTATGACGTCGACGAGCTCTTCGACGTGATCGTCCTCTCAGGCTCGCTCGGCATCCGCAAACCGGACCCGCGCATCTATGTCATCGCCGCCGAGCGGCTCGGCGTCGCGCCGGAGCGCTGCGTCTTCGTCGATGACCTCGGCGGCAACCTCAAGCCAGCAAAAGCCCTGGGTATGGCCACTATTCGCCACACATCGGCCGCCCTCACGATCCCCGAGATGGAACGTCTACTTTCGCCGTCGAGTCCTTCTTAACGCGAAGTCAACAAACAAGACGTTCGAGTTTCCACGTGTGCGGCAAACACTCCCGCACCGGGCCACGGAAGGGGACCGCCGCCGGAGAGGGCAGTCCCGGGGAGACATCGATGTACCACTTCAGCCGTTCCATCTATCGCGAACTCGCTCCCGACATCATCGAGGAGCACGACGGGTCCGCGAACCACGAGCGCGTGCTGCGCTCTTGCGAGCTCTGCGTAGAGCGGCTCGCCACGGACTGGCACTACTTCGCCAGGCCGACGAAGACGCTGTTCAACGACATCCGGATCTACTTCCCGATGTCAGCCCAGCTACGGGTCTACAAGACCGTGGATCGCTACATGACCTTCGCGCGCGACTACTTCGCGAGCAACCCCGTGGCCGAACGCCTCGATTGCCGCGCGACGACACGCCGCGGAACGCCATGCCAGCGCACGCCGTTGCCGCACAACGGCTACTGCCCGTCGCACCAGCATCTCGCTGAGACCGAGGACGTGCAGCAGCTCGCCGCCTGAGCGCTAGCGTCCACGCCTCCAACCGGGGCGTGGACGCGCCTCACCCTCAGGCTGAGGTTGAGAAAGGTGGCGGTATGGCTGAACAGGTCGGCTTCATCGGGCTCGGGATCATGGGCTCGCTCCAGGCGATGAACCTCGCCAAGGCGGGCTATGAGCTGACGGTCTTCAACCGGACCCGCGAGAAGGCGGAGGCGTGGGTGGCCGAGCACGGCGGCACGGTCGCCGACTCGCCGCGCGCGGTCGCCGAGGTCTCGGACGTCGTGATCACGATGGTCGTGGACGGCGGCCAGGTCGAGGACATGATCGAGCAGGCGCTGCCGGGCGCCCGCCCCCGGACGCTCTTCGTGGACATGTCGACGATCGCCCCCGGAACGGCGCGTGCGCTGGACGAGCGGTTGCGCGAGGCCGGCCATGCGTTCGTGGACGCCCCCGTCACCGGCTCCTCGCCCAAGGCGCGCACGGGCACCCTGACGATCATGTGTGGCGGCGCCTCTGCTGACATCGAGCGGGCGCGACCGCTGTTCGAGATCATGGGCGAGAAGATCGTGGTCTGTGGCGAGGCGGGACAGGGCCAGGCGGTCAAGGTCATCTCACAGGCGATCACCGCGGTCAACTGCGCGACGCTCGCGCAGGGCCTGGTGCTGGCGCGCCAGACCGGCGTCGACGTCGACGCGTTGCTGCTGACGATGGATGGCGGCTCGTCGGACTCGACGATGCGCGCCCTGAAGGGCAAGCCGATGCTCGAGCACGACTTCACGCCGCTGTTCAAGCTGGCCCACATGCTCAAGGACGTCCAACTGTGCCTCGCCGAGGCACGCACGGCCGGCTCCGCTTTTCCATTTGCCGGTCTAGCGGCCGAGCTCTACGGTGCGGGCATGGGACGGGGCCTCGGCGACCAGGATTTCGCTGCGGTGCTCGAGGTGGTCGAGGGGATCACCGGCACGCGCCTGTGAGCAATGTGGCGCGATTGCACTCTGCTCGAATTTTTGTGCGTCGTTCGTAAAACTTACCGATTTGCAGGGATGTTTTGTGATTTCTCGAGCTTGTGCATAGTATGTGACGCACCGACCGGAGGTTTCCCAGTCGGAGTCGCGGGCAGGGTCGTGGCGCAGAGCCTCTGTATGGGGCTAAGCAGGCTTTTCCAACTCTCTCTTTAACCCACCTTTATGCCGATCGCTTTCAAGGAATGGGCCGTCACCGTGCGCGCCCTCGCCGAGGGTGAGCAACTGCTCACGCTTCGCAAAGGCGGGATCCGGGAGCCGGGCAAGCACTTTGCGCTCGAGCACGACCGCTTCTTCCTGTACCCCACGTTCGACCATCAACGCAACGACCTGGTGCGCGAGTCACACCAGCCGGAGTTGCGCCGCGCCCTCGAGGAGGGCGTGTGGCCCGAGGGCGAGCCGCCGGCACGCGCGCTGACGATGGACGGCGGGATCCCCCAGCCGGACCGCGTGCGCATCCGTGCCTGGGCAGAGGTGGCAGGAGCGTGGACGATCACCGATCGTCGCGCCCTCGACGCCCTGTGCCCATTCCACGTGTGGACGACGGACTACGCCGAGAAGCGGCTGGCCTGGAAGCGCAGGCACCCGCTCAACGTGCTGCTCCTTCGCACCTACCGGATCCCGCGCCCCGTCACGGTGCGGGTCCGCGAGGACTACGGCGGATGCCGCTCGTGGCTGGAGATCACCCGCGACCTCCCCTTCGAGGGCACGCCCGTGCTGTCGGACGAGGAGTTCGAGCGCGTCTCGGCCGAGATCGCGAGCATCGCCGCCAACAACGGCGCCCCGGCCTACGCGTAGGGCGCTGAAGTGGTCGCCGCGCGCTTGAGGCGCGCGGCCGCGTCGATGTCACTCACCGGCAGCGATCCGCCCGACATGCCACCGTTGCCGGATGGCCGCAGGTTTGCAGTTGCCACCGCGGGCGGGCGTATCGTGCCGCTCGAGGGCACGACTTGGCGCTACTTCCCCAAAGACCATCCCGCGCGGTGATCGTCCGCGCCGCTGCCTGCTTCGCCGTCGCCGCCACGCTCCTCGCAGCGCCGCCGGCGAGCGCCCAGAGCCTGCCGATCCCGACGATCATCCCGGCGCCCGCCACCGCGCCGGCCCCGCAGGCCTACCAGGCCAACGACGCGACCGGCTTCCACTCGATCCTCCCATCGGGCACCCGCGGGCTCTACAGCCTGCCCGAGCTCGCCGCGAACCTGACGGCCGGCGCGACGGTCCCGCATTGCTGCGACCAGCTGCCGATGTACGAGAACCTCGTCTACGCGACACCCGGCCTGACGACCGAGGACATCCCCAAGTACTTCAAGGACGGGTCGTTCGGGGTCGCCGACAACAACGTCGAGCGGACCTACTCGCCCCGCGAGGACGTGACGATCGTGCGCGACAAGGGCTTCGGCGTGCCGCACGTCTACGGCGCCACACGCGCAGGCGCCATGTTCGGCCTCGGGTACGTCGGCGCCGAGGACCGGCTGTTCTTCATGGACGTCCTCCGGCACGCGGGGCGCGGGGAGCTGGCGAGCTTCGCCGGCGGCGCCAACGCCGGGCAGGACGCCGAGCAGTGGTCGGTCGCGCCCTACACGGAGCAGGACCTCGAACGCCAGGTCAACGACCTCCCGAAGTACCTCGGCGCCCAGGGCACGCAGATCGTCACCGACGCGAACAACTACATCGCCGGGGTCAACGAGTACATCCTCGAGGCCAAGCTCGACCCCACGAAGCTGCCCGGCGAGTACGCGGCGATCGGCCGCCCGCTCGGCCCGGACCTGTTCAAGCCGGCCGACATCATCGCCACGGCCGCGATGGTGGGCGGGATCTTCGGCAAGGGCGGCGGGAAGGAGCTCGAGTTCTCGCAGCTGGCCGACGCGCTCGACCAGCGCTTCGGCCAGACCAAAGGCGCCAAGGCCTTCCAGGACTTCCGCGCGGCCGAGGACAAGGAAGCTCCCGTCACGGTCTTCAAGCGGCGCTTCCCCTACCAGGTGCCGCCGAAGACGGTCGCCAAGGGCAGCGTCGCGCGCCCCGACAAGGGCACGCTGAAGCTCAGCCCCGTGAGCCGCAGCGGAGCGTTCTTCCCGGGCGTCCCGGAGCGGACGTCCAACGCGCTGCTCGTCTCCGCGAGCGAGTCCGAGAGCGGCCACCCGCTGATGGTCGCGGGGCCGCAGGTCGGCTACTTCAACCCGCAGATCCTGATGGAGCAGGACGTCCACTCGCCCGCGGGCCCGGACGGGCCGGGGATCGACGCGCAGGGCGCGGCGTTCGTCGGCATCAACCTCTACATCCAGCTCGGCCGCGGGCGCGACTACGCGTGGAGCGCGACCTCCGCCGGCCAGGACATCATCGACACCTTCGCCGTGCCCCTCTGCGACGCCACCCACTACCGCTTCCGCGGTCGGTGCGAGCCGATCGAGGTGCTGCAGAAGACCGAGCGCTGGGTGCCGACGCTCGCCGACCAGACCAAGGCCGGGTCGCAGACGCTCAGAGCCGAGCGGACCAAGCTCGGCCTCGTCGCGGGCCGCGGCAAAGTCCACGGCAAGCCGGTGATCTTCACCAAGCTGCGCTCGACCTACTTCCACGAGGTCGACGGCGCCGCCGGCTTCATGGACTTCAACACGCCCGAGCTGATCACGGACCCCGGGTCCTTCCAGCGCGCGGCGGCGAAGGTCGGCTACACGTTCAACTGGTTCTACACGGACGCCGACCACATCGCCTACTTCAACTCGGGCGCCAACCCTGTGCGGGCCAAGGGCGTCGACAACGACTTCCCGGTCGCGGCGAAGTTCGAGTGGCAGGGCTGGAACCCGGACACGTGGCAGGCGGCGTTCACCCCGCCCGCCGAGCACCCGCAGGCCGTCGACCAGTCCTACTTCGTCAACTGGAACAACAAGCAGGCGCACGGCTACCGCTCCGCGGACGCCAACGCCTACTCGTCGACCTACCGCTCGGTCATGCTCGAGGACCGCGTCAAACAAGGGATCGCGGGTGCGAGGAAGCTGACGCTGCCGAAGCTGATCGACGCGATGGAGCTCGCCGGCTCCGGCGACCTGCGCGCCCACGTGGACCTGCCACTCGCGCTGCGGGTCATCGGCAAGCCGAGCGACCCGGCGCTCAAGAAGGCAATCGACGGGCTGCAGGCGTGGCGCGCCGGCGGCGGCCTCCGCCGCGACGCCGACCACGACGGCGTCTACGAGCACTCCGGCGCGATCCGGATCATGGACGCCTGGTGGCCCCTGTGGGTGAAGGCGCAGTTCGAGCCCGCACTCGGCGCGGCCGCGTTCAAGACCCTCACCGACACCGTCTCGATCGACAACCCGCCCAACAACCACGGCGACCACCTCGGGTCGGCGTTCCAGGGCTCCTGGTACGGCTACGTGAGCAAGGACCTCCGCCAGACGCTCGGCGACCCCGTCAAGGGCCGCTACTCGCGCGCCTACTGCGGGACGCTGCGCAGGTGCCGCGCCGCAATGCGGGCATCGCTGCGCGAAGCGCTGCGGGCGCCCGACCCCTATACCGGCGACGCGGTGTGCGAGAAGCAGCCCAAGCTCAACGCGCAGTGGTGCTTCGACGCCGTCCGCCAGCGCCCCGTCGGCGGCACCTCCCAGCCGCTGATTCACTGGATCAACCGGCCGACCTACCAGCAGGCCGTCGAGATCCCGCGCCGGCTCTCACGTTAACGCGGCTAGCGTAGGGCGCACATGGCCTGGGTGGACACGGTCTCCGAGACGTTCGTGGCGCGCCACGACGAGCGCGATGAGGATGATGCCGCGCGGGTGCTGGCGCAGCTCGAGTTCGCCCGCACCCGCCTCGAGGAGCGCTTCGAGACACGGCCGGGGGAACTCGCGGTCGTGCTGCACTCCTCGGTGGCGCAATTGGACGCCGCCCAGCCCTGGCTCCCCCTCGCGCGCCGTCTCACCGCTCCCGCCGCCCGCCGCTACGTCGTCGGGGTCGCCGGCCAGCGGGAGCTGCACGTGCTCGCCCCGCGGCTGCTCGCCCACCGCGCCTCCAACGTCGAGGGCTCGCTCGAGATGCTGATGCTCGCGCCGTCCGCCCTGCTCGCCCGCCGCTATGTGGCGGACAATCACCCGAAGCTCCCGCCGCCCGTCAGCCCGCCGCGGATCGCGCGCTGGGGCCGCTGGGCGTGGCTGGTCGAAGGTGCCGCGCAGTGGCTCTCCGGCCAGACCCGCCACGTTCGCCCCGCCGTCGCCCGCCGCCTGCGGGAAGGCTCCGCGCCGTCGTTTCCGCCCTCACGCGTCGACGCCCTGCTGCTGGGCGGGTCGGTGTTCGACCTGCTGGCGCGCGAGGAGGGCGACCGCGCGTGCGTGACGCTCGCCCGCGGGCCGCACCCGGACGGGCCGATCCGCGCGCTCGAGATCGCGTTCCCGCGCTCGATCCGCCACACCGAGGAGGCGTGGCGAAGCCACCTCTCGCGGCTCGGCGAGGGGGGTTAGTCGAAGAAGGGCGCGGCGACCGTCGCCGCGAAGGCGATGATCGCGGTCAGCGCGAGGGTGAAGGCGAGCGTCCGCACCCACATCGGGTACCGCTCGGCGGGGAGCCGCCGCGGTGCCTTCGGGTCGCCCAAGAGCTCGCGCGCGGCGTCCAGCCCACCGGCCGCGACCATCACGTCGCGCGGGCCGGAGGCGAGGAAGTCCGGGACGTCGAACCCGCCCGAGCGGCGGGCGAGCGACGGGATGCCCTCCTCGAGCAGCAGGCCCTGGATGAGCTCGGCCTCGGCCTGGTTGCGCGCCCACGCGGCGCGGACCAGCGGACCTTCGGCGTAGGTCGGATGCACCTTGCGCGCCCGCTCGGCGAGCTCGGAGCGCGGCGGCTCCTCCGTAGCGCCCTCGCGCACCAGCGGCAGTCCACACGCCTCGCAGAAGCGCTCGTGTGGCTCATGCGCCGCGGCGCAGGAGGGGCACACGAGCGTGTCGCTCAATCGGTGACCTCGAGCGTGACCTGCTCGACGGTGTTGCCGACGATCGACCACAGCCGGAGGTCGGGCTCGGCGCTCTTGGTCCCGACGATCAGGTAGAGCGTGCCGGGCCACGCGGGGTCGTCGCTGTCGCCGAACTTCGCGAGGTTGACGTCGGTCTCGGAGGGAACGGGGTCCGAGCGCGTGTGCGAGTGGTAGATCATCCCGAGAGCGAGGCCGGCGTCCTCGATCTCCTCGGTGATCCGCAGCTGCTCGCGCGGATCCATCACGTACTTGAACTTGCTCTTGGCCGTGTTGGCGGTGCGGTACACCTGCACCGCGTCGCCGTCACGGGAGGAGATCAGGCCGCAGCACTCCAGCGGAGCGTCGGCGTAGGCGTGCTCGACGACGTCGTCGAGGAGAGCTTTGGAGATTCGCAGGGCTTACTTGGCGCGGTGGAGGGGCGGGGGGGAGTCCGACTCGTCGTCATCGTCGAGCTTGACGGCGCCGCTGATCGAGTCCTTGAACTCGCGCATGCCCTTGCCGAGTGATCGGCCGACTTCCGGCAGGCGCTTCGGCCCGACGACGAGAAGCGCGATGATGGCGACGACGAAGAGCTCCATCGGCCCGATGTTGCTGACGAACGGCATGATCGTTCCCCTTGAAGTGTTAGGTCCTCTAGCTTACCCGCCGTCAGTCTCACGGCGAAGGATGAGCAGGTGCTGGGAATGTGAGGCGAGGATGGTCGCGGCGGTCATGGCGATCTTGGCGTCCGGCAGCGCGGGAACAGCGTTGCGGTAGAGCGCGACGAGATCCTCCTCGAGCAGCACCGCGGCGGCGATCGCCCCCTTGGCGTCCGCCCGCGCGAGCTGCTCGGCGGTCGCGTCGATGTCGCTCGCCCACTGCGGCGGGCGCGGCGTCCCGAGCCCGACGGCGGCGAGCTCGGTCGCGATCGCGGCGGCGTGATCGGCCTCGTGGCCGCGCAGCGTCACGAACAGCGGGTCGAGGTGCGCGACGCGGTCGTAGGCGAGCGAGGCGCCCATCTCGCGCCGCCAGAGGCCGAGCAGCAGCCCGCCCTCGTCGATCGCGGCGCCCGCCACGGCGGGGGCGAGAAGGCCGCCGGCGAGCGCGACGCCACCGGCCTTGAGCACGTCTCGTCGTCGCAGCATCAGACCGGTTGGCCCGGGAAGGCGGTCGGGAGCGGCGGGCGGCCGAGCTCGGCGAGCAGGCGCGATTCGGCGGCGGCGGCTTCGACGATCAGGCCGGAGAGCAGCTCGCGGTGATCGTCGCCGCCCAGCTCGCCCACCGCCGCGACGTGTGCGCGCAGCGCGGCGCTCTCGGCGGCCAGCGCCGCGGTCGCGCCCGTCGCACCCGCCGCGGGAGCCGCGCCCGGCGTCCCGCCGGCGTCACGCAGCGCGTCCTCGACCAGCTTCACCCGCGCTTCGGCGTTGCGGCGCTCCGCCCCACCCGCGTAGGCACTTGCGACCGCCTGCGTCACCCGCAGCTGTTCATCCAGCACGGCAGCCGGATCGACCTTCGCCTCTTCAGGTGGTCCGCAGCCGGCCAACAACGCGAGAGCGCCGGCGCCCAGAAGCGCGCGGCGGGTTACCACCAGACCGTGCTGTCCAGGTTCTCGAGCTCTTCCACCGGGGTGGTGTAGAGCCCCGAGGAGAGGTACTTCCAGCCGTCGTCGCAAACGATGAAGACGACGTTGCCCTCGTCGAGCTCCCCGGCGATGCGCACCGCGATCGAGGCGATCGCGCCCGTCGAGACGCCCGCGAAGATGCCCTCCTCGTCGAGCAGCTTCTTCGTCCACACGATCGCGTCGTGGTTGGTGACGAAGATCTTCCGGTCCAGCAGCGAGAGGTCGATGATCGGCGGGATGAAGCCGTCGTCCAGCGACCGCAGGCCTTGGACCGGCTCGCCCTGCATCGGCTCGGCGGCGACGATCTTCACCGCGTCGCCCAGCTCCTCGCGCAGCCGGCGACCGACGCCCATCAGCGTCCCGCCCGTGCCCAGGCCGGCGACGAACGCGCTGATCTCGTCGAGCTCTTCCAGGATCTCGGGTGCCGTGCCGTTGTAGTGGGCGTTCGGATTGGCCTGATTGCCGTACTGGTACGGCATGTAGTACGAAGGGTCGGCCGCGGCCATCTCCAGCGCCATCGCCACGGCGCCGTTCGAACCCTGATCGCCCGGCGAGTACACGATCTCCGCCCCGTACATCTTCAATAGCTGCGTCCGCTCGGGCGTGACGTTGTCGGGCATGACGACCTTGAGCTTGTAGCCCTTGCGCGAGCAGATCATCGCCAGCGAGATGCCGGTGTTGCCCGAGGTCGGCTCGAGGATCGTCTGGCCGGGGCGGATCGCGCCCTTCTCCTCGGCGTCCTCGATCAGCGCGCGCGCCACGCGGTCCTTGACGGAGCCGGTGGGATTGAACGACTCCATCTTCGCCCAGATCCGCACGCCGGGCTTCGGCGAGAGACGTTTGAGCTCGACCAGCGGCGTGTTGCCGATCGCCTGGATGATGTCGCCGTAACGGCCGCCGCATGGACGGTTGCGGAGGAGTTCCTGGGCCATAGCTTCAGGAAGTGTAGTGTCCTCGCGCGTGGCGGATTCTCTGCTCGCCCTGAGGACATCGCTCGCCGAACAGCTGGCCGAACTGCGCGGTGTGCAACCTGACCAGCTGCCGCCCGCGCTGCTGGACATCAGCGTCCGCCGGGTGGGTGACGCCTACTACGTCTGCCCAGCCGATTGGGAGCAGTTGCGACATGAGGAGGGCGGCGCCGGGCGCCCGATCCCGTACTGGGCGCGGCCCTGGCCGAGCGGCGTCGCGCTCGCCGGCCACCTCAAGGACCACCCGCCCGCCGAGAACCTCAAGGTGCTCGAACTGGGCTGCGGCCTCGCCCTCCCCAGCGTCGTCGCGGCCCGCGCCGGCGCGCAGGTCCTCGCCACCGACGGCCACAGCGACGCCGTCGCCTTCGCCGCCCACGTGCTGTCCATCAACGAGGTCGAGGGCGACGTCGCCCTCGTCGACTGGTCAGACCACGCGGGTCACCTGGTCGATCGCGGTCCCTGGGACCTCGTGCTCGCCGCCGACGTCCTCTACACGAGCCAGAACGTCGAGGCCGCACTACGGCTCTTCCCCCACCTCGTCGCCCCCACCGGAACCCTGCTCCTGGCCGATCCGAATCGCAAGGGAGCGCAGGGCTTTTTGGCCGCCGCGCGCGCAAAGTTCGAACTGGTGAGCGATCGCGGGCCCGATGTCACGCTGCATTTACTGACGCCGCGAAACGGTTAGCCGCGCCCCTCGGTGGGCATATAAACGAGTGGCGGGGGCCACTCGCAGACGGCCCGAAAGTGCCGGCCGTCGAACACTCCCCGGAAAGGCCGCCCGCCGCTCCCTATACGTGAATCCCTTGTCTAACAGGCTCGGGCGGCCCCGGCGTGCGCACCGTCTCACGGTGCTCGTCGGCCTAGCCGCCCTCATCACACTTCTCGCCGGGCGGTTGATCCCTGCCATGGCAGGCAGCTCGGACCCCCGATGGCACGATGGCGTCGTCCACGTCTATGACGACAGTGGCATGACCGACACGATCGTCACCGCCGCCCACCGCTGGACCGTCTCGGGCGCGAAGGTCGACATCGAGGTCGTGCGCGACCAGCACGACGCCGACGTGATCGTGCGCAAGGACGATCGCCGGCTGCTCGCCCTCTGCGGGCGCGACTGCCTCGGCTACAGCACCTCGATCGGCCACCCGAAGAGCGGTCACAGCGAAGTGCTGCTGCGCTCCAATCTGGGCGGTGACCCACGCCCGCTCTCGGTCTGGGTCGCGGCGCACGAGCTCGGCCACGTGCTCGGCCTGCACCACCGCAACGGCCACAACTGCTCCGTGATGTCCCCGCGCGCCTTCGACACCAACTGCGCGCCGTCGCTGGCGGCGACACGGCCGACGCCGGCCGAGCTGGCGTGCGTGCCCGCGCCGGCGGACGTCGACGTGGCCGCGGGCCTGTACGGCGGCGCGGCGGTGACACGGGATCCGCGGTGTAAGTAGCGTTCGCGAGGTGATCGCCTCGCGCCTCAGCGGCTTCGGAATTTCGATCTTCACCGAGATGTCGGCGCTGGCCGTGCAGACCGGCGCCATCAACCTCGGCCAGGGCTTCCCGGACGAGGACGGACCCGCGGCGGTGCTCGAGGCCGCGCAGGCGGCCATCCGCAACGGCCACAACCAGTACGCGCCGCTGCCGGGCGTCCCCGCGCTGCGGGAAGCGATCTCCGAGCACCAGCGGCGCTTCTACGGCCTCGAGCCCGAGGACGTGCAGGTGACCATGGGCGCGACCGAGGCGATCACGGCCGCGATCCTCGGCCTGTGCGAGCCCGACGACGAGGTGCTCGCCTTCGATCCCACGTACGACTCCTACGGCGCTGCGGCGAAGATGACCGGCGCGCGGCTCGTTCCGGTCCCGCTGCACCCGCCGGCGTGGACGTTCGACCCTGACGAGCTCAGAGCCGCGATCACCCCCAAGACCCGCGCGATCCTCGTCAACTCGCCGCACAACCCCACCGGCCGCGTCCTCACCCGCGAAGAGCTCCAGACGATCGCCGACGTCACGCAAGAGCACGACCTGATCGCGATCACCGACGAGGTCTACGAGCACCTGGTGTTCGACGGCCTCGAGCACATCCCGCTCGCGACGCTCCCCGGCATGGCCGAGCGCACGCTGACGATCTCCTCGCTCGGGAAGACCTTCAGCGTGACCGGCTGGAAGGTCGGCTGGGCGACCGGGCCTGGTGCGCTGGTCGCGGGCGTCCGCGCCGCCAAGCAGTTCATGACCTTCGCCGGTGCCACGCCGTTCCAGCACGCGGGCGCGGCCGCGCTGCGGCTGGCTGACGCCTGGTACGCGGAGTTCGCGCTCGAGCTGCAGGCCAAGCGCGACCGGCTCAGCGCAGGGCTGACCGCCGCCGGCCTGGCCGTCTCCAAGCCCCAGGGCACCTACTTCGTCAACGCCGACGTCGGCACCGACGCGATCGCCTTCGCGCGCGAGCTTCCGCACCGCGCGGGCGTCGTCGCGATCCCCACGGCGGTGTTCAGCACCCGCGCGCAGGAACTGGCGCCGTATCTGCGCTTCGCCTTCTGCAAGCGCCCCGCGGTGATCGACCGCGCGGCCCGTCAGCTGGCCGCCGAAGACCTCGAGTCGTAGTTCCAGAAGCGCGGGAGCGCCAGCGCGAGCACGACGGAGCCGGCGACGACCAGCACGCCGCCGCCGAAGACGGACGCGCGCAGCCCGAACAGTGACGCGCTCACGCCCGCGCGCGCGTTGCCGAGCAGCGGGCCGGACGACCACGAGATCATCTCCACGCCCGCGAGGCGCCCGCGCATCTCGTCCGGGATCGTCTCGTTCCACAGCGCGCCGCGGAAGATCCCGGACACGCCGTCGGCCGCGCCCGCGAGCGCGAGCAGCAGCAGCGCGAGCCACAGCGTCTCCGTTAGCCCGAACAGCGCGATCGCCACACCCCACGCCGCGGCCGCCCAGACGATCGCCCGACCGTTGTGATGCACGCGCGTGGCCCAGCCGCTCGTCGACATCGACACCAGCGCGCCGACGCCCGGCGCCGCCCACAGCAGCCCCACGACCTGCGTCCCGCCGTAGCGATCCGCCAGCGCGGGGAAGAGCGCGAACGGCATCCCGAAGAACATCGCGTTGATGTCGATCAGGTAGGAGCCGAGCAGCTCCTGGCGCGAGCCCGCGTACCGCAGCCCGGCCAGGATCGCGCGCAGCGACGGCGGCTCGGCGTCGGGCGGGGGCGGCGGTGTGCGCATGAGCGCGAACGCGGTCAGCGACGCGACGAAGCTCGCGAGATCCAGCCCGTAGGCGACGCTCACGTCGGTGGCGGCGATCAGCACGCCCGCCAGGGCCGGGCCGGCGATCGTCGCGAGGTTGGCCAGCGAGCCGTAGATGGCGCTCGCCGCCTTGAGCTCGTCGCGCTCGACCAGCCGCGGCATCAGCGCATCCAGCGGCGGGCGCAGCACCGCGGAGGCGCCGGCGAAGAGCATCGCCGCCACGAACAGGACCCAGACGTGCGGGTTGGGCAGCAGCGCGTTGAACAGCAGCGCGCCGGAGACGATCGACGCGGTCAGCTCCGCGCCCCAGATGAGCTTGCGGCGATCGAAGGCGTCCGCCAGCGCCCCGCCGACCAGCGCCAGGAGCACGATCGGCACGAACTCGGCGGCGCCCAGGAGGCCGACCGCCACGGTCGACCCGGTGAGGTCGTAGACCTGGACGGCGAGCGCGACCTGCGTGAACATCGTCCCGAACAGCGAGACCGTGTACCCGAAGACGAGCAGCCGCAGGTCCCGCCGGCGGCGCAACAGCGAGAAGTCGGCGAGGATCACGCGCCGAGCCGTGCGAGTGCCCAGCGGGTGAGCTCGAGGATCCGGGCCACGTCGTAATCCTGGAGCACCAGGCGCGCGGCTTCATCCGCGTAGGCCGACAGCATGTGGGCGCAGAGCTCGGGATCGGGCAGGTTCGAGTCCGGCCGCGGGGTCTGCGCGAGGCGCGCGATCACGGCCGCGCGGCCGGCCGCGATCCGCTCGTGCAAGAGCCGCGGCGCGCCCTCCTGCGGCATCAGGACGAGCCGCCACGTGTCGGGGTCCGCGCGCACCGCCTCCAGGTAGGCGGTCAGCGCCGCCAGGAGGTCGTCATAGGTCTCCGGGAGCTGACTCAGAGCACGCCGCGACTCACGCTCCACCAGCGCTTCCAGCAGGCCGCCGAGGTCGGCGAAGTGGCCGTAGACGATCGGCCGCGTGATGCCCGCCGCGCGCGCCACGGCCTCGATCGAGACCGCGTGGAAGCCGTCGGCGACGACGATCGCCTTGGTCGCGTCCAGCAGCTGCTCCCGGCGCTCGGACCCACTCATGCGCGCCATGGAAATTGATGTTACAGGACCGTAGCTTACGGAAGTGTAACATCGCATGGACCTCTCTGTCGCGATCGTCGGGAGCGGCTTCTCCGGTATCGGGCTCGCGATCAGCCTGCACAGGGCGGGCGTCGAGGACTTCGCCGTATTCGAGCGTGCTGACGGCGTCGGCGGGACGTGGCACCACAACACCTATCCGGGTTGCGCCTGTGACGTGCCGTCGCACCTGTATTCGTTCTCGTTCGCGCCGAATCCGGATTGGTCGCGGACCTACTCACGTCAGCCCGAGATCCGCTCGTACCTCGAGCGCGTCGTGGAGCAGTTCGGAGTGCGACCCAAGATCCAGCTGAACACGGATGTCCGCGGAGCCTCATGGGAGGAAGAGGCGAAACGCTGGCGGCTGAATACGTCAAATGGACCGGTAACCGCGAAACTGCTGATCTCCGCCAACCGGCGCTTCCCGGCTCTGCAGCGGTTGGTGCGCTGGACGATCTACGCCACGCGCGAGCTGCTCGTGCTCGGCTTCGTCAAGCAGCCGCGGGGGATGAAGCTGCTCGAGCGGGTCGCGCGCCGGCATCGGGCGCGTGCGCTGAAGGACCCCGAGCTGCTGGCGGCGACGACGCCCGGCTACACCCTCGGCTGCAAGCGCATCCTGCGATCTTCCTGCGTTCATCGCCCTGCTGGCCATCGCCCTCGTCGTCCCGGGCCCGGACTTCGCCTTCATCGTCGGCTCAGCCGCCCGCGGACAGCACCTCGGCCGCGCGGCGGCGTTCGGGGTCGTCACCGGCCTGAGCGTTCATGCCACGCTCGCGGCGGCCGGGATCTCGTCGCTGCTCGCCGCCACGTCCTGGGGGCTCGACGTGCTGCGCGTCCTCGGCGTCGGGTTCCTGCTGTGGGCGGGAGCGTCGACGGTGGTGGCGACGCTGCGCGGCCGCGCCGGCGCGCACGTACCCGCGGGCGCGGCGACCACGCGGCTCGCGGCGTGGCGGCGCGGGCTGCTCGGCAACCTCCTGAACCCGAAGTCGCTGCTGTTCTTCCTGGCGCTGATGCCGCAGTTCGTCGACCCGGACCGCCCGACGCTGCCGCAGGTCGCGCTGCTGTCGGCCGTCACGGTGGCCGCGGGCGCGGCGTGGTGGGGCCTTGTCAGCCATGTCGCCGACCGGTTCTCTCCGCTCCTGCAGCGTCCGCGCGTGCGCCGGCGGGTCGACCTCACCACCGGCGTCGCGCTGCTCGGGCTGGCCGGCATGATCGCTGTCGCCTAACGGGCGTGGTCCTGAACGTGTGCTCGATCCGGTTCGCGCTCGCGACGCGAGCGTCGAGTTTCTCGCGCTCTGCTCACGAAAGTCGACGCTCGCTCACCATCCCATGTCACGTTTGCCGTGGGCGGGGTGAGCGGCGCCGCAGTTGACGTTCGTCCGGCACGAAACCCACGAAAATGCGGGTTCGGCGGTCAACGCGTCCGAGCGCCGGAATAGGGTTCCGCGTCCCGATGGTCGCCGCCCTTCTCGCCTCCTCTTCGACCTTGCTCTCCGCCCACAGCACCGTTGGATGCTCGACCGGATACATGGACGACCTGCGCGAGGACTGGGACGCGCTGGTCGCGGCCGCGGCGCAGACCTCCGGGTTCGCGATCGAGCTCTCGGCGCTGTGCGAGGACGAGCTCGACGGGCTGATCGCGTACCTGCGCAACGTGCGCCCGCTGCCGTTTCGCTTCGTCAGCGTGCACGGCCCGTCGAAGGACCGGCGGCTGTCCGACGACGAGCTCGTAAGCGCGCTGGAGCAGTTGCCCGCGTGGGTGTCGGCGATCGTGATGCACCCCGACGCGATGGTCGACCTGGCGCCGTACCGCCGCCTCGGCCGGCGACTGTGCGTCGAGAACATGGACCCGCGCAAGCACCTCGGCCAGACGGCGGAGGACCTGCAGCGCTACTTCGAGGCGCTGCCCGAGGCGCGGCTGTGCTTCGACGTCGCCCACGCCCATGCCGTGGACCCGTCGCTGACCGTCGCGCGCGAACTGCTGTCGCGGTTCTCGAGCCGGCTGAGCCACGTGCACCTCAGCTCGCTCGACGCCGAGCAGCACCACGTCCCGCTGACCGACTCCGACCAGGAGCGGTTCGCCACGGTGCTCAAGCGCTGTAGTGACGTGCCGTGGATCCTGGAAGCCCCACCGGTGTAGGAGCCGGTCGAGGAATTCCGGACCGACCATTCCTCGACAGACTCCGATAGACAACCCCGCGGGAGGCGTCCAGCGCCTCTCCGAGGCGGCCGGCGTCAGCTTCGAGCATCTTCAGGCGGCACGCGAAAGAACCGCGCGGCGGACGGCGGAGGCGATGGCCGCGCTGGCCGTGGCGGGTTCCAGCGACGGGCTGTCGACGTGCGTCTTCGGCTCGTGGGCGCGTGAGGAGCTGACGGCCGCAAGCGACGACGACTGGGCCGTGCTCGTCGCCCGCCCGTTCGCCGCCTACGACCCGGATGTGTTGAGCGAGATCGTCGCCGCGCAGGCGCAGCTCGGCGCCGGGGACCGCCGTCCCGGCGCCCAGGGCGTCTTCGGCGAGCCGATCTGCGTCCCCGACCTCGCCGCCCGCATCGGTCTCGACGCCGACACCAACACGAACTTCACGCGCCGGATGCTCCTGCTGCTCGAGTCGCGCGAGCTGCACGGAAACGTCCGCCGCTCCGCGGTCGAGCAGATCCTCGGCCGCTACCTCTATGAGTCCCACACCGCCGGGCAGCCGCCGCGGTTCCTGCTCAACGACGTCGTCCGCTACTGGCGCACGATCTGCGTCGACTTCGAGGGCAAGGCCGCCGGCAGCGCGGGTGCCCGGGACCCGAAGTGGGCGTCGCGCAACGCCAAGCTGCGGACGTCGCGCAAGCTGCTGTTCGCCGGCGGGCTCGTCCCGGTGCTGCTGTGTCACCTGTGCGAGCCGGCCGCCACCGCGGCCTTCCTGAGCCGCTGGTTCGACGCGTCGCCGCTGGACCGCGTCTCCACCGCGTTCCTGTTCGTCGGCCTGCCCGACTCCGGCGTCCGCGCGCTCGCCGCCTACGACCGCTGGATCGGGCTGATGTCGCAGCCCGACATCCGCGCCGAACTGGACGCACTCACGGTCGAAGCGCGCGATCTGTCCCCGCTGTACGCCGAGATCCGCGACATCGGCCGCGCGTTCGAAGACGCCCTCGGCGCGCTGTTGTTCTCCTCCCGGCTCGGCCCCTTGACGCGGACCTACGCGATCTTCTGATCTGCTCTGCGCCATGGCCAAGGGCACGTGGTGGGAATACGCGGTGATGCGGATCCGGCTCGTCGACGCCGGCGCGGAGCGGTGGACCTTCGAGGCGAACGCGTGGGTCGACGACCGGGAGATCTACGCCGAGACGCTGCAGGAGCACTCGTGGTCGCGGGGCGGCGCCACCCGTGCCGGGCTGCCGCCGTCCGTTGCGCGGCTCGGCTCCGTCGCCCCGGGTCGCCGTGCAGGGATCCGCGACGCGAGCGTCGAGTTTCTCGCGCTCTGCTCACGAAAGTCGACGCTCGCTCACCATTCCTAGGTCAGAACAGCGGCAGCCAGGCCAGCAGCGCGATCGACGCAAACATGAGGATCACGGTGATCACGGCGGCGAGGGCGAAACGCCAGCGCACCCCGCGGGGCGGAGGCTCATCCTGACGTCGCGGCGCGAACGGCTCAATCGCAGGCATGGCGGGAAGTCTCCATGGTCAGCCGGCGCCGCGCAATGGGGAGGATCCCCCAACTAGGGGACAACGGAGACCCCATCGGCGGCGGAGCGATAGAGCGCGGCGATCACGCGCGCCTGACCGAGCGACTCGTCGCGACCGAGCCGCGCTGAGCGCCCTTCGGCGATCGCGGCGGCGACCTCGTCGAGCTCGCGCGCGTACGGGTCGACGGTCTCCGGGACGATGCGCTCGGTGTCCTCGCGGGTGACGAGGATCTCGGTGCCGGACGGCGTCTGCCACGGAGACGGCACGAGGATCGTTCCGTCGGACCCGACGACCTCGATCGAGTGGCGGCGGTGGACGTCCATGCCGCAGTCGAAGGTCGCCACGACGTCGCCCGCAAAGCGCAGCGTGCCGGCGAAGCGGATGTCGACGCCGTCGCCACCCAGCACCTGCTCCCCGCTCACCCGCTCGGGCTCGCCGCACAGCAGCCGCAGCGCGCTGACGCAGTAGCAGCCGACGTCCATCAGCGCGCCGCCCTCCAGCGACGACTGCAGCCGGACGTTGTCCGGATCGATGCCGCCGAAGCCGAACGCCGTGCGCACCAGCCGCACGTCGCCGACGGCGCCGGAGCGCACGAGCCGCACCAGCTCGTCGGTCTGCGGGTGAAAGCGCCACATGAACGCCTCCATCAGCACCCGCCCCGCCCGCTCGGCCGCGTCGAACGCGAGCTCGACCTGCGCCGGATCACGCGACAGCGGCTTCTCGCACAGCACGTGCTTGCCCGCTTCCAGCGCCGTGACCGTCCACGGCACGTGCATGCTGTTGGGCAGCGGGATGTAGACCGCGTCGACCTCGGGATCGGCGAGCAGGTCCTCGTAGGAGCCGTGGACCCGCTCGATCCCGTGTTCGTCCGCGTAGGCCTGGGCTCGCGTCAGATCACGCGAGCCCACAGCCACGATCTTGGCACTCTCCGAGAGCCGCGCGCCCTCGACGATGCGCTGCGCGATGCGCGCGGTTGAGAGGATGCCCCAGCGGATCATCTGCCGGTTGCGGCCGCCCTTCTGCGGGAGATCGCGTCGACGCTGGCGGCGAGCAGGAGCACGAGGCCATTGATGATGAACTGCACGCCGGACTTCTCCGTCACGAGCGGCAGGCCGTTGGCGATGATCGCCACGACCAGGCCGCCGGTCACCGCGTCCGAGATCCGGCCGCGGCCGCCGAACAGCGACGTTCCGCCGATCACCGCCGCACCCACCGCGTACAGCAGCGTCTGCGCACCACCGGTGGTGGGCGAGACGGAGTTATCGCGCGAAGCCAGCAGGATGCCGGCGATCACCGCGAGCGTCGATCCGAGGATGAAGCAGTACGTCTTGATGTTCGCGACGCCGATGCCCGCGCGCCGCGCGGCCTCGGCGTTGCCACCGACGGCGTAGACATGCCGGCCGAAGCCGGTGCGCATGAGCAGGAACGTCAGAGCGACGAAGAACACCGTGACGAGCGGCACCACCCAGGGCACACCCTGAATGACGATCGGGGCGTTCGGCCGCTGGCGCTCCTGGTTGAGCAGGTACACGGCGACGATCACGATCACGGCGAGCGCGACGACCTTCAGCAACCAGACGGACAGCGCCATCGTCGGCAGCCCGGCCCGCTTGCGGGTCATGATCGCCCAGTACGTCGCGCCCGCGAAGCCGCCGACGACGACGATCGCGAACAGCCAGCCGAGACCGACCGGCATGTTCTTGTTCATCACCGCCAGGATCGCCTCGTTGCGGATCGGGATCGTCCCACCCTCGCCGATGATCAACAGCATCGCGCCCTGCAGGCCGAGGAAGAAGGCCAGCGAGACCACGAAGCTCGGAATCCCGAGCCGCGCGACCAGCAGCGCGATCGTGAAGCCGATCGCCACGCCGGTGGCGAGGACGGCGAGGACGGACAGCGGCCACGGCCAGTTGTGCTCGGTCAGCGTGACGCCGAGGATGGCGGCGCCGGTGCCGGCGGTGAAGCCGGCCGACAGGTCGATCTCGCCCAACAGGAGCACGAAGACCACGCCCATGGCGAGGACCGTGATCGCCGCGCCCTGGTTGATCAGGTTGGCGAAGTTGGTGTTGGTCAGGAACGAGTCGGGCTGCAGGATCCCGAACACGATCACCAGCGCGACGGCACCGAGCACCGCCGGCAGGGCGCCGAGATCGCCGCCCCTGATCTTGTCGAAGTACGCTCGCGTGGCATCGCCGATGCCCGCCTGGCCCGGCATCGTCTCGAGGTCGAACTGCGAGACCTCGTGCGACGGCTCTGTGGAAGTGCTCATACCGTCCCCACCGCCGCGGCCTCGGCCGGACGCAGCCCGATGTCACCGGAGCGCCCAGCCGTGATCAGCTCGATCACCTGGGTGTTGTTGACGTCCTTGGTCCGCACCTGCGCCGCCATCTGGCCCAGGAACAGGCACGCGATGCTGTCGGCCACCTGGAACACGTCATTCATGTTATGCGTGATCAGCACGACGCCGAGCCCCTGCTCCGCGAGCCGGCGGACCAGCTTGAGGACCTGCTCGGTCTGCGCGACACCGAGCGCGGCGGTCGGCTCGTCGAGGATGACGAGCTTGGAGTTCCAGAGCACCGCACGGGCGATCGCCACCGTCTGACGCTGGCCGCCCGAGAGGCTTGAGACGTGCTGGCGCAACGAGCGCAGCGTGCGCACGCTGAGCGATTTCAGCGTCTCACCGGCACGCTTCTCCATCTCGGTCTCGTTGAGCGTGATCCCGGAGCGGATCTCACGCCCGAGGAAGAGGTTGTGCACGACGTCGAGGTTGTCGCACAGTGCAAGGTCCTGATAGACGATCTCGATCCCGAGCGCATTCGCGTCCTTCGGACCGTGGATCGTGATCGGCGAGCCCTCGAACACCATCTCGCCGGAGTCGAACGGGTGGATCCCTGCGACGCACTTGATGAGCGTGCTCTTTCCGGCGCCGTTGTCCCCCACGAGGGCCGTGACTTCCCCCGGACGAACGTCAAAATCCACGTCGCGCAGGACGTGGACGGCACCGAAACTCTTATTGATCCCCCGAAGGGACAGCAGCGGTTGCTGCTGTCCCTCGGAAGCCTTGCTCATCCGCTAACGCCTTGCTCTTCGCACGCTTTCTTCAAGGCCTCGCTGGTGCAGATCTTGTCCGCGGTGGTGAACCCGTCCGCGACGACGTCCTTCACGTTCTCCGGGAAGATCGCCTGCGGCGTGAGCAGCACCGACTTGACCTGCTGCTTGGTCTCGGTGTCCTCGACCTGGCCGGTGGCCAGCGCGTCGGCCGCGGCGGTATCGCCCTTGGCCAGCGCGATCGCGAGCTGGGAAGCCGCGTCGGCCTCCTTCTTGATCGCCTTGTAGACGGTCATGCACTGCGAGCCGAGCAGCACGCGCTGCAGACCCTCGTCCGTGGCGTCCTGACCCGTGGTCGGGATGTCCTTGGTCTGGCCATTGCGCTTGAGCACCGATGCCACCGCGCCGCCGAGACCGTCGTTGGCGCTGTCGACGCCGACGAACTTGCCGTTGGCCTTGGTGTACATCTGCTCGAAGATCGTGCCGGCCTTGGTGTTGTCCCAATCCGGAACGCTCTGATCGGCCGCGATCGTGTAGCCCGCGTCCTTGATCGCCTTCTCGTAGCCCTGCTTGAACAACGTCGCGTTGTTATCGGTCGGCGAACCATTCAGGAGCGCGACCGGACCGCTGTCGTTGCCGTTGGCCTTCATGCACTTCACGAGGCCCTCGCCCTGCGCGGTGCCGACGGCCACGTTGTCGAAGGACACGTAATACGACGCCCCGCCGCCCAAGGTCAGGCGGTCATAGTCGATGACCGGAACGCCCTGCTGCTTGGCCTTCGCGATCACCGCCGCCGCGCTCGGCGAATCAAGATTGACGATCAAGAGCACGTTGGCGCCCTCGTTGAGCATCTGATCGGCGATCGTTGCGAACTTGGCCTTGTCGCCGTTCGCGTTCTGGATGTCCGATTCGACGCCGGCCGCCTTGAACGCCTCGCCCAAGAGCGGGCGGTCAGCGTTCTCCCAGCGCGCCGAAGAAGCCGTATCCGGCAGGATCACGCCCACCTTGGCCTTCGCGGCCGCCGTAGCCGTGGCCTTCCCGCCTCCACTGCCACTCGAGCCCGAATCGTCGTCGCTCCCGCAGGCCGCGACGGTGAATGCGAGCGCACCCGTGATGACAGCGGCGGCGACCCGCGTGGACAGCTTGTGCTTCATGTACTCCCCTTCCTCCGGTTACCGCAGAATGGCGACTATCTGCGAATTCGAAGTATTCATAGCCGAATGCCGGAAAGTCAAGCTGTAGTTGCTTCTGCGCCTCTCCCTAACACAAGCGCAACAGCCCCCAACACCTCGGCACGATCGCCGAGTTCACCCTGAACGACGGTGACGTCCTCCGCCGCCGAGCGGATCGCGCCGCGCAGCAGCGATTCGCGCAGCGGGGCGAGCAGGAACTCGCCGGCGGCCCCGAGGTCTCCGCCGACGACGACCCGGTGCGGGTTGAAGAGGTTGCAGAGCGTCGCCACCGCGGTGCCGATGGCCGTGCCGGCGTCGGCGATCGCGCGCTGGCAGCCCGCATCGCCGCGGATGGCGAGCGCGACGGCGTCCTGCAGGGTGAGCCCGTCACCGTGGACGTCGCGCAGCGAGCTGAGGATCGCCGGCGCGCCGGCGAAGGTCTCCAGGCACCCGCGGTTGCCGCAGCGGCAGATCGGGCCGCCGGGATCGACGACGGTGTGGCCGAGCTCGCCCGCGGTGCCGCCCGCGCCGACGTAGGGCGCGTTGGCGACGATGAACCCCGCGCCGATCCCGGTCGCGGCCTTGACGTAGGCCATGTGCGCCGCGCCGCGTCCCGCGCCCCACATCCACTCGCCGAGCGCGCCCAGGTTCGCGTCGTTCTCGACCTCGACGGGCAGCTCGAGCGCCTCGGCCACCGCCTCCGCGGCGCGCGTTCCCGCCCAGCCCGGCAGGATCGTGGAGTTGCCGAGCTCGCCGGAAGGACGATGCACCGGCCCCGGCAGGCCGAGTCCGATGCCGACCACCTCGTCGCGCGCGACCTCGGCCTCTTCGAGCGCGTCGGCGAAGACCTCTTTGGCGAGCGCGATCGCTTCCTTTGCAGGGAGATCGGCGTCGAGCGTCCGGTGGCGCTCGGCCAGCAGCGCGTGCGAGAGATCGGAGATCGCCAGCCGCAGATGGCGCTTGCCGAAGTCGATCCCCGCGACCACGCCGGCGCGGCGATGCAGGGCGATCAGCACCGGCGGGCGGCCGACGGTGCCGCGCTCGGAGGGGTGCACGGGCTCGGCCGGCTCGACCACGAGCCCGGCCGCATGCAATTCGCTGACCACCGCGGACACGGTCGACGGAGCAAGTGCTGCGCGGCGTGCGAGGTCCGCGCGCGACACGGCGCCGGACTCGGCGAGCACTCCTACGACGCGCGCCCGAGCGTCGCGACGGGACGTCCTTTCCATCGGCGCGAACGCTACACGCGTCGGTGCCGAATCCACAAGGGGTTCGTTCGATCCCGAGTTAAGGCGGGGAACTAACCAGCGAGTGCGAGGCGGGTCGGGAGCGCCCGGTCGGCTTCGGACACCACGAGGGCGAGCGCCCCGAGGACCTGCGCCCGCTCGCCGAGGACGCCGGCGACCAGTTGGGCGCCGCGGCTCGTCTCGGGCAAGGCGGCCCGGGCGACCGACTCGCGGATGCCGTCGAGCAGCAGGTCGCCGGCTCCGGCGAGATCGCCGCCGACGATCAGCATCTCGGGATTGAGGACGTTCAGGAGCGTCGCCACGACCTGCCCGAGCGCCCGGCCCGCGTCGCCGATCACGCGCCGGCAGCCGGCGTCGCCCGCCTGCGCGGCCTCGATCATCGCGGCGACGGTGAGGTCCTCGCCGTGCGAGCGCCGCAGCAGGTCGACGAGCGCGCCGGTGGCCGCGACCGTCTCCAGGCAGCCGCGGTTCCCGCAGCGGCAGACGATGCCGTCGGGGTTGACCAGCACGTGCCCGAGCTCACCCGCGAGACCGGCGCTGCCGCGATAGAGGCGGCCGTTGAGGATCAACCCGGCACCGATACCACTGGAGATCTTCAGATAGATGAGGTCGCCGGCGTCGCGGCCGGCGCCGAACGCGGCTTCGGCGAGCGCGCCGAGGTTCGCGTCGTTGTCGACCATGACCGGCACGTCGAGGCGCTTGCGCAGCTCGGCCGCCGCGGTCATCCCGATCCAGCCGGGGAGGATCGCGGAGGAGCCGACGATGCCCTCGCCCTGGTCGATCGGCCCGGGCAGGCCCATCCCGGCGCCGATCACGGCCTCGCGCGCCACCCCGGCGTCGGCCAGCGTCTCGACCACGAGCTCGGCGGCCATCTCGAGGCCCTCGGTCGCGTCATGGTCGGTGTCGAGGGGACGGGTGCGCTCGGCGATGATCGTGGACGCGAGGTCGGACACCGCCACCCGCAGGTGCGAGTGGCCGAAGTCGACGCCCACCGCGGCGCCCGCGCTGGCGTCGAAGGAGAGCAGGATCGGCGGCCGCCCGCCTTGGGCTCCGTAGGCCGAGCCCGGCTCGGGGCGCTCGATCACGAGGCCGTCGGCCTGCAGGTCGGCGACGAGGCTCGAGACCGTCGAGCGGCTCAGCCCGGTGCGGCGTGCGATGTCGGCTCGCGAGATCTGGCCTTCGTCGCGCAGCGCGCGGATGACGCGCAGGCGATTCAGGCGGCGAAGCGATTCGAGTGAGCCGGCACGACCAGGAGGCATGTAATCGGTTCCAGTGGAGCGAGAAAGGGACGGTCCGTCAACTTATCGACGGACCGATCCCCCCGACCGGGTGCCGGGCTGATTACCGGTACGCGTCAGCCGGTACGACGACGCTGCCGGCGATCTTGTCCTGCCAGCACTGCTTCTCCTTGTCCCAGAGCATCCAGAGGTAACCGAGACCGAGCGGAATCGCGGACAGGTACTTGCCGATCTGGCGCAGGAACCCGCGGCCGTAGCCGATCGAGCCGCCCTCGCGGAAGTCGTAGACACGGATGCCCAGCGCCCGCTTGCCGACGGTCTGGCCGGTGGGTCCGCCCTCGAAGTACGTGAAGTACGCGAGTGAGATGACGGTCGACAGCAACTGGTAGGCCGCGCCGTTCTTGAAGATCAGCAGCAGGATGATCGACGGGATCAGCAGTACGAAGAAGTCGACGATCGCCGCGGCGACGCGCCGCCAGAATCCCGAGCGTGGGCCGCTCGGACCGCTGCTGTACGAGCCCGGTGGGGCCTGCGGGGCGGATTCCCATTGCGTTGACATTGTGTGGCTGATCCTCTCCTTGAATGGGCCGACAGTGGGCTATTGCCCGTTTTCGCCGCGTTCTCTCATGTTCCCCCGCGCCTTGGCGGCCGCGAGGTGCTCGAGGAAGGCCTCGTCGCCGAGGCCGTGCTGCGCTCCTGCCACGCGCGGCCGCAGCCGCCCGGCCAACTGCTCCGCCAGGGCGCGTCGTGCGCCCGGCCGGAGTTGCGCCCGGCGCTCGAGGAAGGAGCGGACCGCACCCGCCTCCTCCTCGCCGACACCGGTGACGTCCCAGCTCGCGTAACGCTCCGAGCTCACCGGCGGTGACTGTGCCGCGGTCACGACGGTCTCGAGCTTGGTGTCGCGGACCACCAGCGTCCCGGCCGCGAGATCTCCCAGCCGCTGGTTGTTCTTCGTCGCCAGCACGGAGACGATCGCCGGCGCGTAGAAGAACAGTGCCAACTCGAGGAGGCGCAAGATATTGCGGATCAGGCTCGCCCGCAGTCCGACCTGCCCGCCCCCGTCCGTGACCACTCGCAGCCCCGTCGCGCGCTTGCCCAACGTGCGGCCGCCGCCGAAGACCTCGAAGAGCACGAAGTAGACGACGTTGGTCACGAGGACGGCGGTGACGGCCACGATCGTGGCGGCGGTCTCACCGCCGAACGCCAGCGCCGCGAGGATCGCGACCAGGAACGCCGCGCCGCAGATCAGGTAGTCGATCAACAGCGCCATGAAGCGCGACCCGATCCCGGCCAGCGGGAGGGCGAGTTGCACGCCTTCCGGCGTCGAGATGGTGCGGCGATCCTCATACTCCATGGCGCGTGGAGATCATGCCTGGAGTGACGGCGGTTTGCGCCTATGAGTCCTGAACGTTTCGCCGCCGAGCGCGCTGCCGCGTGGGAGGAGCTCGAAGCGTCGCTGCTGCGCGCCGGCGACCGTCCCGAGCGGCTCGGACGCAACGGCGTGCGGCGCCTCGGCGAGCTCTACCGCGCGGCCGCGGCGGATCTCGCGTTCGCGCGACGGCGCTTCCCGGGCGAGCCGCTGACCCGGCGCCTGGAGGCGCTGGTGCTGCGGGCGCGAGCGGCGGTCTACGCGCGCTCGGGGCGCCGGGCGTCCTTCGTGGCGTTCTTCACCCGCGGCTATTGGCGCCGGCTGGCGGAGCGCCCGTTGCTGGTGCTGGCCGCGTGGCTGCTGCTCGCCGGCCCCGCCGTGGCGGGCGCGGCGTGGGGCGCCACCGACCCGGCGACGGCCGCCGGCCTGATTCCCGCGCAGTTCCAGGCTGCCGCGGACCCGCCCGCGGAAGGTCGCGACTATGACCCTGCGACGGCGTCGGCGTTCTCGTTCTCGGTCATGTTCAACAACATCCAGGTGACCCTGATCGCGTTCGCGGGCGGGATCACCTTCGGGGTGCTCACCGTCTACGCGCTGTTCTTCAACGGGTTGCTGTTGGGGGTGATCGGCGGGCTCGCGGTCGGGGCGGGCAACGGGACGGCGTTCCTGCGGCTGATCTCGTCGCATGGGCCGCTGGAGATCTCCTGCATCGTGGTCGGCGGGATCGCGGGGCTGCGGATCGCGTGGGCGCTGATCCGGCCGGGCTCGCTGCGGCGCGTGACGTCGCTGCGGCGCGAGGCGGTGCCCGCCGTCGAGATCGCCGCAGGGACGATCCCGTGGCTCGTGCTGTGCGGGTTCCTCGAAGGCTTCGCCACGGGGCCGGACCTCCCGGTCGCGGTGCAGGCGACGCTGGGCGGGACGCTCTTCGTGGTCTTCTGGGGCCTCGTCGTGTGGCGCGGGCGGCCGGTTCACAGGACCGCGCGGGCCTTGGCCCGCAGGTAGGCGGCGACCACCAGCGCGGGCAGGCGGTCAGGCGGCGCCTCGAGCACCCGCGCGCCCGCCGCGCGCACCTGCGCCGCCGCCTTCGCGCGCGCCTGCAGGACGTCGGTGGCGATCATCGCCCGCGCATCGCTCAAAGGATCTCCGTGGGCTTGCGCGAGCGCGGCCAGCGCGGGGTCCGACGGGCTCGCGACGACGACGACGTGGCGGCGGCTGAGCACCGGGACGGCCTCGACGAGCGGGCGCGCGGCGGTCTCTTCCAGCAGGTCGGTGAAGACGACGACCAGCGCGCGCTTGGAGCCTTCGGCGCGGCGGAAGGCGAGCTCGTAGTCGCTGTCGAGCGGGCGGGGCTGGAGGTCGAAGAACGTGCGGGCGACCACCTGGCCGCCCTTGCGGCGCGGGCTGAGCGCCGTGCGGATCTCCTGGTCGAACGCGATCGCGCCGGTGCGGTCGCCGAGCTCGTCGGCGACGAAGCCGAGCGCGACGGCGGCGTCCAGGCAGGCGTCGAGCACGTTCATGCCGGTCGGGCCGAGCGGGGCGGCGCTCAGGCGTCCCGCGTCGAGCAGGAGCAGCAGGTCGCGGTCCTGCTCGAGCCGGTACTGGTTGCTCATCGGCCGCCCGAGCCGGGCCGTGGCGCGCCAGTTGACCTGGCGGATGTCGTCGTCGGGCTGGTAGTCGCGGATCAGCTCGAACTCCGTGCCCAGCCCGAGCGGGCCGCGGGCGGTGTGGCCCTGGTCGCGGAAGCGCCCGCGGGCGACGGCGAGCGCCAGGGTTCTCGCGGTCTTGAGGTCGGGGAAGACGCGGAGTTCGGAGTCCCCACCGGGGCGGTGGTCCCAGCGCGCGAGCTTGAGCGGGCCGGTCGAGCGGGTCGCGACGGCCGGAAGCGTGTGCCGGCCGCGCTGGTGGGCGACGATCGTGGCCTCCAGGCCGCTCTCGCCCTCCTGCGGGGCGACCGTGAGGCCGGGTGGCGTGGCCTGACGGACCCGAACCGTGCCGCCGGTGGGCGGGTGTGCGCGAATGATGACCTTTACAGGGATTCCGCGTGAGAGGACCTCCGGAGCCTGACGCTCGACCTGAGGTTGAGCTCTGGCCGCTCTGGCGTCCACGAGGACCGCGACGAGCAGCGCAAGGGCCGCGAGGGCGGCCAAGCCGAGCGGGATGACGAGCGCCGCGAGCGCGATGACCGCAAGGACGACGACGGCTCTCGGCGCGGGGGTCACGCGGGGCTCATCGCGGGACCGGTACGTCCTCGAGCGCGGTGCGGATCGCACCGGCGGGCGTCGCGCGCTCCAGTTCGGCCTCCGGGGTGAGGACGAGCCGGTGGCGCAGGACGGGGGCAGCCATGCGGGCGACGTCGTCGGGGGTGACGTAGGCGCGGCCGGCCAGGCGCGCGGCGGCCTTCGCGGCGCCGAGCAGGTGGACGGCGGCGCGCGGGCTGGCGCCCAGCTGCACGCTCGGCAGCTCGCGCGTGCGCCGCACGAGCGCGACGACGTAGCCGACGACCTCGTCGCTGATCTCGGTCGCGTCGACCTCCGCGCGCGCGGCCTGCAGGTCCTCCGCGCTCGCGACGGGGCGGACGTCGTCCAGCGCCGACGGGGCGAGCCCGCGCCGCCGCAGGCGCAGCATCGCGCGCTCCTCCTCGGCGCTCGGGTAGCCGATCGCGACGTGCACGAGGAAGCGGTCGCGCTGGGCCTCGGGCAGCGGGTACGTGCCCTCGTACTCGACCGGGTTCTGGGTCGCGAGGACGAGGAACGGGTCCGGCAGCGGGTGGCTGATGCCGTCGACGGTGACCTGGCCCTCCTGCATCGCCTCCAGCAGCGCGGCCTGGGTCTTCGGCGGCGTGCGGTTGATCTCGTCGGCCAGGACCACGCCGGCGAACACCGGCCCGGGGCGGAAGACCAGCTCGCCGGCGCGCAGCGCCATCGTGCCCGTGACGTCGGAGGGCAGCATGTCGGGCGTGAACTGCAGGCGCCGGAACTCGATCCCCAGCGCGCGGGCGGTCGCGCTCGCGAGCAGGGTCTTGGCCGTTCCCGGAACGCCTTCGAGCAGGACGTGCCCGCCGAGCGCGAGCGCCGCGAACATGTCCTCCAGCGCCTCCGCCTGGCCGACCACGACCTTGCGTACCTCACCCGCGACGCGGGCGTGCAGCTCCTTCACGACGAACGCTCCTTGTCTTTCTCCGGTTTTGCCCGCACGAACGCGGCGGCGAGCGCGTCGACGTAGGCCACCCGCGGGGGCGGCGGCTCGGTGTCGGGGTCCTCGGGAGGCCCGAAGCGGCGGCCGGCGGACCAGACCGCGACCAGCGCGGTCAGCGCGAGCCCGAGCAGCGCCCACTTGACCTGCGTCGGCAGGCCGCTGAAACCGCGCGAGACGCCGTAGCCGTGCACGGTCTCCAGGAACGCGACGGTCTGCCGGTGATTGCCCGCGAGCGCGATACCGAGTGCCGCGCCGTCCGCCAGATCCAGGCCCTCGTTGGTGAGGGGCGTCGCGTCGGCCAGCAGCGCGACCTCGCCCTCGCCCTCTCGGGTGGTGACGAGCAGCGGCCCGTTCGCGGGGCCGATCAGCGGCAGCGCGCCGCCGAGCTCGTGCCAACCGCCGCCGCGCGAGGCGACCTCGCGGACGCCGGCGGTGTCGCCGGTCGGGACGAGCGTACGGCGGCGCACGCCGCCGCCGTCCTCCCAGGTGGGTGGGGCGTCGAGCACCTCGTCCAGCCACGACGCGTCTCCGGCGCCGCCGGCCACGAGCCGCCCGCCCTTGCGAACCCAGTCGCCGATCGCCCGCGCCTCCTCGGGCTCCATCACATCGGGGTCGAGCACGACCAGCGTCTGGTCGGTGGGCGGGGCCTCGTCAGCGATCGGCGTGCGCAGCCGCCGCACAGGATGGCCGGAGCGCTGGAGCACCGACGCGTACGCCGCGAGCCCCTGCGGCGTGGTCGCATACGACGAGGACGGCGGCCCCTCCGGCTCCTGCGTGAACCGGTCGACGACCAGCAGCACGAGCGCGAAGACGAGCACGAACGCCCCGATGCCGAGCCCGACCCGCACCCGCCCGTCGCGCGGCATCAGGCCGCGTCCTTGATCACGCTCGGCCAGCGCTCGCGGGCGGCGGCGAGGTCGTCCGTCTCCGGCGGGCGGCCGCCGTAGACGACGTCGTCGAAGGTCGCGGCGAGCGCGTCGAAGTCGTCGTTGTGGAGGGTGCGGCGGACCTCGAAGGTCGAGATCGACGGGCGGAACTCGATCGCCCCGCGTTCGTCGAGCCGCAGCAGGCCGGCGCGGAAGCGCAGCCGCAGCGCGGCCTCGAGGTCCCCGGCGGCCTCGGCCGCGTCGGCGCGGCGTTCGAGTGCGCGCGGGTCCTCGTCGCGGGCGGCGACGAGCGCCTGCTGCTGCGCCGCCGACGCGCGCACCCGGCTGGTCAGGAAGGCGCGCGCGATGGACCACGCGACGGCCACGAGAATCGCCCCGAGGAACATCCACACCACCGACCTCCCGCCGGGAAGGAGATCGTCGAGCCAGCCGACCCCGAGGTTCGGCAGCCGGTCGCCCAGCCACCGGATCAAGCCGGAGAACGGCCCGGGCACCTCGGTCTCGTGGAAGCGATTCTCGGCGAGGACCTCACGCGCGTCGGCCCGCGGATCGCGCTGTGCCGGCACGAGCTGGAAGTCGCCGGACAGCTGGCGCAACCGCGCGTCGAGCGCCTCGCCGCGAGCGCCGCGCAGCGCCCCGCTCACATCGACCCGCTGCCCGTCGACCGTGTCGACGTCGCGCAACTCGGAGAGCGCGGCCGGGTCGTCGACCGCCTCCCGGGCCAGCGCCCGGAACTCGGCGCCGGAGAGGTCGGAGGCCCGCGCGGGGGCGGCGGCGAACAGGGCCGCGAGCAGGAGCGCGGCGAGGACGAGCGACGCGAGGCGGGCGGGCGAGAGGCCGCGGCGGGCGGCGGCCGCGAGGCGGGCGGGCGAGAGGCCGCGGCGGGCGGCGGGCGCGA
>NZ_JAPDOD010000048.1 GCF_027587205.1 Solirubrobacter ginsenosidimutans
CCCCAGCTGAAAGAATGGAAGTCCTGTTGCGCTGACCGCTTGAGCCCGCCGACGCAAATGTTCCTCACCCCCCTCGCGCATGACTCGTTGCTCGCCGAAACCGATCACCGGAAGGCCCGGCGCAGTTGGACTTTCAAGCCGAAGCAGGCCCCTTCATGGTCTCGATCCCCCGCACCAGCGCATCGAGCCCGAACTCGAACCGCGCATCCGGCTCGACCTCGCTCGTCAACGGAACCGCCAGAGCGACGATGTGCGGGAAGCGATCCACGGGCAGCGCCTGCCAGTACCTCCGCAAGTCCGCGATGTACTGCTCGGCGGTCTCCGGGTTGTCTTTGGGTGTGTAGAGGGACTCCTCGTACGCCGTCGCCGTGGCGTACAGCGGCAGCACGTCGACCGCGTAGGAGATGACGTGGTCCGGCAGGCCGGCGTCGCGCAGCACGCCGAGTAGGCCGTTGATCCAGCGCAGGGCGTTCGGGCCGGTCGGGATCGTGCCCAGGGCGGCGCGGGCGAGGTCGCGGTGGGCGGCGAGGCCGGAGCGGATCCCGCGGATCGCCTCCTTGAGCTGTTCCTGCCAGGCGCCGGCGCCGACCTCGGGTGTCGGGAGGTCGGCGGCGAGGCGGTCGATCATCGCGGCGAGGAGCTCGTCCTTGCCCGCGAAGTGGGCGTAGAGCGAGGAGGGGCCGGTGCCGAGCCGGTCGGCGACCGCGCGCATGTTGAGCGAGTCGACGCCGCCCTCGTCGAGCACGGCCATCGCCGCTTCGACGATCGCGTCCGGGTTGAGCGTCCGGCGCGGCGGGCGGCGGGAGCGCATGCGCGGAGGGGTCGGCAGATCGCCACTTGACACGAACACGATTCTAGTGCTAGAACGTTGTTCGTCATAACGAACAACGTTCGGAGCACCGTTCAGAACCATGTCCGCCCTCGCCTCCAGTGCGCCCGCGACCACCACGACCGAAAGCGAAGCCCAAGGCCACCCACGCCGCTGGCTGATCCTCGCGCTGATCCTCGCGGTCGAGTGCATGGACCTGCTCGACGGGACGATCGTCAACGTCGCCGCGCCCTCCATCCGCGAGGACCTCGGCGCAAGCCTGGCCGCGCTGCAATGGATCGCGGGCGGCTACGCGCTGACGTTCGCCATCGGTCTCGTCACCGGCGGCCGCCTCGGCGACATCTTCGGCCGCCGGCGCCTGTTCCTGGTCGGCCTCGCCGGCTTCACCACCGCCTCCGCGCTGTGCGGCGCGGCCAACTCGCCCGAGACGCTGATCGCGCTCCGCCTCGTCCAGGGCGGCTTCGCCGCGATCATGATCCCCCAGGGATTCGGGATCCTCCGCCAGGCGTTCCCGCCGAACGAGATCCAGAAGGCGTTCGGCCTGTTCGGCCCCGTGATCGGACTCTCTGCGGTGCTCGGCCCGATCGTCGGCGGCGCGCTGACCGACGGCGACCTCTTCGGCCTCGGCTGGCGCGCGATCTTCCTCGTCAACCTTCCCATCGGCCTGATCGCGTTCGCCGGGAGCGCGAAGCTGCTGCCGGAGTCCAAAGCGGACCAAAAGCCCACCCTCGACCTGGGCGGCGCCGCGCTGGTCACGGCCGCGATGGGTTTGCTCGTCTACCCGCTGATCCAAGGTCGCGAGGGCGATTGGCCCGCGTGGACGTTCGTCTCGATGGCCGCCAGCGCCCTCGCGCTGCTCGCCTTCGTAGTCCGCGAGCGCCGGCGCGAGCGCGACGGCGTCTCCCCGCTGGTGACCATGAGCCTGTTCCGCAAGCGCGCCTTCTCCGCCGGCCTCGCCTCCGCGTTGACGTTCTTCGCCGGGATGATCGGCCTGATGCTGACCTTCAGCCTCTATCTGCAGCTCGGCCAGGGCTTCAGCGCGATCCACACCGGCCTCACGCTGGTCCCGTGGTCGCTCGGCACGGCCGTCGGCGCCGGGCTCGGGGCGGGCCTGCTCGGTCCGAAGTTCGGCCGCCCGACGCTGCACGCCGGGCTGCTGGTGATGCTCGCCGGCGTGTTCGGTCTCCTCCTGGTGTCCAACGACGGAGCGAGCTCCTGGGCCTTCGTCGGGCCCGAGCTGGTCGCGGGGGTCGGGATGGGCGCGATGCTCGCCCCGCTCTTCGACTTCGTGCTCGCGGGCGTCGACGACGACGAGGTCGGCTCAGCCTCCGGCGTCCTGAACGCGATGCAGCAGCTGGGCGGCGCGATCGGCATCGCGGTGATCGGGACCGTCTTCTTCTCGGTCGCCGCCTCGGGCGGGCTGATCGACGCGTTCCACACCACGCTGTGGATCGAGGCGGGTGTCCTGGTGGTGACAGCAGGGCTCGTCGCGCTGCTGCCGATGCGCGCCCGTGAAGGAGAGCACGGGTGATGCACCGGTAGTCTGGGACGTATATGCCGCCGCGCGATGACGAGGTCCAGGCCCTCGTCGAGCAGCTGAGCGCGGACCTCGACCGCTCGGTGCTCGTCGATGACGCCAGCCTTCGCCTGCTCGCGTACAGCCCGACGCTCGGGTCCGACGACGAGGTCCGCAAGACCGCGATCCTGACGCGCGAGACCCCGCGCGTCATTCGCGACCTGCACTTCGCGCAGGGCATCGCCAACGCCACCCGCCACGTGCGCACGGCGCCGCGGCCCGATGTCGGCCTGGAGTCGCGGGTGTGCGTCCCCATCCGCTGTCAGGGCGCGCTGTTCGGCTACCTGTGGCTGATCGACGCCGACCAGTCGCTGACCGACGGCGACTGCGCGGCGGCGGAGCGGACCGCGGCCGAGATCGGCACGGCGATGTACCGCCGCGACGAACTGGAAAAGCCGCAGCGGGAGCTGGAGGTGCGGTTGCTCGAGCTCCTGCTCGGCGATGACGCCACGCAGCGCGAGACCGCCGCCCACGAGCTCGCGGCCGAAGACGTCCTGGTCCCCGGCACCGCGGTCGGCGTGCTCGCGGTGCGCCGTATGGGCGAGCCCGACGCCGAGCTCGGCGCGGCCGAGCGCGCCCGCCTCGGGCTGACGCTGGACCAGTTTCGCCGCACGCTTCCCCGCCGCCACGCCCTGAGCACGGTGCAGGCCGACCACGGCGTGCTCGTCGTCGCGCTCTCGGAGCGGGCGAGCATCGCCGATCTCGCCCGCCGGGCGCAGGACGCGCTCGACGCGGCGTTCGCGGGCGAGGGCCAAGCGATCATCGGCTACAGCGACCTCTGCGAGCACCTCCGCGACGCCCACCGGGCGCACGAGCACGCCCGCCTGGCGCTGCGGGTCGCTTCGGCGCTCCCGGAGCATGGCTCACCTGCTGGTTGGGAAGGTCTGGGCGCGTACCGGCTGCTGGCCAGAGCGGCCGAGACCCCGCACGCCCGCGAGCTGATCCATCCGGGCTTGCCGAAGCTGTTCGCGCTGCAGTCCAAGGAGTCCCTCGTGCAGACGCTCGAGGCCTATCTGGACAACGGCTGCGACACCAAACTCACCGCGGAGGCGTTGTTTCTCCACCGGGCGAGCCTCTACTACCGGCTGCAGCGGATCGAGGCCATCACGTCGACCTCACTTAAGAGCGGCGCGGACCGTCTCGCGCTGCACTCCGGACTCAAATTGGCACGGCTTGTGGGCATGCATCCAGCGCTGAGACGTACCAACACCGACTAGACCCGGTTGCGACGCTGGTCTAGGCTGCCGCGTCGCGGTTTCCGACGAATGACTGCCGGACCGCGGGCCGCCCGTCCATAGAGTTGTGGGCGAGGTGGAGGTCGAACCCGTGCCCATTGGAGGGGGGCGGAAGATATGCGCGCACAACGAATGGCCGTACTCGGCTGCACGGCGTTGCTTGCCATTGGGGCAGCAGCGTGCGGTAGCTCGAGCGACGATACCGGTGGTAGTTCTGACACCGGGGGCACCACAACGGAAGCCCCGAAGGGGAACGCCGACACCGTAATCCTCGGCACGACCGACGCGGTCGTGGCGCTGGACCCGGTCGGGGCTTATGACCTCGCGTCACAGCAGCTGATCGGCAACATCTATCAGAACCTGATGTCGATTCCGGCGGGCGGCAACAAGCCCGAGCCGGACGCTGCTGAGAGCTGCGAGTTCTCGGACCCGAAGACGTACACCTGCAAGCTCAAGGCAGGCCTGAAGTTCTCAAGCGGCGACCCGCTGACCTCCGAGGACGTCAAGTTCTCGCTGGACCGCATGGTCAAGATCGCCGACGCGACCGGCCCGTACACGCTGCTGGCCTCGCTGAAGTCGGTGGACGCGCCGGATCCGGCGACGGTCACCATGCACCTCAAGAAGCCGGACGGCACGTGGCCGTTCATCCTCACGCACAACGTCGCGGCGATCGTGCCGAACGAGATCTACCCGGCCGACGCCAAGCAGCCCGACGACAAGGTCATCGGTTCCGGCCCGTACGAGCTGACGAAGTACACGCCCGGCCAGCAAGCGGTCTTCAAGGCCAACCCGAACTACACCGGGCCGAACAAGGCGCAGACGCCGAACTTCATCGTCACGTACTTCAAGGAAGCGTCGGCGCTGAAGCTGGCGATCGAGCAGGGCGACGTCGACGTCGCCTACCGCTCGCTGTCCCCGACCGACCTCGACGCTCTGAAGAAGGAGTCCGACAAGGGCATCAAGGTCGTCGACGGCGCGGGTACCGAGATCCGCTACATCACGTTCAACGTGAAGAAGAAGCCGGTCGACAACATCGCCGTGCGTAAGGCGATCGCGCAGGTGATCGACCGCCAGTCGATCGCGACCAACGTCTACAAGGACACCGTCACGCCGCTGTACTCGACGGTTCCGGCGGCCCTTCCGGGCCACAAGGACTCGTTCAAGGACGCGTTCGGCGATCCGGATCCGGCGAAGGCGAAGCAGATCCTGGCCGACGCCGGGATCACGACCCCCGTCGAGCTCGACGGCTGGTACACGCCGACCCACTACGGCCCGGTCGAGGTCGATCTGTGGAACGAGATCAAGCGTCAGCTCGAGGGCAGCGGCCTGTTCAAGGTCAACCTGGACTCGACGGAGTGGGATCAGTACAAGCAGGAGGCCTTCGAGAAGGGCACGTACTACTTCTACGGCCTCGGCTGGTTCCCGGACTTCCCGGACGGCGACAACTACCTGTCGCCCTTCATGCGTGACGGCGGGTTCTTCGTCAACGGCTACTCCAACAAGGACGTCAACAAGGCGCTCGACGAGGAGATCGCCTCAGACGACGAGGCCAAGCGCGCTGAGGCGTTCGGCGTCGTGCAGGATCACGAGGCCGAGGACGTGCCGCTGATCCCGCTGTGGGAAGGCAAGCAGATCGCAGCGGTCCGGGAGGGTGTGGAGGGCGTCGAGAAGACGTTCGACCCGGCCTTCCAGTTCCGTTTCTGGCTGATCACCAAGAAGGAGTCCTAGTCGGATGAGCCGGGCCGGATCGCTCCGGGGCTATGTCCTAGTCCGGATCGCGCTGATGATCCCCATGATCTGGGTTCTCCTGACCGTGGTGTTCCTCATGATGCGCGTTGCCCCGGGCGATCCGATCTCGGCAACGCTCGGCGGGAAACTCTCGCCGGCGCAGCTGGCTGAGCGCAAGGCCGCGCTCGGCTTTGATCGCCCCTTGATTCAGCAGTACCTCGAGTACCTGTGGGACGCCGTGCGCTTCAAGTTCGGCACCACGATCACCGACGGGCAGACGATCGGTTCGATCGTCGTCGAGAACGGCGGCGCGACGCTGACGCTGACCGTCGCCGCGCTGTTGTTCGCGCTCGTCGTCGGCCTTCCGCTCGGGCTCTTCGCCGGCCGCTTCCGGGAGACGGTCCCGGACGCGTTCATCCGCATCTTCGCGATCCTCGGCTACGCCGCGCCGCCGTTCTTCGTCGGCCTGCTGGCGCAGTTGCTGTTCGCAAAAAACCTCGACTGGTTGCCAGCGTCGAAAATGGCGTCGCCAATAGTCCAGGCGACCTCGGTCGAGCACACCCACATCCTGATCGTCGACCTCGCGATCGAGGGCAACTGGGACGGGGTGTGGGACGTAATACGTCATCTCATACTCCCGATGGTCACGCTCGGGTTGCTCGTCATGGGCGTGTTCATCCGGCTCGTGCGGGTCAATGTCGGGCAGGCGCTCGGCGGCGACTATGTCGAGGCCGCGCGCGCCCGCGGCGTGCCAGAGCGGCGTGTCGTCTCGCGCCACGCGTTCCGCAACGCGCTGATTCCGGTCGTGACCGTGATGGGCCTGCAGGCCGCGCTGCTGCTCGGCGGCGCCGTCCTGACCGAACAGACCTTCAGTTGGCCCGGACTCGGCAGCCGTCTCCTGCAGTACCTCAATAGCCGCGACTACATCGGCGTGCAGGGGCTCGTCACCTTCTTCGCCTTGATCGTCGTCGTGATCTCGCTGATCATCGACATCGTCAACGCAGTGATCGACCCGCGAGTGAGGTACTAGGTGACCGCGACCACCACCGTCACGGGCTCCGAGGACAAGGCGCCCGTCGTCCAGCCACCTCAGCGCGGGAACATCTTCGCCAAGATCGCCGCGCCGTACCGCCACTCGCACGGGATCCAGCGCTTCATGCTCGTCTCGGGCACGGCGGTCTCGATCCTGCTGATCCTGACGGCGATCTTCGCCCCGCTGATCGCGCCGTACAGCTTCGACACCTACCAGGACGCCGCCGGGCGCTTCCCGCAGCAGGGAGAGCCGACGGCCCGCAACCACTGGGGCACCACCGTCCAAGGCTTCGACGTCATGTCGCGCACGATCTACGGCGCGCGCACGGCGGTCGAGGTCGTGATCCTCGCCGTCGTCTTCTCGATCGCCATCGGCGTGCCGCTGGGCCTGATCTCCGGGTACATCGGCGGCTGGCTGGACCGCATCCTCGTCCTGATCATGGACGCGCTGTTCGCGTTCCCGTACCTGCTGCTGGCGATCGTCGCAGCATTCCTGCTCAAGAACACGATCGACTCGGGCATCGTCGTCACCGCCATCGCGATCACGGTGGTCTACGTGCCGCAGTACTTCAGAGTCGTCCGGGCATCCACCTTGAGCGCCCGAGAATCCACCTACATCGAGGCGGCGCGGGCGATGGGCGCCCGTCCCTCGGTGATCATCCGCAAGTACCTGTTCGGCAACGTCGTCCAGAGCGTCCCGGTGATCGCGACGCTCAACGCGGCCGACGCGATCCTGACGCTCGCCGGCCTCGGCTTCCTCGGCCTCGGCATCCAGCCGACGCAGGCCGCCGAGTGGGGCTACGACCTGCAACGCGCGGTCGCCGACGCCGGCGCCGGCATCTGGTGGACCGCGCTGTACCCCGGTCTCGGCATCGTGATCGCCGTGACCGCGCTGACGCTCGTCGGCGAAGGACTCAATGACGTGTTGAACCCGACCCTGCGCCGGCGCAACGTGAAGCGGCCGGACGTCCAGCGCCGGGCGATCGGCTCTTCAGCGGTCGGACCGGCGACCGCGCCGGATGTCGAGGAGGAGGCGGGTCGATGAGCGAACCAGCTCTCTCACTGCGCGACCTGCGCATCTGGTACGGCCACGAGCGCGGCGCCGTCCGCGCCGTCGACGGCGTCAGCCTGGATCTGATGCCGGGCGAGACCGTCGGTCTCGTGGGCGAGTCGGGCTGCGGCAAGTCGACGCTCGGCCGTGGCGTGCTCGGCCTGCTCCCCGAGGGCGCCGGCCACGCCGGCGAGGTCTCCTACAAAGGCCGCAACATCCTCGACCTCAAGCCGAAGGAGCTGCGCGCCCTGCGCGGGCCGGAGCTCGGGATGATCTTCCAGGAGCCGATGACCCGGCTCAATCCGCTGATGAAGATCTCGGCGCACTTCGAAGAGGTGCTCAAGATCCACGAGCCGGAGCTCGGCAAGAAGGCCTCGCGCAACCGCGCGCTGGAGACGCTGCGGGGCATGGGCATCCCGCCGACGCGCTACCACCAGTATCCGCACGAGTTCTCCGGCGGCATGCGCCAGCGGATCATGATCGCGCTGGCGCTCGTGCTGCGTCCCGCGGTGGTCGTGGCCGACGAGCCGACGACCGCGCTCGACGTGCTCGTCGAGGCCCAGATCCTGCGGATCATCGCCGACCTGCGGCGCAACTTCGACACCGCGCTGCTGCTGATCACCCACAACCTCGGCATCGTCGCCGAGGCGTGCGATCGCGTCGCCGTGATGTACGCGGGCCGCTTGGTCGAGCAGGGTCCGGCGTTCGACATCACCACCAAGCCGGCGCACCCGTACTCGCGCGAGCTGCTGCGGTCGACGATCTCGCTCTCCACGGTCGAGCTGCACTCGATCCCCGGGGCGCCGCCGAACCTGGTGAACCCGCCGGCGGCGTGCCGGTTCCACCCGCGCTGCCCGGACGCGATGAAGGTCTGCGCAGAGCTGTGGCCGCCGACCGTCGCGACCGGCCCGGCCAGGCGTTCCGAGTGCTGGCTGCACGGCACCCAAGACATCCCGGCGGGCCTCGAGGCACCGCTCGAGCGTGAGGCGCTGGCCGCCGCGGAGGAAGCATGACGGCCATCACCGAGGCGACGAAGACCTTGATGGAGATCCGCGATCTCCAGGTCCACTTCGCGCTGCACGAGACCTTCAAGTCACGGATCACGGGTCGCGGCGGCCGGGCGGTCAAGGCCGTCGACGGCGTGTCGTTCGACCTCGAGGAGGGCGAGGTCCTCGGCCTCGTCGGCGAGTCGGGCTCGGGCAAGACGACGCTGGGTCGCGCGCTGCTCGGCCTCGTCCGCCCGACGGGCGGAAGCGTGAAGCTGCGCGGTGAGGAGCTCGCCGGGCTGCCGGAACGCCAGCTGCGACCCAAGCGCCGCCACCTGCAGATGGTCTTCCAGGACCCGCACGCTTCGCTGAACCCGGGCATGACCCTGGAGACCGCGCTCGCGCACCCGCTGCAGATCCACAAGCTGACCAGCGGCGCCGCCGAGACCAAGGCGAAGGTCCGCGAGGTCCTCGAGCTGGTGAACCTGTCCCCGGTCGACCAGTTCTCCTACCGGCTGCCGGGCGACCTCTCCGGCGGCCAGAAGCAGCGCGCCGCGATCGCGCGGGCGATCATCACCAGCCCCGACCTGGTCGTCGCGGACGAGCCGATCTCGATGCTCGACATGAGCGTCCGGGCGAAGATCCTCGACCTGATGATCGATCTCAAGAAGCGGCTCGGGCTGACGTACGTCTACGTCACGCACGACCTGGCGAGCGCCAAGTTCTTCTGCGACCGCGTGGCGATCATGTACCTCGGCCGGATCGTGGAGATCGGGACCGTCGAGCAGATCTTCAACGATCCCAAGCACCCGTACACCCAGGCGCTGATCCGGGCGATCCCGGAGCCCGATCCGACGAAGGCGCTCCCGCGCGACCTTCCGCGCGGCGAGGTGCCCGACGCGGCCGCGCCGCCGCTGGGCTGCTCGTTTCACCCGCGCTGCCCGAAGGCGTTCGGCCCCTGCGGCTGGGAGACGCGCGACCTGCGCTCGATCCTCGATGAGCGCTGGACGAACGCGGGCGAAGAGGCCTACACGACCGAGCGCGGGCTGTTCGGCGATCTCGAGAAGCTCGAGATCGGCCACGAGGCGGTCGTTCCGGCCGGCTCGGGTCGCGACCCGAGCGAGCTCGTGAAGATGCTCGAAGAGATCCGGGCCGAGGACCCCGACGAGCCGCTGTGGAAGGGCGTCAAGGACATCCAGCCCGAGACGCACGGCGTGCGCGTGACGTTCGAGCCCGGGATCGACCCCGAGCTTTACGACACGGACGGCTCCAGGGTCGCCTGTCTGCTCTATAAACCGGAGTAGAACGCTCATCCGACACTAGTCGGACCCCCACGTCCGGACTTCTGCCGTCTGCCGAAAGACAGCACGGCAGCGGTCCGGAAGGCTTCATGAGAGACCGCTACGGGGAGGGGCTCCATGAGGGTTGGACTGGGTGTCGTACTGGCGGGCGCGGTATTGGCCTGGCCAGGAGGGGCATGGGCGGCGGACTTCCCGCCGCCCATCGACAAGCAGGTCGTCCAGGATCAGGACGACATGACCTGGGGCGACTACAAGCCGGTCCCGGGGACGAACTGGGCCGACCCGACGCTCGTGCCGTCGGTCCGCAAGCTCAAGATCGCCGTGGTCGCGGTGGACTTCACCGACCAGCCGTTCGTGATCACGCAGCCCAAGGGCACCGATCCGTTCGGCAACCCGCAGACACAACCGGTCGCCCGCGCGGATGTACCTCGTTTTTATGCAGACTTCGATGGCCTGCCCAGCGCCCTCAACAACGGGCACACGGTCAACGAGTACTGGATGGAGCAGACGCACGGGCGGATCGGCATGAGCTTCACGCCGTTCGGCCCCTACCTGATGCCGCGCCCGCTCTACGAGTACGGCCTCAACGAGTTCAACCAGCAGAGCGGCTGCCCGGCGGGGCACACCTGCAACGGCAACATGGATCGCGACGTCGACACGCTGTGGACGGCCGATCAGGGCGCGAACATCCGCTCGCAGTTCGACCTCGTCCTGCGCGTCTACGCGGGCTACGACGAGACGACGATCTGGCAGGAGTTCGGCGAGATGAAGTTCGAGACCAAGGAGGAGGTCCCGGACGAGTGGGGCCCGCCGGACCCCTTGCTCCCGAACTGGGTCACGAACCGCTACGTGCCTTGGACCTCGTGGCGCGCGGGCGCCCAGCAGTGGGGTCTCTCCTCGATCCGCCAGGGCGAGAGCTCGGGCACGATCACGCATGAGATCGTCCACACCTTCGGCCTGCCCGACAACAACAACAACCCGTACGCGACGCCGTATCACCGCGTCGGCTCGGGCCCGTGGGACATCCTCGACCGCGGCTCGTTCAACGGCCCCGGCGGCCCGCACAAGCGCTGGCTGGTCCCCGTCACCCAGGGCGGCGCGATGGAGGCGGGGATGACGCTGTGGACCCGCCTGAAGAACAACTGGCTCGACGAGGCCGACGTGCACCGCGTCACCCGCAGCGGGCTCGCCGCCTCCGGCGTGCAGACGATGCGGGTCAAGGCGCGCACCGTCGACCCCGGTACCGACGGCTCGCTGGCGGGCATCAAGCTCGACCTCGACGGCGCGGCGCCGATCGACAAGACGCCGGCCTGCGACACCAACACCAACCCGCTGTGCGCCGGCACCGGCTGGCAGTACTACACGCTCGAGACCGTGCAGCGGATCGGCGAGGACTCGATGACGCCCGACAGCGGCGTCCTGATCCAGAAGAACAAGAACAACTCGTCCAACGGCTGCGGCTACAGCTGCTTCTCGTGGACGATCGACGCCCACCCGGAGGACATGAACAAGGTCGACTTCCTGCGTCCGCGCACGAAGACGCCCGTCATGCGGACGATCGGCGACTACCGCCAGCTCAACGACGCGCTGTTCCACGCCGGGACGAACTCGGGCTCGCAGTACGAGTTCGAGGACACCGCCAACCGCCTGCACTTCTACGTCCTCAACGTGCAGCGCGACGCGCAAGGCGTGCAGTCCTATGACGTCGCGGTCCGCAACCTCGACGGCGCGGGCCCGCACACCCGCGGTGTCACGGTCGGCGCGCCGACCGCGCTCCTGAACCCGGCCGGCGTCAGCACGTGCACGTTCACGGTCAACAACACCGGCGTGACCAAGCCGGTCACCGCGCCGGCGTCACCGCTGGACGACCCGAACCCGTACGTCAGCTCGGACGTCTACCGGCTCTCGGCGACGGCGAGCAACGGCGTGCAGGTGCACCTGACCAACGCGATCGCCGCGATCAAGGCCGGGCAGTCGGCGCAGATCCCGGTGTACTTCCAGGGCGGCAACGGCAGCGTGACGCTGCGGGCGACGTCGGAGAGCGATCCGTCGAAGTCGGCCGTCGGCGTGTGCGTCCAGGGCGACGTCGGCGGCACGGTGCCGGCGACGCTGGCGCTGACGCTCGGCACGCCGGCCGCGTTCGGTGCGTTCACGCCGGGCGCGACGAAGGACTACACGGCCTCGACCACGGCCAACGTGATCTCCACCGCCGGTGACGCCGCGCTCTCCGTGGCCGACCCGAGCTCGGCGAACTCTGGCCACCTGGTCAACGGGGCCTTCGCCCTGCCGCAAGCGCTGCAGGTCAAGGCGCGCACGGCCACCAACCCGGGCTCGGCGCTCGCGCCGCTTCCGGCGACCGTGCTCACGTGGGCCGCTCCGGCGTCCAATGACGCCGTGACCGTGGACTTCGCTCAGCGGGTCAACGCCGTCGACGCCCTGCGCACCGGGGCGTACGCCAAGACGCTGACGTTCACGCTCAGCACGACCACACCGTAGGGCTGTAATCGGGGCGCCGGCTCCGGCCGGCGCCCCGCCATCAATCAAGGGGGGTTCGATGGGCAAGTGCCGGACCGCCGGCGTCGTCGCGACGCTGGCTTTCGCGTGTGTGGCGCCGGGAGCGCACGCACAGACGCTGCAGCCGCTGGACAAGCAGCAGGTGCAGGACCAGTACGACATGAGTTGGGGCGACTACAAGCCGATCCCCAACACGAACTACCAGGACCCGGCGGTGCAGCCGACGGTCAAGAAGTGGAAGGTCGCGCTGGTCCTCGGCGACTTCCCGAACCGGCCGTTCTACGTGACGCAGGCGCCCGGATCGACGATCTTCGGCAACCCGCAGGCGACCGCCGCCAACGTGCCGCGGGCGGACGTCGGCCGCTTCTACGCCGACTTCCTCAACAAGCCGCAGGCGCTGAACAACTTCCAGACCATGAACCGGTACTGGATGGAGGACTCCTTCGGCAAGTACGGCGTCGACGTCACCCCGTTCGGCCCGTACGCGATGGACTTCAAGGACTACCAGTACTGGGCGCCGACCACGAACTGCCCGACGGCCACGGTCACGCCGTGCGGGAAGAACTTCAGCTCCGAGCTGCGGGCCAAGTGGACCGCCGACGTGGGCGCGGCGACCGTCGCGTCCTTCGACAACATCTTCTGGGTCTCCGCCGGCCAGGATCAGAGCTCGACCTGGCAGGAGTTCGGCAACGGCAAGTTCCTCAACGAGAACTCGATCCCGGACGCCTTCGGGCCGAAGGCGCTCGATCCGACGCTCGCCAACTGGGCCTCCTCGCGCTACGTGCCGTGGACCTCGTGGGTCGCGCGGTCCAACGTCTGGCCGAGCGCGTCGGGCAACAGCTCGACCGAGGCTGAGAGCTCCGGCATGGCGACCTACGCCCACGAGCTCTCGCACAACCTGAGCATCCCGGACAACTACAACAACCCGTTCGGCGAGGTCCAGCAGCGCGCCGCCACGGGCATCTGGGACATGCTCAGCCGCGGCTCCTTCAACGGCCCCGGCGGCACCCACACCCGCTGGCAGATCCCGCCCACGCAGGGCGGCTCGCTCGGCGCGATGCACAACGTGCGCAACAAGCGAAAGCTCAACTTCCTCGACGACAGCGAGCTGTTGCGGTTGAACCGCAACGGGCTCGCACAGACCGGCCTGGCCGTGAGCGAGGTCACCGCGCGCGAGGTCGAGCCCGGCCCGAACGCCGGCGGCGTGCAGGTCACGCTCGACGGCGGCGACAAGACCGCGCCGTGCGACTGGAACACCAACCCGCTCTGCGACGGCGTCCGCTCAGGCCCGAACGGCACCACCACCAACACCTGGAACCACTACACGATCGAGGTCGTGCAGCGGATCGGCGCGGACTCGTTCACGCCCGCCCAGGGCGTGCTGATCTCCAAGACCAAGGACAACAACTCCTCCTGCGGCACCTACTCGTGCTTCGTCTGGATCATCGACGCGCACCCGGAGGACATCAACCGCCTGGACTTCGTCAAGCCGGACGGCACGCCGCAGAAGGTCACGATCGCCGACCCGCGCCAGCTCAACGACGCGACGTTCAACGCGGGCACCAACTCGGGCACCTCGTACGAGTACGAGGACACCGCGAACCGCCTGCACTTCTACATCCTCGACGTCCGCAAGGACGCCGCGGGCGTCGTGCACTACAAGGTCGCCGTCAAGTCGCTGGACGGCGCGGGCCCGCAGACCCGCGGGGTCAAGCTCTCGACGCCCACGCCCGGCACCGCCGACGGCTTCGCCACGTGCACGTTCGGGCTCACCAACACGGGCGCGGCGGCGGCGACGCCCAACGTCCATCCGCAGGACGCCTCCGCGTTCCTCGGCTCCGACGTGTACCGCCTCTCGGCCACGGCGAACGGCGCGGGTTGGTCGGCGCAGCTGAAGAACGCGCTCGCCACGGCGAAGTTCGGTGAGACGATCCAGGTGCCGGTCTACGTCACCAAGGGCGCCGGCGCCGGCTCGGTCACGCTGCAGGCGACGTCGGAGAGCGATCCGAGCAAGAGCGTGTCGGCGAGTTGCTCCGACGCGAGCGTCGGCGGCACGGTGCCCGCGACGCTGGCACTCACCACCGGCACGCCCGCGAACTTCGGCCCCTTCACCCCGGGCGTCGCTCGCGACTACACCGCCACGATGGCCGCGACCGTCACCTCGACGGCCGGTGACGCCGCGCTCAGCGTGGCCGATCCGAGCACTGCGAACCCCGGCAAGCTGGTCAACGGGACGTTCACGCTCGCCACGCCGATCACCGTGAAGGCGTCCAGCGGCGCCGGCACGGGTGGCGACTACACGCCGGTCGGCGGTACCACCGCGCCGGTGCTCGCCTACAGCGGCCCGGTCTCCAACGACGCCGTCACCGTCGGCTTCCGCCAGACGATCGGCGCCAATGAGGCCCTGCGCACCGGGGCGTACGCCAAGACGCTGACGTTCACGCTCAGCACGACGACTCCGTAGCCGGACGGACGCCGCCGCCGGTCGCGCTCACGCGGCCGGCGGCGTCTCCGCGGGGTTGAGGAAGAGGGCGATCAGATCGGCGTAGGTCTCCTCGAGCTCGATCGAGCCCTCGTCCAGGTACTCCTGGAGCTGCAGGCCGTCCAGCACCGCGATGACGACCGCGGCGAGGCGGTGCGGCGGCAACGCGTCAATCACGCGCCCGGCCGCCTGCTCGGCGGCGATCAACCGGGTGAGGTCCCCGCGCAGGGCGCGGTAGCGCTCGACGAAGTGGTCGTGCGCCGGATGCTCGGCGTCCATGGCCTCGGCCGCCAGCACCAGCAGCATGCGGATCAGACCCCGGTTCGGGGCACTCGCGCGCACATAGGCGCGCATCGTCGCCACCAGCACGCGGTCGTTGTCCTCGAAGAGCTTGACGACCGTCTCCGCGTTGTCCTGCTCGTGCTGGTCGAGCGCCGCGACGAGCAGCTCGGTCTTGCTGGGGAAGTGGTACAGCAGACCCTGGCGGGACACCCCGGCCTCGGCGGCGATCGCGTCGATCGAGACGCTGCGGAAGCCGCGGCCGGCGAACACGCCGATCGCCACCTCGAGGATGCGGTCGCGCGTCACCTGGCCCTGCGGGGTCGTGAAGGTCTTGGCCATCTCGCGACAAGACTATTGCGGGTTGACGGTCTGACGGTTCCGTAAGTAGGGTCTGACAGGTTAGTAAGTCGGGTCTGTCATGAGGAGACGTTCCGTGTTGCGGATCAAGCAAGTTGGGTTGGCGGTGGGCGTGGCGCTCGCGCTGGCGGCGGCGCCGGGCGTCGCGCACGCCGAGCCGGGGTACACGACGATCTTCGATGGCACTCCGACCGGGTCGGACGCCTCGTTCGACAAGTGGGCGCAGGTCGGCGGCGGCAACATCGCGCTGCAGGCCGACGGCACGATGCGGACCTCGTCGGGGTTCGGGATGCGCTGGTACACGGTCAAGTCGTTCGGCGACATGTCGCTGAAGGTCGAGTACCGCGACGCGCGCACGGCGCCGGGTTACTCGAACGGCGGCGTGCTGGTGCGCTTCCCGGACCCGCGGACGCCGGCGGCGCAGACGCCCACGTCCTGGGCGTACGACTGGGCGGGCGCGAGCGGTCCGTTCCCGCCGGCCAAGCACTACCAGAGCGACCCGGCGTCGAGCGATCTCGGCCTGCAGACGAGCTGCCAGCGGGCCATCCCTTCGCTCATCCCGGCCGAGTGGGCGCCCACCTGGGTCCCGGTGGTCTGCGGCGAGGAGGTCCAGATCAACGACTCGCCGGACGGCGGCGACCTCGACCCGCGCAAGACCGGCTCCGTCTATGGCTTCGCCGACCTCGACGCACAGCGCTCGAACGCGGTCGAGCGCTACCCCGCCCTCGGCGCGTGGCACACGATGGAGGTCCGCACCGTCGGCCAGCAGTACACGGTCCTCGTCGACGGCAAGGTGATCAACCAGTGGGACGGAGCGGTCCCGATGAGCTTCCCGTCGCGCGGTCTGGGTGACCCGCCGACGATGGCCCGCCAGCTCGCCAGCGGCTACATCGGCCTGCAGGACCATCAGGACGGCGACGTCGTCGAGTACCGCGACGTCCGGGTGAAGGAGCTGGCCGCAACGCCGAAGAACACGGCGGCGCCGGTCGTGGCCGGCGACGGGTTCACGGGTCGCCCCCTGACCTGCACCACGGGCACGTGGAGCAATGTCGACGCCAACCAGGCGTACGTGATCGACTGGATCCGCTCCAACCCGCCGGTCAACGACGCGCCGACCGACGAGCAGATGGGCAACGTCAAGGTCGCCACGGGGGCGACCTACACGCCCTCCAGCGCGGATCTCGGCAAGGTCGTCTGGTGCCGGGTGACGGCGATCAACGCCGCCGGCGCGACCGCGTGGGCGACCAAGGCGGCGCCGGCGATCACCTTCGCGAGCGACGCGGCCGGAACCGTCGGCGGCTCAGTCCCGGCGACGCTGGCCCTCACGCTCGGCGCACCGGCGACGTTCGGCGCGTTCACGCCGGGCGTGGCGAAGGACTACGCCGCGTCGACCACGGCCACGATCACCTCGAGCGCCGGTGACGCCGCACTGGCCGTCAGCGATCCGGGCCACCTGACGAACGGCACGTTCTCGCTGCCGCAGGCGCTGCGGGTCGAGTTCTCCAAGGCGGTCTGGACGGGTCCGGCCTCCAACGACAGCTCGACGATCACGTTCCGCCAGCACATCGGCGCGACGGACGCGCTGCGCACCGGCGCGTACACGAAGACGCTGACGTTCACGCTCAGCACTACAACGCCGTAGGAGCTTCTCATCTCGCTTTCCGCCGCGGCCCATGTCGGGTCGCGGCGGGTGCGACAGCGGTCGTCCACGGCGCTCTGGACTTCTGGCACGTGACGGATGCGCGAGAAGTCCGACGACACGTAGGTTTGCTTCAGGGTCGTAGAGGAAGCACTTCCAGGAGGTGTCGTGCCGAGGTTCCGTCTTTGTCGCCAGGCTGCGTTGGGCATTGCGCTCGTCGCCGGTTTCGCTGCGCCCGCGGCCGCATCGGCCGCGGTACCACCGCTCGATCCGCAGCAGGTCGAGGATCAGCAGAACATGACGTTCGACGATTTCAAGCCGATCCCAGGCGTCGACTGGGCGACCAACGGCGCGGTCCCGACGAGCAAGAAGGTGACGATCTCGCTCGTCGCGTTCGACTTCGACGACCAGCCGTTCGTCATTACCCAGCCCAAGAAGAGCGATCCCTTCGGCAACCCGCAGATCGATCCGGTCCCGCGGGCGGACGTCCCGAAGTTCTACGCCGATTTCTACAACAAGCCGAGCGCGCTCAACCACGGCCACACGATCAACGGCTACTGGATGGAGCAGAGCGGCGGCAAGGTCGGCATCACCGACATCAAGACGTACGGCCCCTACCGGATGCCGAAGAAGCTCTACCAGTACGGCGTCAACGACATCGGCCAGCAGGGCAAGCCGACGGGCAACGGCTGCCCGGCCGCGACCACCGTCACGGGCGCGCAGACGGCCACGCAGACGATCACGGTCGACGACTCGGCGTTCTTCTACGTCGGCGACGTGATCACGTTCAGCGCGGTCACACCGTCAGGTACCAAGACGGTCACCGCGATCCCGGACGCCACTCACATCACGGTCAGCGTGCCGATCACGGTCGCCAACGGCGCCACCGTCCAGGACTGCGTCAACACGAACTTCAACACCGACGCCAACGCCCTCTGGAACGCGGACACCGGCTGCGCGGCGACCAACTGCGGGTCGACGATCCACCTGTTCGTCTACGCCGGCTATGACGAGACCTCGGTCTGGCAGGAGTTCGGCGAGATGATGTTCCAGAACAAGGAAGACATCCCGCACGCCGTCTGGGGCAACCCGAATCCGAAGAAGCCCAACTGGGTGGCCAGTCGCTACGTCGACTGGACCTCGTGGTTCGCGGGCGAGCAGCAGTGGGGCGAGTCGAGCATCCGCCAGGGCGAGAGCTCGGGCACGATCACCCACGAGATCAGCCACAACATCTTCTCGGTCGGCGACAACAACAACAATCCCTACGTCACGCCGTACCACCGCGTGGGTTCCGGGACCTGGGACATGATGGACCGCGGGTCCTTCAACGGGCCCGGCGGCCCGCACAACCGCTGGGAGGTGCCGGCGCAGTACGGCGCCTCGATGGGCGCGGAACACACGCTGCGCTCCAAGGTCGGCATGGGCTTCGTGCCCAACTCGCAGGTGCTGCGCGTCAACCGCAACGGGCTCGCGCAGTCCGGTCTGGCGGTGGCGGATGTCGTCGCCCGCGCGGTCAACGCCGAGCCCCAGGCCACCGGCATCCGCTCCGGCATCCAGGTGTTCCTGGACGGGTCGGCGCCGGTCGACAAGGAGCCGACGTGTGACATCAACACCAACCCGACGTGCGACGGCGGTGGGCCGAGCGGCCAGTGGACGAACTACTCGCTCGAGACCGTCCAGCGCGTCGGCTACGGCTCCTTCGAGCCCGACAACGGCGTCCTGATCGCCAAGAACAAGGCCTGGGCGTCGGGCGCGACGCGCGGCACCGAGGGCTCCCAGTGCGGCTACAACTGCTTCACCTGGGTCGAGGACGCGCACCCCGAGGACATGAACCAGGTCGACTACTACAAGCCCGACGGCACCCCCGTCATGCGCACGGTGGCCGACTACCGGCAGCTCAACGACGCGCTGTTCCACGCGGGGACCAACTCGGGCTCGTCCGCGGAGTACGTCGACGCGGCCAACAACCTGCACTTCTACGTGATCGACAAGTACACGGACGCCCGCGGCATCCTGCACTACCACGTGGGCGTCCAGAACACGACCGGCGCCGGCCCGCAGAAGCGCGGCGTCTCGGTGGCCACCGAGGCCGGTGACGCGCTGAACACCTGCACGTTCAAGCTCACCAACACCGGCGCCGCCGCGACGACCGACCCCGCCCTGCACCCGCAGGACGAGACGGCATCGCTGAACAACGACATCTACCGCCTGTCCGCCTCGGCCTCCGGCCAGGGCTGGTCGGCGGACCTGCGCAACGCGCTCGCCACCGCGAAGTTCGGCGAGAGCATCGACGTGCCGGTCTACGTCTCCCACGCCTCGGCGGCGGAGCCGGGCAACACGGTGACGCTGACCGCGACGTCGGTGAGCGATCCGTCGAAGACCGCCACCGCCACCTGCGCGCAGGCGCAGACCGGCGGGACCGTGGGTGGCTCGGTGCCGGCGACGCTGTCGCTGACGCTGGGTGGACCGGCCGCGTTCGCTCCGTTCCAGCCGGGCGTCGACAAGGACTACGCCGCGTCGACCCCCGCCACGGTCACCTCGACCGCGGGTGACGCGACGCTCAGCGTGAGCGATCCCGGCCACCTCACCAACGGCGCGTTCTCGCTGCCCGAGGCGCTGCGGGTGGAGTTCTCGAAGTCGACGTGGAGCGGGCCGGCATCCAACGACCTCTCCACGATCACGTTCCGACAGCACATCGGCGCGACGGACGCGCTGCGTACGGGTGCGTACAGCAAGACCCTCACGTTCACGCTCTCGACGACCACTCCGTAGCCCTCTGGTCGTCGTGATCGCCGCCGCCGCAGCGCTCTCCAGCTGCGGCGGCGGCGCCTCCTCCGGGCACGCGCCGCCGCCGAACGTGGCGGTGGTCGTGCCCGACGGCGTGTTGCGCGAGCTCGGCGAGCCCTGTGCCGGCGGCGAGCCGTACCTGTACGCGCACGCCACCGCGGCGTTCCGGATCGAGGACGCCGGCGGGAAGACGGTCCTGCGGGGCGAGCTGCCCGAGGGCAAGGCGATCGCCGCGCTCAATCATGATCCGGGTGTGCCTCGCGTCCCGACCTTCTGCCGTTTCGAGCTGCACGCCGACCTGGCGACGAGCGCTCGGTACCGACTCGTCCTCCCCGAGGGCGATCCGGTCCCGCTCGCGTTCAAGGACGGCAAGGCGACGGCGGTGATCGGGTGAGGCGGGTCGTCTGCCTCTGCATGGTGCTGCTGTTGGCCGGCTGCGGCGGGGCCGCCCTGTCACATGACGGCGGGCGGGCGACGCTTCCGGGTCCGCTGCCGTCGGGCGTGCGCTTCGCGGCCGCGACCTCAAAGGCACAGGCCCCGCCGTTCTCGCTCAAGCTCCTCGACGGCACGCCGGTGCAGGCCGCCAAGCTCTGGGGCGACCGGCCGGTGGTCGTGTTCTTCTTCGCCTCGTGGTGCAGCCGCTGCGCGGCGCAGCAGGACCGGCTGGCCCCGCTGGTCAAGCGCTACCGCGACGTCGTCACGTTCGTCGGCGTGGGCGCGCAGGACAAGGCACCGGCGGTCAAGTCCTGGCTCGACGCGCACGACGTGACCTATCCGGTGGCGATCGACGGCGGGCAGGACATGTGGCGCCGCTACGCGGTCCGTCAGCCACCGGCGGTGGTGCTGATCGCCCCCGGCGGCAAGCTCGAGCGCGGGTGGACGGGCGGCGTCACGACCGACGTCCTCGACACCGAGCTCAAGCGCCTTGTCCAGCGCTGAATCTCGCTCTGCGATGCTTGCCGTCGCATGAAAGTGACTCTGTTGCTGGCCGACGCGGCCCAGGTCTCCGAGGGCAAGCTGCACATCCTCGGCGGTGGGTGGAGCGTCACCGGGCCACCCGCTCCGTCGGCGATCGCGCTCCTCGTCGAGGTGCCGTGGGATCAGACCAACCGGCGGCTCGAGTGGCGCCTGGAGCTCGTCGACAGCGACGGCTACCCGGTCATGACCCCCGACGGCGAGGGCGGCGAGACCGCGATCGTCATGGGCGGCGAGTTCGAGGTCGGGCGCCCGCCGGGCACCCCTCACGGCGCGCCGATCGCGATGCCGGTCGCGCTGAACCTCAGCCCGCTCCCGCTCGCGTCGGGGAGCCGGTACGAGTGGCGATTCACGATCGACGGCGAAAGCCGCGACGACTGGCGCCTCACCTTCAGCACCCGCTGAGTTCCGGCACATCTCGGAACCGCGGGCGCCGAACCCTCGACATTTGGCGATTGGTCGGCTCTCGGACCGGACGTAGGCTCGTCCGGTGAGCGAGGAGAAGCAGGTCGACGTCGCCATTGTCGGCGGCGGGCCGGCGGGGATGGCCGCTGCCATCGCCGCCCGCAGGGCAGGGTCGTCGGTCGTCGTGATCGACGAGTACGCCGCGCCCGGAGGCCAGATCTGGCGACGTCGCTTCGACGAGGTCGGCGCTTCCGCGCCGAAATCGCTTCCGCCTGAGGCGCGCGCGCAGGTGGCCGAGTTCACGGCCTCCGGCGCCGAGCTGCTCGCGGGCCGCTCCGTGTGGGGCACGCCGGAGCCCGGCGTGCTGATGCTCACCGGCGACGGGCCTTCGCGGGTCCGCGCTCGCGCGATCGTGCTCTGCACCGGCGCCTACGACCGCCCGGTCGCCTTTCCGGGTTGGACACTCCCGGGGGTGATGACCGCGGGCGGCGCCCAGGCGTTGGCGAAGGGCCAGGGCGTGCTCCCGGGCAAACGGGTGCTCCTGGCGGGTGCGGGACCCTTCTTGCTCCCCGTGGCAGCGCAACTGGCTTCGCTGGGCGCGGAGATCGTGGCCGTCGCCGAGGCGACGCGGCGACGCGAGTGGGTGGGCGTGGGGCCGCGGATGGCCGCCCATCCGGCGCGGCTCGTCGATTACGCCAAGTACCGCACGCGGGTCCGCAAGATCGTGTGGGGGCACGTCATCGTGCGCGCTTCAGGCGAGGGGCGCGTGCGAACCGCGACCATCGCCGAGGCGGGGCCGGACTGGGCGCCCACCGGCGCCGAGAAGACCTTCGAGGTCGACGCGGTCTGCACGGCCTACGGCTTCCTCCCGTCCGTCGACCTGGCGCGCGCCCTGGGCTGCGAGCTGGCGGGTGACGCGGTCGCCCACAACGAGGACATGCAGACGTCGGTCAAGGGCGTGTTCGTGGCGGGCGAGGCGACGGGGATCGGTGGCGCCGACCTCGCGCTGGCCGAGGGCGAACTCGCGGGGTATACCGCCGCGGCCCACGCCGCGAGCCCCGGGACGGCGGGCGTCGACGGCCACGCCGGGCCGCTGGCCGGCGCAACGGGCCGCTTCGGCGCCGCGAAGGCCGACGGCGCGCGGCCCAACGGCGTCGTGCCGGCGCGGCCCGCGGTCGACCTCGCTCCGCTCCGCGCCCGCCGCGCCAAACTCGCGAACTTCGCCGGCATCCTCGCCGATCTCTTCGATCCGCGGCCCGGCCTGCGAACGCTGGTCGACGCGGACACGACGCTCTGCCGCTGCGAGGACGTGACCGCGGGCGCGGTCGACGCCGCCGTCGCCGGCGGCGCCACCACCCTCTCGGCCCTGAAGGTCGTCACCCGCTGCGGGCAGGGACCGTGTCAGGGCCGCGTGTGCGAGCGGCTCGTCGCCGCGCGCGTCCCGGCCCCCGAGCGCTTCAGCGCCCGGGAGCCGATCCGTCCGATTCCGCTCGGCCTCCTGATGGCCGAAGCTACGGATTCGTAGTGCTCAGCGTGAACGTCAGCGTCTTGCTGTAGGCGCCCGTTCGCAGCGCGTCGCTCGCCTTCACGGCCTGCTTGAAGGCGATCGTCACCGGGTCGTTGGACACCGGCGCGGCCCAGGTGGACTTGCTGAAGCTCACCTGCAGCGGCTCCGGCAGCGCGAACGTCCCGTTCATCAGGTGGCCGGGATCGCTGACCGTCAGCGTCGCGTCGAGCGCGGTGCTGACGATGTTCGCGGTGGTCGAGGCGCTGTACTCCTTCGCGAGGCCGGGCGTGAACGGCCCGAAGCTCGCCGGAGCGCCCAGCGTCAGCGACAGCGTCGCCGCCACCGTGCCGCCCACCGGGGCGGGCACGACGGTCGCGTCGCCGCCCGCGTCGGCCGGGACGACCTCGCCCGGCCCGCACGACTTCGTGCGGTCGATGTAGACGATCGGCGCGATGCAGTGCCACGTCTGCGGCATCACCTCCGACGGCGTCTGGCGCACGAGCGCGGCCCGCTCGAACGCGTAGCCGAACCCGAGCAGCTTCGCGTCGTCGCCGGCGGTGCCGGTGAACGAGATCGATTGCGGGCGGCGGGCGGTCGCGTCATAGCCGGCCGGGATCGACACCTGCGGGTAGCCGGCGCGGGTGCCGACCTCCGCCATCGTCGCGGTCAGCGAGAGGATCGCGTCCACCGGCGCGCCGGCGTTGGCCAGCAGCGTGTCGATGTACGCCTTCGACAGCGTCCGGCCGTTCGCCAGGTCGTTGGCGTACGACGTCGCGGTCGCGGGGTCGCCGAGGTTGATCGCGGCGGCCGCGCGCAGGCGCGCCTGGCCGAACTTCAGCGTGTCGCGCGGGTGGGCGTCGTTGAAGGCGACGATGTCCGCCGTCGACTTGCCGTAAGGCGCCAGGTAGGCGTCCAGGTCGCGCTTGAACTCGCGGTCGACGATCTTCGCCGTCGTCGGGCGGTTCGGCGCCGTCAGCGGGACGATCGTCGCGCCGAGCGCGGTGATGTCGGCCACCGCGTCCGTGAACGGCGTCAGCGAGTTGCCGCTCGTCGGCGCGATCACGCCGATCCGCTTGCCCGCCAGTGCGCCCTTGGTCAGGCCCGCCGCGTAGTCCGGCGCGACCGCGGGAGCGTTCGCGGTGGTGGCGTCCGCCGGGTCGGGGCCGACCAGTCCGGAGAGGACCGAGGCGATGTCGGCCACGGACTTGCCCACCGGGGCCGGGATGTCCTGCGAGCGCGCGACCGGCATCACGCCGGTCCGCGAGACGAGGCCGAACGTGGGCCGGAACGCGGCGACGCCGGTCGCCGCGGCGGGGGCCAGCGCCGAGATCGACGCGCTGTTGGTCGCGTTGTTGGTGCCGGAGGTGGTCTCGTCGGTCTCGACCCCGATCGTGGCCGCGGCCAGGCCGGCCGCGGCCGCCGCCACCGCACCCGCGCTGGACCCGTTGGTCGAGGTGCGCACGTCGTAGGGGTTGAGCACCTGGCCGTGCAGCGAGCCGTAGCCCGCGGGCATGCCGGTCGCCACCATCCCGTTGAGCTCGGTCACGTTGACCTTGCCGAGGATGATCGCGCCCGCCGCCTTGAGCTTCGTCACGACCGCGGCGTCCTTGGTGGGCACGACGTCCTTCAGTGCCAGCGAACCGCCGGTGGTCGGCATCCCCGCCACGTCGATGGTGTCACTGACGAGGACCGGGATGCCGGAGAGCGGACCCGGCCGCGGAGCCGCGGCTTCGGCCAGCGCGCCCGGGTTGATCGCACGGACCGCGTCGATGCCCGGCCCCTGGTTGTTGACGTAGTGGATGCGGTCCAGGTACGCCTTCACGAGCTGCGTGCTCGTCAAGGTCCCGGCGGCGAAGCGCCGCTGGATGTCGTTGATGCTCAGGTGCTCGAGGTCGAGCACCGGCGCGATCAGCGCGTCGGTCAGCGGGCCGGCGAAGCCGGCGAACGGGCCGCAGCCGACCGGGTCATAGGCGGCGGTGCCGGGCACGCAGCGCCAGGACGCGGGGTTGATCTCCGACGCCGGCTTGCGGTTCTTGGTCGCCTGCTCGTACGCGTAGGCGTAGCCGAGCAGCTTCGCCTCGGAGAAGCGGCGGCCGACGAACGTGATGTTGACCGGGCGTCCGGTGTCGGCCGGGAAGCCGCCGGGGACGCTGACGATCGGGTAGCCCGCGAAGGCGGCAGGCGAGATCAGCCCGAGCTGGGTCTGCAGCACGGCGTCGACACCGTTGAGCAGCCCGTCGAGGTAGGTCCGCGCGCGGTTGATCTCGAACGTCTTGACGCCCTCGTACTCGGCCTCCTCGTCGGGGTTCTCGAGGTGGTACTGCGCGGGCGGGCCGAACCGCGAGTCGCCGTACTTCAGGCCCTCTTCCGGATGGTCGTGGAAGTAGGCGTAGGCCTCGTCGTAGCTCTTGATCGGCGCGCTCGCGGGCAGCCGCGAGAGGTAGTGGTTGAGGTCGCGGCGGAACTCGCGGGTCTGCAGCGACTGCGCGGTGGGGAAGTTCGGGAGGGTGATCGTCACGAGCGTCGCGCCGAGGTTCTGGAGCGCGGTCTTGGCGGCCGCGTACTGTGCGCTGCCGCCGCTGGTGACGGCGATCCGCGCGCCCTGGAGGGCGTCCGGCTTCAGGCCCGCCGTGTAGTCCGTCCCTACGACGGGCGCGGTCTCCGCGGTGTGCGGGTCCTCCGGGTCGACCGCGGTCAGGGCGTTGAGCAGCAGCGCCGCGTCGCTCGTGGTCTGCACGAGTGGCCCGAGCGTGTCCTGCGACTCGGAGATCGGCACGACGCCCGTGCGACTCCACAAGCCCGTGGTCGGGCGGATGCCGACGACGCCGTTCTGGGTCGCGGGCGAGAGGATCGAGCCCTCGGTGTCCGACCCGATCGTCAGCGCGGCGAGGCCCGCCGCGGCGGCGACGCCCGAACCGGCGCTGGACCCACCCGGGTCCGTCGAGGTGTCGTACGGGTTGAGCACCTGCCCGTGCAGCGAGCCGTTGCCGCTGGACTGGTTGTTGGAGACCCACGCGGCGAACTCGGTCAGGTTGACCTTGCCGAGGATCACCGCACCCGCGGCCTTCAGGCGCTGCACGACGAACGCGTCCTTGTCGGGCACCGAGTGCTCGAGCACGATCGAGGACGCCGTCGTCGGCATCCCTGCGACGTCGATGTTGTCCTTGAGCAGGACCGGCAGGCCTTCGAGCGGCCCGCGGACGCTGTGCGTCGCGCGGGCGAGGTCGGAGACCCGCGCTTCTCTGAGCGCGTTCGGGTTGAGCGCGCGGACGGCGTTGAGCGCCGGGCCGCGCTGGTTGACCGCGGCGATGCGGTCGATGTAGGCCTTGGTGAGCTCGACCGACGTCAGCTCACCCGCCGTCAGCTTCGCCTCCAGCTCCGTGGCCGAGGTGCGTTCGAGATCCGGCACGGCCGCCGCCGCCGGCTGCGCTCCCGCCGCCAGCGCGGTCACCACGGCCAGCGCCGCGATGTGCTGCTTCATCTGTCCCCCTCCGTTGAGGTGTTGCTCCTCCGAGCGGAACGCTATGTCTGGCGCCGGTTTGCGCCCAACCGGCAGATGCCTGAAGTGGGGCCGGACCCGACCGGCAGGTGTCGCGACTCGGCCCCTACGTGTGGCCCGTCGTGACCCGCATGCCCGCGGTCACGGGGGTGATGCACGAGCGGACGACGACCCCGTCGACCACGACGCGGCATTCCTGGCACACGCCGATCCCGCAGTAGAGGCCGCGCGGGTTGCCCGCGGGGCTGTCGCGCAGGGTCTCCTGGCCGGCGGTGAGCAGCACCGCGGCGAGGCTCTGCCCGCGTGGCGCGGTGAGCGCGCGCCCGTCGACGATCACCTCGATCACGAGGCGGCCAGCTCGACCGGGGCGAAGCGGTCCGGCGAGAACCACTCGATCGGCACCGGGCTCGGCGCGCCGGTGTGCCACAACGCGACGAGCTCGCCGGTCGCGGGGGCGAGGCCGATGCCGGCACCCTCGTGCCCGGTGGCGACGCAGATGTTCGGCGCCTCCGCGAACGGGCCGATGATCGGCACGTGATCGGGCGTCAGCGGGCGCAGGCCGGCGTACACCCGCAGCGCGCGGGCGTCGTTGAGGACCGGGAAGAAGCGGGCGGCGCGACGGGCGATCGCGCCGGCGACGCCCAGCTCGACCTCGCGGTCGAAGCCGACGTGCTGTCTCGAACTGCCGAGCAGCGCGGTGCCGGACGGGGTCGACTCGACCACCATCGCGATCTGCAGGGCGGCGTCGTCGGCCTCGACGGCGGCGACGTACCCCGCCTCGCTCAGCTTGCGGCGGAAGACCACGGGAGAGCGTTCGAGCACCACGATCTGGCCCTTGCGCGGCGTGACCGGGACGGTCAACCCCGCGGTCTCGAGCAGCTTCGGCGTCCACACGCCCGCGGCGATGACGACCATGTCCGCGCCGACGCGGCCGGAGCTCGTCTCCACGCCGGTCGCGCGGCCGTCGGCTCCGCGGAGGATCGCCTTCACCGTGACGTCGGTGACCAGCTCCGCCCCGAGGCGCACGGCGCCGCGGACGAGCGCGGCGGTCGCCAGCCGCGGCTCCAGCTGCGCATCGGCCGGATAGAGGACGCCGCCCGGGAGGTCGTGCGCGGCGTACGGCTCCTCGCGGCGCAGCGCGTCCGCGTCCAGCACCTCGCCTTCGACGCCCAGGCCCGCGAGCACGCGGTTGCGCTCGGCGCAGGCGAGCAACTCGGCCTCGGTCTCGGCGACGACGATGCTGCCCTTGCGGTCGTACTCGAAGTCGTCCAGCTCGGCCGAGAGGCCCTGCCAGAGGTCGCCGGAGCGAAGCGCGAGCGGCAATTCGCGCTCGAGCTCCTTGTCCCACGCGAGCACATTGCCCTCGCACGAGCCGGAGCTCCCGGAGGCGACGTAGGAGCGATCGTAGAGCCGGACGGACACGCCGGCCGCGGCCAGGTAGTAGGCGCACGAGGCGCCCACGACGCCAGCGCCCACCACGACGACGTCAGGACTGCGACCCATGATCCCACCCTAGGGGCTATGTGCGATCCCGGCTTCCGACATTCGATGCATGGAAGCCCTGCCGCCCTTCGACATATCTCCATTGCGGGGGTCATCCGACGAGACGGAAAATGCCGGGCAAGGGGGACCACTGGGTCCATGTAAGAGGGGTGTGTGCGCGACGGTGAGTGGTGCGAGCGGAGGGGCCGCCGCCACTCACCGGTTGCGCGCGGACCGCACGAGCGCTCGCAACGCCGGCCAGCGGCGCGACTCCCGCCCGTGGCGCGCTTCGGCCACAGCGGTCATGAACGACGTGTCGCGCACCGGCAGCCGCGGCGTCCCCGGGGCCCAGGCGGCGCGCCATTCGAGCTGGCGCGGAACGACGTGGCGCGCGATTCGCACCTCCGGCGCCGTGGGCGAGAGCCCGTGGCGGCCGAACCACGTGGTCTCCGACGGCAGCCGGCGCGAGACCCGCTCGCCCTTGTAGCGGTCACGGGCCCAGACGGAGATCGGGCCGGCGCGACCGTCGCGGGCGGCGACGCGGACGGCCGTATCGGCGTCCGGGACCACGACGACCGCCAGCGTGAGTCCATCCGGGCGGGTGAACCGCGGGTCCTCGGCGGTGAGGCCGTCGAGGATCATCGGCGTCGCGAAGACGCCCGGCGCGCTCGGGCCGATGTCGGTGTCCTCGGCTCGCGGGTCGCCGACCTTCAGGCGCGCGGCGCCCTCGCGCAGCGCCTCGACGAGGCCGACCACGGCGCCCTCGACCATCACGAGCCGGCCCGCGGCGGCGGGGTGACGCCCCGATCCGGCGAACGCGGCCCACAGGGCGGCCTCGACCACCTGATCCCTCGGCGCGCCCTCGAGCACGAGCAGGGTCCCGAGCCGGGCGGGCGGCTGCAGGTCGAGCACGCGCCGGCAGTGGTCCTCGAGCCCGGGCGCGGGCGGCATGGCGGTGGTCAGAAGCTCGCCGGGAAGGCCGGCACGCAGGAAGATCTGGCGCAGGCGCTGAGCGGCGAGCGGCGCCCCCGCGGCGAGGATCACGGCATTTCCGGCGAGCAGCGCCGCAGCGGCCTCCAGGACGGGCTCGGCCCACGGCGAGGCCGACGGGCCGCGCAGGCCGATGACGCCCACCGGCGATTGGATCAGGCGGGTGCTGCGACCCGCGAGCAGCGCCACCCGCGAGGCGAGGCGCCGGTCGGCGAGCGCCCGCGGCCCGTCCGCGGCGAGCCGGTGCAGACCCTCGACGGTGGGCAGGAGCTCGGAGCGGACGATGTGGCTCTTCGGCCAGCCGGTCTCGTCCGCGAGCCTGAGCGCGACGGCGTCGAGCTCGTCGAGCATCGCCACCGCCGTGCGCCGGATGTAGCGCGCGCGGGACGCGACCGGCACGAGCGACCACAGCGGCTGCGCCATCCTGGCCGCCGCCGCGGCGCCGGCGAGGTCGACCGGGTCGAGCGTCCCGAGCAGTGCGCCGCTGGCGGGCGCGCGGATCTCGACGGCGTCAGTCACGCGCCCACCGCGGCCGGGGCAGAGCGCCGTCTCGGCCCGCGAGCGTCGAGTTTCTCGCGCTGTACTCGAGAAAGTCGACGCTCGCGTCGCGCGCGCCGGCCCGCCTCGCGCCCACTTCACGCATCTCGGCGCCTCGCGCTGCGCGCGGCGTTGAGCCGCTCGCGCATCGTCGGCTCGGTGTCGCCCGGGTCGTAGAAGCGCAGGCCTTCGAGGCCTTCGGGCAGGTGCTCCTGGTCGTTGACGTTGCCCGGGTGATCGTGCGGGTAGTCGTAGCCCTTTCCGCGGCCGAGGGACTTCGCGCCCGGGTAGTGGGCGTCGCGCAACGCGGACGGTGGCAGCGCGGCTCCGTGCTCGCGGATGTACGCGCGCGCCGCGGACAGCGCCATCCCCGCGGCGTTGGACTTCGGGGCGAGCGCGAGGTAGACCGCGGCCTGGGCGAGGGCGAAGTGCGCCTCGGGCAGCCCGACGTGCTCGACCGCGTGCGCGGCCGCGACCGCCACCTGCAGCGCCTGCGGGGCGGCGTTGCCGATGTCCTCGGAGGCCAGGATGATCATCCGCCGCGCGATGTAGCGCGCGTCCTCGCCGCCCTCGAGCATCGCCGCGAGGTAGTAGAGCGACGCGTCCGGGTCCGACCCGCGGGTGGACTTGATCCAGGCCGAGATGTAGTCGTAGTGCTGGTCGCCGCCCTTGTCGTAGCGGACGGCCTTGCGCTGCATCGCGTCCTCGGCGTCGGCCAGGGTGACCTCCTGGCCGGTGCGCGCGGACGTGTCCAGCGCCAGCTCGAGCGCGTTCAGCGACGACCGCGCGTCCCCGCCGGAGCGCCCGGCGATGAAGTCGATCACCTCGTCGGACACGGTCCGCCCGAGCTCGTCGAGCGCCCGCCGCAGCAGGCCCGCGATGTCGTCCTGCGTGAGCTCGTGCAGCTCATAGACCTGCGCGCGGGAGATCAGGGCGGAGTTGACCTCGAAGTACGGGTTCTCGGTCGTCGCGCCGACCAGCACGACCAGGCCCTCCTCGACGGCCGGCAGCAGCGCGTCCTGCTGGGCCTTGTTGAAGCGATGGATCTCGTCGAGGAAGAAGATCGTGTGGCGGCCGTTGCGGCGTCGTTCGCGAGCGCGGGCGATCACTTCGCGCACCTCCGCCCGCCCCGCCTCGACCGCGCTCAGCTCCTCGAAGGCGGCGTCGGCGTACTCGGCCGACATCCGCGCGAGCGTCGTCTTGCCGGTCCCGGGCGGTCCGTAGAGGATCATCGAGTGCGGCTCGCCCGACTGGATCGCGGTGCGCAGCGCGCTCGACGGTCCGAGCAGGTGGGTCTGGCCGACGAACTCCTCCAGCGTGCGCGGGCGCATGCGCGCGGCGAGCGGCAGGTCGCCCGCCGGGGGCTCCGAGCGCCCGGCCGGTTCGTCGGGCACGTCGAAGAGCCGTCCCATTGCGCTAAGTATGCGGCGTGCCCCTCGCGTCCCTGACCACGGTGGCGCGCGAGTGGGGGCGGATCGGCGTGCTCGGCTTCGGCGGGCCACCCGCCCACGTCGCGCTGCTGCGCGATCTGACGGTGAAGCGACGCGCGTGGATCGACACGCGCGAGTTCGAGGATGCCTTCGCCGCCTGCAGCCTGTTGCCCGGCCCGGCCAGCACGCAGCTGGCGATCTTCACGGCGATGCGCGTGGCGGGGCGGACCGGGGCCGTCGTGGGCGGGCTCGCGTTCATCCTGCCCGGCTTGATCGCGGTGCTCGCGATCGCGGCGGTGTCGCTCTCCAGCGAGCCGCCGGCGTGGATCGCCGGGTTCGGCGCCGGCGCCGCGGCGGCGGTCGTGGCCGTCGTCGCGCAGGCGGGGATCGCGCTGATCGACCCGCGGCGCGGGCTCGTCTACGTCGTCGCGGGAACGGCGGGCGCGGTGTTCCTCGGGCCTTACGTGGTCGCCGTGCTGCTGCTCTGCGGCCTCGCCTCGCTGGGCCGCTACACGCTCCAGTCCACGGTCTGGCCGGCGCTCGTCTGGCTCTCGATCAAGGTCGGCGCGCTGTCCTACGGCGGCGGCTACGTGATCATCCCGCTGATGCGCGAGGACGCGAGCGCGTGGATGAGCCCGCAGGCCTTCGCCAACGCGGTCGCCTACGGGCAGATCACGCCCGGCCCGGTCGTCCACACGGTCGCGTTCGTCGGCTACGGCGCCGCGGGGCTCGGCGGCGGCCTGGTGGCGGCGGCGATCGCCTTCGCTCCGAGCTTCGCGTTCGTGCTGATCGGCGGGCCGCACTTCGAGCGCCTGCGCGGCTCCAAGCACGTCCGCGCGTTCCTCGACGGCGCCGGCCCGGCCGCCGCGGGCGCGATCCTCGGCGCCGCGGTCCCGCTGCTGGACTCGTTCGAGCACGCGTGGCAGTGGGTCGTGCTGGCGCTGGCTGGCGTCGCGCTGCTGCGGATAGCGCCGATCTGGGTGCTCGTGGCGGGTGGGGTCGCGGGGGTCGCCACTACGCTCTAGCGATGGGGCTCGCCGAAGATCTGCAGGACGAGACCGCCGAGGTCCTGGCGAAGCTGATCCGCTTCAAGACCGTCAACCCGCCGGGCAACGAGCGGGAATGCCTTGAGTGGCTCGCGGGCTATCTCACGGACGCCGGGCTGGAGTGCGAGCTCGACGGCGCCGAGCCCGAGCGACCCAACCTCGTCGCCAAATACGAGGGGGGCGAAGACGGCCCGGTCCTGGGCTACCTCTCCCATGTGGACACGGTGCTGGCCGACAGCGAGGACTGGACCGAGGACCCGTGGGGCGGCGAGGTGCGCGACGGCTTCCTCTACGGCCGCGGCACGATCGACATGAAGAACCAGACCGCCGCCGAGGCCGTCGCGGCCGCCCATCTCGCCCGCTCGGGCGCGCGCTTCAAGGGCACGCTGAAGGTGATCGCGGTCTCCGACGAGGAGACCGGCGGGGAACTGGGCGCCAAGTGGATCACCGAGCAGCGGCCGGACCTCTCGCGAGTGGACTTCCTGCTCAACGAGGGCGCGGGCGCGGTCATGCCCTACGGCGACCGCCGCCTGTATGGCGTCTGCGTGGCCGAGAAGGGAACCTTCCGCTTCAACGTCGACACCACCGGCACCGCCGCCCACGCGTCCGTGCCCGGCCTGGCCGAGAACGCGCTGCTCAAGCTCGCGCCGGTGATCACGCGGCTCGGCTCCAACCGTCCCCGCTACGACCTGATGGAGGCGACGAGCGCGCTCGTCGCCGCGCTCGGGGAGGACCCGGAGCACCCGAAGGCGGCGCTCGAGCGGATCGCCGCGGTGGAGCCGCGGCTGGCTCCGCTGCTCGACGCCGCCATGCGCGTCACGTTCGCGCCGACGATCGTCTCGGCGGGCTCGAAGATCAACGTGATCCCGGCCCGCGCGCAGGTGCGCGTCGACTGCCGCGTCCCGCCCGGGATGGGCACCGACGTGGCGCTCAAGCGCGCGCGGGAGGTCCTGCAGGACGACAGCCTCCCGGTCACGTTCACCGAAGAGGTGACCGGCAACCGCTCGCCGGTCGAGTCGCGGCTGATGGACGCGATCGGCGGCTGGCTCTCCGAGAACGATCCCGGCGCCGAGGCGGTGCCCACGGTCCTGCCCGCGTTCACCGACTGCCGCTGGTTCCGGGTGGCGTTCCCGGACTGCGTCGCCTACGGCTTCTTCCCCCAGCGCCACCAGACGGTGTACGAGACCTGGCCGCTGATGCACGCCAAGGACGAGCGCATCGACATCCGCGACCTCGGCTTCGCCGCCGCGTTCTTTCACGACCTGCCCGGGAGGCTATTGACCTGATGCCCGTTCCCAAGGACAAGCTGCGCCTCGGCGGGATGGCCCTGCGCAACGGCCTGCTGGTGCACGGCCCGACCCACTGGGCGGCCGCCGTTCGCACCAAGGCGGGTGACGTGAAGGTCGCGTCCGGCGCCAAGCCGCGGGTGCGCTTCGCCGACGACGTGCCCGGCGTGCGCGGCCTCGTCCGCCTCGGCGAGGCATTCGCGGTCATCCCGCTGGTCAAGAAGGGCCTGCCCGAAGCGAAGATGGCGTTCGAGCAGCCGAGCGTGCTCGGCGTCGCCGCGGGCGCGTCGATCGCCGGCACGCTGCTGCGGCGTCGCGCGCCCGGTGTTTCCGGTGAGCTGGCGTCGTCGCTGATCGCCCTCACCCCGGCGCTGTTTGCCCTGCGCGGCGGGGAGCTGGCCGCCTACCACGGCGTCGAGCACAAGGCGATCGCCGCCTACGAGGCCGACGACGAGGACGCGCGGGACGCGCTCAAGGAGCACGAGCGCTGCGGCTCGCACCTGATGGCGCCGATGCTGGTCGCGAACCTGGCGGGCACCCTGCTGCTCAAGCGCGCGGCGGCCCGTCCCAACGCAGTGACGGGCGGAGCGGTCGCGCTGGCCTCCACCGCCGCGGCCGTCGAGGTGTTCGCGTGGACCGAGCGCCATGCCGACTCCCCGGTCACGAAGGCGCTCAAGAAGCCGGGCTACGAGCTGCAGCGCCTGATCGGCACCCGCGAGCCCGACGAGCGCCAATTGGAAGTGGGCCGCGCGGCTCTGGCCGAAATACTGAGGGTGGAGGACTCGAACTAGGGTCCAGACCCCCTAGCCAAACCCGGACGCGCGGCGATACTTGGTCCCACATGAGCCTGTGGGACCAAACCAAGGACTTCATCCAGACATGGGGTCCGTCGATCTTCATGACCCTGATCGTCTTCTTCCTCTGGCGGATGATCCGGATGATGCCGAGCACCAAGCCGCAGGAGATCAAGCCGGACTCCAGCGTCTCGATCAAGTGGGACGACGTCGCGGGTGCTGACGAGGCGAAGGCGGAGCTGCAGGAGGTCGTCGACTTCCTGCGCGACCCGAAGCGCTTCAAGGCGCTCGGGGCCAAGGTTCCCAAGGGGATCATCCTGCACGGTCCTCCCGGCACGGGCAAGACGCTGCTGGCCAAGGCCGTCGCGAACGAGTCCGGCGCGCAGTTCTTCGCCCAGTCGGCGTCGAGCTTCGTCGAGATGTACTCCGGCCTTGGTGCCAAGCGCATCCGCCGGCTGTTCCGCGAGGCGCGCAAGCACTCGCCGGCGATCGTCTTCATCGACGAGATCGACGCCGTCGGCGCCGTCCGCGGCTCGGACAACAACTCCGAGCGCGAACAGACGCTCAACCAGCTGCTCGTCGAGATGGACGGCTTCGCCGGCAGCAACGAGCTGGTCGTGATCGCGGCGTCCAACCTGCTCGAGAAGCTCGACCCGGCGTTGATGCGGCCCGGTCGCCTGGACCGCCAGATCCTCGTCGGCGCGCCCGACGTCAACGGCCGCGAGGCGATCCTGAAGGTCCACACGCGCAACAAGCCGGTCGCCGACGTCGACCTCGCGACGATCGCGCGCCACACGGCGGGCCTGACCGGCGCCGACCTGGCGAACATCGCCAACGAAGCGGCGATCTCCGCCGCCCGCGGGCACCGGAGCACGCTCAACCAGGAGGACTTCAACAGCTCGCTCGAGCGGGTCGTGGCCGGCATGCAGTCCCGCCGGCGGCTGACCGAGCACGAGCGCCGCGTGATCGCCTTCCACGAGTCGGGCCACACGCTCTGCTCAGAGCTTCTGCCGGGCGTCGACCGCACCCACAAGGTCTCGATCGTCCCCCGCGGCACGGCGCTCGGCTACATGCTCCACTTCCCGGAAGAGGACCGCTACCTCAAGACGCGGACCGAGCTGCTGGACCAGATGACGGTCCTGCTGGGCGGCCGCGCGGCCGAGCAGCTCGTCTTCGGCGCGGTCACCACCGGCGCGTCGGACGACCTCAAGCAGGTCGCGCAGATCTCCCGCGCGATGATCCACGAGTGGGCGATGGGCACCTCGGTCGCGGCGCTGCAGCTCGCCGCCGAGGGCGGCGCGGTCTCCGATCGCACGCGCGAGCTGCGCGACGCCGAGCAGCAGCACCTCGCCGACGAGGCGATGCGCCGCGCGGTCAAATTGCTGACATCGCATCGCGCGCACCTCAACGAGCTCGCGAATGCCCTGCTGCGCCAAGAAGTCCTGGAACGCGACGACATTGAGCGCATCATGGCCGACGTCGAGACGCCCCGGCGGGTCGCAAACGGCCACCTGTGGGTGGCTGCCGCCGAGGCAACAGATGTCCAACAGACCTCCTGAGCGGTACAGATGATGCGTTTGCGGCCGATCTCCCGAAAGGATGGGCGCCGCAGACGACTTCAGGGTGTTGCTCGAGCCCGGCGCGATCCGCGCCGTGTTCCAGCCGATCGTCCGGCTCTCTGACCTCGGGACGATCGGGTACGAGGGCCTGGCGCGCTTTCCCACGCCGCCGGGCCTGGTCGCGCTTCCGCCGGATGTGACGCTCGCCGCCGCGGCCCGCGCCGGCCTGCGCGACGACCTCGAGGTCGCGTGCTGGCGGGCGATCGCCGCCGCCGGCGTCCCGCCCCACGGGCGGCTGCTGTGGGTGAACCTCTCGCCCGAGGCGCTCGGCCATCCCGGGCTGCTCGAGCTGGCGGGCAAGCTGCCGTCGCGGCTCGTGATCGAGCTGACCGAGCAGGACACCGTCTTGAATCACGCGCTGCTGCGCGAGCGGCTGCGGCCGTGGATCGCCCGCGGCGCGCTGGTCGCGGTCGACGACGCGGGCGCGGGCTTCACGTCCTTGGAGTACGTCGCCGACATCCGGCCGGACTTCCTCAAGCTCTCCCGCGGGATGGTCGCGGGCGTCGACCTGGACTCCACCCGCGAGGCCGTGCTGCGGGCGACCGCCGCCTTCGCCCGCGAGGTGGGCGCGCGCGTGGTCGCCGAGGGCGTCGAGCGCGTCGAAGAGCTCGAGGCGCTGCGGGCGATGGAGATCGACTACGGCCAGGGCTGGCTCTTCGGCCGCCCGGGCGAGGCGTGGCCGCTGGAGGCGACGGCTTGTGAGTCCGAGCCCGCGCGTCGCGTGGCGGTCTCGGGCCGGCTCGAGCGCGACCTCGACAAGGCCTGCACGGCACGCGACGCCAGTGAAGCGATCGTCGACCATCTGGCCCGCCGCGGCCTGCTGCCCGCGGTCTACCTCGCGCAGGAGGGCCGGCTGCGCTGCCGCGCCGTGCGCGGCTATTGGCAGGTCTTCGACGGGCTCGCGCCGAGCACGGGCATCGTCGGGCGGGTCTTCCGCACCGGGCACGCCGCGATCGTTCACGACGTGGGCGACGCGCCGGACTACCTGCCCGCCGTCCCGGGCGTGCGCGCCGAGGTCTGCTTCCCGCTGGTCGTCGCCGGACACGTCATCGGGGTACTGAACGCCGAGTCGGTGACGGCGATCGACGCGACCGCCGTGGCCGAGATCGAGCGCTGCGCTGCACTCTTGTCGGCGCGGGTGGAGGAGGTCGGCGCGGTCGGCGCGTCCTCGCCCGCCCAGCGCTTGGCGCGGACCGCGGTGCGGCTGGCCTCCACCGAGGACCCCGAAGGCGTCGTCCGCGAGGCCCTGTCGGCCGCGCTTGAGCTCTCGGGCTTCGAGTCGGGCGTGGTCGCCCTGGCCGACGGCCACGGCGCGCTCTACCCGCATCTCGCCGAGGGTCCCTTCGGCGTGGCGTTCTCGCAACTGGCCTCGGAGGAGCTCGCGTCGATCGCGTCGTGGGTGGACGAGGGCACGTCGTCCTACACCGTGGGTGACAGCGCCGGCCGCGGGTTCGTCGGCCACGAGGTCCTGCGCCGCGCGGGCGTCGGGTCGCTGATCGTGCTCCCGCTGAGTGCCGCGGGCGAGCGGCTCGGCCTGATCGTCGTCGCCGACCGCGGCAACCGCCGCCCGGTCAACGAGGACGTCGAACTGCTCGAGTTGCTGGCGCTCCAGGCCGCGAGCGGCCTTCGCATGGCGTCGATGATCTCCCAGCTGCGCGAGCGGGTCTCGCGCGACCCACTGACGGGTTTGCATGCGGCCCTGCCGCCGCTCCCGGACCGCTCGGGTGTGGTGCTGGTCGACGTGGACCGCCTGGGGGACATCAACGACGCCGGCGGCCAGGCGGCGGGGGACGACGTCTTGCGCGCCACCGCGGGCCTGCTGCGCGAGTTGATGCCGCCGGGGTCGCAGGCCTTCCGGGTCGGGCCGGATGAGTTCGTCGTGACGTTTGACCCCGCCCGGACGTCGGCCGCGGAGCACATCGGGTGGGAACTGCGCGCCCAGGCGCCCTTGCGGATCGGGCGGACGGTCTCCGTGGGTGTGGCGGTGGGTGTCGCGGGTGAGGCGGGTGAGTCCGTGGTGTCTCGGGCGGGTGAGGCTTTGGAGGGCGTCAAGCGGGCCGGCGCGGACGGCGTCGGGATCGCGTAGCCCGCCGCAGCCGCGGTCTTGCCGCCGCGCGCGGGGTCACGCGCCGCGAGCGTCGACTTTCTCGCGCTGTACGCCAGAAACTCGACGGTCGTCGTGCGTGCGAGCGGCTACGCGCCACTTCCGGGCACGACGAGCGCGAACGCGGCCGGACTGGCGGACACACGGTCCAGGCCGCCATCGACGAACTCGCCGTCCACGTTGAGCTCGGTGCCGGACGGCAGCGCCACGCGCACCTCTCGCCCCGCGAAGTGCGGCACTGCCCGCTGCCGCTCAATGGTCTGCGTCCGCAACCCCCACGCCCGCCGGACCAACGCCACGCGCGACCCCGCCGGCACGACCACGACGTCCACCTGACCGTCGGTCGCATCCGCCGCGCCGATCCCCGACCCGCCGCCGAACGCTCCACTCGACGCCACGATCACCTGCCAGGCGCGGCCGGAGAACACCATCAACTCATCCACGCGAACGGTGACGTCCAACGGGCGCCCGCTCAGCGCGGCACGCGAGGCACCGATCCCATAGGCCAGCGGTCCGAAGCGCGACTTCAGCGGCGCGGCTCTCCGCGCGGCGACCGACGACAAACCAGCGCTGGCGACGTTCACGAACGGTCGCCCCGTGCTCAAGCGCGCCAGCTCCAGCGAGCGCAACGTCTCACCCGACGCGGCCAAAGCCACAGCTTCCCGCGGATCGAGCGGGATGCCGTGCGCACGCGCGAAGTCGTTCGCCGTCCCGCCCGGGATCACCGCCAAAGGCACGCCCAGGGACGACGCGCGCTCCGCGACCGGCGCGATCGTTCCGTCTCCGCCGCAGACCGCGATGCGATCGACGGAGGCGATCCGGTCCAGCTCGCCCAGCCCGAAGATCTCCGCACCGCCGAGCATCGAGGCGAGCCATGCCGGGTCCAGTCCACGCCCGGACCGGCGGTTCGCCACTAACGCAACTCTCACGTACCTCGAAGATACACTCGCAGCCGTGTTCGGCCGCATCGACCACATCGGGCTCGCCGTCGCTGACCTGGAGTCGGCGATCGAGCTCCACACGCGCACCTATGGCATGCCGCTCGTGCACCGCGAGACGATCGCGGAGCAGGGGGTCGAGGCCGTGCTGCTCGACGTCGGCGAGAGCCATGTCGAGTTGCTCAGGCCTCTGAGCGAGGACTCGCCCGTCGGGCGTTTCCTGGCGAAGAAGGGGCCGGGGCTGCATCACGTCGCCTATCAGGTGGACGACGTGGAGGCCGCGCTCGGCGCGGCGCGCGAGGCGGGGATGCGGCTGATCGACGAGACGCCGCGCACCGGCATCCGGGGGACGCAGGTCGCGTTCCTGCATCCCGCCACGGCCGGCGGCGTCCTGACCGAGCTCGTCCAGCCCGTGGAGGCACATTGAGTCCCAACGCCGTACGTCGCACCGCCGTCGGGTTCCATGGCGGCCAAGTGCTCTCACTACGCCTGTCCGAGGCGGCGCTCAGCAACCTGAGCGACACGCTCAAGGAAGGCAAGGAGCGCTGGGTGGAGGTCGAGTCCTCCGACGGCGCGGTCCTCGTCGATGTGGGCCAAGTCGTGTACCTGCGCGTTGAATCAGACGACCAGCGAATCGGCTTCTAAACCCGCCTGGCGGGTTCAGTTCAACGCCGTCGACCTTGCGCTCTACCGGCGGGTGCGGCTGCTCGCGCACTCGCCGGACACCGTCACCTGGGTGCGCCGGTACTCGCATCTCGGCGAGCACGGGGCGATCTGGCTGGCGACCGGCGCGACGGCTGCTTTAGTTGACCGGCGGCGCCGCGGTCGCTGGCTGCGGGCCACCGCGTCCATCGGGGCGGCCTACGCAACGTCTACGTCGATCAAGCTCGCCGTCGGCCGCAAGCGCCCGGCGGTGGAGGACCTCCCGCACCTGATGGCCACACCCACCGGACTCTCCTTCCCGTCGAGCCACACGACCTCGTCGTTCGCCGCCGCGCGCGCGTTCGGGGCGCTGATCCCGGGCGCGCCGCTGCAGCTCGCGGCCGCGGCCATGGGCCTCAGCCGGCTCTATCTCGGCGTGCACTATCCGTCCGACGTCGCGGCCGGCGCCGCGCTCGGCATCGCGATCGGGAGCCTGGGCCGATGATGAAGGTCGGCCTGGTCGGCATGCCCAACGCGGGCAAGTCGAGCCTCTTCAACGCGCTCTCCCAGGCGGGCGCCGAAGCGGCGAACTACCCCTTCACCACGATCGAGCCCAACGTCGCCGTCGTCCCGGTCAAGGACGAGCGGATGGAGCAGGTCGCGGCCACCGTGAAGGCCTCGAACATCGTCTGGGACACGATCGAGTTCCACGACATCGCCGGCCTCGTCGCCGGCGCGTCGAAGGGCGAGGGCCTGGGCAACAAGTTCCTGGCCAACATCCGCGAGTGCGACGCGCTCCTGCACGTCGTGCGCACGCACACCGACGACAACGTCATCCATCCGGAGGGTTCGGTCGACCCGGCGCGCGACATCGCGACGATCGAGACCGAGCTGCTGCTCGCCGATCTCGACACCGCCGAGCGCCGCCACAGCAAGGTCATCCGCGACGCCCGCTCCGGCGACCGCGCGGCCGTGGCCGAGGAGGTCTGGCTGCGCCAGATCATCGAGGCGCTGCAGTCCGGCAAGCCCGCGCGCAGCGTCCCGGTCCCGCAGGACGCCCCCGACGCCCTGCGCAACCTGAGTCCGCTGACCGGCAAGCCGGTGCTGTTCGTCGCCAACGTCGACGAGGGCGAAGACGCGGTGCCGAGCGTCGTCGCCGACCACGCGGCTGCCACCGGCGCGGGTGCGGTGGCCGTCTCCTCCCGCGTCGAGGCGGACCTCTCCGACCTCGGCGACGACGAAGAGGCGGCGATGATGCGGGAAGAGCTCGGCATCGGCGAGTCCGGCCTGCACCGCGTGGTCGACGGCGCCTTCGGCCTGCTGAAGCTGATCGCGTTCTTCACCGCCGGCGAGGACAAGCCCGCCCAGACGTGGCACCTGCGCCAGGGCCTCACCGCCTGGCACGCGGCTGGGCAGATCCACTCCGACATCCAGAAGGGCTTCGTCCGCGCCGAGGTCATCGGCTGGGACGCGCTGGTCGACGCCGGCGGCTATGCCGGCGCGCGCGAAAAGGGCACACTTCGCCTGGAAGGCCGCGACTACCTGATGGCCGACGGCGACGTGATCACGATCAAGCACACGGGATGAGCGAATACAGCGTCATGCGCGGCGCCGAGGCGCCCGACTACACAGGTGACAATCCGGGCGCCTTCCTTGGCTACGCCCGCCCGATGGGTTCCACGCAGCTCGGCTTCAACATCCGGGTGCTCGAGCCGGGGATGGCCAACACTCCGCCCGGGGGCGACCCCACCTGGGGTCACAGCCACACGACCGTCGAGGAGATCTACCTCGTGCTCGAGGGCGAGATCACGATCAAGCTCGGCGACGACGTGATCACCCTCGGTCCGCGTGACGCGGTCTTCATCGAGCCCTCGACGCCGCGGGCGACCCGCAACGACGGCGATGTGACGGCCGTCTTCGCGATGGTCTCGGCCAAGATGGCCGACCCAATGGCGGAAACCAACGCGCATGAGAACTTTTGGCTATAGCCACGCCTGCCGGGCGTAGGTAGTGTCGGGCCGTGCGACGGCCCTTCGTCCTGCCGGGCCCTGATGTGGGTCGGCTGCTGCTCGACCGCCTGGTCGCGGAAGGCGTGCGCTACGGCCGTGACTTCGCGCTGGTCCGGATCGTCGTCCCGCTCGGCACCGCCGAGAGCGTCGCACCGGTGCTCGCCGGCATCCTGCGCGACGCCGACGTGGTGGTGCGCTGGGAGGCGGACGAGCTCCTCGCCCTGCTGCCCGCCACCGATCGGGCGGGCGCGGATCGCGCGGCGCAGCGGATCCACGAGGCGACGGACATGCCGATCTCCGTCGGTGCCGCCCACTGGGTGGGCGACACCACCTACGACCTGCTCACCCGGGCTGAGCCGCGTCGCTGAGGCGCTTGGCGAGCCGCCCCATCCCGATCTCCTCGGCCGCCTTGGCGCCGCCCGCGTAGTCGGTCGGCGCGTCGGCCGGGCGGTCGAGCGCCACCATCCGCAGCGTCGCGATGTCCTTGAAGGTCCGCAGCTGCTCGGCCTGCTCGATCAGCGCCTTGCGCACCGAGGGCGTTTCCCGGATCGCGCCGAGGATCACGTGGTCGAGGTCGCCCTTGCGGCGCAGCAGGTCCGCCGCCGTCTTGGCGCCGATCCCCTTGGCGCCCGGCAGGCCGTCGCTCGGGTCTCCGCGCAGCGCGATGAAGTCCGGCACCTGCGCGGGGTCGATCCCGTAGATCTCGCGCACCTGGTCGGGCCCGACCTCGTCCGGGCCCTGCTGGCGGGCCTTCTGCAGCAGGATCGTGACCGAGTCGTTGGCGCACTGGAACATGTCGCGATCCGCGGTGAGGATCAGCGTCTCGCCGCCCGATTCCGTCTCCAATGCCGCGAAGGAGCCCATCAGGTCGTCGGCCTCCAGCGACTCGTGGCCGAGCACCGTCCACCCGAGCGCGCTGTACAGCGCGCCCGCGCGCTCCCACTGCCACGCCAGGTCATCCGGCATCTCCGGGCGGGCGGCGTGGTAGTCGGGGTAGGCGTCGGTGCGGTAGGTCGCGGACTCCTGGCCGAAGCACATGACCACCGCGCGCGGGGCGTACTTCTCGATGCACCACAACGTCATGTTCACGGAGCCGACGAGGGCGTTGACCGGCCGGCCTTCGGCGCCCTTGATCGAATCAGGGAGCGCGAAGAAGCCGCGGTAGAGCAGTCCGGGGGTGTCGCACAAGAGAAGCGGAGCGGGCACGGCCCGAAGTATGGTGCCCCGCTATGCGGACGATCACCGGACTCGAAGAGCTCAAGGCCGCCGAGGGCGAGACGCTCGGCACCTCCGACTGGCACGAGGTCACGCAGAAGGACGTGAACACGTTCGCCGACGTGACCGGGGACCACCAGTGGATCCACGTCGACGTCGAGCGCGCCAAGCAGACGCCGTTCAAGGGCACGATCGCCCACGGCTACCTGACGCTGAGCCTCGGCCCGTACCTCAACAACCAGGTCTTCAAGCTCGAGGGCTTCACCTTCGCCCTCAACTACGGCCTCAACAAGGTTCGCTTCCCGGCGCCGGTGCCGATCCCGTCCAAGGTCCGCGTCGCCCCGAAGGTCAAGGAAGTGACGGACATCCAGGGCGGCGCCCAGGTGGTCTTCGAAGTGACCTTCGAGCGCGAGGGCGAGACGAAGCCGGTCTGCGTCGCCGAGACCGTCGTCCGGGTGTTCGCAGGTTAGAGCGTGATCGACGGGCCGGCGGCGTCGCCGAAGACGACGCGGTAGGTACCGGGTTCAGTCGCCGTGTAGCGGTAGGCGCCGTGGCGGAGCTTGACGGCGGCGACGTCGGTCCAGCGCCCGTCGACGCGCTGCTGCACGAGGCCGCGCGACCCACCGCCGACGACGGTGCCTCGCAGCACGCCGGCCGCCGCGGGCCACTGGAAGGCGAACGAGCGCGGCGGGATCGTCGCCCCGCCCGAGCCGTCGGTACTCGGCGCGCCGTCATCGGGCGCCTTCTCGGCGCTGATCGCCGTGAAGTACGCCCACGTGTCGAACAGGCCGAACTTCGTGCGCAGCGTCGCGCCGTCGGTCGGCGTGGTGCCCTTCGAGCCGACGACCTCGGCGGTCATGATCCGCGGCGACGCGCCGCGCTTGGTCACACGGATGCCCTTGAACGTGCCCTGCACGAGACGGCCGAGCTTGCGCGCCGCCTGGCGCATCGTCAGCTTCGTCGTCCAGCGGTGGCGTGGCGAGACGCCGTCGTACTCGTCGTCGACGGACTTCAGCCAGGGCTTGGGCTCGTTGCCGAGGGTCGTGTTCTCGACGTCCTCGGTCTTGCCGCCGGAGGTCGAGAAGAAGTAGGTGACGACCGGTTGGCCGTTGTAGGTCACGATCTGGCCGCGGGTCGCCGCGACGGCCGCGTTGGTCGCGGCGGTCTCGATCCCGACGCCCTTGTAGACCTGCGAGCGGGTGTCGGCGTAGTGGTCGAAGTCGGCGCTCTTGGCGGTCGTGATCGCGTAGGTGCGGGCGGCGATCGCCTGCGCCTTCAGCGCCTCCGCCGGCCACGAGGCGGGCGATTCGGCCGGGACGACGCCCTGCAGGTAGTCGTCCAGGCCCACCGAGTTGATGACCGAGAGCCCCTTCAGGACCGTGGGCGCGAACTCGAGCACGCCGCGGTAGCTGCCGACGCCGCTGAGCGCGATCACATCGCCGCCCACCTGCAGCGGCGCCGTGAACGTCGCGAGCCGCTTGCCGTTCGCGCTGAGGTCGACCTGGGTCAGCCCGCGCCGCTTGACGGTATAGGTCTGCGTCGGATCGAGCTTGCGCGAGCCCGCCTGCTTGGCGCCCGAGATCCGCAGCGACGTGCTGTCGGCGACCAGCTGGATGCGGACCTTGCGGTTCGGGTCGGTCGTCCCGAGCGCGGTGCCCGAGTAGTAGTGGGCGAGGATCTGCGCGGCGTTCGATCCGTGCTCGGCGTAGCCCATCGCGCCGTACTGGCTCATCCCGACGCCATGGCCGAAGCCGGCGCCACGGATCGTGAACGTCGTCTTGGGTTTGGCGAGCGCGGCAGGCGCGGTAAGCGCAAGGAACAGCGCGGCCGCGATGAGAGACAGAGTGCGAGTCATAGGATCAGCGGCACGGCGTGGCATCTAAGTTAGCCGGACACACCTGCTGTGGAGGAGTTGCGGACATTGAGTTCTCGCAAGGCGTCTGACCTGTTCGTGGAGTGCCTCGAGGTCGAGGGCGTCAAGTACGTGTTCGGCATCCCGGGCGAAGAGACCCTTGACCTGAATGAGTCCCTGCAGGATTCGTCGATCGATTTCATTCCCGTGCGCCACGAGCAGGGCGGCGCCTACATGGCCGACATGTACGGGCGCCTCACCGGTCGCGCGGGGGTCTGCCTCGGCACGCTGGGGCCGGGCGCGACGAACCTGATCACCGCCGTCGCCGACGCGTTCCTGGACCGCTCGCCGCTCGTCGCCCTGACTGGGCAGGCGGATCTGCAGCGGATGCACAAGGAGTCGCACCAGTACATCGACGTCGTCTCGATGTTCAAGCCGGTGACGAAGTGGAACACGCGCCTGAACGCCGCGGGCGTGATCCCGGAGGTCGTCCGCAAGGCGTTCAAGGTGGCCCAGGAGCCCAAACCCGGCCCGACCCACATCGAGCTGCCCGAGGACGTCATGGGCGACCAGATCGACGCCGAGCCGCTCCCCGCGGGCGCCGGGCGCCGGCGGCTGGAGCCCAGCGCGGCCGACCTGCTGGGCGCCGCGGAGCTGATCGGCAATGCGATCTACCCGATCATCCTGGCCGGCAACGGCGTCTCGCGAGCGGGTGCGGCGCCGGCGCTGCGCGAGCTGGTGCGGGCGACCGGGATCGGCGTGGCCGAGACGTTCATGGGCAAGGGCGCGCTCGATTTCGAGGACCCGCACGCGCTCGGCACCGTCGGCCTGCAGTCACGCGACTACGCGCTGGCGGGGTTCGAGGACGCCGACGTCGTCATCACCATCGGCTACGACCTCGTCGAGCACGCGCCGTCGAACTGGAACCCGAAGCGCGACAAGAAGATCATCTGCATCGACAGCGTCCCGAGCGAGGTCGACGCGAACTTCGTCACCGAGATCGACCTCGTCGGCGACCTCTACCACATCCTCAGCCGGCTGGCCGAGGAGCTGCGGCACTCGCCCCGCACGGTCGTCCGCTCGCGGCTGGACGACATCGTGCTCGGCCGCTTCGAGGCCGCCAAGGACGACGACGCGTTCCCGATGCAGCCGCCGCGGGCGCTGTGGGAGATCCGCCAGGCGCTCGGGCGCCACGACATGCTGATCTCCGACGTCGGGCTGCACAAGCTGTGGATCGCGCGGATGTTCCCCGCCCACGAGCCGAACACGGTCCTGATCGCCAACGGCCTGGCGGGGATGGGGATCGCGCTGCCGACGGCGATCGCGGCCAAGCTCGTCCATCCCGGCCGGCGCGTGGTGACCGTCAACGGCGACGGCGGCTTCCTCATGAACGTCCAAGAGCTCGAGACGGCGGTCCGGCTCAAGACGCCGATCGTCAACGTCATCTGGGAGAACTCCCAATTCGGCTCGATCGTTTGGAAGCAGGACAAGAAGTTCGGCCGCCATTTCGGGACAGACTTCACCAACCCAGATTTCGTCAAGCTCGCAGACGCCTTCGGCATGCCGGCCTGGCGCTGTGATTCCGTGGAGGACTTCGGTTCACGCCTGCGGCACGCACTGTCGCTCGAGCTCCCCAGCCTGATCGTGGTCCCCATCGACTATTCACTTGACGTGTCCATCTCGGAGGAGCTCGGAACGGAGACGGTGGCGGCATGAGCGCAACCCAGGAACGGACCGCGGTCGACGCGGTACCGACGCAGCTGTTCATCGGTGGCGAGTGGATCGACGCTTCTGGCGGTGCGACGCTTGACGTCGAGGACCCGTCGACCGGCGAGGTCATCGCCTCCGTCGCCGACGCGACCCCGGATGACGCGAAGGCCGCGCTGGACGCCGCGTGCGCGGTCCAGGAGACGTGGGCGACCCACGCGCCGCGCGAGCGGGGCGAGATCCTGCGCCGCGCGTACGAGTCGATGGTCGCGCGGGCGGACGAGCTCGCGCTCGTGATGACGCTGGAGATGGGCAAGCCGCTGGCCGAGTCCAAGGCCGAGGTCACCTACGCCGCGGAGTTCCTGCGCTGGTTCTCCGAGGAGGCGGTCCGCATCGAGGGGCGCTTCGGGACCGCGCCCAACGGCGTCGGGCGGCTGATCACGATGAAGCAGCCCGTCGGCCCGTGTTACGCGATCACGCCGTGGAACTTCCCGGCGGCGATGGGCACGCGCAAGATCGGCCCCGCGATCGCCGCGGGGTGCACGATGATCATCAAGCCCGCGCAGCAGACGCCGTTGAGCATGCTCGCGCTGGTAAAGATCTTCGAGGAGGCGGGGCTGCCGGCGGGCGTGTTGAACGTGTTGACCGCGTCGTCCTCGGCGGAGGTCTCGGCGCCGATCATCGGCGACCCGCGCCTGCGCAAGCTGACCTTCACGGGCTCGACCGCGGTCGGCATCAAGCTCGTCGAGCAGTCGGCTCCCGGGCTGCTGCGGACCTCGATGGAGCTCGGCGGCAACGCGCCGTTCCTCGTCTTCGCCGACGCGGACGTCGACGCCGCCGTCGAGGGCGCGGTCATCGCCAAGATGCGCAACATCGGCGAGGCCTGCACAGCCGCGAACCGCTTCCACGTGGCTTCGTCGATCGCCGACGAGTTCGCGGAGAAGCTGGCCCGCAAGCTGGGCGAGATGAAGGTCGGCCGCGGCGTCGAGGACGACGTCAAGGTCGGGCCGCTGATCGACGCCACGCAGCGGGGGAAGGTCGCCGAGCTGGTCGACGACGCCAAGGACAAGGGCGCCTCGGTGCTGGTCGGCGGGTCCGAGCGCGAGGGCGCGGGCTACTTCTTCGACCCGACGGTGCTCGCCGGCGTCTCCCCGGACGCCCGGCTGCTGAAGGAGGAGATCTTCGGCCCCGTCGCGCCCGTCATCGGCTTCGACGACGAGGAAGCCGCGATCGCCGCCGCCAACGACACCGAGTACGGCCTCGTCGCCTACCTGTACACGAACGACATCAAGCGGGCGTTCCGCGTCAGCGAGAAGCTCCAGACGGGCATGATCGGGCTCAACCAGGGGCTCGTCTCCAACGCCGCGGCGCCGTTCGGCGGCGTCAAGGCCTCCGGCTTCGGCCGCGAGGGCGGGCGTGAGGGGATCGACGAGTACCTGGAGATCAAGTACATCGCGATGGCGATGTGAGCGAGCCGCTCGAGCAGTTCCGGCAGTGGTACGAAGGCGCGGTGGCCGCGGGCGTGGTCGAGCCCGAGGCCATGGCGCTCGCGACCGCCGACGCCGGCGGCATGCCGTCCGTGCGCTTCGTGCTGCTCAAGGGCATCGATGCCCGGGGCGTCGAGTTCTTCACGAACTACGAGTCGCGCAAGGGCCGCGAGCTGATCGCGAACCCGCGCGCGGCCCTGGCGGTGCTGTGGAAGCCGCTGCACCGCCAAGTGCGGCTCGAGGGCGCGGTCGAGGTGCTGTCGCCGGAGGAGTCCGACGCCTACTTCGTGACCCGTTCGCGCGGGTCGCAGCTGGGCGCGTGGGCGTCGGCGCAGTCCGAGGTCATCCCGGACCGGGAGTGGCTCGAGGCGCGGTTGGCCGAGGTCGACGCGCAGTATCCGGATTCGGTGCCGCGCCCGCCGCACTGGGGCGGCTTCCGGCTCTTGCCCGCGGTGATCGAGTTCTGGGAAGGCCGCGCGAACCGGCTCCACGACCGCGAGGCCTTCAGGCGGGTCGAGGGCGAGTGGGTCGCGTCGCGCCTGTCCCCGTGAGTGGCGCGTAGCCGCTCACCGGCGGCGGCGACCGTCGAGTTTCTCGCGTAGAGCTCGAGAAAGTCGACGCTCGCCGGCTATGACGTCAGCGCGGCCGGGCCGACACCGCAGCACCCACCGACGATCGCGGCGTTGCCGCTCCACGAGGATGCGCCGCCCCTCCACGTCTTCGTCGAGGCGTCGTAGACCCGGCCCGCGTTCGGGTAGGCGACGAGCGGCAGGTCGGTCACCGACCGGATGCGGGCGAGGAGCTCGTCGACGTGCTCCGGTGCGGTGCAATTCACGCCGACCGCGGCGACCTGCCGTGCGAGGACGGCCTGAACCGCCTCCTCGATCGGTTCGCCGTGGCCCGTTCGCTCGCCGTCGGAACAGGTGAACGTCACCCAGCAGTCGATGTCCTCGAGCAGCGAGACGATCGCCGCCGCCTCGTCCGCGCGTGGCTGCGTCTCGATCGCCAGGAAGTCCGGCTCGCCTTCCAACAGCAGGGCCAAGCGGCGCTCGTGCCACCCCGCCGGTACCTCGTAGTCGCCGGTGTACTCCTGCCCACCCGCCAGCGACGCGCCGTACGGCGCCACCGAGCCGGCCACCAGCACGCCCGCCCGCCGCGCCACCCGCACGCTCTCCGCGAGCAACTCATCCGGCGCCTGGTAGCTGGCGCTGATCACGATCTCGGCTCCCGCCGCGACGAACGCGCGGTGCGCGGCCAGCACCAGCGACGGCTCGTCGCGCAGGATCCGCGCCGTCCACAGCGGGTCGTCGAGGTCCGCTCCCAGCTCCTCGAGGGCGGTCGAGAGGCCGCCGTCGAGCTGGACCCGGCGGCCCTCAGCCAGCAGTTGCCGCAGGTGCACGGCGCTTCTTGACGGCGACGGAGAGCACGCCCGCCAGGATGAAGGTCACGCCCAGCAACTGCAACGCGGACGGCTCCTGGCCGAGGAGGATCGCGCCGAGGCCGACCGAGGCGATCGGCTGGATCGTGAGGATGATCGACATCAGCGCCGCGGGCAGGCGCGGCAGCGAGAACGTGATCAGCAGCCAGCCGACCACCTGTGACGTCAGCGCCAGCGTGATCAGCCAGCCCGCGCTCGGCCACGCGGGGGCGAGATCGTCGGCGCCGATCGCCAGGCCGAACGCGAGGCACACGACCGCGGCGACGAAGGACATCTCGAACAGCGCGCCCGCCGGGCGCCGCAGGTCCATCGACCCCTGACGCTGCACGAGCAGGTAGGCCGCGTACGCGAGGCCGGTGGCGATCCCCAGCAGCGCGCCGCGGGCAGGGTTCGCCCCGTAGGCGCCGTGCTCCAGCGCCCCGGACACGAGCAGCACGCCGCCGCAGACCGGCGGCAGGGCGATCAGGATGCTGCGCGGGATCGCCTCGCCCAGCACCGCCAGCGCCAGGAACGGCACGACGACGACCTGCAGGTTCCCCAACACGGTCGCCAGGCCGGCGCCGACGTCGCGGATCGCGTAGTGCCAGACCATGATGTCGACCGCGAAGAGCACGCCCGCGGCCGCCGCGAGCCAGCGCTCGCGCGCCGAACGCGGCCCGTGGCGGCGGTGCTCGCCCCACGCGAGCGCGCCCAGAATGGGCAGCGCGTAGGCACAGCGCCAGAAGGCGGCCGTCGCGGGGGTGACGTCGGCGAGGTCGACGAGGATCGCCGAGAACGCGATGACGAGCGCGCCCAGCACCCCGGCGAAGACGGCCCGGTCGCTCACGCCGGCCGCCCCCGGCCGCTCGAGACCCGCGCGCGGGGCCGCGGCCGCGTATCAGCGGGCGCGCTCACCCGACGATGCAGGCCGTGCCGACCCGGCGGAAGCCGAGGCGGGCGTAGACGCGGGCGATGTCGTCGCTCCCCGCGGAGATGAAGACGGTCTCGACGCCGCGCGCCAGGGCGTCCTCGACCAGCGCGCCGGTCACGGCGCCCCCCAGGCCTTGGCGCCGCACGGCGGGCAGCGTGGCGACGCCGACGATCTCGCTTACGCCGTCGACGGGCTGGTGCGCGCCGGCCGCGACGGGCCCGTACTCGCTCTCGGCGACGACCGTCACGGTCAGGCCGCGCCGCATGCGCTCGCGCAGGAAGGCCGAGTCGGCGTCGTCGATCGCCGCGTCGCGTTCACGCACGCCCTCCGGGCCGGGGGCCGTCCCGGGGGCGCCGAAGCCGACCGCCTGCACCGCCGAGGCCGCAGCGAGCGCGGGATCGTCGGCGTCGAGCACGCGCAGCGTCATCCCGGACGGCGGCTCGGGCGCCCGCCAGGCAGACCGGTCGAGGACCAGCAGCGGCGCCTCGAGCACCTCGAGCCCGGCCGCGCGAACCGCGTCCAGCAGCGTCGGGGTCGTCTCATGCACCCACTCGATGTTCTCGGGCTGGCCGAGCTCGCGCTTGCGCGCCGTCGCGGCCTCGACGTCGGCGATCGTGAACGCGTGCTCGAGGCCCAGCCGCGGCCGCGCGTAGTACGACCACGAGCCCGTCCCCACGAACACGGAGAACGGGCCGACCTGCTCAACGCGGGCTGCCGAGCGCGGCGCCGCGTCGTAATACCGTTCCAGCTCAGGTAGCAACTCGCTGCCACACATCCGGAATGCCCGGACCGCTAGGCCGGTCCTTCGTCATCCGCCGGCCGGGCTCGCACTCGACCCCGCGGCGATCTTGCGCAGGTCCAGCGCCTTGTCCAGCGTCTCCTCGTCGACGCCGTGCTTGCGGGCGACCTCGCGCAGGGTCCCGCCCGAGGACGAGGCCTCCTTGACGATCTCGGCGGCCTTGTCGTAGCCGATGTACGGGTTCAGCGCGGTGGCGACGGCCAGCGTGCCCTCGGCCGAGGCCTCCAGGCCGGGCAGGTTCGGCTCGATCCCGTCCACGCACTTCTCGGCGAACAGCCGCGACGCGTTCGCGAGCAGGCTGATCGACTGCAGCAGGTTGCGGGCGATCAGCGGGATGCGCACGTTGAGCTCGAACTGGCCCTGGAGGCCGCCGATCGTGATCGCCGTGTCGTTGCCGATCACCTGCGCACCCACCTGGAGCACGACCTCCGGGAGCACCGGGTTGACCTTGCCGGGCATGATCGACGAGCCCTTCTGCAGCTCGGGCAGGTAGATCTCGCCGATCCCGACGCGCGGGCCGGAGCCCATCAGCGCGAGATCGCCGGCGATCTTGATCAGCGAGACGGCGACGACCTTCAGGGCCCCGCTCAACTCCACGAGCGCGTCGCGGTTGCCCTGCGCCTCGAACGGGTCCTCCGGCGCCGAGATCGTGAGGCCGGTGTCGGCGCTCATGCGCTCGCGCACCTTCGCGGCGAAGTCGCGGTGCGTGTTCAGGCCGGTGCCCGTGGCGGTGCCGCCGAGCGGGATCTGGGCGACCTGCGGCAGCGCGTTCTCGATCCGGCGCTGACCGAGGCGGATCTGCGCGGCGTAGCCGGCGAACTCCTGGCCGAGCGTCACCGGCACCGCGTCCATCAGGTGGGTGCGGCCGGACTTGACGAGGTCCTTGAAGGCCTCGGCCTTGGCGGCGAAGGAGGCCTCGAGCTGCGCCAGCGCCGGGAGCAGCACATTGGTCGCCTCGTCGAGCGCCGCCAGGTGCACCGCGGACGGGAAGACGTCATTCGACGACTGCCCCATGTTCACGTGGTCGTTCGGGTGGGCACCCGACAGCGTGGCGATGACCTCGTTGGAGTTCATGTTCGACGACGTGCCAGAACCGGTCTGGAAGACGTCGATGGGGAACTGCGCGTCGTGCTTGCCCGCGGCGATCTCGTCGCCCGCGGCCGCGATCTTCTCCGCCAGGTCGGCATCGAGCAGCCCGAGCTCCGCGTTCACGCGCGCGGCGGTGCCCTTGATGCGGCCGAGCCAGCGGACGACCGGCAGCGGCACGCGTTCTCCTGAAACAGGGAAGTTCGCGACTGCCTTGGTGGTCTCGCCGCCCCACAGTTCCTGCGCAGATTCCTGGACGCTCATGCGCTCCTCCGTGTCATCGGTTCGCTCGGCGCCTAACGCTAGCGCTCAGCGTGCAACGGAAACTTTGGCCAAGAGCGTGAGGCATCTCGGTACGTTTGCGAAACGAATGTCCAATAGCGAATCGCCAGTCGGCAGCCACGGTCGGGTCACCTCCACGGGAGGAATGGGTCCGGACCGCACGGGCGAGGTCATGGTCGCGATCCGTGGAGGCGTCGAGGCGTTCCTCGCCCGCGACGTCGACGGCGGGACGATCGAGCCGTACACCCCGATCGTCGTCATCGACTACCAACCGCCTCGGTTCGTGCTCGTCACCCCTCTCACGCAGGAGTCGTAGAAGTGAACTCCACGCTGATCGTGGTCATCGTCGCGGTGATCCTCATCCCACTCGTCTTGGCGATCCTGTTCAAGGTCCTGTGGAAGGTGCCGGCCGCCGACGAGGCACTGATCGTCACCGGCTTCGGGGTCAAGGGTGCAGCCGTGGCCGACCGGACGTTCAAGATCGTCACGGGTGGAGGCGCGTTCGTCGTGCCCGTCATGCAGAAGGCGCAGTACCTCGGGATGTCGGCCGACAAGGCGCTGCTGGAGGTTGAAGGCGTCGACTCCCAGAAGATCCCCGTGGGGGTACGCGGCGTGGCGATCTTCAAGGTCGGCGACGACGAACGCTCGATCACGAACGCCGCCACGCGCTTCCTCGAAGCCCAGCAGGGGCAGATGCACGACCTCGTCCGCGAGGTCTTCCACGGCCATCTGCGCTCGATCATCGGCGGGCTCTCGGTCGAGGACCTGATCGCCAACCGCAACGAGCTCGCGCAGGCCACCCGCGACGCGAGCGCGGACGAGATGCAGAAGCTCGGCCTGATCATCGACTCGCTGCAGATCCAGGAGATCATCGATCCGACCGGCTACATCCGCGCCCTGGGTGAGCCGCGGGCGGCCGAGGTCAAGATGCGCGCGCGGATCGCCGCCGCGGCCTCCGATCGCGAGGCGACCGAACGCGAGCAGGAGGCGGAGGCGCTGAAGGCCGCCGCACGCCGCGACTCGGAGATCAAGCGCGCCGCCTACCAGGCGGAGATCGACAAGCAGGCGGCCATGTCCGCGCAGGCCGGGCCGCTGGCCGACGCCGAGGCGCGCAAGCAGGTCGTCGTCCAAGAGACCGCGGTCGCCGAGCTGGAGGCCGAGCGCGAGGAGAAGCGCCTCGACACCGCCGTCCGCAAGCCCGCCGACGCCGCGGCCTACGAGAAGCAGGTCCAGGCCGAGGCCGAGCGCGTCGCCCGCATCTCGATCGCCGAAGCGCAGGCCCGTGAGGTCGAGCTCGCCGCGGCGGCCAAGGCCAAGCAGATCGAGCAGATCGGCGCCTCAGAAGCGCGGATCACGAGCCAGCGCGGCATCGCCGAAGCCGAGGCGACGAAGGCCAAGGGTGAGGCCGAGGGCGCGTCGATCCGGGCCAAGGGCCTGGCCGAGGCCGATTCGATCGCCAAGCGCGCCGAGGCGCTCGAGAAGGAAGCCGACGCGGTCATCGGCCAGCAGATCGCCGAGCAGCTCCCGGAGATCGTGCGCGCCGCCGCGGAGTCCTTCAAGTACGTCGACAACCTCACGGTGCTCAACGGCGCCCAGGGGATCTCGGAGATCATCGCGCAGGTCATCGGGCAGGCCGGCCCGGCGCTCGAGATGGCCCAGGCCGCGCTCGCGCGCACCTCCAAGGCCGCCTCCAACGGGTCCGAGCCCGACAAGAAGCCGGAGGCCTAACGGAGGACTTCGGGGCCGATCCGGCGCGGGTTGCCGTCGCTGGGCTGCAGCGTGACCACCAGGCGTGGGTAGCGCTTCGGATCAGCAGCGGCCAGCAGGCGCACGCTGCCGCGGCCGTGCTCGTCGGGATGGAAGGTTCCTGCCGAGACCCGGTGCGGCCGGCGGGACGTGTCGTCAGGGGCGACGAACCAGAGCTCGTAGAGCCCGTTCGGGCGCGGGTCGCGCAGCCGCCGGATGTCGAGCTCGACCTCGCGCCCGACAGGCGTCACCCGCACGGCCGCGGTGACGTCGACGCGCTCCCCCGTCGTGCTGTGCAGCGCGAGGCGCTCCGGCGTGGCTCCGCCGCCCGTGAGCAGCAGCACCGCGGCGGCGACCGCGGCGGCGGCGGGCGCGGCCACCCACGCGAGGCGAGGCAGGCGCCGCGCGCGCTTGGCGGGCAGCGCGCGCTGCTCCAAACCGGCGGGAACGTCGAACGGCGCCGCCGCGTGCTGGAGCGCGAGATGCGTCCCGCGCAGCTCGTCGGCGTCGCGCCGGCAGGTCTCGCAGGTCGCCAGGTGTGCCTCCAACGCGCGCGTCTCGACAGGGTCGAGCTGTCCCAGCGCCCACTCGACGAGATCGGGATGCTCAGTCATCGAATCCGCGTTCCCGCAGCGCGGCACGCAGAGCTCGCAGCGCGTAGAACGCGCGCGTCTTGACGGTGCCGAGCGGCACGTCGAGCTTGCAGGCGATCGCGCCCAGTTTCAGATCCTCGTCATAGATCAGCTCCAGCACCTCACGATGGGCTGGAGACAGGGACATCATCGCGTCACGGACCGTGACGGCGAGCAGTACCTCGTCGGCGCGTGCGTCGAACGCCGCGCCATCCTCGACCTCCGGCGCGAATGCGCGGGAGGAGGGACGCCGGCGGAGGTCGATCGCGACTCTCCGCGCGATCGTGAACAGCAGGGCCCGGACCGTGCCGCGGGTGGGGTCGAACCGGCGAGCTCCCTGCCACAGACGCATGAAGGACTCTTGGACGAGCTCCTCGGCGAGACCACGGTCGCCGAGCAGCCGCAGCCCGAACCCGTACACGCGTCTCTCATACCGCCGGTAGAGGGTGCGCATCGCCGCGTCGTCGCGGCGGACGAGCAGGTCGGCTTCCTCTTCGTCGAGGGTGGAGATCTGGTCCAGCGTCTGCAGCACTGCGAGTTCGTGCGCATGACGGGTGTTGAGCGGATCAACCGCGCGAGCGGGCCGCCGCGTAGGCGACCCGCTCGGGGAGCGCGCGGTCAGTCCTGCCAGGCCGCCAGCCCGGTCACGACGAGCCGCTGCCCGCCGCCGATGCGGCCGGACAGGCGGCTGCGGCCCGTGGCGGGATCGACGGTGTAGAGGCTCGACCCGCGAGTGGAGCGCGTGGCGAGGTAGCCGACGTTGTTGGCGCCCGCGATGTCGAATCCCGACTGGTCGGAGACGTCGAAGCCGAGGCGCTTGGGCATCGTCAGCGTCCCGTTGTTCGGCGGGTTCTGGACCGAGATCGTGTCGCTCGCGGAGTCGATCACGTACAGCGTCGTCGCCGCGGGCCTGACCGCGCTGAAGGTCGAGTTCGTGTAGCCGGCGTCGACGACGCGCGGCATCCCGGGGTTCAACGCGAGGTCGCTGCTCAGCAGCGTCCCCTCGTCGACGTTAAGACGCAGGTTCTGCGCGGCGTCGGAGACGACGCGGAGCTTGTCGACGGTCGGGTTGAAGTCGACGCCGAAGAACGCGCCGGTGAGGCCCGCCGTGAACGCGGGCCCTTCGGCGACGGCGATGCCCGTACGCGGGTTCACCCGATAGACGACCGAGTCGGTGCCGACGCCGTAGAGGTCACCGGTCGCGGGCCGGAAGTCGATCCCGGCGAGCGTCACGCCCGCGGGCAGTCCGGTGATCGCGCGAACGTCGCGAAGGCGCTCGGGCTGGGCGGCGTTGAAGCGGATCAGCGTGTTCTGATCCGTGGTGGCGAACAGGACGCGCGAGGTCTGCGCGTCGTCGAAGCGCGGACCGTGGCTCGCCGAAGCGGTCCCGGCGAGGGCGAGGGTGGACATGACAGCGAGCGCCGCGACGCGGCGGAGGGGACGGCTCACGATGGAGACCTCCGGTGAGTAGGGGAGCGGGTACGCCCCAGTTCGGAGTGGTCCTCATGAAAGGTTCATCGCCGGCGAGCGCCGGCGCGCCGGGCTCAGGCCGTGGCGACGTCGGAGTCGGCTCGCTCCGGCGTGACCTCGTGCGGGTCCAGCTCCTCGCGGCAGTGCGAGCAGACCAGCAGCGGCTCCGCGGCGTGGCCGCACGGGTTGTGGCGCAGCACCACGGGCGGGCCCAGCTCACCCGAGAGGTGGCGGTCACCCCAGCGCATCAGCGTGACGATCGCCGGATAGAGATCCTTGCCGGCCTCACTCAACCGGTACTCGTAGCGCTCGGGCTCGGCCTGGTAGAGGACGCGGACGAGGATGCCCGCGCCGACCAGGGTCTGCAGGCGGGTGGAGAGGATGTTGCGCGCGATCCCGAGGTTGCGCTGGATATCGGAGAACCGGCGTACGCCGTAGAACGACTCGCGCAGGATCAGGAACGTCCAGCGCTCGCCGAGGATCTCCATCGCACGCCCGATCGAGCACGTCATGGGACGGTCCAGCTCGTACATCTCTTCTAAACGATAACGATCCCCTCACCCACAAAAGGCAAGAATTTCGCGTGCCAGACCCACCGGATCGTCGTAGGCGACCAGGAAGCCCGTTCGCTTGAGCACGCGCAGCTGCGCATCGGGCAGGAGGTCGAGCGCTTCCTCGGCGATCGTGAGCGGGTGGAAGGCGTCCTCGTCCGCCCACAGCAGCAGCACCGGGAACGTGAACCCCGGGTAGGCGTCGATCAGGTCCTTCTGGGCGCCCCGCGGCCAGCGTCGCGCGGCCTTGGCCCACGAGCGGACGCGGTTGCCGTTGCCGCCCAGATCCATCAGCGCGTGGCGCATCACGTCGCGCGCCCCGGGGGAACCCGTGACGGTCAGCTTGTCGCCCCGGCTGGGTCGCAGGACGAGCGTGGCCGAGCGGGCGATCACGCGGTCCACCCCGGGCACGACCGCCGCACGGACCACGACGCGCCCTGCCCGTTCGAGGCCGCAGCGCTTGGGCTTGGTGTGCATCGGGTTGGGGAGCAGGACGAGCTTGGCGGGCTGGATGGCGTGGCTCGCCGTCGCCATCAGCGCCAACTGCGCGCCGAGTCCGTGACCCCCGATCAGCGGCCGCGGGCCGCACGTGTCCTGCAGGAACGCGGCGAGCACCTCGGTCAGCCAGTCGGGTGAGTACGCGTGCGTCGGCCGGTCCTCCGAGGCACCGTGCAGGGGGAGGTCGGGGAGCACGACGCGGTAGCGATGCGCGAGCTCGTCGACGACCGGCTCCCACTCGCGATGGGTCAGGCCGGTCGAGTGCAGCAGTGCGAGTGGCGGTCCGGTCCCCGCCTCGCGATACGCGATCCTCGCTCCGTCGGGGTGGTGGTACAGCCGAAGCTTCACTGCGACGCGCAGCTTTCCACAGATACCCTCGATCTCGTGAGTGCAACGGTGTCGATCGGCCGGCCGGTCCGCCGTCGCGAGGACGAGCGGATGCTCGCCGGACGCTCCGAATTCCTGGATGACATCCGGCGCGAGGGGATGCTGCACATGGCGTTCGTGCGCAGCCCGCACGCCTACGCCAAGGTGCGCGCGGTGCGCGGGGCGCTGTGGTCGGCGGCCGACATCGCGGGGCGCGCGTTCCCCGGCCGCGTCGACCCGCCGCCGGGGTTGAAGGTCGCCGACGCGCCGCATCCCGTGCTCGCCGGCGATGAGGTCCGCTACGTCGGCCAGCCCGTCGCCGTGGTGGTGGGCGAGACGCGGGCGCTCGCGGAGGACGCGGCCGAGCGGGTCGAGGTCGACTACGAGGTCCTGACGCCGGTCGTCGATTCCCGCGCCGGGTCGGAGCTGGCGCGTTGGGAGCAGCGGGCGGGCGACGTGGCGGGCGCGTTCGCCGCCGCCGCCCACGTCGTGCGCACCGATCACGTGATCCCGCGGCTGGTGGCCACGCCGCTGGAGACCCGCGGCGCGCTCGCGGAGCTCGCCGACGGGCGGCTCACGGTCTGGTCCTCGTCGCAGAGCGCGCACCGCCCGCGGGCGCAGCTGGCGCAGATCCTGGGCGTGTCCGAGGGGATCCTGCGGGTGATCGTGCCCGACGTGGGCGGCGCGTTCGGTTCCAAGGGGACGCTCCCGATCGAGACGCCGCTCGTCGCGCTCGCCGCGGTTGAGCTCAAGCGGCCGGTGAAGTGGGTCGAGGACCGGCGCGAGAACTTCCTGTCGGCGCCGCAGGGGCGCGGGCAGCGCGCGTCGGTCGAGCTCGCGCTGGACGCCGAGGGCCGGATCCTCGCGCTGCGCGGGCGCATCCTCGCCGACCTTGGCGCGTACCTGCTGCCGAGCACGGCGATCCCGCCGCACACGACGGCGATGCTGCTCAGTGGGTGCTACGACATCCCGTGCGTCGAAGTGATCGTGACCGGCGCGCGGACGAACAAGGTGCCGACAGGTCCGTACCGCGGTGCGGGCCGGCCGGAGGCGACGTACCTGATCGAGACCACGATCGATGCCGCGGCGCGACAACTCGGGATCGACGCGCTCGACCTGCGGCGGCGCAACCTCGTGCGGTCGTTCCCGTACAAGACGGCGCTCGGGTGGACGTACGACTCCGGCGACTTCTCGCGTTGCCTGGACACCGCGCTGGAGCTGCTCGGGCCGCAGGTGAAAACGACGCGGTTCGCCCGCACCTCGCGCTTCGCGCGCTCCGCTTCGCCCGTGCCCGCCTGGACGGCCGTGCCGGATGCGCCGGAGCGCCGCGCGCCGGTCTCGTGGGCGTCGGCGCCGCCGCGGGTGGACCGGCGCGAGGCGCTCGTGGGCGTGGGTGTGGCGCTGTGCGTGGAGCGTTCGGGCGGGCTGTTCGAACACGCGACGGTCCGGCGCGAGGGGGACGGCTTCGTCGTCGCCGTGGGTTCGACGCCGACCGGTCAGGGCCATCACACGCTGTTCGCGCAGATCGCGGCGTCGCGTCTGGGGGTCGATCCGTCTCGGGTGACGGTGCGGACCGGCGATACCGACGCGATCGCGGACGGTGTCGGCTCCTTCGCCAGCCGCAGCACGGTCATGGGCGGCTCCGCGGTGGCCGCCGCGGCGGACGATCTGGCGGCGGGCGGGCCGGGCGACGCGAAGTTCAGCTCCGACCAGGTCTTCGCCTCCGGCGCCTATGTGGCGGTGGTCGAGGTCAACCGCTCGACCGGTCACGTCCGCGTGCGGCGGCTGATCGCGGTCGACGACGCCGGGCGGATCGTCAACCCCCTGCTCGCCGAGGGGCAGGTGATCGGCGGCGCGGTGCAGGGGCTGGGGGGTGCGTTGAGCGAGGAGCAGGTCCACGACGAGGACGGGCAACCCTTGAGCAGCCTGCTCGACTACGCGCTGCTCACGGCGGCCGAGATCCCCGAGTTCTCGACCGCGTTCGTCGAGTCCCCGTCGCCGTTCAATCCGCTCGGGCTGAAGGGCGTGGCCGAGGGCGGGACGATCGGCGCTCCCGCCGCGGTCGCGAACGCGCTGGCGAACGCGCTCGGGGGCATTCGGATCGACCCGCCGTTCACCGCGGAGAAGGTCTGGCGGGCGCTGCGATGACGTGGCCGCTGTTCCTGCGCGACGCGGACGGGACGATCGTGCTCGAGGAGGTCGACGAGGACACGGGCACCGCGGTCTTCCGCGTCTACGGCCGCCGGACGGTGGTCGCGACGGCGACCGACTCGGGGATCGTCGTCGAGGGCGAGGCGCCGGCGGTGCTGCGCGCCGCGTTCGCCCCGCGTGAGTTCGGTCGCTTCGTCGCCGCGAGTCGCTGGTCGTGAAGCCGGCGCCGTTCGAGTACGTGGCCGCGCGGTCCGTCGAGGAGGCGCTTGCAGCTTTGTCCGTGGACGGCGCGCGAGTGCTGGCGGGTGGGCAGAGCCTCGTGCCGCTGCTCAATCTGCGGGCCGTGCGGGCCACGCGGCTCGTCGACATCAACGGGGCGGGGCTCGGGGTGATCCGTCGCCATGACGGCGTGCTGGAGCTCGGCGCCGCCGTGCGCCAGGCGGCGCTCGAGCGCTCGAGGTTGATCGCCGAGCACTGGCCGCTGCTGGCCCAGGCCGTCGCCCACGTCGGCCATCCGGCGACCCGCTCGCGCGGAACGATCGGCGGGTCGGTCGTCCACGCCGACCCGCGCGCCCAACTCCCCGCCGCGCTCGCGGCCCTCGAAGCGCGCTTCGTCGAACGCGGCCCGCTGCTCGTCTCGATCGAGGTCCCGCCGCTGCCGGCGGGTGCACGGACGGCCTACGCCGAGTACGCGCGGACCCGGGGCATGTTCGCCGACGCGGGCGCCGCGGTCGTCCTGGCTCCGGGCCACGCGCGGGTCGCGCTGCTGGGGACGGGCCGCGCGCCGCGCGCCGAGGTCGCGCTCCTGAAGGGGGCGAGCGCGGCCGAAGCCGCGGAGTTGGCGGCGGAGGAGGTCGAGGGCGACCACCGGCGGGCGCTGGTGGCCGACGTGACGCGCCGTGCGCTGACCGCGGCGGGGCGGCGATGAAGGTCCGGATCAATGCCGTGGAGTACGAGGCCGAGGTCGAGCCGCGCACCCTCCTTTCCGACTTCGTCCGCGACCAGGGCCTCACCGGCACCAAGGTCGGCTGCGAGCAGGGTGTGTGCGGGGCGTGCACGGTGCAGCTCGACGGTGAGCCCGTGCGGTCCTGCCTGCTGCTCGCGGTCCAGGCCGACGGGTGCGACGTGCGCACGATCGAGGGACTCGCGCCCGGCCCGCTCCAGCGCAGCTTCCACGAGCACCACGCGCTCCAGTGCGGGTTCTGCACCGCCGGCTTCCTGATGACGCTCGACGCCTACCTCGCGGAGCACCCGGACCCGGCGGAGCAGGAGCTCAAGGAGGCGCTGGCGGGGAACCTGTGCCGCTGCACGGGCTACGCGCCGATCATCGCGGCGGTGCTGAACCGGTGAGGCTGCGCTCGTCCTACGACCGCGAGATCCTCCTGCTCGCCCTGCCCGCGCTCGGCGCGCTGGCCGCGGAGCCGCTGTACGTGCTCGTGGATACGGCGATCGTCGGCCACCTCGGCACGACGCAGCTCGCGTCGCTGGCGATCGCCGCGACCGTGCTCTCGACCGCCTTCACGATCTTCAACTTCCTCACCTACGGCACCACCGCGCAGGTCTCGCGGCTGCACGGGGCGGGGCAGGATCGCAGCGCCGCCGCGCTCGGCTCGCAGGCGCTCTGGCTCGGCATCGGCATCGGGCTGCTGTTGCTGGTGATCATCGAGCTCACGGCGCCCGCGGTCGTCTCGCTCATGGGCGGGGAGGGGGAGGTCAAGGACGGGGCGGTCCTCTACCTGCGGATCGCCGCGCTCGGCTCCCCGCTCTTCATCCTCGCCAGCGCCGCCCAGGGCTACCTGCGCGGGATGGGCGATCTGCGCACGCCGCTGTTCATCCTCGTCGCCGCCCACATCGTCAACGCCGGGCTGGAGCTGCTGTTCGTCTACGGCTTCGACTGGGGCCTGAAGGGCTCGGCGTGGGGCACCGTGATCGCGCAGGCGGGCATGGCGGGTGCGTTCTTCGTGGTCCAGTACCGCGCGGGCCTGGAGCGTCCGCACCCGGACAAGATGCGCCCGCTGATGCGGATCGGGTCGGAGATCGCGGTCCGGACGACCGCGCTGACGGGCTCGTTCCTGCTCGGCTCAGCGGTGCTGGCGCGGATCGGGGCCGCGTCGCTGGGCGCGCACCAGATCGCGTTCCAGCTCTGGGTCTTCCTGGCGCTCGTGCTCGACGCGATCGCGATCGCGGGGCAGGTGATGGTCGGGCGGATGCTGGGCGCCGGCGCCGCGACGGGGGCGCGGGAGGCCGCGACCCGCATGATCGGCTGGTCGGTCGCGATCGGCGCGCTGTTCGGGCTCGTCCTGCTCGCCACGGGCGATCTCATCCCCCAGCTCTTCACCAGCGATCCCGCGGTGATCGAGAAGGCGGGCGAGATCTGGCCGCTGTTCGCGCTGATGATGCCGTTCAACGGCGCGGTCTTCGCGCTCGACGGCATTCTCATCGGAGCGGGTGACACACGGTTTTTGATGTGGGGAATGCTGGCCGCGGCCGCCGTCTACATCCCGATCGCGCTTTTGGCTCTGCACAACGGCTGGGGCATCACCGGCGTCTGGTGGGGACTCGTCGCGCTGATCGCCATTCGTCTAGTTACGTGCGGCGCGCGGTTCGCCGGATCGCGCTGGGCGTTGACAGGAGCGCCCGCATGACTACCCTGTCCCGGCCCATGACGCGTCGCCTCGCCCTTCTCACCACCATGCTCGTCCTCGCCCTCCCCGCCGCGGCGAGTGCGCAATCGAGCGCCTTCGGCCCACTGCCCCAGGCACCGGCACCGACAGCCACCCCGACGGCGTCGACGACGACCGTCGACGATGGCTCGACCGGCCGGACGCTCCTGTTCGGCATCGGCGGCGTGCTGATCGTCGGCTTCCTCGTAATGGGCTGGTTCATCATGCGCGACGCGCGCGCGGCGATCCCCGAGGCCGAGCTCGCCGGTGGCCTGCGCGACGCCGGCCCGCACCGGCACAAGATGCAGGCGAAGGCCAAGGCGCGCAAGAAGACGCACGCCCAGAAGGCCGCGCGCAAAGCTCACCGCAAGCGTTAGCCGGTCGGTCTGACCACGCGGTCACGCACCGCGAAGGTCGCGTCTTCGCGTGCGATCTCGTCGAACGGGCGCTCGAACCCCTCGAACGTGTTCGAACCCCGGTAGTCGGCGAACCGCACGACCTTCCCGTCCTTGACGAAGAGCAGCAGGTCGCCGCCGTCGACGGTGTCGATCCCGGTCCACTCGTGGCCGAGCCGCTGGGAGATCGCGGCGCGTGACGTCCCGGGCTGCACGAGCAGCACCCGATCCCACTCAAAGCGCGCCAGGGCGGGCAATTCGACCTTCCCGTCGTTCTGCGGCGCGAGCGTCACGGCCTTGGTGAAGTTCTCCGCCAGCAGGTTGTCGGCCTGGAGGTTGTCCTCGTCGCGCGTGAAATAGACGGCGAGCCCGAGGCCGGCGATGCACAACACCAGCGCACCCGCCACCAGCGCCAGCACTCTCCCCATCCGCATGGCTCGACGTTACCTAGACTCACTCGCGATGCCGCATCGTCCCCTGCCTAAAGACGCCAACTTCCCGCAGCTGGAAGAGCAGATCCTCGAGCGCTGGCGCGAGCGCGACATCTACAACGAGTCGATGCGCCGCCGCGAGGGAGCGGAGCCGTTCGTCTTCTACGAAGGCCCGCCGACCGCCAACGGCCGGCCCGGCTCGCACCACGTCCTGGCGCGCGTCTTCAAGGACATCTTCCCGCGCTACAAGACGATGCAGGGCTTCTACAGCTATCGCAAGGGCGGCTGGGATTGCCACGGCCTGCCGGTCGAGATCGCCGTCCAGAACCAGCTCGGGATCGAGAACAAGCAGCAGATCGAGGACTACGGCATCGCGGAGTTCAACGCCAAGTGCCGCGAGTCGGTCTTCGAGTTCCTCGAGGACTGGACGAAGCTGACCGAGCGGATCGGCTACTGGGTCGACCTCGACGAGCCCTACCGCACGCTCGACACCACCTACGTCGAGTCGGTCTGGTGGGCGCTGAAGCAGCTGTGGGATCGCGACCTGCTCTACGAGGGCTTCAAGGTCGTGCCGTACTGCCCCAAGGACGGCACGTCGCTCTCTTCGCACGAGGTCTCCCAGGGCTACAAGGACGTCGAGGACCCGAGCGTCTACGTCAAGTACCCGGTCACGAAGCCGGCCGGCGCTCTGCGCGAGGGCGACGTGCTGCTCGTCTGGACCACGACGCCCTGGACGCTGGTCTCCAACGCTGCCGTCGCCGTCGACCCGGAGCTGACCTACATGCGCTCTTCGGAGGGCTATGTGCTCGCCGAGGCGCTGGCCGCGCGGGTGCTGGGCGACGGCGCGGTCGTCACCGACCGCTTCCCGGGCGCCGAGATGGTCGGCGCGGCGTACGAGCCGCCGTTCGGCTTCATCCCGGCGAGTGACTACGGCGAGAAGGGCCACACCGTCCTGCCCGCCGACTTCGTCTCCGCCGAGGACGGCACCGGCATCGTCCACACCGCGATCGCGTTCGGCGAGGACGACTTCCGCCTGGGCGCCGAGAACGGGCTGAACGTCATCAACCCCGTGCGCTCCGACGGCACCTACGACGAGCGCATCGGCCCGTACGAGGGCGTCTTCGTCAAGCACGCCGACAACGACCTGATCAAGGACCTCGAGGCGCGCGGCCGGATGTTCCGGTCCGAGCGGCTCCTGCACGCCTACCCGCACTGCTGGCGCTGCGGCACGCCGCTGCTCTACTACGCCAAGCCGACCTGGTACATCCGCATGTCCGCGGTCAAGGACCGGCTGCTGGCCGCCAACGAGACCGTCGACTGGCATCCCGAGCACATCAAGCACGGGCGCTTCGGCCGCTGGCTGGAGAACAACGTGGACTGGGCGCTCGGGCGCGAGCGCTACTGGGGCACACCGCTGCCGATCTGGCGCAACGAGGCAGGTGAGTCGCTGGCCGTCGGCTCCTTCGAGGAGCTCAAAGCGCTGTCGGGCGTCGCTTTGGAGGACCCGCACCGCCCGTTCGTCGACGACGTGACGATCCCCTCGCCCACCGGCGGCGAGCCGCTGCGCCGCGTGCCCGAGGTGATCGACGTCTGGTTCGACTCGGGCTCGATGCCCTTCGCCCAGTGGCATGCCCCGTTCGAGAACCAGGACAAGTTCGACCAGCAGTTCCCGGCCGACTACATCTGCGAGGGGATCGACCAGACCCGCGGGTGGTTCTACTCGCTGATCGCGATCTCGACGCTGCTCTTCGACCAGAGCTCCTACAAGACCGTGCTCTGCCTCGGGCATCTCTCCGATCCCGACGGCAAGAAGATGTCGAAGTCGCTCGGCAACGTCGTCGCGCCGTGGGACGTCATCGAGCGCCACGGCGCCGACGCCTTCCGCTGGTACTTCCTGGCCAGCAAGCTGCCGTGGGACGGCTATAGCTTCGACGCCGACACGGTCGGCGAGTCGCTGCGCTCCTTCCTCCTGCAGCTGTGGAACACGTACGGCTTCTACGTGATGTACGCCAACGTGAACGGGGTCGAGCCGGCGGACGTCGCGCCCGCGAACGACCTCGACCGCTGGGCGCTGTCACGGCTGGCGGCGACGGTCGAGACGGTCACCGAACGCCTGGACGCGTTCGACGCCACCCGCGCCGGCCAGGCGATCGCGGCGTTCGTGGACGATCTGTCGAACTGGTACGTGCGGCGCTCGCGCCGTCGCTTCTGGGACGGCGACGCCGCCGCGTTCTCGACGCTCCGGAAGTGCCTCGTGACCGTGAGCCAGCTGCTCGCGCCGTTCACGCCCTTCGTCGCCGACGAGATCTACGACAATCTCGACGGCGGCGAGCCGTCCGTCCACCTCACCGATTGGCCTGCGGCCGGCGAGCGTGACACGGACCTCGAGTTCGCGATGGCGACCGTCCGCGAGACCGTCCGCCTCGGCCTCGCCGCCCGCGGCCAGGCGAAGCTCAAGGTCCGCCAGCCGTTGCGCGCGGCCGTGGTCGTCGCGGCGGGCGGCGAGCGCGCCGCGATCGAGCGCCTGGCCGGGGTCGCGCTCGAGGAGCTCAACGTCAAGGAGCTCCGCTACGTCACCCAGGCCGACGAGCTCGGTTCCTACGAGGTCAAGCCCAACTACCGCGCCCTCGGCCCCCGCTTCGGCAAGGCGATGCCGCAGGTCGCCGCCGCCGTCGCCTCCCTGGACCCGCAGCACGTCGCCGACGCCCTGCGCGACGGCGGGCGCGTCGGGATCTCGATCGACGGCCACGACCACGAGCTCGACACCGACGACCTGATGCTCGCGATGAAGCCCCTCGACGGCTACCAGCTCGAGCGCGAGGGCTCGCACGCCGTCGCGCTGGAGCTCGAGCTGGACGAGTCGCTGCGCCGCGAGGGCCTGGCCCGCGAGATCGTCCACGCGATCCAGAACGCTCGCAAGGGCGCGGGTCTGGAGGTCGAGGACCGGATCTCTCTGGCTCTGGGCGGCGCGTCTGAGTTGCTCGAGGCCGCCCAGGCGTTCGAGGAGTACGTGACGCGCGAGACACTCGCTCTGTCGGTGTCGTACGACGGCGTGGGTGCGGTTGAGCCGGTGAAGATCGAGGGCCTCGACCTGCACATCGCCGTGTCGCGCGCCGGCTAGGTCCGATCGCGCGCATCCGCCGCAATACTCGGCGGATGCTCCGCGCGCTGGGTCTCACGCTGCTCCTGCTACCGGCTTTCGCCGGGACGGCGCACGCACTCCCGCGTGCGCACCCGCCGGACGTGAAGGTCCTGCGCGCGCAGGGCGTGCGCGTCGACTGGCCGCTGACCGCCTCGGCCCGGTTCCCGGCGAACCGGGTGGCGACCCTCGCGGTGTCGGTCAAGTCACCCCGGCGCGCGGTCAAGCTCTCGCTGGCGGCCGTCGATTCCCGTGGCCGCGACGTCGAGCGGTTCAAAGTCGAGCGGCTGCGCCGCGGGACGTTCGCCACGGAACTCGCGGGCCGGTCGGGCGAGCGATTCGCCCTCCGGCTCGACGTCGGGGGCAAGCGGTACGGGAGCTGGATCACGCTTGCCGACGACCCGGGGTTCGCGTGCGAGCACGGGGACGCGGCCGGACCGGCGATCTCCGTCGAGCCCACGGTCCTCCGTGCCGACCAGGCGTTTGCAATCCGTTTCGCCAACCCCGGCGACTGCACGCTGGGCGTCGCGGAATGGACCGATGTGGCGTGGGAGCGCGCGACCCCGGAAGGCGGCTGGGAGCCGGTCCAGCTCGACTGCGCCACTGGCGACGTCTGGACCTCGACGGGCACGACCACGATCTGCGATTCCCTCCCGAACCTGCACCTCGTCGCTCCGAAGACCGAGCGAACGCTCACGCGCGAGGTTCCGGGTGGCCTCACCCCGGGCCACTACCGCCTGACGATCAACTACAGCTACTTCGACACTAGGGTGCCCGTCGTACAGCGAGAGGTCGACGTGGTCGCGTAGGGGCGAAAGTCAACTGCGCCGGGTGGGGAGGGGGGAGTGGCGCACCCTCCGGGACTGCCTCGCCGCCGTCCGCCGCTCGGCGCGGCTCTGTCGCCCCGAATCGCCGTGCCGGGATACCGACAGTTACGGGCGTGGGCTGGTCAGTGTGTCCCGCACTCGCGGTTGTCCCGGTCGCCGTGGTTGACCGTGCGCGTTTGAGGCTCCACGCGGGGGTTTCGATCAGGTTCGTACTGGTCGAGTTGGCGCGTTGGTGGGGGTGGTGAACATTTGCGTCGGCGGGCTCAAGCGGTCAGCGCAACAGGACTTCCATTCTTTCAGCTGGGG
>NZ_JAPDOD010000049.1 GCF_027587205.1 Solirubrobacter ginsenosidimutans
GCCGCCCGCCGCCCGCGCCTCGCCGCCCGCCACGGGCCTCGCGCCGCCCACCACCCGCGACTCGCCGCCACGCTCCCCGCGCCCCTTTCGCGGCGCCAGCGCGGCCGCCGCGGCGACGATCGCCGCGACCAGGACGGGCGTACCCGCCGGGACAAGCGGGACCGCGACCAGCGCGGTCACCGCCGCCAGCGCGGCGATCGCCTGCGGTTCGCGGGTCTTCAGGCGGGGCGCCAGCAGGGCGAGGAACGCCGCCGGCGCCGCCGCGTCGAGCCCGAACGCGTTGGGGTCGGAGATCGCGTTGCCCGCGAGGGCGCCGATCAGGGTCGTGAGGTTCCAGAATGCGAACACGGCGACGCCCGCCGACCAGAAGCCGAGGCGGATGTCGTCGGGGGTGTCGCGGACCGCCATTGCCGCGCTCTCGTCGATGACCAGGTGCGCCGCCAGCGGGCGCGGGCGCAGGTACGGCGCGAGCCGCAACCCGTAGAGCGCGTTGCGGGCGCCGAGGAGCAGAGCGGTCGCGACCGCCGCGGCCGCTCCCCCGCCGATCAGCCCCACGAACGCGAACTGCGACGCGCCCGTGAACATCAGCAGCGACATCGCGCACGCCTGCGGCACCGACAGGCCCGAGGCCGTCGCCAGCGCGCCGAACGACAGGCCCAGCGCGCCCACCGCGACGCCGATTCCAAGTGCATCACGGATGATCGGTCGCATCGGAACGGCAGACTAGAGCGATCTGCGAGGCATTTCCCACCGAATCACGGCGTCGATTCCGACTCATGTAGCATTTCGTGCCGTGGATTCCGTCGATCACGCAATCTTGTCCCAACTCCAGGATGACGGCCGCCTCTCGAACGTCGAATTGGCCGAGCGGGTGCGCCTCAGCCCGTCGGCGACGTTGCGGCGGGTCCGGGCCCTCGAGACCTCGGGCGCGATCGCCGGCTACCACGCGGTGATCGATCCGAAGGCGGTCGGCCGCGGCTACGAGGTGACCGTCCACGCGACGCTGATGTTGCGCAACCGCGAGACGATCGAGGCGTTCGAAGCGGCGCTCGTCCCGCTCACGGAGGTCGTCGAGGCGCAGCGGATGTTCGGCGACCCGGACTACCTGATCCGCGTCGCGGTCGCCGACGCGGACGCCTACGAGCACTTCCTGATCAACACGTTCGCCGACCTTCCCGGCCTCGCCCGCATGACGTCGCAGTTCGCGATGAAGACGCTCAAGGCCGGCGGGAGACTCCCGCTGTGACGATCCGCCACGTGCTCGCGCATGAGGGCGACCGGCTGCGAGCGATCCGGCTGCACGCGCTGCAGGTCGACCCGGCCGGGTTCAGCAGCACGTATGAGCGCGAGGCGGCGCTGCCGGAGGAGTGGTGGACGTCGCGAGCGGCGCTCTCGGAGGCGGGTGAGGAGCAGCGCATGTTCGTCGTCGTCGACGATGCAGACCGCTGGCTCGGCACCGCGCTGGCGCGCCGCGACGATCGTGGCGAAGCCGTCCTGAACGCGATGTGGGTCGCGCCCGAGGCCCGCGGACAGGGCGCGGCGCGAGCGCTCTGCGACGCCTGCGCGACCTGGGCGGCCGAGCGCGGGTTCGCCACCCTCGAGGTCGAGGTGTTCGAGGACAACGCCGCGGGGCGCCGCGTCTACGAGTCCGCGGGCTTCCTCGCCCACGGCGCGAACGGACGCCTCCTGATCCTGCGCCGCCCGCTCTAAGCCTGGATCCACCGATTCTCGCGGCGCCTCGCGGCCGTGGACGGCGCTCCTCGCCGATCAGCGGTGCCCACGACCACGAGTCATCCACGATCGATCGGTGGTCCAGGCTAAGCCGTCGCGGCGGAGAGCGGTGCGACGAGCTGCGCGACGATCGCCTGGACGCGGCCGTTGAGCGCGGCGACGTTCATCCCCACGACGCTCGCGATCTCCCGGGGCGACGTGCCGGCCAGCCGCATGGCGAAGATCGGGCGGTCGCGCGGCTCCAGCCGCGCCGCGGCCCGTGCGCGGGCGCGCAGCGACACCGCCGGGAGCACCCGCTCGCCGCGCATCGCGCGCAGCAGCTCGACCGTGTCGGCCGCCTTGTCGATCACTCCGTCGGCGCCCGCGATCTCCGCCGCCAACAGGAACTCCGGCGACGGCTCGGCGACGTAGAGCAGCACCCGCGTGCGCGGCGCCTCGCGCCGCACGAGGCGGACCACCTCGAGCTGGTCGACGATCAGCACATCCGGGTCCGTGCGGTAGAGCAGCGGGACCACCTCGCGCACGGTGGCGACGCCGCCGGCGCAAGCGATCCCCGGCTCGGCGTCGAAGAGGGCACGCAGGCCTGCGCGGACGGCGGCGTGGCGGTCGAGAACGGCTACTCGGGTCATGTCGAAGTCCAGTGTCACTCGGGCGAGCGCAAACGGTGCTCGTGGCTCCTGGCGAACGACCCTCGGGTCTTCCCCACCCCCCGGAGGTGGAAGCGACACCACAAGACACGTGCAACCGCGATGTATCAAACGACCCTTGGTGCCGATCATGTTGGTTATCCGCCGATCACGCTCACAACTCCCTCCGCTGATCGGCGTCGTCACGCACGAGCTCCGAGCCGAGCCCACGCCCTCGTGGGCGCCCGCCGCAGGCCGCTCCGAGCGTGACATGAACCCGCCTCGCCTGTCGTTGCGGCTGAGCTACACGCAGGCCGTACAGGAGGCGGGCGCGATCGCGGTCGTCCTCCCCGCCCACGGCTTCATCGACGACATCGCGCCGCTGCTGGACCGCATGGACGGCCTGCTCTTCAGCGGCGGCCCCGACCTCGATCCCGCCACCTACGGCCAGGAGCGCCACGCCGCGCTCGGTCCCGACACCGACCGCGTGTCCGACGAGTACGAGCTCGAGCTGCTGCGGCAGGCCACCGCCCGCGACCTCCCGGTCCTCGGCATCTGCCGCGGGATGCAGGCGCTCAACGTCGTGCGCGGGGGGACGCTGCACCAGCACCTTCCGGACCACACGCAGCTGGTCCACCGTCAGGCGCAGGACCCGCACGTGACGACCCACTCCGTCAGCGTCAGCCCCGGCTCGCCGCTGCACCGCCTCACCCGCCGCCGCGGCCTCGAGGTCAACAGCTTCCACCACCAGGGGATCGATCAGCTCGGCGAGCGGCTGGTCCCCTGCGCCCACGCGCCGGACGGGATGATCGAGGCGGTCTACGACCCCGCGCTGCGCTTCTGCCTCGCCGTCCAGTGGCACGCCGAGCTCCTCACCCACCGCGCCGAGCACGCACCCGTGCTGCGCGAGCTGGTCGCCGCGGCGGTGCACCCGGCGGCGACGCCGCTGCGCGCCGTCGGCTGAGCGGACGGAATGCGAACGCCCACCGCGGCGTCTGTTCTAAGCATGTCCTCCGAAATCAATCGCCTGATCGCTGAAGGCGTCATCAAGCTCGCTCCCCTCCGCGCCCGCAGCCACGCCGACACCGCGCGTGTCCGCGCGGCGCTCGCTAACCGCTGAGGTCCGCCATGCGGCGCGGCACGACCCGGTCGTGCCGCGCCAGCACCCCCAGCAGCTCACTCGCGCGGGTCATGTCCTCCGCCTCCATCACGCCGTGGTGGAACATCACGCCGACCGGGCCACCGGCCCGAACGTGAGCGGCGAACCGCAGGTCCAGCTCGTCCGGCATGAGCCGCGCGACGTCGAGATGCACCGATAGCTCGGGTAGGAGTCCGAGCGGCTCGGCGCGGTGCTCGCGCGAGAGCAGCGTGAAGCCCAGCTCGACCAACGCCTCGCCCGTGTCGCGGGTGCAGCGGTTCCAAGGCGGCGTGAAGAAGGGGTCGACGCGCTCCCCCAGCAGTGCGCGCAGCCGCTCCTGCCCCGCGGCGATGTCGGCGCGCTGCGCAGCGAACCCACGCGCGTCGCCGAACTCGCACCTGCGCCCCTCGACCTGGTGGTTGGTGTGCGCGTAGCCGTGCTGATGCAGACCGGCGTGGCGGTCGAGCAGCAGCGCGGCAAGCCGATCATCCAGCGCGGCCGGGATGACCGCGAGGTCGAGCGGAAGGCCGTGCTCGGCGAAGCGGGCGATCAGCTCGAGGAGGCGCTCGTCCTCCCAGCCGGCGTCGTCGTCGCGGAAGAAGACCTCGACCGGCTGAGCGGTTTCGTCGAGCGAAAGTAAAAGATTCCTCAAGAGCGTGACGTTGGGCGGCGTGGACTTGTCACCCGATTGTGAACGGGTCCGTCGCCTACATCCTGATGGGGTTCCCGCGGGTCTCCGAGACGTTCATCGCGTCGGAGATCCTGCGCGTCGAGCGGGCAGGCGTGCCGCTGCGGCTGTATGTCATCAAACCGGTCGAGGAACGTGAGCAGGGCCACGACCACCCGGTCCTCGACGCAATCGCGGCAGCGCCGGAGTACCTACCGGATCCGAAGGGGCTGACGAAGCCGCTGCACCTCTGGCGCTACGCGGACGTGCGCGAGTTCCTGCCCGCGCTGGGCCGGTGCATCCGCAGGCGCCCGCACGGGGTCGCACGCGCAGCGAGGACCGCGGTCGCGCAGGCCTTCCGCGATCGAAGGACACCGACGAGCGGCCCGCGCAAGATCTACATCAAGGAGCTCGTCCAGGCGATCACGCTCGCCGACCGCCTGCATCCCGACGTGCGCCACCTGCACGCGCACTTCGCCCACGGGACCACGACGATCACCTGGCTCGCGGCGTGCATCACCGGGCTGCCGTTCAGCTTCACCGGCCACGCGCGCGACATCTACGCGCCCGAGCTGAACCCGAAGGGCTGGCTGCGGCGCAAGCTCAACGCCGCCCGGTTCGTCGTGACGTGCACCGAGGCCAACGTCCGCCACCTCCGCGCCATCGCCCCCAAGGCGCGCGTGCACCTCGTCTATCACGGCCTCTCGGCCGACTTCACGAACCTGCTGCGGGAGACCAACGGCCACGGCGTCCACTCCAACGGCCGGCTGCGCATCCTCGGCGTCGGCCGGCTCGTCGCCAAGAAGGGCTTCGACGTGCTGGTCGACGCCTGCGCGGTGCTCGAGCAGCGTGGCATCGCGTTCGACGCGCTGATCGTGGGCCAGGACGACAAGGACGGCGACGCGCTGCGAGCGAAGATCGCCCAGCTCGGCTCGCCCGTCCGGCTCCCCGGTCCGCTCGGCCCCGCGGACCTGTTGACCGAGTACCGCCGCGCCGGCGCGCTGTGCATGCCGTGCCGCCTGCTGCCCTCCGACCGCGACGGCATCCCCAACGTCCTCGTCGAGGCGATGGCCGCGGGCGCGCCCGTCGTCGCGACCAACGTCTCCGGCATCCCCGAGCTCGTCGAGCACGAGGTCAACGGGCTGCTGGTCGAGCCCGACGATCCGCACGCGCTCGCCGACGCGCTCGTCCGCCTGCACGACGACGCGGAGCTCACCCGCCGGATCACGGCGAACGGCCGCGAAACCGTCAAAGCGCGCTTCGACGGCGACCGCCTCGCCCAAGAGCTCGCCGACCTGTTCCGGGAGGTGCTGTGACCCTCTGCGCCGTCACCCGCCCGCGCCCCGTGCTCTGCCTCATCGAGCACGAGCACCGCGACCGCGCCCTGGCCGACGCGATCACCCGCGGCCGCTTCAGCTTCGCGGGCGAGTCGCGTGACCTGGGCCTCGAGCCCGACTGGCTGCACTCGGCGCTCCCCGCTGACGAGGAGTGGCGGATCGACTGGGTCAAGTTCTATTACGGGCTCGACCTCGCCGACGCTTTCCGGGCCACCGGCGACCGCCGCTACCTCGACGCGTGGGAGCGGCTCGTGGCGAGCTTCATCGTCCAGGTCCCGCCGGACCACGACCCGAGCGACGTCACCGCCCGCCGCATCCTCAACTGGCTCTACGCCTGGCAGCGGCTGCCGGAGTGCGGCGAGACCGTCGCCCAGGCACTGGTCGAGAGCCTCCGCGAGCAGGCGCTGCACGTCCGCGAGACGCTGACGCCGGAGCGCAACCACCGCACGCTCGAGCTCTACGCGCTGCTGCTCACTTCACTGGCGCTGCCGGGCCTGGTGCCCGGCCTGCGGGAGCTCGCCACGCACGAGCTGCACGCCAACCTGCTCGCCGACTTCGGCCCTGACGGCGTGCATCGCGAGCGCAGCACGCATTACCACATGATCGCCCTGCGCTCGTTCGTCGGCGCGCGCGAGAACTGCCGCCGCTTCGGCGTGGCGCTGCCCGCGACGTTCGACGAGCGGCTGAGCCGCGCCTGCGACTTCGCCCTGCACATGCGGCGCCCGGACGGCACGATCCCGGCGCTGTCCGACAGTGACACGGGTGACTACGGCGAGCTGCTCGACCTCGCGGCGCGGCTGCTGGAGCGGCCGGAACTCGCACAGCCGCCGTCCGGCCACGCGAGCTTCATCGACGGCGGCTACTTCGTCCAGCGCGCGGGCTCGCTGTACCTGATCCTCGACTGCGGCCCGCTGGGGGATGGCGGCCACGGCCACTACGACGCGCTGAGCATCGAGGCGTGGGCGGGAGACACACCGCTCGTGCTGGACCCGGGCCGCTTCACGTACGCCGAAGGCGAGCCGAACCTGCGCCACTGGTTCCGCGGCACCGCCGCCCACAACACCGTGACCGTCGACGGCCGCGACCAGACGCCCTACGCCCGCTCGCGTTCCTCGCTGCCGAGCGCCCGCGCGCAGTTCCTCGGCCGCGACACCCGCGACGGCCTCGACGTCCTCTACGGCGAGGTCCGCTCCCCGGTCTACGAGGCGGTCCACCGGCGGCGGGTGATCCTCGTCGACGGCGCCTACTGGCTGATCGAGGACGTGCTGCGCGGTGAGCGCCGCCACCGCTACGACCTGCGCTTCCACCTCGCGCCGCGCCACGTGAGCTGCACGCTGCACGTCAAGGGCGCGCGCGGGCTGGCGCTCGAGGACGGCTGGATCTCGTCCCGCTACGGCGAGCGCCGGCGCGCGCCGGTGGTGAGCGCGGTCACGGTCGGCGAGCACGCCCGGTTCGTCACGTTGCTCGCCCCCGACACGCGGGTGCTCGAGCTCGAGGGCGATGTCGCCCGCGTCGGCAAGGACACGATCGTGCTGGGCGAGCGGGTGACGCGGCGATGATCCCCGATCCCGCCGTCCCGCGCCGCGACGCCCTCCTGCGCCCCGAGACGATGGCCGGCGTCATCTCCCAGCGCCTGCTCGGCGGCGTGCCGGTCGAGCGCTGCGAGCGCGTCTACGTGAAGTACCGCGTGGGCGAGAGCCTCCGCGCGGTCTACCGCTACGACGGCGCCCACGTCGCCGCCCGCACCGGCAAGCGCGACGGCATCGCCGCGCCCGAGGTCGGCGCCGCGCTCTACCCCTTCCCGCACGACCGCAAGCTGGACCTCGCCGCGGTCGAGCGCGTGCTCGACGAGGGTCTTTCCCCCCACCTCGTCGCCTGGGCCGCCGAGCAGTCGGCGACCTTCGAGTGCCGCGACCCGTCGGGACGCGTGGTCGCGTACGCCAAGGTGCAGCGCGACGCTGCACCTTGGCCCGCACTCGACGCCGTCCGCGTGCCGCGGGTGCTCGCCACCGCCGACGGCCTCCTCCTGCTGGAAGCGCTGGAAGGCGAGCGGCTCGACCGCGGGGGCCAAAGAGGCCTCGCCGCGCTCGGCGCGACGCTGGCCGCCCTCCACGCCACGAACATAAAGGGGGTCAGACCCCGTTTAGGTTTGATGTTTTCGCGGCTCGACCCCACGCGGCTCTTCACGGCCGCTGAGGTGATCGGGCGGGTGCGGCCCGACGCGGCGCCCTCGGCTGAGCGGCTCCTCACCCGCCTGCTCGAGCGCAGCGAGGACGCGCACGCCGAGCCCGTGCTGATCCACGGCGACGCGAACCTTCGCAACGCGCTGTTGCAGCGCGACGGGACCGTCGCGCTGCTCGACCTCGAGGACCTGAGCGCCGGGCCCGCCGCGGCGGACCTCGGGCAGGTGCTGGCGGCGCTGCTCGTCAATCGCACGCCCCACGCGGCCCGCGCGCTGCTCGAAGGCTACGGCGACCCGCCCGACGAGGCCGCGCTGCGCTGGTACACGGCCGCGTCGATCCTCGCCCGCCAAGCGCTGCCCGCCGTCAGTCGCCACCGCCCCGACCTGCTCGCGCGGCTCACGCAGCTGCTCGACGCCGGCAACGCCCTGCTCACCCCCAACCAGGTGCCCGCATGAAGCCCGCGCTGCTCTTCTACTGCCAGCACAGCGTCGGCCTCGGGCACCTGATGCGCAGCTACGCGCTGACGGAAGCGCTGGCCGAGCGCTTCCGGGTCGTGCTGCTCGCGGGTGGGGAGCTCCCCACCGGCATCGAGCCGCCAAACGGCGTCGAGATCGTCGCCCTGCCGCCGCTCGGCGTGAGAAACGGCGCGTTCGGCAGCGGCGACCCGCGCTACACGACCGAGGCCGCGTGGGAGGTCCGCGCACGCCGCATCCAAGACGCCCTCGAGGCCACGCGACCCAGCGTCGTCCTCGTCGAGCTGTTCCCGTTCGGGCGCGCGAAGTTCGCCCGCGAGCTCGTCCCGCTCCTCACGCGAGCACGCGAACTCGGCGCCACGACCGCCTGCAGCCTCAGAGACATCCTCGTCAGCACCCGCGAGAACCAGAAGGAGCACGACGACCGCGCCGCGCGCCTCGCCAACGCGCACCTCGACCTGATCCTCGTGCACTGCGACCCGCGGTTCGCCCGCCTCGAGGAGACCTTCAAGCCGCGGATCCCGCTCAGCGTGCCGGTCCACTACACGGGCTTCGTCGCCCGCAACGGGCACGCACCAGGCGATCGCCAAGAGCACATCGTCGTCTCCGCCGGCGGCGGGCGGGTCGGGCGGCCGCTGCTCGAAGAGGCGATCAAGGCGTCCGACGGCCGCCCGATGCGCGCCATCGCCGGCCCGCTGATGCCGATCAGCGACTACGAGGCGCTCGAAGCGATCGCCCCGCCCAACGTCGAACTCGTCCGATCCGTCCCCGACCTCGCCCACGAGCTGAGCCGCGCCCGCGCCAGCATCAGCCAGTGCGGCTACAACACCGCGCTCGACGTCCTCAGGACGCGGGTCCCCGCGCTGGTCGTCCCCTACGCGACGCCTGAGGAGGACGAGCAGACCCGCCGCGCCAGGCGGCTGCAGAGCCTCGGGGTGGTCCAGGTCGCGACGCACATCAACGGCGACATCCCCGCGCTGCTGCGCTTCACCCCGAGCGCCACGACCCTCGACCTCGACGGCGCGGCGAAGACCGCCGAACTGCTGTGAACGTCCTGCGCCCGTACATCGTCAAGCAATGGCGCGCGCTGCTGGGCGCGTCGATCGGCACCGTGGTCATCGCACTCGCCGAGCTCGCCAAGCCCTGGCCGATCGCGCTGATCGTCGACCACGTAATCGGCGACCGCCACGCCCCGTTCGACGTCGACACCGGCTTCCTGCTGGCGATCGGCGCGCTGATCCTCGCGATCGCGGTCGCCGAGTCCGCCGCCACCTACTTCTCCAACCTCTGGCTGCAGAGCGCCGGCGAGCGCATCACCCACGAGCTGCGGGTCGCGATCTACGACCACCTCCAGCGCCTCAGCCTCGCCTTCCACCAGCGCACCCACAAGGGCGATCTCCTCACCCGCGTGACCGAGGACGTCAACGACATGGGCGAGCTGTTCTCAGACACCCTCGGCGAGATGCTGCAGTCCGCCCTGCTCGCCGCGGGCATGACGGTCGTGCTGCTCTACATCGACCCGGTGCTCGCGCTCGCGAGCCTGCTGACCGCGCCGCTGCTCGTCGCCGTGAGCTTCGTCTTCCGCCGCAGGGTCCGCGAGCGCGCCCGCAAGCAGCGGCGCCAGGAGGGCGATCTGGCGAGCGTGGCCAACGAGGCGCTGTCGGCGATGCAGGTCGTCAAAGCGTTCGGCGGGGAAGCGCACGAGTCCGAGCGCATCCGCGACAAGAGCGAGCAGCGCATGGGCGTCGGCGTCGAGGTCGCCCGCCTCCAGGCCCGCTTCGACGGCACCATCGGCGTCCTCCGAGCCTTCGCCACCGCCGTCGTGACCGTGTTCGGCGTCATCCGCGTGAGCAAGGGCGAGCTGAGCACGGGGGACCTGATCATCTTCGTCAGCTACACCCGCAAGGCCTCGAGCCCGATGCGCTCCTTCGCCCGCGAGGCGGCCAAGCTCACCGCCGCGCTCGCCCGCGCCGACCGCATCGCCGAGATCCTCGCCACCGACGAGGTGATCGTGGATAAGCCAGGCGGGTATTCCGGCCCGAGGGCCGCGGGCGAGATCGAGCTCGAGCACGTGACGTTCGCCTACGCCGGCGAGCGCCCCGCCCTCCAGGACGTCAGCCTCACCATCCCGAAGGGCTCGCGCCTCGCATTGACCGGCGAGTCCGGCGCCGGCAAGTCCACCCTCTCCGCCCTCGTCGCCCGCTTCTACGACCCGACGCAAGGCACAGTGCGAATCGACGGCCGCGACGCCCGCGACTGCTCCCTGCACTGGCTGCGCGACCAGATCGCCGTCGTCCTCCAGGACACCGTGCTGTTCTCGGGCACGGTCCGCGACAACATCGCCTACGGCACCGACGCCACCGACCACGACATCGTCGACGCCGCCAGGGCCGCCGCCGCCCACGCGTTCATCCAGCAGCTCCCGGACGGCTACGACACCGAGCTGGGCCCGCAGGGCACCGGCCTCTCCGGCGGGCAGCGCCAGCGGATCGGGATCGCCCGTACGCTGCTGCGCAATCCGCCCGTGATCATCCTCGACGAGCCCACCACATCGCTCGACCAGGCCAGCGAGGACCAGGTCCTCGAGGGCCTCGACCGTCTGATGCGCGGCCGTACGTGCCTGCTGATCACCCACTCACCGCGGCTCGCCCGCACCGCAGACCAGATCATCGAACTCGATCACGGACGGATCGTCCAGACGGAGGCCCCCGTTGCCTAGTGCTCTCGTCACCGGTTGCGCCGGCTTCATCGGAAGCCACCTCACCGAGTCACTGCTCGCAGACGGGTTCGACGTCCTCGGCGTGGACTGCTTCAACGACAACTACCCGCGCGCCGACAAGCTCGCCAACCTCGCCCACGCGAGCGAGCACGACCGCTTCCGCCTGATCGCCGCCGACCTCGCCGCGCTCGACGCGGAGCACCTGCTCGACGGCATCGACGTCGTCTTCCACCTCGCCGGCGAGCCCGGGGTGCGCGCCAGCTGGGGCCCGCGCTTCGACCGCTACACCCACCACAACGTCCAGGCCACGCAGCACCTGCTCGAGGCGGCGCGCACACACGCCCCGAAGTTCGTCTACGCGTCCTCGAGCTCGATCTACGGCGACGCGCTGAAGCTCCCCACGCACGAGGACGAGACCCCGCGCCCGCTCTCGCCCTACGGCGTCACCAAGCTCGCCGCCGAGCACCTGTGTGTGCTCTACGGCGAGGAGCACGGCGTCGACACCGCCGCCCTGCGGTACTTCAGCGTCTACGGCCCGCGCCAGCGCCCGGACATGGCCTTCCGTCGCTTCTGCGAGGCCATCCACGCCCACGACCCGATCGAGGTCTACGGCGACGGCCGCCAGACCCGCGATTTCACCTACGTGGGTGACGTGGTCGCCGCCACCCGCGCGGCGGGGGAGCGGGAGACCCCCAAGGGCCGCGTGTACAACATCGGCGGCGGGAACCGCACCAGCCTGCGCTGCGCGCTGGAGGTGCTCGCCGGGCTCGCCGGGCGCCCGCTCGGCGTCCGCCACCACGACCGCGAGTCCGGCGACGTGCTCGACACCGGCGCGGACACGACCCGCGCGCGGCAGGAGCTCGGGTTCGATCCGACGACCACGCTCGAGGAGGGACTCGCCGCGGAGCTGGACTGGGTCCGCGCACGCAACCGCGAAACCCCCCGGATGCAGAGCTTGACCGCTTCTTGACGAAAGCCCCACCCCGGCTTGAGGGAGCCGTCCGATATCCGGGGTGTGCCCCGCTTCAGTCCGAATCCCAATCGCCCGGACCATCTCGTCGCGTCGATCGTCGCGCTCGCCGAGCAGACCAATCGCCTCGCCCTCGAGTCCGCCCTGGAGGCCGCCCGCGCCGACAGCCTCGGCAAGGTGACGACCGTCGTCGAGCAGGTCTGCCGGCTCGCGGTCGGTGCCGGCGTCGCCGCAGGTGAGATCGCCTGGCTCGTCTCGGAGCTCCAGACCGCGCAGCCGACCGACCATCAGCTCGGCGAGGCCGCCGTCGCCGTCTCGGGCATGCAGAGCGCGATGAGCGCCGTCGCCTTCGCCGTCGGCGAGGTCGCCGACCGTGGCGGACCGACCGAGATCGCCTCCTCCGCCGAAGCGCTGCGCCGCGTCGCCGCGCAGCTCGAAGGCCTGCTGCAGCGCATTCAGCCCTGCGTCTGACCGCCTTTTAGCCGCGCGAGGCGCAGCGCGAGGTGGCAGAGCAGCCGGTCCTCGCCGTCGTGCAGGTTGACGCCCGCCACTTCCTCGATCCGGCGCAGCCGGTAGTAGAGGCCGCCACGGTGCAGCGAGAGCGCCGCCGCCGTGCGCTTCACGTCCCCCGCGTGATCGAGGTAGGCCTCGAGCGTCCGCACGAGCGCCTGATCGCCGGCCAGCAGCCGGCGCAGCCCGTCGGGGAGATCCTCCAGCGCGGCGTCCGGGAGCGCCGTGACCACGCGCTCGACGCCCAGCAGGTCCCAGCTCGCGGTGCCTGACTCCGAGTGGGCGGCCACACGCAACGCCGCCAGGGCACGGCGGTAGGACGTGGGCAGCTCGTAGAGATCCTCCACGGCCTCGCCCTGACCCACCAGCGCGCTCGGCGCGCTGAGCGTCCCGAGCGCCTCCATCACCGCGTTGCCGGCCAGCCCGCGCACGCCCGCCAGGCAGACCAGCCGGCCGTCGAGCTCGGCGCAGATCGCCTGCTTGGCCGCCAGCCGCGCGCGCAGCCGGTCCAGCGCCTCGGCGCTCCACTCGTCCCCCGCCGGCCCGGCGGGCGCCGCGACCCACACGCACACCGGCCGCAGCGGCAGGTAGTGCTCGGCCTCGAGCGTCGTCGCCGCGGCCTCGACCTCGCGCGGCTCGCCGCTGAGCAGCGCGACGACGAGCTGCTGCTCGTGGCGGCGGCGCAGGAGCTGGGCGTCGGCGTCGGGACCCACCAGCGCGGCCGCCTCGGCCGCCGCGGCGCGTGCGAGGCGGAGATCGGCCTCCGCGACCGGCGGGTCCTCGAACAGCCAGAGGTAGCCGAGCCTCCTCCCCCCACCGACGAGCGGGACGCAGACCCGCGCGCGCATGCCGATGTCCGGCCGCGCGGGGATGTGCACCGGGCCCGCAGCCGTGCGAATGCCCTCGTCGAACAGCGCCACGCGCGCGTCATCAGGCGAGTGCCGGCCGAGGATGCTCGCCGTGCGCACGTCGTCGAGTTCGCCGAATTGGCTGCTGTAGGCCAGCGGCCGCAATTCGGCGTCGTCGATCAGGACCGGTCGCCCGAGACTGAGGCTCAGCGCGTCGACGATCTCCTGGAGACCCCGGTCCACCGGTTCCTCGTCCTCATGACGTGGAACCGAACTTACTCGTTAACGGATGCGGTCGGCGCTGGGCATCGTCTCGGTCAGATGAGAGATGCCCTCGTTGAGCAGGAACTTCGGGTTGGATTCCGTCAACCGCTGGGCCTGGATCTCGCTCGCTCCGGCGCGCACGAGCGCCCGGTAGCCGAGCGGGAGCGTGCTCTCGCGGGTGCCCGGATGGGTGTCGCCGGCGAGGCAGAACGCGCGCCCGTTGCGGACGAGCCGCGCGGCGGTGTCGCGCGCCTGTGCGCCGTGCTCGCCGAGCAGCGAGGAGACGTTGACCTGCAGCAGCGCGCCGTTCTCGACGTGCGGCTCCAACCGGTCCAGCGGCCCGCGGACGCGCTCGGGGTGGGCGAGCAGGAGGCCGTAGCCGAGGCCGGTCAGCCGCTTGACCGCGGCGTCGAACACGTAGTCGAGGCCCTCGAACGGGCATTCGAGCAGCAGCCAGGCCGCGTGCTCCGGGCCCTGGGCGATCAGCGCCAACTCGCGCTCGGTCAGCTCCAGCGCGTCCTCGTCGGCGAGCTCGCCGCCGGGATGCAGGCGGACGGCGATCCCGTCCTCCTCGATCGCGCGCTGCGCGGCCTCGCGGCGGCCGGCCAGCTCGGCGATGTCGATGCGGGGGAAGTGCGCCCGCTTGATGTGCGGGGTGCAGGCGATGTCGAGCACGCCCTCGGCGTGCAGCCGGCGGGCAAACCGCCGGGTCTCCTCCATCGACTCAGCCCCGTCATCGAGGCCGGGGAGGAGATGCGAGTGGAGATCCACGTAAGTCACTCCCCTAAGTGGTAACAGCCGGTCCGGTGCGGGGAAGGCCGCTTTCACCTCATCAAAACATCTGCTAATCGGCGAAAGTCAGGTGAGTGTGACGAGGAGCACAATGATCAGGACGAGAGTGGCGCAGAGCGTGATCGTGAGCACCGTGTCGCGGCGGTGGCGGGCGCGCGTCGCCTCCACCCGCTGCAGTTCCTCGGCCAGCTGGCCCGCCGAGAGGTAGGCGCCTTCGACGGCGCGGGTGATGACGAGCTCGAGGTCGTCGCAGGGGTCGCGGGTCATCGAGGCGAGCAGGCGGGCGATCGAGGCCGACGAGGACGCGGCGGGTGGGGTGACGCCGAGGTGGGCGTCGAGACCGTCGAGGTGGGCGTCGCCGCCGGCGTCGACCCAGATCCGCTCGGGGGTGAGGGGCGGCGGGGCCGCGCCGGCCTCCTCCAGGGCGTCGACGGCGGAGGCGACCTGGCGGGCGAGCTTGACCGACGGGGTCTGGGACATCGGGCCGCGGCTGAGCAGCTCGTCGAGGCGGGTGCCGCTCGGCGCCTCGGCGACGGCGACCGCGCGGCCGTCGAGCGTGCAAATGTCGTAGACGCCGAGGAGGTTCGGGTGCTCGACGGTGCCGAGGCGGTGGGCGCGCTCGAGGAAGCGGACGGTGGCGAGCGCTCCGGGCGGCTCGCCGGCGACGTGGAGCGTCACGGTGCGGCCGTCGTGCGGCTCATGCGCCCGCAATACGGCCACGCTTGCGTCCTCGCGCTCCACGGCCTCGATCAGGTAGCCGCCGAGCTCGCCCCCGGGTTGCACGCTGCCAACCATAGGATCTCCGGATGGCTCGCATCGCCCCGGTCGACGAAACGTCGGCTCCTCCCGGCTCCCAGGAGTTGGCCGCCGCCCACGTGGCCACCGGCAGCCGGATGACGAACATGAAGTGGACGCTCGCCCACTCCCCGGTCGCGCTCGACGCGCTTTTGCAGTGGTATCCCCTGCACGACGCGATCGAGCCGGTCCTCGGTCAGCGGCGAACGTGGCTGTTCTGCCACGCGATCTCGACCGCGAGCGACTGTCTGATCTGCTCGACGTTCTTCCGGCGGCTGTTGATCGACAACGGGGAGGATCCCGCGACATTGGCCCTCGACGACTTCGACGAGCTGATCGTGGACTTCGGGCGGCGGCTGGGCACCGATCCGCACTCCGTCGACGATGCGCTGCACGCGCGCCTCGCCGAGCGCCTGGACACGGCGCAGATCGTGACGCTGACCGCGTTCGGCGCGATCATGGTCGCCACCAACGTGTTCAACGACGCGCTGGCGGTCGACCTCGACGGCTACCTGCACACCTACGCCGGATGACCGTCGCGCTGATCACGGGCGCCGCCCACGGGCAGGGCCGCGCGACCGCGCTGGCGCTCGCTGCCGATGGCTACGACGTCGTCGCCCTGGACGTCGCCAAGGCGCTCGAGTACCCGGCCTACCGGATGGGCTCATCCGGCGAGCTGGACTCGCTGCGCGACGAGGTCAAGGCGCTCGGCCGCGACTGCCTGACGTTCGTGGCCGACGTGCGTGAGGACGCCGCGGTCGGCGCCGCCGTCGCCGACGCGTTCGCGCACTTCGGCCGCATCGACGTGCTGTTCAACAACGCCGGGATCTGCGCCTATGGCCTCGCCCACGAGCTCACCGAGACCGCGTGGGACACGATGATCGACATCAACCTCAAGGGCCCGTGGATCGTCGCCCGCCACGTGATCCCGCACATGATCGAGGCGCGCGCCGGCGTGATCGTCAACAACTCCTCGATCGCCGGCCTGCGCGGGATGGGCCGGCTCTCGCACTACGCGGCCTCCAAATGGGGCCTGACCGGGCTGACCAAGTCGTGGGCGATCGAGCTCGCGCCGTACGGGATTCGCGTCGTCTCGATCCACCCGACCGGCGTCGACACGCCGCTCAACGACGGGCTGGCGGAGATGGAGGGCAAGACGCCGCGCGAGATCGCCGAGGCGTCGGCGGGCAACCTGCTGCCGGTGCCGTGGGTGGAGACGTCCGACGTCGCCGAGGCGGTGCGCTTCCTCGTCAGCGAGAAGGCGCGCTACATGACCGGCAGCGAGTTCGTGATCGACGCGGGACTGCTCACCCGCTGAGCTTGCGGACGATCTCCGCGGCCGGGAGCGCCTCGGCGAGCCGGTGCGCCTCACCCGCCCAGAGGTTGATCAGGTCCGCGTCACCCGCCTTGCGCGCGGCGGCGCGGACCGGCGACGTCGCGTGGTGGATCTCGGGATAGGCGATCGGCGCGCCGGTGTGCTCGTCCATGAAGCGGTTGTGGATGCCGCGGGCGAGCCGGCCGCTGAACGCGCGGGTGAGGCCGGTGGTGGCGCTGGTCGTCAGAGCGAGCTTGTGCGCGTCCGACGTGCCCGCCTCGGGGGCGCGCATGAACGCCGTGCCGACCTGGGCGGCGCGAGCGCCGAGCGCCAGCACCGCCTGGACGGCGGCGCGCGTCGCGATCCCGCCTGAGGCGACCAGCGGCACGTCGGCGTCGATCAGCTGCAGCAGCGCCAAGAGCGCGATCGGCTCAGCGTCGGGCCCGTCCTTCCACGCACCGCGGTGCCCGCCCGCCTCGGCGCCCTGCACGACCAGCGCGTCGGCGACATCCGCCGCCGCGTAGGCCTCCTCCGGGCACGTGACGGTCACCCAGACCTCCGCGCCGGTCGCCCGGACGCGCGAGAGCACGTCGTCGTCGGGCAGCCCGAACGTGAACGAGACGGCCGCGACCGCCGGCATCCGCTCCAGCAGCGCGAGCTTCGCCTCCCAGTCATCGTCGTCGTAGAGCGGCGCGCCGACCTGCAGCCCCTCGGCCTCCAGGCCCGCGACGTAGGCCGCGAACACCGACGGGGGCGACGGCGGGCCCGGGACGAACAGGTTCACGCCGAACGGCCGCGATGTGAGCGCCCGCACCGCCTCGATCCGCTCCGCCAGCGCGTCCGCGCTCAGGTAGCCGGCGGCGAGAAACCCCAGCCCACCGGCCTCGGAGACGGCTGCCACGAGCTCCGGCGTCGTCGGCCCCCCGGCCATCGGAGCCAGGACGATCGGGACTCCGAGTGTGTCGAACAGCACAGGTTTATCGTTGTTAGCAGGCATTTGAATTGTCACAAGCTTGTTACTATCTCGGCGCGCCCTGCCGAAAGAATGGGTGTATCTCTCCTCCCCACTCCTCCCCAGGATCTCACCATGACCAAGCTTCTCAACGCCATCCGGCGGACATTCGGCGATGCGCCGTACTCCGAGCCCACCCCCCACTTCCATCAGGGCACGAGCGATTCGTTCCCCGAGGTGTGCTTCGAGGGCGGCTGCAGCCGCCCACACCTCCACGCCTAGGGCGTGAGCGACGGCTCGGCCGCGAGCGCGCGGTCGAGCAGCGAACGCAGCACTTCGCGCTCGCCAACGTCGAGCGCACCGAGGACGTCGTCCTCGAGCGACTCCATCGCGCGCTCGGCGGCGAGCATCGCCTTGTGGCCGGCCGGCGTCATCTTCACGATGTGGCGCCGGCGGTCCGCCGGGTCGCGCCTGCGCTCCACGTAGCCCTCGCTCTCGAGGTCGTTGAGCATCAGGACGCAGTTGTTCGGGTCCAGGTGCATGGCGATGCAGAGGTCCTGCTGACTGCGCGGGCCCTCACGCAGGTTCGACAGCGTCACGTACGCCTTCAGGCGCATTCCGAGGACGTCCTCCGTCGCGCGCTTGTAGACCAAGCGCGACAGCCGCGTCAGCAGGACGATCGAGCCGGGCGAGGGCGAAGTGGACATGTCCGTCCAGATAATAGCGGTTGCGTGATGGTCATGGACCCAATATAGTCACTAGTCCAGTGACTATCCATACTTCAGAGAGCGCCTCACGGCGCCAGTGGATGGCGTTGGTCGTGGTGTGCCTTGGGCAACTGATGATGGTCGTCGACATGACGATCGTCAACGTCGCCCTTCCCGTCATCCAGCGCGATCTGCGCTTTTCGCAAGCCGACCTCACTTGGGTGGTCGGCGCCTACCTCATCTCCTACGGGAGTTTTCTGCTGATGGCCGGACGGCTTGGCGACCTGGTCGGTCGCAAGCGGGTCTTCCTCTCCGGCGTCACCCTCTTCACGATCGCCTCCGCCCTGTGCGGCGTGGCCGACAGCCAGCTGCTGCTGATCGCCGCCCGCTTCCTCCAGGGTCTCGGCGGCGCGATCTCCACCTCCGTGATCATCGCCCTCATCGTCACCGACTTCCCGCGCCCCGACGAGCGCGTCAAGGCGATGGGCGCCTACATGTTCGTCGTCACCTCCGGCGGCTCGCTCGGCCTGCTGCTCGGTGGCGCGCTCGTCCAGTCCGTCGACTGGCACTGGATCTTCTACGTCAACCTGCCGATCGGCATCGCCGTGCTCGCACTCGGCGCGCGGCTGATCGAGAACCGTCCCGGGCTCGGCCTCAGGGGCGGCATCGATGCCACCGGCTCGGTGCTGGTGACCTCCGCGATGATGGTCGCCGTCTACGCGATCGTGACCGCGGCCGACCATGGCTGGGCGTCGGGTCATACGCTCGGCTTCGGCGGCGCCGCCGTGATCCTGCTCGCCGCGTTCGCGGCCTGGGAGTCGCGGATCGAGAACCCGATCCTCCCCTTCCGGATCCTGCGTGTGCGGACGCTGATCGGCGCGAGCGTCGTCCGCAGCTTCCTCGTCATCGGGATGTTCGGCACCTGGGTGCTCGGCACGCTCTACGTCGAGCACGTGCTCGGCTACGGCGCGTGGGACACCGGGCTGGCGTTCCTGCCGATGACGCTGACCGTCGGCGCGCTGTCGCTGGGCACCACCGCGAAGGTGATGGCACGGCTCGGGCCGGAGCGCACCGTCGTCCTCGGCATGTCCTTCGTCGTCGCCGCGCTGCTCCTGCTGACGCACGCGGGTGAGGGTGCGTCGTACTTCCCCGAGCTGTTCATCCCGTTCGCCCTGATGGGCCTCGGGATGGGCACGGCGATGCTGCCGCTGCTGACGATCGCCATGAGCGGGGTGCCGGAGCAGGATGCCGGCCTGGGCTCGGGCATCGTCAATGTCTCGATGCAGCTCGCAGGGGCGCTCGGGATCGCGGTCCTCGGCACTCTCGCCGCCTCACGCACCGGCTCGCTCGCCGCCGACGGTGCGAGCAACGCCGCTGCCCTGACCGGCGGCTATCACCTGGCGTTCGAGCTTGCCGCCGGCGCGGTCGTGGTCGGCATCGCACTCGCGCTGACCGTCCTGCGGGTCCCGGCGCGCGTGCAAGCGCGCGGCGCGGGCTCAGAGGTCGCCGTCGAGGTCTGACCAGCGGGGCGGGTCCGCCCCGGCGCGCTCGCAGGTGCGGGCGGCGACGACACACGCGAACGTCGTCGCCGCCCGCACCGTGTCCGCGTCTTCGAGCGCGGCGCGGTCCAGGCCCTTGCTCTGCCAGTAGGCGAGGAAGCCGCCGCCGAACGAGTCGCCGGCGCCGATCGTGTCGACGACCTCGATCCGCGGCGCCGCGACGGTCGTCTCCCCGCTGGCGGTGACGATCATCGCGCCGTCGCCGCCGAGCGTCACGAGGGCGACCCGCGGGCCGTCCTCGAGCAGGTTGCGCGCGGCGCGGATCGGGTCCACGCCCGGCTCCAGGTACTCGAGGTCGTCGTTTGAGACCTTGACGACGTGGGCGAAGCGCAGCGTCGCCGCGAGGCTGCGGCGATAGGTCCCGCGATCGGGGATGAACGTCGGCCGGCAATTGGGGTCGACCATGATCAGCGCGCGCTCGGCGACGGCCTCGACGACCGCCTGCAGCGCCAGCGCCGTCGGCTCCATCACGAGCCCCAGCGTGCCGACGTGCAGGAAGTCCACCGTCTCCGGCAGCGCGGCCAGCGCCGCGTCGGGCTCCAGAGCGGGAGCGCTCGTCCCTTCGCTGTAGAAGCGATAGGTCGCCGCGCCGCGCTCGTCGAGCTCGGCCAGCGCGAGCGTGGTCGGCAGCGGCGTCTCGACCACCGTGTCGAGCTTGACGCCGTCCTCGATCAGCTGGGCGCGCAGCCGCGCGCCGAACCCGTCGTCGGAGATGCAGCCGAGGTAGTGGACGTCCTGCTCCAGACGCCCCAGCGTGCGCGCGGTCGTGTACGGGCCGCCTCCGGCATGCGCCCGCAACTCGCCCGCCGCTTGCGGCACGAGATCGATCAGCGCCTCGCCCCCGACCACGATCGTCATGGCCGTAGATTGTCAGGCTCAGTTCAGTGGGGCGTGGTGGACGAGCGCGTCCACCGTCGCCACGACGCTCGAGACGTCCGGGCAGACCGCGGCGTTCCAGGTCGCCGCGAGCTCGAACGACACGGCGGAGCCGCCGAGCACGACCTCGGTCTCCGGGCGGACGGCCCGGAGATAGTCGATCGCCGCGTCCAGGCGCTCGGCGCTGTCGGGCATCGTGGCGGTGAAGGCGACGACGTCCGCGTGGTTGCGCGCCGCCGCGAGCCCGATGTCGGCGAGCGGGACGTCGGCACCGAGCAGCCGCGTGTCGTACCCGGCTTCGAGGAGAAGGTCCGACGCCATGTTGAGGCCGATCACGTGGCGCTCGCCCTGGGGCGCGAGCAGCAGCACCCGACGCCCGCGACGCAGACGCTCGCCGCGACGCCGCTCGCGCTGGAGCGCGAGGACGCGCAGTGCTATCTCCGACGCGAGGTGCTCGTCGGCCACGCTGATCTCCCCGGTCGCCCACTTGTCGCCGATCATGATCAGCGCGGGGGTGATCAGCTCGATGTCGATCTCGGCCGCGGTCAGGCCGCTGTCCATCGCCTCGCTGACCGCACGCTCGGCCGCCTGAGCATCCCCGGCGAACAGCGCGTGGGTGAAAGTCCGGCGGAGCCGGAGCAGCGTAGGCCCGACCACATGAGCAGTTCTACACCGGTCAATACGCGGTGGATAGAGCGAGCGGGTGAACTGGGCCGGATCCCTTGCGGCGCAGCTGGCCGGCGACCATCGCGAGCGTCCAGCCGCTGAAGCGGACGTCGTCGACCAGCAGGCACGCCCCGGGAGGCGGGCCTTGCGTGACCGCGAACTCGCCGCGGACGTTGGCGACCTGTTGGACGGAGTTGGTCATCTCCCGCTGCGGCGGGTTGTCGCCGACCCGCTGCAGGACGGGGTGGAACGGCAACTCGAGCGCCTCGGCGAGCCGCCGCGCGAAGTCAGGCACGAGCGTCCCCGTGCGCTTGGAGGGAACCGCGGCGACCCAGCGCACCGGCGCGCGCCAGGAGCGCACGGCCTCGGCGGCGGCTTCGACCAGCTCGTCGCCGAAGCGCCCCTCCCGGCGCCCCGCTTGGATCAGCGGATCCCAGCCACCGTCGCCGAGGCGGGCGAGCGCGCGGCCCTCCTCGCTGCGGACGTCGTCGCCGAGCTTCTTCATCTTGCCCTCGGCGTCCGGAGCCATCTTCTTGACGTCGAGGATCAGGGGCCGTGAGCGCAGGTGCAGCGCGGCCTCGCGGACGAGGCGCGCGTCCAGCTCGCCGTTGAACTTCGGCGCCGTGCAGATGGCACACACGCCGCAGTCCTGCGGATCGGGGTCGTCGAGCTCCTCCAGGAGCACCCGCATCAGGCAGCGGCCGTCGGCGCCGAACGCGGCCATCGCCTCCTGCTCGTGGCGGCGCAGCTGGGTGACGTGGGCGTAGCGGTCGCCGTCGTAGGTCCAGTCGCTGCCCGGCACGCGCGTCCAGCGGGTGCCGTTGCGGGAGACCGCGCCCTCGACGTCGAGCACCTTGAGCATCGCCTCGATCCGGCTCTTGCCGAGGTTGACCGCGCCCATCAGCTCGTTCGTCGTCGCGCCGCCGTCGTCGTCGAGCGCCTCGAGCACGCGGTCCACGCGGTCCTTGGGCGGAAACGCCTGCTCGATGAAGAAGTCCTGGATCCGGCGGTCCTCGCGGCCGCGCAGCAGCACGACGTCGGCCCGCTCGATCGCCCGCCCCGCGCGGCCGACCTGCTGGTAGTAGGAGATGACGCTGCCCGGCGCCTGGTAGTGGACGACGAAGCCGAGATCGGGCTTGTCGTAGCCCATTCCGAGCGCGCTGGTCGCGACGACGGCCTTGAGATCGTTGTTGAGCAGCCGCTCCTCGACCCCGACGCGCCGCTCGGTCGCGACTTCGCCGCTGTAGGCCTCGGCGGGCACGCCGTGGCCGTTGAGCCATTCGGCGACGGTGTCGGCGTCGCGCTTGGTGAGCGTGTAGACGATGCCGCTGCCGGGGAGCTGCGGCAGGTGGGTGGCGAGCCAGGCGAGGCGATCCGCCTGGGCGGGGAGGTCGACGACCTCCAGCCGCAGCGACTTGCGGCCGAGTGGACCGCGGTAGGTCTTCAGCGCCCCCGCGTGCCCGCCCAGCTGCAACTGCTCGGCGACGTCGGCGACCACGCGGTCGTTGGCGGTCGCGGTGGTGCACAGCACCGCCACGCCTTGCGGGAGGCGCTCGAGCATCTCCTGCAGGCGCCGGTAGTCGGGCCGGAAGTCGTGGCCCCAGTCGGAGATGCAGTGCGCCTCGTCGACCACCAGCAGGCCGACCCGCTCGGCGAAGAGGGGAAGCATGCTGTTGCGGAACTGGGGGTTGTTCAGCCGCTCCGGGCTGATCAGGAGCAGGTCGACGGCGTCCGTCTCGAGCAGTTGACGCACCTCGTCCCACCCGTCGCGGTTGGTCGAGTTGATCGTGTGCGCGCGGATGCCGAGCTTTTCGGCGGCGGCGATCTGGTTGCGCATCAGCGCCAGTAGCGGCGAGACGATCAGCGCCGGGCCGGCGCCCTGCTCGCGCAGCAGCGAGGTGGCGAGGAAGTAGACCGCGGACTTGCCCCAGCCGGTCCGCTGCACGCACAGCACGCGAGCGCGGTCGTCCACGAGATCCGTGATCGCCTCGCGTTGATGCTCCCGGAACTGGGCATCAGGACCAGCGAGGCGCTTCAAGAGCTCTTCAGGACGACGCATACCCTGACCCTAGGACGTGGCCCGGATTTCTCGCCCCCGCCTGCACGCACTCGATGGTCTGCGCGGCCTCGCCGCCCTGGCCGTCGTCGTGCTGCACGTATGGATGTACACGGACGCCTTCTACCCGAAGCCGGGCCGCACCGACGTGCTCGACCGGGTGATCGGCGAGTTCCGGATCGCGGTCGTGCTCTTCTTCGTGCTGTCGGGCTTCCTGCTCGCCCAGCCGTGGGTCAACGGCCGCTCGCCGTCGCTGGGCCGCTACGCCGTGCGCCGCTTCGCCCGCATCGCACCCGCCTACTGGGCGGCGGTGCTCGGGACGTTCGCGCTGCTGCACGGCACGGGCCACGGGCGCGAGGTCGCGGCGAGCGAGTTGCCCAAGTTCATGGTCTTCCTGGCCAACGTGTTCCCGCAGACCCGCAACCAGCTCGACCCGCCGCTGTGGTCGCTGCACATCGAGGTCTCCTTCTACGTCGTCCTGCCGCTGATCGGCCTGGCCCTGCTGCGCGCCAAGCGCCCGCTCCTCGTGCCGGTGACGCTGCTGCTCGCCGGCCTCGCCTGGACCACGGCGGGCACCATCCACGCCTGGCCGCCCGAGACCCTCTGGACGCTCCCGTCCTACCTCGGCGCCTTCGCCGCGGGCATCGCCGCCGCCGTTGCATCCAAGTCGTATACCGGGGTCAGACCCCGGTATACGCGTCGTATGCAACATGTACACATCACCGGGATCGCCGTGCTCGGCACGGTTCTGGTGGTGGCCAACGGCTGGTGGCACAGCCGCGGCGGGACCGGGACGCCCGGTCATGCGATCGGCGACCTGCCCGCCGCGATCGGCTTCGGCGCGGTCGTCGCCGCGATCGCCGCGCGGCCCGGGCGGCTGCTCGCGAGCCCGCCGATGCGCGCCCTCGGCACGCTGTCCTTCGGCGTCTACCTGTGGCACATGCCGGTGCTCTACGGGCTCGAGCTGCACGATCGCTTCCCGGAGCGCTTCGTGCCCGCGATGGAACTGGTGCTGCCGCTGACGTTCGCGCTCGCGACGGCCTCGTGGTTCCTGATCGAGAAGCCCGCGATAGCACTGAGCGGGCGGGCGCTCGCAAAGCGCTCACCCGCCCGGGAACCGCTTGCGGCGGCCGAAGCCTAAGCGGTGTTGACGGTGATCTTGGCGACGCCGATCACGAAGCCGGCTTTCAGCGCGTCGGTGCTGAACGTCTGATTGAGCAGGTCGGCGGCCTCCTGCTTGAGCTTGACGGTCGTGCCCTCGAGGATCGCGGTGTTGTCGGCGCCGGTCTCGAGCGGCTTCAGCGTGCGGCCGTCGAGGAAGAACAGCGGCGCGGACTCGGCGGCGATCTTGCCGTCGACGGTCACCTTGCCGGTCAACACCGACTTGCCGGGGTCGACCTCGAAGTTCGTGAGCTCGACCTTCTTGCCGCCGCCCGTGAGGCTCAGGCCGCTGCCGTCGTGGTCGATCATGCCCTGCACGAACGGGGACTCGGTGCCGGGCTTGTAGTAGGTGACGTTGCCGCCCGTGATCGGGAAGGAGGCGACGCCGGCCTTGGAGATCTGCGCGGTGCCGACCGGCGCCGGGGTGAGCTTGAGGCTGCCGAGCGCCTTGACGAAACCGGCGTCGAGCGTGACGGCGGTGTCCTTGCCGCTGAGGGCGGGGATCTCGGCGACCGGCTTCACGGCGTCGGTCTTGGTAGTGGTCGTGCCTGTGCTGGTGGTGCTGGTGTCAGAACCACCGCAGGCGGTCGCGCCCAGGGCAAGGGCGGCTGTGGCGGCCAGAGCCGTCAGGGACTTCATATGCATCTCGTTCCTCGCTTTGAAAGGGGGGTGGAGAGGAGGTGTCTGGGGATCTATCCGCACGGGAGGGCCGAGCGGATGCCCCTTGGCGGATAAATTGGCATCGAAGCCATGGCTGCCACCAACGGATCGCTGCTCGGTCGGCGCGCTGAGCTCGCGATCGTCGACGCGGCCTTGGAGGACCTCGGAGCCCGCCGTGGCGCCGTTCTGGCCTTCAGCGGCGAGGGCGGGATCGGCAAGACGCGGCTGCTCGACGAGCTCGGTTCGCGGGCTGATGCGGCCGGTGCGCTGGTATTGGGTGGGCGGGCGTCGGAGCTCGAGCGCGAGCTGCCGTTCGGCGTCTGGGAGGACGCGCTGGCCGAGCACGCGGAGTTCCTCGGCGTCGACCGCCTGGAGCGGCTCGTGGGCGATCAGCTTCCCGAGTTGGCGGCGGTGCTGCCGACGGTCGGGCACGTTCCGGCCGGGCTGCAGGACGAGCGCTACCGCACGCACCGTGCGGTGCGTGCGCTGCTGGAGGCGTTGGCGCAGCAGCGGCCGATCGTGATCGTGCTCGACGACCTGCACTGGGCCGACGACGCCTCCTTGGAGCTCGTCGCCCATCTCCTGCGGCGCCCGCCGCGCGGGCGGGTCGCCCTCGCGCTCGCGTTCCGGCCCGCGCCCGTACGGCCTTTGCTGGCCACGGCGCTGGCGACCGCGGAGCGCGACGGCTCGGTGATCGAGCACTCGCTCGGCGCGCTGTCCTTCGCCGACGCCGAGACCCTGCTGGGGGCGGAGATCCCCGGGCCCGTGCGGGGCGAGATCTACGAGGCGGGCGGCGGGAACCCGTTCTTCCTGCAGCAGCTCGCGCGCCAGCACGCGGCGGGGCGCGCGGTCGCCGCCGAGCCCGCCGGCGCCGGTGTGCCACGGGCGGTCGCGCGGTCGCTGGAGCAGGAGGTCGCGGCGCTGAGCGCGGCCGGACGGCTGCTCGCCCAGGGCGCCGCGGTGGCGGGCGATCCCGTCGACCTCGACCTCGCGTCGGCCGCCGCCGATCTCTCCGAAGCGGAGACGCTCGACGCCTTGGACGAGCTGCTCGCGGGCGCGCTGCTGGCCGGCACCGATGTCCCGCGCCGCTACCGGTTCCGCCATCCGCTGGTGCGCCTCGCGATCTACGAGTCGGCCGCCGACGGCTGGCGGATCGCGGCGCACGCGCGGGCGGCGGCGTCGCTGACCGCCCGCGGCGGATCGCTGGCGGCGCGGGCGCATCACCTCGAGCGCTGCGCGCGGCCCGGCGATGACGAGGCCTTGGAGGTGCTGATCGAGGCGGGGCGCCATGCCGCCGCCCGCGCGCCGGCGACCGCGGCGGATCGCTTCGGCGCGGCGCTGCGGCTGATTCCTGAGACGCCGGAGACGATGCCGCGGCGGCTGGAGCTGCTCGTCGGCCTGGCGCAGGCGCTGGCGGCCACCGGTCGTCTGGAGGCGGCGCTCTCGGCGCTGGACGATGGACTCGCGCTGGTCGGCCCGGAGCTCGCGCCGGTGCGCGCGCGGCTGGTCGCCGGGTGCGCGATGTGCGAGAACCTGCTCGGCCGGCACGCGGCGGCGCACGCGCGGCTGTTGAGCGCGCTGGACGAGCTCGGCGAGGCCGCCTGGGCGGCGGCCGACCTCGAGGTCGAGCTCGCCGCGGACGCGCTCTACGACAGCGACTTCGCGGGCGTGCGCGCGTGGGCGCAACGGGCCTTGAAGACCGCGGGGTCGATCGATGCCGCGCCGTTCGCCGCGGTCGCGGTGGCGCTGGAGTGCTTCGGCGCGATCGGACTGGGCGAGATCGCGGACGCGCAGGCCCTGCGCGCCGACGCGGCCGCGCGATTGGACGCTTTGGACGACGGCGCGCTGGCCGGCCGGCTCGACACCGCGTACTACCTCGGGTTCGCCGAGTTCTTCTGCGAGCGCTACGACGACGCGATCCGCCACTTCCGCCGCGGCATCACCGTCTCGCGCGCCTCCGGCCAGGGCCAGTACGTGATCCCGATGACGATCGGGCTGGCGCACGCCTTGGAGGTGCGCGGGCGGCTGGCCGAGGCGGCGGAGGCCGCCGACGCCGCCGTCGAGGGCGCGCGCCTGTGGGGCAACCGCCAGATGCTCTGCTTCGCGCTGACCGCCGACGCGTGGGTGAGCGCGCTGCGCGGCGAGCTGGGCCGCGCCCGCTCGGCGGGTGCGGAGGCGATGGCGCTGCTGGACGGCCTGGACGAGAGCGTGTTGTCGGGCGCGACCCGCGTGCACGTGGCCGCGGCGCAATTGGAGGCGGGCGAGCCGGAGGGCTGCCTGACCGCGATGAGCGCCGGCGGCGCACCGGAGTTCGCGGGCGTCGAACCGGGCCGCCGCGCCTGGCTCTACGCGATCCTCGCCCGCGCGGAACTGGCGCTGGACCGCCCGTCGGCCGCGGCGGAGTGGGTGGCGCGGGGCGAAGCGGCCGCGCTCGGGCTGGGCCTGCCCTACGCGGAGGCGGCGGTGCTGTGCGCCCGCGCGCAACTCGACCTCGAGACCTCCGCGTCCGCGGCGGCCTCGTCGCCGCCCGCCAGCGCGGGCTCGCCCCCCGCTCTGCCCGCGGCGCTTCGCGCCGCCGAACTGGCCGACTCGGTCGGTGCGGTGATCCAGGCCGGGCGTGCGCGGACCCTTGCCGGGCGTGCGGCGGACGACGCCGTCGGCCTTCCCCTCCTCGAGCGCGCCGAGAGCGAACTCGGTGGGTGTGGCGCGGTGCGGCTACGTGACGAGGCGGCTCGCGAGCTGCGGCGGCGCGGCGTCAAGACCGGCGCTCGGCGGCGGCGGTCGGTGGCCGGCGGCGAGGGGCTCGACAGCCTCTCCGGGCGCGAGCGCGAGGTCGCCGATCTGGTCGCGGCGGGCCACACGAACAAGGAGATCGCGGGCGAGCTGTTCCTCTCCGAGAAGACCGTCGAGAGCCATATGAGCCGGCTGTTCGGGAAGCTCGGCGTGCGCTCCCGCGCCGGGGTCGCCGAAGCGGTCGGCCGCGAGCGCGGGGACGTCTGACCCCCGGAGTAGCTTGACGCCGCATGTGGACGCTGCGGGAGGGTGGCGAAGGCCACGTCATCGCACCGGATGAGCGGCTCGCGTTGCCCGCGATGCTCGGGCTCGGCGGCCAGCACGTGCTGGCGATGTTCGGATCGACGGCGATCGTGCCGGTGCTGATCGGCTTTCCGGTCAGCACGACACTGCTCTTCAGCGGCATCGGCACGCTGCTCTTCGTCGCCATCACGCGCAACCGAGTCCCGTCGTACACCGGCTCGAGCTTCGCCTTCATCGCGCCGGTGCTCGCGGCCAAGGCCGACGGCGGCATCCCCGCGGCGCTCGGCGGGATCCTCGTCGCCGGCATCGCGCTCGCCCTCGTCGGGTTGATCATCGACCGCGCGGGCTACCGCGTCGTCGAGTTCCTCCTGCCGCCGGTCGTCACCGGCGCGATCGTCGCGTTGATCGGCCTCAATCTCGCGCCCGTCGCCAAGCAGCAGTTCTCCCAGCAGGCAGGGATCGCGCTCTTCACGCTCGCCGCGATCCTGCTCGCGACCGTGGGCCTCCGAGGTCTCTCCCAGAAGCTCTCCGTCTTCCTCGGCGTCGCCGCCGGCTATGTCTTCGCCGCGATCCTCGGCAAGGTCGACTGGACGGCCGTCCACAAGGCCGACTGGGTCGGCTTCCCCGACTTCACCACGCCGACGTTCGACGGCCACGCGATCCTGCTGATCGTCCCGTCCGTGATCCTCGTGCTGATCGCCGAGAACGCCGCCCACGTGAAGGCGGTGGCGGCGATGACGGAGCGCGACCTCGACCCGCTGATCGGCCGCTCGATCATGGCCGACGGCGTCGCCACCACGCTCGCGGGCGCCCTCGGCGGCTCCGGCACGACCACCTACGCCGAGAACATCGGCGTGATGGGCCTCACCCGCGTCTACTCCACGCTCGCCTACATCATCGCCGGCGCCATCGCGATCGCCCTCGCGCTGCTGCCGAAGTTCGGCGCGGTGATCGCCGCCATCCCGGTCGGCGTCCTCGGCGGCGCGGTCACGGTCCTCTTCGGCCTGATCGCCGTCCTCGGCGCCCGCATCTGGATCGAAGCGCGGGTGGACTTCCGCGACCCGGTCAACCTCACCACCGCGGGCGTCGCGCTGGTCGTCGGCGCCGGCAACTTCACCCTCAACTGGGGCGACTACGCCTTCGCCGGCATCGCCCTCGGCACGCTCGCCGCGGTGCTCATCTACCAGATCCTCCGCGCGATAGCGCCTTCCCCTCCCACGGCCCCAGAACCAGCCCCGGCGCTCCAATAAGCGCCTCGGCGTCCTCCCACCCGGGCAGAGACACGATCACCTCGTCGCCCGAGAAGTTCCCGAGCACGAGGAGTTCGACGCCGTCCAGAGCGCGCACGAACGCGTAGACCCGCGGCTCGTCTTCCAAGAGCATCGTGAAGTCGCCATCGGCGATCACCGGCAACGAATGCCGGAGCGAGATCACCCGCCGGTAGTGATGGAAGACCGAGTCCGGGTTCGCGCGCTCGGCCTCGGCGTTGATCTCGACGTGGTTCGGGTTGACCGGCAGCCACGGCGTGCCCGTCGTGAACCCGGCCTGCGGGCCGGCCGTCCACTGCACCGGCGTGCGGGCGTTGTCGCGGCCCATCTTCCGCAACGCGAAGAGCACGTCATCCGGCGATGCCCCGCCGGCGACCGCTTCGCGGTAGTGATTCAAGGACTCGATGTCGCGGAAGTCGTCGATCGACGCCCACGGCGCGTTCGTCATCCCGAGCTCCTCGCCCTGGTAGACGTACGGCGTCCCGCGGTGCAGGTGCAGGACCGTGGCGAGCATCTTCGCCGCGGCGACCCGGTGCTCGCCGTCGTCGCCGAAGCGCGACACCGCGCGCGGCTGGTCGTGGTTGTTCCAGTAGAGCGAGTTCCAGCCGACGTCGGCGAGCCCGGCCTGCCAGCGCCCCAAGGACCGCTTGAGGTCGACGAGCTTCAGCGGGTGGATGTCCCACTTCGACGTCGGCCCCTGGTCGAGCTGCACGTGCTCGAACTGGAAGATCATGTCGACCTCGGCGCGCGCGGGATCGGTGAACAGCCGTCCCTCTTCGACCGTCGCGCCAGGCGTCTCCCCGACCGTCAGCAGGCCGGAGCGACCCGCGAAGACCTCACGGTGCATCTCCTGCACGAACTCGTGGAGCCGCGGCCCGTGCGCATTCAAGGCGAACGAGTTGCCGTCCGGCAGGCCAGGAGGCTTGGAGATCAGGTTGATGACGTCCATTCGGAAGCCGTCGATCCCCCGGTCCAGCCACCAGCGCATCATCTCGTAGACGGCCTCGCGAACCTCGGCGTTCTCCCAGTTGAGATCCGGTTGCTTGCGCGAGAACAGATGCAGGTAGTACTCGCCGGTCGCGTCGTCGAGCTCCCACGCGGGACCGGAGAAGAACGACCGCCAGTCGTTGGGCACCGACGGGCGCCACCAGTACCAGTCGCGCTTGGGGGAGTCGACCGAGGACCGCGACTCGACGAACCACGGATGCTCGTCGGACGTGTGGTTGACGACGAGGTCCATGATCAGCTTCATCCCACGCGCGTGGACGCCCGCGAGCAGTTCGTCGAACTGCGCGAGCGTCCCGAAGACCGGCTCGATGTCCTGGTAGTCGCTGATGTCGTACCCGGCGTCGTCCTGCGGCGAGGGATAGACGGGCGACAGCCACAGCACGTCGACGCCCAGCTCCGCCAGGTGGTCCAGGTGCGCGGCGATCCCGCCCAGATCACCGATCCCATCGCCGTCCGAATCGGCGAACGACCGGGGGTAGATCTGGTAGACGACCGCGCTCTTGAACCAGCTCATCGAGCCAGACTACGGCTCCCAGCGGAAGCGGCGCACCGCCACGAACAGGCCGACCGCGGTCCAGATCACCATCGCGGTCAGGTCGGAGGCGTTGAACGCGCTGCCCGACTGACCGGGGACGAAGCAGCTGCCGAACGCGTTGACGATGTGGTAGAGCGGGAAGAAGTGCGCGACGTGGATGAGCCAGTCGGGCGCGCCGTCGAGCGGGAACCAGATCCCGGAGATGAACGAGACCGGCAGGAAGGTCAGCTGCGCGACCGGCATCGCCTGGTCGGCGCTCTTGACCAGCGAGGCGACGGCGACGCCGAGTGAGGCGAGGCAGGCGGCGCCGAGCAGCAGCGTGACGATCGCGGCAGGCAGCGTGCGGGCGTAGATGTCGACGCCGAACGCCGGGATCGCGACGACGAACAGCAGCAGGATCGCGCCGATGCCGGTCGCGGCCGCGCCGACCACCCACGAGCCGAGGTACATGCCCATCGGCAGCGGCGTTCCGCGCACCCGCTTCAGGAGTCCCTGGTCACGAGCGGTCGCGATGCCGAGCACCAGCGACGTGTAACAGGCGGCGACGAGGCTGAAGATCGCGATCGCGGGCGTGTAGAACTGCGCGAAGCGGATGTGTTCGCCGTAGGCGTCGACCTTGGCGTTGCCGTTCAGCGCGCTGAACAGGACGATCAGGATCAGCGGGAAGGCGAAGGTGAAGACCAGCGCGCGCGGGTTGCGCGCGGTCATCTTGATGCGGCCGGTGACCCACTTCCCGGCCAGCGGGAGCTCAGCGGCGAGAGCGCTCATGCCGTCACCCGGCCCGTGGGCCCCTGGGCCACGCGCGTGGACGCTCGTCTGCGGGTTGCCAGGGTCCTCATGCGGCCACCTCTTCGGTTGCGGTGAGATCGAGATAGACGTCCTCGAGGGTGGGACGCGTGACGGACAGGTGCTCCAGCTCCATGCCACGGCCGGCGGCCCATTCCAACAGCGGCGCCAGGTCGCGGGTGGGCGTGGCGGTGCGGAAGGTGACGATGCCCCGCTCGACGCTCGCGCAGTCCGGCAGCGGGAGCGTCTCGTGGTAGGCGGGCTCGCGGAAGCTGACGATCGAGGTCGCGTCGTTGGAGGCGAGCTCGTCCGGCGTGCCCTCGGCGACGATCCGGCCCTTGGCGAGCACCACGACGCGGTCGGCGAGGCGCTGCGCCTCTTCCATGTAGTGCGTGGTGAGCAGGACCGACTTGCCGAGCGTCCGCAGCTGCGCGATCGTCTCCCACGACTGGCGGCGCGCGGCGGGATCGAAGCCCGTCGTCGGCTCGTCGAGGAAGATCAGGTCGGGGTCGCCGACGAGGCCGAGCGCGAGATCCAGGCGGCGGCGCTGACCGCCGGAGAGGTCGGCCGCGCGGTACTCGCCGCGATCGCCGAGCCCGACGATCTCCAGCAGCTCCTGCGCGGGCCGTGCATTCGGGTACGCGGCGCCGTAGAGCTCGATCGCCTCGCGCACCTTGATCGTCGGGTCCAGGCCCGCCTCCTGGAGCACGATGCCGATGCGCTCGCGGAAGCCGCGCTCGCGCTTGCCGGGGTCGTAGCCGAGCACGGAGACCTGGCCGGAGTCGGCCTTGCGGTGGCCTTCGAGGATCTCGACCATCGTCGTCTTGCCGGCGCCATTGGGACCGAGGAGCGCGAGCACCTCGCCACGGCCGACGGTGAGGTCCACGCCGTCGAGGGCGGTGAGCTCCCCGTAGCTCTTGCGGAGGCCGCGGATCCGAACGGCGTCGAGTGAATCCATCGTCATGCTCCACAGCATCGGGATCGAGCCTCTCCCCGTCATCGGCGCGCGGGTCGAACCTGCGTCTCCACCCGTGGGTGGAGACGGTTCCACCCCGGCGCCCATGAAGGCTCGGCGCCCGCGATCTACCTTTTGCATCGTGAACTTCAAGGACCTCGCACCGCCCTCGAACGAAGGCCCACCGCGCGCCCTGCGCGTCCTCGGGCTGATCGCGATGGCGACGGTCCTGTCCTCGACCCTGTTCACCGACCCCAAGCCGAGCCTGCACGGCGACGGGCTGCTCGTGATCGCCGGGTTCATCTGTCTCGCCTCGGGGCTGTTCATGGCCGCGCGGCGTGAGGAGCAGTTCGAGTACGCCCGCTTCATCGGCCTCTCGCTCGTGGGCATCGGCTCGATCATCTGCGCCGCCGTCCAGCCCGACAGCGCGGGCTACGCGGGCGTGTACTTCGTGGTGGCGATCGGCGGCATCCGGCTCGGCCGCGACGGCGCGATCATCGTCTGCGGCGGCACCGTGGGCGGCCTCGTGCTCGTGCAGCTGTTCGAGCACGAGAACCCCGCGGTGGTGGTCGGCACCCTCTTCTCGGTCCTGCCCTGGTTCCTCGTGATGCGCCTGATCCGGCGGCTCGGCGAGCGCACCCGGCGCTCGGAGGGATTGGTGGAGGAGCTGCGCGAGTCCCGCGCTGCGCACGCGGAGTCCGCGGCGCTGGCCGAACGCGGCCGCGTCGCGCGCGAGCTGCACGACGTCCTGGCGCACTCGCTCTCCGCCCTGGCGCTGCAGCTCGAAGGCTCACGTCTGCTCGCCCGCGACCGGGGCGCCGACCCCGAGGTCATCGAAGGCCTCGAGCGCGCCCACCACCTCGCCGTGAGCGGCCTGACCGAGGCGCGCCAGGCGATCTCCGCCCTGCGCGGTGACGACCTGCCCGCGCTCGAGGACCTCGCCGGCACCTTCCCGGGCGCGCAGCTCACGGTCACCGGCACCCCGCGCGAGGCGTCCTCCGAAGCGCGCCTCGCGCTCTACCGCACCGCCCAGGAAGCGCTGACCAACGTCCGCCGCCACAGCGCGTCCGACCGCGTCGAGCTGCGCCTGGACTACGAAGAGGACGGCACCACTTTGACCGTGCAGGACCACGGCGCCGCCGCGCCGGTCATCGGCGGCCGTGGCTACGGGCTGACGGGCATGCGCGAGCGCGCGGAGCTGCTCGGCGGGCGGCTGAACGCCGGCCCGACGGACGACGGCTTCCGCGTCGAGCTGTGGCTGCCCTCGTGATCCGCGTCTTGTTGGCCGACGACCAGCGCGTGGTGCGGGAAGGCCTCGGCATGCTCGTCGGGCTGCTCGAGGGCATCGAGCTGGTCGCCACCGCCGCCGACGGCGAGGAAGCGCTGGCGCTCGCCGCCGAGCACAATCCCGACGTCGTGCTGATGGACCTGCGGATGCCCCGGATGGACGGCATCGAGGCGATCCGCCGCCTCGCCGCCCGCGGCACCAGCGCGATCGCGCTCACCACCTACGCCGACGACGCGAGCGTCCTCGGCGCGCTGCGCGCCGGCGCCCGCGGCTACCTGACCAAGGACGCGGGAGCGGACGAGATCCGCGCCGCGGTCGAGGCCGTCGCCCGCGGCGAGGCCGCGCTCGATCCCGCGATCCAGCATCACGTGCTGGCGGCCGTCAGTGCGCCGGTCGAGCCGGGGCTCCCGGACGCGCCGGACGACCTCACCCCGCGCGAGGTCGAGGTTCTCCAGCTGATCGCCGCGGGCCTGACCAACACCGAGATCGCCGACCGGCTCGTGGTCTCAGCCGCGACCGTCAAGAGCCACGTCAACCACATCTTCGCCAAGATCGGCGCCCGCGACCGCGCCCAGGCGGTCGTCTACGCCTACGCGAACGGGATCGCTCAGACGTAGCCCACGTGGAGGCCGTCGAGGTCCCCGCCCGCCCGCTCATCGTCGTCGTAGGCGGCCCAATGTGGGCGGTGCTTGAGACGGAGCGCGTGGCCGTGGGAGACCGCGACGTCGCCGGGCTGCAGGTCCCACGAGATGATCTGCATCGTCTCGTGGAGCTCGCCGATGTCCGCGAAGTTGCGCCACACGTCGACCCATTCGAAGCTGCGCGACACGTAGTCCACGGGCGGGCCCACCTCGGCGACCGGCTGGCCGAACACCCGCTCGACCGCGTCGCGCACGTCCCCGCCGGGTTCGATGAACGAGCGCAGCAGCACGAAGCCGGAGAGCTCGAACAGGTTGCGCTGGTAGGCGCAGAGGGCGAACGGCGCGGCGCGCGCCACCCACAGCGGCCGCCCGCCCAGCTCCGGCCGCAGCGTCACGCGGTTGTGCGGGTTCAGCCGGATCGTGTTGCCGTGTGACACCGCGACGTCGCCGGGCGCCAGCGACCACGAGAGCACCTGCCCGCGCTCGTAGAACGCGGCGATCTGGCTCGGGTCGCTCGCGTAGCGCTCCGAGTCCGGCCACGCGTGGCTTCCCGCCACGAAGTCGACCGGACCCGAGACCTCCTGCACTTCCTTGCCGAACAGCCGCGTGAGGTCGTCGTCCTCCCCCGCGAAGTCGCGGAGGAGGACGGCGCCGTCAAGCCCGAGCTGTTCGGCAGGGTCCAACCGTTACGGCGTGGTGGTCGAGAGCGTGAACGTGAGCGTCTTGGAGTAGGCGCCCGTGCGCAGCGCGTCGTTCGCGCCGATCGTCTGCTTGTAGTTCACGGTGACCGGGTCGTGGGAGACCGGGCCGCCGTAGGTCAGCAGCGTCGACGGGATCGTGCCCAGCGCGCCGCCGGTGCCGCTCGGCGAGGACGCGTTGATCAGTAGCGGCGCCGGCAGCGAGAACGTGCCGTTGACCAGCTTGCCCGGGCTCTGCGTGCTCGGGTCGGCCACGCTCAGCGCGGCGTCGCCGGCCGAGGTGATGACATCGGCGGACATGCTCGCCGTGTAGTCCTTCGCCAGGCCCGGCGTGAACGCGCCGAACGTCGGCGGGGTGGCGCCGAGCGACAGCGAGAGCGTGGCGGGCACGGTGCCGGCGACCTGGGAGACCTCGCTCTTCTCCGGGTCCAGGTAGGTGAGCGCGAACTTCTTCGCCGTCGCGATGTTGCCGGAGGCGTCGATCGCCCGGTACTCGATCACGTGGTGCCCGTAGGCGAGCTTGCCGTAGTTGAGTGCGTCGATGTCGGTGCCGGTGCTGGAGAATTGGAACGGCGCGTTGGCGTCGGTCGGCCAGCCGTAGAAGTTCTGCCAGCCGTCGCCGTCGACGCGGAACTCGGGCACGACGTACCCCGGCTTGTCGTCGGTGGCGGTGAGCTTCAGGGAGAACGGGCCCTCGAAGATGTACTCGGGCATCGCGGCGCCGGCGGGCGAGACGGTCGCCGTCGGCGTCGAGGTCGTGTAGCTGGTCTCGGCGTCGGTGGCGTCGACGATCCAGGTGCGGGTGCTGTCGCCCGTCGTCGCCGTCAGCGTGTGCGTGCCGGTGAGGTTCAGCGGCGCGAGGTTGATGAAGCGGCTGTCGCCGGTGCTCGGCACCGCGGCGCCGTCGAGCTTCCAGGTGACCGTCGCGACGCTGCCGTCGGCCGGGTGGTTGGTGGCGGCGTAGACGACGTCGTTGCGGCCGACGGCGCGCTCGTTCTGCGTGCCGCCGACGATCGTGGCCGGCTCGGCCGCGCCCGGCGTGTTGGCGGCGTCCTTGACCGTCCAGGTCAGCGTCTGCGTCAGCGCGGTGCCGTTCTGGATCGTGGGGTCGCGGACGAACGTCGTCGGGTCGCTCACCTTGGCCGTGACCGTGTGGGTCGCGCCGGGCGTCAGCGCCAGCGTCCCGAGCTTGAGGTTGCGCAGATTGGCGCTGTTGGGGATGACCGTGCCATCGAGCGACCAGGTGACGTTGAGCTGGTGGTCGACCGGGTGCTGCGTGTCCAGCCACAGCGTGTCCGTGTTGCCGACCTGCCCCGTCGTGGGCGTGGAGGCGTCGACGAGCTTCACGCGCGAGGAGATCTGGCGCGTCATGACCTCGCGGCTGACCTGGTCGTAGTAGTAGCCGAGCGTCTTCATGATCGAGTGCTGGCTCGGGCGCCAGACGCACTTGTCGAAGTACATGCCGCCCTCGTAGCGACCGATCAGGCCGCCGGCCTCGCTCGGCTCGCCGATCCAGCGCCACCACTTCTTCTGCTGGGCGAGCATCTGGTCGATCGTCAGCAGCGTGTGGTGGATCGAGCTGGGCTCGCCGCCGGTGTAGCACCCGCCGAGCACGCCGCGCGTGTAGTAGTCGTACTCGTCCTGCAGACCGCCGAGCGAGTGGCCGATCTCGTGCGGGCTGATCAGCGCCGACATCGAGTTGCCGCCGGTCGCGGTGGCGTTCGCGCCGCCCGCGCCGCCGTAGGTGTTGGAGTTGCCGATCGCCAGCCGCTGGGACACGCCCGGGGCGAGCGCCGTGTAACGCGAGAGGGCGGAGTTGTTGACGGTCACGAGGCGCTGGACGCTCGACGCGCTGCAGCCGCCCCAGAAGGCCATGCTCAGCGGCGTGGTCCGGCGCGGCGACGTCAGGCTCGAATCACAGCTGATCCCCGACTCGCCGGAGATGATCTTGATCGCGTAGACGTTGATGTAGTTGCGGTAGCTCTTGTACGGCTCGATGCTCCACATCACGTTCAGGTGCTTGTCCACCTGCGCCATGAACTTGTCCTGCTCGGCCTCGGTGTAGCCGTCGCCGGCGATCACGAGGTTGAACCGGTTGGCCGCGGGACCCGTGACCTGGAGCGGCACCACCGTGGCGCTTCCTACGCCGGTCGCTGGAATCGTCTGCGCCTGTGCGGGCGCGGCGACCGCGATCGCTGACGCGACGGCGAGCAACGCCATCCTGGCAACCCTCATTCAAACCCCCCTCTGGAACACACTGAGGGCGGAAAATTAACCGGCCGCGAACGTCCGGTCTCCGTGCAGGTGTCTGAAGCTAGCCGACCAACTGCAGCTGCGGACGGCGGGTCTCGTAGCGCGACGCGACGCCGTTGAGGATCTCGAGCATCGCCTGCGTGGCGGGGGTCCGGTGGGCGTCGAGCGCGGTCGCTGCGTAGACCTCCCTCACCGGGGTCTCACGGCCCAGCGAGCGGACGACGATGTCGTCGCGGATGCTCGTGAGGCCGAGTTCGGCGATCAGCGACACGCCGACACCCGCCGCGACGAAGCCCTGCATCGCGGTGTAGTCGTCGGTCTGGAAGGCGATCCGGGGCTCGAAGCCGGCGACCGCGCACGCGCGGTTGATCAGCCGGTTGCACTCGCAGTCGGTGGTGCCGGCGATCCACGGGTCGTCCGCGAGGTCGGCGAGGCGCAGGTTGCGCTTGTGCGCGAGCGGGTGGTCGGTGGGCATGGTGATCAGCAGCGGGTCAGAGATCAGGTGCTGGCGAGCGATGCCGTCGACCTCGCCGCGGATCCGGGAATCGAACCCGAGCGCGAGGTCGATCTCGCCGCTCTTGAGCAGCGGCGCTGAGTCCTCCGGCTCGGACATGATCAGCGAGAGCTCGACACCGGGGTGCTCGGCGCGGAAGGCGGCGATCGCCAGCGGCATCAGGGTCGCGGCGGCGGACTCGAAGGCGGCCAGCCGCAATCTTCCACCTCTTAGACCGGCGATGGCCTCAAGCTCAGCTTCAGCCTCAGACAGGCGCGCCAGGACGGCGTCGGCGTGGCGGACGAGCGCCTCGCCGGCCTCGGTGAGGCGGATCCCGCGGGCGTTGCGCTGGACCAGCGAGCAGCCCGCCTCGCGCTCGAGCGCGGCGATCTGCTGGGAGATGGCGCTCTGGGTGAAGGAGAGCGCCTCCGCCGCGGCACTGAAGGACCCGCGGACGGCGACCTCTCTGAGTACTCGCATGCGGCGGACGTCAAGCATCAGATCCTCTTATACCACGCACAGCGAAAGGTCATTTGAACTGATGGCCGGGAATCTTCAGCATTCATCTCACGTTCTGCAGCTCAACCCCGTTAGGAGAACACCATGTCCGCCGCTCTCGCCCATCTCGCTCCAACCGTCGTGATCCGAGCCGCGCGTGGCTCCGACGGACCCGCCCTGCGACGCCTCGCCGAGCTCGACTCCCGGCCTGTCCCTGCCGGTGAGCTGCTCGTCGCCGAAACCGGCGATGAGGTGGTGGCGGCTCTGTCTGTCGACACGGGGGCGCGAGTCGCCGACCCGTTCCGCCGTACCGCGGACGTCGTCGACCTGCTGGCCTATCGCGCCCGGGGGCTTCGGAACTCGTGACGGCATTGGAGGCCTCCGCCCGCGCCCTCCCCGGGCGGGCGGAGGCCGCACCCCCTTGGAAGATCTGGACCGCGCTGTGGATCGTCTACATCGTCTGGGGCTCGACGTACCTCGCGATCGCCCTGATGGTGGAGACGATCCCGCCGCTCTTGGGCGCGGGTACGCGCTTCATCGCGGTGGGATTGATCCTGCTGCCGATCCTCGCGTGGCGCCGCGGGGCCTCGGTCTGGCGCCCGACCCGCGCCGAACTGCTGTCCGCCGGCTTCGTCGGGCTGATGCTGCCTGGCGCCAACGCGGTCATCTCGGTCGCTGAAAAGACGGTTCCCTCCGGACTGGCCGCCCTCCTGGTGGCCTCGATCCCGTTGTGGGTGATCCTGCTGCGCCGCGTGTCGGGCGAGCGGATCTCCTGGCGCTCGATCGGCGCGGTGCTCGTCGGCTTCGGCGGGCTCGTCCTGCTGCTGCACCCGTCCGGCGACGCGACGATCATCGGCCTGCTGGCGTGCGTCGGCGCGGCCCTGATGTGGGCGATCGGCTCCTTCGCCTCGCCCCGCATCTCGCTCCCCCGCGACCCGCTGGTCTCCACCGCCTGGCAGTCCCTGCTGGGCGGCATGGCCGTGTTCGCCTGCGGCCTGATCGGCGGCGAGGTCGGCGACGTCCACTTCGCCGCCTTCTCCGGCCGCTCGATCTTCGGCCTTTTGTACCTGATCACCTTCGGCTCGCTGCTCGCCTTCACGAGCTACGCCTGGCTGCTCCAGAACGCCCCGATCTCGAAGGTCTCCACCTACGCCTACGTGAACCCGGTCGTGGCCATCGCCCTCGGCTGGCTCTTCCTCGACGAGGGCGTCTCGGCGACCACCATCATCGGCGCGCTGATCATCGTGGGCTCCGTCGCCCTCGTGATCCGCTCGGAAGCGAAACCTAAAGCAACCTAAAGGGACTGTCCCTTTATCTGCGGCCGCGGCGGAGGAGCGATGCTCGTTCCCTGGACGCTGCGGACGGTCCCGTCCCAGTAGCGGTGGCCCCAGGTCTGTTCGTTGATGCGGCGCCCGCCAGGAATCACGGGCGGCGCGGGAGGCGTCGGCGGAGGCGTCATTACCAGTTCATCGGCCCGTCCCGCCGAACCTAAAGGGACTGTCCCTTTATCTTTTGCGCCGCTTATGAAGATCGGAATTCAGCTTCCCGAGGTCGAGCGCGAGGTGCGCTGGCCCGAATACCTCGCGATGGCCAAGGCTGCCGAGGAGGTCGGGTTCGAGTCGCTGTGGCTCGGCGACCACCTGCTCTATGACGGGCCGGAGCGCGCGCCGTGGGAGTCGTGGACGTCGCTGAGCGCGCTGGCCGCGGCGACGAGCGCGGTGCGGCTGGGGCCGCTCGTGGCGTGTGCCGGGTTCCACCCGCCGGCGGTGCTGGCCAAGATGGCGTCGACGATCGACGAGATCAGCGGCGGGCGGTTCGTGCTCGGGCTGGGGTCCGGGTGGAACCGGCGGGAGTTCGACGCCTTCGGCATCCCGTACGACAAGCGGGTGTCGCGGTTCGAGGAGGCGTTCGCGATCATCAGCGGGCTCCTGCGGGGCGAGCGGGTGACGCTCGACGGCACCTACCACCGCGCCGACGACGTCGTCCTGCTGCCGAAGCCCGCACGCCGGACGCCGATCATGATCGGCTCAAACGGCCGCCGCACGCTCGGCTTCACGCTGCCGCACGTCCAGGCGTGGAACACCTGGTGGGACGACTACCACAACACGCCCGAAGGGCTGGCGAAACTGATCGCCGAGATCGGCATCCCGGAGACGGTCTCGCGTAGCGCGTGCATGCTCGTGCAACTCGACGGAGAGCGCGTGGAGCGGCGCCCGGAGGGGATGGACGCCGTCGAACAGTCGCGTTTCGCCGAGCACATCAAGGAGCTGGGCGAGGCCGGCGCCGACGAGGTCATCGTCGTCGCCAGCCCGATCACCGAGCGCTCGATCCGAACGCTCGGCGAGGTGCTGCCGGCCGCCGATTAGGCGACGGGCTCGGCGACCTTCTCTTCTTCGGGCTTCGCAGCCGGCGCCGCCTTCTTGGCGCCGACCAGCTTCTGCGCCTGGCGCTCGGGCGTGATCGTGACGACGTCCCAGGCCAGGCCGACGCGCTTCATCGCGCCGATCACCATCTGCGACGGGTCGATCTCGTACCACTTGAGGCCGTGCGCGGCGGAGCGCGGGAAGGCGTGGTGGTTGTGGTGCCAGCTCTCACCGAAGGACGGGATGGCCAGCCAGAAGACGTTGGTCGAGTGATCGTCGACCTCGAAGCGGCGCTTACCGAAGAAGTGGCAGACCGAGTTCACGGACCACGTCACGTGGTGCTGGAGGAAGATGCGCACGAAGCCACCCCAGATCAGGCCGGTGAGTGCGCCGTGCCAGCTCATGGTGAGCAGGCCGCCGAGGACGGCGGGGATGGCCAGCGAGGCGCCGACGATGAGCGGGAACTTGCGATTGAGGACGCGCATGCCGCGGTCCTCGACGAGGTCCTTGGCGTACTTGTGCGCGCGGGCCTGGCCGTGGGTGCGCCACAGCCATGCGGTGTGCGCGTGCCAGAGGCCCTTCAGGGTGCCCATGGCGCCGCCGTCCTCGCCCACGTGCGGCGAGTGCGGATCGCCCTCGGTGTCGGTGTGGGCGTGGTGCTTGCGGTGGTCGGCGACCCAGTCGATGACCGGGCCCTGCACGGACAGCATTCCCATGTACGCGAAGAGGTAGCGCGTGGCTTTATGGGTCTGGAAGGCACGGTGGGTCAGCATCCGATGGAAGCCGACGGTCACGCCAAGGCCACTGACCAGATACATGAAGAGGAACACGACGACATCGGACCAGCCGAGCCAGCTCCCCCAGAAGATCGGGATCGCGGCAAGGGTGACGGCGAAGGGCAGGAAGACTGCGGCCATGTTCACACGGCGCTCGAGAGGCGTCATGGCTTGCAGCCTACCCACAAGGCGAGTCTCCTTCTTAAGGCCTGACCAACGATCTAGCCCTCATATTTGTAGCTATTCCTCAAAAGGACGCTCAAACAGCGTGGAGAGGACGATCTGCGTCTGGGTTCTTGTCACACCGGCGTTATCGCGGATGCGCTCGAGCGTCTCCTCGAGGTGAGCGGTGTCCCGTGCGCGCACGTGCACGACGGCGCTCGCCTCGCCCGCGACCGTGTAGGCGGCTTCGACCTCCGGGTGGCGCTCCACGGCGTCGCGGACCTCGCTCGCCGCCATCCGCCCCTCGCAGTACAAGGCGACCAGCGCGTGGGTGGTCCAGCCGAAGCGGCCGGGGTCCACTCGGGCGGTGTAGCCGCGGATCACGCCGTCGGCCTCGAGCCGGTCCACGCGCCGCTTGACCGCCGGAGCGGAGAGCGAGACGCGCAATCCGATGCTCTGAAAGGAGCGCCGCGCGTCTTGCCGGAGCAGCGCAACGATCTGCCGGTCAATGTCGTCCATATGGTGGGCATGATCCCACGTAGGCGCAACGGATCGGCATTGTCCGGTGCGCAGGATCGGCGGATCATGAAGTGCATGAGCACGCAGCCGATCGTCGCACCGTCCAAGACCGATGACTTCATGCCGCTCCACGGCATCGACCACGTCGAGTTTTATGTCGGCAACGCGCTGCAGGCCGCTTCTTACTGGGTCCGCGCGCTTGGCTTCAAGGAAGTCGCCTACGCCGGCCTGGAGACCGGCGTGCGCGACCGCGCCTCCCACGTCCTCGAGCAGGGCCGCATCCGCATCGTGCTGACCGGCGCGCTCACCCCCGGCCACGAGATCGGCGCCCACGTCGCCCAGCACGGCGACGGCGTGAAGGTGATCGCGCTCGGCGTCCCGGACGTCGACCACGCCTACCGCGAGGCCACCGAGCGCGGCGCGACCGGCGTCACCGAGCCGCACGACCTCACCGACGACGACGGCACCGTGCGCCTGGCCAGCATCAGGACCTACGGCGACACGCTGCACACGTTCATCGACCGCAGCGGATACAAGGGCGCCTTCCTGCCGTCCTACGCCCCGCGCGACATCGACGGCGGCAGCTCCGGCCTGCTCGCGATCGACCACATCGTCGGCAACGTCGAGCTCGGCCACATGGACGAGTGGGTCAAGTACTACGAGGACGTCTTCGGCATGCGGGAGATGCTGCACTTCTCCGACGACGACATCTCGACCGAGTACTCCGCGCTGATGTCGAAGGTCGTCACCAACGGCAACGGCCGCGTGAAGTTCCCGCTCAACGAGCCGGCCGAGGGCAAGCGCAAGTCCCAGATCGACGAGTACCTCGAGTACTACGGCGGCGCGGGCGCGCAGCACATCGCGGTCGCGACGCGCGACATCGTCAAGTGCGTGGAGGAGCTCAAGTCGCGCGGCATCGAGTTCCTCAACACGCCCGAGACCTACTACGACGACGCGCCGGACCGCGTGGGCGAGATCGCCGAGGACTTCGAGGACCTCAAGCGCCTCGGCATCCTGGTCGACCGCGACGACGAGGGCTACCTGCTCCAGATCTTCACCAAGCCGATCGGCGACCGCCCGACGGTGTTCCTCGAGGTGATCGAGCGCCACGGCGCGCGCGGCTTCGGCGACGGCAACTTCAAGGCGCTGTTCGAGGCCATCGAGCGCGAGCAGGCGCTTCGCGGCAACCTGTAGGGCAGGTATGGAACTCGGGCTCGCGCTGTTGGAGCGCTTGGAGGGCGACGTTGCCTTGTCGCCCTATGGGCTTGCGCGGGCTCTGGACGTGATCCGGCGCGGGGCGAGCGGCGCGACCCGCAAGGCGCTCGACAGCGTGCTCGGGGACGCGCCGCCGGTCGTCGACGGGATCCTCTCCGCGCAGGCCGCCTGGCTCGGCAAGAGCTATTCGGCGGGTCCCAAGCTCACGCTGGACACCGGCCCGCTCGACGTCGCGCGCATCAATGCGTGGTCGAACGAGAAGACGCACGGCATGATCCCGCGGATCCTCGAGCACGTCAGCGAGGACGAGATCCTCGCCGTGACCGACGCCGAGTACCTCGACGCGAAGTGGGCCGCGCCGTTCGAGCACACCCGCCCGGCGCCGTTCGAGGGCGCGGGCGAGGTGGCGATGATGTCGGTCTCCGGCTCCTTCGAGCACGGCGACGGCGCGATCCGGCTGCCCTATACGACCGGCGACCTGCGCTTCGTCGCGATGCTCGGCGAATGGCGGGCGGTCGAGTGGGAGCGCGGACACGGCGTCGTCGAGCTGCCGCGCTTCACGACGCTCAGCTCGCTCGACCTCGCGAGCCCGCTCACCGCCCTCGGGCTCGGGCCGGCGTTCGAGCTCGGCTACGACCTCGAGGACCTCGTGATCGGCCCGGGCGTCAAGGCGCTCAGCCGCATCCTGCAGCGTGCGCGCGTCGACGTCGACGAGGCGGGTACGCACGCCGCGGCTACGACCGTCGTCATGGCGCGCGCGGTGTCCGCGCCGATGAACCCCTTCCATCTGATCTTCGACCGGCCCTTCACCTGGGCCGTCGAGCACGCGCCGACCGGCACACTGCTGTTCGTGGGCCGCGTGCTTCATCCCATCGAGAGGAGCGACTGATGCGCTACCACAGCCTGGGCCGCATCCCGGCCAAGCGCCACGTCCAATACCGCGATCCCGATGCGTCCGCGGAGAACGGGAACGCTCCCCTGCTGGTCGAAGAGGTGATGGGCTTCGAGGGCTTCTCCGGCAACGAGTCGATCCTCTACCACCTGTTCTCGCCCTGCCGGGTCAAGGACGTGGGCGACTTCACGAAGATCGAGCTCGAGGAGTGGGTGCCGGACACCCACGTCCACCGCCTCACCCACACCCGCGGGCTGGAGCCTTCCGGGGACAGCGTCCTCGGACGGCGCGTCCTGCAGTACAACCACGACGTCGAGATCGGGATGTGCGTTCCCGAGCGCGAGGCGGACTACTTCTACCGCGACGGCGAGGGCGACGAGGTCATCTTCGTCCACGAAGGCTCCGGCGCCGTCGAAACCGTGTTCGGCACGCTCGAGTACCGCAAGCACGACTACATCGTCATCCCGCGCGGCACGACCTACCGCTTCCGCTTCGACGAGCCCCAGCGCTGGCTGACCTTCTACACGCCGGGCGAGATCGAGACGCCCAACCGCTACCGCAACCGGTACGGCCAACTGCTCGAGCACGCCCCGTTCTCCCAGCGTGACTTCCACCCGCCGGCGGAACTGCTGACCCACCGCGACCGCGGCGAGCACGTCGTGAAGGTCCGCGTGCGCGGCGGCTACCAGGACTACGTCGTGGACTACAACCCGCTGGACGTCGTCGGCTGGGACGGCTACGTCTACCCGTACACGTTCAACATCGCCGACTTCGAGCCCAAGGCCGGCCGCCTGCACCAGCCGCCGCCCGCCCACCAGACCTTCCAGGGCCCGAACTTCGTGATCTGCTCGTTCTGCCCGCGGATGCTCGACTGGGACCCACAGGCGGTGGTGCTGCCCTACCACCACTCCAACGTGCAGAGCGAAGAGGTCATGTACTACGTCGAGGGCGACTACGCCGCTCGCAAGGGCGTCGAGATCGGCTCGTTCACGCTGCACCCGAGCGGGTTGCCGCACGGCCCGCAGCCCGGCACGGTCGAGAAGACGCTCGGGATGACGCGCACGGACGAGCTCGCCGTGATGTGCGACACGTTCCGCCCGCTGAAGCTGACGACGCTCTCGCGCGACCTGGACGACCCGAGCTACGCGTACTCGTGGTACGAGGACCCTGTGCGTGCCTGACCCGTTCGTCTGGGTCGACGGCGAACGGACGATCCACTTCGGCCCGGCCGCCGACGCCGTCTCGCGGCTGGGAGGCCCGGGCTACACGCTCCTGACGACGCCCCGCGCGGCGGCCGCCGCGCCGTGGATCGTCGCGGCGGCGGGAGCGGTGCACGACGTGGGCGCGGGGCAGGTCCACGAACTCGCGGGCGCTTTGCTGGGCGTGGTGACCGGCGAGCGGATCGTCGCGCTGGGAGGCGGGCGTGTGGTCGACGTGGCGAAGGCGCTCGCCGCCGCGTCCAAGGTGCGCGCGATGGCCGTGCCGACCACGTTGTCGGGCGCCGAGATGACCTCCGGGCACCGCCACGCGGTGGGCGTCGATGAGGCGACGCCGCGGGTGCGGCCCGCGGTTGTGGTCTTCGATCCCGCGCTCGCCGCCTCGCAGCCGCTCCCCGAGCTCGCGGCGAGCTCGCTCAACGCGCTCGGCCACGCCGTCGAGGGACCGTGCACCGTGAAGGCGAACCCGGTCGCGACGCTCGCCGCCCATGAGGCGGCGCGCCTGCTCGCCGCGGGCTGGGCGCCGGACGAGCCGGACCGCGAGACGCTCGCCCTCGGCGCCCTGCTCGCCGGCTACGTGATCGACTCGACCGGCCTCGGCCTGCACCACGTGCTCGCCCAGACCCTCGTCCGGGTCGCGGGAGCGGGCCACGGCGCCGCCAACGCCGCCGTGCTGCCGCACACGATCGCCGCGCTCGCCCGCCGCAAGCCCGACGAGATCGCGGCGTTCGGGGATGTGGCTGGGCTCGCGCGGCGCCTCCAGGTCGTCGCCGGCGCGGTGAGCCTCGAAGCGATCGGCGTCGACGCCGCCGTTCTTCCCGCCTGCGCGGACGCGGCCGCCGCGCGGCCGCAGCTCGCGAACACGCCGCCCGCCGCCGGTCGCGACGAGATCCTCGCGATCTACGAGGCCGCGCTATAGGACGATGTTGTCCACGAAGCCGCCGTCGACCCGCATCGCCCCGCCCGTCGTCGCCGACGCGAGGTCCGAGGCCAGGTAGGCGCAGAGGTTCGCGATCTCGACCGGCTCGATCAGGCGCTGGATCAGCGACGTCGGCCGGTACTCCTTGACGAACGCGACCGCCGCCTCCTCCCAGGGCAGCTCGTCGCCCACCAGCTCCCGCACGAAGGACTCGACGCCCTCGGTGTGGGTCGGCCCGGCGATCACGGCGTTGACCGTCACGCCCGACCCCGCGACGACCTTCGCGAACCCGCGCGACACCCCCAAGAGCGCGGTCTTGGTCACGCCGTAGTGGACCATCTCCTCCGGGATCACGACCGCGGAGTCGGAGGCCATGAACTGCACGCGCCCCCACCCACGGTCCCGCATCCCCGCGATGTACCCACGGGTGAGGCGGATCGCCGACATGACGTTGACGTCCCAGTAGCGCTGCCACAACGCGTCGTCGACCTCCAGCAGCGGCACCGCACCGAAGATCCCGAGGTTGTTGACGAGCACGTCGACCTCGGGCAAGGCCGAGAACACCGCGTCCGCGCCCTCGGCGGTCGCCACGTCCGCCGCGACGCCCTCAAAGTGCGCGTCCGGTTGCGATGCCCGCAGCTCCGCGAGCACCGCGTCGACCCGAGCCGAATCGCGCCCGTTGATCGTCGTCGCCGCGCCGCACGCGGCCAATCGCGCCGCGATCGCGCGCCCGATCCCCTGGGTCGAACCGCTCACGAACGCGCGCTTTCCGGACAGGTCGATTCGCATCGCACCACTTTCTGTATTTGCCGGTTTAGTTCTCGCTCATCCGGTCGATGACCCGGGGCAACATGTCGCACGTTCTCGGGGAGCAGGACGCGCGCTCTTGGTCATGGCCGCCGGTTAGCCAGGTTGACGAGCCGCTGCGCACACCACTCTGGCTGATCCGCACGCTCGCCTCGGCGCTCGCTGCGGACGAGCAGCTCAGCATCGAGCACCAGCAGCACTTCGCGCGCCAGATCGCGCGCACAGCCGAAGCGCTCGAGCAGTCGCTCGAGCAGCCCTAGCCTAAAGAGGCGATGGACATCGCCGGCCGCACCGCTCTCGTCACCGGCGCCGCCGACGGTCCGCGCCTGATCGCGGGCCGCGAGCGTCGAGTTTCTCGAGCTCTACTCGGGCAACTCCACGCTCCCGTCGGCCGGGGCCGGTTTTCGCCGCGCCGCGCTCGAGCGCGAGCATCGGCGCGCGCAGGGTGAGGTCGAGCTTGACCTCCCCTCGGCTCCGGGAAATGCGCGCTGGCCCTCGCTCGCCCGGGGTGCGGATGAACTGCGTCGTCGCCGACGCGGTCCTGCGCCTCGTCGCCGACGACGCGCTCAGCCACCAGGTGGTCGTGCTGTAGCGCGGAAGACCGCGGAGTCGGTGATCGGCTGGCGCAGGATCGCCAGCGACGCGTGCAGCGCGAGCACCACGCCCCACAGCAGGATCGTCCAGCCCGGCCAGAAGTCGCCCATGCCGGTCAGCGCCCAGATCGCGATCATCGCGATCTGGAAGACGCCGAAGACGGCGGCGTGGGTGACGAGCCCGCGCCGCCGGCGCAGCCGCAGGATCGCCGCGGCGCGCTCGTCGAGCACGACGCCGCGCTCCTCCTCACGGCGCTCGGCCACGGCCAGCTCGGCACGCACCCGCGTCCCGTGACCGACCGGGCTGAAGACGTCGAGCGTCCCGTCCAGCGCGGCGATCCGGTCCGCCAGCCCACGCAGGCCGCTCCCGCTCTCCGGGTCGGCGCCGCCACGGCCGTCATCGACGATCTCGATCACCAGCCGGTCGTCGTCGAGCGCCACGGACACCGTCGCCGACCGCGCGTCCGCGTACTTCGCCACGTTGGTCAAAGCCTCGGAGACGACGAAGTACGCGGTCGCCTCGACCGTGGGCGGGAACCGCTCCTCCAAGCCGTCGAGCACGCTCACGGGCAGCGGGCAGCGACCCGCGACGTCACGCAGCGCCGGCCCGAGGCCGCGCTCGGTGAGCACCGCGGGATGGATGCCGCGCGCGAGGTCGCGCAGCTCGCCGATCGCGTGCTGCGCCTCGTCACCCGCCTGCGAGACGAGCTCCAGAGCGTCCTCCCCCCGGCGCAGCCGCTCCTGCGCGACCCGCAGGTTCAAGGCCACGACCACGAGCCGCTGCTGCGCCCCGTCGTGCAGGTCGCGCTCGAGGCGGCGGCGTTCGGCGTCAGCGGCGGCGATGATCCGCGCCTGCGACGTACGCAGGTCGACCACGCGCGCGTTCAGCTCGACCTCGCGGCTCGTGGTCAACAGCGCGCGGGCGACCACCGCATGGATGCCGGCGAACGCGCTCAGCGCCCGCACCGAGATCGGCAGCAGCACGAGCCCCGCGGGCAGCAGCGCCAAGGCGACCGCGAAGTTCTGCACCTCGCCGGTGAACGGCGCCAGGATCAACGCGAACGGCGGCACGAGCAGCACGAGGACCGCGATCAGGTCCGCGATCGCCAGCGGGAAGTGCGCGGTCAGGTACGCGAGGTCCTTCCAGGTCGCGACGTCCGCCGTCCGCGCCAGCAGCCGCGCGAACCAGCCGCGCTCGTTGAGGACCCGGTAGGGCGACGGCAGCGGAACCCCAAGCAGGTGCCCGCACAGCCACCGCTCGAAGCGCGCCATCCAGCGCCAGAAGCCCATCATCAGCACGAGCGGCAGCCCGAGCGTGAGGATCGCGATGCCCAGGCCGACCGACAGGCCGGAGAAGATCACCGCCGAGTAGAACGTGCTCAGCGGAAGCGCGAGGACCAGATAGAGGATCCGGCGCCAGGAGGATCCATCCGTCGCCCATGCGATGAAGGCGCGGAAGGCGGGAGGGCTCGCGGTCGCCGCGCCGAGGATGCCGCGCAAGCTACCGCGCGGCGCGCCGCAAACCGGTACGGCTAGCGCCCCAAAAGCATCCGCGAAGCGATGCTTTAAGCGACCGAAGCAGCGGCGAAGCCGCTCGCGAGGATCGCCTAGGTCTTCAGGATCGCGATCGTGTTGACCGCGAAGAGAATCGAGAACACGATCGTCCAGCGGTCCAGGTTGCGCTCCATCAGCGATCCGCCCGCCGAACCGCCGGCCACACCGACGCCGAACGCGCCCGACATGCCCGCGTCCTTACCGGAGTGCAGGAGCACCAGGAAGATCACGCCGACCGCAATCGGCACCTGAATGACGCTGAGAATGGTGTGGATCATGCGGCGGACTAGGATAGCGGCGAAGCTCGCCTTGCGGGCTCGCTTCGCTGAGAGCATGGCCCAGGGGGCCAGGCTCTCGCCGTTACAAGGCCTCGGCGCGCTCGTAAACACCATCCAGCCGTTTGAGAATCTCAACGGCCTCCGCGCGCAGGGTGCGGTCAAGAGATCTCCAGTCGCCGTCGGAGAGCTTGCCGGTCCGGTGGTCGAGGTCGGCGTCGCGGATCTCGCGGTACTTGGCCTCCTTGGCGGCCTCGAGCTCGGCCAGCTCGGCCTCGAGGTTCTCATCGGCGGCACGCGCGCTTTCCCGCAGCGGCCCGGTGACGAGCAGGACCGCGCCCGCGACGACGAGCAGGATGAGGGCGAACTCCATGGCCTACGCCGGGACGCGGTCGGGTTCGCGTACTTCGGTCCCGACGCGGGCGGCGTAGCGGGCGCTGAGGTTGCGCGTCATGCCGCGCTTCGTCGGCCAGCCCGCGATGAAGCCGCCGAGCAGGACGATCAGGCCGCCGATCCAGATCCACGACACCATCGGGTTGACCTCGAACCGGAACCGGGCCGCCGGCGGGTCCTGCGCGTAGCGCGACGCCAGCCCCTTCAGTGCCAGGGCGAGGAACTCGCTCGACTGCTGCGGGGTCAGATCGTCCGCGGCCTTGTCGAAGAGCTTGTCGCCCTCGGCGATCCGCGGCTGGATCTTCACGATGTCCGGCGCGATGGCGGCCCAGACGTCGTTGTGCAGGCTGGCGTCCAGCCCGACCTCGGTCGTGGTCTCGCCGTCGAAGAAGCGCGAGACCGGGCCGAGCGTCGAGTCCTGGGACGGGAAGTAGTCCTTGGACGTGCGCAAGGGCGTGGGCGGGCCGCCGTTCTTGCTCACCGCGAGCTGGGCGCCGAACGAGATCCGCTCGAGCCGGCCGTTGGAGGCCGCGTGCAGCTCGGCGATCGGCTTGACGTACTTGATCGTGTAGTCGCCCATCTGCTTGGACTGCCCCGGGTTGAGCGCGACGTCCTGGACGTTCTTGAAGCTCGAGGACGCGGCGACGCCGACGAACAGCGTGATGATCCCGAAGTGCACGCAGTAGCCGCCGTAGCGCCGGCGGTTGCGCCGCACCAGGGAGAAGAACGCGAGCGGGACCGGCTCCCGAGACGTCGCGCGGCGGGCGCGCACGCCGCGCCAGAGCTCCTGCACGATCCCGGCGACGACGAACGCCGCCAGCGAGAACATCAAGAGCGCCGTCCACGAGCGGGTCTGCCCGAGCCCGATCAGCAGCGCCAGCACGACGAGCCCTGCCACCGCGGGCTTGCTCAGGTTGCGGCGCAGGTTCGAGCCCGTCGCGCGCCGCCACGCGATCACCGGCCCGATCCCGGTCGCCAGCACCAGCAGCAGCGCCAGCGGCACGATGAACTGCTCGTAGACGGGCGGCCCGATGTTGCGCTGGGTCCCCGTCACCGCCTCGGCGATCAGCGGGAAGAAGGTGCCCCAGAAGATCACGAAGCACATCGCGACCAGCAACAGGTTGTTGAGCAGGAAGATCGCTTCGCGCGAGAGCAGCGAGTCCAGCCGGTGCTCGGACCGCAGCGACTCCGCGCGGGTGGCCACGAGCGCGATCGACCCCGCGATCATCACCCCGATCAGGACCAGGAACGGCACGCCCAGCGTGGACGCGCCGAACGCGTGGATCGAGTTCAGCACGCCGCTGCGCACCAGGAACGTGCCGAGGATCGCCAGGACACCGGTCGCGAGCACCAGCGACACGTTCCAGATCCGCAGCATCCCGCGGCGCTCCTGGATCATCACCGAGTGCAGGAAGGCGGTCGCGGTCAGCCACGGCATCAGCGAGGCGTTCTCGACCGGGTCCCACATCCAGTAGCCGCCCCAGTCCAGCTCGTGGTAGGACCAGCGGGCGCCGAGCACGATCCCGAAGCCCAGCGCGCACCACGCCGCCAGCGTGAAGGGCCGCGTCGATCGGATCCACTCGGCGTCCAGGCGCCGCGTCACCAGTGCCGCCACCGCGAACGCGAACGGGACCGCGAACAGCGTGTAGCCCGAGTAGAGCATCGGCGGGTGGATCATCATCCCCGGGTCGCGCAGCAGCGGGTTCAGGCCCGCGCCCTCGGCGACCGGCATCGGCGACTTGATGAACGGCGACTCGGCGAAGACCAGCAGCGAGCTGAAGAACGCGCCGAAGCCGAGCAGGACGGCCTGCGCGTAGGGCGCCAGGACGCGCAGCTTGTAGCGCGTCAGGAACAGGATCAGGCTCGACCACATGCCCAGCAGGAACAGCCACAGCAGCAGCGAGCCCTCCTGTGAGGACCACATCGCCGTCAGCCGGTAGAAGAGCGGCGTCGTCGTCGAGGAGTGCGAGGCGACGGTGGCGAAATCGAAGTCCGAGTTGACGAACGCGAGCTCGAGCGTCAGGAAGGCGACCGCGGTCGCTCCCGCCATCGCGTACATCGCGCGGCGCCCGGACGCCACCCACTCACGCTTGTGGGTGTGCCCGCCGTACAGCGACGCCGCCACGCCGTACAGCGAGGCGGCGAACGCGACGATCAGGCAGGCTTGGCCCGCGATCAGCACGTCAGGTCTTGGTCGTGTCGGCCGTGAACTTCGACGGGCACTTGGTCACCAGCGAGCCGGTCTGCCCCTCGTAGACGTTGCCCTTGCGGACCACGTCGACCACGATCTCCCGGTCCGCGCGGAACGGATCCGGCAGCGAGCCCTTGTACGTGACCGGCACCGACGCCTTGCCGTTGCGGTCGCGGACGTTGAAGTACGTGACGTCGCCCTGCTGCTTGTAGCCGGCGACGACCTTCCCCACCAGCTGGTACTTCTTGCCCGGCGTGGGCGTGGCCTTCACCAGCTCGGACGGCTGGCGGGCCTCCGTGGAGGCGGAGAAGCTCGTGTAGGCGAGCGCGCCGGCCAGCAGGACGGCGGCGCTGAGGGCCACAACGAAGCGGATCGTGCGCTTGCGGGACGGGTCCACACGGGGATTATGCCGCGACGAGTCTGAGAACCGCGCTAACGAATCTCAACATCCCCATCTGAAACCTTCCGGCGAATCGGTCGTTAAAGAGGGTGAGACAATGCATTTAGCTCGCCCACTGACTCTTCCGCGCCGCCGCAACAGCACCCGCCGCGCGTCGATCCTCACCCGAGGAGCACGGCACGCCGCCGCTCCCGCTTCCCGCGAGCGCAACCAGCGCGCGAACGTCAGCCAGGACTCCGCTCTGTACTCCTGCGGGTGCGGTTACGTCTTCACGGCGGCCGTCACGACCTCCGTCGGTTGCCCGCATTGCGGCACCGACCAGGCCTGGTAGGCGCGCAGGACCTTTAGGCGCGCGCCGCGAATGTCGCGGCGATGCGTCTCATCGGCACCACACGGACCGCCGTCGCGGTGCTGCTGCTCGTGCTGGCCTCGCTGGCGCCGAGTTGGACGGGTGAGACGCCGGTCACCGCGGACGCCGTCGCCGCCGCGGCCCCCAAACGCGCACCCAAGCCGGTGAGCATCGCTTGGGGCGGCGATGTCACGCTCGGCTCCTCATACGGTAATCCACCTGACGCCGGCCGCCCGCTCCTGACGGCGGGAACCGAGGTGCTCAAGGCCGCGAACCTCGCCGCGGTCAACTACGAGGGGACCTTCGGGCCCGGTGGCGCGTCCAAGTGCGCCGGGGGCGCCAAGGACTGCTTCGCATTCCAGGCGCCGCCCGGCAATGCGAAGACGCTGCGGCGGGCCGGCGTGGACATCGTCAACCACGCCAACAACCACGCGTTCGACTACGGCGCGCTCGGCTGGCGCTCCACGCGGGACGCGCTGTCGAAGGCGAAGGTCGAGGCCACGGGCGCGCCCGGGGAGCTGAAGATCCTCAGCCGCAACGGCACCAGGGTCGCGTTCCTGGGCTTCTCTACGTACGCCTGGACGAACGCGATGGGCGACGACGCGGCGGTCGCGGCGCGGGTCAAGAGCGCGGCGGAGCAGGCCGACATCGTCGTGGCCTTCCTGCACGCGGGCGCCGAGGGCGCGGACAAGCAGCACGTCCCGCGCGGGCCGGAGCGGGCGTTCGGGGAGTTCCGGGGCGACAGCCGGCACTTCGCGCACACGGCGATCGACGCCGGGGCGGACCTGGTGCTCGGGTCGGGCCCGCACGTCCTGCGCGGGCTGGAGCTCTACAAGAACCGCCTGGTCGCGTACTCGCTCGGCAACCTCGCCGGCTGGCACAACTTCGGGACCGGCGGGCGGAGCTCGCTGAGCGCGATCATCACGGTGGCGCTCGGACCGGCGGGGCGCTTCTACGCCGCCCGGATCGCGTCGTTCAAGCTCGACGGCGCCGGCGTCCCCCATGCAGACAGGGGCCGCGGCGCCGTGAAACTCATCAAGAGCTTGAGCCGCGGCGACTTCCCCCGGAGCGATCTGAAGATCGACCGCTCCGGGTTGGTCACCGCTACAGAACGCTGACTTAGCGCAGCAGGGACAGAACGCCCTGGGGCGCCTGGTTGGCCTGCGCGAGCATGCTCGTGCCGGCCTGCTGCAGGATGTTCAGCTTCGTGAACTTCGTCATCTCCTCAGCCATGTCCACGTCGCGGATACGCGACTCGGAGGCGGTGAGGTTCTCCTGGTACGTCGCCAGGTTGTTCAGGCGATGCTCCAGACGGTTCTGCACGGCGCCGAAGGAGGCACGCGCCTTGGAGATGTCGTTGATGGCCGCGTCGATGTCGGAGACGCCGACGGACGAGAGCGAGGCACCGTCGGAAACCGCGGCGATCGAGCTGATGCCCGAGCCGCCCGAAACGGCGAACGCGCTGGCCGAGATGGTCTCGCCGTCGTTGGCGCCGACCTGGAAGTTCAGAGCCGTCGCGGAGTCCAGCAGCTTGGTGCCGTTGAACGCCGTGTCGGAACCGATCTTGCCGATTTCCGTGCTGAGCTGGGAGACCTCAGCGGCGATCGCGTCCTTGTCCTCGGTCGCGAGCGTGTCGTTGAGCGACTGGACCTTCAGGTCACGGATGCGCTGCAGCATCGAGTGAACCTCGGTCAGCGCGCCTTCCGCCGTCTGGACGAGCGAGATGCCGTCCTGGGCGTTGCGCTGGGCCTGGGCGAGGCCGCCGATCTGACCACGCATCTTCTCGGAGATGGCAAGGCCGGCAGCGTCGTCCGCAGCGCGGTTGATGCGGTAGCCGCTGGAGAGCTTCTCCATCGACTTCGAAGCGGCCGACGCCGTGGCCGTCAGCTGACGGTGGGTGTTGAACGCCTCGACGTTGTTCTGGATACGAAGGCCCATGATGCAACTCCTTGTTGATCGGGTGAAAGGGCTGGACTCGAAGCAACTCCGTGTCGCCTCTGCCGGGGTAGTCGGCAGGTCCGGATGGGCCTTTAGGGTGCTTTGGATGGCCACCGCCGATCTGACCGTCATCTCCCTCGGCCGCGCCGACGCGAGCGCCTCCGAGTACATCGCCGAGATCCAGCGCCGGCTGGCGGCGCAGGACCGCGTCCGCTACGTGCTGCACGCCATGGGCACGTCGCTGGAGGGCGAGACGGCGGACATCCTCGCCGTGGTCGGCGAGCTGCACGCGGTGCCGTTCGAGCTCGGGATCCCGCGCGTGTACACGGTGCTCAAGCTCGACGAGCGGCGCGACAAGGCGCAGACGCTCGAGGACAAAGTTGCCTCTGTGCAGCGTCTGCTCTAGCCTTCATCTCGTGTTGCAGCGCCTTCACATCACCGCCACGACCCGCTGAACGGGTTCCCGGCCGACGCGCCTGGGGCCCGCTCCGAGTCGATGCCCCGTTTGCGAACTGATGTGGAGAACCCCCGTTGTTGAAACTCACGACTGCGCGCGTGCTTGCGCAGTACCGCGGCCTCTGGCTGGTCGCGGCCCCCGATCGCGAGCCTGAGCTCGTCACCGCCCGCGGCAAGCTGCCGGTCACGCCCGTGACGGGCGATTTCGTCGGCCTCGACGAGGCCGGCTCGATCGCCGAGGTGATGCCGCGCCACGGCGTGATCGTCCGCCGCGCGCCCGGCGAGGCCGCCGACGGCCAGGTCCTGGCGGTCAACGTCGACCTCGCGCTCGTCACCGAGCCGCTACCGGACCCCAACGAGCGGCGGCTCGAGCGCTTCGCCGCGCTGGCCGGCTCCGGCGACGTGCCGGTCGCCCTCGTGCTGACCAAGTCCGACCTCGACGAGGACGGCTACATGAAGGCCGCCCAGCTCGGCCGCACGCTCGGCGTCATCGACTCGGTCGCGGTGAGCGTCCGCACCGGCGAGGGCATCGACGTCGTCCGCGGCCTGCTGGACCCGGGCGCGACCACCGTCCTGCTCGGTGCGTCGGGCACGGGCAAGTCGACGCTGATCAACACGCTGCTGGGCGAGGAGCGCCAGAAGACCGGCGAGATCCGCGCCGACGGCCGCGGCCGCCACACCACGGTCACCCGCGAGCTGCTCACGCTCCCGGGCGGCGCGTTCCTGATCGACACGCCCGGGATCCGGATCGCCGGCCTGTGGGACGGCGCGGGCGACACGTTCGCCGACGTCGAGGAGCTCGCGCTGGGCTGTCGCTTCTCCGACTGCGGCCACACCACCGAGCCCGGGTGCGCGGTTCGCGCCGCGCTGCCGCCCGAGCGGATCGAGGCGTGGCGCAAGCTTCAGGAGGAACTCGCGTCGATCGACGACCGGCGCGCCAAGTCACGAAGATGATGAGAGCGGGCGAGGGGAATCGAACCCCCATCTTTGGCTTGGGAAGCCAACGTCTTAGCCATTGGACAACGCCCGCGAAGGTCGAGAGTGTAACTGACGCGGATACCCTTCCCGCGTGCGCATGCGCATCTTCTGGCCCGTCACACTCGTCGCCGCGGCGCTCGTCGGGCTGCTCACGTACGGCGTCGTCTCGAAGGGGACGGACACGACGCTCGACGACGCCGTGGCCAAGGGCCAGCGTCCCACCGCACCGGTCAGTGCGCTGCCGTGGCTGGCGCAGCAGGGGTCCGGCTCGCTGGCGAACTACAAGGGCAAGGTCGTCGTGCTGAACGTCTGGGCCTCGTGGTGCGACCCGTGCCGCGAGGAGGTGCCGCTGCTGCAGAAGACGCACGACGCGATCGCGGCCAAGGGCGGCGTCGTGCTCGGCCTCGACACGCAGGACGCCAGCAACGCGGCGATCGGCTTCCTCAAGGAGCGCAAGGCGACCTTCCCGAGCCTGCGCGACCGCGACCGCTCCTACGGGCGCGAGTTCGGGGTCACCGGCTATCCGGAGACGTTCCTGATCGACCGCAAGGGCCGCGTCGCGGCCCTGCGGCGCTTCCCGGTGACGCAGGCGTGGCTGGACCAGGAGCTGCCGAAGTTGCTGGCGGAGAAGGCATGAGAGCCGTTCTGGTCGCGTTCGCGCTGCTGCTGGCGCTTGCCGCGCCGGCGCTCGCCGCGCCGCCGCGCGCTTCGCTCCCGGACATCGAGGACGAGGTGATGTGCGTCGAGTGCGGCACCGTGCTCGCCGTCTCGAGCTCCCCGGTCGCCAACCAGGAGCGGACGTTCATCCGCGAGCAGATCGCCGCGGGCAAGGACAAGGCGCAGATCAAGGCCGCGCTCGTAGACGAGTACGGCGAGCAGATCCTCGCCGAGCCCAAGGCGAGCGGGTTCAACGCCACGTTGTGGATCGTGCCGATCGTGATCGTGCTGCTCGCCGCCGTGGGGATCGGCGTCGCGCTGCGGCGCTGGCGCGCGACGGCGGGCGACACGCCGATCGAGACCCACCTGCCGCCGGAGCTGAGCGCCGAGGATGCCCAGCGCCTGGACGCGGAGCTGAGCCGGTGAGCGGCGGCGCCGACCCCACGATCATCGCCGCGTTCGCGGTCGGCCTGGTCTCCTTCGTCTCCCCCTGCGTGCTGCCGCTCGTGCCGGGCTACCTCTCGGCGGTGAGCGGCGTCTCGATCGTCGAGATGAAGAGCGGCGAGCGCAGCCTGCTGAAGATCCTGCTGCCCGCGATCGTCTTCTGCCTCTCCTTCACGGCGATCTTCGTCGCGCTGGGCATGACCGCCACCGGCCTCGGCTCGACGCTGCAGGACTCGCGCGCGACGCTCGACAAGATCGCGGGCGCGATCATCGTCGCGCTCGGCATCTTCTTCCTGGCCACGCCCTTCGTCCCGCGCCTGAACCGCGACTGGCGCCCGGACGCGCTGATCAGCCGCGCCGGCTCCGGCGGCCCGATCGTCGCCGGCGCCGCGTTCGCGGTCGCCTGGACGCCCTGCATCGGCCCCACGCTGGGCGCGATCCTCAACGTCGCGGCGACGCAGGACACCGTCGGCAAGGGCGGCGTGCTGCTCGCGTTCTACTCCCTCGGGCTCGCGGTGCCGTTCCTTTTGACGGCGGTCGCCTTCACCCGCATGACCAGCGCGTTCCGGGTGCTGCGCGACCACTACCTCCTGATCACCTGGATCTCCGGCCTGATCCTGGTGACGATGGGCATCCTGCTCTTCACCGGCGAGCTCGCCGTGCTCAACATCAAGGCCCAGGCCTGGCTCGACGACCTGGGCCTGAACTTCTTCAAGAGCGTTTGACGACCTTGAGCGTCTCGCTCATCGTCGTCGGGTGGATCAGGCACGTCAGCCGGTAGGTGCCCGGGACGGTGGGCGTGAAGGAGTAGGTGCCGCCGAACTGGCCGAGGTAGTTGGAGGAGAAGCCGCGCGGGCCGTTGGCGACGGTCACGCTGTGCGGCTCGGCGCCGCCGAAGTTCCAGGTCACCCGCTGGCCGACCTTCGAGGTCAGGCGCTGCGGCTTGAACCAGCGGTCGCCGATCGGCACCTCGCCGCCGCTGTAGGTCTTCCAGGACCCGGTCGGCTTCGCCAGCTGCGGCACCACCCGGTCGTAGACGAACGGCGCCGTCTGGTCGTACTTCGCGGGTTTGAACACCTCGCGCAGGTCGGTCGGCATCGGCGCGCAGGCGGTGAGACTGTCGTCGCGGACCAGCTGCAGGACCCAGAAGCCCATCGCGGCGACGTGGAGATTCACGTTGGAGTGGTAGGCGGCGCGCTCGAGGGTCTCCCCCGCGGCGATCGGGATGCCCTGGTCTGAGTGGAAGGTGCCGTTGGCGATCGGCCCGGGCTCGTGCAGGATCGGGCGGATCGTGTTGTAGATGTTGTCCGGCGTGCCGTAGTAGGCCTTGGCGTCCATCAGCGTGCGCCCGCAGGTGACGCTCGAGAGCGTCTGGTGCGTCGCGCCGCCGTGATGGTGGGAGGCGCCGCCGATGATCCGGGCGCCGAACGGCGCCGTCCACCGCGAGCGGTCCACGAACTCCGAGCCCGGCTTCCCGCCGCCGGGGACGTCGTAGGACATGCCGTTGCCGAGGTGGCGGCAGTCGCCGATCGAGACCGGGTACAGCGGCGTGCGCGGCTCGGTCGTGTACCAGATGCGGGTGCGGACGTAGAAGCGCTTGGTCTGCTTGTAGTGGTTCATGACCATCGCGGTCAGCGTCCACTCCGGCGCGGTGCCGGCGGCCGTCACGTTGTGGACGCCGTAGAGCGCCCGCTGCTCGGGCGGCCAGGCGGCGTCGAAGCGCCCGTTGGGGTGCTCCTCCCCACGCCCGCTCAGGAAGTCCCCGCCGAGGCACCCGCCGGGGCCGGGATCCACCCGCCCGCGGGTGTAGTAGAGGAAGTGGTGGACCATCATCTTCGACACCGGGAGCGGCTTGGCGTCGGGGTCCTTGCTATCGACCAGCGCCTGCTCCTGGAAGCCGAGCACGTAGCCCGGCTCCTTCGGCGCGCCCACGCCGTCGGCCTTGAGCACGACGGTCGTGGACTTGTGGACGTAGGGCTCGGAGTCGATCGGCGGCGAGTAGAGCGTCAGGAGCTGCTCCTCGGCGCGCGCGGGCGCCGCGAACACCAGCAGCGCCGCGACGACCCCGAGCAGGAGCTTCATCGCGCCATCGCCGCACGCAACGCGTCGAACTCGCCGGAATTCAGGCTGACCGAGACGAGATCGTCCACGGTCCCCGCGTAGAGCACGACGTACCCGCCGTCGATGTACCCACCCACCAGGTGCGGTCCCTGCACCCGGGTCGCGCGCTTCTCGGTGGCGATGATCTCGAACGTCTCCGCGCAGGTGCGCAGCTGTGAGGCGGGAACGCACACGCATCGCGGTCCATTGCACAGGATCAGCCCCCGGTTGTCCACGTGGACGTAGGGGTTGGGTACGCGTGCCTGGACCGTCAACGACGTCGTAGCGTCGAGCATCTACATGGCCTCCGGAGCTGAGACGCCGAGCAGCCCGAGCGCGGCGGCGAGTGTTTTCTGGGATGCGACGCAGAGGGCGAGCCGGAAGGCCCGCAGCTCCGCGTCTTGTTCTTTGAGGACCGGCGAGTCGCGATAGAACGCGGCGAAGGCCTGCCCGAGCTCCAGTGCGTAGCCGGCGATCCGGTGCGGCGCGCGCCGCTCGGTCGCCTCGCGCACCTCCGGGGGGAAGCTGAGCAGCTTGCGGATCAGCTCGCGCTCGGAGGCGTTGAGCGCGAGGCCGCTGCCTTCGCTCACGAGCGCGGCTTCGACCTCCGCGGCGTCCGCGTTGCGCAGGATCGACGCGATCCGCGCATGCGCGTACTGCACGTAGTAGACCGGGTTCTCGGCGTCCTGCTTGGCCGCCAGCTCCAGGTCGAGGTCGATCGTGGACTCGTGCGAGCGGCTGATCATGAACCAGCGGGTGGCGTCGACGCCGATCGTCTCGAGTAGCTCGTCGAGCGTGACGAAGTCCCCGCGGCGCTTGGACATCTTCGCCTTCTCGCCGCCCTCGACCACGTGGACGAACTGCAGGATCGGGATCTCCAGCCGCCCGGGCTCGTGCCCGAGCGCCTCCATCACGCCCTTCATCCGGCCGATGTAGCCGTGGTGGTCGGCGCCGAGCACGTCGATCAGGCGGTCATACCCGCGCTGGACCTTGTTCTCGTGGTAGGCGACGTCGGCCGCGAAGTAGGTCGGGGCGCCGGTCGAGCGCTTGAGCACCCGGTCCTTGTCGTCGCCGTACTCGGTGGTGCGCATCCACAGCGCGCCCTCGGACTCGTAGGAGTGCCCTTGCTCCTTAAGCAGCTCGAACGCGACCGCGATCGGCGAAGGGTCGCCGTCGTAGACGCTGCCTTCGAGGAAGTAGGAGTCGAACTCGACGCGGTAGGCGGCGAGCGTCGCGCGGATGCTCTCCATGATCAGCGCCGAGGCCACGGCGCCGAGCTCCTCGGCGGTCTTCTCGGCCGCGCCCGGGATGCGGGCGGCGATCTCGGTGACGTAGTCGCCCTGGTAGCCGTCCTCGGGCACCGGTTCGTGGCGGGCGCGGGCGCGCACGGAGGCGCCGAGCTTGTCGACCTGCGAGCCGGCGTTGTTGAAGTAGTACTCGCGGGTGACGGTGTTGCCGCTCAGTTCCAGCAGGCGCGCGAGCGCGTCGCCGTAAGCGGCATGGCGGCCGGATGCCGCGGTCAGCGGGCCGGTCGGGTTGGCCGAGACGAACTCGACGATCACCTTCTCGGGATGCTCCGGCGTCCCGCGGCCCCACTCGTCGCCCGCCGCGACGATCTGCCGCGCCGCGGCGACGTACCACGCGTCGGCCAGGAAGACGTTGAGGAAGCCCGGTCCCGCGACCTCGACGTGATCGACCGCCTCCCCCAGCCGCGCGGTCAGCTTCGCCCCGAGGCGCTCGGCGATCTCCCGCGGCGGCGCGCCCAGCGCGGGCGCCAGCAGCATCGCGGCGTTGGTCGAGTAGTCGCCGAATCCGGCCTTCTTCGGGCGCTCCAGGCTCGCGCGCGCCTTGGGCGCGGCGTTGCCGTTGCGGAGGTCCCCCGCGGCCGCCTCGACCGCGGCCCGGAGTTCGTCGATGGGATGCACGCGGCTAATGATGGTACGGCTCATTGGCCAGGATCTTGTGCGCTCGATACAGCTGCTCCATAAGCACCACGCGGGCGAGCAGGTGCGGGAGCGTCGCCGGGCCGAAGCTCAGCTTGTGATCGGCGTGGGCGAGCTCGGTCCCGAACGCGCCGCCGATCACGAAGCAGACGTCGCGGCCCGCCTGGCGGCGCTCCTCCAGCCAGCCCGAGAACGCCTCGGACGAGTACGCCCGGCCGCGGCTGTCGAGCAGGCACACCCACGCGCGCTCGGGAATCCGCCGCTGCAAGGCCTCGTCGTCTGAGACCTCGATCACGTCCACGCGGGCATAACGCGAGAGCAGCTTCGCGTAGTGCTCGAGGTCATCGAGGTACGGCGGACGCGCTTTACCGACTGCGACCACGAAATAGCGCACGAAGTGGGATGCTAGGTGGCATGGACTCCGGCGAGCGCGAGCGGCACTTCAACCTGCACACGACGCCGGAGGTGATGGCGGGCGTGTATGCGAACTTCGCGACGGTCTCGCACTCCGACTACGAGTTCACGCTCACGTTCTCGCGCGTGGACCACGAGGTGGACGAGGACGAGGTCCCGGGCGTGGTCGTCACCCGCGTGTCGATGTCTCCGCAGGCGATGCGCGAGCTGATGGACGCCATGGACGACAACTGGTCCAAGTGGCGCACGACGGAAGGCATCAAGGGCCTTCCGGAGATCAAGGACCGGCCGGACTTCTCCTGAAGGCGAGCGCCTGCCCGATCCGCTCCATCGTGGGCGGGTGGGTGCCCATGACGATCTGCTGCCAGCGCGGCGGCTCGGGATCGCCGACGTTCTGCAGCGTGATCCGGCGCTCGAAGCCGACCATCGCGTCCGGCTCGTGGGTCAGGTCCAGCGCGAACGCGTCGGCGCGGCGCTCGACCGCCCGCGAGAGCTGATTGGAGACCGTGGTGATGGCGGGAGCGATGATCGCGAGGCTCAGCGCGACCGCGGGGACGGCGGTGGCCCCCGGGCGGGTGAGCTGCTCGGAGCCGCGGGCGACGGCCAGCGTCGCGAAGGGCGCCACCAGCGTGAGCCAGAGCAGGCCGTGCTGGACGTCCTTGTGGCGGACGTGGCCGAGCTCGTGGGCGACGACCAGCCGCGTCTCCGCGGGCGTGAAGTCCTTCAGCAGCGTGTCGTAGAGGACGACGCGCTTGGTGTGGCCGATGCCGGTCACGTAGGCGTTCGCGGCGGTGGTGCGCGTCGAGGCGTCGACCTCGTACACCTCACCCACCTCGACGCCGGCCTTCTTGGCCAGCTGCAGGACGTCCGCGCGGGTGTCGCCGGCGGGCAGCGGGGTGAACGTGTTGAACACGGGGTCGAGCACGACCGGGCCGAGGTAGGTGAAGACGAGCGCGAAGCCCGCGACCGCCGCGGCCCCGGGCGCCCACCAATCGCGTCCGAAGCGGCGCAGGCCGACGACGATCAGCGCGCCGCCGGCGGCCGACATCGCGCCCCCGATGGCGGCGCCCTTGGCGACGTCGACGGCCCACCCACCCCACGACTGCGTGACCAGGCCGACGTGCTTGGCCCGCTCGCGGCTCGCCGCGCGGACCGGGAGCGCGACGACGGTGGTGGTCAGCGTGATGGCCACCGCGGTCGCCGCGCCCGTCAGCACCGGGCGGCGGCCTTCGCGGGGCGCGAGCCGCACCGCGCCCACCAGCACGGCCAATTCCAGCGCCGTTCGCGCCCCGTAGAGCCAGAGCTGGCCGGTGCGGAACGTCGTTGCGCGCTCAAGCTCGGCCGCGCTGAAGTAGGCTCGCGCCTCCACGTGTTCGACGGGGAACCGCTCCTTTGGCCGCAGGAGCAAGACGGCCGCCTCCGCGACGACCAGCGCGGTGACGACTGCGGCAGGCAGGCCCAACCTTCGCGGCACCGAATAGACGCTACGCCATGCAGGTCGCCATCTGCACCGACATCCACGGAAACCGCCACGCGTTCGAGGCGGTGATCGCCGCCGCCGAGCAGGCCGGAGCGGAGGAACTGTGGTGCCTCGGCGACCTTGTGGGATATGGCGCGGAGCCGGACGCCTGCGTCGCGCTGGCCGCCGAGCACGCCGCGATCTGCCTCGCCGGCAACCACGATCTCGCGGTCGTCGAGGTGCTCTCGCTGGACGACTTCTCGCGCGGGGCCGCGCTCGCCGCGCGCTGGACGCAGGAGGTGATCTCCGACGAGACCCGCCAGTTCCTGCTCAGCCTGTCGCCGGCGGGTCAAGGCGAGGGGTTCGGCCTCTTTCACGCCTCCCCCCGCGACCCGATCTGGGAGTACGTGCTCAGCGGTCTCACCGCCGAGCTCTGCTTCGACTCGACCGACTTCCGCGTGTCGTTCATCGGTCACTCGCACGTCGCGCTGTCGTTCCATCGCCCGGAGGGCTTCCCGGCGGCGGGATCGACCCAGCGCGAGGGCATTGAGCTCGATCTCACACAAGGCGACTGGCTGATCAACCCGGGGTCCACCGGCCAGCCCCGCGACGGCGACCCCCGCGCCGCCTGGCTGCTGCTCGACACCCAGCGTCAGGTGTGCACCTACCAGCGGGCGGAGTACGACATCGCGGGCGCGCAGGCCGCGATCCGCGCGGCCCGGCTCCCGGACTCGCTGGCCGAGCGACTCCAGTACGGGCAGTAACCTGGACTTTTTGATGAGACGCCTGCCGCTCCTCGTCCTGGTCGTCGCTGTGTTGGCGGGCTGCGGACAGTCGAATCCCGATCTGATCCCCCAGAGCAACGCTCAGGCGCTGCAGGAGACCGCCGACAAGATCGAGGCGGCGTGCACCGCGGAGGACCGCAGCGAGGCGCGGGCTCAGGTCCGCTCCGTGCAGCGCCAGCTCGATCAGCTCCCGCGGGCGGTCGACGCGAAGCTCAAACAGAACCTCGAGGACTGGATCACGCGAATCCAGAGCCGGATCACCGAGGACTGCCGCGCCGAGGAGACGCCGACGCCGACCGTGACGGAGACCTCGACGCCGACCGCCACGGAGACGGCCACCGAGACCGCGACGCCGACGGAGACCGCAACGGCCACCGCGACCGCCACGGCGACGGCGACCGCGACGGCCACCCCGACCGCGACCGAGTCGGCGGCACCCACGGAGGCGCCCGCCGACACCGCGACCCCGGAGCCCCCGCGCTGATGGCGACCGAGCAGCTCTTCGCCGATCGCTACCGCCTGGAGCGCCGGCTCGGCGTGGGTGGCATGGCCACCGTGCAGCTCGCGTTCGACACGCGCCTGGAGCGCAACGTCGCGGTCAAGCTGCTGGCCGAGCATCTGGCCGAGGACTCGAGCTTCGTGTCGCGCTTCCGCCGCGAGGCGCTGGCCGCCGCGCGGCTCGTGCACCCGAACATCGTCCAGGTCTTCGACTTCGGCACCGACGTGCACTCCGGTCGCCAGTTCATCGTCATGGAGTACGTCGACGGCCACTCCTGCGCGGAGCTGCTGCGCGACAACGGGCCGATGTCCCCGCGCGACGCGGTCGAGATCCTCACCCAGGCGTGCCGCGGGCTGGACTACGCCCACCGCAACGGCGTCGTGCACCGGGACGTCAAGCCGGGCAACCTGATGGTCAACACCGACGGCGTGGTCAAGCTGGCCGACTTCGGCATCGCCAAGGCCGCCGAGCAGTCCGACATCACGAAGGTCGGCTCGGTGCTGGGCACGGCGGCGTATTTGTCGCCCGAGCAGGCGCGGGGCGAACCGGCCGGCCCCGCGTCGGACATGTACGCGCTGGGCGTCGTCTCATACCAGCTGATGGCGGGACGGCTGCCGTATGAGGCCGCCTCTTTGACCGATCTCGCGCGGCTGCAGGAGAGCGCTCCGCCGCCGCGGTTGTCCGACGAGGTGCGCGACGTGCCGCCCGCGCTGGCCGCCGCCGTGGCGCGCGCGCTGGCACGGGACCCCGCGCGCCGCTATGAGGACGCGGCCGAGATGGAGGACGCGCTGCGCGACGGCCTCGCGGGCATCGGCTACACCGAGGGCCTGGACTCGACCCGCGCGTTGCCGGAGGAGGACGCGACGCGGATGCTGCCGCCGACCGGCACCGTGCCGCGCGCTCGCCGTCCGCTGCAGCCGGTGATCGAGGACCCGCCCCCGCCGCGCCGGGCCGCACCGTCGCGCCGGCAGGCGCCGCCGCCGAAGAAGCAGTCGGGCGGTGCCGGGAAGTGGGTGGCGCTGGTCCTGGTGATCGTGATCGTCGTCGCGGGCGCGATCGGCTATCAGGCGCTCAACAACTCCGGTTCCAAGCAGGTCCAGCTCAACGAGAAGGTCGGCGGGTCCGTCGACGACGCCGTCCAGTCCTTCAAGGACCTGATCGACAACAACACCCGCTGACCACGGCGATGCGGATCGTCGTCGGCAGCGCGTAGCCACCGCCGGCGACCCGGTGCCGCTCGGCGAGCTCGGCCAGGCGGGCGCGCACGCCGTCGCGCTGGGCGGGTGTCGCGGCGGCGAGTCTTGCGGCGGTGCGCACCGTGCCGCCGCGCACGCCGTCCCAGAGCTCGTCGAGGCTGTCGATGCGCAGCGTCTCGTGGAGGTCGGTGACGGTCCCGCCGATCAGCCGCGCGAGCTCGCCGGCGTCGGTGAACCGCAGCGAGTCCGGGCCCGGCGGGATCGCGGCGTCGAGGTCTTGTGCGGCGGCGGCCGCGAGGCCGAGCAGCGCGACCTCCTCCTCGGGTCCCCACATCGCCAGCGCGACGCCGCGGGCGACGCGTTGCAGCTCCGCCGCCGCTCGTTCCGGATGCGGGAGGTGGTTGACGATGAACGCGCCGAGCGCGACGTCGAACGCGCCGTCGGCGAACGGCAGCGCCTCCGCGTCGGCCTGCACGAACGCGATCTCCGGGTGCCGGCGGCGCGCCTCGGCGAGCATGCCGGCGGCGAGATCGACGCCGGTGACGTTCGCGCCGCGCGCGGCCGCGGCGGCGGCGAGCGTCCCGAGCCCGCACCCGACGTCGAGCACGCGTGTGCCGCGGCCGATGCGCGCGGCGTCGAGCAGCGGTTCGATCGCGAGCGCGGTCGCCCGCGCCATCAGCGCGTCGTACGTCCCCGCGCGGGCGGACCAGCCGTCGGCCTCGAACGCCTTGAAGGCCGCGCCGTCGCTGCCGGCGACCGCGTCGCCGCCCGCCGCCGCGTCGCCGCCGGCCGCCGCGTCGCCGCCGGCC
>NZ_JAPDOD010000050.1 GCF_027587205.1 Solirubrobacter ginsenosidimutans
GGCAATGGCGGCGCGGGTCGTGCCGGCGCGGGCAGTGGCCACGGCGGCGCCGGCGGTCGCGACTCGCGCGGCAACGGCGGCCACGGAAACAAGGGCGGCGGCAGCGGCAACGGCCGCGGCGGCAACGCGGGCGGCGGCAACGGCAGTGCCGGTGGTGGCCACAGCGGTTCCGGCGCTCGCGACTCGCGCGGCAATGGCCGCCGCGGCGGCAACGCCGGCCACGGGAACAACGGCGGCGCGGGCGGCCCCTCCGGCGGCGCGGGCAACCCGCGCGGCAACGGCGGGTCGGGTAGCGCTGGCGCGGGTGGTGGCCACAGCGGCTCCGGTGCTCGCGACTCGCGCGGCAACAACGGCGGCGCAGCCAACCCGCGCGGAAACGGCGGCGGGACCGCGCCCGGGCGGCAAGGGAGTGCAAACAAGCGCGGGACGGGCGCGGGTGGTGACGGCGCGTCCGTGACCGGCCGCCGTGGCAATGGGCGGACGGGCGACCGGCGTGAGTCCGCGCCCGGTCCGCGTGAGCGTGGCGGTCGGCGGCGTGGTGGCGGCGCGGGCTCGCGCCACCGACGAGGCCGTGGTCGCGCCCCTGTCCCGCAGCCGCCGACCCCCACCCCGACCCCGGACCCGGCCCCGGCCCCGCCGAGTGGAGGCGACATGCCCGAGCCGACCGTTCCGACTCCTGGTGGCGGTGTCCCCGAGCCGACCGTCCCGACGCCCGGTGGCGGCCTCCCCTGGCCGATCGTGCCGATCCCCGGCGGCGGCCTGCCCTGGCCGATCGTGCCCGCGCCCGGGCCGATCGGACCCACGCCCGGTGGCGGCGTGCCCGGTCCTACCGTTCCGACACCCGACCCGGTTGTCCCCACGCCCGGCCCGGCCGTGCCCGGTGGCGGCATGGCGCCCAGCCCGGCCGTGCCCTCCCCCACCGCGGGTCCGTCAGCGCCGCCGGTGCTGCCGCCGTCACGCCGGGTCGTGCCCACCGATCGCCCCGTGACTACGACGGGCGGGGCGCCGAGCGCGGCGAACCCGCGGCCGGTCCCGGTGAGCGGCGAGGCGACGCGGACGGGCACGAGCACGCCGCCCGGTCCGGCGGCGCCGCAGACCCATCGCGGCGGGGCGCCGGCGTCGCGCGCTCCCCGATCACCGTCGCGGACCGCCCCGCGTCACCCCCATACGCCGCGACGAGACCCGGACCAGGGGCCCGTCGGACCGTTCGGACTGCTCAGGCCGACCGCCGAGCGCGCGAAGGACATCGCACCGTTCGCCGTGCTGGCGCTGATCCTGCTCGTGGTGGCGCCGATGGTGGCATCGCGCCGGGCGCGGCCGCGAGCCTGAGGCTCGGAGCGACTCAGCGCCGGCCCGGCGCTGAGTCGCTCAGCGCCGGTCCGGCGCGTGATGCGCTTGGTGCCGGCCGAACTCGCCGTCAGCGGTACCGTGGGCGACCGGCGCGACCTCGCGCACGATCGGAAGCTGGAAGCCGCGGGCCGCGCGTCGTTCGCGACCTGCCGGGCGTCTCAGGGGGTCGATGCCTGCGGTTGGATCGGTCGCGGTCATGCGGCACCTCGGGGGGTTCGTGGGGCGTTGGCTGGGCCGGCGTCGCAGTCGGCGCCGACAGGGGTGCGGCGGCCGCGGAGGGCACGCGGGCGGGAACGGCTCGAGGCCGCGGTCCGATGCGCGCCGTTGCGGATCACGGCCGCCTGGCCCTGACCGCCGCCGACGCACAGCGCCGCGACTCCGCGTCCGGCATTCGTCCGGCGCATCTCGTGCAAGAGGCTGACGAGGATTCGTCCGCCGCTCGCGCCGATCGGGTGCCCGAGGGCGATTGCGCCGCCGTGCGGGTTCACCCGCTCCGCCTCGAGGCCGAGCTCGCGGATCACCGCGAGCGATTGCGCGGCGAACGCCTCGTTGAGCTCGAACAGGTCGATGTCGCGCAGGCTGAGCCTGGCCCTGGCGAGGGCGGCGCGCACCGCGGGGACCGGCCCGAGGCCCATGATCGCGGGGTCCAGGCCCACGGACGCATGGCTCTCGACGCTGCCGAACGGCTCCAGCCCGAGCTCGGCCGCCCGCCGGGCCGACATCACCACGAGCGCCGCCGCACCGTCGTTGAGGCCGGACGCGTTGCCGGCTGTCACCGTGCCGTCGTCGGCACGGAAGGCGGTGCGGAGCCGGGCGAGCGCCTCGACGGTCGTTCCCGCCCGCGGGGACTCGTCGGTGTCGACGAGGCGGGTCCCGCGCCCGTGCGGCACCCTGATCGGCACGATCTCGTCGCGGAACACGCCGGCGTCGAGGGCGCGCTCGGCCTTCTGCTGGCTGGCCGCGGCGAACGCGTCCTGGTCCTCGCGCGTGATGCCGAACTGCTCCGCGACGTTCTCGGCGGTGATCCCCATGTGGATGTCGTGGAAGGCATCGGTCAGGCCGTCGTGGACCATCGAGTCGATGAACGCGGCGTCGCCCAGACGCGCGCCGAAGCGCGCCTCCGGCACGAGATAGGGAGCGCGCGACATGCTCTCCATGCCGCCGGCGACCACGATGTCCGCGTCGCCGGCGCGGATCGCCTGCGCGGCGAGCGCGACGGACTTCAGGCCCGAGCCGCACAGCATGTTGACCGTCGTGGCGGGGACCGCGTTCGGGATGCCGGCCGCGAGCGCGGCCTGGCGCGCCGGGTTCTGTCCGAGGCCGGCCTGCAACACACAGCCCAGCAACACCTCGTCGACGGCGTCGGCGCGAAGGCCGATGCGCTCGAGCGCGGCGCGCACCGCGTGCGCCGCCAGTTGTGGTGCGGGGATGTCCTTCAATGCGCCGCCGAAGCTGCCGACGGGGGTGCGCAAAGCGCTGACGATGACGGGCCGGTCCATTTATCTCACGCTAAGGCAGCCCCCGGGAACGCCAGGCTGGCCGATCGGACTGCGCCTCTGGCCGTCGGGACAGTCGTGCCTGTTCCGGCCCGCCCGCACTCTGCCGCTAATGAAGAAACGGATTCTCGCGGCGCTCGCCGGCATCGCGGCGCTGGCCGGCGCGCCGTCGGTCGCCCGAGCGGGTGATGCTGACGCGAGCGCCGTCGCCGTGGCGTCGGGCAACGTGTACGTCGGCGGGTCCACCTTCGCGACCGGTGACCTGCGCTCGAGCGTCATCGGTCGCTTCAATCCGGCGGCCGGCGCCTTCGACTGGCTCGAGCGCGTCGAGGGAGCCGCGGGAGCGGCTGACGGGATCACCGACGTCGTATCCGCCGGCGGCTACGTGTACGGCATCGGTTACGGCAACGGCGGACTCGTCGTGTCGAAGATCGACCCTTCGACTGGCACGCTGCAGCGCTCATGCGGCGCGGGCGGCGTCACCGTCAACGGGCTCGCCGCATCGATCCTGCCCGGCCGAGCGGCCGCGCTCGGCAACGATCTCGTGGTCGTCGGCGGGACGCTCGCGCTCCCGACCCGCGGCGTGATCGCGATCGTCGACGGCAGCGACTGCACGGTCCGCACGTCGGCCATGATCGGCGCGGCCGATCCGCAGTCCAGCGTCGGCTTCACCACGGTCACGATCGATGCGACCGGCCATCCGGTCGCCGCCGGCTTCTCGGGCAGCGACGCGGCGCTGTTTCGCTTCGCGCCCGACCTGACGCCGATGCAGACGCGCACGTTCGACCTCGGCGGCCTGCTCGGCGAGGCGTTCACCGGGCTGGCCGCCGGGCCGGACGGCGGCGTCGCGGTCGCCCTCGCGGGCACGACCCTCACCGGCCAGTGCTTCACCCTCCCCGCGCTGAGCGCCGCTCCGGCCTGCGGAGCGGGAGGACGGCGGACGCTCAGCTTCGGCTCCGGCACCGGCGCACCGGTGGGGAGCGTGGCCCTCGCACGCATGGCGTCGGGTGGCTGGCTCGTCGCCGGCTCCCAGCTCGGGTGGGCGGCGCCCGCCGGCTTTCTGGCGCGCGCCGCGCTCGCCGCCGTCGCGCCGACGGCGCTCGCCGCGGACACGACCGTGTTCGCCCCCCTCGGCGCGCAGGTCCTCAACCCCTTCCCGTATCTCCCGTCCGGCTTCGCCGCCGTCACCGCGAACGCCGACGGGATCACCGGGACGGGAACCGCGGGCTACCCCGGTTCCCGCCGGCCGTTCCTCTTCACGTCGCGGCCGGACGGCAGCCAGGCCGCGGTCACGCCGTTGGACGGGTTCGAGAGCGCTCCGGCGGCCCCGGTCGAGCCCGCTCCGCCGGCCGATCCGCCGCCCGCCGACCAACCCGTCGCCGCGCCGCCGCCGGCCGTGCCGCCACGGCCGGCGCTCGCGACCGCGCGCTGGGGGCGACTGGCCAAGCGCCCGGACGCGAGCGGCGGGTTCGGCGCGGTGTCGCTGCGCTGTGCCCGCGCGTGCACCGCAGCGGGCACCTACACGGCGAAGGTGCGCGGCCATACGGTGCGCGTCGGTACGGCGAGCTCGCGGCTCGCGGCCGGTGACGCCGTGCGCCTGCGGCTCGCGCTCTCGCCCAGCGGTCGCAAACGGCTGGGTCACAGCCGCCGGCTCGCGGTCACGGTCCGCTTCCGCGTGACCGGCGCGCGGCAGGAGCGTGCGCTCTTTCAGACCGCGGTGCGGCTGACCGCGCGCGCAAGCCGGCAGCGCTGAGACCGGCGCCGGCGATCGAGCTTTCCATCACCCCCGACGAAGGAGGTACCGATGACACGCGCCGTGCACGGGCTTAGACGCCTGGCCGCGCTCCCCATGGCGACCGCGGCACTCGCCGCGCCCGCCCCCTCGTCCGCGCAGGCCGCGGACAGGGCCGCCGCGGTCATCCGCGAGATCAACGCGCAGCGCGCCGCGAACGGCCTTGGACCGGTGAGGCGGGAGCGCTCGCTGGCCGCGCTCGCCCGCGCCCACTCGGCCCACATGGTCGCGCGCCGGCACTTCAGCCACGGTGACTTCGAAGCACGGATCCGGCACAGCTCGTGGGCACGGCGGCACACGGCCTGGTCGGCCGCTGAGACGCTCGCGTGGGGAACCGGCCGGCGCGGGACGCCGGCCGGGATCGTGGCCGCCTGGATGCAGAGCCCACCGCACCGCCAGATCGTGCTCGACCCGCGGTTCCGCGTGGTCGGCGTCGGGCAGGTCAGGGGCGTCCCCGTCTCTGGTGCGCACGGCCCGCACGGCCGCACGTACACCGCCGACTTCGGTTCCTGACCGACTACCGCCGGCGGATGCGCACGGACGCGCGCAGCACCTCCGCGGCGGGCGCGGAGCGCGTGGGGATCGCGCCCACCGTCAGCTTGTAGACGCCCGGCACGAGGTTCGAGCCGGCCAGCCGGACCGTCTGTCGCGTACCCGGCTGGGCGCGCACGATCGTCAACGCTCGTGTGCGGCCGTGCCGCGCCAGGCGCGCGCGCACGAAGCGCGCGCCGGCCGGCACGACGACCGAAGCGTGCAGCTTGCCGGCGCGCGCGGCGCGCAACGAGATCCGCGACCGCACCCGCAACCTGCGCAGCGCGTCAGCCGGCAGCGCCGGCACGCCGTCCGCGGCCGGATCATCGGCCGGCTGCTCGGACGGCGACGGCGGCGGGGGCGGCGGCTGCATGGACGGCGCCGGCTGGGTGCCGAGCGTGGTGTTGATGAAGTTGGTGAAGCCGGGCATCCACGTGTAGACGACGGGGAGCTCCGGCGCGCACGGCGGGCCCCCGTTCTGCGGCGCGTAACTCGTCACGCCCCACAGCACCGGCTCACCGGTGCTCGCGTCGAACTCCAGCAGCGGCCCGCCGCTGTCTCCGAAGCAGGCTCCGGTCTGATCCGGCGTGCCTGCGCACGTCTGGGTCAGGGGGTCGAAGTCCTGGGCGACGGTGGCGCAGTCGGCCGCCGACCGGATCTGCAGATACCCCTCCTGCAGTTCGGGTGTGAAGACCTGGCCGGATTCGTCGATCGCCCCCCATCCCGCGGCGTTCGGCTTGCCCTGAGGGCTCACGAGCGAGTCGCCGCTCTGGGCGATGCGGATCGGCGGCTGCGCGGTCGGCTGCGCGAGGTGCACCAGCGCGATGTCGTTGTGGTTGCGCTGCGGGTCGTAGTCGTCGGTCATGACGCTGTCGCCGGCGATCACCTCGGCGTCGGGATCGTCGCGCTTGGTCGTACCGAGGGTCACGCTCAGCGACTCGAGCGTCTCACCCTGCGGCCCGCGCGTGCAGTGCGCGGCGGTCATGATCCATTGCGGCGCCACGACGCTGCCGGTACACGCGAAGCCGTGCTCGCCGTCGGGGCCGACATAGGCGCCCCTCAGATAGGCGATCGAGGGCCAGGCGCCGGGCGCGGCGGCAGCGCCGCCGACGATCAGCGGAAGGCCTTGAGCGCCGGCGATCTGCGGAGCCGAAAATACACATGAGAACGCCACTATTGCAGTCAAAGTCAAGTGTTTCGTGTTCACATATCGACCGTAAGCCGACGGCCTCGCGCGCGGACGCGCGCGCGCGAGATGCGACACGTTCGGGCGCGCGCACACGGCGACGGCCCCGTGAGCCGGGGCCGTCGCCGTCACTTCATGAGCGGTGTGCGAGCGCGGCTCAGCGCACGCGCACCTGAGCCCGCAGGACGTCGCCCACGAACATCGTCCCGACCGGACTGGCCAGAACCGTGATCGTGTACACGCCGCGCTTGGCGTTGCGCACGCCGGTCAGCGCGATGGTCTGGCGCGAACCCGCGGCCGCGGCCTGGGCGATCACCTTCGCCTTCGTGGTGCGGTTCTTCGAGAGGCGCACGCGCACGTAGTTCGCGCCGGTCGGCACGATGAACGAAGCGCGCAGCTTGCCGGCCCGCAGCGAACGCAGCGTGATCTTCTTCTTGGCCAGCAGGCCGTGCAGCGAGATCTTCGGCGCGGACGGAGCCGCCGGCTGCGGTTCGGGCTGGGGCTCGGGATCGGCCGGCGTCGCGGGCGTCTGCTTGTCGACGCTCAGCGTCGGGCCGCCGATGTCGGCCGGGTTGCCCGTCGCCACGTCCGGGACGTTGTAGTCCGCGGAGACGTTCAGCGCGCCGTCGGCCAGCTCCGCGAGCGCTGCGGCGGGGATGGTCGCGGTGTACGAGCCGTCGGAGGCGAGCGTCGCGGCGACCTCGTCCGTCGACAGGTCGGCGGAATCGGTGGCCTTCACGGTCACGCTCTTGGTGCCCGGCTGGGCCTGGCCGGTGACCGCGAGATCCCCGCCGGCGGACGCGAAGGAGGCCGTCTTGACCTCGTTGCGGCCCCAGAGCGACAGGGTGTCGCAACCGGCGATCGGGCCGCCCGTCGTGCCGTCGCCGGCGGCGGTCTGCGCGGGAACGGTCAGGGTCGGGCCGCCGCCGGTGACGGAGACCGTGTCACCGGGGAGGATGTCGGGCGTCAGGCCGAGGTCGCCGGAAAGCGACAGTGCGCCCTTCTGCCAGCAATCCCCGGCCGGGTTCAACAAGCTCGGCGCGGTCGTGTTGACGCCGAACGGCAGGCCGAACAGCGCAAGGCCCTGGTACTGGCCGGTCACGACCGGCGCGCCCGTCTTGAGGTCTGGGCGCGTGATCTGAAGCGTCGCCATGCCCAGTGGCAGGCCGGAGACCTGGACCGAGTCCTTCGCGGCATCGACGGTGATCGCCGATTGCGCGCCGGCGACGGGGGCGGCGACCGCGACGCTGACCAGCGCCGCCGTCACCGCCGGCGCGAGCCGCCGGGCCGTGAAGCGCTCGGAAGGCGGAAGGATGTGCATGCAGAGTGTCCTGTCGGTAGGGGGTCAGGCTGCCGCAGAACGGTCGCCGCGCGCCGGACTTCGAGACACTGACCCGAGGTCAGGACCGGACCGGTCCTTCGGCTCCCCGGCGACCCGGCGGGCGGCCGTGCCGACCCCCTGGGCGGGTCGCGCTGGCGCTCGGGCCAGTGCCTCGGACCCTGGGCCGGACCTAGCTTCACCGTTTCGAGCGCCGCCTCGGCGCACCCTCGTACAAGAAACGGAGAATCCCCGGTGCCGACGATCGTCACGGGGGCGTCCGGACACCTCGGGCGCCTCGTCGCGGAGGAGCTGCTGGAGCGGCTGCCCGCGAGCGAACTCATACTCGTCACGCGTCATCCAGAGGCCCTGGAGGACATGACCGAGCGCGGCGCGAGCGTCCGCTACGGCGACTTCGACGAGCCAGGGTCCCTGCCGGCGGCGTTCGCCGGCGGGACGCGCATGCTGCTGATCAGCACGCTGGCCGTCGGCCGGCGCATCCCGCAGCACCAGAACGCGATCGACGCGGCCGCCGCGGCCGGCGTCGAGCACGTCGTCTACACGTCGTTCCTGAACCCGGTCGCCCGCCACCCGGTCGGCGCGATCGCGACCGAACACGGCGACACCGAGGCCCTCCTGCGCGAGAGCCCGCTGCGGTGGACGATCCTGCGCAACGCGACGTTCGCCGAGCTGCAGGTTCAGCCCGGCGCGCTGGCCGTGGCCGGCGGCAAGCTCTACACCAACGCAGGCGACGGCCGGCTCAGCTACGTGTCGCGGCGCGACGTCGCGCGTGTCGCCGCGACGGTGCTGACCGGCGACGGCCACGAAGGCATGACGTATGACGTCACCGCCTCGGAGACGCTCTCGCAGCGCGAGCTCGCCGAGCTGCTGGCCGAGGTGAGCGGTCGCGCGGTCAAGCTGGTCCCCTTGGGCGACCGGGTGCTGACCTGGGGCCTGACCCGCAACGGTGCGCCGAAGCCGGTCGCGAAGGCGATCGCGGCGTTCGGCCGCGCCATCCGCGAGGGGTACTACGAAGTCGTCGATCCCGCCGCCGCCACGATCACCGGCCACGACCCGACAAGCATGCGCGACGTCCTGATCGCGCATCGCGGCGACCTCCTCACCTACACGTGAGGACTATGAGCGTCCCCAACACGGCACTCCGCGGAAGCGTGCTGCTGGTCGACAACCAGGACCTGATCCACATCGGCCTGCGCGTCGTGCTCCAGCGCCAGGACTGGGTGACGCGCATCATCGGTGCGCGCCGCGGCGAGGACGCGGTGCTCCTGGCCGCGCGCCACGAGCCGCGGGTCGCGCTCGTCGACCTGTTCGTCGGCGAAGAGTTCGGAGCCGAGATCTGTGCGGCGATCCGCAGCGAGGCGCCCACGGTGCGGGTGCTGCTGACCTCGAGCGCTCGCTCGATCACCCAGCACGCCGCGCGCGTGGCGGGTGCGTGCGGGTTCGTGCCCAAGGACAGCACGGCCGCGGAGCTGGTCGACACGCTCCGCGCCGTCGCCGGCGGCGACGACCCCTTCGTGTGGCGCCCCGAGGTGCGACGCGGGCAGCTCTCCGAGCGCCAGAGGCAGATCCTCGACCTGATGGCGGAAGGCGAGACCAACCGCACGATCGCCGAGGCGCTCGGGCTGTCCGTCGACACCGTCAAGCACCACACGACGCTGATCTACCGCAAGCTCGACGTTCGCAACCGCGCGGCCGCCGTTCATCGCGGCCAGCGGCTCGGGCTCGTGCAACCCGCCATCCGTGTGCCTCAGCGCCACACGGAGGCCGCGGCGACGCCGCGGGAGCTGCAACGCGCTGCGTGACCAGAAGGAGACCATCATGACCGCTACATCCACCCAGGACCCCGAGAAGATCGTGGCCGGCATCCGCGACGGCCAGGAAGAGCTGTTGACGGCCGGGCGCACGACGATGATCGAGGCGGCCGAAGCGTTGGAACAGACGCTCGGCATGTTCGCCGACGCCGACGACAAGCTCGCCGAGGCGACCGAGATCGACTGGATGACGCGTCTGCTTCACGCCCGCGCGTCGTTCACTCGCGACCTGCTCAGCGCGTCCAGCCGCTTCACCCGCGAACTGCTGACGCCGTAGACAGGATGTCCGCTATCGAGATGCAGGACAGTGCCGCCCTCGAGCGCGACGACAGGCTCATCGGCCGCGTCGCGCTCGTGACGGGCGGCACGCGCGGGATCGGCGCGGCGATCAGCCGCGCGCTGGCAGCGCGCGGCGCGGTCGTCGCGGCCGGGTTCGGAAGCGACCGCGAGCGCGCCGCGCGCTTCGAGGCCGAGTCCGCGATCTCCGTGCATCAGGGCGACGTCGGCTCGCCGGAGGCGTGCCGGCGGACGGTTCAGGAGGTCATCGAGCGCTACGGCCGGCTCGACATCCTCGTCAACAACGCCGGCATCACCGCCGACCGAACCGCGCTGAAGATGAGCGATGACGACTGGCACCGGGTGCTCGCCGTCAATCTCTCGGGCGCCTTCTTCACCGCGCAAGCGGCGCTGGGGCACATGATCGAGCGCGGCAGCGGTCGCATCGTGAACATCTCCTCGATCATCGGGCAGACCGGGAACATCGGCCAGGCGAACTACGCCGCGTCGAAGGCCGGCCTGCTCGGGCTCACGATGTCACTCGCCAAAGAGGCCGCCTTCGCGCTCAAGCGCCAGGACCGGCTGGAGCCCGACGGCCTCAACATCACCGTCAATGCGGTCGCGCCCGGGTTCATCGAGACCGACATGCTCGCGTCGGTGCCCGAGAAGGTGCTGGACGGCATCCGCTCGCAGGTGCCGCTCAGCCGGCTGGGCCGCGCGGACGAGATCGCGCGCGTCGTCGAGTTCCTCGCGGCTGACGCCTCGTCCTACATCACCGGCCAGGTCTGGGCCGTCAACGGCGGCATGGACATGTGAAGGTCCCGCCCGGGCGCCAATGGCGCCCGGGCACACCTCCCTCGCTAGGCGCGTGCGACCCGGCCGTGAGTCCACGTGGCGGCCGGCCTTCCCACCTCATTCGGCCCCAAGACACGTGGGAAGGTGAGCGAGCGTCGACTTTCGTGAGCACAGCGCGAGAAACTCGACGCTCGCGTCGCGAGCGCGAACCTGATCGAGCACACGTTCAGACCGGTACACGCGCACGGTCGACCGCGGCGACCGGGACCCGGCGTGTGCGGGACACACTTTCCTTCTCCGTAGCCCGTAACTGTCGGTATCCCGGCACGGCGACCCGTGCCAACAGAGCCGAGCCGCGAGGCGGACGGCGGCAGCCCAGGGGCGGGTGGCTCGCCACTCCCCCCTCCCCCACCCGGCGCAGTTGACGTTCGTCCCCCCAGGCGAATGAGCGTGGCCACGGCCCTTCACCCCGCGCCGGCAGCCGCGACGCTCAAGTGAGGCGGTCCACGACTGGGGTGGTGGTCGAGACTGACCGTCAAGGCTCCGGGCAAACGACCACCGGTCGCGAGGGGGGTGCTGCACAAACGTTCCCCCTGCGGGTACAAACGTGAAGCACCCCCATCACCGCGCCACATCGAACAGCGCGAACCTGATCGAAACCCGCGCCGGAACCCTCAAACCCGTACGGTCGATCACTGCGACAGACACGGCGTGTGAGGGAGTTGACGTTCGTCCCCACGGCCCTCTTAGAGGTTCAAGCGCGGGCGGTACAGCTCGAGCCACGCCTCGAGGTTGAGCGTCCACTCCAGCCCCTGGCGGTCGGCCGTCGAGACCACCGCCGCGGGGCGCGTGGCGCGTTCCAGCCACACGCGATCGACGAGGTCGGTCACGCCGTTCTCGCAGTAGTCGAGCACCTCGCGCCCCTGGCGCTGCAGCGCCGCGACGTAGTGCGGATCCTGGGTCGACGGGTACGGGCTCTTGACGCGCTCGACCACCGAGCGCGGGAGCACGTCGCGGGCGGCACCGCGCAGCAGGCTCTTCTCGCGCCCGTCGTAGGTCTTCAGCGCCCACGGGGCGTTGTAGACGTACTCGACCAGCCGGTGGTCGCAGAACGGGACGCGCACCTCGAGCCCGACCGCCATGCTCATGCGGTCCTTGCGGTCGAGCAGGTAGCGCAGGAAGCGGGTCAGGTGCAAGTAGCTCGAGATCCGCATCCGCCGCTCGAGCGCGTCCTCGCCGTCGAGGTGCTCGACCTCCGCCACCGCGGTCGCGTATGCGTCGCGGCGGTAGCCGGGAAGGTCGAGCGCCTCGGCGATCGCAGGAGCGAGGATCACGTCCGGCTTCATGCCGAACGCGTCCTTCGTCGCGAGCCAGGGGAACTCGTGCGCGCGCTGGATCGCCGGGTCGTGGAACTGCCGGTAGCCGCCGAAGAGCTCGTCGGCGGACTCGCCGGAGAGCGCGACCGTCGAGTGCTCGCGGATCGCCTTGCAGAGCAGGTACAGCGAGGCGTACATATCGCCGAGGCCGGTCGGGAGATCGTTGGCGGCGGTGACGCGCCGGCGCAGCTCGGGGTCCGACAGGGTCTCGTTGTCGAGCACGATGTCCTGGTGCTCGGCGCCGACGTGGCGGGCGACGTCGTGCACGTACGGCGTATCCGGCGTCCCGCGCAGCTCGTCCGGGTGGAAGTGCTCGGTCTGGCCGACGAAGTCGACCGCGAAGCTGCGCACGCGCTCGCCGTCCTCGCCGAGGAACCGGGCCGCCAGGGCCGTGACCGTGCTCGAGTCCAGCCCGCCGGAGAGCAGGACGCAGCGCGGCACGTCCGAGATCAGCTGGCGGCGCACGATGTCGTCGAGCAGCCCGCGCACGTGCGCGACCGAACGCTCGCAGCCGCCCTCGTGCGGATGTGTGGCCAGCCGCCAGTAGCGACGCTCGCGGACACCGTCCGCGTCGACCGTGACGACCGTACCCGGCTGAAGATCGTGCATCCCCGCCCAGACGGCGTGCCCAGGGGTGCGCACGTGCGCGAAGAGCTCGCGCAGCCCGTCGGCGGAGACCTCACGGCGCGCCAGCGGGTTGGCCAGGATCGCCTTCGGCTCGGAGCCGAAGAGCACGCCGTCGACGGTGCGGTAGAAGTACAGCGGCTTGATCCCGAGGCGGTCGCGGACGAGCACGAGCTTGCGCGCGCCCGCATCCCAGATCGCGAACGCGAACATCCCGTTGAGCCGTTCCGCGAGGCCTTCGCCCCAGTGCTGGTAGGCGCGCAGGACGACCTCGGTGTCGCTCTCGGTCGTGAACCGCTGGCCGGCGGCCTCGAGCTCGGCGCGCAGCTCGCGGTAGTTGTAGACCTCGCCGCTGTAGACGAGCACGATCTCGCCGGCGGGCGTGGTGACCGACATCGGCTGGGCGCCGCCCTCGATGTCGATGATCGCGAGCCGCCGGTGCCCGAGGGCAGCCTGCCCGTCGATCCAGATCCCGCACGCGTCGGGCCCGCGGCACGCCATCGTCTCGGTCATGGCCTCGACGATCGGCCGCTCACTCGCGAGCTCGCGTTCGAAGGCGATCCATCCGGTGATTCCACACATCTGCGCACCTCCGTGCGACGGGTCCCGCCCTCTCTGAAATCACCATGACGCGCCCGCGGCGCGCGGACGCTGGCCAAAGGCCGGGAAGGGGACTGTCCCCCGCATCCGCCGGCGCCTGAAGGTGCTCGGACGGGTGCGCGTGCAGGCCCGCCGCCGCCTCGCGGTATCTACGTTCGAGTCGGACCCACCGAGCCGTTCCGGCGGTCAGCGCGTGCCGTCAATGCGGCCAGCGTCGAGCCCGGACGGTGGCCCGCAAGCTGTGGCGATGCCTGTACGCCCGTGGGCCGTCGCGACGGCCGCTGCCGCGTTGATGGTCGCTCATACTGCGACGGCGTCGGCCACCGACCCCGTTGGAACCGACCCGACGCCGACGCCGACCCCGACCACAGTGCCGCCTGGTCTGCCGGAGCTCCCCGACGTCGCCGGTTCGGTCATCTACGTGGTCACGGTGACCACCACGGTCACCACGACGACCGTCACCGCGCCGATCACCGTCGTCGCCGCACCGATCACGACGACCGTCAACAACGCCACCAACAACACGACGAACAACTCGACGAGCTCCACCACCCAGGCCCCGGCTCCGGCGCCAGGGGCCCAGACGGAGCGCAAGCGTGGCCGGATGGAGATCAACCTGCGCGGGTGCCAGAGCGGTGCCGCAGGCGACCGCTTCGCACGCATGCAGACGCAGGTGCGGCTGCCGCGCGGCACGCAGCTGATCGTGCGCGTCAACGGCCGCCAGGTCGGCGTGCTCGATCTCGGCGCCGGCAGCGACGCGACGGCGAAGCCTGTGCCGCTGCGGATCAGGGTGCAGCGCAACGGGATGCTGAGCATCTGGCGCCCGTCCGGTCGCGTGCTGACCTCCCAGGGCTGCAGCGCCCGCTGACGCGAAGGAACCAACCAAGTGGCCAGTACCCCGATGATCCTCGCCGAGGGTCTGCAGAAGTCCTTCGGCTCCGTGACCGCACTCGCCGGCATCGACGTGCGCGTCGAGAGCGGCACCGTGCTCGCGGTGCTCGGACGCAACGGCGCGGGCAAGACGACGTTCGTCCGCATCGTCTCGACGCTGCTCGCGCCAGACAGTGGCATCGTGCGGATCGCCGGCGTCGACGCCGTCCGCGATGCCGCGACCGTCCGGTCGGTGATCGGCCTCGCCGGGCAGTTCGCCGCCGTCGACGAGATGCTCACCGGCCGCGAGAACCTCAAGCTCGTCGGCCGCTTGTACGGGCTGAACAAGCAGGAGGCGCGAGCACGCGCCGACGAGGTGCTCGAACGCCTGGGGCTCACCGACGCCGCCAGCCGTCTCGTCAAGACGTACTCGGGCGGCATGCGCCGCCGGCTCGACCTCGGGGCGAGCCTTACGGGGCGGCCTCCCGTGCTGCTGCTCGACGAGCCCAGCACCGGTCTGGACCCGCGCTCGCGCGCCGAGCTGTGGAGCTTGATCGAGGACCTCGTGGGCGACGGCAGCACGCTGCTGCTGACCACGCAGTACCTCGAGGAGGCCGACCGGCTCGCCGATCGCGTCGCGGTCGTCGAGCGCGGGAAGATCATCGCCGAGGGGACGCCGCACGAGCTCAAGCGCCGGATCGGCGGCGACGTGCTCGAGGTGCGCCCGGCACGCCCCGGCGACCTCGAGCGTCTGGCGCGGCTGCTGCGCGGCCTCGGTCCGGGCGAGCCGCTCGCCGATGTCCGCGCGCAGCGCGTGACGCTGCCGGCGCCGGAGCGCGTTCCGACGCTGCTCGCCGCCGCACGGCGCATCGAAGAGGCGGAGATCCCGGTCGCTGACCTCGGCGTGCGCGGGCCTTCGCTCGACGACGTGTTCCTCACACTGACGGGCACAAAGCCGCTGCGCGCCGTGAGCGAGCCTGAGATGCGGGCGACGGCATGAGCGAGAACTTCCCCGCCCCCCTGATCGTTCGCGCCCGGCCGACCGGCCCGCGCACGTTCCTCTCCGACACCCTGCTGCTCACCGGGCGCAACGTGCGGCTCGCGCTGCGCACGCCACAGCTCCTCGCGCTCGCGTCGATCACACCGGCGATGTTCGTGCTGCTGTTCCGGTACGTCTTCGGCGGCTCGATCCACGTCCCCGGATACCCGAGCTATGTCGACTATCTGATCCCCGGGATCATCGTCCAGACGTCGCTGTTCGGCGGCTCGTCGTCGGCCGTCGGCGTCGCCGAGGACATGACCAAGGGCGTCACCGATCGCCTGCGCGCACTCCCGACGAGCCGCACCGCGATCCTCGCCGCGCGAACGCTCGCCGACCTGCTCCGCCTCGCCTACACGATCGCGCTGCTGATCGCGCTCGGATATCTCGTCGGCTTCCGGTTCGGCGGTACCCCGCTCGAGGTCGCCGCCGGGCTCACGATCACGCTGCTGTTCGGCTACGCGTGCTCGTGGCTGTTCACGCTGATCGGCCTCGTGGTGCGAGACGCCGAGAGCGCGACCATGGCCGGCTTTCTCGTCACGTTCCCGTTCGTCTTCGCGTCGTCGATCTTCACGGCGCCCGCGACGTTCCCGCACTGGCTCGAGACCTTCGCCGAGGCGCAGCCCGTGACGCACGTCACCGATGCGCTGCGCGGGCTGAGCGCCGGCACCGCGAGCCTGCACTCGGTCGAGTCCGCGCTGGCGTGGTCGCTCGGGATCGTGGTCGTGTCCGCCGTGCTGGCCACGTGGCGCTTCCGCCGACTCTGACTGCACCCATCCGTCCCTCGACCTCGAGAGGTCTGCATGATCCATCGTTTCACGGGCCATCTACGCGGCAATGCCGTCGGCTACCTGGCCCTGTTCATCGCGCTCGGCGGCTCGTCCTACGCCGCCGTGCGCCTGACCCCCGGCAGCGTCAAGAGCGCCGCGATCGCCAAGCGCGCCGTCACGCACGCGAAGCTCGCACGCAACAGTGTCACGAGCGCCAACGTCGCCAAGGGCACGCTCACGCCCAGTGACTTCAAGGCCGGTACGTTCCTCCAGGGCCTCAAGGGCGACTCGGGGGATTCCGGCGGAGAAGGCTCCGACGGGCTCGACGGGCTCTCGGGCTTCAAGGGCGACGCGGGCGACGCGGGCCCGCAGGGACCGCAGGGGCCGGCCGGCAAGGACGGCAACGGCGCCATCGCGGCCAAGATCCGTCTCGGCAACACCGTCACCGCCCCGCACGGGTCGTCGACGTCCGTCCCGCTGAGCGGCGGGAGCTGGACGCAGAGCGCCGGCCAGATCAACCTGCTCGCCGGCACGGTCACGCTCGCGGTGCCCTCGTCGTGCACGGGCTCGTTCGGCAACTCGCTCGTGATCTCGGTCGACGGCCAGGCGAACACGTTCGCCCTCGCGCCGATCGTCCCCGCGGGCACCACGGTGACGATGCCGATCGTCGTCGGCACCATGTCCGAGACGGACGGCGACACGCAGCACACGATGACCGCCTCGTTCGCCAACTCGTGCACCAAGGGTGGCGAGGACTACGCGGTCAACGGCGCGAAGCTCGACGTCATCGCGTTCGGCTGACCTGACTCAGACGCACCGCACGCAGCACAACGGGCCGGCGCAGAGCGCCGGCCCGTTTGCGTGCGAGTGACGGCCGCGCTAGCAGCCGGGCAGCGTGACCGTCAGCGTCGGGAGCTCCAAGGGCGCGTTCTCCACGTGCACGCCCGGGCTGATGACCTTGCCGCCGATGATCACGGGGCCGATCACCACCACGACCCGGCCCATCCGCGGGGGCACGAACGTCAGCGTGCACGGAGAGCTCGCCGTGGTCACGGGAGCGGCAGCGTGCGCAGCGCCCGCGGGAGCGAGCACGGCGCCGGCGCCGATGGCCGCCGTCGCCAGCGCGCGTTTGAAGGTCCGACTCACAGGACGATGACGACGTTGCCGGCGGACGTGACGACGACGCCGCCCGCCGCGCCCGTGATCACGGGTCCGGCAGCGGACGTGATCGAGGTCGCGGGTGCGATCTGATTGACGCCGGAGCCGCAGACGATCGTGTCGTTGCCTCCGGTCTGGCCCTGCCCCTGATCGCCGATCGTGTTGTCGCAGATCGCCCCACCAGGTTCCTCCAGGAGCGCGGCGTCGGCCGCCGGCGCGCCCGCAGCGAGCGCGAGGGCGGCCGCGAGCGGCGCGAGCCGCAGCGTCCGGCGTGACAGCATCATTTGGTTCCTTTCGTAGGAAGCGGTGCGGGTTCAATGCTCACCGCGCCCGGCGCCCACGGGCCCGGACGCCGGGACCGTGGCGGCCGGGCCGATGGACAGCGTGAGCTCCGGCGCTACGGGAGGATCGAGACGTTGCCGGCGGACGTGATGACGGTGCCCGCGAAGCCCGCGGTGATGATCGTCGGGCCGATCGTGTTGGTGATCGAGGTCTGCGGCCCGACGAAGGTCAGGCCGTTCCCGCACAGGGTCACGTCGTTGCCGCCCGTCCGCCCTTGGCCCTCGGCGCCGAACTGGTTCCCGCACATCGACCCGGCGGGGAACGCGGGAAGACCCGCGTAGGCGGTCGGCATCTTGAAGTTGAGCTTCGGTGCGGTGTATGCGTGCGCCGCGGGCGCGCCGGCGGCGAGCGCAACGGCTGCCGCGAGCGGAGCGAGCGGTGCGAGGAGCGGTGTACGGCGTGACAGCATCAGTTGCTTCCTTTCGTAGGAAATGGTGAGCTCTGAATCCTCATCGCACCGGTCGTCGCGGGCATCGGACGCCCGGCCCGTCACCCCCCTGCTCAGGGACAGCGGGGTGCAGGGAGCCGCGCCTAGTCCTCGATGCTGATGACGCCCGCCGGGCACAGCGCCTCGGCGCGGCGCACGCGCTCGGCGAGCTCCGCCGGCGGGGACGGGTCGAGCAGGACGACGATGCCGTCCTCGACACGCTGATCGAACACCTCGGGCGCCGTGAGGACGCAGTTGCCGGAGGCGACGCACTTGGCCTGGTCGACCCTGACACGCATGTGAAGCTCCTTGCTGCTCACCAGCCGACGGGCAGCTCGTAGACGCCGTAGACCAATGAATCGTGCTTGAAGGGGATCCCGTCGAGGCCGACGGCCGGCCGCAGCGTGGGGATGCGGCGGAAGAGCGTTCCCAAGGCGACCTGCAGCTCGACGCGGGCCAGCGGCTGACCGAGGCACTGGTGCACCCCGAAGCCGAACGCCATATGGCCGCGAGCGTCGCGGTGGACATCCAGCCGGTCGGGGTCGGCGAACACGGAGGCGTCGCGGTTGGCCGCCTCGGTGGCCAGGATCACGCCCTCGCCGGCGCGGATCGTCTGCCCGGCGATCGGGATGTCCTGGAGCGCCACCCGGCGCCGCCCGCTCTGGACGATGCTCAGATAGCGCAGCAGTTCCTCCACGGCCGCGGCGATCAGCGCCGGGTCGTCGGTCGCGCGCAGCGCCTCGACCTGCTCGGGATGCTGCAGCAGGGCCAGCGTGCCGAGCGCGATCATGTTCGCGGTCGTCTCGTGACCGGCGACCAGCAGCAGGCTCGCCATCACCGCCGCGGCGTGACGCGTCAACTCGCCGTCGTTCACGTGCCGGGCGAGGTCGGACAGCAGGTCGCCGCGCGGGTCCGCGAGCCGCTGGCCCAGCAGTCCGTCGAGGTAGTCGGTCAGCCGCTCGCGGGCGGATCGCGCCTGCTGCGGGGTCGTCGCGTTGTTGAGCAGGATCCTGCTGTTGGCCTGGAAGAACTCGTGGTCGCCATACGGGACGCCGAGCAGCTCGCAGATCACCGACGACGGCAGCGGCAGCGCGAAGGCGGTGACCAGATCCAGCGGCGGCGGTCCGGCGAGCATGTCGTCGATCAGCCGATCGGCGATCCGCTGGATCGCCGGACGCAACGTCTCGACACGCTTGATCGCGAACGCGGCGGTGAGCATCCGGCGCATGCGGGCATGCTCGGGGTCGTCCATGACGATGAAGCTCCGCTCCCCCGCGAGCAGCTCCTTCTGCGCCGGGCCGCGATGGGGGTAGTGCGGATGTGAGGCGTCCGCGCTGAGGCGCGGATCGGCGAGCAGCTTGCGCTGCTCGGCGTGGCGGGTCACCAACCAGGCGATGCTGTCGTCCCAGAGCCGCACGCGGGTCAGCGGCGATGCCACCTGGAGCGCGCGCAGCGCGGGCGGTGGATCAAACGGACAGCTCGCCGCGCGCGACATCGGAAAGGCCTGAAGGCGTCGTGTCTCTGCAGCCATGGTGGTTCGAGTCTCCGTCCACCGGCTACCGCGCCGCCTGACTCCAGGGACGGAAAACGCAGGTCATCCGTCCCAGCCCACGTGAATGTGGTCGCAGTGGTCGGCGCGCGCGAAGCCGCGGGGGTCGTCCGGGCCATCCGGGTCCCAGCAGTAGATGAGCTCCGTCGATCGCAGCGGCCCGGTCATGGCGGCGAGCTCGTGCACCAGGTTGGCGCAGCGCCCGGTCCGGATGCCGCGGCAGACCTCGCCGTCGACGGCGCCGATGTCCATCGCGCGCCCGGCGGAGTGGTTGGAGACGTTGCCGTCGACGGTGTAGGTCGAGTGGTCGGACTTCAGCGCGGTGACGACGATCGCATGGCGCTTGCCCATGTCGGCCATGATCGCCAGCACCCGCGGGTCGAGCGTGCCGGAGCGCACGTCCCCACGCTGGATCGGCGTCAGCGTGATCCCCCGGTCGTCGAGGATCTCCGGCACCGTGACCGACGGTGGCGGAACGTCATCCGTTCCGCCGCCGCCGGGCAGCGGTGTCGCGGACCGGTACTGGTCGGCTTTGGCGAGGACCTCATTGACGTACCAGACCGCGTGGTTGTAGGCGAAGATCGCCTTGCGGTAGTCGTCGGGCGCGCCGCCGGCGACGAGATAGCGGGCGGCGGCGGGGATCGCGTCGGCCGGGTCATACGGGGACTTCGTGCCGTCGCCGTTGCCGTCGACGCCGTAGCTGTCCCACGTGCTCGGCGAGCCGATGACCGAGAACTGCATCGGGCCCGCGCAGCACCCGTAGGTGTTCACGCCCGAGCTGACGCCCGGCGCCGTGGACCGGCCGTGGTCGGTCTCGATCGAGCCGATCGCCGCGAGGATCCACGGGTCGATGCCATAGCGCTCACCCGCGGCCTCGTAGAGCTCGAGGTAGAGCGACGGGATGTCGCCGCGCGCGAGGGACGACGGGCCGGACCCGCCGGTCTGCAGCGGCTGCAGGCCGAAGACGGCGCCGATGATCCCCATCAGGAACACGAACAAGATCACGCCGAGCGCGGACAGCGCCGCGAGCACCTTCGGGCCGAGGCGGCGGCGCCGCCGGACCACTTCCACGGCGATGGCCAGCGGCAGCGCCACGCGTCAGCTCTCCACGCCGGTGACCGTCCAGCGCCCGCCCGCGGCACGGGCGAGCTCGAGCGCGAGCGTGTAGACGCCGGAGCCGTCGGCGACGAGCGCGGTCAGCGTCGCCGCCCGCGCGTCGACGCCGTTGCTCTGCAGCAGCCGCACCCGCGGATGGTGCGCGCGGATGCGTCGTGGCACCCGCGGCGGCTGCTGCGTCAGGTCGTGCTTGAGCGCCGGCGCTGCGCCGCGGATCGCGCGTGCACGCCCACGGCCATAGGAGAACGCGAGGTAGCCGGTGAGGAAGCGACGCGCGGCGCCCTTGGCCGCGCGGACCTCTGCGGGCGACGCGGCGGTCGCGGGCTCGGCCTGGCCCTCCTCGCTCGGTGGGGCCGCGGGCGTCGGGGTCGCCTGCGGCGGCGGACCCGCGTCGCTCGTCGCGGTCGCGGTCTGCTGCGCGTGCGGCTCCGTCTTGCCCTGCCGCGACGCGCCGGCGCCGTCGAGCAGGGCCATCACGGCGACGACGGCGACGACGACGGCGACCGTGCACGCGAACAGGCGCAGCCGGTCGCCGTCGCGCAGCGGCCGGTTGGCGGCCTGACGGAGCGCGTCAAGCATCGCGCTCCTCGTCGCTCTGGTCGTCACGCTGCCGGAGCTCGCGCGCCCGCCGCATGACATCGTCGTGCGACCCGCGCGGGGTCGTGTCGGCGTGCACGGCCGGCTCGGCGGGTGAATACGCGTGGGCCGGCGCCTCGGCCGCGGAGTTGCCGCGGGAGCGCCATGAGGCTCGCACGAGGCGCGCCGGCCGCTCGCCGGTGGACAAGCCGTCCGGGGTCGCGGACCCGTCGCGAGCCGGGGTCGCGGACCCGTTGCGAGCCGCGGACGCATCCGGAGCGGCGGGCCCGGTGTGCGGGGCGACGCCATTGGCGCCGTTGCCGTTCGCGTGCACGTCGACGTGCGCGTGCGCGTCGCTGCGCACCGGCGGCGCGCCGTTCGCCGAGCCTTCGGGTCCGGCGCCATTCGCGGAGCGCCCGGGTCCGGCGCCGTTCGCGGAGTGGCCGGGTCCCGCGCCGTTCGTGGAGTGGACGGGTCCCGCGCCATTCGCCGGCTCACCCGCATGCGCCGGATCGGACGTGACGATCGACCCGCCGCCGAGCGCGCTCTCCTGCTGCTTGGACCCGCGCTCGTCCTCGCCGCGGTCGCGGCGGGCCACGCCGACGAGCGCGACGAACGGGGCCGCGGCGGCCGCGCCGGCGCGCTGCGCGACCGTCATCGGCGGCATCGACGGCCCGCCTCCCGCGCCCGACGTCGCCCCTACCAGCCGCGCGGTGATCTGCTTGCGATAGAGGAAGATCGCCCAGAAGAAGATCGCTTCCAGCGCGAACGCGAACAGGAACCCGAGCGACGCGGTCGCACTCGTCAACGCCGCCGCGACCGCCACGACGATCGCGATCGTCAGGGAATAGAGCGCCTTGATGAAGATCGCCGTGGCGAGCTTGCTCAACCAGCCGCGGAACACGTCGTGGCCGGTTCCCGGGAAGATGCCCACGATCAGCGCGATCGGCGCGAACCCCAGCAGGACCAGCGCCACCACCTGCGCCAGGATCACCGCCAGCGACAGGAACCCGAGCAGGCAGACCGCGCCGAGTGCCCCGGCGAAGATCACGATCGTGACGGTCAATCGCTGGTAGGCGCCGCCCGCCTGCTGGATGTCCACCGCGGGCGCGTCGGACTTGTCGACGTGGTAGCCCTTGAACTGCGTCCCCCCCAGCGCCGGCAGCTCGCCCTTCTTGAGGGCTTCGTACTCCGCATCGCGCGCATCCGAACCGGGCGCCTGGCTGAGGAACCGCGGCGCGTAGCCGCCGAACCCGTCGGCGCTCGCGCGCAGGTGATTGCGGCACACGTCGCGCGCGGGATCGTGCGGCCCGACGGGCGTCGGGAACCCGTCGGAGTCGCGCTTGCCGGTGTCGACGCAGTGCGACAGGCCGCCGAATTCGAGGACGACCCACGGCTTGTACACGAGCGTGTCGAAGAGCTGGTCCGCCACCTGGCGCTTCGCGCCCTGCGGATCGTCGAGCGAGCCCTGCGTCGTCCCCGAGAGAAACGCGAGCGACAGCTGGTTCGTCCACTTGCTCGCCTGCCCGATCGTCTGCGCCGGCTGGTAGACGAAGAACAGCGCCACCAGCACGTAGGTGAGCGAGAGGGCCAACGCCCCCGCGGTCTCCGTGTAGCGGCGCTGCATCAGGGCCTTCCAGATCCCCCAGACGCCGGCGATCAGGATCGCGGCGACCGTCCACGACTGGCCGATCACGTTCTCGTACAGGCTGGTGATCGCGTTCGAGACAGGCCCGAGCGCGCCGCCGGACCCGTTGAGCAGATCCAGCGAGAACGCCCACGTGAACAGGTCGATCACCGACTTCACGAGAAAGCTGGTGATGTTCCACAGCTGCGCCGCGGCCCACTGGGCGATCATCGGCGGGATGCCGTCGGGGTTGGTGACGCCGACGTCCACGTGGTAGTCGAGCGTGTAAGCCGACAGCGGGTAGCGGTCGACGAGCCCTCCCGCGACCTGCGACTCGGGCCCGATGTTGCCGAGGACGTCGCTGCCGCGGTACTCGGCGGAGGCGAGCGGTGAAGCGAGGAGGAGGAAGAAGCCGACGGCCGCGGTGAGCAGCCACCGCCGGCGAACCCTCACGCGGCCTCCTGCAAGCGCATGCCCGGGGACGTGTCGAGCACGCGCAGGAGGTGCTCGTAGACCGGCTCGATCTGCAACTCGGCGACGCGGTCGTCGATGTCGCGCATGAGACAGCGCCCGCGCCGGTAGGCGCGCAGGCGCTCGACCATGGCCCGGTCCTCCGGGTCCAATCCGAGCAGCTCCAGCGCGCGCCGCGCCTCCGCGACCGTCTCCTGGCCGAAGATGAAGCGCGTCCCGATCAGGTTCTCGATCTCCCCGACGTCGGTCAGCTGCTGCGTGGCCAGGATCAGCGTCGCGTTCTCCGTCCGCCCCAGCCGGTTCAGCCGGTCGATCAACCGGCGCCCGTCGCGCGACGCGAGCAGGAACCACGCCTCGTCGAAGAGCACGACCTTGTGCACGGACCGGTCACCGCTCACCAGCCGCATCGCGTACGCGGCGATCAACTTCAGCGTCGCGACCCCGAGCCGCTCGGCCTGGTCGTAGTCCGTGCGCGGGACGCCCGGCACGGGGAGCGCGAGGCCGCGCGCCTTGATGGTGGTGACCGGGCGCGAGGCGGAGATCCGCTCGGTCGTCCCGTCGCCGAACCCGAGGCGCGCGACGCCCGAGTCCGACCACACCGCCAGCGCTTCGCCGACGGCTCGCGCGTCGGAGTCGGCCCCGTGCAGCAGCGTGTCGACGACGCGCAGGCAGCTCGGCTGCCGATGCTCGAGGACCGTTCGCACCGCCTTGCGAACCTGCGTCTCCCACGCGGCGGGCGCTTGCGGCAGCAGCTCCATCAGGTACGAGCTGGCGAGATCCTCGCGCAGCGCGTCCGGTGCCACGACGAGGGGATCGAGCAGCCCGCGGTAGCGATCGTGGCCGGACAGCTCGATGACGTGCACGCGCTTGTCGAGCTCCGGCAGCCCTTCGAGATTGTGGTCGGGCTTGGGGTCCACGTCGACGATCAGGCTGCCTCGACGCTCGGCCTGGTACGCGAGCAGCTCGGCGGCGATCGTCTTCCCCGAGCCGAGCGTGCCCGCCAGCAGGATCGACGGCGGGCGCCCCGTCCGCGATGCCTCGGTGATGTCGAAGCGCACCGGCCGCGCGCCGCCCGTCAGCGTCCGCCCGAGGTACACACCGCGCTCCGAGCCCGCCTGGTGGGTCCCGATCGGCATCAGCGCACCGAACTGCTCGATCGTCAGCACATCCGCGTAGTCGCGTACCGTGCCGCCGTCGGCCCGAGGCAGATGGTCCATGAAGAGCGCCGGCTGCAGCCCCAGCGGGCGGTGGAGCGTGACCGTCCCGTACTGGTGGACCAAGGCGGCCACGCGGTGCTCGAGCTCATCGCGGGACTCCGCCCCGACGGCCAGCGAGATCGCGCAGTTCAGCAGCGGCGGCCGTTCGTGCGACTGCAGGTAGGCATCGAGCTCGCGCGCCAGTTGCCGGTTCTCCTCGACCGAGTACGAGAGCGGGCCGTGCGAGGAATGCAGCTGCTCCGAGAAGGCGACGTCGGCGTCGATGATCCGCCGGCGCACGCGGGTGATCGCCTCGCGGTTGCCCAGCCAGCGGGCGTGTACGACCGCGTCGACCGGGAACGGCACCGCCTCCAGCGGTGAGAAGAGCAACTCGGCCCCGCCGGGAAACTCGACCTCCTCGGGCAGCGCGCCGAGCGCGAGCAGCGCCTGGTGCGAGCGGCCGGCCTCCGCGTCGATGACCAGCGAGCGCTCGTGCTCGTACACGGGCGCGTTGACGTGCCGGATGAGGTCGTTGCTGAGCGGCTCGTACGCCGGCCGCCCGTTCGCCTCGACGATCAGCGCGGCCGGCTCCCAATGCGGGTCCACGACCGGTTCGGCGACGCCGCGGCTTGAGGCACGGCGCAGCAGCCACTGCAGCTCGCGCGTGGTGGCGCGGCGCAGCGGCAGGCACGCTTCGGCACGCCGGAGCGCGCGTTCCTCCGCCACGATCAGCGCCTCGAGCTCCGCCGCCGCGATCGGCAGGGTACGCCGGACGCCGAACAGCCCCTCGACACGCTGGCGCGCGCGGCCGAGCCCGCGCTTGACGCCCGACCCGCCCGGAGGCGTGAGCGAGACGGCGAGGTAGACCTCGGGCACGAACGCGCGCAGCTGCCGCAGGTGCGTCTCATGGCCCTTCAGGTACTGGCGCCAAGCGATCGACGACTGTCCGCGGTCGTCGAGGAGGGACTGCGCCTGCGCCGCGTACTCGTCCGCCGGGTAGGCGCGGCACACGCGCCACAGCGAGAAGTCCGCCTCGGCGGAGAAGGCGAACCGCGCCATCCGGCGCAGCCATTCGCGTTTGTCGGCAGCCGCGAGGAAGGGATAGGAGACGGTGTCGAGGCGGTACAGCGCGGCGTACGCCTCGCCGTCGCCGATCAGGAGATTCTGGTGGACGTAGCGCAGTGGGAAGCCGTTCACGGGCGTACCTCGAGTCGCTCGCCCGGGCACAGCACGACGGCCTCGCCGCGCGGCCCCTCAGCGGCGGGACGCGCCACCAGCCCGCGCAGGTGCAGCGGCACGTTGAACGTGATGCGCGCCGGCCCGGTCACGCGCCCGCGCGCGAGCCGCGTGCCGTGCTGATCCCAGGTCACGCCGAGCTCGCCGTGCCACAGCACCCGCTCACCCTCCAGCGGCATGACCCGGCCCGCGGAGCGCCGGCGCGCGCGCAGCTTGAAACCGACCCATTCGGCGGCGAAGCGGTGCGCGGCGCGGCCGTCGGGAGCGGCCTGCGAGCCGAGCACGGCGACCGCGAGCGGGATGATGACGTAGCGCAGCGGCGCGGAGATCGCGCCGATCAGCTCGCCCGTCGCGGGGAGGACGCTGAGGAGGACCGTGAGAACCACCGTCGCCGCGAAGTACCCGACCGCGCGCAACGGGATCCCGCCCGGCACCGGAAGCGCCCAGCGGTCGATGCGATAGATCCTCCGGTCGACCTCGAAGACCCGCCGATAGGAGCGGATGAGCAGGCGGTCACGTGCCATTCGTCACGGTCTGCCAGATGCTTTGCACGGTGTTGGCGATCTCGTGGGGCGCGAGCACGAACCCGCCGACGAGGACGGCGGCGCCCATGAAGACCGCCAGGTCGGTGAACTTGCGGGTCATCAGGAACAAGATCGCCACGATCGCCGCGACGCCGATGTACAGACTCTTGGCCCATGTGCCGAGCATGTGGCTGATGTTCTCGCCGACCCGCTCGCCATCTCCCGCGTACGCCGGCGCGGTGAGCACCCACACCCACACGGCCGTTCCCATTCCGTAAAGCAGCTTGCGCATCATCAACCCCCTGTGACCGCCGCCACGTACCAGCGGTCGTGTCGAACGAGCTGCAGGCGATACCTGAGCCCATAAGTCGCGCGAGACTGCTCGTCCCGCACCTGAACACTCGTCCACACGGCGCGCGTGTCTCCCTTGGGCGGCGCCGCGAGCATCAGCGACGTGATGCCGACCAGCTCGTAGGGCTGGCCGACGGGCGAGATCCTCGTCCCAGGCGGGACGAGGTATTCGAGCCCGTTCGCGTCACCGGCCAGGTACGCGGTGAGGAACCGTTTGAGAACGTCTTCGATCGCCGCGCGCTCGCTCGAGTCGACGGGGTCGTAGGACGGCGCCTCGATGACGGCGCGCGCCGGAGGCCCGACCAGCGCCGGGAGGTCGCTGACGACGAGCCCGCCGCGGGCGTCGCGGGCGACGGGGACGGCCAGATAGCGCGTGCCGTCGCCGACCGCCGCCGCGACGGTGATCAAGGCCTGCGAGGGGCCGAGTTGCGCGACCCGAGCCACGGAGACGGCACCGACGTCCTGGCGCGAGTGCGCGGCGTACTCGGCGGCGATCGCCGGCGCCAGATCAGGCGTGACGTAGCGCTCGAGCGACGGCTCCGGCGCGGTCAGATACGCCCGCGCGAAATCCGCGGCGAACGCGCGCGCCTCCTCGTCGGGCCACGTCGCGATCGGGTGCGCCAGCGGCTTGACGACGGTGGGCGACGCTTCGCCGTCGGTCGCCAGCAGGCTCACGAGCCCGCGCGCCAGCACCACGATCACGAGCATCCAGAGGAGTCCGCGGCCGATGCGCTTGAACAGGTCCGCCGGCGTCCGGAGCGCGCGTGCCGAGCGACGATCGGGCCGGCTTGCGCCGAACCTCAGATGCGCCATGGGCACGAAGGCGAGATGTCGACGTGACGTTGCAGCGTCTGCATCGCCACACGGTGGCCAGGCCGCCGCGGCGATGCCAAACGCCGCCAGGCGGATTCGCCCAATCGGGCGATCGGGCGAACCGGACTAGGGGACGACCGTCACTGTCCCGGAGGGGCGCAGATGCGAGCGGGCCCGATCGCCAGGCTGAGCGCATGGTCCATTACGCGGGAGCACAGCGACGGCGCGCCGTGACCAACGGCGCGCCGTCGCGCTGGGAGCGCCTACTCGAGCGCGTGGGCTACGGGCGCTTCGAGAGGCTGTGGGGAGGCCAAGGAAGCGGCGACGCCGGTTGCGTCGGCGTGGGCCAGCCGGTGGGCGGCGCCGGCCAGCCGGTGGGAGCCGTCGGCGTGCCGGTGGTCGGTGACGTGGGCCAGCCGGTCGGCGGCCACGTGATCGGCCCCGTGGGCGTGTTGCCGCCGAGCGCCGGGCCGGGATCGCCGAGCGGATGCGTGGCGAAGAAGTCGTACATCGCCTCGGATTCGTCCGGGCCCGCGGCGTCGGAGTACTGCGCGGACGGATCGCCGCCGGACCAGGCGTGACCCATGCCCTTGATCACCCAGTACTCGCCGAGCTCGTGTCCGTGACCGTCGGAGTAGTACTTCACCGTGTACGAGCGGCCGCCCTTGGACTTGCCGCTGACCGTCTTGACCGCGGCGCTCGGCACCGAGTGGTTCTCCTGGCCGTCGTCGGCCCAATCCGCCGTGATCTGCTGCGTGCGCACGAGCTGATCGGCATTCACCGGCGGGACCGTCTTGTCCTGGTCGCCCTGGAAGACGATGAACGGCACCGGCCGCGCGAACGCGCCCATCGCTTCGTACGCCCGCTTGCCCGCCTGCTCCGGGTCGGCGCTCTTGTATCCGGCGCAGGCCGCTCCGGCGGTGTACTCGCAACCCGACCCGACGCCGACGGCCGAGTAGAGGTCCGGGTAGGTGGCCGCCATCACGGAGGCCATCGCGCCGCCGGCCGAGAGGCCGGTGATGGACACGTGCCGCGGGTCGACGCTGTACTGGGACTCCAGCTGCAAGGTGAGGCCGGCGATCAGCGACGGCTCGCCCGCGGCGCGGTTGACGTTCGCGTCCGTGAACCAGTTCCAGCACCGGAGCGAGTTGTTGGCTTCGGTCTGCTCCGGATACGCGACGATGAACCCGTCGGCGGCCGCCAGATCGTCGAGATGACTCAGCGTGCGGAACTGGGCCGCGGTCTGCGTACAACCGTGCAGGGCGATGACGAGCGGCATCGGCGTGCCGGCCTGGTAGCTCGGCGGCACGTAGAACTCGTAGCCGATCGCGCCGGCGGGGTTGCTGTACGTGTCGCCTATCGAGAGGTTGCCATTGAGCGGTTCCGCCTGCGTGACGGCTGGGTGCAGTGCTACGGCCGAGGCGACGATCGCACAGGCAATCGCCACGCCAGCCCTACAGGGGCTGATGTGCATGGTTAGGACGCTATGTGCGGTTTGCCACCTGAACCATTCGGCAAAGCGAGGACTCTGCGGCGCGGCGCTCGTAGGATCCACAAGAGGGTGGGTGCGGACATGGCGGTGAGTCGGCCGCGCCACAGCGCGCTCTGCGATCTCGGCGACCGCGTCCTCGCCGACAAGGAGCGCATCGTCCGCCGCACGCTGAACCGCTTCCGCGAGGAGCTGGTGGGCTGGCAGGACGTCGACGACGAGATCATGGCGGCCACGCGCGTGTTCATGCTGCGCAACATCGAGGCGTTCGTCAGCGAGCTCGAGCGTGGCGAGCCGGTCGGCGACGATCTGCTGCAGGCCGCGCGCGCCGTCGCGGCGCGGCGCTTTCACCAAGGCGTCACCTTCGAAGGGCTGTTGCGCGCGAGCCGGCTGGCGGCCGAGACGCTGTGGGATTCCGTGCTCGCCGCTTCGCGGCCCGAGTGTCCCGAAGAGCGCGAGGCCGCGCTGGCCATCGCCGGTCGCGTGTGGCGCCATTTCGACACGCTGACGACCGCCATGGGGCACGCGTATCTCGACGAGATGACCGACCGCGGCCTGCTCGGCCACGACCTGCTCGACGGGCTCCTCGCGGGGCGCGGCGACGAGGAGGCGGTGCATCGGATCGCCAGGGTGCTGCACCGGCGCCTCGCGGACAGTTACGTCGTCGTGCTGATCCGCTTCGAGCAGCCGCTCGAGAACGGGGCCCTGCGCAACGATCGCGCCGTCGATCACATGCTCCCGGCCGTGCGCGCCGCGCTGCGCCCGAGCGAGGCCTCGCTGCTGGTCGGGATCCGCCAGGGCGACGTGGTCGCGCTGCGCCCGGCCGCCGAACCCAGTGAGCTCGAAACCGTCAGGCACGAGTGCGAGCAGCTCAACCGCACCGTCCCCTTCGAGATGAGCATCGGCGTGAGCGGGTGGCAGCCGGGGCCGCGCGCGGTCGCAACCGCCTATGCCGAGGCCCGCGAGGCGCTGGACATCGCGGCCGGCATCGGGATCACCGGCCGCGCGGTGACGCTGGACGACGTGCTCGTCGACCACATGCTCCGCGCGAGCCCCCACGCGCGGCGGATCCTCGAGCGGACGCTGCGAACGCTCACCGACTACGACGACTCGCACAACAGTCAACTGCTGTTGACGCTGCGCGCCTACGTCGAGTCCGGCGCCAACCTGACGCGCAGCGCCGCCGCGCTCAAGGTGCACCCGAACACCGTCGTGTACCGGCTGCGCCGCATCGCGGAGATCTCAGGCCGTGCCCCGAGCTCGATGGCCGACCTGCAGGTCCTCTTCCTCGCACTGAGGCTGCGCGATCTGAGCGCACGCACCGACTAGGTGCCTGGCCCAAGGGACGGCGACGCCTGTCCCGATGGGGCGGCCCTGGCCGGGCCAGGTGTCGCGGAGCATGGACGCGATGCCAGTGATCCGCTGCGAGCGTTGTGGCGCATCTCCGTACATCGCCGTCGCCCATGTCGCGCGGCCCGAATGCCCGAGGTGCGGCCATCAGATCTCCGTCACGCGAAAGGCGCTCCTGACCCCGGTGATCGCCGCCGGGATCGCCCATCGGGTGCCGATGCCGGGCGTGGTTCGCCGTTCACGCGCGTGACGACGCCGCGTGTACGCCTCGGGGCGTAGGCGCAAGAGTCGTCCGCAGCCTGACGACGCGCGCGCCGATGTACGGAAAGATTGACGGTGCGCCGCGGGTTGTCGAGACCGCGGCGTCCAAACTTCCTCCGGGCCCCCGCTCGGTGTCCTCAGTGCCAAGGCCAGGTGAACACCCGCCCAAAGACCGACTCGGGCCGATCCGGGCCCCGGCGATCATCGGTACATGACGCGCTGGATGTACAGCGGGGGCGAGCCCCTGATCGAACTCCTGTCAATCCTCGTGGTGATCGCCATCGCGGCCCTCGCCGTGGGCGGTGCGCTCGCGGGGATCGCTCATCTGATCCGGCGCGGCGATCCGCCTGACGAGCCTGGCTCCGACGCGGACGACCGCGGCGGGGGCAGCCCGCGCCCCGACCCTCCCTGCCCCACCCGCGGCGGCGATCCGGCCTGGTGGCCGGAGTTCGAGCGCGAATTCGCCAACTACGCCGCGGCCGTGCGCTCCACGGAGTCCGGAACGGCGGACAGCCCCGCGAACGCGCGCGCCCGGGCGGATCAAGCGTGTGCGCCTTCGCGTTCACCGCGTCGCCGGACGGGCGATCGGCGCGCGTCGCGATCCCGCCCCCGGCGGCGTCGCGAACGTACCGCCGCTTGCCGCAGACGCCAGCGTTAGCAGCTAATCGCCGAGCAGGAGGTGCAGTTCCGCGTTCGGCAGCTGGTCCTTCGGCACGAACGCGGCGGCCCCGCTGCGCTCCACGTCTTCCGGCGTCGCCGCGTCAGCGTCGCTTGACGTGAGGACCACGCGCGGTCGCCAGGGGAGCGCCGTGAGCAGCCCGGCGAGGGTGATGCCGTCGCCGTCGGGCAGCCCGACGTCGACAAGGACGGCATCAGGCCGCAGGGAACCTACGACCGCAAGCGCAGCAGACACGCTGTCCGCTTCGCCGGCGGGAGCGAAACCAAAGGTGATGAGGAGGCGACGCGCCAAGCTGCGAAACGCAGCGTCGTCGTCCACCACGAGCACGTTGCGGCCCATCGGCACCCATCATGCCAACTCCACACGACGGCAGAGGTAGTGCCAACCAGACAGAGCGGCAGGGTAGAGCTACCCCGACACTCGGCTGGGGCAGCCTGGAAACGGGAGTGGGGTCGAGGGCTCTAGGCAGACAGTGCCGTGCGCGACAGTCTTGACGGGCTGATCGATCGCATAGGAGGCGACATGGCCGAGCCACTTCACTGCTTCCCGGTCCCCAACGCAAAGTCCGCGTCCCCGAGTCGCCCGCTGCGTGTGGTCATCGCCGACGCGCACGGGCTTACACGGGCCGGTCTGCGCGCCCTGCTTGACAGCTACGCCGACGTCGAGGTCGTCGCCGAGGCCGCCTCGGGCGACGAGGCCGTCGAGGTGACACGCGCGGCCCGTCCCAACGCGGTGGTGATCGATGCGAGCCTGCCGGCCGACGGTGGCCTGTCGGCGACGCAGCGAATCCTGCAGGCCGGCTGCGCGGACGTCGTCCTGCTGCTGAACTCGGCCGCCGACGAGGCGGTCTTCGGCGCGTTGCGCGCCGGCGCCAAGGGACTGTTGCTCAAGGACGCCGGCCCGGACGAGCTGGCCGCGGCGGTCCGCGCCGTGGCGGCGGGAAACGCGATGCTTGCACCGGCGATCGCCCGCCGGCTGGTCGAGGACTTCGCGGCGCGCCCGCGGCGCCCGGCCGACGTCCTCGAGCAGCTGCCGGAGCTGACGGCGCGCGAGTGCGAGGTCCTGGAGCTCGTGGCCAACGGGCTGAGCAACGAGGAGATCTCGAAGCGGCTGGTGGTCACGCGCGCGACGGCGAAGACGCACGTCAGCCGGATCCTGTGCAAGCTCGACGTGCGCGACCGCGCGCAACTCGTCGTGCTGGCCTACGAGAGCGGCATCGTGCGGCCGGGTGGAGCCCCCGTCCCCGCGCACCCACCGGTGGGTGGGACCGTGACGCCCATCGGCCGTGCCCGCGCGGCGCGCCCGCGCGGCGGACTGCGTGGCGTCGCCGCATGAACCGACCGCCACCGGCCCGCATCGGAGATTCGCTTGAGGCGACCGGCGGAGTAGGGTTCGCGCTGGTGCCCGAACGCGTGCGGGTGGTGATCGGGGAGGACGACGTGCTGCTGCGCGAGGGCATCGGGCGGCTGCTCGACGACGCAGGCTTCGATGTCGTAGCGCTGGCGGGAGACGCGGATGATTTCCTCCGCAAGGCCGTCGCACACAAGGTCGACGTCGCGATCGTCGACGTACGGATGCCGCCCGGGTGGACCGACGACGGCCTACGCGCGGCCGTCGAGCTGCGCCGGCGCCGCCCCGAGACCGCCGTGCTCGTCCTTTCGCAGTACTACGAGCCGCGCTTTGCGCTCGATCTGATCGGCGAACGCGCTGAAGGCGTCGGCTACCTGCTCAAGGAGCGCGTCGGCGACCTCGACGCGTTCTTGGAAGCGGTCCACCGCGTCGCGGGGGGCGGCAGCGTCCTCGACCCGGAGGTCGTCGGACGGATGCTGGGACGCCGGTCGCCGGACAGCCCGCTGGCGCTGCTGACCGCGCGTGAGCGCGAGGTCCTCGCCGCGATGGCGGAGGGGAAGTCCAATCAGGGCGTCGCCAAGACGCTGTGCGTGACCGAGGCCGCCGTCGAGAAGCACGTGACGCGCATCTTCAACAAGCTCGGGCTCTCGCCGACGGCGGCCGAGCACCGGCGCGTCCACGCCGTCCTGACGTTCCTGCGCTCGATCACCTGATCGATTCAGGCGGCGAGGCGGCGCGAGACGACGCGCTCGAGCTCGCCGGCAGCCTGCTCTTCGCGGGCGAGCGCCAAGCGGTAGGAGAGAAAGGCTTCGGTGCGCGCCGAAGAGGCGCCCGCCTCGCGCCACATGCGCAAGTGCTCACCGCAGTCCCGCTGGGCGGACGACCATGTGCGGTACGCGTGCTCGGTGGCGGAGTGTGGGAGGCTCAGGTCCAGGGGTGGCATCGGCGGCTCCTCTATGTGGCGTTGGGCGCGGATCGAGTACGTCAAGTGTCCCGGTCGGCCGTCCGCACGCCCATGCCCCCAGGCCGGAGAGGGTTCTCCGGCTCGCCGGACGGCGGCGTCGGGATGTCCCTACCCGCGCCCGGAGATCATGCGGATGACCGTCACGTCGTCGTGCACCTTCTCGGCCGCCCGGCGCGTCGCGGCGCGCCGGCGTTCCCACCGGCGCAGGCCGGCGAGCCACGCCGACAGCTCGCCGAGCACGTCCTCGCGCAGGCGCGCCCCATCGCTCGCGAGCACCAACTCGTGCGCGTCGTGGAACGTGAACTTCCTGATCACGGGCTGCGGGAACCGACCCAGGGCGGTCGAGGTCCATGCCGCCGGACGGCCCAGGTAGCGCTCCTCCGCGTCATGGCGCTCATCACGCCCGCAGGTGCGATTGGAGTCCTGCCAGCGTTCCCACGCCACCTCGACGGACGGCCGGAGCGCCGTCCCGGTCCCGAGGTGGGTCCAGCCCGCCGACGTGCGGGCCCACGCCTCGCAGTCGCCGGCACGGACCAACTCGATCCGGCCGTCGTCGAACACGTCGGCCGCGGTCACGCACGTCTGGGTCTGGTCGCGCGAACGGGGGAGCGAGCGGTCGTGCAGGTGGTGGTTGGCCGCCCGCAGGCTCTCGACCAGCCCGCGCCCCGAGCGTTGCAGGGCGATCCGCGTCACCGCCGCCGCATACATCGGGCCGGCGACCCCGGCCACGGTGCGACAGCGGCGCGTCGGTGTGACGCCGTCGAGGACGGCGACGCGGAGCCGCGGAGCGGCGGGATCGCGCCATACGAGATGGGCGTCCTGCGACGCGTCCGCACCGGATGGTTGCTCCCAGGTCTCGATGTGCCATCCGGGAATCTGTGTGACGGTTCGCTGCATCGGCGCGACAGCGTCGCCCGGCCCGGGCGGCCCGCAAGCTGTCCGTCCTGCCAGACGCAGATGACCCTCGGGCGACGCGGCACCCTCCGGCCGGTCGCGGCTGGCCGGGCGTCCAGTCGCGGCGCGGGCTCGGCCCGGCGACGCTCCCGCCATGAGCGATTGGATATCGCGCGAGTCACGGGTCCACCATGCCGCGTCCGGCTACCTCGTCTGGCGTGCGAGTTGCGCCCACGTGGGGTACGCGTACGGCTTGTGGCGAGCGGCGCCGCTGGATGAGTGTGCGTTTGCTCACGCCGCGTACCTCCGCGCGCTGGACGACGAGGAGCGCGCGGCCGAGTCGTACTCGCGCGCGCTCACCGGGGGCGTGAGGCAGGCTCCGTGGGAGCGGTAGCGCGGCTGCGGCAACGTCGCGCCGTCGCGCCGACCGCCTTCGTGCTCTCCGGCGGCGGCAGCCTCGGCGCGCTCCAGGCCGGGATGCTGCGCGCCCTCTACGAACGCCGGATCGTGCCGGACATGCTCGTCGCCACGTCGGCGGGGGCATTGAACGCGGGGTTCGTCGCGTCGCGGCCGCAGACCCTTGCCACCGCGGACGCCCTCGCGGACGTGTGGCGCGGCATGCGCCGCGACGACATCTTCCCCGTCCGGCCGTGGGCGATCGCGGCAGGGATGCTCGCGCGTCGCGACCACCTGATCGCACCGGACCGGCTGCGCCGCCTGATCGCCCACCACATCGAGTTCGACGATCTGTCGGACTCCGCGATCCCGCTGCACATCGTCACCTTCGACGTGAAGCGCTCCGAAGAGGTCGTGCTCTCCTCGGGCCCTGCGGTGGACGCGCTGACGGCGGCCGCCTCGATCCCCGGCGTCCTCCCGCCGGTCACCTTCGGCGACCGCCGGCTCGTCGACGGCGGCGTGGTCAACAACATCCCGATCTCGCGCGCGCTCGCCCTCGGCGCGCGGCGCATCTTCGTGCTACCGACGCGGATGGCATCGACGCCTGGCGTTCGCTACCGGCACGGCGGGCTCGGTCCGAGCGCCGACGGGCTGCCGCCCCTCACCGCACGCCGGCTCGCCGCCCACCTCGCGCGTTACTCCGCCGAGATCGTGCCGCTGCCGGCGCCGAATCCACTCGACGTCTCGTCCGTCGACTTCGCGCACGCCGGGCGCCTGATCGCGGACGCCACGGCGGCCGCGCATCTCCGGCTCGACGAGGTGCTCGACGGGCAAGGCGAGCCGTTTCGCGCGAGCCTCGGCTTCAGCCGCGCTTGACCGAGCGGCTCGTCACCCGCTGCTCGCGTCACCCATTCGGGTGATGTGTCCCGCGGCGAATGGCCGGGGTCGACGCGGGTGTCTAACGTCCGGCCGCAGGCTGACCTTCCTGCCCACGTCAGCCCGGACAAGGGAGAACGAGATGACGACCCAGACCTCCTCGGCACCGCTCCCGTTCGATTGCCAGGCGACCCTGCGGTCCTGGCAGCGGACGGCGCGCGGGGTCACGCATCGCTACCTCGACCTCTACGCGGCCGCGGTCGGCCGCTTCGCCGATGCGGAGGTCGAGACGACGCGCGCGACCAACGTCCCCGCGCTCGTCCCGCTGGCCCAGAGCCATGCCGCGCTCCATCGCGACGTCGCGGACGCCTACGTGACGGCAATGCGCGGGTTGATCGATGCCTGACGAGCGCGTTCCGCGGGTGCGCCGTTCCGCGACTGCCGACGCAGCCGCGCTGCGTCACTGCGAAGCCGAGCTGATCGACGCGGACGTCCAGCTTCCGCCGCCGTTCGCCGCCGCCGAGGCCGCCGCCGCGCCGCGGTGCTGTGCGCACGCCGAAGCCGCAGCGCTGCGCTCTCGCGCGACCGAGCGGGCCGGCCAGCGCGAACCCGCCGCAAGGACAGTGCGAGCCAACCCCCTTCGCCACGACGGTATTCCCGCCTATGAGCTCCCATCACGTTCTCCAAGGCCTGCTGATGGCTGCCAAGCCGCGGGCCCTCGTCGCCGCGTTCCAGACCGTGCGCCAGACGCTCGGCCACGCGGCACCGGATCACCGCCGCTCCCAGCGCAGCTACGGAGCGATGGCCCAGATCTATGAGCTGCGCACCTCCAGCGGCGATCACGGGCGGCGTGAGCTCGTGGAGTGCCTGGCGCCGCGCTCCGGCGAGGTCATCCTCGACGTCGGGTGCGGCTCGGGCCGGAACTTCGACCAGATCAGGCGGCGGATCGGCCCCAGCGGGCGACTGATCGGCGTCGAGCCGAGCCCCGAGATGCTCGCCCAGGCGCGCGCCCTCGTCCGGCGGCGCGGATGGACGAACGTCGAACTGATCTGCGCCACCGCCGAGAAGGCGACGATCCCGACCCAGGTCGACGCCGCGATCCTCTGCGCGGTGCACGACGTCATGCGCTCGCCTCGCGCCCTGACCAACATCCTCGGGCACGTCCGCCAGGGTGGCCGGATCGCGGCCGGCGGCCCGAAGTGGGTGGCGTGGCGGCCGCAGACGATCGCGCTGAACCTCGCCACGTGGCGACTCAACCGCGACTGCGTCAGCACCTTCGAGGGCTTCATCACGCCCTGGAGCCGGCTCGCGGAGCTCGTCGAAGACCTGCACGTGGACGAGCGCTACGGCGGGGCCGGGTACGTCGCCTCGGCGCGGTGCGATCGCGCTGACCGATGAGGTGCGCGTCAGCTAGCCTCCGTGCGTGAGTGGGCGCAGAAGCAGCCTGCCCCCCGCGAGGGCGATCGCCATTGCCTCCGCGGCCGCCGCCGCGCTGTTCTTGACGGCGCGGCGCCTGCAGGCCTCCGAACAGGAACGCCGACGGCTCGCCGACGAGCAGGCGGCACTGCGGCGCGTCGCCACGCTGGTGGCGCGCTCGGAGTCGACCGAAGAGGTCTTCGAGGCGGTCGTGCGTGAGGTCGGGCTGCTCTGCGACGCCGATCTTGCGCGCATGGAGCGCTTCGAGGCCGATCGGACGGTCACCGCGATCGCGGCCTGGAGCCGCGACGGTCAGGGCCGGCTGGCGGTCGGCACGCGGTTCGAGCTCCAGGGGGCGAGCATCGCCGCACAGGTCTACGAGACGTCGCAGGCCGCCCGCGTGGACAGCTTCGCCGGCGCCTCGGGTCCGATCGCGCACGAGGCCGAGACGCTGGGCATCCGCTCCTCGGTCGGTTGTCCGATCGTCGTCGGTGGTCGGATCTGGGGCGTGATCGCGGCGTCAACGACGCGTGACACGCCGTTTCCCCCGAACACGGAATCCCGGATCGCGGAGTTCACCGAGCTCGTGGCGACCGCCGTGGCGAACGGCGAGGCACGCTCCGCGCTGATCGCCTCGCGGGTGCGCCTGGTCACGGCCGCCGACGACGCGCGCCGGCGCGTCGCGCGAGACCTCCACGACGGCGCGCAGCAGCGGCTGGTAGGAGTGATCGCCGCGCTCAAGCTCGCGCAGCTCACCAGGGCGAGCGACGACGGCGAGTCGTGGACGCTCGTCGGCGAGGCGCTCGCCGGGGCCGAGGCGGCCAACGCCGAGCTGCGTGAGCTGGCCCACGGCATCCTCCCTCACATCCTGGCCCGCGGCGGGCTGCAGGCAGGCGTGAGCACGCTCGTCTCACGCATGCGCGTTCCGGTCAACGCGGACGTGCCGGGCGAGCGCTTCGCCGCCGACGTCGAGGCCAGCGCCTACTTCATCGTCGCCGAGGCGCTCACGAACGTCGCCAAGCACTCGCGGGCACAGCGCGCGGACGTGCGGGCCTGGGTCACCGACGGTCTGCTCCACCTCGACGTGCGCGACAACGGCGTCGGCGGCGCCCGTTCGGACGGCAACGGCCTGACCGGGCTGCGCGACCGCGTCGACGCGCTCGGCGGTCGGCTCAGAGTCGAGAGTCCCCGCGGAGGCGGCACGCGGATCGCCGCGAGCCTGCCGCTCCGCGCCCACGGCGCGGATTGACGCGCCTGCCTGCGGTTGCGATGTCGGGCATAGTCCCGTAACCTACAACCATATGGTTGTGGATCTGCTGGCCGGCGGAGCGCTCTCAGAGCCCGAGGCCGACCGTGTCTTCCGGGCGCTCGCTGACGCGACCAGACGAGACATCCTCGCCCGCGCGATCGAGCGCGAGCAGTCTGTCTCGGCGCTGGCGCGGCGCTACGAGATGAGCCTGACGGCCGTACAGAAGCACGTGGCGGTGCTCGAGCGGGCGGCGCTCGTCAGCAAGCACCGAAGTGGAAGGGAACAGCACGTGGCCGCCAACCCGGAGACGTTGCGCAAGGCGACGCGGTTGCTCGCCGGATTCGAGCGGCTGTGGGTCCAGAGGGCGACGAAGATCGCCGAAATCCTCGCGGAGGAAGAAGCACGAACATGACGCTCATCACCAGCAGCAGCGACGCGGAGAACCTGTCGATGACGTTAGTCGCCGAATTCGACGCCGCGCCGGAACGCGTGTGGAACGTGTGGGCGGACCCGCGCAAGCTCGAGCGCTGGTACGGCCCGTCACCGTATCCGGCGACGTTCACACGCTACGAATTCCAGCCCGGTGGACAGTGCCGTTACTCCATGACCGGGCCGGAGAACTTCCTGCACCACGGCTGGTGGCGGATCGACGCGCTCGATGCGCCACGCCGGATCGAGTTCGTCAACGGCCTCGCCGGCGATGACGGCGAGCCGGTGCCGGGGCTCGAGCCGATCGTCGGCGTCGTCACGTTCGACCCGATCGCCACCGGCACTCGCATGACCGTCCTGTGCCGGTTCCCCGACGCCGAGGTGATGGAGCAACTCGCAACCGGCATGGAGGAGGGCATGAGCATCGCGATCGACCAGATCGACGCCCTGCTCGAGCCCGTCCACGCCGCCTGAGCACGGCACCATGGCCTCACTGATCCTGAAGCTGTCCGTCTCGCTCGACGGCTTCGTCGCACCACTCGACGGCAGCACCGACTGGGTCGCCGCGGGACGCTCCGATGACGGCGCCAGTTGGACGCTCGAGACGTTGAGCAACGCCGGCGCGCACCTCATCGGGGCCACCACGTATGCCGGCTGGGCCGGCTACTGGCCCGGCGCCTCCGGGCCGTTCGCCAAGCCGATGAACGAGATCCCCAAGGTCGTGTTCTCGGACTCGCTCGCGTCCGCCGGTTGGGGCGAGACGACGATCGCCACCGGCGACCTGACCGCCGCCATCACGCGGCTCAAGCGGGAGCGCTCCGACGGATACCTGCTCGCCCACGGCGGGGTGCGGTTCGCTCGATCGCTGGTCGAGACCGGCTTGATCGACGAGTATCGCCTCGTCATCCACCCGGCCGTCCTGGGCGCGGGCGAGCGGCTCTTCACGGCACCCCTCACCATCGAGCCGACGAGCACCACCGTCTTCAGCGGCGGAGCCGTCGCCCACGTCTTCACGGCCCACCCGTGATCAGGCGCTAAACGACGATGACCATCTTGCCGCCGGCCGCGCCCGCCTCCATCGCGCGGTGCGCGTCACGGATCTCGTCGAAGCCGAACACGCGTGCGGGCGCCGCGTCCAGGCGGCCGGCGGCGATGTCGTCGGCGATCCGCTGGAGCGGGACGTCGGAGAGCGGGAAGCCCGGGGTTCCGAAGACGAAGCTGCCGAAGAAGGTGAGATGGACGCCGCTGGCCATCTCCATCAGCGGATTGAACTCCGCGATCGGGTCAAGCCCACCGAGCCAGCCGGCCAAGCAGGCGCGACCGCCCCGGCGCAGCATCGTCAGCGAGTCGAGGATGGTGCTGTTGCCCACGAGGTCGAGCACGGCGTCGACCCGCCCGGCGTCCGCGACGCGTTGTGACAGTTGCGGTCCCTCGAGCTCGACGCGTTCGGCGCGGAGCCGCTGGAGCAGGGCGAAGTGCTTCGGGTTGCGACTCGTGGCGATCACGCGCGCGCCGGCGCCGACAGCGAGCTTGACCGCCGCCTGGCCGAAGGAAGAGGTCGCCCCGCGCACGACCAGTGACTGGCCGCGCTCGAGCTCGAGGTTGCGAAACAGGCACGTCCAGGCCGTCGCGAAGGTCTCGGGAATCGCCGCGAGCTGCGCCCACCCCAGGTCCGACTCGATCGGCGCGACGTTGGCGACCGGCACGCGCGTGAACTGGGCGTAGCTGCCGCTGATCGTGCGTCCGAGCCCGCCCATCAGCGCCGCGACCTTGGCGCCGCGCGGGAACTCCCCGCCCGGGCAGGCGTGCACGAGGCCGACGCACTCGATCCCGCTGACCTGCGCCGCCTCGGCCCATTCGCCCCTGCGCATGTGCATCTCGGCGTGGTTGATCCCGAACGCCTTGACCGCGATGACGGCGTGGCCGGCGATCGGCTCCGGGTCCGGCAGCTCGCGGAAGACGAGGCATTCGGGCCCGCCGAAGCGGTCGATGACGATGGCGCGCATCAGCACCGAGTGTGTCCGCGCGGACGCCGTCGCTCTCCGCGGCGCGAGTGGCGCCACCCGAACGGGCCGCGCTCAGCTGGGGAGCGGGATGCTGGCGGACACGAGGGTGCCGCCGGCGGCCGGGCTCTCGATCCGCAGCCGGCCTTCGAGGACGGCGAGCCGGTCCGCGAGTCCCATGAGACCGCTGCCGTCGAGCCGCGCGCCTCCGACGCCGTCGTCGCGCACCTGGACGACGAGCGCGCCGCCCTCGATCCGCGCCGCGACCGCGGCGTGTCCGGCACGGGCGTGCTTGGCGACGTTGGTGAGCGCCTCGGCGACGACGAAGTGGGCGGTCGCCTCGACCGTGGCGGGAAGCCGGTCGACGGCGACGTCGGTCTCGACCGGCACCTGCATGCGCGACGCGAGCGCGTCGACCGCCGCGCTCAGCCCGCCACGGACCAGGACCGTGGGCAGGATCCCGTGGGCGAGCTCGCGCAGCTCGCGATTCGCCTGCTCCGCGTTGTCGAGCGCGTCGCGGACCAGATCGTCGACGGCCTCCCGGTCGTGCTCGAGCGCTCCGGACGCCAGCTTGAGCGTGACGATCGTGTGGACGAGACGCTGCTGCGCGCCGTCGTGCAGATCGCGAACGACGCGCCGGCGCTCCTCGTCGGCAGCCGCCACGATCCGCGCCCGCGAGGCCATCAGCTCGGCGCGGCTCTCGGCGTTCGCCAGCGCGGTCCCCACGAGCTCCGTGAACGAGGTCAGGCGCTCGTCGGTGTCCGGCGGCAGCCGCCGGCCCGTGGTCGAGGCGACCGCGACGGCGCCCCACAGGCGATCCTCGACGACGATCGGCGTCCCGACCGCGCAGTCGATGCCCGCGTTGTGGGATTCGAGACCGACCGGCCCGCTGGCTTCGGCATACGGCTCGAGGCGGACCGGACGGCCCGTCTCGAACACGAGGGTGGCGAGGTTTCGACCACCGAGGGGCCACCGGCTACCGACGGGAAAGTGCTCACCGCCGCTCCCCCAGGCGGCGAGCATGGTCATGGTGCGGTCGGGCTCGTAGCGGCACATGGTCGCCAGATCGGCGGCGAGCAGCCGCCCGACCTCCTCGGCGACCGCCGCGAAGATCTCATCCGGCGCTACGCCACGGGCCACCAGCGTCGCCACCCGCCGCAGCGCCGCCTGCTCGTTGGCCACCCGGGCGAGCGCGGCGCGGCTCTCGGCGTTCGCGACCGCCGTCTCCAACAGGTCCGTGAACTGGGCCAGCCGCGGCACGGTGTCCGCCGGCATCGGTTCCTCGAGGCTCCAGCCTGCCGCCATCACGCCCCAGAGGCGCCCGTCGACGGTGACGGGGGTACCGACGGCGGAACGGACGCCGGTCTGGGCGGTCGGGCCCCCGATCTCCCCGGAGGCATCGGCATAGCTCTCGACCCGGACCGGGCCACCGGTCTGCGCGACCAGCGTGGTGGCGTTCTTCCCGCCGAGCTTGAGCCGGGCGCCGACGGGGAACACGGCCCGGGTCTTGCCCCAGCCGGCGACGAAGGTGATCGTCCCGTCCGGCTCGCAGCGACCCAGATCCGCGAAGTCGACCGGCAGCAGGCGGCCGACCTCCTCGACGACCGCCGCGAACACCTCCTCCGGTGCCACACCGCGCGCGACCAGCGTCGCCACGCGCCGCAGCGCCGCCTGATCCGCCGCCAGCCGGGTGACACCGGCGCGGCTGTCCGCGTTCGCGATCGTGGTCGCGACGAGTTCCGTGAACGAGGCAAGTCGCAGCTCGGCATCGGCGGCGAGCGCCTGGACGCCGCGCGAGCCGGCGACGATCAGGCCCCAGAGACGCCCTTCGACGATGACCGGCGTTCCGACCGCCGCGCGCACACCGGCCTCGCGGGCGGCGATCCCGAGCGCCCCGGAAGCGTCCCCGTAGCCGTCGATCCGGGCCGGGCGGCCCGTGTCGAACACGATCGTGGCGAGGTTGCGCCCTCCGAGCGCGGTCCGCGGCATGGTCACGCCCGCGTCGCCCCAGGAGGCGACGACGGTGAGCGTGTCGTCGGGCTCGTAGCGACCGATGCGCGCGTAGTCGACGGCGAGCCCGCGACCGACTTCCTCGAGCACCGTCGCGAACACCGCGTCCTGCGGCGCTCCGCTCGCCACTCGCCGCGCGATCCGGCGCAGCGCGTTCAGCTCGTCACCGCTCAACTGCGCTCGCTTCCCTCAGTCGCGCTGCCGCCCCCATCGGCCTATCGTACGCGCGCCGCGCACTAGCCCATTGGTGCCGGGTACCGGTGCGGCGCACGGGTCGTCGGATGGCCGTCGGATAGTCCTGAAGCATGTCGACCGTCGCAAGAAAAGGACGACCATGATCGGTGCCATCATCCTCGGCATCGTCGCCGGCTTCGCCGGGCGGTTGATCATGCCCGGCAGGGACAAGATGGGCCTCATCGCCACGGTGGCGCTCGGGCTCGCCGGGGCGGTTGTCGGCTGGCTCATCTTCACCGGCCTGCTCGGGATCGGGGACACAGACGTGTTCGATCTCGGCGGTCTGGTCTCGGCGATCATCGGCGTGCTGATCATCCTCGGCGGCTTCCGCCTGATCCGCGCGCAGCGCCGCTAGTAGTTCTTCGGGCCGAGCACGGCCCCTTCAGGAGGTCTTCTCATGCTTTCCGGAATTCCGGCGCGGCACAGCGGATCGCGTTTCGCGATCCGTGGCGCAGCCCTGCCCATGTTGCACCGCAATGGCCATGCCCAGCACACCGCCGCGATCGCGTTCGCGAGCTGCGGCGCGGGCTTCGCGATCGGCACCGCGGCCGGCGCGCTGATGGCGCGCACCAGGCATCCCGCATCGGGAGCACCGAGGTCCTCGAACTGATCCTGGATCGCGGCGTCGTCATCGACGTCTTCGTGCGGGTGTCCCTGGTCGGGATCGAGGTGCTGACGATCGACGCCCGCGTCGTGGTTGCGAGCGTCGGCACCTACCTTCGCTACGCCGAAGCTGTGGGCCGGGTGAATCTCGACACGCCCAAGCGCGGCGTGCCCGATCTGATCGAGGGCCGCAAGACGGCCGGCGCGATCGAAGCGGCCACGGACAAGCTCGGCGAGCTGTTCGGCGTGATGCCCGAGCCGACCAAGGAGAAGCAATGAGCAGGTACGTCTACGGCGTCATCGACGCCAAGGATGCGGCGTCATGGCCCCAGGACGGCGGCATCGGCGGCCCGGTGCGAGCACTCGTCCGCGGAGACATCGCGGCGCTCGTCAGTGACATCTCCGATGACGTACGACCGGGGACCCGTGACGATCTCGAGGCGCAGCGTCGCGTCCTCGGGCGGGCGATCGAGCTCGGCACCGTGATCCCGATGCGGTTCGGCATGGTCATGGCCGACGACACGGAGGTGAGCGAGCGGCTGCTCGAGCTCCACGGCGAGCAGCTGAGCGACCTCTTGGCCGAGCTCGACGGACACGTGCAGATGACGGTCCGTGCGTTCTACGCCGAGGACGCGCTGGTGAGCGCCGCCACCGCCGGCGACGCGGAGATCCAGCGCCTACACACGTTCGTCAACGGGCATTCGGAGCTCGAGACGCGCGATCAGCGCATCGCGCTCGGCCAGCGCGTCGCCGAGGCGATGGACCAGCGGCGCGAGCGTGATCAGGAGGCGCTGCTCGCGCGCCTGCGCCCGGTCGTGAGCGACCTACGGGTCGACCCGCCGGGCGGCGAGCGCGTCGCGCTCAGCGCGCAGGTGCTCGTCCGCCGCGACGCCCGGACCGCGCTCGACGCCCAGATCGCACACCTCGGCGCGGCGCTGCAGGGCTATCTCGGCCTGCGGTACATCGGGCCGCTGCCGCCGTACTCGTTCACGGCGCTGCGGCTCGAGCCCGAGGTGTCGGCGCAAGCCACCGAGAGCCGCGAGCGGTGAGTGGGACTCGTCAAGAGCCTGCTGCTGCTCCCGCTCGGACCGGTGAACGGCGTCCGGTGGGTGGTCGATGTGCTCGTGGGCGAGGCGGAGCGCGAGCTCGCCGAGCGCGAGTCGCCGCAACGGCGGCTGGCCGACCTCGACGCCCGCTGCGCCAACGGCGAGCTCAGCGACGCGGAGGCCGAAGCGCTGGAGGCGGAGTTGATTGAGCAGCTGCTCGCCCGCCACGGACTTTCAGGGGGGCCGTGATGTGGAGCCGGCTTCCCTGGTCCAGCAGGCACGGCAGCAGGTGTCCGAGCTCACCGGCATGCCGGCCGAGGCCGTCACCGGACTGCGGCGCGACGACAGCGGTTGGACGGTGACCGTCGAGGCGCTCGAGCTCGCCCGTGTGCCGAGCACGATGGACGTGCTCGGCACCTATGAGATCACGCTCTCCGACGAGGGCCGGCTGCTTGGCCTGCGCCATGTCGGCCGCCACCGCCGATCCGCCACCGACCACGGAGGAAGCTGACATGTCATCCCTCGAGTCGCGTCGCGCCGGGCTGGGAGTCCAGCACTCCGGCGACAGCCTCGCCGACATCCTCGAACGCGTCCTGGACAAGGGCATCGTGATCGCCGGCGACATCCAGATCAACCTGCTCGACATCGAGCTGCTCACGATCAAGCTGCGGCTCGTCATCGCCTCGATCGACAAGGCGAAGGAGATGGGGATCGACTGGTGGGAGAGCGATCCGGCGCTCAACAGTGCCGCCGCGGGGTTCGCGGCCGAGCACCGGCGGCTGCGCGAGCGCCTCGACCGGCTCGAGCGCGAGCTTCCGGACGGGCGAGGACACGATGGCTGAGGCGATCTGGGTCTACGGCGTCCAGGACGCGGCGGCCGCGCGGCCGCCCGCGGGACCGGGCGTCGATCCCGCGCACCCCGTAGAGCAGGTCCGTCACGCGGGGCTCGCCGCGGTCGCGAGCCGGATCGATCTCGCGCGGTTCGGCGCGGACGCATTGAGCGAGTCGCTCGAGGACCTCGAGACGCTCGGCGCGCTGGCGCGTGCCCACGATCGCGTGCTCGGCGAAGCCCTCGGCGCCGGCGCCCTGGTGCCGTTCTCGATGTGCACCCTCTACACGAGCCTGGACGGCGTGCGGGCGATGCTCGCACGCGAGCGAACGTCGCTCGCGCGAGCGCTCGAGCGGCTGCGCGGCCGGTCGGAGTGGGGTGTGAAGGGTTTCGCGCCCGCCACCCCGGCGCCGCCGGCGGCGCAAGCGACGACCGGGGCGGAGTATCTCGCCCGCAAGAGCGCCGTCAAGCGGGATCGCAACGCGCTCGAGGCCGCCGTCGCGGCCGTGCACGAGGCGCTCGCGGCGGCAGCCGACGCGGCGACCCTCAGCCCGCTGCAGGACCCGCGGCTGGCCGGCCGCACCGAGGAGATGGTCCTCAACGGCGTCTACCTCGTCGCCGACGCGGACGTGTTCGCCTTCCGGGCGCTCGTCGCCGACCTCGTCGCGCGCCACCACGTGCCGCTCGAGGTCACCGGACCCTGGCCCGCCTACCACTTCAGCCGGTGAGCGTGTCCCCGCAGCGCAACGTCGCGCTCGTCGACCTGCTCGACCGCCTGCTCGGCGGCGGCGTCGTCCTCGGCGGCGAGATCATGCTGTCGCTCGCCGACGTCGACCTCGTGCAGCTCTCGCTGCGACTCCTGATCACGCCCGTGTCCGGGGAGCGAACGCAATGATCTGGCTCTACGCCGTGTGCGAGGACCCCCAGCGCCCGCTCCCCGACGTCAGCGGTCTCGGCGGCGCACCGCTCGAGGGCATCCCCGACGGCCCGCTGCTCGCGGTCGCCACCCGTCACGACCACGTCCCCGACTCGACCGCCGCCGATGCGCTGTGGACCCACCAGCGCGTGGTCGAGAGCATCCAGCGCGAGCGCGCCGTCGTGCCGGTGCGCTTCGGCACGCGCCACGCCGATCCAGACCGCGTCCGCGCGGCGCTGGCCGGGCGGCGCGGTCAGCTGCTCGCGGCGCTCGAGCGCGTCCGTGGGCGGGTCGAGCTCGCCATGCGGGTGATCGAGCCGGGCGAGGCGCTCGACGGCCGCGCCTATCTCGCACGCCGCCGCAAGGCCGCGGCCCTGCACGACGCGCTCACGGCGCTCGCGGTGGCCGAGGTCAGGCGGCCCGAACGCGGCGGCCAGGAGCTGCTGCGCGGCGCCTACCTCGTCGAGCGGCCCGCGCTGCGGGCCTTCACCGCCGCCGTCGAGACGCTCCAGCGCGAGCACCCTGAGGCCTCGCTGGTCTGCACGGGACCGTGGCCCGCTTACTCGTTCGTGGGAGATCCGGGGTGAGCGACGCGCCCGAGGACAAGCTGCTCGCCGGCCCGGCGGACCTGGAGCCGTTCGCCCGCGAGGCCCGGCGGCTCGACGACGCGGTCTCGCGCCGCATCGACGCCGATCCCGAGAACGTCGAGCGCGGCCTGGCCCAGCTCGTGCTGACGATCGTCGAGCTCCTGCGTCAGCTGATGGAGCGTCAGGCGATCCGGCGCGTCGAGGCGGGCGGGCTCGACGACGAGACCGTCGAACGCCTGGGCCGCACGCTGATGGCGCTCGAGCAGCGCATGGACGAGCTCAAGCGCGTCTTCGGCCTGCGCGACGAGGACCTCAACCTCGACCTCGGGCCACTCGGGCGACTGCTCTAAGGCCGTCGCGACCGTGGCCCGGGCGGATGCGGATGCGTCTCGCGCACCACCGGAACGGTGAATGCGTGCGAGACGGAGAGGCGGCGCCGGGTGGTGATCTTTACGGTCACGCCATGCAGTCTCGCAGCGCACGCCGGGGATTATCAGACGGGAGGACCGGATTCGTGTGGTCAACAATCCCGCCCTCACCCGGGGGTTTGCCCTACTCCCGTATGGGCCGTCGCCGGTCCCAGGACCAGGCGCGCCTGACCCGACGGCCGCTATCGCGGTCCTCGGCGCGAGAGAAATAGTTAGTCGCCCCTGAATTCAAGTTGCGAGGAGGCACAGAAGTGCGTCAGCACCCTCATGCAGCGCGCCGGCGGCGGGCGGCGTACGGACTCACGCTCACGATGCTGGTCGCCGTATCCATGGCCGCCTTACCAGCCGCCGCGCACGCGCAGTTCCCGTTCCCCTCGGCCCCACCGACGATCACCGTGATCGGCGACTCGGTGATCGCTTCGGGCCTGCCGTTCGGGCGCACGACGGTGACTGCGACGCGCGCTGACGCGGTGACCGGCGCGCCGGTCGCGGTCGGCACGTTCGCCGCGTCGGCGATGACGTTCCAGCCGTTCACGATCAACACGTCCGCTCCGACGTTGCTCAAGCCGACGGGCGACTGCTGGCAGAAGAGCGCGTGGTCGTCGGCGCTGACGCCGGACCTGCAGACCGGCGACAAGCTGGCGTTCGTCGGTACGGCGATCTTCGGCCAGCCGCCCCGGACGACGATCACGGTGGGCGCGCCGGTGGGATCGCCCGGTCCCGTCCCGGTATGCAGCGCGCTCGCGCCGTGGGCGCGCAACGCCATCCTCAATCCCCCGGCCACCGCCGGCGCGTCGGTCGTGCTCAACGGCGTCGCACAGAAGTTCGCCACCCAAGTCGCGCTCACGGCGACCGACGGGGCACACACCACTCCGGCGGTGCAGGCCACGCCGGCCGCGAACGGCACCTGGAGTGCAACGGTGCAGCTGGGCACCCTCGACAACGGCCCGGTCACGATCACGCCCGTAGTCACCGTGCCCGACGCGGTCACGGGCGCAACCGCGCATATTGCTGGGCCGAAGGCCTCGCTCACGAAGAGCTGAGGCCGTCGGAAGCGATGTGTCAGGCGGCGTGCGCGAGCGCTGCGTCGCGGGCGCCGACGCGGGAGGCCAGGGCATGGGTCGCGGTGCTGCGGATCACCGCGGCCTGGCCCTGGCCGCCGCCGACGCACAGCGCCGCAACGCCGCGCCGGGCGTTCGTGCGGCGCATCTGATGCAGCAGCGTGACGAGGATCCGCGCGCCGCTCGCGCCGATCGGGTGCCCGAGCGCGATCGCGCCTCCGTGCGGGTTCACGCGCTCGTCGGCGACGCCGAGCGCGCGGTTCACCGCGAGCGCCTGGGCGGCGAAGGCCTCGTTGAGCTCGAACACGTCGATGTCGTCGAGCTGGAGGCCGGCCTTCGCGAGCGCGGATGCCACAGCGGGGATCGGGCCCGTGCCCATGATCGCCGGGTCGACGCCGACGGAGGCATGGCTCTCGACCACACCGAGCGGCTCGAGCCCGAGCTCGGCCGCGCGCCGGGCCGACATCAGGATCACCGCGGCCGCGCCGTCGTTGATCGTCGACGCGTTGCCCGCCGTCACCGTGCCGCCGTCGCGCCGGAACGCGGTGCGCAGCTTCGACAGGGCCGTCACCGTGGTGCCCGGCCGCGGCCCTTCGTCGGCGTCGACGATGCGCGTGCCGCGCTTGTCGGGCACCTCGACCGGCACGATCTCGTCGCGGAACACCCCCTTGGCGAGCGCGCGCTCGGCCTTCTGCTGGCTCGCGGCGGCGAAGGCGTCCTGCTCGGAGCGCGTGATCGCGAACTGCTCGGCGACGTTCTCGGCGGTGATCCCCATATGGACGTCTTCGAACGCGCACGTGAGACCGTCGTGCAGCACGGAGTCGACCAGCGCGGCGTGCCCGATGCGCGCGCCGAAGCGCGCCGCCGGTGAGAGGTACGGCGCGCGCGACATGCTCTCCATGCCGCCGGCCACCACGATGTCCGCGTCGCCCGCGCGGATCGCCTGCGCGGCCAGCGCCACCGCCTTCAGGCCCGAGCCGCACAGCATGTTGATCGTCGTCGCCGGCACCTGTTGCGGGATGCCGGCCGCGAGCGCCGCCTGGCGCGCGGGGTTCTGCCCGAGGCCGGCCTGCAGCACGCAGCCGAGGATGACCTCGTCCACCGCGTCGGCGGGTAGGCCCACACGATCGAGCGCGCCGCGGACGGCGCGCGCGGCGAGCTGCGGGGCGGGAATGTCCTTGAACGCGCCGCCGAACACGCCGATGGGCGTGCGCAGGGCGCTGACGATGACGGGCTGATCCATCTGGCGCACGTTAAGTGCGGCCTCCGGCGCCCACCTCTGTCCGGGCGCGCGCAGCGTGGCCGGTCGTCGGGCCAGTCGGTGACGGGCGACGGCGAGCGGCGCCCGGCGGGTGTCCCCCGGAACGGGCAGGGCTAGGCCTCGGTCCACTTCCGGTGGTGCGCCATCGCATCGATTGTCGGAGCGCTTGGAGTCCCGAAACGAGGAGTTGCCGATGACCCGCCAGACGGAGCCGCCCGCCGGCCCGAACACCGACGAACTCGCCGAGCGGCGCCGCCGCTTCCGCGACGCGATCAAGCAGATCCACGCGCACCAGCCGGACGCGGCCCTACGTACGCTCGCCCCCCGTCGCTGGTACAGGTCCGGCCGACCCTAGGTACAGCCACCTTCGGGCGGCCCCAAAAGTACCTTCACGTTGCCCGGTGCCGACCCGGGCAACGGTCCTAGCGAAGGGAGACGCCTGTGCCGACGGTGCGGGGCAGCGTGCTGCTGGTCGACAATCAGGATCTGGTCCACATCGGCCTCCGGCTCGTGCTGCAGCGCCAGGACTGGGTGACGCGCATCATCGGAGCGCGACAACGCTCGGACGCGATCATGCTCGCCGTGCGCCACCAGCCGCGCGTCGCACTCGTCGACCTGTTCGTGGGCGAGGAATTCGGAACCGAGATCTGCGTCGCGATCCGGCACGCGGCACCCGCGGTACAGGTACTGCTGACCTCGAGTGGGCGTTCGCTCACGCAGGACGCCGCGCGCGCCGCCGGGGCGGCGGGCTTCGTCCCGAAGGACGGCTCGGTCTGGGACCTGCTGAACGCGCTGCGGAGCGCGGCCAGCGGTGAGACCCGGTTCACGCGGCAGCCGGAGCCGGTGCACGGTGCGCTCTCGCCGCGCCAGCAGGAGATCCTCGAGTTGATGGCGCGCGGCGCGACCAACAGCAAGATCGCCCGGACGCTCGACCTCTCCGTCGACATGGTCAAGCACCACACGACCGCGATCTATCGGCGGCTCGAAGTCAGCAACCGGGCCGCCGCCGTCCATCGCGCGCAGCGGCTCGGGGTGTTGGCACCCGAGGTCTCCGAGCCGCAATGGCCCGCGGAGCTCCCGGTGGAGCAGCTGCAGCGCCGCGCCGCCTGATCCGCCCCGCGCCGAAAGGACGGCGCGATCGCTGCGCCGGGACAGTCGTTCGCCTCCGCGCGTCCTCGCAAGGTGGTGGCGATGAGGATCGCCGTGATCGGAGCGGGCCTGGGCGGCCTGGCGCTGGCGCTGCGCCTGCAGGCGGCCGGCTGCGAGGTCACCGTGCTCGAGCAGCGCGGGGTCCCGGGCGGCCGGATCGGTCGCCTGCAGGACGCCGGCTACACGTGGGACACCGGCGCGTCGTTGATCACGATGCCCTGGCTGCTCGAGGAGACGTTCGCCGCCGGCGGGATCGACCTGCACAGCGAGGTCTCGCTGCGGCGCCTGGATCCGCTCTACCGGCTGCGCTGGGCCAGCGATCCGCGGACGTTTCACTTCGCCGACTGCGCGGAGCGGCTGCGCGAGGAGGTGGCGAAGTTCTCCTCGCGCGACGCCCGGCGCGTCGGCGACTTCCTCGAGGCGGCGGGCCGGATCTACGAGCACGCGGTGCTCGACGTCGGGCGGCGCCCCTGCGGCGACCTGCGCACGCTCACCCCGAAGCTGCCCGCGCTGCTCCGGCTCGACGCGCTCATGCCGCTGCACCGCTTCGTCTCGCACTTCTTCCACCACCCGCGCGTCCGCGAGGCGTTCTCGTTCCACTCGCTGTTCATCGGCGGCGATCCGTTTCGCGTGCCGGCCATCTACGCCTCGCTGGTGTACCTGCAGGTCCTCGACGGCGGCTGGTACGCCGACGGCGGCGTCCTCTCGCTGGTCGAGCCGATCGCCCGCCGCCTCGACGTCCGCTGCGGCGCGCGGGTCGTCGCGGTGGAGACGGCGGGCGGCCGCGTGCGCGGTGTCCGGCTCGAGGATGGCGAGCGGATCGCGGCCGACGTGGTGGTCTCCAACGCCGACGTGCTCCGGACGGACGCGCTGCTGGACCGCCCGGCGTCCGGCCGGGCGCGGCGCTCGACGATGTCGTGCTTTCTGCTCCACCTCGGGCTCGACCGCCGGTTCGAGGAACTGGCGCACCACACGCTGCTGGTCGGGCCCGACTACCGCGACTTCGTGCAGAGCGTCACGCAGGGGCGCCGGCCGCCGCGGACCTTCTGCGCGTACGTGCACGCCCCGGCCCGGACGCAGCCGTCGATGGCCCCGCCCGGCGCGGACGCGCTGAGCTTCCTGCTCCCGGTCGCCAACCTGCGCGCCGGCTTCGACTGGGAGCGCGAGGCCGACGGGTTGCGAGCCGCGTTCGTCGCCGATCTGGAGCGCTCCTTCGGGCTTCCCGGACTCGACGCCGCGGTCACCGTCGAGCACCGGATGACGCCGCCGGACTTCGCGCACGAGCTCGGCGCCGTCGACGGCAACGCGTTCTCGCTCGAGCCGACGCTGCTGCAATCGGCGGCGTTCAGACCGCCCAATCGCGTGGCCGGCGTCGCCGGGATGTACCACGTGGGCGCGGGCACGCACCCGGGTGCGGGCATCCCCGGCGTCCTGATCGGCGCCGCCATCACCTCGGAGCTCGTGCTGGCCGACGCCCGCCGGCGCGGTGGAGGCCGGGCGTGACCGGCGCCGCGGCCGCGCCGCGCGCCGACCTGCGCGAGGCGCGGGCCACGACGCGACGCGTCGCCGGCACGTTCGCGCTCGCCTGCCGGCTGCTCCCGCGCGCCGTGCGCGATGACGTGTACCTGCTCTACCTCGTCCTACGGACCCTCGACGACCTGGTGGACGACGGCCATATGGAGGCGAGCGCCCGCGTCGACGCGGTCGCCGCCTGGGCGGCGGGCCAAGTGGGTCCGGGTACCCGCGAGGTGGCGATCCTCGACGCCCTCGCCGCCCGTCACCCGCTCCCGCGCCGGGCCGTCGCGGACTTCTGCACCGGCATGCACCAGGATCTCGCGCGCGCGACGTTCGCCGGTGAGGCCGACGTCGATCGCTACTGCTACCGGGTGGCCGGGACCGTGGGGCTGCTGATGACCGCCGTGCTCGGCGCGCGCGACGAGCGGCGGGCAGGACCCGCGGCCGTGGCCCTCGGGATGGCGATGCAGCGGACGAACATCCTTCGTGACATCGACGAGGACCTCGCGCGGGGGCGCATCTACGTGTCCCAGGAAGCGCTGGAGCGGCACGGATCGCTGCTGCCCGGCCGGCGCTCCGCGCTGCTGCGCGAGCAGATCGCGTACGCCGACCGCCTCTACGAGGTCGGGCTCGCCGGCGTCGATGCCCTCGGGCGCGGGCGGCGCGCGATCGCCGCCGCCGGCGCGGCGTACCGCGAGATCCTGCGCCAACTCGAGCGCGATGGCTACGGCGTGAGCGCAGGTCGCTCGAGCGTCCCCACGCCACGCAAGCTCGCCGTCGCCGGGCGCGCGGCATGCCGCGGCTGACGACCGCGCTGCTCGCCGCCGTGGCCGCCGCGCAGGTGGCCTATGGCCGCGCGCCGGAACCACGCTCGCCCGCCCAGACGCGCGCGCTGGTGCTGGCGATGTTCGCGCTCTCGACGATCGAGGCGAAGCAGGCACGCGGGCGGCGCGGCGTACTCGTGGGGGCGATCTGCGGCACGGTCGGCTTCGGCGCCGAGCTCGTCGGCGTGGCGACGGGGCGGCCGTTCGGTCGGTACGCGTACTCGAGCCGCCTCGGCCCGCGTGTGCGCGGGGTGCCGCTGCTGGCCGCGGCCGCGTGGGCGCTGCTCGGTCGTCCCGCCTGGGTCGCCGCCGGCTGGGTGGACGCGCGCCCGGCGGTGCGCGTGCCGCTCGCCGCCGCGGCGCTGACCGCGTGGGACGTCTTCCTCGACCCGCGGATGGTGCGCGAGGGCTACTGGACCTGGCGCGACGGCGGCGCCTACGAGGGCATCCCCGCCTCGAACTTCGCCGGCTGGTTCGCCTGCGGGCTCGCCGCGTTCACGCTCGTCGCCGTGCTCGACGACGCGCCGCCGGACGCGCGCGACGACGGCGCGCTGGCGCTGTACGCCTGGACGTGGGTGGGCGAGTCGGTCGCCAACGCGGTGCTCTGGCGTCGGCGGCGCGTCGCGGTGGCGGGCGCCTTGGCGATGGGCGCGATCGCCGCGCCGGCGCTGCATGCGAGGTATCGCGCGTGATCGCCGCGCTCGGGCGGCACCCGTATGGCACCGGTGGGCCGGCCCGCTGGGCGAGGTGGCGAGGGTGAGGATCGCCGTCGTCGGCGCGGGCGTCGGCGGTCTGGCCGCCGCGGTCGAACTCGCCCATCTCGGGCACCACGTCACGGTGCTCGAGCGCCGCGACGTGCCGGGCGGCAAGTGCGCGCGGGTCGTCCGCGGGCCGTTCCGGTGGGACGCGGGCCCGTCGCTGCTCACGCTGCCACACGTGTTCCGCGCGCTCTTCGCCGCCACCGGCGCGCCGTTGGAAGAGGAGCTCGAGCTGCTGCGCGTGGAGCCCGTGACCCGCTACACGTTCGCCGACGGCTCAAGCGTGGAGCTCTCCGCGGACCTGCCGCGCGCGCTCGAGGCGTTGGAGACGTGGTCGCGCGGTGCCGGTGCCGACTGGGCGCGGTACCTCGCCACCTGCGCCGCGATCTGGCCGGCGTCGGAGGCGTTCCTGAGCGGTCACCCGCCATGGCGCAGCGGCGCGCGGCCCGACCCGGCCGCCGCCGCGCGCATCCGGCCGTCGCGCACGCTGCGCGACTTCGCCCGCGTCCACGCCCGCGACCCGCGTCTGCGCATGATCATCGAGCGGTTCGCGAGCTACGCCGGCGGCGATCCCCGCCGGATGCCGGCGGCGCTGGCCGTCGCCGGGTACGTCGAGCACGCGTTCGGCGCCTGGCATCCGCGGGGCGGGATGAACGAGCTCGTGCTCGCGCTCACGCGCCGGCTGGCCGCGGTCGGCGGCGAGCTGCGCCTCGGCACGCACGTCGAACGCATCGCCGTGCGCGACGGGCGCGTACGGGCCGTGCACACCTCGGCGGGCAGCGTGCCCGCGGACGCGGTGATCACGGACGTCGACCGTGCGGTGGTGCGCGGGTCCCTGCTCGCGCTGCCGGCCGCCCGGAGCACCGCTCGCTCGGTGTCCGGCCTCGCGCTGCTGCTCGGCCTGCGCGGCGCCACCCCGGGCGTGACCCATCATGCGATCCGGTTTCCGGCCGACCCCGACGCCGAGCTCGACGACCTCTTCGTCCACCGGCGCCCGGTCCGCGACCCGACGATCTACGTCTGCGCGCCGGGTGTGACGGATCCCGGGGACGCGCCGCCGGGCGATGAGGCCTGGTTCGTCCTGGTCAACGCGCCCGCGATCGGTGCGGCCGGCGACTGGGAGGACGCCGAGTCGGCGCTGCTCGACCGCCTGTCCGTGCGGGACAGACTCGTCGAATGCCTTCGCCGCTCACCCGCCGACCTCGAGCGCGAGACCGGCGATCCGGGCGGCGCGATCTACGGCGACGCACCGCACGGCCGGCTGCGTGGACTCGTCCGTCCGGCGACGCGGATCCGCGGAGCGCGCGGGCTCTGGCTGGTCGGCGGCAGCGTGCGTCCCGGCGGCGGGTTGCCACTCGTGACCCTCGGCGCCCGCGCCGTCGCCCGCGCTATCGGTCCAGCGTGAGCGGGTCCGTACCGTCCCACGCGCCCTCGGACCCGTACGGGGCGAAGCGGGCGAAGAGCTCCTCGGAGAACCAGCCCGCGTCTCGCGCGCGGCGGACAACGGTGGCATGGGCGGAGCGCCGGTAGGCGAAGCTCGTCGCGTCCGCGAGGGTGCGCCAGAGCGTGAAGTTCGCCTGGCGCAGGACCGGTCGCTCGCCGACGCCGACCGCCGCCAGCAGCCCGGGCTGATGCGCGAGGTCGGCGTCGGGGCCGGCGATCGCGCCGTAGAAGGCGCGCGCGCTGCGCGGCCGGATCGCGGCGCGGGTCAGGATCGCCACGGCGCCCTCCGGCGGCGCCACCGACGGCGCTCCGGCCAGCGGGTCTCCCCCGCCCCAGGAGCCGTGCCGGCGCACGGGCGTCAGCCGCACCACGTAGCGCTCCTCGGACAGCGCGTCCCAGCGGCGCGCCACCGGGTGGCGTGAGAGGAAGGCGTCGAGCGCCGCGTCGTCGTCCCACACGGCGAACAGCGCCCAGCGCCGCAGGTCCGCCGACAGCGTCATCGTCCGCCCGCGGCCCGTTCCGAGCAGCCGCCAGAAGCGAAGCCCGTCGACGCGCCCGAGCCCGCGCCGGTCCAGTCCCATGCGACCGAGCGGCGTCGCGGCACGTGCGTAGCGGACCAGGTGAAAGGAGGCGACGGGCAGGCGTGGATCATCGGACCCGTCCGCCGAGCGGGCATCTGGCCGTGGGCCACGGCGCCGCCGGGCAAAGGACGGGTCGACCGCCCACACGTGCCCCGGGATCCTCGCGGGATGCACCCTGCCGCTTCCCAAGACGTCCCCGAGAGGGCCGCCGGTTTTCCGGACGACCTGACCCTCCTGGTCAACGACTACCTCGCCCAGTTGCGGTTCGCCCGCGAGCCCGGCGTCAGCGGACTGCAGGAGGCGATGCACTACTCGCTGCTGGCCCCCGGCAAGCGCGTCCGGCCGGTCCTGGCCCTGGCCACCGCGCGCGCCATCGGGCACGATCCGCGCGAGGTCCTGCCGCTGGCCGCGGCGCTCGAGCTCATCCACACCTTCACCCTCGTCCACGACGATCTGCCGGCGCTCGACGACGACGACCTGCGCCGCGGCCAGCCGACCGCGCACGTGCGCTTCGGCGAGGACGTCGCCATCCTCGCCGCGGACGCGCTGTTCGCCGAGGCGTTCCGGCTCGTCTTGAGCGAGCAGCGCGGCGAACCGGCGCACGTGCTCGCCGCACTCGCGGCGCTGACCGACGCGACCGGCGTCAACGGGCTGGCGGGCGGCCAGTACATCGACGTGCGCGGGCTCGCCGGCGCCAGGAGCGTCGGCCTGCGATGCCTGCACCGGCTCAAGACCGGCGCACTGATGCGCGCCAGCGTCGAGAGCGTCCTGCTCGTGCACGGCTTCAAGGGCGTCGCCCTGGATGAGTTCCGGAAGTTCGCCGACGAGCTGGGGCTGCTGTTTCAGATCGTCGACGACATCCTCGACGTCACGGCCGACGCCTCCGAGCTCGGCAAGGACACCGGCACCGACGCCCGCCACGGGAAGGTCACCTACGTCAGCCGGTTCGGGCTGCCATGGGCGCAGAGCCTGGCCGAGCAGACGCACGCCGCCGCTCGCGCCGCGCTGGCGCGCGCCGTCCCGGACGGCGCCGCCGAGCTCGAGGCGATCACCGACTTCTTCCTGGATCGCACGTCCTAAGTCACGGCCGTGGTATCAACACCAGTTGGCACGTTCGGAGGGGTGTTTCGTTTTGGTTCACCCCTGGTGAACTAAGTCGTAACACCCCCCAACGCGCGTGACTGGTTGCTCACCGGAACCGATCACCGAAGGCTCGCCGCGGACGGGGGTGTCAGGTACTACGATTATCCGAGGCGCCGTAGCGCTGTCTCGACAGCGACCTCGACCCGGGAAGTCATGCCGGGCACATCGACGGGACGGCGCCCAGCGACCTGACCACGGATCCACTTCGGCCCGCTGTCGTCATAGTGCAGCAGGGCATACAGGTCCCACCACGGATCGAGAGTCACCCCGGCGATCGACTCATAGAGCGATCGAAGCTGCTCCGACCACTCGGGCGAGTAGAGCGCCGCCAAGTATCGCCGACAGTGCCCGACGTCAATCGCGCGCGCCCCCCGATGGATGGAGTTCCAGTCGGTCAGTCCAGTAATCCTCCCGCGCGACCACAGCAGGTTGACAGGCAGGAGATCGCCGTGCAGAAAGACGGCAGTGTCCTTTGGCGGCGGCGCCGCCATGACATCAAACGCCGCCTTCCACACAGCCGGCTTCTGTGCGTCGACCGGCACCTGAAACCCGTCTACAGGAGCGATCCAAGAATCCGTCCAGGGTCTGAACAGCTTCGCGGGGAGATCGAGGGAATGCAGCAATACAGCAATCTCCGCGATCCTCGTCATCCACGACCGAGGTTCCGCCGGATTGAGGTGAACCTGCCCCTGCAACCGTGTCATCAGCAACGATGGCGCGCCCCCCGTCGAAGCACCAGCAACATCAGTAGCCAGGATGCCCGGAACCGGGAGCCCACTTCCCGCCACCACACCAAGGTTGGCGATCTCGTTCTCCAAGCTCCCCTGCAGGCCAAGCCCGCCCGGGTACTGCCGCAGTACGACGAACGTTCGCATTCCACGTCGCTCGACAGTCAGCCGATTTACGGCGGAGCAGACGCCACCGGTCAATCGGCGATAGCCAACGATGCGACTGCCCCGACCCATCGAAGCCGCAACCCAGGCGAGAGTCTCCACGGAGGGCCGACGCTGCCTGAACCCGCCATCCCTCCAGTCGCCGTCGGTCATGAGCGCGAGCCTATCCGTCCCCCGGAAGGCCGACGGCGGACCGGAGTGTCAGTACCACGCCCGTAACTGTCGGTCGGTCACTGCTGCCCGCGCCCGCGGCCCGCGCGCGGGCCGCCTGACGGGACAAGCCCGCGGCGGCCCGCGCACGTCAGTCGCTCAGTTCGGACCCGGCCAGGTCCACTCGAGCACCTCGGGAAGGTCCACGCCGTGCCGGCAGATGTACTGCTTGTGTCGGAGCTTGGAGTCGCGCATCTCCTGGGCGACGTACGCGGCGCGGTGGCCGAGCTGCGGCAGCCGGCCGACGACGTTCTCGACGAGGCTGAAGCGGTCGATGTGGTTCATCACGCACATGTCGAACGGCGTCGAGGTCGTGCCTTCCTCGATGTAGCCGCGGACGTGCAGGTTGGCGTGATTGGTGCGGTGGCAGGTGAGGCGGTGGATGAGCCACGGATAGCCGTGGTACGCGAAGACGATCGGCTTGTCGGGCGTGAACAGCGCGTCGAAGCGCTGGTCGGACAGGCCGTGGGGGTGCTCGCTCTCCGGCTGCAGCGTCATCAGGTCGACCACGTTCACCACGCGGATCCGCAGCTCGGGGAAGCGCTGGCGCAGCAGGTCGACGGCGGCGAGCGTCTCCAGCGTCGGCACGTCGCCGGCGCAGGCCATCACGACGTCCGGCTCGCCGTCGTGGTCGTTGCTCGCCCAGTCCCAGATCGTCACGCCCTGGGCGCAGTGCTTGATCGCGGCGTCCATCGTCAGGAACTGCGGCGCCGGCTGCTTGCCGGCGACGATCACGTTGACGAGGTCGCGGCTGCGCAGGCACTGGTCGGCGACGGCCAGGAGCGTGTTCGCGTCCGGCGGGAGCCACACGCGCACGATGTCGGACTTCTTGTTGACGACGTGATCGATGAACCCGGGGTCCTGGTGGCTGAAGCCGTTGTGGTCCTGCCGCCAGACATGCGAGGTCAAGAGGTAGTTCAGGGAGGCGATCGGCCTGCGCCAGGGCAGCTCGCGGGTGGTCTTCAGCCACTTGGCGTGCTGGTTGAACATCGAGTCGACGATGTGGATGAACGCCTCGTAGGAGGAGAACAGGCCGTGGCGCCCGGTGAGCAGGTACCCCTCCAGCCAGCCCTGGCAGGTGTGCTCGGAGAGGATCTCCATCACGCGGCCGTTGGCGGCGAGGTTCTCGTCGGCGGGCAGCTCGCGCGCCATCCAGGCATTCGCCGTGACGTCGTAGAGGGCGCCCAGGCGGTTGGATGCCGTCTCGTCGGCGCCGACCACGCGGAAGTTGCGCTGCTCGTCGTTGAGGCGCATCACGTCGCGCAGGTAGTAGCCGAGCACGCGCGTGGCCTCGGCGGTCGCGGCGCCCGGGGCGGGCACGTCGACGGCGAAGTCGCGGAAGTCGGGCATGCGCAGGTCGCGCAGCAGCGTCCCGCCGTTGGCGTGCGGGTTGGCGCCCATGCGCCGGTCGCCGACAGGGGCGAGCTCGCGAAGCGCTTCGACCAGTCGCCCTTCCTCGTCGAAGAGCTCGTCCGGGCGGTAGCTGAGCAGCCAGCGCTCGAGCTCCTGCACGCGCCCGGGCTTCCCGGCGAGATCGCTGAGCGGGACCTGGTGCGAGCGCCAGTGATCCTCGACGGGCTTGCCGTCGACCTCGCGCGGACCCGTCCACCCCTTCGGCGAGCGCAGCACGATCATCGGCCAGCGCGGACGGTGCGACTCGCCGCTGGCGCGGGCGTGACGCTGGATCTCCGCGATCTCGTCGAGCGCGGCGTCGAGCGTCGCCGCCATGGCCTGATGCATGGTCTCGGGATCGGCGCCCTCGACGACGTACGGCTTCCAGCCGTAGCCGGTCAGCAGGCTCTCGAGCTCCTCCGGCTCGATCCGCGCGAGCACCGACGGGTTCGCGATCTTGTAGCCGTTGAGGTGCAGGATCGGCAGCACGGCACCGTCGCCGGCCGGGTCCAGGAACTTGTTCGAGTGCCAGCTGGCGGCGAGCGGCCCGGTCTCGGCCTCCCCGTCACCGATCACGCAGGCCACCACGAGATCCGGGTTGTCGAACGCGGCGCCGAAGGCGTGCGAGAGCGCATAGCCCAGCTCGCCGCCCTCATGGATCGACCCGGGCACCTCGGCCGCGACGTGGCTCGGCACGCCGCCCGGGAACGAGAACTGCTTGAACAGCCGGGACATGCCGCGCTCGTCCTGCGACACGTCGGGATGCACCTCGCTGTAGGTGCCCTCCAGATACGTGTTGGCGAACAGCGCCGGACCGCCATGGCCGGGCCCGGTCACGTAGATCATGTTCAGGTCGCGCGCCTTGATGACCCGGTTGAGGTGCGCGTAGAGGAAGTTGAGCCCCGGCGTGGTCCCCCAGTGCCCGAGCAGACGAGGCTTGATGTGCTCGAGGGCCAGGGGCGTGCGGAGCAACGGGTTGTCGAGCAGGTAGATCTGCCCCACGGACAGGTAGTTGGCGGCGCGCCAATACGCGTCCATCTGCGCCAGCTCGGTCTCGTCGAGTGCCGCTTGCAGTGTGGGGTGATTCTCTATGGCAGTCACGGTGTCGGACCGTACGGCGGGGCTTCGGCCCCCAGAACTGCCCGTGCGATGCGTCCGCGCAGGACCTTTGGACCCCGACCCTGTCCACACACGCGCGCGGGCGGCACATGGCCGCCCGCGTAAGGGTCCGTTTGAGATCTGAGGATCAGTGACCGCGCTGCGACCGGTCGACGGGCGCGCGGGGATCTCTCCGCGGCGCGCCGCCGGCTGATCGGCAACTGCCGGCACAGGCCGTTTGTTTCACCATTCGAGCACGGAGATCCGCCCAGAGAACCTGCAGTTCGACTCTGCGGGTGATGGTGTCCATATTGCACCTCGCTTAGGGGTGGTGGATGAGCAACGCAAACCGTCCACATACGTTGACGCCGTGACCGAGGAACACACCTGGACTCAGGTCGCGCGGCGCGCCGACCCTCGTTCAGCGCCTCGAGGAACCGCGGGAGGGGCCGAAGCCCCTCCCACGCGCGTCTAGAGGGTTAGTTCTGCCGCGGGAACCCGGGGAAGCCGGGGAAGCCGGGGAAGCTCGGGAACGACGGCTGCGAGCGGGGCGTGCAGCCGACCGACGCGCCCGCGCGGCTGAGCACGTCCGCGAGGGACGAGCCCCCGAGCCCGGACGTGGGTCCGAGCGGCCCCTTCGCGATGTCCAACAGCGAGCAGACCGTCGGGTCGACGATCGGGGTCGTCGCGGCGTTCGCACTCGCCGCGGGGATGGTCGCCGCAAACGCGGCGCTGACGGCCGCGGCCGCCAATAGGGATTTTCTGTGAGACAACGTCATGAGTTTCTGACTCCTGGTCGACAACGGGATGCCCTCCGACGGTGGCATCGCCGGAGTGCACCGAGCGCCGTCCCCCAGGACGGTCGGGGCCGGTACTCAGGGCAAGTGGCCCACGACGTCCGCCGACAGCGGAAACGTCGCGGCCACCAGCGTCCCGGCCCCCGGCGGGCTCCGGATCTCCAGCCACCCGCCGAGCGCGGTCACACGGTCGCGCATCCCGACGAGGCCATGGCCGTTCGCGTCCGCACCGCCGATGCCGTCGTCGCTCACCTCCAGGCGCAGCATCCCGTCCTGCGTCGTTGCGCTGACCGCGGCGTACCCGGCGCGCGCGTGCTTGACCACGTTGGTCAGCGCCTCGGCCACCAGGAAGTACGCGGTCGCCTCGATCTCCTCGTCGAACCGCTCGTCCGCGACGGCCAGGCGGACCGGGAGCTCGAGCCGCTGCACCACCGCCTCCACGCCGTCCCGCAGGCCCCCGCGCGTGAGCGCCGCGGGCAGGATGCCGTGCGCCAGCTCGCGCAGATCGACGATGCCCTGCTCGGCCTGCGTGAGCGCCTCGTGCACCAGCGACTCGACGTTATCGTCACCGTGCAGCAGCGCGCGCTCGACCATCTTGAGGGTGATGATCGTGTGCACGAGCCGCTGCTGCGCACCGTCGTGCAGGTCCTGGACGACGCGCCGCCGAGCGTCATCCGCCGCGGCCACCAGCCGCGCCCGGGAGGCGATCAGCTGGTTGCGGCCGTCCGCGTTCGCGATCGCCGTCTCGAGCAACTGCCCGAACCGCTCCATCCGCGCCTCGGTGTCCGGAGGGGGCGTCTCGTCGCCGCCCCAGCGCGCCACCATCAGGCCCCACAGCCGGCCGTCCACGACGACCGGCGCTCCGACCCCCACCCGCGCCTGCAACCGGGTGGCCAGCTTGGACAGCATGTCGTTCTCGTCGTACTCCACCCGCCCCGGCCGCGCGGTCCGCCGCACGATCGCCGCCACGCTCCCCTCCCGGTATTGGATCCGGCTTCCGACGGGGACCTTGAACGTGTTGTTGCCGAGGTCGGCGACCAGCAGGAGCTCCTCGTCGGACTCGAATCGCGCGAGCGTGACCCCGTCCGCTCCGAGCGCGCGAACCATCTCCGCGGTGACGGCGTCGAACAGCTCGGTGGGCGCGGGCCCTTCCGCGACCAGCGTCGCGACCCTCCGCAGCGCCGCCTGCTCGTCCACCAGCCGCGCGAGCTCCGCGCGCGCCTCCGCGTTGGCGATCGCGGTCGCCATCAGCTCCGTGAACTGACCCAGGCGCTCCTCGGTCTGCACGGGGAACGGCACATCGCGCCGCTTGGCGGCGACGATCGCGCCCCACAGCCGGCCCTGGACGAGGATCGGCGCGGCCACGACGCAGCGCGTACCGGTGGTGCGGGCCGCGTCGCCGATGGCGCCGGTCGCCGTCCCGTAGTCGTCGATCCGCACCGGCCGTCCGGTGGCGAAGACGCGTGATGCGGCGTTCTCGCCGCCCAACGGGTGCCGAGCGCCGATCGGCAGGACGTCCTCGCGCTCGCCCCAGGCCGCCATCACGATCGCGGTGTGGCGCGACTCGAAGCGGAACATCCGGATCTCCTCCGTGGCGAGCAGGTGCCCCACCTCCTCGGCGATCGCGGTGAACGCCCGCGTCTGCGATGCCTCGCGGGCCACGATCGTGGCCACGCGCCGCAGCGACGCCTGCTCGTCGGCGAGCCGCTGGAGCTCTTCGCGTGCCTCGCTGTTGGCGATCGCCGTCGCGACGAGCTCGGTGAACTCCGTCAGGTCGGCCCCGATCCCGGCGGGCAGCACGTCGGGCTCGAACGTGGAGACGACCATCGCCCCCCACAACCGCCCCGCGACGGCGATCGGACTGCCCGCGGTGGACCGGATGCCCGCCTCGCGGACCCGGTCGGCGATCTCACCCGTCAGCCCCGCGTAGTCGTCGATCCGCGCCGGGCGCAGCGAGTCACGGACCTGCGCGACGACATTGGTCCCGCCGAGCGACCAGCGGGTGCCGAGCCGGAACAGGGTTCCGCGCTGCGAGAAGCTGGCACGCTCGGTGGCAGTGCCGTCGGCCTCGTAACGGACGATGCTGACGAGCGGCACGTGCAGGATCTCCGCGACCTGCTCGGCGACCACGGCGAACAGCGTCTCGGCCGCGGCGCCGCGCGCGACCAGCGTCGCGACGCGCCGCAGCGCCGTTTGTTGCTCGGCCAGCTGATGAAGCTCAGACCCGTCGCCGGGGCGCCCGCCCGCCATGGAGGCAATAACCCACACCTTCAGGCGCGCGTCAAGCGCGCCGGACTCAGGGCAGCGTGCGCACGATCGTCGTATTCGTCGCGCCGGGCGCTCCCGGCTGCTGCCCGTGGGTGACCACGATCCGGTCACCGCTGCGCAGACCGGCGACGTCGGGGCCGACGCGCAGCGCGGCGGCGACGATGTCGTCGAGCGAATCCGCGGCGTCGGTGAGGACCGGGTAGACGCCCCATTCGAGCGTCAGCTGCTCGGCGACGCGCGGATCGTGCGCGAGCGCGACGACCGGTTGGCGCGGCCGGTGCCGGCAGCACGCGCGTGCCGACGCGCCCGTCGCGGTCGCGACGATGATCGCGGCCGCGTCGACGTCGTCGGCCAGCTGGACCGCGGCGTGCATGACGGCCTCGGCCGGCGTGTTGATCTGCAGGCCACGGCGCCGCAGGTCGGGCGACTCTTCGGCGGCGGCGGCGATCGTGGCCATCGCGCGGACGGCCGCGACGGGATGCTGCCCGACGCTCGACTCGGCGGACAGCATCACCGCGGACGTCCCGTCGATCACCGCGTTGGCCACGTCGGTGACCTCGGCGCGCGTCGGCTCGGGAGCGGCGATCATCGACTCGAGCATCTGGGTCGCGGTGATCACCAGCTTCCCGGCCCGCCGGGCCCGCGCGATCACGTCCTTCTGCATGAGCGGGATCCCGGCGAGCCCGGCGGTCACGCCATAGTCGCCGCGCGCGACCATCACGCCGTCGGCGGCGGCGAGGATCTCGTCGAGGTGCTCGTAGCCCTCGGTCGACTCGAGCTTGGCCACGATCAGCGCCTGCGAGCCGTGCTCGCACAGCCGCCGGCGGAGCTCCTCGACGTCGGCACCGGTGCGCACGAAGGACAGCGCGATGAAGTCGGCGCCCGCCTGGACCGCGACCTCCAGGTCGGCGACGTCCTTGGCGGTGATCGCGGGCAGCGCCGGTCGCGCGAACGTCACGTTCACGCCCTTGCGGGCGCTGATGCGCCCGGCGGAGACGACACGCGCGACGACATCGCCGCCGTCGGTGTGCTCGACCGCCAGCCGGGGGACGCCGTCGCCGATGACGATCTCCGAGCGCTCGCTCACCAGGCCGGAGAAGCCGTGGAAGTCGACCACCGCGTGGTCGTCGTCGTCGGGCCGCTCGCGATCGCCGAGGACGAACCGGTCACCCACCTGCAGCATGCGCTCGGCCGTGGCGCCCGTCAGGCGCAGCTTGGGCCCCTGCAGGTCGAACAGCAGTCCGAGCGGACGGCCCGCGCGCGCCGCCGCGTCTCGAACCTCCGCGGCGCGCCGGCGCAAATCGTCGGCGGTGCCATGGGAGCAGTTCAGGCGCGCGCAGTCGAGCCCCGCGGCGACGAGCTCGTCGAGCACCCCCGGCGCGTCGGTCGCGGGTCCGAGAGTCGCCACGATCTTGGTCCGGCGCTCGAGCGTCACATCGGAGGGCGGGTGCGTCGACGCCGCGGCGTCGAGGCGACCGCGGACGGGAGGGGCAGGCGCGTAATCGATCACCGCGGCAGCGTCCCAGCCCGCGGCCGGACGGTTACCTGCTCACCTGGCCCGACCGCCCTGCCCCTTGGACCTAGCGTCCCCGACACTACGCGGCGCCGGGCTCGTCGGCGAGAACGCCGCCGAGCTGGTCACGCGAGGCGACGCCGAGCTTGGCGAACACCTTCTTGAGGTGATACTCGACCGTCCGCGGGCTGATGAACAGCTGGCCGCCGATCTGGGCGTTGGTAAGGCCGTCGCGGGCGAGCCGCGCGATGTGGGCCTCCTGGGCGGTGAGATCTTCGCGCGTGCGCTTGACGCGGCGGCGGGCGGGCTCACCGCCGGAACGCAGCCCGCGCGCGGCGCGGTCCGCGAACGCCGGCGCACCCATCGCGGTGAAGCTGTCGTGCGCGGCGCGGAGCTGCTCGCGCGCGTCGCTGCGCCGCCCGGCGCGGCCGAGCCACTCGCCGTAGAGCAGCTGCGCCCGCGCCCGCTCGACGCTCATGCCGCAGCCGTCGAGCAACGCGATCGCCTCCCGGTAGCTGGACTCGGCGGCGTCGCCGTCCGAGACCAGCGCACGCGCCCGCGCCTCGACGCCCAGCGCCCAGCCGGTGCCGCTCGGCTGCGTGCGCTCGCACAGCGCCTTCAGCGCGCGCCGCGCCAGCGTCTCGTCGCCGCAGGCGGCCGCGGCCTCGACCAGCTCGCCGAGCGCGGTGCTGTAGAACGCGTGCGGGTTGTGCTCGACCTCGCGCCGGGCCCAGCGGAGTGCCTCCTCGTGCTGCCCGAGGCCGTTGTGCAGGGTCGCCGCGGCGTGTTCGGCGAGCCCCGCCAGCACACCCTCGCCCCGCTCGGTTCCGGTGCGGATCGCGCTGTCGATCAGCGTGTGGGCGTCGTCGCAGCCCAGCGCCGCGAGCGCGAGCCGGCCGTGGCTCATCCGCGCGTTGCCGGTGGACGCCGTGATCGAGTCCGCCTCGGCGAGCAGCGTGGCGGCGTGCTCGAGCTCGCCCGCGGCGACGTGCCGGGACGCCAGCGTGTGCAGCGCCAGCGGCAGCACGGTCAGCGCCCCCGCGTCGCGCGCCGCCCGCACCTGATGGCGGGCGAGCTCGAACCAGGCGCCGGCGTCGTAGAGGTCGACGGCCAGCCACACCCAGGCCATGTCGAGGAGCCCGTCCGGCTCGGCGCGACGGACGTCGCGCAGCGCCCGCTGCAGCATCGGTGCACCGGCGCGGTAGGAATCGGCGAACCGCGTGACGAGGCCGTCGAGCAGCTGCTCGGAGGGCCCGCGCGGTGCGCCCATGCGCGCGGCGCGCACCGCTGCCGCGACGTCGTCCGTGGCGCTCGGATGCGCGAGATGCCCGGCGAAGGACGCCGCCCAGATCGCCTCGAGATAGCCGACCCGGGCGAGCCGCGCGTCGAAGGGCTCAAGCCGCTGCGCCGCGGCGACCAGCAGCGCCGCCGCCTCAGGGCCGCGACGCGAGCTGAACGCCATCTGCGCCTCGAGCAGGCGGTGCTCGGCCTGCTCGCGCGCATCGAGCGGACCCGCGTGCGCGTCCTGCAGCAGCGCGAGCGCCGCGTCCGCGGCGCCCGCCGCGTGCGCCGCACGCGCGGCCGCG
>NZ_JAPDOD010000004.1 GCF_027587205.1 Solirubrobacter ginsenosidimutans
CGGCCGCGAGCGCGCGCTGCGCGCGCCGCCCGGGATCCGGCGTCAACTCGACGGCGCGCTCGAGGAAGGCGGCCGCGGCGGCGAGGCCGCCGCGCGCCTGCGCGCGGCCCGCCGAGGCCTCCAGCTCGGCCGCGATCTCCTCATCGGAGCCGGCCGCGGCATGCGCGCGATGCCACGTGCGGCGGTCCGGGTCGATGCCGTCCGGGATCGACTCCGCCAGCGCGCGGTGCACCTCACTGCGCTCCTTCGGCGTGGCGACCCGGTAGATCGCCGAGCGCACGAGCGGGTGCCGGAAGCGCACGCGGGCGTCCACGGCGATCAGGTCCTCGGCCCCGGCCAGCGCGGCGACGACGTCGACCCGCAGCCGCGCGGCGGCCTGCCAGAGCCGGGTCGGATCCCCGATCGGCTCGGCCGCCGCGATCAGCAGCAGCTGCCGCGTCGCGCGCGGCATGCCGGCGACCCGGCGCTGGAAGCTGCGCTCGATCCGGTCCCCGAGCGGGGTCGCGTCCGGCAACCCGAACCCGCCCGCGAGCTCGGCCGGCGTCATCCCGCGCGGCAGTTCGAGCAGCGCGAGCGGGTTGCCGCGCGTCTCGGCGATGATGCGGTCGCGCACCCGCGGGTCGAGCGGGCCGGCGAGCGCGTCCTCGAGCAGGGCGCGCGCGGCCTGGAAGTCGAGCCCTTCGACCACGAGCGCCGGGAGTCCGGCGAGGATCGAGCTCGCCTCGCGCTCCGCGAACACGAGCGCGACGCCCTCGGCCTCGAGGCGGCGGGCGACGAACGCGAGCACCTGCGCCGACGTCCGGTCGAGCCACTGCGCATCGTCGACGAGGCAGATCAGCGGCCGCTCCTCGGCCGCCTCGCCGAGCAGACTGAGCACCGCGAGGCCGACCACGAAGCGATCCGGGACGTCGCCGGCGTGCAGGCCGAACGCCGTGTTCAGGGCGTCGCGCTGCGGCACCGGAAGGCGCTCCAGCCGATCCAGCAACGGGACGCACAGCTGGTGCAGCGCGGCGAACGGCAGCTCGATCTCCGACTCGACCCCGACCGCGCGCAGCACCTCATCGTCGGACGCGCGGGCGGCGACGTACTCGAGCAGCGCGGTCTTGCCCACACCGGCCTCCCCGCGCACGACCAGCGACCGGCTTTCGCGGACTCGGACCGAGGCGAGCAGCCGGTCGAGCAGCGCCCGTTCGCGCCACCGGCCGCGCAACGCGTTCGGCTGAGACCGCACTCTCAAGGACAGCCAACGATCCCGGTCGCGCGCGCCGGCGAAGCCTGGCCGACCGCCGGGTCCCCCTCGTCCCAAGGGACAGCGGCGGTGTGCTCAGCGCAGGCCCGTGATCATCGCGACGATCTCGTCGCCGCTCGTCTCCTCGCGTGCGAGCACACCGACCTGCCGGCCGCGCCGCAGGACGCAGATCCGGTCGGCGAGGCGCAGGACCTGGTCGAGCGAATGGCTCACGAGGAGGATCGCCTTGCCGCGCTCGCGCAGGCGGAGGATCAGCTCCTCCACCCGCCGGGTCTCCGTCACGCCGAGGGCCGCCGTCGGCTCGTCCATCAGCACGAGCCGCTGCGCCCACAGCATGGCGCGCGCGATCGCCACGCCCTGCCGCTGCCCTCCGGACAGGGTGTGGACCGGCGCCCGCACGCTGTCGATCCGCACGTCGAGCTCGTCCAGCAACGCCGTCGCGGCGGCGGCCATCGCGCCGCGGTCGAGCCGTCGCAGCGGGCCCGTGACGCGCTCGCGCCCGAGGAACACGTTCATGTACACGGGTTGCGCGTCGGCCAGCGCAAGGTCCTGGGGCACGACCTCGATCCCGTGGCTGCGGGCGTCGAGCGGACCGGAGAAGCGGACGGGCTCGCCCTCGAGCAGGATGCGCCCGGAGGTGGGCGCATGGACGCCTGCGAGGCAGTTCACGACCGTCGACTTGCCGGCGCCGTTGTCGCCGACGAGCGCGACGATCTCCCCCGCGTCGAGCTCGAGCGTCAGCCGCTCGACGGCCACGACCGCGCCGAACTCCTTGCGCACGCCCTCGAGGCACACGAGCGGGGCGCTCATGCGGCCGGCTCCCGCAGCGTGAGCGCGATGGCCGTCAGCAGCAGGACGCCCTGCGCGATCAGCTGTTCCGACGAGGACAGTCCCCACAGGATCAGGCCGTTCGTCAACGTGGCCAGCAGCAGGCTGCCGAGCAGCGCGCCGATCACGCTGCCCTTGCCGCCGAAGAGCCGCGTGCCGCCGATCACGACCGCGGCGATCACGATCAGCAGATCGCTCTCGCCCAGCGTGTACGTGGCTCCTCCGAGACGGCCCGCGTAGAGGATGCCGGCGAGCGCGGCGGCAGCTCCGCTCAGCGTCAGCACGCCGAACCGGACCCGCTCGATCCGGATGCCGGCCAGGCGCGCGGCGGCGGCGTTGTCGCCGGTGGCGAGGACGTGCGCGCCGAAGCGGGTGTGATGGAGACCGAAGTGCCCGAGCGCGACCGCGCCGAGCCCCCACACCGCCAGACCTGGGACCGGCCCGAGGTCGCCGGAGCCGAAGACCGCGACGAAGCCGTCGCTGGCGATCGCGATCGAGCGCAGATCGCTGAGCGTGCGAGCCAGGCCGGTGACGATGAACAGCGTGGCCAGCGTGACGAGGAAGGACGGCAGACGCAGCACCGTCACGAGGAGCCCGTTCAGCGCGCCGGCGGCGAGCCCGACGCCGAGCCCTGCGGCGACCGCCGGCACGATGCCCGCGCTCTCGAGCAGCTTCGCGGTCGTGACCGCCGCCAGCGCGACGACGGCGCCGAGCGAGAGATCGATCTGCCCGGCGCTGAGCACGAAGACGACGGCGACCGCCATGACGGTCACGGGCGCCGCCTGGCGGACGATGTTGAGCAGGTTCGTCTCGCTCGTGAAGCCGTGGTCGTGCAACCCGACGGCGAAGACCGCGAACACCCCGACCAGTGCCGCGAGGACGAGCGAGGTGCGCAAGCGCTACCCGCGCAGCGCCTCGAGCACGCTCGCCGGAGGATCGCGGTGCAGCGACTCGCGGTAGCCCTCGACGAGGTTCGAACGAGTGATCGTGAGCGCCGGGACGACGACGAACGGCGGCGCCGGCTTACCGAGCAGCCCGTACGCGGCGGACGTCGCCATCGCCCGCCCGAGGTCGTACGCGCGATCGGCGATCAGCGCGAAGGTCTGCCCGCGTCGGGCCATGTCGAGCGCGAGCGGCTCGTCGAGGTCGAGGCTGACGATCTTCGTCCTCGTGTTGCTCGCAGCCCGCAACGCGGCGAGCACGCCGTCTCCCACCGGTTCGGAGAACGTGACGTACACCGCGTCGAGGTCCGGAGCCCTGACGATCGCGCCGCTGGCCTGCGCCTGCGCCGTGTTGGGGTCGGCGATGCCCTGCGTGACGTCGACGTCGATCCCGGGATAGGTGGTCGTCATCGTCTTCAAGAACGCACGGTCGCGCTGATTGGCGACGAACGAGTCGGCGTCGCGGAAGAAGTAGCCGACCTCTCCCCCGTCGCCCGCCGCCGCGGCGATCGCGTCGGCCGCGCGCCTGCCCATGTCGAAGAGATCGTCCGTGACGACGCCGACATAGTCGCGCCCGGGACGCATCCCCCGCGGAACGTTCGAGAGCAGCACGATGCGCGTGCCCTCGCGCGCCGCCTGCCGGTACGCCGACGCCGTGAGCACCGGATCGACCGGCAGCGTGAGCATCACGTCCGGCCGCCTCGCCATCGCCGTCTCGATGTCGGACTTCTGCTTCGCCGGATCGAACCCGGCACTCGTCTGCGCGACGACGCGGATGCCGAGCGGACGGAACGCGTCGCGCACGCCCGCCGTCACGGCCGTGGTGAAGTCCGAGTCCTCGTGCCAGACGAGCGCCGCGTCGTGGTGGCCGGCCCTGACGGCGGCGACCTCCCGCGGCGTGAGCGTGAGCGCGCTCGCCGGCGTCGCCCGCTCACCGTTCGGCCCCAGCGTGCGTCCCACGGCCGGAGACGACGCGATCGTCGCCGTACTCCGCGCCGCCGGGGTCTCCCGCCCGCACGCCATGGCAAGGCATGCCAGAGCAAGGGCCGCCACGACAGCCGCGACGCGCCTCCGTGGGCTCACGCCGGGATTATCGCTCACCGGTCAAACAGGCCGTCGCCGGTGCCTGGCTGAAGTGGAACGCGGGCCAGGGGCCGGTGAGCTCGAGCGAGATCCCGTCCGCGTCATGCTCGCGGGCGAGCCTCCACACGAGCCCGGCGAAGACCGTCGCCTCGGCTTCGGTGACGAGATACGCGGCGTGGAGTGCCACGCAGCGTTCGGCGGACGGCAGCCGCGCCGCGCCGGTCGTGGTGGAAGCCAAGCGTTCGTGGAGCGCATCGACGAGCGGGCCGCCGCGGTGCTCGTCGGAGTAGGCCTTCAGGCTCCACTCGCTCATGCCGCGCAGGCGCGCCAGGCCCTCGGTGAGCCGCGCGCGATCACGCTTGAGCAGCGCGCGCAGGGCCGCCTCGTTCTCGAGCACGGTGGCGAAGCCGAACGGCACCACCGCGCCGAGCGCGAGCGCCTCACGCAGCACGTCCTGGTGCGCGCGGACGAGCGCCTCGAACGTCCGCCGCTCCTGCAGCGAGCGGCACAGGACGTGCGTGTCGAAGCGCGGGCAGGGCACACGGCTCACGAGTGCCGCGAACCCGTCCGCGCGGACGATCTCGACCGGTTGACCATCCACGCCCTGGCCTCGGGCCGGCCCAGGCGCGTCACTGTCGAGGACGCCGTAGACCCAGAGCGCGAAACGGTCAACCACCGCCGCGCTCCGGACGTCCATCGCCGGTCCATGCAACCTTCGACATCTCAGCCTCCTGGTTCGCTTCGAAGAAGAGCTCGAGTCGAACGTCTAGCCCCTGGCCCCTGCCGGGACGACCTCCACCGCCCGCGGGAGGCCCGAACGGGCGTGCGCCGGGAAATTATTTGCCACTCTTTATGCTCAATGGCGTGGCTCGACCGTCTCAGCCTGGAGGCTGACCGTGTTGCGAGGGCGCCGCAACGAATGCGCGGCTCTCGATCGCGTGCTCGACGAGCTCCGCCGGGGGCACAGCGCCGTGCTGGTGCTGCGCGGCCAGACCGGCATCGGCAAGTCCGCGCTGCTCGATTACGCGGCGCATGCGGCGACGGACGCGCGCGTGGCCCGCGCGGCCGGCGTGGACTCGGAGATGGAGCTCGCGTTCGCCGGCCTGCATCAGCTGTGCGGGCCGATGCTCGACCGGCTCGACCGCCTGCCGCCGCCGCAGCGTGAGGCGCTCGACACGGTGTTCGGCCTGAGCAACGGGCGCGGGGCGGATCGCTTCCTGATCGGGCTCGCGACCCTGAGCCTGTTCTCCGAGATGGCGGCGGAGCAGCCGCTCGTCTGCGTCATCGACGACGCGCAGTGGCTCGACCGCGCATCGCTCGACACGCTGGCGTTCGTCGCCCGCCGCCTCTACGCCGAGTCGGTGGCGCTGATCCTCGCCACGCGCGCTCCGGCCGACGAGCTGAGCGGCCTACCGGAACTGGTCGTCGAGGGGCTGCGCGACGAGGACGCCGGCGCGCTGCTGGACTCGGTCGTGGGCAAAGCGCTCGACGAGCGCGTCCGCGACCGCATCCTCGCCGAGACCGCGGGCAACCCGCTGGCCTTGCTGGAGCTCCCGCGCGGCCTGACGGCGGCCGAGCTCGCCGGCGGCTTCGCGCTGCCGACCGCGCCGCTCTCGGGCCGCATCGAGGCGAGCTTCCGCCAGCGCATCGCTTCGCTGCCCGCGGACACACGCCAGCTCGTGCTCGCCGCGGCGGCAGAGCCGACGGGCGACGCCGCACTGCTCTGGCGCGCCTGCGCCGGACTGGGCATCGATGCCGGCGCCGCCGCACCGGCCGAGGCCGCCGAGCTGTTCCGGCTCGGGGCGCGCGTCGAGTTCTTCCATCCGCTCGTGCGCTCCGCGGTCTACGGCGGGGCGACGGCGCAGGAGCGCCGCGCGGTGCACGGCGCGCTGGCCGATGCCACAGACCCCGAGCACGATCCCGACCGCCGCGCCTGGCATCGCGCGCAGGCGGCGTGGGGCGCGAACGAGGACGTCGCCGCCCAGCTCGAGCGCTCGGCGAGCCGCGCCCATGCGCGCGGCGGGCTGGCCGCCGCCGCGGCGTTCCTGGAACGTGCCACGGCGCTGACCGCCGACCCCGCGCGGCGCACGGAACGCGCGCTGGCGGCGGCACAGGCCGAGCACGACGCGGGCGCGGCCGACGCCGCGACCCGCCTGCTCGCGATCGCCGGGCTCGGCCCGCTGAACGAGCTGCAGCTCGCCCGCGCCGACCGGCTGCGTGCACGGCTGGCCTTCGCACAGCGGCGCGGCGCCGACGCGCCGCCGCTGCTGATGCTGGCCGCGCGCCGGCTCGAGCCGCTGGATCCGGCACTCGCGCGCGAGACCTACACGGAGGCGCTCGGGGCCGCGCTGACCACCGGCCAGCGCGAGTGGCTCGAGGCGGCGATGCAGGCCGTGATCGCGGCACCCCCGCCTCCCCGCGCCGTCGAGCTGGTGCTCACGGGACAGGCGCTCGCGATCATCGACAGCCCGGCGGCCGCGCTGCCGATGCTCCGCCGCGCGCTGGACGCCTTCCGCAACGAGACGCTGACCGGCGAGGATCAGCTGCGGGGACTCGCCTATGCCTCCCTGGTCGCGCTCAACCTCTGGGACGACGAGAGCTGGCACGTCCTCTCGACGCGCCACGTGGCACTCGCCCGGGAGTCCGGCGCGCTGACCGTGCTGCCGGCCGCGCTGGAGATGCACGCGGCCTACCTGATCACCGCCGGCGAGTTCGCCGGCGCGCAGCTCGAGCTCGACGAGGCGGACGCGCTCGCCGAGGCGACCCGCAGCGCGCCGCTGACCGATGCCACGCTGCTCTTGCACGGCTGGCGCGGGGATGAGGCGGCCGCCCGCGCGCGGATCGAGGCGGCGATCGCCGACGCCGCCGAGCGCGGCGAGGAGACCACCATCACGCTCGCGGAATACGCCGCCGCGGTGCTCTACAACGGGCTCGGCCGCCATGACGCCGCGCTCGCGGCGGCGCGGCGCTCCAGCGAGCACCACCCCGGCGGGGTCTACGCGAAGGCGCTGATCGAGCTCGTCGAGGCCGCGGCCCGCGACCGCGACACCGAGTCCGCCGCCATCGCGCTGGAGCGGCTGCGCGAGGCCACCGGACCCAGCGGGACCGACTGGGGCCTCGGCGTCGAGGCCCGGTCGAGCGCGCTGCTGCGTCAGGGCGCGGCGGCCGAGGCGTGCTACCGCGAGGCGGTCGAGCGCCTCAGCCGCACGCACGTGCGCGGCGAGCTGGCCCGCGCGCACCTCGTCTACGGCGAGTGGCTGCGCCGCTCCCGCCGCAGACTCGATGCCCGCACGCACCTGCGCACCGCCCACGAGCTCTTCACCGCCATGGGCGCGGCGGCGTTCGCCGACCGGGCCGCCCGCGAGCTGCTGGCGACGGGCGAGACGGCGCGCAAGCGCCGGGTCGGGACCGCGGACGAGCTGACGGCGCAAGAGGCCCAGGTGGCCCGGATGGCGCGCCAGGGCCTCTCCAATCCCGAGATCGCCGCGCGGCTGTTCATCAGCCCGCGCACCGTCCAGTTCCACCTCCACAAGGTGTTCGGCAAGCTCGAGATCAGTTCGCGCAGCCAGCTCGAATTCGTCCTCCCCTTCGACTAAAAGCGTCCTGAAGTAGTCGGTTCTGCGCAGCGGCGGTTGGCGTCGTCGCGTGCGAGTCCACCGTGTCGGGCCGCGAGATCGGCGCGATCCAGGTCCGCCCGGGCCGGCCGCAGCGCAAGCGCCGCTGGCCCTTCGTCGCTTGAGGGGGTCGAACGTCAACTGCTCCGAGTGGGGAGGGGGCCGCTTCTTGGTGCCACCCGTTCCTAACTGCCGTGGCCCCGCTGGGTGGCCGGACTTCCCACCTCGGTTGGTGGTTGAGACTGACCGTCGAGGTACGGGCCACGGAGACAGAAAGTGCGTTCTCACGCACGCCGATCACCCGGATGCCGCGGTCTGCGAGGGGGGTGGGGTCAAAAAACGTCCTGACAGGAAGCTTTTTGACCCCACCCCCATCAACGCGCCAACTCGACCAGTGCGAACCCGATCGAAACCCGCGCGCGGACCCTCAAACGCGCACGGTCCACCATGGCGACCGAGAGACGGGCGCGAGGGACACCCTTTCTCTCCGTGGCCCGTAACTGTCGGTCTCCCGGCACAGCACCTCGGGGCAACAGAGCCGAGCCGCGAGGCGGACGACGGCAGGCAACAACGAAGGGCGAGCCACACCCCCTCCCCCACCCGGCGCAGTTGACGTTCGTCCCAATTCAGCGCCCTTCTAGCCTCGCTGGATGCGGAACACCGGCGATGTCCAGGTCTCCGGCGCGTCCGTGCGGCCCGCCAGCGGCCCCTCGGCCGACACCACCAGCTGGTAGTCGCCGTCGGGCAGGCGCACGTGCTGCCGACCGCGCCGGACCGTGCCGTCGAACGGCAGCGCGGTCGTGGTCCCGCCCGGGGTGCTGAGGAGGTTCTCGACCTGATCGCGCGGGACGTAGTCCTGTGTGAGCGCCACGCCGAGGCTGTGCCGGCGACCGGGGCGCAGCACCTCGACGCGGATCCGCCGGGCGAAGTTGTTCAGGTGCACGAGCACGAACGGGATGTCGGCGCCGGTGCGCGACCCGAACGTGACCGGTGCCATGGTGAACACCGCGCTCGCGTCCTGCTTGGTGTAGACGGGCAGCACCAGCCCGGTGGTCGAAAGGCCGGTCTGCCGGGCCAGCCACGGGAAGCCCTGCGTGGTTGGCGTCAGCACCGGGACGGTCTGGTAGTCGCCCTTGTAGCCCGCGTACGGCACGCGCAGCGGCGGGTCGTTGTCGTCGGTCGGCGTGAAGACCAGATAGCCGCCATAGACCGCTCCCTCCGAGAGGCCCGGGTCCGGGGCGATGTCGATGCCGATGCGGGCAGCGCCACGGGCGGGGAGCGTGAGGGAGCTGACCGGCCGGCCGGCGAGCGTGAACGTGACGGCGGACGGGTTCGGCTCCAGGCGCGCGAACAGGATGTCGCGCCCGGCGATCGCGGGAGCCGCGGCGGAGGAGAGCGTGTAGGTCACGGTGCCCCGGCTGCGGTTCTCGATCGTCAGCGCCTGACGCGTGCGAGCGCCGTCGTCGCCGAGCGAGAGCGTGCCGGGCGTGATCCGCGTCGTGGCCTGGATCGCGTCGTCGATGTCGACGAGCCCGGACCCTTGCCGGACGACCGGCTCGAGGGCACCACTCGCCGAGGACACCGGATCGGCGCTGTTCTCCAGTGCCGACGCGACCACGCCCGGGCCGGCGTGGGGGTGCGCCTGCAGGTAAAGCGCCGCGGCACCGGCGACGTGGGGCGAGGCCATCGACGTGCCGCTCGCCACGTCATAGCGCCCCAGCTCCAGCGGGACCGTCGAGAGGATCGACCCGCCGGGCGCGGCGATCTCCGGCTTCAGCGACAGGTCGGCGGCGAGCCCCAGGGACGAGAACCCGGAGATCCGCCCGGCGCTTCCACTCGGCAGCGAAGTGATCGCGCCCCAGCGCAGGGTCACCGGCCCCGCCTTGAGGCGGGCGTCGATCAGCTCGCCGTCCGCCCGCGAGATGTAGGCGACCGGTACCGGGATGCCGGGCACGAGCGGCGTCCCGAGGAACGTGTCGTCGCTGCTGTAGCCGATCATGCCCGTGGCGCCGGCGGCGACGACGTTCGTCGCCTTCACGAGGAAGGTGCACGTGCCGCGGCGGACCAGCGCGACCTTGCCGGCGAGGCTGCCCGCCGGCAGCGGGTTGCAGGCGTCGTCGAGCGAGGCCGGGGTTCCGGTCGCCGCGAACGTGCCTGTGCCCGAGGCCGGGATCGGCGCGGACCCGTTGCCGGGCATGATCCGGACCGCGTGGTCGTCGGGCGAGATCGTGAACGCCAGCGCGTACTGGACGAGGTTGTCCACCGAGGCGGCGTCGATCACACCCTCCCCCACGCCCGGCGCGCCCGCGGCGAACAGGCCGTCGATGAAGTTGTTGCCGGCCGCGGCGACGACCACGATGCCCCTGCGCACCAGGCGCGCGGCGGCCTTCGCGGTGGGCGACTGGGGCCAGGCGTTGAGCGCGTCGCCGATGCTCATGTTGACCACGTCGGCGCCGTCGCGGTAGACGCGCTCGAGCGCGGCCAGCAGCACGTCGTCCGACGCCCCGCCATGGCATCCGATCACGCGGTAGGAGCCGAACGTGACGTCCGGGGCGACGCCGCGGACCGTGCCGTTGGCGCCGACGATGCCCGCCACGTGCGTGCCGTGGCCGTAGCAATCATCCGGGTAGGGGTCGGGGTGCGGTACCGGCTGCCACGTGGCGTTGCGCTGCTCGTCGTCGTAGTCGTCGCCGACGAAGTCGTAGCCGTTCGTGACCCGGCAGCGCGGTCCGAAGCAGCCGCCGAGGTCGGGGTGGTCGTAGTCGACCCCGGAGTCCACGATCGCGACGTGGATCCCGCGGCCCGTGTAGCCGAGCTGGCTCTGCGCGATGTCGGCGCCCGTCATCGTGAGCGCGAAGGCCAGCTCCGGCTTGAACGCCGCGGTCGGCTCAGGATCGCCGAGCGAGAGCGTCTGCACGGGATAGACCGCCGACACGCCGTCGAGGTTGCGGAGCTCCGCCGCCCCGGCGTCGGTGGCCGAGACCGAGACGCCGTTGAACAACGTGTCGTACGCGAAGCGCTCCCGATAGCGGATCCCCGCCGTCCGCGCCTCGGCCTTGAAGCGGACGTGCTCGTTCTCGAGCACGGGTTCTGCCGTGCCGTCCGCCGCCGGCGCGCTCTCCAGCTCGACGAACCACTGCGACGTCCACGCGCCGGTCACCGTCTCCGTCGCGGCCGCGGCGCTCGCGCCCGGCGGCGGCCCGGCCAAGAGCGCGCAGGCCGCCGCGATCGCCACACACAGCACCGGCTTGGACATCTCCACTCCGTTCTCCCATTCCGGTTCCGCAACCGCGCGCCGGTCATGGGCGACCACAGGCTCTGTCCCGAGCGTCCTATCGGGACCGGGTGATACGACACCAGCTTCCCGGCAGCGGCAACGTGGCGCTGAGAAGCGTCCCGCCGCCCGCCGGGCTGTCGATGCTCAGCTCGCCTCCGAAGGCGATCGTCCGGTCGCTGAGACCGGCCAACCCGCCGCCGTCGGCTCCGGCACCGCCGATTCCGTCATCGCGCACGCGTACGTGGACGATGCCGCTTTCCACCATCACCGTCACCTCGGCGCGCGTCGCGCGGGCGTGCTTGACGACGTTCGTCAGCGCCTCGGCGATGATGAAGTACGCGCTCGCCTCGATATCCGCCGGGAAGCGCTCGGCGCAGACGTCCGCCTGGACGGGGAGGGAAACCCGCTCCACGAGCGCGCCCACGCCGGCCTGCAGGCCGTTCCTCGAGAGCACCGTCGGCAGGATCCCGTGCGACAGCTCGCGGAGCTCCGTCGTGCCCTGCTCGGCGTAGGCGAGCGCCTCGTCGACGAGCGGCGCCGCGGCGCCGTCGGCGCCGGCGTCGCGGAGCGCCCGCTGCGCGAGCTTCAGCGTCAGCACGGTCTCGACGAGCCGCTGCTGGGCACCGTCGTGCAGGTCGCGGACCACCTTGCGGCGAGCCGCGTCCGCCGCACTGAGCAGCCGCGACCGCGACGCGGTGAGCTCGTCGTTGGCGTCGGCGTTGGCGATCGCCGCCGAGAGCAGCTGGGCGAACTCGGCGATCTGCTGCTCGGTGTCGGGCGCGGGCCGTGCCCGGTCCCAGCTCGCCGAGATCGCACCCCACAGCCGGCCGGCGACGACGATCGGCCAGGCGATCGCGGCACGCGCGCCTCCGGTGCCCGCGAGCTCGGCAAGCTCGTCCTCGTGATGCTCGGTACGGGCGAACCGCGCGGTGCGCCGGACCGTCCCCTCCACGCTCGCGCCGTCGTGGTTGACGCTCGCGCCCGGCGGCAGCGGCCGCAGGCCCGAGCCGCGGTGCGCCAGCACGGTCAGCGTCGTATCGCGCTCGTACCGGCACACGAAGACCTGATCGGCGGCGAGGAGCGCCGTCAGCTCTGCCGCCACCGCGTCGCCGACCCCGTGCGGCCGCTGCCCGAGCGCGACCAGCGCGGTCACTCGCCGCACCGCCGCCTGCACGTTCTCCATCCGCCGCAGCCGCTCGCGCGCCTCCACGGCGGCGATCGCCGGCGCCGCGAGCGCGGCGAACTGCACCAACCGCGGCTCGGCCTCCGGCGCGAATGCCGCGCGCCGCGTCGCGCGGATCAGGCCCCAGACGCGGCCGTCGATCCGGACCGGCGCGCCGACGGTCGCACCGCGGTTGGACCGCCCGGCGTTGAGCTTGATCACGCGCCCGCCGGGCTGCTCGCGCGTGCCCTTGCGGGCTTCGGCGGCCATCCACGCCCCGGCCACGCTCACCGTGCCGTCGGGCTCGAACCGGCAGACGGTGCCGCGGTCGGCCTTCAGGAGTCGTGCGGCCTGCTCCGCGACGCCGCCGAAGACCGCTTCCGGGGTGCCCCGGTCCATGGCCAGTGCGGCGATCCGGTGCAGTGCCGCGCGCTCTTCCGCCAGGCCCGGCCGGGCCGAGGTCGGTCCCATACGGTCATGTGAACTGCCGGCGGGTTCCATGAGACCTCGTCAGTGTCCTGCCGCAGTGTCGCGCTCGCATCCGCCAGTGCACAGTCATTGGCTCCTCGATCGCGCCGCCACCCGAACGTGTCGGCTCCCAGGCACGCTCGTGACGCGGGTCCTCACCGCCCGCATCCTCGGCTCCATGATTCTTCGCTACGACCGGCTTGGCGTCGAGATCCCCAGCGGCGATCCGGACCCGGCCGGCGCAATGGCCGTGCAGGAGCTGATGGGCGGGCGCTTCGGCGAGATGTCGACGCTCATGAACTACACGTTCCAGTCGTTCAGCTTCCGCGGCCGGAAGGAGCTGCGGCCGTTCTACGACCTGATCGCCAACATCGCCGCCGAGGAGTACGGCCACATCGAGGCCGTCGGCGCGACGATCACGACGATGCTCACGGGTGCCAACCCGCGCGACATCGTCGCCAACGGCAACCCCGCCCACGCGCTGAAGTCCGGCAAGGGCGTGCTGCCCGTCGACTCCGGTGGCGCGCCGTGGACCGGCGACTACGTCTTCTCCTCCGGTGACCTCGTCGAGGACCTCACGCACAACTACTTCCTGGAGACCGGCGCGCGCAATGGCAAGCTGAAGGTCTACGAGGCGGTCGATCACCCGGCCGCACGCGCGCTGACCGGCTACCTGCTCGTCCGCGGCGGCGTGCACCAGGTCGCGTACGCGCGGGCGCTCGAGCTGCTCACCGGCGTGAACCTCACGAAGGCGTTCCCGATGCCGCGGATCGCGACCGACAAGATCCCGGAGTGCCGCCCGCACCTCCACCGCGGTTCGCATCGGACCCTCTACCGCTTCACGCCGGACGACTACCGGGAGCTCGGCGCGGTGTTCAAGGGCGCCCACCCCGAGACCGGCGAGGAGCTGCGCGTCGAGCACCCGGCGCCGGACGGCTTCGCGTGGCCTGAGGCGCCGCCCCAGCCGGACGTGTTCGCGCCCGACTACGCACCTGACGAGATCGCCGAGATCGCCGCCAGGCTGCGCCGCCAAGCGGGCTTCGGCGACCCCCGGGCCAGGCGCGCCGCGTGATGGCCGACGCGACCACGATCGCCGGCATCCGCGTGCCCGACAGCGCGCTCGCGCGCGAGGCGACCGAGTTCGTCCGCGACGTCTCGACGCAGCTGCTGTACGACCACTCGCGCCGCGTCTTCCTGTGGGGCTCGCTCCTGGGCCGCCGGCGGGGGCTCGAGTTCGACGCCGAGCTGCTGTACGTCGGAGCGATGTTCCACGACATCGGGCTCCTCGACGGGCATCGCTCGACCCACCAGCGCTTCGAGCTCGACGGGGCCGACGCCGCGCGGGCCTTCCTCGAACGCCACGGTGTGCCGGAGCCGGAGATCACCCTCGTCTGGGACGCCATCGCGCTCCACACCACGCCGGAGATTCCGCACCGCAAGCGAGCAGAGGTGGCGCTCGTGACCACCGGCGTGGAATGCGACGTGCTCGGTCTGCATGCTGACGAGCTCGCACCCGAGCAGCGCAGCGAGATCATCGCGGCCCATCCCCGGACCGGGTTCAAGTCGGGCATCGTCGACGCGTTCTTCGACGGCATGCGCGACCGGCCGGACACGACGTTTGGCACCATGAACACTGACATCCTCGAGGGCAGGCTCGCCGGCTATGTCCGGCCGAACTTCTGCCAGCTCATCGCCGCCAATCCGCTGGGTGGGTGAGCCGCGCTGAGGCGGTCAGGAAATCGCTGTCTGTCGCTCGGCGAAACGGTGTAACTTGGGCGCTGCGATGGCGCCGCCCCATCGCTTCGCACCGTCGGACTCCGGGACCTCGCAGGGTTCTTCGGCCGTGCTGTCGCGGCAGCGCGAGCGCGACCTGGTCGTCGCGACCGAAGGCGGCAGCAAAGCCGCGTGTCGCGAGCTGGTGGAAGCGTTCCTGCCCGCGATCGCGAGGCTCGCCCGCCAGGTCGACCCCGGCAGGCGCGTGGATCGCGTCGAGCTGATGCAGGAGGGGGTCGCCGGGCTGCTGCTGGCGGTCAAGCGCTACGACGCACGGATGGAGACGCCCTTCTGGGCGTATGCGTCGTTCTGGGTCCGCAAGGCCATGCGCGAGCTGCTCGCCGAGCTGGCAGGACCGGTCGCGCTCACCGACCACGCGGTGCGCGGACTGGTCCGCGTCAAGGGTGCGCGGCGCGAGCACCTGCAGGCCCACGGCACCGAGCCGACACGCGCGGAGCTCGTCGCGGCGACGGGCTTCGCACCGGCCCAGCTCGACAGCCTGCTGGCGAGCGAGCGGGCTGCGCAGAGTCTCGATGCGCCGGTGGGCGGCGGCGCCACGGTCTCGGACACGCTCGCCGACCCGCTGGCGGAGGACGAGTACGAGCAAGTCCTGGACCGGATCGAGCAGCGCGAGTCGGTGCGCGGGCTCACCGGGGTGCTCGACGACCGCGAGCGGACCGTGCTGTCGGGACGCTACGGGCTCGATCAGGCTCAGCAGACGCTGAGCGAGATCGGCGCGACCCTCGGGCTGACGGCCGAGCGGGTGAGGCAGATCGAGGCGGGTGCGCTGGCGAAGCTGCGCGCCGCGGCGGCGGAACCGCGATAGCGCATTTGAATCCGATCCCCCGGACGCGTACTACACGGACGTGCCATGAGCACCCTCCGTCACCACGCCTTCATCCACACGTCCGACGAGGAGTACGTCGAGCGTACGGTGGCGTTCCTGCGCGACGGTCTCGCGGCCGGCGAGCGGTGCATGGTGGGCAACACGCGCGACGGCCTCGCCACGGTGCGCGAGGCGCTCGGGCCTGACGCCTCACGGGTGACGTTCCTCGACATCGGCACGGTCTACACGCGCCCTGCGCGCACGATCGCGACCTACTTCGGCGCGTTCGGGCGGGAGACGGCGGGAGGACAGGCAGTGCGCGCCGTCGCCAGCGCCTCGCAGTACGGCCCCACCGCCGAGGACTGGAACGAGTTCACGGTCTATGAGGCGATCACCAACGTCGCGTACGCCCACCTCCCGGTGTGGGTCGTCTGCGCCTACGATGCGAATCGGAGCCCGGAGCGCCTGCTCGATGCCGCCTGGCAGACCCATCCGGAGGTCTTCGACGACCACTGGCAGGCCAGCGACACCTTCGAGGACCCGCCGCGGCTCGTGCGCCGGCTCACGCGCCCTCCGGAGGAGCTGCCGCAACTGCGCTCGTTCGCGCCCGGCGACGATCTCGACCGCTTCCGCGAGCAGCTCGCTCGTGAGCTGGCGCGGGAACAGGTGAGCGCGTCCAGGACGCTCGAAATGCTCGTGGCCGGCACGGAGATCGCGGCCAACGCGGTGCGCCACGGGGGTGGCATCGAGGCGGTGCGCGCCGGCCGCGTCGACGGCCGCTTCGTCTGCGAGGTCGTCGACCGGGGACCCGGTTTCGACGATCCCATGGCCGGCTACCGGGCTCCCCGGGGCGGGTCTGCCGGCGGCCTCTGGGTCGCCCGCCAGCTGACCTGGAGGATCGAGTCGTTTCACTCGCGACACGGCTTCACGGTGAGAGCGTGGCTGTGACGCCCCTCAATGAGTGGCGGGCGAGTGAGACGCGCACACGGCCCGCTCAGCTGGCCCGCGAGGTGCGGCGGGAGTGGGAGCGCTTCGTCGTCGACGGCCGCGCGGAGCGCGTACGGGCACCGGTGCTGGCGTCGTGGGAGCGCTCGCTCGTCGCCGGGGTCGACCCCTCGGGCAGCCGGCTTGCGCCGACCGCGGCCGCACCCGACGAGGTGGCGACGCGCTGGGAGACCCATCCCCTAAGCGTCGCCGCGCCTCTGATCCGCCACGCCCTCGAGAGCTTCGCCGGCGACTCCGACCACCTGATCGTCGTGAGCGACGCGAACGGACTGCTGTTGGCGCTGGAAGGTGATGCGCGCGTACGCTCGCAGGCCGCCGACACGCTCAACTTCACGGAGGGCGCCCTGTGGAGCGAGGACGACAGCGGGACCAACGCCGTGGGGACGGCGCTGGCAGCGGATCACGCGGTCGAGATCTTCGCCGGTGAGCATTTCGTCGAGGTGGTGCAGCCCTGGACGTGCGCGGCGGCGCCGGTGCACGATCCCGAGACGGGTGACCTCCTGGGCGTCATCGATCTGACTGGGCTGTGCCACAACGTCGAGCCGCACAGTCTGGCCGTCGTCGTCGCCGCGGCACGCGCCGTCGAGTCGCACCTGCGCCAACTGCTGCGCGATCAAGACGCCCGCCTGCGGAAGCGCTACGACCGGCAGCTGACCGAGACGCGCGGTCGCCGGGCGCTGCTGACGCGGTCAGGGCGGGTCCTGAGCGACGACGGCGGCTGGCTGGCGGGCACGCGGTTCGACGTGCCGCCCGACGGCGGCGAGCTGCTCCTGCCCGCCGGAGAGCGAGGGTACGCGGAGTCGCTCGACCACGACGCCTACCTCCTGCGCGAGCTCACCGAGCCGCGGTTGCGCCCGACACCGCTCCCCGAGACGGCGCGGGCGCTGGCCGACGAGCAGGCGGCGCTGCGGCGCCTCGCGACGGCCGTCGCCGGCGGCGGGCACCGGCAGGACATCTTCGCTGCGATCGCCGCCGAGCTCGGTCCGCTCCTCGGCGGCGAGGACGCGACCGTCGTTCGCTACGAGCCCGAGGGCGCCGCCACGATCGTGGCCGGGGTGGGGCCGTGCACCGACGTCCTGCCCCACGACCGCAGGGTCGCGCTCGACGACACCATGGCCATCACGACGGTGTTTCGCACCCGCCGCTCCGCGCGCCAGGACGACGACCTCCGCAGCCGCGCGTCCGGCCCGGTCGCCGACGACGCGCGCCACCCAGGCCGGTCGACGGTCGCGAGCCCCGTCATGGTCGACGGGCGCCTCTGGGGGGCGGTCGTGGTCTCGACGACCCGCGGGCCGCTGCCGGCGGACGCTGAGCGGCGGATGGCCGGCTTCGCCGAGCTCGTCGGGATCGTGATCGCCACCGCCGAGAGCCGGGCGGAGCTCAGCGCCTCGCGTGCCCGCGTGGTGGCCGCCGGCGACGACGCCCTGCGCCGGATCCGGCGCGACCTGCACGACGGCGCGCAACGCGGCCTGGTGAACACGATCGTGACGCTGACGGAGGCGCGCAAGGAGCTCGAGGCGGCCGGGGTGACCGGACCGGCGCGCGAGCTGGTCGACGAGGCCCTGGCGCACGCCCGCACCGCCAACTACGAGCTCCGCGAGCTGGCGCACGGGATCCTGCCTTCGGCGCTCACGCGCGGGGGACTGCGCGGCGGGATCGAAGCGCTGGTCTCGCGCGCCCGTCTCCCCGTGTCCGTCGAGGTGACCGCGCAGCGCTTGCCGCCCGCGCTCGAGGCGACGGCCTACTTCATCGTCGCGGAGGCGCTCACCAACGCCGTCCGGCACGCGGAGGCCGACGAGGTGCAGATCTGCGCGACCATCGACGGCTCCGTGCTGCGCGTCGCGGTCCGCGACGACGGCGTCGGCGGCGCGCGTTGCGACGCCAGCACCGGGCTGCTCGGGCTCCGCGACCGAGCCGCCGCGCACAACGGCGAGCTGCGGGTCGTGAGCCCGCCGGGCCGGGGGACGCTGGTCGCCGCCACGCTGCCGATCGCGGACGCCCGCGCGGCGTGACGCTGGCCTCCGGGCCAGGCAGGACGTGAAGTCTGGGTCAGCTGTCACGCGGCGGCCGCGCGCGGACGATGCGGCCATGCGACACCCGTTGAACCGCAGGGACCTGCTCGTCAGCGGCGCCGCGCTCGCCGCGGGCGCGGGCGGAGTCAAGCTGGCGAGCGCGGGCGGCGCGGGAGCGTCCGCCGCCGGCGAGCCGCCCGCGGGCCCCGACGCGTTCAATCCGCCGAGTACCGACGCCGGCGAACTGCCCAACCTCAAATTCTCCTTCGACGCGGCACACACGCGGGTGACGCCGGGCGGCTGGACCCGTCAGGTGACGGTCCACGAGCTGCCGGTCGCCACGACGATCGCCGGCGTGCAGATGCAGTTGAAGCCGGGAGCGATCCGCGAGCTGCACTGGCATGCGGCCGGGGAGTGGGCGATCATGCTCTCCGGCAGCGCCCGCGTGACGGCGATCGACGCCCAAGGCCGGAACTTCATCGACGACGTCGGCACGGGCGACCTGTGGTTCTTCCCCGCCGGGCTCCCCCACTCGATCCAGGGTCTGAAGGACGGCTGCGAATTCCTGCTGGTCTTCGACGACGGCGCGTTCTCGGAGTTCGAGACGTTCCTGATCTGCGATTGGTTCGACCACACGCCGCCCAGCGTGCTGGCCAAGAACTTCGGGCTGCCGGAGTCGACCTTCGCACACCTTCCGAGCGAGCAGGAGCGCTACATCTTCGAAGGCGTCGTGCCGGGCCCGCTCAGCTCCGACGCGGTCCACTCACCCGCCGGGACCGTCCCTGACAGCCTGACGTACCGGCTCACCCAGCAGAAGCCGGTCAGCTGCCCCGGTGGCCGGGTCAAGATCGTCGACTCCTCGAACTTCCCCGCCTCGGCATCGATCGCCGCGGCGCTGGTCGAGGTCGACCCCGGCGGAATGCGGGAGCTGCACTGGCACCCGAACGCCGACGAGTGGCAGTACTACCTCGACGGACAGGCGCGAATGACCGTGTTCGGCGCTCAGGGGACGGCCGCGACCTTCGACTTCCAGGCCGGCGACGTCGGCTCCGTCCCGTTTCCGATGGGCCACTACATCGAGAACACGGGCACCACGACGCTGCGCTTCCTCGAGCTGTTCCGCGCGGACCGCTACGCCGACGTCTCCCTCGAGCAGTGGATGGCATTGACGCCGCCCGAGCTCGTCGCCGCCCACCTGAACATCGACCGCGCGACCGTCGCCGCGCTCCCCAAGGGCAAGCAGATCGTCGTGCGCGGCTAGCGCGCTTCGCTGATCGCCTCGCGGGCAGGGTGTGACACGCGGAGCCGGGTGATGATGACCGCGGCGATCGTGGCGATCGAGATGAGCGCCACGCCGGAGACCATGAACGCGTTCCGCACACCGACCAGGCTGATCGTCCCCGCGGTGATGAACGGCGAGATCGAGAGCGCGCCGGCGATGCCGGCCTCCCACAGGCCGAGCGCCTTGGCCAGGTGACGGTCCGGGATCCGCTGCTGCACGAGCGCGATCAGCGGGATGTCGGTCAGGGCGGACGCGAACCCCGTGATGGCGAGCAGGGCCGCGGCGACGGCCGGGGTCCCCGCGAGCCCGAGCGGAAACCGGAACGCGCCGAGCAGCGCCCAGGCGAGCACCGCGGTGATGGCGAGATCACGCAGGCGCAGTCGCGCGACCACCAGCGCACCGAAGACCTCGGCGACGCCGGCGATGCCGAGCAGCAACCCGTACTGGCCGTTGCCGCCGCCGAAGCCGTCGCCGACGAGTGCCACGACGCCGACGGTCAGGAAGCCGCTGGCCGCGACGAGCGCGAGCACGAACGTGAGGATCACGATGAGCACGTCCGGTTCGGCCCGCAGCGCGGCGAAGCCCGCCAGCAGATCTTCCCGGAGCCCGACCGCCTGACCGCCCGCGGCGGCGGGGCGCACCCGGATCGCGGCGAGCGTGGCCGCGGAGGCGAGGAACGTCAGCACGTTCAGCGCCAGCACGAGCTCCAGGGAGAGGACCGCGAGCAACGGCGCGAGCAGGAGCGGACCGACGAAGAACGCGGCGCGGAAGGAGACCTGCAGCAGGCCGTTGGCCTCCAGCAAGCGCCCGGCCGGAGCGATCTGCGGCACGAGCGCGTTTCGCGCCGGGGAGAACGGCGCGCCGATCAGCGCCAGCAGGGCGACCCCGATGGCCAGCAGGGTGAGGTTCAACGCGCCGGCGGCGAGCAGGATCGGCGCGACGGCGACCACGGCCGCTCGGACGAGGTCGGTGGCGATCATCAGCCGCCGGCGGTCGTGGCGGTCCGCGTAGGAGGCACCGATCGGCGTTGCCAGGAACGCCGGCGCGTATGCGGCCGTCGTCACCAGCGCGACGGAGCCGGGATCGTGCGACAGGCTCCACGCCAGCCAGATCACGACGGCGGTGTAGAGGCCGTCGCCGAGCCGCGAGACGCCCTGCCCGACGAACAGCAGGAGGAAGTCTCGTTGTCTCAGGAGTCCCATGCGCAGCGCATGGTGGCCACGCGATGGAGACGCATCAACTGATTCGGCAGATAGCGAATCAGTCTTCGGCTGGGCTCAGGAACGAGCCCAGGCTCGGTGCGAGCGCTTCGATCTGCTCGGGAACGAGCCGGTAGAGGACGTAGTAGCCCTCACGCCGGCGGTCCAGCAGCCCCGCGTCGGCGAGCGCGCGAAGCTGCTTCGAGAGCGCCGCCTCGGTCACTCCCACCAGTGGCGCGAGCTCCTGCGTGGTGCGCGGGCGCTCCGCGATCAACCGCAGTGCCCGCAGCCGTGTGTCGTCGGCCAGCGCGCGCAGCACGCTCACCAGCTGCGCGGGCGGGATCCGCGGCCGCGCCTCGCGCACGATCGAGGAGGCCGGGAAGATCAGCCCGAGCGGCCACGGCGCGTCGCAGTTCACGCGGACGTGCGGCCATACGTACGTGCTGGGCGCCAGCAGCAGCCGATCGTCCGCCCCGATCTGCACCTCGTGGTCATGCGGGCGATCGAGCCAGAACCTCCCTTGCTCGGCATCGCAGCGCACCTCCGGCCAAAGCCCCCGCAACAGCGCGTAGAGGCCATCCGATTCGATCTGGCGACCGGCCTCGCTCACGCTCGCCGCGAGGTCGGGCTCGATCCGCTCCCATTCCCGCGCGAACGCCTCTTCCCAGTAATCCTCGAGCAGGGTCAGAAACCGCTCGAGCAGCGCGCCGGGATCGTCGAGCAACAGCGCTGCCACGACCGCATCGGACGGGCCGATGGACGGCGTCGCGAACTCCAGGCGCGCCAGCTCGGGATCGATCGAACGCAACCGCCGCAGCTCCCCCTCGAAGTCGAGCAACTCCCCCGCCGCCGACGGGAAGAAGAACTCCGGGAAATAGGCGCGGTAGGCGAACGCGAAGACGTCGATCTCGCGCTTGAGCGCCGGCGACAGCCGGCGCATCGCCCGCACCCACTCGTGCTGGACCGGGTGATGCTTCGGCTCCACCAGCACGTGCAAGCTCAGCACCGCCTCAAGCGTTGGCGAGTAGGAGAACCCCACCCGTTCCACCGCCGTCGGCGGTACCCGGAAGACGATCACACCGCGGGACGCGCCTCGATCGCCTTGACCGTCTTCTCGAACTGGCCGCTGAACACGCGCTTGCCGACCAGCCCGAGCAGCGCCCCGATCACGTGCCCCTTGAGGTTCTTGCCCTCGCGCACGACGACCACGTCGACGCCGGTCGTGCCGTCGGGCCGCCGGTCGAACGTGTAGGTGTGCCCGGAGGCTCCGCCCCACGTGTTCGAGTCGGTCGTCGTCATGCGGATTCGGGTCGGGTCCGACCAGTCGTAGCGCAGCCGTTCCCACGCCGGCCCCTTGCCCTCGGTGACGTCGGCCCAGTCCGGTCCCTGGTCGTGGACCTTGAGCTGGCTGTCGTCGGTGTTGCCGAAGATCTGCGAGCGTCCCGGCCCGAAATCGGTGACGGCGGCGATGAACTGCTCGGGCGTCGCGGTGGTCGTGGTCGTGAAGTGGATCGTTGCCATGGTGCCCCCTATTGGATGGCCCAAGGCTAGGCGCTCGCCCTGACTCCGCGGCGGTGCGTCTATGCGGCGCCGGCCGCGGCCTTCTTGGCCGCTTCGGCGCTGTCCTTGTCGACCTCGTGCTTGACGACGTTGTCCGCCTTCGCCGTCGCCTTCTGCACGTCCTCGATCCAGCGGTCTTCAAACAGCGCGACGATCCCGGAGCTGCCAGGCGGAAGGGACGCGGCGACCTGCTCCTTGATGTCCTGCTTGCTCGCGTGCGAGACCAAGCCGCCGACGCCCGCGCCGAGTCCGGCGCCGACCAGACCCGAGGCCAGGAACGCGGGCGGGAAGATCAGCCCGATCAGCAGGCCGCCGGCCGCCCCGAGCCCGGCCGCGACGCCGACCACGTGGAAGTTGTCCTTGACGTCGATCTTGCCGTCCATGTCGCGGCTCACCAGCACGAGCGCATCGACCGTGATCACGTCGTCCTTGGCGAGCGCCTTGATGGCATCCCAATCCGCCTGGGCCGCGTCGGGGTCGGCGTAGGCCGCGATGTAGAGGTCGACCGGATCTTGGCTCTGTGCGCTCATCGGTCAATCCTCTCCGAGAGGTGGCGGGCAGCACATCACCCCAACGGGACGATGCGTGAAGACCGTCATCGGCGAAGGCTTCGCGGCACCACGACTCACGGAGACGACTCATGAAGCGCATCACCACACGTACGGCCTGTGTGTGCGTGGCAGCGACCGTGGCGCTGGGCGGCTGCGGCTCCTCCTCGGACGAGCCGTCCACGTCGAGCCCGGCAGCCACGAAAGCACCGGCCACACCGCAGGACCAGGCCGCGAGCACGGTGTGCGCCGCCCGGGCCGACATTCAGACCCAGGTGGAGAGCCTCACCTCGCTCACCGCCGACACCGCGACCAAGACGAGCGTCACCTCCGCGCTGACCGCGATCACGAGCGACCTGCAGAAGATCAAGGACGCGCAGGCCGATCTGAATCCCGACCGCAAGCAGCAGGTCCAGGACGCGGTGACCGCGTTCGGAACCCAGCTAAAGGACATCGCGCGGCAGGCCGTCACGGGGCTGGCGACGTCCGACGCCGAGACGCAGGCCAAGAACGCCGCGACGTCGCTGAAGACCGCGGTGACCCAATCGCTGGAGCCGATCGACTGCTAAGACATCTGGAGTGTCGCTCTCGCGCGCCGGCGTGACGAACGTCGAGAAGGTCGTCCGCATCGGTCTCGGCGGTGCCGAGCAGCTCTACCACGCCGAGCTCTCGTGCTTCGTCGATCCCGGTCCGCAACGCGTGCGCACGCGCAGCCTTCGCTTCGACGCGGTCGTCAGAGACGTCATCGGCGCGGCGGTACCGGAGTCGGGTGGCTTCGCGGCCGAGCAGATCGCCCAGCGCATGGCCGTCGAGGTGCGCCAGCGCCTGAACGCGCTGCGCGCCGAGGTGACGATCGCAGCCCGCTACCCGGAGCACAAGCCGGCCCCGGTGTCCGGCATCGCGACGCAGGAGATCTTCACGCTGTTCGGCACGGCGGTCGCGTCCGAGCGCGGCACCCGCCGGCTCGTGGGCGTCGCCGCGCAGGGGATGACCGCGGCCCCGCTCGCGCAGCGGCTGGTCACCGACCGCGCGCGCGAGCGTCTGGCCGCCGACGGGTTCGGCGACGACCGGATCGCCGCGATCCTCGACGCCGTGCCGGTCGCGACGCATGATCAGCGCGGCCTGGGCACGCTGCACCTGGGCCTGCCCGAGGAGTGCGACCGCGAGGTGGACGCGCTCGAGTTGCTGGCGATCGTCGAGAACTCGATGTCCAGCGAGATCTACGAGCTGATGAAGCGCTCCGACGAGGGCGCGGTGGTCGAGAAGGCCACGCGTCGAGCAAGGACCGCGGAGGACTGCGTGCACGCCGCGATTCGCGGCACGCTCGAGGGCTTCGCCGACCTCACCGGCGACGCGTTCGTCGCAGCCCGCCAAGAGCACACCGAGTCGATCCACGAGCACACGGTCGTCGCGGAGCGCCACGGCCTGTTCGGCGAGGTGCGCGACGACGGCGCCGCGCACCACACGACGATCCGCGAATGGCTCAACGGAGCCGGATCGAGTCGGCGCCGTGAAGCCTGAGGTGATCGAGCGCAGAGCCGCTCGCCTCCCGGATGCCGAGGCGGTCGACGAGCGCTGAGTAGCCCCCGCCCGCAAGACCGTCGGCCATGATCGCCGCACCGTGCGCGGCGGCCTTGAGGCCGACGGTCGGCCGGACCGGCGCCACGTGGGCGAGCCGCGTCTCGAGCGCGCCGACCACGGCTGACGCCGAGCGCCCCACGACGAGGATCTCCCGCGGCGCCGGCACGGCGGCGGTCAGTGCGAGCGCGGCCTTGACCGCGCCCTCCTCCAGGGCGAGCCATCCCTCGCTCAAACGCGGGTCGTCGCGCAGTGCCTGCACTCCCTCCGAGCGCGGGTCGAGCGCGCCGCCGCTGAACACGGTGCGCTTCGAGAGTGCGGCGCCGAGCAGGTACGCCACCTCCGCATCGAGTGCGCCGCAGGCCCGCGCCCCGATCGGACCCGACGAGCCGCCGAGCCCGTCGACGATGCGCCCGCCGTCGACGGCGAGCGCTGCGCTGAACGCGCCGCCGAGCTCGAGCATCACGAACGACGTGTCCGCGTACCCGACGCCGAGGCGGCGCGCCTGGTCGGCGATGCACAGCGCGGCACTGGCCACCTTGTCCGCCGTCCCCATGTCGATGCGGTTGTACTTGCGATAGGCCGGGATCGTCGGCAGGTGGATCGCGCCGGGACCGAACACCAGCGGGAGACCCGCCGCGATCAGGGCGCGCACGATCGAGCGCATCCCGCCGACGCCGACGCGACCGTGCGGTTCGTCCTCGCGCAGCAGCAGCATCAGCGCAAGCTCGCGCTCTCCCACCTGTGCGACCGGAACGAGCGGCAGGCCGTATCCGGCCGGGCCGAGCACCAGGTCCAACGGGCCTTGCTGCGCGAGCGCCTGGACCAGCGGCGCCGGGTCGGCGCCCACGTCGACCGTGCGGAAGCTTCGCTCGAACACGATCTCGCCCCCGTCGAGCACGCACACGTCGAAGGAGACCGTGCCAGGGTCGACCCCTGCGACACGTGGACTCAAACGAGCTCCTTCGCGATCGCGTAGACGGCATCGGTGTCGAGCACCTGGTCGTTGGCTTCGAACATCCGCCGCACGCAGGCCTTGTGCACCTTCATCTTCGGACCGCCGATGGCCAGCGCGCCGAGCACGAGCTTGCCGTCGTGGGAGGCCAGGTCGTCGGTGGCCTTGGTGCCCTCGAGGCCGAGCGGCTCCGCCGCGTTGTAGTCGGCGAGCAGCTCGAGCGTCGGGTGCCGCGTCCAGAAGTCGCCCCGCAGCACCTGCACACCGGCAGGCCCGCTGCACAGGACCAGCTGCGCCCCGTCGAGCACCGACTCGAGCGCGCCGCGATCCGCCGGCTCGCGGACGTCGAGGCCGAGCTCCTCAGCGGCGCCGACGCCGCTCGGCTTGCGATAGGGCCGGTCATCGCCGAACAGGTCGGGCGGGATCGCGACCGCCGTGACTTCGCAGCCCTCGTCGCGCAGGAGCGTCGCCGACCGCAGCCCGACGGCCCCGAGACCGAGGACGACCGCGCGGTCGCCCGCGAGGCTGCGCGCCTTCGCGATCCGCGCGATCGTCGTTGCCGCGGTCGTGTTGCAGCCGTTGGAGTCGAGCATCACCGAGACCCGGAAGGGACCGAAGAACGCCTTCTGGACCTTGCCGAAGACCTCCTCGCCCGCGGAGACGCGCTTGCCGCCGACCCACACGGCCATCGTCTTGAGGTCATCGACCCCGCGGGTGAAGAACGCGTCCTGGACGAGCCCGTGGACGTCATCGGGCTTCACGCCGCCGTGGGAGAGCAGGACGTCGACGCCGGCGTCGTGGGCGACGATCGCGTCGAACGGGCTCGGGTGCTCGTCGGTATCGAGCTGGAGCAGGACTTTCTTCACGGTTCCTCCTCGGATGGCCGGCGCGAGCGGGCCGTGAGGCGGACGCGGTCACGGCGTGGCTCGTCGAACGTCAGGTAGCCCCAGTCCAGCGGGGACTCCTGGCGGTAGTTCTTGCCCAGCCCGCGGGCGATCGACGCCTTCATCAGCTCCTTGCCCAAGTAGAAGGCGTGCGTGGGCTCGTCGACGCCGAGCGCGTCGAAGATCTGGTTGATGTCGGTGCCCTTGACGAACTGCTCGGCGTTGAACGCGTAGATCCACTCGGCATCGGTGAAGATCCGGACGTTGGGGTCGGTGATGCTCGCCTGGAGCTCGCGCAGCTCGGCCTCCGTGTAGGGGCGGAAGTCCTCGTCCTTGATCGTCAGCAGCCGGCCGTCGACGTGCTTGGGCGGCGTGCCCTCCTGCTGGGCGAAATGCATGAGCTGGGCGGCGAGGACGGCCTCGCGGACGGCCCCGCGCGCCCAGGGGATGACCTCGGTGGTCAGCACGTTGCGGATCCCGAGCTCCTGGCAGAAGCCGAGCAGCATCGCCGTCACGCCGGTGGTGTCGGCCTCGGTGAGCTCGGTCAGGTTGCCGATGCCCATGAACAGCTCGATGTCGGGGTGACGGCGGCGCACGTCCAGGTAGCGGCCGAGGCTGGTCGCGAAACCGGTGCCGATCGGCTCGATGATCGGGTCGGCGAGGAACGGCTTGCCGAGCTCCTGCAGGTGCGCGATCGTCGCGTCGAGGCTGTCGAGGTCGTCCGGCGTGTCCGGAATCAGGATCGGCGTCGCGCGCAGCTCTGCCGCCAGGTGCCGGTTGTGCCCGTTGAGGCTGAGCACGTAGTCCACGCCCGCGGCATCGGCCATCAGGATCTCGTCGGGGTCGAGCGTGTCGATGCTGAGCGTGAAGCCGCGGGCCTTGAGGTCGGCGATCACCGATGGCCCCTCGTCGAGCCAGGTCCGGTCCATCGACAGGCCGAGGTCGACCACCTCCGCGCCCGCCTCGCGGTAGTAGGTCGCTGCCGCGACGATCTGCTCGCGATCGAGGTGCGGGACGTGGTTGATCTCGGCGAAGACGCGGACGTCGCGCTCGCCGTAGCGCGAGCGGGCGTCGGCCTGGCCGAAGAACGCCGGCAGGCGCTTGAGGTCGGCCGGCCCCTTCTCCGCCGGGACGCCGAACCGCTCGCCGATCAGGGCGACGTCGCCCTGGCAGGAGCCCGGGATCATGATCCGCGTGACGTCGGATGTGACCTCGAGCCGGTGGGCGATCCACTCCGTGGACATCAGCGCGGCGACCGTGATCTTCATGACCGCGACGTCGTAGTCGAACGGCAGCCCGGCGCGCTGCAGCGTCTCGCGCAGCGCGGGCGCCGCGAGCTTGCCGGTCACGAACAGATAGCGATCGGCCACCGCCGGAGACCGCTAGCGCCCGCCCTTGCTGAAGACGAACTTGTTCGGCGTGCCCTCGAGGGTGCTGTCCTGCACCGGGCGCCACAGCACGACGTCCTCGATCCGCCGCGCCAGCTCGAAGTCATTGTCGGTGATGCCGCCGCTGGCGTGGGTGCGCAGCTTGACCCAGACCTTGCCCCAGGTCACCGACAGGTCGGCGTGGTGCCACGCCTGCTCGCAGAGATACCCGATGGCGTTGACCAGCATCAGCGTCGACGGCCAGCCGTCGGTGTTGTACTTGCGGCGGATCCAGCCGTCTTCGAGGTACCAGTCGTCGAGGCCCGCCGCTTTGAGCTTGCCCTCGACCTCGTCGAGCTCGTACGGCGTCGGCTTGGGCTTTGTCCGCTCCATCGCACTCTCTCCTTCGGGTCACATCACGACGCCGCCGTTGACGTTGATCGCCTGGCCGGTGACGAACGCGGCCTCCGGCGAGGCGAGGTAGATCGCCGCGTTCGCCACGTCCCGCGGGTCGCCCCAGCGGCCCAGCGGCGTGTCATCGGCGACCGAGCGGTGGAATTCGCGATCGGCCTGCTCGCCGAAGCTGGTCTCGATCCACCCCGGGCAGAGGACGTTGACGCGCACCTCGGGCGCCAGGGCGCGCGCGAGGCTCTTGCTGAACGCCAGCACACCGCCCTTGACCGCGGCGAACAGCTGTGGGTTCTCCCCGGCCATGCCGACCACGACGTGGTCCCAGCTCATGTTGAGGATCGTCCCACCTCGCTCCTGTCCGCGCATGATCTCTCCGGCCGCGTAGGAGCAGGAGATCGTCCCCTTGAGGTCCACCGCCAGCAGCGTGTCGAGCTTGCGCTCCCACTCCCACGTCGCCGCCTCGCCGGTGAGCACGTCGGCGCCCGCGTTGTTGATCCAGACGTCGAGGTGGCCGAGCCGCGCGCTCGCCTCGGCGACGAGCCGTTCGCAGCCGTCGCGCGTCGCGAGATCGGCCTGGCAGACCTGCGCGCGCCCGCCGCGCGCCGCGATCGCTTCGGCGACCGTCTGCGCGCGCTCGGGCGAGGCGCGGTGCGTGAGCAGGACGGAGGCGCCCTCGGCGGCGCAAGCCTCGGCGATGGCACGTCCGATGCCGCTGCTCGCGCCGGTCACGACGGCGCAGAGGCCGTCCAGCCGAGCCGTCGACTAGCCCTCGACGCCGGCCGCGAACGGGTGCCGCGCGGCCTCCGAGGAATCGAGCACCGTCTGCACGCTCGGCTCGCCGGCGAGGGCGCGCGCGATCGACTCCTTCGTGGCCTGGTAGTTGAAGTCGAAGATCCGCTTGTCGTCCGTGGCGTCCCAGTGGATGAACACGCCGACGATGATGCAGAGCTCGTCGACGTCGCCCTCGCTGATGACACCCTCGCGTACCGAGTCGACGACGGCGCGGGCGACGGCCGCCTGCGCGGGCCCGAACATCTGGACCGCCTGGGTGGCGCCCTTGATCGTGACCTTGTTGGACATGATCGTGTCGGGCTTGGCGGGAAGGTTCGGCGCCACGACCGCGAGCAGGCTCGTGAAGCCGTCCTTCTGATTGACGAGCGCGTTTGCGAACGCTTCGCCGACCGGCCCGCTCTTGGAACCGATCAGCAAGTCGATGTGCGCGACCTCGTTGCCGTCGCCGACGAGCGATTCTCCTACCAGCAAGGTCGGTGCCATGACCCGTCCTCTCTATGGTTGCCGGATATGCCTGAGGAACTCAGGGAACGGGGCGGCGACTCTAACCTCTCGCGCCTCGGAGGGTCAAGCGGGTTCGGTGCGATCGTCCGCACGTGCGCCGATGGCGACCGTTCGTAGCGCTGAGAGCGTCGCCGGTGCCGCTCAGCTGGCCTGCGTGCTGGAGGCCAGTGCGGAGAAGCCGGGCAACATCACGCCGACCCACGACTTCCACGACACGACCTATGAGGACATGCTGCGCAGCGCGATCGCGGTCGGTCCCGAACTGGGGCGCGCGGGTCAGCGCGGCGTCGGCGAGACGGTCCTCGCGGCGGTCGAGGCGTCGCGCCGCGTGGCGCCGTCGAACACGAACCTCGGCATCGCGCTGCTGCTCGCACCGCTGGCGAAGGGCGCGCTGGACGGTGATCCGCTGCGCGAACGGCTCGACGCGGCGCTGGGCGCGCTCGACATCGCCGATGCGCGCGCCGCATACACGGCGATCCGCCTCGCCGGGGCGGGTGGGCTGAGCGAGCGCGTCGAGCACGACGTGCGCTCGGAGCCGGACATCGGCCTGCGGGAGGCGATGGCCGCCGCCGCGGAGCGCGACTCGATCGCCTCGGAGTACGTCACCGGCTACGCGCTGACGTTCGACACGGGCCTCCCCGCGCTCGCCGCCGCGCTCGGCGACGGCCTCGCGGTGCGCGACGCGATCGTCGAGCTGCACCTCCGGCTGCTGGACCGGGCTCCCGATTCGCTGATCGCGCGCAAGCGCGGCGCCGACGCGGCGGCGCGGGTGTCGACGGGTGCCCGCGACGTCCTGGCCGCCGGCGGCGTGCGCACCCCCGCGGGCCGCCGTGCGGTGCAGGCGTTCGACGGCTCGCTGCGCGCGCAGGGCAACGCGCTGAACCCCGGGACGAGCGCCGATCTTGTGACATCGACACTGTTCGTCGCGCTGATCGAGCGTATGCTGTGACGCCGTCGGACCGCGTGACCCAGTACTTCTGATCGCCTTGAGCGCGCGCATGCTCGCCGATCTGGCGCAGCGCGACGGTCGGCCGGTGCTCGCGTTCGATCTCTTCGGTGACCTCGATCTGCGCAGGCGCGCGGATCGCGTCATGACGGCCGGCCGGCTGAGCGCGCTCGTCGATGCCGCGATCGCCGAACCGCCGGGCCACGTCGTCTACGGCGCCAGCTTCGAGAACCATCCCGCGCTCGTCGCGCGGCTCGCCGAGCGCCACGCGCTGCTGGGCAACGCGCCCGGGACGCTGCGCGCGGTGCGCGATCCCGCCCGGCTCGGCGCGACGCTGCGTGACGCCGGGTTCGCGTTCCCGAGGACGTGCGTCACGGCGCCGGAAGACCGTTCGGGCCGGTGGTTGCGCAAGCCGCTGCGCGGCGGCGGGGGAACGCGCGTGCGGGGCTGGCGCGGCGGGGTGCTGCCCGCCGGGACGTTCGTGCAGGAGCGCGTCGACGGCCTCGGATGCTCGGCGGTCGCCGTCGGTGACGGGGTGGATGCCGTCGTGCTCGGGCTCACCGAGCAGCTCGTCGGCGAGCGGGCGTTCGGCGTCCGCGGCTACCGCTGGTGCGGGAACCTCACGCCGCCGCGTCTACCGGCCGGCGAGCTGGAGGCGCTGCTCGGTCAGGCCCACGCGATCTGCTCGCACCTGGCGGCCGCCTTCGCCCTTCGGGGCGCGTTCGGCGTCGATTTCATCTGGGACTCCGAACGCGCGTGGACGCACGAGGTCAACCCGCGCCCGACCGCCTCGCTGGAGGCGATCGAGTCCGCGTACGGCGTGGGGGTGTTCGACGCGCATCTGCGCGGGTGCGCCGGCGAGCTGCCCCACCTCGCGGCCACGCGTTCGAGCGCCGCCGCCAAGGCCGTCCTGTTCGCCACCGAGAACGTGACGATCGGCGACAGCGAGCGGTGGCTGCGGCGCGGTGTGCGCGATGTCCCCCACCCCGGCGAGCGCATCTCCGCGGGCCACCCGATCTGCACCGTCGTCGCGACCGCGGCGACGCCGCAGCCGGCGCTGGAAGCGGTCCAGGAGCACGCCGCGCGGGTGCGCGCGGAGCTCCGCGTGGAGGTGCCCGCGGATGGCTGACGCGACGTGTGCGGGCTGTGGTTGCGCCTGCGACGACATCGTGCTGGGGCCGGACGGCCCGGAGCGTACGTGCGCGCTCGGCGACGCGTGGTTCGCGCTCGGCGAGCGGCCGCCGATCGCCCGCATCGAGGACCGCGCGGTCAGCCTCGAGGAAGCCGCGGCCGCCGCGGCCGCGATCCTGCGCCGAGCGCGCGCACCGCTCGTCTACGGTCTCGGCCGGACGAGCTGCGAAGCACAGCGCCAGGCGGTGGCGCTGGCCGAGGCGCTCGGGGCCGTGATCGATCCCGCGGGCGCGACCGGGTTCGCCTATCAGGCCGTCGGCTCGAGCACGGCGACCTTCGGTGAGATCCGCGACCGCGCCGAGCTCGTCGTCGCCTGGCGGGCCGACCCCGTCGTCACCCATCCGCGTCTGCTGGAGCGCCTGCGCGTCGAGTCGCTCGTCGTGGTCGACGCCACGCGCACGGCGACCGCTGAGCAGGCCGATGCGTTCATCGCGCTCGACGACGACTTCGAGGCGTTGTGGGAACTGCGTGCGCGCGTCGGCGGCGCGCGGCTGGAGGGCGGGACGCCGGCGCTCGACGAGCTCGCGCGGCGCCTGCTCGACGTTCGCCGCGTGGCGTTCATCCACGGCTGGCTCGACGAGCTCACCGCGCTCGCACTGGCCTCGCTCGTGCGCGACCTCAACGGCGACCGCCACGCGGTCACGTTGGGGCTGCGCGGCGACGGCAACGCCCGCGGGGCCGAGGACGTACTCGCCTGGCAGACCGGCTTCGCCACGCCGGTGAGCTTCGCCCGCGGCCACCCGCGCGAGGTGCCCGGCGCAGCCACGCTGCTCGAGCGCGGCGACGTCGATGCGGCGCTCGTGGTGGCGTCCGACCCTCCGGCGGCCGTCGCCGAGCACCTGCGCGGGCTGCCCACGATCGTGGTCGACGCGCGCGTCACGGCAACGGCACGAGCGGCGCAGGTCGCGTTCGTCACCGCCGCCGACGGGATCGAGATCCCGGGTACCGTCCACCGGATGGACGGCGTGCCGGTCCCGCTCCGCGCCCCGCTGGCCGCGGAGCGACCGAGCGTCGAGGAGGTGCTGGCCGCGATCGGAGGGAGCCCCTGATGCTGCGGATCGCCGCGGGGCGCGTGTACGACCCCGCGAACGGGATCGACGGCGAGGTGCGCGACGTCTGCGTCCAGGACGGCAAGATCGTCGCCGACGTGCCGGGCCACGCGCGCCGGATCGACGCCCGCGGGATGGTCGTCATGCCCGGCGGGGTCGACATCCACGCCCACATCGCCGGGCCGAAGGTCAACGCCGCGCGCAAGCTGCTGCCCGACGAGCACCGGGCCGACGTGCTCGACCGGACGGGGACCACGCGCTCCGGTTCGGGCGGAACCGTTCCGTCGACGTTCACCACCGGCTACCGCTACGCGCTGCTCGGGTACACGACCGTCATCGAGGCCGCCACACCGCCGCTCGCGGCTCGCCACACGCTCGCCGAGCTGCGCGACACACCGGTCATCGACGCCGCCTTCCTCGTGCTGCTGGGCAACAACCTGCCGCTCTTCGAGCTCATCCGGACCGAGCCGGAGCGGGTACGCGAAGCGGTTGCGTGGTGGCTGCAGGCCACCGGCGGATACGGCGTCAAGCTCGTCAACCCGGGCGGCGTGGAGATGTTCAAGCGCGGCGAGGGCAACGTGACGTCGCTGGACGACGACGGCCCCGGCGTGACGCCGCGGCGGGTGATCGAGACGATCGCCACCGCGGTGCACGAGCTCGGGCTCCCCCACCCCGTCCACGTCCACTGCAACAACCTCGGCGTGGCCGGCAACTACCGCACGACGCTCGACACGCTGCGCACGCTCGAGGGGCGCCGCGCCCACCTCGCCCACATCCAGTTCCACGCCTATGGCGGACGGGCCGGCGGGCGGCCGCGCTCGCGGGCGCCCGAGCTGGCCGAATACCTCGGCGCGCACCCGGAGTTCAGCGCCGACGTCGGGCAGGTGATGTTCGGCCCGGCCACGACGATGACCGCCGACGCCCCGGTCTCCGCCGTCCTGAGCGAGATCACCCACGGCCGCTGGGTCAACGCCGACACCGAGGCCGAGACGGGGTGCGGGATCGTCCCGTTCACCTACCGCGAGCGCAACTACGTGCACGCGCTGCAGTGGGGGATCGGCCTGGAGCTGTTCCTGCTCAGTCGCGACCCGTGGCGGCTCGTGCTCTCCACCGACCATCCCAACGGCGGCTCGTTCCTCAGCTACCCGCGCCTGATCCGCCTGTTGATGGACCGCGAGTTCCGCAACACGCAGGTCCGGCGGGTGAACCAGCAGGCGATGCGGCGCACCGTGCTGCTCGACGACCTCGAGCGCGAGTACACGCTCCAGGAGATCGCGATCATCACGCGCGCCGGGCCGGCGCGACTGCTCGGGCTGCGCGACAAGGGCCACCTCGGTGTCGGTGCCGACGCCGACATCACGATCTACGACGACCGCGCCGACCGTGAGGCGATGTTCGAGGCACCGCGCTACGTCTTCAAGGATGGTCGCGCCGTGGTCGAGGACGGCGAGCTGCGCGAGACCGGATCGGGGCGCCTGCTGCGGGTCGGCACGGAGTACGACGCGGCGATCGAGCCGACGCTGGAAACGCTCTTCGAGGAGCACTACAGCGTGGGGTTCTCGAGCTATCCCGTCCGCGAGCCGTGGCTGCTGGAACCGGCGCGCACCGTCGCCGCGGAGCCGCGATGAAGCTGCGCGGCGCCGAGATCGTGGACACCTTCGCCGAAGCGTTCCCGATGTGGGGCGCGCGGGTCGTGATCACCGCGGCGACCCCGGCGTGGGCGCTGGAGGCCGGCCGCTCGATGACCGGCTTCGCGACCTCCGTGATCGGCTGCAAGTGCGAGGCCGGCATCGAGCGCGAGCTCGCTCCTGACGAGACGCCCGACGGGCGGCCGGGCGTCAGCGCGCTGCTGTTCGCGATGGACCGCGAGGGCGTAGGCAAGCGACTGGTCGAGCGCGTCGGCCAGTGCGTGCTCACATCGCCGACGTCGGCCTGCTTCAACGGTCTCGACGACGTCGAGCACACCGTCGACGTCGGCGGTCAGCTGCGTTTCTTCGGCGACGGGTTCCAGGCCAGCAAAGTGCTCGACGGACAGCGCTATTGGCGGGTGCCGGTGATGGAGGGCGAGTTCCTCGTCCAGGAACGCTTCGGCGTCGTCGAGGGCGTGGCCGGCGGCAACCTCATCATGCTCGGCCGCGACGCCTCGTCGGCGTTGCGTTCGGCGGAGGCCGCGGCGAGCGCGATGCGTTCGGTCGAGGGCGTGATCATGCCCTTCCCGGGCGGGATCGCGCGCAGCGGCAGCAAGGTCGGCTCGCGCTACAGCGCGTTGCCGGCGTCGACCAATGACGTGCTGTGCCCGACCCTGCGCGGGCAGGTCGAGCACACCGACGTGCCGCCGGACGTCGAGGCCGTGTTCGAGATCGTCATCGACGGGCTTGCGCTGGAGCCGGTGCGCGAGGCGATGCGCCGCGGGCTCGTGGCCGCCGCCGAGGCGGGAGCGAGCCAGGTGACGGCCGGCAACTACGGCGGCAACCTCGGCCCCCACCACATCCACCTCCGCGAGCTGATGCCATGACCCTGACGCTCACGCTGCGCGAGCAACCGGCGGTGTCGCTCGAGGCTGAGGTGCTCTCACCCGATCGCCTCGCCGGCGCGAGCCGCGCGGAGATCGAGGCGCTGCCCGTCTGGCACGGCAACGAGCGCACGCGCGTCGGCGAGTTCTTCGCGGTGTCGGGCTCCGGCGACGACGTGCATTTGGCGGGCGACCTGTCGCGCGTGAACTTCGTCGGCGCGGGCATGACGGGCGGGCGGCTCACGGTCGCCGGCGACGCCGGGATGCACGCGGGCGCCGGCATGCGCGGCGGCGAACTGCACGTCGACGGCGACGCCGGCGACTGGGCGGGTGCGGGCATGCACGGCGGCACGCTCGTCGTGCGCGGCTCGGCGGGGCGCCACCTCGGTGGCGTCGCTTCCGGCGAGCGCGCGGGGATGCGCGGCGGCGAGATCGTCGTCCACGGTGCCGCCGGCGCGCAGGCCGGCGCCGGTCTGCGACGCGGGCTGATCGCGGTGGCCGGACCCGTCGGCGAGGCCGCGGGGCTCCGCATGCTGGCCGGAACGATCGTCGCCCTGGGCGGGCTCGCGCCGCGCGCCGGAGCCGGCATGCGGCGCGGCTCGATCGTCACGATGGCGCCCGCGACGCCGCTCGCGACGTTCGTGTTCTCCACCGTCTATCGCCCACCGTTCCTGCGTTTGTATCTGCGGCGGCTGCGCGTTCTCGGCCTGCCCGTCTCGGACGAGCACCTCGACGGTCGCTACGCGCGCTGGTGCGGCGACGGGCTCGAACTGCGGCGCGGTGAGATCCTGATCTTGGAGAAGACATGACGCTCTCTTTGAACGACCGTGCGCTGGCGCTCGCCGACCGGCTGGCCGGCGACGCCGAGGCGCTGCAGGTCAAGGTCGAGACGCTGTCGAACGGCACGCGCCTGATCGACTGCGGCGCGGGCGGCTTCGAGGCGGGGCGGTCCTTCGCCGAGATCTGCATGGCCGGGCTGGGGACCGTCGCCTACTCGCCGCTCGTGCTCGAAGGTCGCTGGCTGCCCGCGCTCACGGTGACCACCGACCGGCCCGCGATCGCGTGCCTGGCCGCGCAGTACGCCGGCTGGCGGATCGATCGCGACGGGTACTTCGCGATGGGCAGCGGGCCGGCGCGCGCGCTGATCCGCGCCGAGGAGCTCTATGACGAGCTCGGCTGGGACGAGCGGGCGAGCGCCGCCGTGCTGTGCCTGGAGACGCGCGAGCCGCCGCCGGCCGACGTCGCCGGCTTCGTGGCCGAGCGCGCCGGCGTGCCACCGGCGGCGCTGACGGTGCTGATGGCGCCGACCGCAACCGTCACCGGCAGCGTGCAGATCGCGGCGCGCGTCGTGGAGACCGCGCTGCACAAGCTCCACGAGCTCGACTTCGACGTGCGCCGCGTCGTCGCGGGCTTCGGCAGCTGCCCGCTGCCGCCGGTGGCGGGCGACGACATGGCGGCACTCGGGCGGACAAACGACGCCGTGCTCTACGGCGGCCAGGTCCACCTCACGGTCCAGGCCGACGACGACATCCTGCGCGAGCTCGTCGAGCGCCTTCCGGCCACCGCGTCCTCGGACTACGGGGAACCGTTCGGCAACGTGTTCAAGGCCGCGGAATACGACTTCTACAAGATCGATCCACTGCTGTTCAGCCCTGGGCAGATCAGGCTCACGAGCGTCGAGAGCGGTCGCAGCTTCGAGGCCGGCCGGGTCAACCTCGAGGTGCTGGAGCGCTCGTTCTGGGGCTGACCGTCGCGATCCTGGGATCGACCGGCGGCTGGCACGCGCAGCAGCTGATCGACGCCCTCGCGGCGCGCGGCCACGAGCATCACCTGGTCCCGGTGACGCGGATGCTCGGGCGCATCGACGGCGACGTCACGGTGCGCAGCCGCGAGCTCTCGCTCGATGGCTGCGACGCCGTGCTCGTCCGCGGCATCCCGCGCGGCTCGCTGGAGCAGGTGATCTTCCGCGTCGACGCGCTGCACGCGCTCGAGGCGCGCGGCGTGCCGTGCATCAACGGCCCGCGCGCGATCGAGCGGACGATCGACAAGTTCCTCACTTCGGCGCTGCTGGCCGAGGCCGGCGTGCCGACGCCGCGCACGATCGCCTGCGAGCGCGTCGAGGACGCGCTCGAGGCGTTCGCGGAGCTCGGCGGCGACGTGATCGTCAAGCCGCTGTTCGGCTCGATGGGCGCGGGGATGACGCGGGTCGACGACGCCGACGTCGCCTACCGCGTGTTCCACGCGTTGGCGCTCGAGCGCGCCGTCTACTACCTCCAGGAGACGCTGGCGCACGACCGCGACCTGCGCGCGTTCGTGGTCGGCGGACGCGTGCTCGCGGCGATCGAGCGGGTGACCGACGGCTGGCGAGGCAACCTCGCGCGTGGCGCCAGCGCGCGTGGAGCGAAGCTCACCGCCGCGCAAGAACGCCTGTGCCTCCAGGCCGCCGCCGCTGTGGGCGTCGACTACGCCGGCGTCGACCTTCTGCGCGCCGCCGACGGGCGCGATTACCTGCTGGAGCTCAACTCGATCCCCGGTTGGAGCGGACTGCAGAAGGCGACCGGCGCCGACGTGGCGGCGGCGCTCGTCGCGCACCTGGAGGCGGTCGTCAGCGAAGCTCGGCCAGCTCGCGCGACCCGATGACGCCGGTGTGCAGGGCCGTGCCGACGAGCGCGCCGGCCGCGCCGGCATCCCGCAGCGCGCGCAGGTCAGCGGCGTCGCGCACGCCGCCACCGGCGAGCAGCTCGAGCTCGGGGAACGCGGCATGCAGGTCCGCGATCAGCCCGACGTCCAGGCCCGCACCGGTGCCCACCCGCGCCAGGTCGAGCACGATCGCCTCGCGCAGCCCTGCGCGATGCAGGCGCGCCATGGCTTCGAGCGCGGACAGGCCCGCCAGCGCCGGGTCGGGCGACAGCAGCCCGCCATCGCGCAGGTCGAGGCTCAAGACCACGGTGCCTCCGGGAAGTTCCACGAGCAGCCGGTCGAGCGCCTCCGGGCCGGTCAGCGTCTCGGACCCCACGATCACCCGCTGCGCACCGAGGTCCAGGAGCGCCCGGGCGCGCTCCGGCTCGCTGACACCGGCGTCGACCATGACGCGCGCCCCGCGCGCCAGTGCACCGATGGTCTCGCGGTGCTCGCCTTCACCGGTGATCGCGTCGAGGTCGGCGACGTAGAGCTCCTCGAGGCCGAGCTCGGACCGGAAGACGCGTGCGAGGGCGAGCGGGTCGCCGTCGTCGCCGGCGCTGACGTTGCTGACCGGGCGGTAGCGTTCGCGTTCGCCGCGCACGGCGTGAACCGCCGTGCCGGCCTTGAGATCGATGACCGGCACGACCCGCACGCTCGCCACGCTAGCAATGGACATCGGCGGCGCGAACACCAAGGCGGCCTGGCTGCAGGGGAGCACGCTGCGGACCGTCTCGCGCCCGTTCGAGGTCTGGCGCGACCGCGCCGCGCTCTCCCGCGTGCTGCGCGACGTCGCCGCCGAGGTCGCCGGCGGTCGCGTTGACGCCGTGGCGATCACGATGACCGCCGAGCTGTCCGACGCGTTCCGGACCAAGCGCGAAGGCGTGGCGTTCGTCCTCGATGCCGTCGAGGACGCGCTCGGCGACCGGCCGCTGCGCGTGCTGACGGCCGCCGGGGAGCTCGTGTCGCTGCAGGCAGCCCGCGCGCGGCCGTGGGACGTCGCCGCCGCGAACTGGGTGGCGACCGCCCTCGCGGTCGCCGAGGCGTACCCGGACGCGCTGCTGATCGACGTCGGCAGCACGACCGCCGACGTGATCGCACTCGTCGCGGGCCGCGTCGCGGCGACGGGCCGCAACGACCTCGAACGCCTGCAGGCGGGCGAGCTCGTCTACACGGGCCTGCTCCGAACCAACCTGGCGGCCATCGCGCCGCAGGTGCCGGTCCGCGGCGGCTGGTGCCCGGTGGCGTCGGAGTACTTCGCGATCAGCGGCGACGTCCACCTCGTCCTCGGCGGGCTGACCGAGGACGCGTATGACTGCCCCACGCCCGACGGGCGACCGGCCACGGTTCCAATCGCGCGCGAGCGCATCGCGAGGCTCGTGTGCTCCGACGTCGACCAGCTGGACGCGGGCGAGATCGACGCGATCGCCGCCTACCTGGCAGCCGAGCAGGTGCGCCAGATCGTGGCCGCGGCGCGCCGCGTCGCGCGTCCGCTGCCGCCCGGCGCGCCCGTCGTCGCGGCCGGCTCCGGCGCGATGCTTGCCCGCGAGGCGGCCGCGCATCTGGGACGGCCGATCGCCGATCCCCCCGCGGCGTGGGGCGCGACCGGTGGCGAGGTGGCACCCGCGGTCGCGCTCGCGGCGCTACTCGCGGCACGAGGGCCCGGGGTCCGGTGAAGAATGGTCGGTCCGACTGATGTGGTGCAGTCGTGGATGCCTCGGGTCGCACGCGATAGTGATGCGTGCCTCTGGCACGTGAGCATCGTGAGTGACGCGAGGCGCCGCGGATGTGCCGCAGCGGGCGTACCGGAATTCTTCAGCGGGCCCCTATGCTGACCGTCGTCAAGGTCGGCGGCGGGCTCGGCCGCGGCGCGGGCGACGACGCGCTCAAGACTCTGTGCGCGGCGCTCGGCGAGCTCGGCGAGCGCCATCCGCTGCTCGTCGTCCCCGGCGGCGCCGGCTTCGCCGACGCCGTACGCGACGCCGACCGCCGCTTCGCGCTCAGCGCGGAAGCCGCGCACCGCATGGCGATCCTCGGCATGGAGCAGTTCGGCTGGCTGCTCGCCGAGCTGATCCCGGGTGCCGAGCGCTGCGCCGACCTCACGCGCTTCGGCCCTGGACGGACCACGGTGCTCCTCCCTGCCGCGCTGCCGCTCCACGCGCTGCCCGCTTCGTGGCAGGTGACGTCCGACTCGATCGCCGCGTGGGTCGCGATCCGGGTGGGTGCCGGCCGGCTCGTGCTCGTCAAAGGCGTCGACGGCCTGTACGCGAAATGGCCGGCGGACGGCGATCCGATCGCGCGCTTGAGCGTCGCCGAGCTCGCGGCGCTGCGGCCCGGGGGCGTCGACGAGTACCTGCCGGCCGTCCTCGAGGGCGCGCACTTCGAAACGTGGGTGATCGCGGCCGAACGGGTGGTGGAGCTGATCGAACGGGGGACCGCCGTGGGCACGCGAATTGGCTTGCTACCGTGAATTCATGGGTGAGCGGCAGCTCTGGGAGCGTGTCGTGGCCGGGCATTTCGTGCTCGCCAAGCGCAGCTTCTGGCCCAACTTCTTCTCCCAGATCGTGGCCCGCCTGCAGTGGAATCCGATGGCCATCGACCTGGCGCCGGACGCCCTTCAATGGCCTGAGCTCCCGCCCGAGCGTCGCGACCGGTTGCTGACGCTGCTGGCCGGGTTCTGCGTGGCCGAGGACGCCGTCGCCGAACAGCTGACACCGTTCTCCGACGCGGCGCGGGAGGCCACGCTCGCCTCGCAAGAGAGCCTGATCGCCTGGGTGTTCTTCCTCCAGCGGCGCGACGAGCAGCGCCACGCGAGGCTTTTCGACCGCATCGGCGCCGAGGTGCTCGGGCTGCCGGGAGCGACGCCCGAGGAGCGGCGCGCCGCGGCCCGCGCCTACGTCCCGCCGGCGATGCTCGAGCTGTTCGAGGAGCGCCTGCCGGCGATGGCCACAGAGCTCGCGGCGGGGCGTACCGGGCTCAGCGAGGGCGTCAGCCTCTACCACATGCTGCTCGAAGGGGTCGTCTTCGACGCCGGGCAGCACGCGCTGCTCGACGAGCTCGCCGACGGCACCCTCCCAGGCGTGCGCGAGGGGGTGGAGCGCGTCGAGCGCGACGAGCGCTGGCACGTCGGCTTCGGCCTGCGCTGCCTGATCGAGACCCGGCCGTCGGCGCAGGTGCTCGGCGAGCTTCTGGAGCGGGCGCAGGAGGCCGCCGCCGTGTGGGGCGGTGCCGTCCCGGAGGCCACGTGCGCGAAGAGCGCCCGCAAGGTCGCCCACCGGCTCCACGTCGCCGGGCTCATCGCACCGCGCGCCGCGGCGTAGCAAACATAAAGGGGACTGTCCCCTTTAGACAAGCGGGTCCACGTCGCGCCGTGTGCGGCGGCGTCGCGAACCTAAAGGGGACTGTCCCCTATAGGTTGTGCGGTCCCTTTAGGTTGTGCGGGTGGTGGCGAGCAGGGCGCGGACGCGGGCGGCGTCGAGCGGGGCGGAGCGCCGGCCGTCGCTGCAGGCGGCCGAGCGGACGCCGGCGATGTCGGCCCCTGTAGCGCGCACCACGGGCAGGTCCTCGGCTCGCAGAGCGCCGGCCAGTGCGATCTGCAGGCCGGCGGCGTGGGCTTCGGCGACGAGAGTCGTCAGCGCGTCGGGAGTGAGCCAGTCGAGCAGTCCGCGGCCGTCCTTGATCGCCGTGTCGAACATGCACATCGCGAGGCCGGCGGCACGCGCCACGCGCGGCAGGAGCTCGGGTGCCAGCGGGGCTTGCGGCACGCGCCGGGCGTCCGCGTAGGCCGCCGCGACCACCTCGGCGCCGTCCACGCCGGCGACGGCGTCGCGGACCGCCCGCAGGAGCGCGACCGCCTCGTCCTCGGTCGACGTGCCGTAGAGGCCGACCTTGACGAGCGCCGCGCCGCTGCGCGCCGCGCCCAGGGCGGCGAGCGCCGCCGTGCCGGGAAGATTGGGCATGTCGCCGATCGCGGCGCTGACCGTGCGCCCGGGGTCCACCACGTCGCGCACGGCGGCGATGACCGCCGGCGACGGCGCGCCCAGCGAGCCTTCAGCGGGGTTCTTGACGTCGACGATGTCGGCGCCCGCGACGGCGGCCGTGCGCGCCTCCGCGGCGTCGACGACGCTCACGAGCAACTTCATGCGCGCTCGCACCGAGCACCGTGGTTGTCGACCTTCACGAGCGCCACGCTCCCCGCTGCGCCGACGATTTCCTCCATCCGGCTCGCGAGCTCGCGACCCGCGGCTTCACTTCCGACCACGCCGTAGACCGCTGGTCCCCACGAGCTCTGGCCGGCGCCGGCGGCTCCGCCGTCGAGCAACGCCTCGACCAGCGCTCCGGCGCGTGGGTGAAAGCGCCCGCCCTGCACGGCGGCGAACGCGTCGCCCACGAGCTGTTGGACGCGCGTCAGTGCGCCGCCGAACTCCTCGACGTCGTGCTCGACGAGCGCGGGGAGCAGCGACGTGAGCACGAGCTGCGCGATCGCCGCCGAGCGCTCGGCGGACGGCACGAGCCGCGCGAACGCCTGGTTCTCGGCCGTCCCCGACAGCCCCGGCTCGGCGGTCGGGACGACGAGGACGATCCGCCACTCGTCCGGCACCGCGTGACGGGTGAGCAGCGGTGACGGGCGCTCGCTGTCGCGCCGGACCCCACCCTCGACGACGAGGCCGCCGAGCGCGAACGTCCACAGCCCGACCGAGGAGCGGGCCGCGCGGCCGGCGGCCTCGGCCAGCGCCGGCGCGGCGACCCTGCGCCCGCGCAGCGCGATCAGCGCCTGCGCTACGGCCAGCGCGAGCTTGGTGCCCGACCCGAGCCCGACGTGCGGCGGGATCGCCTCGACGATCCGCAGATGGCCGCCACCTTGCAGCCCCAGCGCGTCACGGCAGCGCCGCGCGAACACCAGCGCGCGCTCAGCCTCGACGCCCTCCACGACCAGCTCGTCCGCCGGCCGCGCCTCGATGACGACGGCCGGTCGGCTGACCGCCACCCCGACCCCGCCGAAGCGGCGCGGGCCGTCGCCGGCCACCGCGAGCATGCCCAGATGCAGACGAGCGGGCGCCTCGACGCGGACCTTCAAGAGTCTCCGATCGCCGCGCGCACATAGGCCATCGCCTCGCGCTCGCGCGGACCGCCCGTCTTGTCCACGAGCACCTGCAGGCGGTGCAGCTCGGTCCGGATGTGCTCCATGTCGAGCAGCCGTACCCGCGAGGCCAGGATCGACGCCTCCAGCACCGCGTACGACGCGCGATTGAACCCGAGGAACTCGCGCGCGACACCGCCGCCGACGACCGTCGTGCGGACGCGGGCGCGCACCTCGCCGTCATCGATCTCCTCCAGGCGCACCTCGCGCCACGAGCATGCGTCCGCAAGCACCGCGCCGCGGACGCCGGCCGCCGCCCGGGTCGGCGGACGCGGGTCCCCGAGCGCCGCCTGGCAGAACAGCAGGATGTCGTCGGTCAGATTCACGACGGCGACTCCGGTGGCGCGCAGGTTGCGCAGCGTGCGGGTACCTCGAAAGGGCTTGATGACGATCTGCCCCTCGCCCCACTCGACGCCCATCGCGGCGCAATTGACGCTGTCGTCGGGGTTGATCGTCGTCACCACCGTCTCGAGGACGGGTGCATCTGGCAAACCATGTGCCAACGTTGCGAGAGTGTAAGCGCGGGGCCGATGCGCACGCTCCTGATCGACAACCACGACTCGTTCACGTTCAACCTCTTCCACCTGCTGGGCGAGGTCAACGGCGACGAGCCGATCGTCGTGCGTAACGACGAGCTGACATGGCAGGAGCTCGCCGCGCTGCGGCCGGACAACATCGTGATCTCGCCGGGGCCAGGGCGCCCCGAGCGCGCGCGTGACGTCGGCGTCTCGACCGCGGCGCTCGAGCACGCGCAGGTGCCGGTGCTCGGGGTCTGTCTCGGCCACCAGGCCCTGGCGCACGTCAGCGGCGGCACGATCCGCCATGCACCCGAGGTGATGCACGGCCGGACGAGCGCGATCCACCATGACGGGCTGGGCCTGTTCGCGGGCATGCCCCAGGGCTTCGACGCCGTGCGCTACCACTCGCTGGTCGTCGGCATCGTTCCCGCTGACCTGCGCGTGACGGCGTGGACGCTCGACCACGTCGTCATGGGGCTCGAGCACCGCGCGCGACCGTTGTGGGGCGTGCAGTTCCATCCCGAGTCGATCTGCACCGAGCACGGCCGCACGCTGGCCCGCAACTTCCGCGACCTCACGCACGCGCGGCGACGCGCTCCGCGGCCCGTGCCACGACACACCCGCCGGCCCGCCTCCGCCGTCCGCATCCACCACCGCACGCTCGAGCGTTGGTGCGATCCCGAGTCCGCGTTCGTCGCGCTCTATGGCGGGCGCGAGCACGCTGTGTGGCTCGACAGCTCGCTCGCGGAGCCCGGGCTCGCGCGCTTCTCGTTCATGGGCGCTCCCGAGGGTCCGCTCGGCCAGGTCGTGCGTTACGACGTGGCGACGGGTGAGCTCACGGTCCAGCGCGCGGGCAAGCTGGTGCGGTCGCACGAGCACGTCCTCGATTACTGCGAGCGCGAGCTCGCTCGCCTGCGGGCCGACGCTCCGGAGCTGCCGCTGAACTTCACCGGCGGCTTCGCCGGGTACCTCGGCTACGAGCTCAAGGGCGGCGAGGGCGTGCACCGATCGGCGCTGCCTGACGCCGCGCTCGTCTTCTGCGACCGGCTGATCGCGTTCGACCACGAGCGGCGCCGCGTGCACCTGCTCGCGCTCGCCGCGGGCGATGGCGAGGCCGCCGCCCGTGCGTGGCTGGCTTCGACCGAACGCGAGCTCCTGGACGCACCCGACGCACCGCCGCCGACGCCGCCCACCGCCGGAGCGCTGTCGTTCACTCCGCGCGAGGATCGCGACACCTACCTGGCCAACATCGACGCCTGCCTACACGAGATCTTCGAGGGCGAGACGTACGAGGTCTGCCTCACCACGGAGCTGTACAGCGACGGCGCGATCGACGCGCTCGCGGCGTACCGTGCCCTGCGCGCGCGCAACCCCGCGCCCTACGCGGCGCTGCTGCGCCTCGGCGACGTGTCCGTGCTCAGCTCCTCGCCCGAGCGCTTCCTGCGCGTCGACCGTGAGCGGAGCGTCGAGTCCAAGCCGATCAAGGGCACCGCCCGGCGCGGGCTCTACCCCACCGAGGACGCCTACCGCGCGGCCGCGCTGCGTGCCGACGAGAAGTCGCGCGCCGAGAACCTGATGATCGTCGACCTCGTGCGCAACGACCTCGGGCGGGTGTGCGAGCTGGGGAGCGTCGAGGTGCCGGCGCTGATGGCCGTCGAGTCCTACGCCACCGTCCACCAGCTCGTCACGACCGTCCGGGGCCGGCTGCGCGAGGACGCGTCCGCGATCGACTGCATCCGCGCGGCGTTCCCCGGCGGCTCGATGACCGGCGCGCCGAAGCAGCGCACGCTCGAGATCATCGACCGGCTCGAGGCAGGCCCGCGCGGCGTCTACTCAGGGGTGCTGGGGTTCCTGTCGGTCAACGGCACCGCCGACCTCAGCATCGTCATCCGCACGCTGGTGGCATCGCCCGACGGGCTGCGGATCGGATCGGGCGGCGCGATCGTCGCCGGCTCGGACCCGGACGACGAACACGATGAGATGCTCCTGAAGGCACGCGCGGTGCTCGAGGCGGTGGGCGGGACGCTCGCGGCCGGCCCGCAACTCGCCGGCGCGACTCACTGACCAAAAACCAGCGGCGCCCGATCCCGAACGAGCGGTGCCGGTCCGCGCGCGAACGGCAGCTTCGCTTCGATCGGGTGCGCACACCCATTTACGGCAATACGATCCGGCCACGTCGGAAGTGAGTGAAGCCTTCCGAGAGAACCCCTGCGGGACCTCACGCCGGAGTCCCGGAAATTGGACAGGAGGGGCGCTGTGAGTCAGATCGTCGATGTAGCGGACCTCGACAAGCAGAACGGGACGACGCTCGGCCGCATCTTGGGCCGAGGGAAGCTCGGGCACGCCGAGGAAGGGGACGACGGCAAGATGCACGCCACCGTCCGGATCCCAGAGGACGAGCTGGTGTTCGAGCCCGGGGTCCTCGTCATCCCCCACGCGGGCGTGCTCGAGCTCGAGCTCATCAACGATGACAAGAACACCCACTGCGCGGTACTGCCGTGCAACGGCGACTACAAGTTCATCTGGTTGGTGAATCACTCCAGGGGAATCGCCACGCTCGAGCTCGACGGCCCGGGGTATTACTGGTACGGCTCCCGCACGGGCAATGACGAGGGTCGCGGGCTGACGGCGGCGATCGTCGTCGAGGGTGACGCACCCCCCGAGGCCCGGCTCGACCGTCCACCGCAACCGCGCCCGTAGCTGGAGAGGAGCACCTGATGGCAATCGAATATGTAGACGCAGGAACGGCGGTCGGCAACTCGACTCTGAGCGGCATCATCGGGATCGCGCCGCCGGTGGCCCAGGGCGTCACGTACGAGCGCATCCTCAACGCCCGCTCGGAGCCGCACAACTGGCTCACGTACTACGGCGCCTACGACGGGCAGCGCTACAGCCCGCTCAACCAGATCAACAAGGAGACGATCTCCAAGCTCACCCCCGCGTGGGTCTTCCAGTGCGGCTCGGTGGGCCTGCACTCGGGCAAGTCGACGTACTCGTTCGAGGCCTCCCCGCTCGTCGTCGACGGCATCATGTTCGTCTCCGGCTGGGACGGGTGGGTCTGGGCGCTCGACGCGCAGACCGGATCGCTGCTGTGGCAGTACCGCCATGCGATCCCGTACGACGTGTCGCTCTGCTGCGGCAACGTGAACCGCGGCGTCGCCGTCGCCGAGGGCAAGGTGTTCGTCGCCACCCTGAACGCCCACATCATCGCCCTCGACGCCGAGAGCGGGACGAAGCTCTGGGACCAGACCTTCGGCGACGTCCGGGCCGGCGAGAGTGCCACCGTCGCACCGTTGATCGTCAAGGACATGGTCATCGTCGGCAGCTCCGGCGGCGAGTTCGGCGTGCGCGGGCACGCCGACGCGTTCAAGCTCGAGACCGGTGAGCGGGTGTGGCGCTGCTACATGGTGCCCAAGCCCGGGGAGCCCGGCTCCGACACCTGGCCCGCGGAGGGCGAGGCCTGGGCGCGCGGCGGCGCGAACTGCTGGGTGACAAGCACGTTCGACCCGCAGCTGAACCTCCTGTACTTCGGGACGGGCAACCCGTGTCCCGACTTCGACGGAGGCGTCCGCCCGGGCGACAACCTCTACACCGATTCCGGCGTCGCCGTGGACGTCGACACCGGCAAGATCAAGGCGCATTTCCAGTACACCCCGCACGACGTGTGGGACTACGACTCGACGATGGAGCACATCCTCATCGACCTTGACGGGCAGAGGCTCGCCGCCCACTTCGACAAGAACGGGTTCCTCTACATCCTCGATCGCACCAACATGGATGCGGTCCGCGTGGCGCCGTTCGTCGACCGGATCGACTGGGGCGAGGTCGACGAGAAGGGCAACGCGACGGCAAAGGTCTTCCCCGACAAGGAGGGTGACCCGGTGCACTTCTGGCCCGGTCCGGCCGGTGCCAAGGAGTGGACGCACGCCTGTTACAACCCGAACACCGAGCTCCTCTACTGCCCGGTGCAGGACGTCGGCGCGACGGCCACGCGGCGGCGCCGGGAGTTCAAGGAGAGCATCCCCTACTGGGGCGCGGGCGTCGCCGTGGACCTCGAGGACATGGCCGGGTCCATCAGCGCCTTCGACCCGCGCACCGGCGAGGAGCGCTGGCGCTGGCGCAATGACATCCCGATGTGCTCGTCGCTCCTGACCACTGCCGGCGGCCTGGTGTTCGGCGGCGAGCCGACCGGTGAGTTCAACGCGCTCGACGCCGACAGCGGTGAGCTGCTGTGGCACTTCCAGTGCGGCAGCGGTCACCACTCGAGCCCTTCCACCTACAGCGTCGACGGGCGGCAGTACATCGCCGTGCCGACGGGCTGGGGCGCGTGGACCGAGGGGTTCCTGCCCGGGATGCTGGGAGCGGGTCAGGGAAGCGGACTGTTCGCCTTCGCGCTGCCGGAGTGAGCGCGAGCGATGTCAATCAGCGTGTGAGGTGATTCATGAGCTTCCTACTTCTAGGCATCGACAGCCTGATCGCGGGCTTCGCGATCGGAGCGCTCGTCGAGAGACGCTCGCGCCTGCGGTTCGCCGCGCTGTTCGGCCTCGCCGACGGTGTCGCGTTCCTGATCGGCACGGGCCTTGGCTGGGGCCTGTTCTCTGAGGCCACGTCCGAGATCGTCGAGGTCGGATCGCTGGTTGCGATCGGGCTCTATCTGCTGGTCGTGGTCGCGGGGATGCAGCGGATGGCGACCTGGCCGATCTGGCTGGTGCCGATCGTGCTGACCGTCGACAACCTGACCTACGGTCTGGCCGGTGAGCGCACGGGGTCGGTGCTCGGCGACGCCGTCACGCAGGCCCTGTCGAGCTCGCTGCTCGCGCTCGCCGGGCTGCTCGCGGCCGTCTGGCTCCCGCGTGCGCTTCCGTTCGCGCGCGGTACCTCGGCCCCGCGACTCGCCGGGACGGGCCTGCTGGTCGCGGCCGGTGCGCTCTATCTCGTCGGGTGACCTGCGCTCACGAGCTCGCCGCGACGCTCAGGCGCGCGGCGAGCTCGACGAGCATGCGGACGCCGTAGCCCGTCGCGCCGCGGCCGAAGGCATCGCCGCGATCGTCGTCCGGAAACGCCGTGCCGAGCATGTCGACATGTGCCCAAGGACCCTCACCCGCGAACTCCCGCAGGAACGTGGCGGCCACGATCGGGAAGCCGAAGCTCTTGCCGGCGTTGTTGCGCAGGTCGGCGACGGTCGAGTCGATCAGGGGTCGGTAGCGCGGATGCAGCGGCCACGGCCACGCGAGATCGCCGCCGGCGTTCCCCGCGTCCACGACCGCGTCACGCCACGCGTCGTCGTTGGCGAAGACGCCGGCGTACATGTCCCCCATGCCCTCGTGCATGGCGCCGGTCAGCGTCGCCAGGTCGACGAGGTGCGTCGCGCCGTCGCGGCGTGCCCACCACAGCGCGTCGGCGAGGATCAGGCGTCCTTCGGCATCGGGGTTGGTCACCTCGACGGTCAGGCCGGCAGCGGTCGTGATGACGTCCGTCGGCCTGATCGCGGTGCCGCTGAGCAGGTTCTCGCAGGCGGGGACGATGCCCGTGACCGACAGCGGGAGCCCGAGCTCGGCGATCGCACCCAGCGCCGCGACGACCGCCGCGCCGCCGGCCATGTCGGCCTTCTGGCGGACGATGTCCGGCCGCGACTTCAGGAAGTAGCCGCCCGCGTCGAACGTGACGCCCTTCCCGATCAGCGCGAGCCGGGGTGCGGCGGGCGCGCCGGGCGGCTCGTGGCGGAGCACGACCAACACGGGTGCCTCCGCGCCACCGCCGCCGACGGCGGTGAGCGCACCGAGCCCGGCCTCGGTGGGGTCGATGATCTCGGTGCGCAGCCGCGGCACCGCCGCGGCGCGTTCCGCCAGGCCGGCCGGGGTCATCACGTTCGGTGGCGCGTCCACGAGCGTGCGGGCGACGTTGGTCCAGCGCGCGACGCACGCGGCGCGCGCCGCGACGGGCGCGAAGTCCTCGCGGCAGCCGCAGATCACGAAGCGCTCGACGCCGCGGAGGCGCTCGACGCCGCGATATCGGCGCGCGTCGTAGCCGCCGATGACGGCGCCTTCGGCGAGCGCGCGGACCTGCTCGTCGATCGCGACGGGCAGCGACGGATCGAGCGCCCATGCCACCGTCCCGCCGCCGCGGCACGCGCGTACCGCTCGCGCGGCGGCGGTGCGCAGCCCCTCCACGCCGGGCCCGAGCGCCACGACGGCCAGCGGGGCGCCGGACGTGTAGACCAGCGCGACCGGATCGGCGTCCGCCAGAGCACGCACAGGAGCGCCCAGCTCCGAGGCCCTCCCCCCTGCCGCGGCGATCAGATCGGCCCCGAGCGCGTCCGGGCCGGCCGCGGTCACCTCGATGCGCATCGTCTGAACACCACCAGGATCGTCCATCTAAAGGAGGCACTATGACGTGGGTCAAGCCGAAGTTCGAGGTCGTCGAGCTGTGTTCGGAAGTCACCCTCTACGTGTTCCACCGGTAGGTGGTTGAGGGGCCGGCGCCCGTGCGCGTCCGCGTTCTGGGCTCGGCCGCCGGAGGAGGGTTCCCGCAGTGGAACTGCCGTTGCGGGACTTGCGCGGCCGCGCGTGCCGGAGTGCGCGCGCGGCCGCGCACGCAATCGTCGCTGGCGATCCGCGGGGTCGAGGGGCCGTGGTTTCTCGTCAACGCCTCACCCGACGCGCGCCAGCAACTCGAGACGCTCGTAGACGGGCGTGACGTCGACGGCGTCCGCGCGCCGCCGATCGCCGGCGTGCTGCTCACCGACGCCGAGATCGACCACACGGCAGGGCTGCTGCTCCTGCGCGAATCGACCGCGCCGGTACGGGTCTTCGGCGAGGCGGGCGTCGAGCGCGTGCTGGAGGACACGCTGTTGCGCATGTTGGAGCGCTTCTGCGGCGTGGAGTGGACGGTGCTCGAACCCGGGCAGCCGCTGTCGCTCGCGGCGTCGAGCCTGAGCGTCGAGTCGTTTCCGGCGGGTGACGACGAGGCGACGGGGTTCGTCTTCCGCGATGGCGTGACCGGCGGCGTCGTCACCTACGCCCCCGCGCTTGCCGGAATGGACGGCGGCGTGCTCGCCCGTTTCGCCGCCAGCGACCTCGTGCTCGTCGACGGGACGTTCTGGCGCGAGGACGAGCTCGCGCGACTCGGCATCTCGCAGCGCAGCGCGCACGACATGGGCCACATACCGCTCTCCGGCCCCGGCGGAAGCCTCGAAGCGCTCGCCGTCCTGGAGCGCCCGCGCAAGGTGCTGGTGCATATCAACAACACGAATCCGATCCTGCTCGAGGACTCGCCAGAGCGCGAGCTCGTCGCCCGGTCAGGCGTCGAAGTCGCTTACGATGGTCTCGAGGTCGAGCTGTGACCGAGGAGTTCATCGCCCGCCTGCGCGCGCAAGGCTCGCGCTACCACGACCAGCACCCGTTCCACAGGCGCATGGACGCGGGCGAGCTGACGCGCGAGGAGCTGCAGCGCTGGGTCGCGAACCGCTTCTACTACCAGAAGTGCATCCCGCTCAAGGACGCGGCGATCATGGCCAACTGCGACGAGGTCGCGGTCCGGCGCGAATGGGTCCAGCGCATCCTCGACCACGACGGCACCGTCGAGGGAACCGGTGGCATCGAGTCGTGGCTGCGCCTCGGTGAGGCGCTCGGCGTGTCGCGCGACGAGCTCGTTTCAGAACGGCGGGTGCTCCCCGCGGTGCGCTACGCGGTCGACGCCTACGTGAACTTCGCGCGCTCCAAGCCCTGGGTCGAAGCCGTCGCGTCATCGCTCACCGAGCTCTTCGGGCCGGCCGCGATCCGCGTCCGGCTCGAGGCGCTCGAGCGCCACTACCCGTGGATCGATCGCGCCGGGCTCGAGTACTTCCGCGCCCGGCTCGTGCAGGCACCGCGCGACGCGCAGTACGCGCTCGACCTCACCGTCGCGCGCTGCCGCACGCGCGAGCAGCAGGACGCCGCCGTCGCGGCGCTGCGCTTCAAGACCGAGGTGCTGTGGGCGCAACTGGACGCCATCGAGCGCGGCGACACGCAGCCGGCGGGAGCGCTCACATGACGCGTCCTCGCCTGGTCACGGGCGCGCGGCTGCACTACGACGACGTGCGCGCGGAACACGTGCTGCTGATTCCCGAAGGGGTCGTGCGGCTCAATCCCACCGCGGCCGAGGTGCTCGGCCTGTGCGACGGCGAGCGCTCGCTGGCCGACATCGTCGGCGCGCTCTCGCTGCGCTACGACGGCGCCGACGTGGGCGACGACGTTCGCGAGCTGCTCGACGCCATGACGCAGAGAGGACTCGTGGTCGATGCACCCTAGGCCGTCGTCGCTGATCGCCGAGCTCTCCTATCAGTGCCCGCTGCACTGCCCTTACTGCTCGAACCCGCTCGAGATCGGCCGCGAGGCGTACCGCGACGAGCTCGAGACCGACCACTGGGTCCGCGTCTTCGAGGAGGCGGGGCGGCTCGGCGTGCTCCAGCTCGCGCTCACGGGCGGTGAGCCGATGCTGCGCCGCGATCTCGTCGAGCTGTGCGCCGGCGCGCGCGACGCGGGCCTGTATTCGTCGCTGATCACCGCCGGGACGCTCTTCACCCCGCAGCGGGCCCAGGCGCTCAAGACGGCCGGTCTGGACCACGTGCAGATCTCGATCCAGAGCCCCGATCCCGACGACAACGACCGCATCGCGGGCAACCGGTCGTTCGCGAAGAAGCTCGCGGCGGCGCGCACCGCGAAGGCGCTCGACTTCCCGCTGACGATCAATTGCGTCCTGCACCGCCAGAACCTCGACCGCGTCGAGGCGCTGCTGGAGCTCGCGCTCGAGCTCGGGGCGCAACGGGTCGAGCTCGCCAACACCCAGTACTACGGCTGGGCGGTCCCCAACCAAGGGGCGCTGATGCCGACGCTGGGCCAGCTGCGGCGCGCGGAGGAGGCGGTTCAGCGCTTCCGTGAGCGGGTGGGTCCGAAGGTCTCCGTGCTGTGGGTGCTGCCGGATTTCTACGAGGAGCTGCCGAAGGCGTGCATGGGCGGCTGGGGCAGCACGGCGATGGTGATCGCGCCCAACGGTGCGGTGATGCCCTGCCAGGCCGCGTCGACGATCCCGGAGCTCGAGTTCGCCAACGTCCGCGACCATCCGCTGCAGTGGATCTGGGATCAGTCGGAGGCCTTCGCCCGCTTCCGCGGCACGGACTGGATGCAGGAGCCGTGCCGGACGTGCCCGCTCGGTCGCCAGCAGGAGGATCGGGGCGGCTGCCGCTGTCAGGCGCTGCGGCTCACCGGCGACGCCGCGGCGGCGGACCCGGTCTGCCGGTTCTCACCGCATCACCACCGCGTCGTCGAGGCGCGCACGGCGGCCGGCGATGAGCGGTTCCAGTACCGGACGATGAAGAAGCCGCTGAACGTCTAGAGCCCGAGCGCGCGCCGCACGGTCGGGACGTTGCGGCGAGAGACAGGGACCGCCTCGTGCGTGGTGCCGTCCATGATCAACGACAGGTCGCCGCGCGGCCCGCGCTCGACCACGCGGACGCGTGACAGGTTCACGAGGAAGCGCCGGTGGACGCGCAGGAACTCGCCGCCGGACAGCTCGACCTCGAGCTTGTCGATGCCACGCACCGCGGCTTGCAGGCGCCCCTCCTCGGTGACGAGCCAGACATCGTTGCCGTCGGCCTCCGCGAACTGGACTTCGAGCGGGCGCAACAAGATCATGCTCTCGCCGCTCACGCCCACGATGCGCGACGGCGGAGCGAGGCCTGGCTCGTGCCGCTCGCGCTCGATCGGCTCGCCGTGCTCGGAGCCGAAGAACGCGAGCGTCCCGATCGGCTGGTCGACGAGGAACACCGGGCGCAGGCTGATCCGGCAGGGCTCGCCGCTCAGCTCGGTCACCACCTGGGTCGAGCCGACCCAGCCGTGGTCGAGCTGCGCCTGCTCGATGGCGTGTCGGGCGAGGCGCCGGAAGTCCGGGGTCGGTTGCCAGCGGACCGCCGGGTCGAGCGCCTGCACCCGCGCGGGGACGCCGAGAACGAGGCTGGCTGCCTCGTCGGCGATGATGACCCTGCCGCTCGCGTCCAGGGCGGCGAGCCCCTGTCCGGACTGCGCTCGGGTCTGGGTGAACGCCGCGGCCAGCTCGGCGCCGCTGTCGTGGGCACGCTGGCGCAGGATCGCGCGCGCCCCGCCGACCGCTTTCGACAGCCACCCGGCAGCTTGGGCCGGGAGGTTGCTGCGCCAGGCCGAGACGTCGAGGACCGCGACGGGATCGTGCGTCACGGCGTCGCGGACCGCCACACCGGCACACACCCACTCGTCCAGGCCCCTGCACCAGTGCTCGGGCCCGCTGATCAGCACCGGCCCGGGCGCCTCCAGCGCCGTGCCCATCCCGTTGGTGCCCGTGGCCGCCTCCGACCAGCACGACCACGGCGCCATGTTGCTGTCGCGGGCGCGTGTCAGCGTCGTCTTATCGCCCTGGACGGTCAGGATTCGAGCCGTTCCATCGGTGACGGTGACGACGCCGCCGGCGCTCTCGACCTCGCTCGCGATCGACGCCGCGGCGCCGCCGAGCTGGGCGAACACGATCTCGTGCTCGAGCGTGTGCTCCGACGAGGACTCCTTCTGCGCGGACGCGGCCGGAGCCTGGCTCAGGCCCGGGTCGACCCGATACTGCTCGCGGCAGCGATACCACGACGTGGCCACCTCGGGCCGGACCCCGCGCACGCGGTCGTCCCCGGCAAGGAACCGCTCGCGTGCGGCGTTCACGGCCCTGTAGCGCTCCGCGTCGGTCACGCGATTGCGCTTTGCGGTCTGGCTCATACGGCGGTCAGGGCTCTACGTCGCATCGGGGTCTACTCACGTCAACGCCCGCATCGAAAGCGCTCGCGCCCGCGGGCGGTGTTCACCTCGGTTGGAAGGCTAACCCACTCGAGCACGACACTACCCGGGTCCGCGAGACTGACACGCGCGCCGAGACGCACGTCCCGGATGTGACGGCCAGACATCCGTCTATTCGACGGGTGGCGGAAATCGTGGGATATCGGTCCTAGGCGCCAGCGTAGGTGCGTGGCAGGATTGTCGGCATGCCACCGATCCGCCGAGTCCTGGTTCTCGCCGTCGACGGCGTCCAATCGCTGGACGTGATGGGTCCGATCGAGGTCTTCTGCGACGCCAACGACCTGGTGCCCGGTACGTACCGCATCGATGTGGTCGGCCCCGGCCGCGACGGCCAGATCACGATGAGCAACGGCCTCAAGCTCGGCGTCGATCCGCTGCCCGAGCCGCCCCCGCGCCATGACACACTCGTGGTGGCCGGAGGCGAGGGCGCCCGGCGGGCGAGCGACGACCCGGCGATCGTCGACTGGATCGCGCGGGCCTCGCGCCGCGCGCGGCGCACCACGTCGATCTGCACGGGTTCCTACCTGCTGGCGGCGGCCGGCCTGCTGAACGGGCGCCGCGCGACGACCCATTGGAACTACTGCACGGTCCTGGCCCAGCGCTACCCCGAGGTGGACATCGATCCCGACCCGTTGTTCGTCCGCGACGGCGACGTCTGGACCTCGGCCGGGATCACCGCGGGGATCGACCTCGCGCTGGCCCTGGTCGAAGAGGATCTCGGCGCGGACGTGGCGCTGGCGGTCGCGCGCCTCTTGGTCGTGTTCTTCAAGCGTCCCGGCGGCCAGTCGCAGTTCAGCGGCGCGCTGTCGGTCCAGCAGGCGTCGCGGCCGGCGCTGCGCGAGTTGCAGGCGTGGATCGGCGGCCATCTCGACGAGGACCTCTCGGTCGCCGCCCTGGCCGACCGCGCGCAGCTCAGCGAGCGCTCCTTCGCGCGCGCCTTCCGCGCCGAAGTCGGGCAGACCCCGGCGGTCTACGTCGAGACGCTGCGCGTCGAACGCGCCCGCGCGCTGTTGGAAGACGGCGCCCAGTCGCTCGACGCGGTCGCGCGGGCTGCCGGCTTCTCGAGCCCCGAGGTGCTGCGTCGCGCCTTTCACCGGCGCGTGGGCGTGAGCCCGGCCGCCTACCGCGAGCGCTTCCGCCTCGCGGCCTGAAGCGTTCGTTGCCTACCCCCAAAGGAAACCCTGCATGAGCCGCTCGACGAGACAGGTGACGGCATGAAGGTTGCCGGCCGACTGGCCGGGTTCGCCCTCATGGCCACGTTGGTGTTCGCCGGCGCCGCATTCGCCGGCAGCCGCCTCGACGTGCACCCCGGCAAGACCACCACCACGCCCAGCATGGGCGCCATGACGCCGCAGCCGGTGCGCGGGCTCGCCGTCAGCGAGAACGGACTCACGCTCCAGCTCGCGCGCCGGACCGCGCCGCAAGGCAAGCCGTTCGCGCTGGCCTTCCGCATCATCGGCCGCCGCGGACAGACCGTGCGCGACTTCGAGCTCGAGCACACCAAGCGCATGCACCTCATCGTCGTGCGCCGCGACATGACCGGCTTCCAGCACCTGCACCCGGCCGAGAACGCCGACGGCACATGGTCGCTCCCCGTCACTCTTGGAGATGCGGGCACCTACCGCGTGTTCGCCGACTTCAGCGTGGGCGAGAAGCCCTACACGCTGACCGACGACATCACCGTCGACGGTTCTGTGCGCTCGCAGGCGCTGCCCGCGCCGACCGACGCCGTCGCGGTCGATGGCCTGCGCGTCGCGCTCAGCCGGAGCGTCACCAAGGCCGGCCGGGAATCGGAGCTGGCGCTCACGGTCACCCGGGCCGGCAGGCCGGTCGCCATCCAGAACTACCTCGGCGCCAAGGGTCACCTCGTGGCACTGCGCCAGGGCGATCTCGCCTTCCTGCACGTCCACCCCGACGAGAACCGCCTGCGGTTCATGGCGACGTTCCCGACCCCGGGCACCTACCGCCTGTTCCTCCAGTTCAAGACCGCCGACGGGCATCTGCACACCGCCGCGTTCACCCAGGAGGTGACCCGATGAGCACCATCGCGATCGAGCGCGTCGAGCTGCCGATCACCGGCATGACGTGCGCCTCGTGCGCCAACCGCATCGAGCGCACGCTCAACAAGCTCGAGGGCGTCACCGCGTCGGTGAACTACGCCACCGAGAAGGCCCGGGTCGAGTTCGACCCGGGCGCGGTCGCCCCGCAGCAGCTCGTGGCCGCCGTGGAAGCCGCCGGCTACCAGGCCACGTTGCCGTCCGCTGAGCCCGAAGCTTCCGCTGCGGCGGGCGAACTCGATGAGACCGCGCCGCTGCGGCGCCGCCTGATCCTCGCCGCGCTGCTCTCGGTGCCGGCGCTGCTGCTGGCGATGATCCCCGCGCTGCAGTTCGACAACTTCCAATGGCTCTCGCTGAACCTCGTCACGCCCGTGGTGCTGTGGGCGGCCTTGCCGTTCCACAAGGCCGCGTGGGCCAATCTCAAACACGGCACCGCCACGATGGACACGCTGATCTCGGTCGGCACGCTCGCTGCCTGGCTGTGGTCGCTGTACGCGCTGTTCCTCGGCGACGCCGGCATGAACGACATGCGCATGGCCTTCGACGTCATCCCCAAACCGGGTGAGGGTGCCGACCAGATCTATCTGGAGACGGCGGGCATCGTCACGACGTTCCTGCTCGCGGGCCGCTACTTCGAGGCGAAGGCCAAGCGCCGTGCCGGCGCCGCGCTCACCGCGCTGCTGGAACTCGGCGCCAAGGACGTCGCCGTTCTGGACGCCGACGGCACCGAGCGCCGCATCGCGGTCGAGCAGCTCAAGGTCGGTGACCGCTTCATGGTCCGCCCCGGCGAGAAGGTCGCCACCGACGGCATCGTCGAGGACGGTGTGAGCGCGGTTGACATGAGCATGCTCACCGGCGAGTCGGTGCCCGTCGAGGTCAAGCCCGGGACCGTGATCGCGGGCGCGACGGTCAACGCCGGCGGACGCCTCATCGTGCGCGCCACCAAGGTCGGCGGCGACACCGCGCTGGCCCAGATCGCCCGCCTCGTCGAGGACGCCCAGACCGGCAAGGCCCCGGTCCAGCGCCTCGCCGATCGCATCTCCGGCGTGTTCGTGCCGATCGTGATCACGCTCGCGCTCGCGACGCTCGGGTTCTGGCTGGGCACCGGCGAGAGCGCGAGCTTCGCGTTCACCGCCGCGGTCGCCGTGCTGATCATCGCCTGCCCATGCGCGCTCGGGCTCGCGACGCCGACCGCCTTGATGGTCGGCACCGGTCGCGGCGCCCAGCTCGGACTGCTGATCAAAGGCCCCGAAGTGTTGGAGTCCACGCGCCGCGTCGACACGGTCGTGCTCGATAAGACCGGCACCGTGACCACCGGCAAGATGCGCCTGCTCGAGTTCACCGTCGCCGACGGCGTCGACCGCGACCAGGCGCTGCGGCTCGTCGGCGCCCTCGAGCACGCGTCCGAGCACCCGATCGCCCAGGCCATCGCCAGGGCGGCGGCCGCGCAGAGCGCGCCGGCGGACGTCGAGGCCTTCACCAATCGCGAGGGCCTCGGCGTCGAGGGCCTCGTCGAGGGCCACGCACTCGTCGTCGGCCGGCCGGCCCTGCTGAATTCGGCACGCCCGCCCATGCAGCTCCCGCCCGAGCTCGACGCCGCCCGCCGTGCCGCCGAGGCGCGCGGGCAGACGGCGATCGCGGCCGGCTGGGACGGACAGGCGACCGCGATCTTCGTCGTCGCCGACACCGTCAAGGCGTCATCCGCCGATGCCGTCGCGTCACTGAAGGCGCTCGGGCTGCGACCCGTGCTGCTCACCGGCGACAACGCGACCACGGCGCGCGCCGTCGCGGACGAGGTTGGCATCGACGAGGTCATCGCCGAGGTCCTGCCGGGCGACAAGGCGGACGTCATCCGCCGCCTGCAGGCCGAAGGCCACGTCGTCGCGATGGTCGGCGACGGCGTCAACGACGCTCCTGCACTCGCGCAGGCCGACCTCGGGCTGAGCATCGGCACCGGCACCGACGTCGCGATCGAGGCCTCCGACCTCACGCTCGTCTCCGGCGATCTGCGCGCCGCCACCGACGCGATCCGGCTCTCGCGCGCGACGCTGCGCACGATCAAGCAGAACCTGTCGTGGGCGTTCGGCTACAACGTCGCCGCCATCCCGCTGGCCGCGGTCGGCCTGCTCAACCCGGTCATCGCCAGTCTCGCGATGGTCTTCTCCAGCATCTCGGTCGTCTCCAACGCGCTGCGCCTGCGCCGCTTCAACGCCCAGCGCTAGCGGGCACGAACTCCTGGATCGCCTGAAAGGCGACCAGCGCGCGGTACGTTGCGCCGCGCATGTTCGACGTGATCATCGCCGGGTGCGGGCCGACTGGTGCGATGCTGGCCGCCGAACTCCGGCTGCACGACGTGCGGGTGCTCGTTGTGGAGCAGGAGACCGAGCCCGTGTCGTTCGTCCGCATCGTCGGTCTGCATATCCGCAGCCTCGAGCTGCTGGCGATGCGCGGACTGCTGGAGCGCATGCTCGAACGCGGAAGACGGCGTCCGGTCGGCGGGATCTTCGCCGCCATCGCCAAACCGGCGCCCGAGGGCCTGGATTCCGCGTACGCCTATCTGCTGGGCATCCCGCAGCCGGTCATCGTTGCGCTGCTCGAAGCACATGCGATCCAACTGGGGGCGCAGGTCCGGCGCGGTCGTTCGGTCGACGGTTTCGAGCAGGACGACGAGGGCGTGACCGTCACGCTGTCCGACGGGGAACAGCTGCGTTCGCGCTATCTCGTCGGCTGCGACGGCGCGCGCAGCACGGTGCGCAAACGGCTCGGCGTCGGCTTCCCCGGCGAGCCGTCACGAACCGACACGCTGATGGGCGAGATGGAAGTGGGTGTGCCGCAGGAAGAGATCGCCACCACGCTGCGCGAACTCCGCGAGACCAGCCAGCGGCTCTGGCTCAGGCCCTTCGGCGAAGGGATCTACAGCGTCGTCGTCCCCGCCGCGGGCGTCAGCGACCGCGCCCAACCGCCCACCCTTGAGGACTTCAAGCACCAGCTGCGCGCCATCGCCGGAACCGATCTGGGCGTGCACTCCCCGCGCTGGATGTCCCGCTTCGGGGATGCCACCCGGCTGGCCGAGCGGTATCGGGTGGGGCGGGTGCTGCTGGCAGGCGATGCGGCGCACATCCATCCACCCGCCGGCGGCCAAGGCCTCAACCTGGGCGTTCAGGACGCGTTCAACCTCGGTTGGAAACTCGCCGCGCAGATCCGCGGCTGGGCGCCGGAGACACTGCTGGACACCTACCACGCCGAACGTCATCCGGTCGCCGCGGACGTGCTGGACAACACCCGCGCCCAGATGGAGCTGCTGTCCACCGAACCGGGCCCACAGGCCGTGCGCAGGCTGCTCACCGAACTGATGGACCTCGATGAGGTCAACCGCCGCCTGATCGAGAAGATCACCGCGATCGACATCCGCTACGACTTCGGCGAAGGCCCCGACCTGCTCGGCCGCCGCCTGCCCGACATCGACCTCGAACAGGGCCACCTCTACGGTCGGCTGCATCGCTGCCGCGGTCTGCTGCTGGACCGCACCGAACGCCTGACCGTCGGCGGCTGGTCAGACCGGGTCGATCACCTCGCGGACCCCACCGCGGCACTGGATGCTCCGTGCGTCCTGCTCCGCCCCGACGGCCACGTCGCCTGGATCGGCGACGATCAGCGGAACCTGGACGACCACCTCTCCCGCTGGTTCGGCTGACGCCAGATATCCGTCTATTTCGCGTCGCAGTGGAGGCAGACCGTCGTAGAGTGCCCCATTAGCTTCTCGCTCCCAAACCATTTCCGTGCGCCTGCCTAAGCTCTCTTTCGAGCCGCTCGCGATCGCCTTCGCGACGCTGGCGGCCCTGCTCCTCGTGGTCTTCCTGGTGATGCTCGGGGCGACCCAGCCGCGCTCGAACGGGGTGGAGCTGCCGTATTCGAGCGTGCAGCGCATGGCGGCCGCCGGGCAGGTCCGCCGCGCGACCCAGCTCGACTACGACCACCGGCTGCTGATCACCGACCGCGCCGGACGCGAGAGCTGGACGAGCTACCCGGCCAACGGCGCGTTGGAGGACCAGCTGCTGAGCCAGCTGTCCGCGAAGGGCGCGGCGGTCGTGATCGACTCTCAGAGCAGCAAGCAGGCGCGTCGCCTGATCGTGCAGGTGCTGCTGCCGATCCTGATCCTCGCCGCGCTGTTCGCGCTGTTCATGCGGCTCAGCCAGCAGTCCGACGCCGGCGGCATGGGCGGGTTCTCACGCTGGCGCGGGCGCCGCTCGGCGCTGGGCCCCGGCAACGTGGGCGGCCCGTCGTTCGACGACGTCGCGGGCGCCGGCGGCGCGGTCGCCGAGCTGCAGGAGCTGTGCGACCTGCTGCGCTTCCCGGAGCGCTATGCGGCGCTCGGGGCGCGGGCTCCGAAGGGCGCGCTGCTCGTGGGCCCGCCGGGCACGGGCAAGACGCTGCTCGCCCGCGCGACCGCGGGCGAGGCGCACGCCGCCTTCTTCTCCGTCTCGGGCGCGGAGTTCGTGGAGTCGCTCGTCGGCATCGGCGCCGCGCGCATCCGCGACCTGTTCGCCCAGGCGCGCGCGGCCGCGCCCGCGATCGTGTTCATCGACGAGCTCGACGCCGTCGGGCGCAAGCGCGGCGCCGGTGTCGGCCAGGGCAACGACGAGCGCGAGCAGACGCTCAACCAGCTCCTCGTCGAGATGGACGGCTTCGATGCCGGCCGCGGGCTGATCGTCCTCGCGGCGACGAACCGCCCGGACATCCTCGACCCCGCGCTGCTGCGCCCGGGGCGGTTCGATCGCCAGATCACGGTCGACGCTCCCGACCTCGAGGGCCGGACGGCGATCCTCGACCTCTATCTGGCGGATCGCCCGTGCGACCCGGACGTCGTGGCCGTCGACATCGCTCGCCGCTGCCCCGGCTTCACCGGCGCCGAGCTGGAGAACGTCGTCAACGAGGCGGCGCTGCTCAGCGCTCGCTCGGGCCAGCGCATGATCGGCGTGCATGACCTCGACGAGGCGATCCAACGCGTCGTGGGCGGGCCGCGGACCGAGACGCACGTGCTCTCGGACGAGGAGCTCGAGACGATCGCGATCCACGAGGCGGCGCATGCCGTCGTCGCGTCCGCGTACGGCGACGGCGACCAGCTGCACAACCTGTCGATCGTCGCGCGCGGGCGCCGGCTCGGACGGGCGACGGCGTTGCTCCTGCACCGCGACCGCGCGGTGCTGCGCCGGAGCGATCTCGAGCGCCAGCTGACCGTCACGATGGCGGGAGCCGCCGCGGAGCGGCTGGCGTTCGGCGAGGTGTCGACCGCGGTCAACGAGGACCTGCACACCGCGACGCAGCTCGCGCGCTCGATGGTCACCTCGTTCGGCATGTCCTCGCTCGGCCCGGTGACGATCGGCGAGCACAGCGCCGAGGTGTTCCTCGGCGCGTCGCTGCAGGAGCTGGGCAGCGTCGGCCCCGGCACGCTCGAGCGCATCGACGCCGAGACGCGCGCGATCGTCGAGGCGGCCGAGGAGCGGGCGATGGCGACGCTGCGGATGAACTGGGTCGTGGTCGAGGCGATCGCTCGTGATCTCGTCGAGTACGAGACGCTCGACGGCGTCCCGCTGCTCGCGCATCTGGCCGGCGTCCACGCCGCGCCGCTGCGCGATGTCGACGGGGGGAACGTGGCGCCGTGAGGCGCCGTCCGGCGGCCATCGCGGTCGCCATCGCCTCGGTGGGCGCCGCGCTCGCACTCGCGCTCACCGCCGACGGCCAGCCGGGGTCGGTGCCAGGACTCCCCTCCGGCGCGCGACCGGAGGTCCCCGGGTCGGCGCGCACGCTCGTCCCGTTCGGAATCGAGACGACGGCGGACGGGTTCCGGGCGTGGGCGCTCGGACAGGCCGCAGCGCGCACCGTCGTCCTGCAGCGCGCGCCGAACGGCGGGTGGTCGTCGACCGGCCTGCCCGTGACGGGCCGACCGGTCGGCGGGAGCGCGCCGCAGCACGCCGGCGAGTTGTCGGCGGACGGCCATGGCGCGATCCTGCTCGCCGATCCCGACCATCCCGGCCAGGACGCGCAACTGCTCGTCCGCGCGCCGGGCGGGGCGTTCACGGCGGCGCCCGCGGCCGACGCCGTCCTGCAGTCCGGCGAGCGGCTCGTGCCCGACGCGACCCTTCCGCAGGCGCGAGCGCTGATCGCGGTCATCGGCGGTGCCGACGCCGCGACGCTCGTCGCGCCGACCAACGCGGAGGGAACGGCCACCAGCGTGCTGCGGCTCGACGCCGACGGCTGGCATCGCGAAGCGCTCGACGGCGCCGTGCGCCCGGTCGCGCTCGCGGCCGCGGGGCCGTCGCGGGCGTGGCTGCTGGGCACCACCGGGGACGGGGTCGTCCTGCTGCACCGTGAGACGCCCGCCGGCGGCGACCCGCGCTGGGTACCGGTGACGCCGGTGGGTGACGCCCTGCTCGCCGGCCGACCCCTGCCCGCCGAGCTGAGCACGGTCACGGTCGACGGCCCGCCCGCCGATCCGCTCACGGCGACCCCCGACGGCGTGTGGCTGGACCTCCGCGTCACGCCGGCCAACGGCTCGGAGCCCGTCGACGTGACCGAGCATCTCGCCGTCGCCGACTCGCCGCCGGCGGGCGACCCGGCGGCGACCGCCACGGTCACGGCAACGGCGTCCGCAACGGCCACGCCATCCGCCACGCCTTCGCCGTCCCCGTCCGCCACGCCCGGGCCGGTCACGGCGGCGACGCTCGACGGTCGCTGGTGCGACCTCTCGGGGTCGCTCTGCGACCACCGCCTCGGATTCGCGTTCGCGCGCGGCACCACCGGCTACCGCTCGGTCGCCGGGCCCGCCGCCGACGGCGCGCCGTTCGGCGTGCGGGAGGTCAGCGCGCCCGTGGACGCCGGCGTCGCCGCCGGCGCGCGGGCCCGCGAGGCCGAACGCCAGGGCGGCTACGCCCAGCTCGCCGGTGACGCGTTCGCCCTGCGTGACGGCATCGGCGAGGACGGCACGTCCACGACGCAGGCGCTGGCGTTCTCCCCTGACGGGACGACCGGCTTCACCGGCGGGACCGTCGCCTTCGGAGCGGCGACCGCGGCGCGGCCGGCGACGGTCGCCGACGTGCCGCTGACCTCGTTCGGCGACGCGATCGTGTCGGCCGCCGCCGCGCCGAACGGCGACGGGCGCGTGCTCGCGATCTCGCGCCAGGGCGGCGCGATGCTCTACACACCCGAGCGCGGCTGGAAGTACCCGAACACCGGGTTGATGTCGACCCTGTCGCACGGCCGCTTCGTGGCGCTGCGCGCGATCGTGTGGCCACGCCCGAACCTCCTGATCGGGGTCGGCAGCGCCGGCGCGCTGGTGACGGCGACGAACGACCCGGTGCCGTTCGACCTGACGCTGGAGGGCTTGCTGGACGACACCGGGCGCCAGGTCTCCCGGTACGACGACCTCCCGGTGGAGGCGACGCTGCTGGCCATCGCGTGCACCACCGCCGACCCGCTCGACTGCACCGCGGTCGGTCGCGACGGGCTGATCGTGCGTGGCGACGGCAAGCGCTGGAAGGTCGAGCACCTGCCCGCGGAGACCCCGAGTGCGACGGACCTCACGAGCGTCGCCTACGACGGGCGGACGCCGCTGGTCGCCACCACGGATGGCCTCTATGCCGGCGACGACGACGGCCACTGGACGCGTGACGACGCGCTGCGCGCGCAGTTGGAGGCCGCCGGCCGTCCGGCGGCGGTCGAGCGCGTCGCGACCGAGCCCGGCGGCGGCACCGTCGTCGACGGAAGCTTCGAGCGCGACGCACCGACGGCGCCGTGGCGGGCGACCAGCGCGCCGCTGGACCTTCACCCGGTCGCGATCGCCGCGATCCGCGACGGTGACAGCGTCCGCACGATCGTCTCCGCCGCCCCCGCAGCCGTCCCGCTGCCCACCCCGGTGACACCCGACGACGGCGACACCGGACCTCCCGAGGAGGATGACGGCGGGCCCCGGCATGACCCGGTGCCCTTCGACGTCTCGCCGGTCGACACCGTGGTCCTGCGCGAGACGGCCGACGGCTGGGTCGACCTCGACGGCACGAGCTACCAGCCGTCCGGAGGCCGGGACCTCCCGCGGACGACGCCCAACACGCGCGTCCTCGTGCTCGATCCGGCGGGCACCGGCGTCGCGCTCGGCGGCATTGGCGGCACCCAGCCCGACCCGCGCGCCGCCGACCCCGTCTCCCCCACCTCGAGCACGCGCCGGCTCGAGCACGGCGGCGCGCCGGCGACTCCGCCGGCGGTCGCGCCGGCGGAGACCGGCACGCTGCCCGGCGACACCGTTCGCCTCGCAGTGGGCGGGCACGCGGCGTGCCTGGATCGCTGCACCGGCGGCGGCGGGCAAGGCGTGACGCCCGACGTCCATCTCGACGCGGCGGTGACACGCGTGAAGGCGATGGTCGCCGCCGGCAACGGCCCGTCGGCGCTGCTCTTCGGCGGCGGGCGCGCCTCGCGCGGCGGCGAGCCGCTGGACGAGGCGGGCGCTCGCCGCTACCGGCAGCTGACCCAGGGCGCCGGCGTGCCGACGTACGTGCTGCCCGGGCCTGGCGATCTCCCCGGCGGGGGTGACGCCGCGTTCGCCCGCGCCTTCGCCGACGCGGCGGCCCCGGAGGGAACCGGCGCCGTGCCGGATGGGGTCGACGTGGGCGCGATCACCCAACCCGAGGCCGCCGGCGGCCGGCGCTTCTTCGCGTTCGACGTACGTGCCGCGGCCGGCGGCGTGCGCGTCGTCGCGATCGACAACGCCGCGGGCGCCCTGGCCGGCGGCCCGGACGGACCGCAGGCGCAGTGGCTGCGCAGCGTCATGGACGGCGCGCGCAGCCTCGGCGTCCCGGTCGTCGTCGTGGGCAGCGTCTCGCTGGACGGCGCGCAGCTGATGCCGCGCGCCGACGACGCCGACGCGGAGATCTCGCTGCTCGCCGGTCACGCCTCCGCCTATGTGGCGACCGCCGGAGTCGACGACCCGCAGGACCCCCACTTCGGCGGCGTGCTGTCCCGCACCGACGTCATGCGTCCCGACGCGGGAGCGCCGCTGGCGATCTTTCAGTCGTCGACGCTCGGCTACTCGGCCCCGCGGTCGCTCACGCAGTACGACGACGACATCGACGAAGCCGAGTACACCCGCCAGACGAGCGCGGCGCTCCTGATGCTCGACGTCGCCGTCGGCAAGTTCGACGCGCGCACCGGCGTGGCCCCGGTGACGGCGGTGTCAGAGCCGCTCGTCAACGCGGTCGCACTCGACACCACGGTGCAGGCGATCCCGGTCGGTTTCGCGCAGCCACTCGGCGTCGCCGCGACCGATCCGGCGCCGATGCGGTTCCTGTGGCGCGAAGGCGAAGGCGCCCCGCTGCAGCCCGCCGGCGCCTACAACGGGGTCTTCCTGCCGCTCGAGCAGTGCGTGCTGTGGTCGTCGACGTGCGACAGCGCCATACCGACCGACCTCGCGTTCTCCTCGTCGAACCCGCGGGTCGCGCGGTTCGTCGCGGCGCGGCGCAGCCTTCAGAACGGAGGAGCGCGGCTGCCCGAGGTCGTCCTGGACGCCGACGGGCACGTCGTCGACGACGCGCGCGGCGTGTTCTGCCCACTGGCGGCGGGTTCGACGGACGTGACGGTGACGACGGCGGGGCGCAGCGTTACCGCCTCCGTCCAGGTCGTCAAGACGTCACTGCTGAGCGGGCTCCCGAGCCAGGTGCACGTCACGCCGATCCCGCCCGGAACGTGCGGCTTCCCCGACTTCACGGTGATCAAGCCCCCCGAGAAGACGGCCGCCGCCGCGCCTGAGACCCCGGCGGCGCCCCAGCGACCCGGTCCGGCGGCGATCCTCCCGCCGCAGGTGGTGCAGCCCCACCATCCCGTGGTCGTGCACCAGTCGCCGCACCCCGCCCCGGCGGTGCCGCCACCCGCGCCCGCGGCGCCCGCCCCGGCGCCTCCCGTGCAGTCGCCTCCGCCGGTCACCCAGTCGCCGACCGATCCTCACGCCCGCCCGCCCGTCGCCCCGGCGGCCAAGGCGCCGGCCCCGCCGGCGCCTCCGGCACCGCCGTCCGGGCTGGCGGTCCAGTCCGCGGCCGCGACCCAGGCGCAGCCCTTCCAGGCGACCCAGGTCCAGGAGCAGCGCCGTCGCGAGCACGCGTTCGAAGCCGACAGCGCCGCGGTGGCCTATGCGCACCCGCCTTCGCCGTTGCCGTGGGAGCTGCTCGGCGGCGGCGCGGTGCTCGCGCTGGTCATCGCGGGCGGCTCACTGGCCGGCCACGCCCGCCGCCGCGCGCTCGCGCCGGCGCTCGCCTCCGCGACCGCGGGTCCGGCGGATATCAGGCGCCGTCGGACCCGCTAGCCCCGGGCCTCAGACGTCGCCGACGGGTCCGCCGTCGTCGCCGCCACCGCCGCCCGTGTCGGTCGGACCGCAGGTCCGCAGCGCGGGCGAATGCTCGGCGGCGTTGACCAGCCCGGCACCGTGACCGTTGCCGACGCGCATCTGCGACCCGCGCAGGAAGGCGGGCGGATTCGGGTCGACCGGGCCGCCGTTGACGGTGTAGCCACCCTGGAACGAGTTCTCGGCTTCGTTGCACACCGCCGTGGACGAGCCTGTGGGCTTGGCGGCGTTCGCGGCCGCCGGCAGCAGGCCGACGGCGAGGAAGGCACCGGTCGCGGCGATGGTGAGCTTACGTGCGATCACGCGGGGGATCTCCTTGCTGATGGACGTCCCCCATGTGTTCGACCGCCGGCCCGCGAACTGAAGGGCTCGGCGCTCCAGAGCTGGATTCGGACGTGCGAGCGCTGCGAAGGGAGTAGCGTCGGCGGAATCCCCGGAGAATCGCGAGCAGCTCACAACGTGGCGTTCGCTGCCGCGTGTGCGTGCTTGGCGCTGGCCGCGCCGGCGACGGCCATCGGTTCCACGGTTGAGCTCGAAACGGCGTACACGGAGGGCGAGGAGACCTACGACGGTGAGGCCTACACCGACGTGACGATCGCCGCGGCGCGCGGCGAACGCAATCGCCTGTCGGTGACCGTGAACGACCGTGAGCTGATCGTGCGGGACGCGGGCGCGCCGGTGCGCTCCGGCTCCCCCACGTGCCGAAGCCCATCGCCCCAGCTGGTCCGCTGCCGCCTGTCCCGCGACCCCGTCGTCGTCACGATCCGCGCCGGCGACGGCCCCGATCGCATCGTCGTCGCCGGAACGCCGAGTTGGGTGGAGCTTTACGGCGGGGACGGACCTGACGAGCTGCGCGCTCCGGCCGGCCTCCAAGGTGTCCTGCTCGATGGTGGACCGGGCGACGACCGGCTTGTGGGCGGGCCGGGGGAGGATTCGCTGTTCGGCGGTGCGGGCGATGACCATCTCTCAGGCGGCGCCGGCCAAGACGAGCTCTACGACGACGAGGACGCGCATTCCGGCCGGCATCGGAACCACACGCCGGCGGGTTCGGACACGCTCGACGGCGGTCCCGGACGCGATCGTGTCTCCTATCGCGCGCATCGGCGAGCGATGCGCGTCGATCTGCGTGGCGGTCGCGCCACGGGCCGGGGCGAGCGTGACGTCCTGCGCGGCATCGAAGACGCCCAGGGCGGCTCGGGCGCCGACCGCGTGATCGGCGATGACGGCGCCAACGCGCTCGACGGCATGGCCGGGGCTGACCGGCTCGACGGTCGTGGCGGGGACGACGAACTGCAGGGCGGCGGCGACGTCTGGAGCGAGCCGTCCTTCAGCTCGGGCGTCTTCGGGTCCCCGGTGCCGACGACCGCGGGCGACCACCTCGCCGGCGGCGACGGCAACGACACGTTGGTCAGCCAGGGGCACGCATCGTCGGGCGGAACCGGTACGGACACGTGTGCCGGAGGGGGTACACGACGCCAGCCGCAGCGCCTTCCCGGTTGCGAGTGGTGGATCCCGTCGCGCCACTCCAGTGACGGTCCGCGGATCTCGACGGAGCTGGTCGCCGATGGCGGGGAGCTTTCCGTCACCGGCATCGGTGTCATCGCACTCACGGTGAGCCTGGCGCGTGACCCGACCGTCGTCCTGGCCGAAGGCACCGTCACCGCACCGCCGGATCACGCGGCATCGATGCCGCTGCCGTTGACGCCCGCCGGCGTGCAGGCAATGGCCGCACAACCGCCTCCGTTTGACGTGCTGGTCAGCTTTCCGCAGCTCGGCTCGGCGATCCTGACGCTGCGCTGACTACTCACCCAGCCGCTGCGCCGCGCGCGCCTTGAGCTCCTCCCAGCCCGCGCACGCGTCGCAGGGTACGAAGAGCGCCGCCGAGGAGCCCCGCTTCACGACCGCCACGACGCTGTTGTGCGGCGAGAGCGTGACGCTCGCGCCCGAGTCGGCCAGTTGCAGCACCTGCTCGCCCGTGCGCGCGGACCAGATGCGGGTCGTCTGGTCACTCGCGCTCGTGATCACGAAACGGCCGTCGTCGCTGAAGGCGGAGGTGAAGACGGAGTCGGTGTGGCCGCGTAGCTCGAGGCGGCGCGCGCCCGTCGCGACGTTCCAGATCCGCGCGACCCCGTCGTCGGAGGCCGTGATGATCTCCTTGCCGTCGGGCGAGAATTGCGCGTCTCCGACCGAGACCTCGGCGGCGGCGATCTGCTTGATCCGCGCTCCGGTCTCGGCATTCCACACGTACGCGATGCCGTCACGGCCCGCCGTGACGACGCGCTTTCCGGCCGGGTCGAACGCGGCAACGCGCACGACGCCGAATCCTTCCACCTTGTGGTTGGGGCGCCGCAGCGTCACCTCGCGGCCGGTTGCGACATCACGAACGATGGGCTCGTCCCCGCGCATCACGATGCGCGCGCCGTCGCGGGACAGGACGCCGGGGACCGCAACGAAGACGTCCATGAACCGGTTGCCGACGTGTCGCAGCACGCGCACTTCGCCGGTATCGGGCGTCCAGATACGCGCCATGCCGTCGCCGAAGGTGGCAAACAGGCGAAGGCCGTCCGGGCTGAACCTCAGCTCGCCGGCCAGCGGCCGGGTCTTGTCGGTCGGGGTGGCAAGGAGCGCCCGCGCCAGTTCGCGTCCGCTCGCCACCTCGCGGATCGTGACCTCACCCGTCCGTGCCGCGGTCGCGAAGCGCCGGCCGTCCGGGCTGAACGCGAGCCCGGTCGGCGCCATCGGGTCGACGTGCTTGGCTTCCACGTTGACCGCCCAGATCCGGGCCACGCCGTCGTCGCCGCCGGTCACGATGGTCCGGCCGTCCGGTGCGAAGCGCGCGTCCCGCAACCCGGAGATCCCCGCGTCGAGCACGGTCAGCCGCACGCCGGAACGTACGTCGTAGACCCGCGCGTCCTCGCCGGCCGTGACCACCCGTCGTCCGTCCGCGTCGAAATGGGCGGGAGTCCCGCCGCCTGCCAGGACACGGTCGCGGCCGCCCGCGAGCGTCCAGAGACGCGGGCTCGCGTGCTCGCCCCCCAGCAGCACGATACGACCGTCCGGGGTGTATTCGATGTCGCCGACGATGTCGTCCGGCGTGGTCCGCTGCCGCTCGATGCGCCCGGATTTCGTGTCCCAGAGTGTGATCAGGCTGTCGTCGTCGCGACTCAGCGACGTCGCGACCTGCTTGCCGTCCGGGCTGAACGCGACGGCGAACACGATCCCCTCACCGGCGCGCAGCACCCGCAGCTGCTTGCCGTCCGCGACCGACCAGATCCGCGCCGTGTCGTCCACGTCGCCGGTGATCAGCAGCTTCCCTGAAGGGTCGAACGCCGCGGCCACGATCGTGCGCGAATGGCCGCGCAGCAGCGCGTGCAGCTCGCCGTCGGCCGTCGTCCAGAGCCGCACGGTGCCGTCGCCGGCGAACGACGCCAGGAGCGTTCCGTCCGGGCTGAAGGCGACGTCGTCGATCATGCCGGTGTGACCGGTGAGGGTGTGCAGCTCGGCGCCGGTGCTGCTGTCCCAGAGGCGAATCGTGTCGTCGTCTCCGCCGACGGTGGCCACAAGTCGGCCGTCCGGGCTGAACCTCGCGGCGTTGAGGAAGCCGTCGTGCCCGCTGAGGACGTGCAGCGAGCGACCCGTCGCGGCGTCCCAGATCCGCGCCGTCCCGTCCTCGCTCGCGGTCACGATCCGCCGCCCGTCGCGGGTGGAGTCGATGGTCACGATGGCCTGGCGGTGGCCGCGCAGGTCGAGCCGCGCCGGCGACGCCAGCGCGCGCCGGAGCGCGTCGCGGGTCCGGGGCGTCTCGGCCCCGCGGGCCCCGGCGAGCGCCGAGCGAAGCGCGCGCACGGGCTCGTTCGGAAGCTGCGCGAGCGCGGTGGCGGCACGCTCGCCCGCGCGCGAGAGGCGCGACTGCTCGTTGGCTTGCCGGTAGAGGAGAAAGCTCACGACCGCGGCGGCGCTGATCAGGACCAGCGCGATGCTCAGCCCACCCACTGTCCACCGCCGCCGGCGGCGCGCCGCCGCAGATGCGTCGCGCTCGAGCGCGACGCTCGCGGCGTAGAACTCGCCGGCGAGGCCGTCGAACTCGACGCCCTCGGCCCGGACGGCGTCGAGCCGCTGGTCGCGGAGCAGATAGCTCGCCTGGCGTCCGGCCTCGTCCCACTCGCGCGCCAGCCGTTCGACCTCCGCCTCGGTGCGCAGGCGCCGGCGCGACGCGGAGATGGCGTCGACGAGCGGCGGCCACGTCCGCAGCAGCGCCTCGTGGGCGACCTCCACGAGCGGCCCGTCGCTCGTGAGCAGCCGCGCCTCCACGAACGCGCGCACGACATCCTCGTCGAGGTCTCGGCGCGGCACGCGCCGACGGGCGGGCTGACCGTCGGCGTCGAGGGTTGCGAGCCGCAGGAGCGTCGGGACGACGAGCTCGCCGCGTCCCTCGTTGGCCAGCGTGGCCGCGACGGCGTCCGCGCGCTTCTGGAGCGCGCCGTCGACGCCGCCCAGCGCGTCGTACTCCTCCTCGGAGACGAACCCGTCCGCCGTGGCGTCGCTGTCGTAGAGCTGCTGGAGCGTGTAGGCGAGCAGCGGCAGCGCGTCGCCGCCGTGCGTCTCTTGAACCATGCGCGCGATCAGCCCGGGGGCGAACTCGATGCCCGCCTTGCGCGCCGGGCCCTCGATGACCGCGGGGATGCGGTCCCGGCCGAGCGGCGACAGCAGCACGGACTCGTCGAACAGCCGGCCGAGCCCGCCCTCCTGCAACGACGTGCCGAGCGCTTCCGAACGCAGCGTCCCGAGCACCCACAGGCGCGCCGCGCCGCCGAGTGCGTGGCGGACGGTGGCGATGAACTCCTCGCGCCGCGCGTCGCCGCTGAGGTACACGAGCTCCTCGGCCTGGTCGATCACCAGCAGCACGGCACGGCGCGAGCCATCCGCCGCGACCGCGCGGTCCGCGATCAGCTCGCGCAGCCCGTCCCGTTGCACGCGCTCGACGCCCAGCGCGCGCGCCAGCGACGCGAGCGGGCGCTCGCCCGGCGTGAACGCCGGCACGACCACCCACGCGTCCGGCGCGCGCTCCAGCAGCGGGACCACACCCGCACGCACCAGCGACGACTTGCCGCTGCCCGAGGCCCCGACGACCGCGACGGACCCGCTGCGCCCGAGCCCCGGGTCGAGATGCGCGAGGACCTTGGCGACGTCGCGCTCGCGGCCGAAGAACACGGCGGCGTCGTCGCGCTCGAAGGAACGCAGGCCGGGGTAGGGCGGGCGGCGAGCGTCCCACGTGAAGCCGACGCGGGCGTCGAAGCGGTCGGTCAACGCCTGGCGCAGCCGCTCGTAGCCGCCGTTGGTGACGTCCAGCCACTGGCGATCCTCGAGCGCGCGCCGGCCGCCGTCTCCGCCCAGCCAGAGCGGGAAGACCGGCTTGCGCCCCGCACGCGCGAACGCGAGCTCGATCGAGCACCAGCGCGAGGCAACCGACGCATCCGTCCCGAGGAAGATCACCGCGTCGGCGCTGCGCAGGCGACGGTAGAGCTCCTCCTCCCACTCGCTGCCGACCGGGAGCCCGTCGACCGGGTCGGCGTCCAGGAACAGCGAGGCGAAGCCCCAGGTCCGGAGGCGCTCGGCCATCGCCGCCGCCGCAGCCCGGTCGCTGCTGGCGTAGCTGATGAACAACGAGGCCATCGGTCGGTTAATGACCGCGCGCGCGACCCGTCTGATACATGCTCATACTGGCCACAGAGCTTTCCGACGAAAGAGAGCACGATGAGCGACAACACTGAGACCGCGATCCTCGCGGGAGGCTGCTTCTGGGGCGTCCAGGAGCTGCTGCGCCGGCGCGACGGGGTCATCTCCACCCGGGTCGGATACACCGGCGGGGAGAACGAGCACCCGACCTACCGGAACCATCCGGGGCACGCCGAGGCGGTCGAGATCGTCTTCGACCCCGAACGCATCTCCTACCGGGACATCCTCGAGTTCTTCTTCCAGATCCACGACCCGACGACCAAGGACCGCCAGGGCAACGACATCGGCTCCAGCTATCGCTCGGAGATCTTCACGTTGAGCGACGAGCAGCGCCAGGTGGCCGAGGACACGATCGCCGACGTCGACGCCTCAGGCCTGTGGCCCGGCAAGGTCGTGACCGTGATCAGCGAGGCCGTCCCGTTCTGGGAGGCCGAGCCCGAGCACCAGGACTACCTCCAGCGCATCCCGAACGGCTACACCTGCCACTTCCCGCGGCCGGGCTGGAAGCTTCCGCACCGGGAGACCGCCGCCTGACTCAGGGTTGCTGCCGCGCCCGGGCGCGATAGGCGGCGACCGCATTGCGGTTCGCGCACGTCGTGCTGCAGAAGCGGCGCGAGCGGTTGCGTGAGAGGTCGAGGACGAGCCCTTCGCAGCCCTGGTCGGCGCAGACCGAGAGCCGCGAGAGCTCGTCGGCCCGGATGACGTCGATCATCGCCATCGCCACCTCGACCGCCACCCGGCGGTCGAGTGGGGCGTCGGCCGGAACGGCGTGGATGTGCCAGTCGAGGCCGTCGTGGCGGCGCAGTTGCGGCAGCGCCCGCGCGTCGGCGAGCAGCACGTTGACCTGCGCCGCGGCGTCGTCGCGCTCGGCGGTGAGCAACGCGCGCAACACGGGCCGAAGCGCGCGCACCGCTTCGAGCTCGGCCGCATCGGAATCGTGGCGGCCGGTGAATGCGTGCTCGTCGTACCAGGCGTCGAGCTGACCGATCTCGGTGAGCGTGTCCGGCTCCGCAGCGCTGTTGACCAGCGCGACCGCGGATCTGAGCGATGCCTCGGTGTCATTGGCGAACAGCACGTTGACAGCTTACTCCACGTCGCCTATTGTCATTGGCCATGACAGGGATGGGTAATGACGCGGGTGCGCGCCCAGACGTCGCGGCCGGGCTGGTGCTGGCGATCGCCTCGGCGGCGTCGTTCGGGCTGTCGGGGTCGCTCGCGCGCGGACTGCTCGACGCCGGCTGGACCGCCGGCGCCGTCGTCCTCGCGCGGCTGGCGATCGCCGCGTTCGTCGTCGCGCCGCTCGCGGCCCGCGCGCTGCGCGGCCGGTGGGGCGCCTTGCGTGCGGACGCCGGGTTCATCCTGCTCTTCGGTGCGATCCCCGTCGCCGGCGCGCAGTTCGCCTACTTCTCCGCGGTGGAGCGCATGGACGTCGGCCCGGCGCTGCTGATCGAGTACACGGCACCCGCCGCCGTCGTTCTGTGGCTCTGGCTGCGCCACGGCGAGCGTCCGGGCCCGTTGACGGTGGGCGGCGCCGGCCTGGCCGCGCTCGGCCTCGTGCTCGTCCTCGACCTGTTGTCAGGGTCCGACCTCGCGCCCGCCGGGATCCTCTGGGCGCTGATCGCGATGGTCGGCTGCGCCTCCTACTTCGTGCTCGCGGCCACCCCGCGCCCGAACCTGCCGCCGGTCGCGCTGGCCGGCTCCGGCCTGGCCGTCGGGGCGCTCGTGCTCGCGGCCGTCGGCGCCGTGGGCCTGCTCCCGATGCACGCCACGACCGCCTCGCCGGTCTACGCGGACAGCTCCGTCACATGGTGGCTCCCGCTGCTCGGGCTGGGGGTCGTGACCGCCGGCCTCGCCTATTGCTTCGGGATCGCCGCCAGCCGCCGCCTCGGGTCGCGTCTGTCCTCGTTCGTCGCCCTGCTCGAGGTCGTCGCCGGCGTCACGTTCGCGTGGCTCCTGCTCGACCAGGTTCCGACCTCCCTGCAACTCGCCGGGGGCCTGCTGATCGTGGCCGGGGTGGTCGTCGTCAAGCTCGGCGAGCGCCCGCCGGCCACGCGGCCCGCACCGATCAAGCTCACGCCAGTGCACGAGTCCTGATAGGACGTTCGTCGAACCCGCTCCCGAGCGGACCACGTCTCGCGTTACGGTGCGCGGCGTGGTGCGCGCGATCGAGCAATTCCGGTGGGGAGGCGCCGCGACGCTGGTCGCCGGACTGATCATCACGGGGGCAGGACTGGTGGGCGGCGATCCACGCGCCGATCGGCTCGCGGCCATCTTCGCGAGCGCCGCGTTCGCCGGGTTGGCCAGTGTCATTTGGCGGCTCCTGCGCCGGCTCGCGCGCGCGACGACCGACTCCGCGGACGACGCATCGCCACGACAGCCGGCGGGGCGCATCGCCTTGATCTGCTGTGGCCCGGCGATCCTCGCGTTCGGAGCAGTGGTCTACCCGACCCACCACACTTGGCTGGTCGGCTTGCTCGCTGCCGGCTCCGCTGCGGTTCAACTGGCCTTCGCGACGCGGGTCGCGCGGCTCGAACGCCGGAACGGGGTTCAGGTGTTCGTGCGGAGGAACGGGCGGTTCATCATCGCCCAGTAGGCGGGTCACGCGGTCGCGAAGAGCGGTCCGCGATGGTGGCCGACGAGCAGCGCCACCGCGCCCGCCGCCGCCCACGCGCAGAGGACGGCGAGCGCTCCGGCCGTGTGCGCACCTGACAGGTAGACGTCGTTGCGCACCGCGGTCAGCGCGGCGCCGTTGGGCAGCACCTGCGACACGGCGCGGTAGAAGCCCGGCTCGAACTGCTGCCCGACGCCGCCGCCCGACGAGGTGATCCCGACGAGCATGAAGGTGAGGGCGGCGACGCCGACGCCGGCGTGGCCGATCAGGCGCCCCAGGCCATGCACCGTCAGCGCCACGGCGAGGATCAGCAGCGCGATCACCCCGGCCAGACCCCAGAAGTCGTCCGTCAAGGCCCCGACGATCGTGTCGACCGACAGCGCGACCGCGACTCCGCCGAGCCCCGCCACCAGCAGCAGCGCGACGATCCGCGCGCGCAGCGCGTGCCGCCCGCCGGCGAACGTCAGCAGGACCGCGAAGACCATGCTCGCCATCGTCGTGGCCGTCACGGTGACGAACGGGGAGAGCCCGCGGGCATCGTGTGCCGGCAGCGGCGCGACGTCGACGACCGCCGCCCGCGGATCGAGCGCCTGCAGCGCCTGACCGGTCTTCTGCGCGGCGACGAAGCCCGAGGCCGACGCGACCAGGATGCGGCCGTTCGCGTAGCCGCCGTGCACCGCCTCCGCGCGCAGCGCCTCGCGGGCGGCCGCCTCCGTCGGATACGAGACGGCGGAGAACTGCTGCGGGTCAAGCGTCGCGCGCGCCTGCCGCAACGCCTCCGGCGGACCCACGATTGCCACCTTGACCTGATGCGGCTGCGGATTGTGGAACGCGGCCGCGAACACCGCCGAGAACCCGAACAGCAGGACGAGTCCGATCACCGCGAAGCGCGCCGCGGCGAAATGCGCGGCGCACCCCGCCCAGAAGCCTTCAGATCGGTTCTGGGCGGACATGCGCGACCTCCTCAAGAATGAATTCATCTACGATGACTTTACACCGTTGACTTCCTTAAGGAGAAGGGGCCTGCGGGGTTTACATCCCGAAGTACTCGGCGATCGGGCCGAGGGAGGCCACGAACGAAGCGGGGCGCAGCCGCAGGAGGCCCGTCGAATCCGGGAGCGGAGCCTGCCCCGTCTGCACGCTCACGGGCTGGCCGGCACCGTTGAACTTCACCGGGTTGCGGACGCCCCACAGGTTGCGACTGCCCACCCCGCCGCAGGCGCCGACACGCAGCACCTCGTTGTTGATGGCGGTCGACGGCGTGATCAGGCAGGCGTTGGTCGCCAGGTTGCGGAAGCGGAAGCCGATCGTGCCGAACGGCTCCTTCTCCCACTTCTGGCGGAACGAGGCCGCCTTGGACGGACGCAGTGCGACCGTCCCGTTGGCCAGGACCTCCATCGCGTTCTGGCGCTGCGCGGCGTTGGTCAACTGGGTCGGTGCGGCGTCGGCGCGCGCCGCGGCACCGAAGGCGAGGGCGAGCATGGCGACGAGCGCCGCGAGCAAGAAGCTCGTCGGCAGGTGGCGGAGCGAGGTCATGGCGGGTCTCCTTGGGAGTGGGTTCACCGCCAAAGACGCCCGCCGTCACGCGGCAATCCAGGGGGAACCCCTCGCGTCCCCCCTGCCGGCCGTCAGCCCTTGGTCACACCGCCGCGCCTTCGGGCGCGTCGACGGCCTCGCTGGACCGCGCGACGGCGTCGGGCTCCTCCGCCGCCGTCTATTGGCCGCCCGCGGCGAGCCGCATCAGCGGGGACTCGAAATCCAGGTCGGCCGCGGTGCGCTCCGCGCGGCTGGCGTTGCCGGCGAACTGGTGCTGGTAGCCCGACCACGCCTGGTCGGCGATCTGCTGCTCCACGCCCGCGCGCACCAGCACCGCGAGCTCGGTCGCGGCGCGCTCGATGCGCTGGCCGAGGTCGCCGGTCCCCCAGTCCTCAGGGGCGGCGTAGACCGAGGTCGGGAGCGTCAGCGCGCGCATGTAGGCGAACAGCGGGCGCATCTGGTCGTCGATGACGAGCGCGTGGCGCGCGGCGCCGCCGGTGGCCGCGAGCAGGACCGGCTTAGCGACGAGCAGGTCGTTGTCGAGCACGTCGATGAAGGTCTTGAACAGCCCGCTGATCCCGGCCTTGTAGATCGGGGTGGCGGCGATGATCGCGTCGGCGACCGCGAGCCGGTCGATCGCCTGCTTGAGCACCTCGCCGGGAAAGCCGGCGACGGCTGCCCGCGCGGTGTCGGCGGCCAGCGGTCCGAGCTCGATCACGCTGACCGTCGCGTCGTCGAGGAGATCGAGGCTCTTCTGCGCGAGGCGATCGGTGAGCTGGCGGGTGGACGACGGGTTGCCGGTGCCGGCGCTGATGACGACGAGACGTTTCATGGTGCGGCGCTTTCGGTGAGGGTTTCGCAGAGCGCGCGCAGCTGTTCGAGCTGCTCGACGCTGAAGGCCTGGGTCATGATCTGCGCGACGTGGTGGCCGTGGCGCAGGCCGACGTGGCGCTGGGCGCTCGCGCCGGCCTCGGTGAGGCGGATGCGGGAGGCGCGGCCGTCATCGGGATCGGGCACGCGCTCCAGCAGCCCGGACGTTTCGAGCCGCGCCACGAGGCGCGAGATGCCGCCCTGCGTCAGCAGCGCGTCGCCGCTGAGCTCGGTGATCCGCATGCCCTCCGGCGCCTTCGACAGGGCGTAGAGCACGCCGTACTCGCTCGAGCTGACCCGGTCCCACACGTCGGCGCCGGCGAGCTCCCGGCCCACCGTCGCCTGCGCGCGGAACAGCGCCTCCCACGCCTCGTTCGCGATGCGGGTGCGGCTCGGCATCGTGCTCAGCCCACGAGCGGGAGATCGGCGACGAGCTCCGGATCCGAGTCCTGGTAGGGAGAGGTCCCGGTCACGTTGTCGCCGCGATTGGGGTTCGGGCGCGGCTGGCGCGGCTCGGCGTCGCCGTACTTCGCCCGCACCAGGCTCGCGTGCGTCGGCGCGTCCGGCGCGCCCGCGGCGCGGCGGGACTCCAGCTCCTTGCGCAGCGTCGGCACGACCTCGGTGCCGAGCAACTCGACCTGCTCCAGCGCCTCCTCGAGCGGCAGACCCATCGCGTCCACGACCCACAGCTGGCGCTGATAGTCGCCGAAGCCGTCCTGGAAGGTGAGCGTCTTCTCGATCACCTCCTGCGGGCTGCCGACGGTCAGCGGCGTCCCGTGCATGAAGTCCTCGAGCCGGTAGCTGGTGCCGTAGATCGGCGAGCCCTCGAAGTAGGGACGGAAGCCGCGGACGGCGTCCTGCGAGCGCTTGGCGATGTAGGACTGGCCGCCGAGCCCGACGATCGCCTGCTCCGGGGTGCCGTGGCCGTAGTGGGCGAAGCGCTGGCGATAGAGGTCCACCAGCGGCTTGAAGTGGAAGTTCGGCGCCAGGATGTGGTTGGCGAAGTAGCCGTTGCCGTAGTAGGCGGCCTGCTCGGCGATCTCCGGCGTGCGGATCGCGCCATGCCAGACGAACGGCGGCACGTCATCCAGCGGCCGCGGGATCGAGGTGAAGCCCTGCAGCGCCGTGCGGAAGCTGCCCTCCCAGTCCACGACGTCCTCGCGCCACAGCCGGTGCAGCAGGTTGTAGTTCTCCAGCGCGAGCTCGAGGCCCTTGTGGATGTCCTGGCCGAACCACGGATACACCGGCACGGTGTTGCCCCGGCCGAGCATCAGGTCCAGGCGCCCCTTGGCCAGGTGCTGGAGCATCGCGTAGTCCTCGGCGATCTTCACCGGGTCGTTGGTCGTGATCAGCGTGATCGCGGTGCTCAGGACGATCTGCTCGGTCTGGGCGGCGATGTTCGCCAGCAGCGTCGTGGGCGACGAGGAGAAGAACGGCGGGTTGTGATGCTCGCCGATCGCGAAGACGTCGAGCCCGACTTCATCGGCGCGCCGGGCGATCTGCACGATCGCGGCGATCCGCTCCGCCTCGCTGGGCGTGTACCCCGTGACTGGATTTCGAGTGATGTCGCTGACCGAGAAGATGCCGAATTGCATGTCGTCCGCCTGGTTGGTTGTTCGGACAATCATAGCGCAGATACATGACCAGTCATGCATCTGCGGCGGCGCAAACCTCGGGGTGGTTCCCCGATTGCCGCTGGGTGGCCATGGCGCGAGACTCCGCGCGATGGCTCGCCTCCCGCTCCTCGCTCTCGCCGTCGCGCTGCTCGCCGGTTGCGGGACGCAGGAGCCCGTCACGAAGACCATTCCCGGCGACTTCCTCGGCTACAAGCTGGTGCAGCTACCGCGCGGCTACGGCGTCAGATGCCCCGCGGCGATGCGGGCGCGGCACAGCGGGTCCGGCGACGGCGCGTCGATGGTCGTCAACGAGAGCGGCGTGCAGCTGGTGACCGCGGCGCTGCAGTTCTCCGACGCCGGCGGGGCGCAGCGGGCGTACGCCGCGACGATCAGCCCGCAGACGCGGCAGTGCTATGCCGACGGCTTCGTCGCCGAACTGGTCCGCAAGTACGGCGTGCACGTGCGGCGCGTCGGTACAGGGCCGTCGAAGGTCGCTTCGCAGGTCGGCGACGAGCGCTCGGGCACCCGCGTGAGCGTCGTCGTCGCCGGTCGCCGACGCGATGTCACGGTGTCCGCCGACACGGCCGCGATCCGCATCGGGTCAGAGCTGTCGCTCGATCAGGTCATCGACCTCACCGCCCTCGGCAGCCGGGTCCGAGCGCCGGATCCGCGGCTCGCCGAAGCGGTGTCCTAGACGCTCGCCCGCGCGAGGAGCTGCCGCAGCGTCTCGAGCTCGTCGGGGCTGAGCGCGCTCAGCGCCGGCGGCGGTGTGGCGAGGATGGCGTCGGCCTGTTCGGCGAGCGCCTGACCCTTCGGTGTCGTCTCGACCAGCTTGGCGCGCCGATCCGTGGGATGCGGCCGCCGGCGCACGAACCCCTGCGACTCCAGGTCGTCGATGACCACGGTCGCGTTCGGCGGGTCGATCCCCAGCGCCGTCGCCAGCTCGCGCATGGACATCGGGCGCTTGGCGAGGCGACGGATCGCGCGGGTCCGGCCGAAGCTGATGCCCACGGCGTCGGCGACCTCGCGTCGCCGCTGGTTGTCGAGCACGAGGTCGGACATGAGCAGCCAGACGTCGCGCGCGGTGGCCGATGGGTCATTCATCCGCCCCCAGGCTACGCAACGAGCGCCTCCGGATTCAGCGCGACGGCCGTGCTGCGGGCAGAGGCGCGGGCGCGCGCGCCCGTCGCCACGAGCCCGAGGAGGAAGACGAGGCCACCGCACGCGACGAGCACCCACCAGGCCGCATGACCCGCCGAGACCACGTCGGCCCCGGCGGACCCGCCCGCCTGCGACGCGACGATCGCGCCGACGACGGCGACCCCGAGCGTCTGGCCGAACTGCCGCGACGTCGTGGCCAGCGCCGCGGCCACGCCCGCCTGGGCCCGCGGCATCCCCGAGACGGCGGCGTTGGTGATCGGCGCGTTGACCAGCCCGAAGCCGATGCCGAAGATGACGTAGGCGGCGATCAGGTGCGCGAGCGGGGTCGCGGGCTCGATGCCGATCAGCATCGCGGACGCGATCGTGAGGCAGAAGCCGGACACGAGGAGCGGGATCCGGGGACCGCGACGCCCGACGATCCGGCCCGAGAGCGGCGACGCGATCACGGTCATCAGCGCCATCGGCACGGTCGCCAGGCCGGCGTGCAGCGGGGAGAGGCCGCGCGTGTCCTGCAGGTAGAGCGTGTTGAGGAAGAGGAACCCGCCGAACGCGGAGAAGGCGGCCACCGAGATCGTGATCGAGGACGAGAACGGGATCGAGCGGAAGAACCGCAGGTCGATCAGCGGCTCCTCGCGGCGAGGCTCGTGCCACAGGAGGCCCGCCAGCGCCGCCACCGACGCCGAGAGCGCGCCCACGATCACCGGCGAGGCCCAGCCCTGGCTCGGCGCTTCGATGATGCCGAACGTCAGCGTCGACAGCAACACGATCACCAGCGCCTGCCCGAGCGGGTCGAACCGGCGCGCCCGCGGCGCCCTGGACTCGGGGATGAAGCGCAGCGCGAGGACGATCGCGATCAGCCCGATCGGGACGTTGACGTAGAAGATCGGCCGCCAGCCGATCGCGTCGACCACGATCCCGCCCACGACCGGGCCGAGCGCCATCGACACGCCGAACACGGCGCCCCAGACGCCGACCGCCTGCGCCCGCTCGCGCGGCTCGGTGAACGTGTTGGTGACGATCGACATCGCGACCGGGTTGAGCATCGACCCGCCCACCGCCTGCAGCACGCGGAAGGCCACGAGCAGACCGACACTCGTCGCCAGGCTGCACAGCAGCGACGCGAGCGAGAACACGGCCAGGCCGACGACGAAGATGCGCCGCCGGCCGAACCGGTCCGCGGTCGAGCCCGAGAAGAGCAGCAGGCTCGCCAGCACGACCGTGTAGGCGCTCACCGTCCACTGCAGCCCGGAGATGCCGGCGTCCAGATCGCGCGCGATCGACGGCAGCGCCACGTTGACGACGGTGATGTCGAGGCCGACGACGAACAGGCTCAGGCAGCAGATCAGCAGCACACCCACCTTGCGATTGCGGGTGAGCGACCCGGAGGCATGTAGTTGCTGATCCATAACTATTATGAAATCAAAACTACATGCCTCGTGTCAAGGGGATCAGCGACGAACGACCGTGAACGCGAGGGTCGCCGGGGCCGAGGCGTTGCCCGCTGCGTCGCGGGCGGACACGACGAGGCGGTAGCGACCGGGACGCAGCGGCTTGGAGCCCAGCCGGCCGCTGAGCGCGATGCGGGCGGCGCCGGCGCCGAGGCGACGGGTGAGCGCGCCCGCGGCGACGTAGCGCGTGCAGCGCGCGCGGTGGGCGGTGGCGCGGGAGGCGCGGCGGCAGGCGCGCCCGGTGCGCCTGCCCGGCAGGGCGCGCTCGATCGCGAGACGCGCGGTCGCCGCCTCGCTGAGCGTGAGCCGCAGGGCCGTTCCCTTGGCCGCCGCGCGAGCGGTCAGCGCGGTGGCGCCCTTCGCGACCGCGAACCGCTTCCTCGTGAGTGACACCGCCGAGAGCCGGGGCGCGGTGATGTCACTCGCGGGTGCGGCCGGGACACCCGGATCCGTGCCGCCTCCCGCATCCGTGCCCGGCTCCGCCGTACCTCCGTCAGGCTGCGCCGCCGGCCGCGTGAAGCGCGCGAGGCCCTGGTCGGCGACGGTGCCGATCGCTCCCGGTCCTCCCACCCACACGTGCCGCCCGGCCACCGCGATCATGCCCGGGATCCCGGTCGCGCGCGGATTCCAGGGCAGCGGAGCGCCCGTCGCCGGGTCGACCTCGGCGAGTGAGGTCCGGTCAGTGGCTCCCGCCAGCCCGTAGAACGAGCCGCCGATCAGCAGCGAGCCCGACGCGGTCTGCGCCAGCACGCCGCCGGAGTTGGTCAGCGGGTGCGGGTCGAACGGCCGTGCGATCCCGTCGAGGCCGACGGCCGCGAACCCGTTGCGCTTCCCGCCGCCGAGGCTGGTGAAGCTCCCCGCCACATAGACGTCGTCCGCCAGCGGCAGCAGGTCGTAGATCCCGCCGACGGGCATCACGACCTCGAAGGCGGTCGCGACACCGGCGTCGAGCGTCAGCGCCGCGATCGAGCGGCGGGCGAGCTGCGGCGACTGCGCGCCGATGTGCCCGAAGACGCCGCTGACGTAGAGGACCGAGCGGTCGGGCGCGAACGCCATGCGCCCGACCCACTGGTCCGGCGCGGGCCGCCAGGCGGTCGGATCGCCGGTGGTCGTCGACACCGCGGCCAGGTGCGGACGGCTGACCGCCGCCGACTGCCCGAGCGTGGCGAAGGTCCCGGCCACGTACAGCGTCGCGTGATCGGGCGTGAGCAGCAGGTCGTAGACGTCACCGTCCGGCTTGGGCTCGAACGAGCTGGGCGTACCGGTGACCGCCGAGAGCGCGGCGAGATGCGCGCGTCCCACCCCGTTCACGTGCAGGAAGCTGCCCCCGGCAAACAGGGTGTCGCCGTCCGCCAGCAGCCGGGCGACGCTGCCGTCAGTGTCGGCGCGCCACGGCGTCGGCCGGCCGTTCTCCCCCAGCGCCGCGAGGTTGCGACGCTGCACGCCCCCGAAGGAGGCCATCGAGCCGCCCGCGACGATCCCCGCCGGCGTCGCGGCCAGCGCCGACACGTCACCGCCCGCGCTCGGATCCCAGGCGGTCGCCGCACCGGTCGCGGGATCGACGGCCGCGAGGTCGCTCCGCGGCTGCCCGCCGAGCGTCGTGAACGACCCGCCGACGTAGACCGCTCCCCCCGACACCAGCAGGCTCGACACGCGAGCGGTGCTCAGGCCGTTCAACGTGCCGCTGGGCGCCGGATCCCACGCCGTCGCGCTCGCGTCACCGATAGCGACCGCCGCCACGCCGGCTCGCGGCGCGCCCGCGCCCTTCCCCGCGTGGGTGAAGTAGCCCGCGAAGTAGATCGCCGAACCCGTCGCGGCGAGCGACCACACGCTGCCGTCGGGCGCGGGCAGCCAGGTCGGATCGGGCTGATCGCTGAACAGCGAGTACCGGCGCAGGTATGCACCGGCGGAAGCCCCGAGCTTGCCGAATTGCCCACCGACGTACAGGTGCGGTCCCTGGACGGCGAGCGCTTCGACGGTGCCGTCAGGCTCGGCGCCCGCGATGCCGGACAGGAGCTGACCCTGGGCGTTCAGCAGCGCGAGGTTCTGCCGGGCGCCGCCGCCGGCGTGGTCGAACTCGCCGCCCGCGTAGAGCAACGTGCCGTCGACCGCGAGCGCGTTGACGCTCGCGACATCCCCGCTTTCGGCGAACACGGGCGCGAAGGGCAGCAGGTGTCCGTCGGCCGCATCGACCGCCGCGAGCGCCGTGCGCACCGCCGCGCCCGCGTGGAGGAAGTCGCCGCCGACGTAGAGCGATTGCCCCGACAGCGCGAGCGCGCGCACGCCCTGAGTGAAGGCGCCGCCGCCGCCCGAGAACGCGGGCGGGTGAAACGCCGGGTCGATGCTTCCGTCCGCGAGCACGTGCAGCAGGTTCGACGCCGTCTTCGTGCCCACGACCTGGAGCTGCCCGCCCAGATAGACGCCTCCGGCGCCGTCGGAGATCGCGACGCGGACCTGGCCTCGCACCGGTCCCAGCGGCGTGGCGTGCCCGGCCCCGTCGAGTGACACCGCGGCACCGGTCGGTGGGCCGATGTAGCTGAAGGTGCCCCCGAGGTAGGTGGTCTCCCCTACCGTGGCGATCGTCCGGACCGGGCCGTCGGTCGTCCACACCTCGGCGTCAGGCGTATCGGGGAGCGGCGTTTCGGCCGCGGCGATGGACGGTGCCGCGAGCGCGAGCAGCGCGGCGGCGAGGAGGGCTCTGGCACGTGGGGGCATGCCCCAGACCCTCGCGGCCGGCCGTACCCGCCGCCAATGAGCTGCCCCGTCTGACCGGTGTCGCTTTCGCGCCCCGATCTGGCGGTCAACCGACGCGGGGCCCGGCATCAGCCGGGCCCCGCGGGTCAGCGATCGATGCGGACTAGCCGGCGGCGGCGGTCAGCGGACCGTCGTGCGGGTAGACCGTGCCGGTCTTCCAGGCGGTCGGCAGCTCGGCCGCGTCGCCCTTCGTGCGCTTGTAGGTCTCGCTGGGCGAGAAGCCGTTGGCGCCGTCGTAGTTGCGGACGTTGAGGTTGCCGCCCGTGCCGAGCACTGCGATCCAGTACTTGGTGTTCTTGGCGAGCTTGACGGAACCGATGTCCACCGTCTCCCACCCGCCGGCGCGGTTGCGGCTGATCCGCACCTCACCGGTGGCCAGGAGCAGGTCCGGATGGTTGTGGTAGTTCGTGTAGATGCCGGCGACGAGCCAGTTCGCGGTCGTGCCTTCCTCGACGTAGACCTGGAGCGAGTCGACGGTGCCGCCCGTGTCGCCCGTCTGCGCGCGGTAGGCCTCGGGGAGACCGGCCGTGAGCGTCGAGGAGCCCGAGCCGAGCGTGCGAGTGCCGAGCAGCGGCTTCGCCGAGACGGCGATGGCGTTGGTGATCTGCGAGGACGCGCTGTCCTGGGTGCTCTTCGGGTTCAGCGCCGTGACCTGGCAGCTGATCGAGTGTCCGACGTCATCCTGCGTGAGCGTGTACGTCGGCTCGTCGTCGGTGTGGCACGGCCCGTCCTCCGGGCCGATCGGCGCGCCGTTGTAGCTCGCCAGCGGCGCACCGTCGCGCAGCCAGACGTAGTTGAAGTTGCGCGCCTTCTCGGAGAAGCGCGACCACACGCCGAGGTCGGTGACCTCGACCGTGTCGCCGACCTCGGACCCACCCGAGAGCTTCGGCGGGCACGCGGGACCGGGGGCCCCGGACGTCTCCGGCGGGCGCTGGCCGATGGCCGTCACGCCGATCGCCGCCCATTCCGCGTCGCTCGTGGGGAACACGAACGGCTTGCGGACGAGCGTGCGGTCCAGCTCGAGCTTGTCGAACATGTCCGACACCTGGACGTACAGCTTCTTGTAGTACGCGCTGCTGGTGACCGTGCCGCTCTGGCCATCGCGCTCGTAGAGGTACTCGTGGCGTTCCGGGCGGCGCAGCCGCTCGAAGATCGCCTGGAACGGCACCGTGTCCTGGCTGGGGTCGTACGGCACCGCGCCGAACGGGTACGCGGCCGCGCCCGGGCCGTTGTTGTCGCCGACGTTGGCGACCTGCGTGCCCTGATCGTTCGGGCCGAGGTCCTTCACGTGGAAGGTGGCGACGCGGTCCTGCCAGCGCTCGATGACGTCCGGCGCCATCAGGCGGTTCTTGCCCTGGCCCGGGTTCGGATCGCCGGCGCCCTGGAGCCCGATGCTCGGGCCGCCGCCGGACATCCACAGGCCGTCGAGCAGCCAGCAGAGGTCAGACTGCGCGTACGAGTACTGGAAGTCCAGCTCGGTGTACGCGACGGCGGAGATGTAGTTGTTGTCGTACTTGGTGCCGGTGCCGGTGATCCACTTGCCCTGCTCGGAGTGGAAGTGGCGGTAGTACCGCGCGCACGGGCGACCCGCGACCGGGTTGCCGTTGAACAGGCCCGACGTGAACGCCGGGTTGGCGCCGAGGACGCCGCTGCCGTCACCGGTCTGGAACGCCTTGCCCCAGCTGTTCATGGTGGCGCAGCTCGCCTGCCAGGCGGAGATCGTGGTCGGCGTGGTGATCGCCGTACCCGCGCCCGGGACGCTCGGCCAACCACTGCCGGCGCCGAGCTGGTTGCAGTTCCAGCCGTTCATCTTCGTGATGGCGGAACCGAGGTTCGCGGCGCTCGAAGCGTTCGGGCCGTCGTGGGTGCCCACGATGCGGAACCCGTACTGCTTCGCGTAGGACCCGAAGGTGGCCCAACCCGCCGGGTTGGTGCCGAGGTTCACGCCGTCGACCACGGGGTACTGCCCCGCGAACTCCCACGCGTTGATGTTCAGGTCCTTCATGAACGCGATGTGCTGAAGGAACAGGTCCTTCGTGTTCCACGCGGTGGCCGGCAGCGTGTACAGGATCGAGCCGCGACGGATCTTCGGCAGCTCCATCGGGTGCTCGAGGCACACGTCCCCACTGGCCTTGGCGCCCTTGGCTTGAACCTTGCCTCCGGCAGCGCCGGAAAGCGGTCCCAATGCACCGGCAGCGGCTCCCGTAGCCGCAGCTCCTGCGGCAGCAGCCAGGAAACCGCGTCGATCCAGACGGCCTCCTGAGTGTTTCTCCTTCACCTGCTCCTCCTCCACTGGCGGGGATCCGGGCGGCCATCGCCCCCCGGGGGAAAGACTTTGCGACACAACTCACAGACCCAACTCCCCGACTTCTACCGCACCGAAGACGCAAAAGCTAGTCCCCCACCCGGCAAAAGTGAGCGACTAATAAATTCGGCGCGTTGACCTTGACCGCTTCCGCTGGGAAAGCCACAATCGCCGTCGAACCCTGGAGGAGGGCGAAGGTGGTCTGGATCTTCACTCGTAAGGGCGCCATCCGTGATGGCCTGTTGGCGCTGGGCGCCGTAGCTGCGCTCGCTTGGCCGAGTGTGGTTGCCGCGGCCGACCCACCGGTCGTCACGAGGGCGCCGGATATCACTGGCACGCCGATGGTCGGCGAAACGCTGCACGCCGTCAACGGCGCGTACTCGGGCAGCGCCGACGCGGCGACCGGTTTCACGTGGCTGCGCTGCCCTGACACCGACTTCGAAGACTGCGTAACGATCCCGCGCGCGACCACGGACGCGTACGAGGTCCAGAACGCGGACGCGGGCAGCATGATCCGCGTGACGATGTGGGCGGCGGAGGGCGACGACTCCAGCTACAAGGCCTCGGATCCGACCGCGGTCGTGAAGACCAGCTCGGGCGACACGCCCGCTCCGCCGGCGACGCCTGGCGGCCCGAGCTTCGATGTCACTCCCACCGCGAGCAAGCCCGGCCCGGCGCTCCCGGCCGGCTCCAAGCGGATCAAGCCCAAGCCGGTGGTCCGGATCGTCGGCAAGTACACCTCGACCGGCGCGCGCATCACGACGTTCACGGTCAAGGCGCCGAAGGGCGCGACGACGACGCTGGCCTGCAGCAAGGGCACCTGCCCCGTGCGCAAGCAGACCGTCAAGGGCGGCCACACGTCGCACCTGGCGAAATTCGAGCGCACGCTGAAGGCCGGGACGCACATCCAGCTGACGATCGCGCGCAAGGGCTATGTCAGTGAGGTAACCATCGTGACGATTCGCCGTGGGCACGCGCCGCAGCGGAGCGACAGCTGCCTGTTGCCGGGGCGCACGAAGCGCCAGAAGTGCCCCGCGTAGGGGTGTGAAGGTCCTGCTGCACAGCAACGCGCCCTGGAGCCCGTCGGGATACGGGCAACAGGTCGCGTTGTTCGCGCCGCGGCTCGCAGGCCGCGTCGAGTTGTCGCTGAGCGCGTTCCACGGCCTTCAGGGCGGCCGCTTGCGCTGGCATGACATCGACGTGCTGCCCAGCGTCGGCGGCACCTACGGCGACGAGAGCATCCTCGGGCACGCGGAGTCGGTGTTCGGCGCGCTGCGCGGGGGCCTGGTCCTCACGCTGCTCGACGTCCCGGCGCTGGACCCGCAGCTCTGGCGCGCGCTGGACGTCGCGTGCTGGCTGCCGGTCGACCACGATCCGGCACCGCCGTCGGTCGGCGCGTTCCTTGCCCAGACCGCCGCGATCCCGATCGCGATGTCACGGTTCGGACAGGATCGCCTCGCGGGCTTCGACCCGCTGTATGTGCCGCACGGAATCGACACGACGCTGTTTCACGCGCGCGAGGGCGCGCGCGAGCGCGTTGGCCTGCCGGCGTCCGCGTTCGTGGTCGGCGCCGTGGCGATGAACAAGGGCGTCCCGTCGCGCAAGTCGCTGCCGCAGATCGTCGAGGCGTTCGCCGCCTTCCGCGCCCGTCATGGCGAAGCCCTGCTGTACCTGCACACCGAGGTCACCGGCCACTACAACGAGGGCTACGACCTGCGGCCGCTGCTGGCCGCGTTCGGGCTCGGCGAGGATGCGGTCGTGCTGGCCGATCAGTACCACTACCGCTTCGACCCGCTCCCCGCCGAGCACCTGGTCGACCTCTACAGCTCGTTCGACGTGCTGCTGAATCCCGCGATGGGCGAGGGCTTCGGGCTGCCGATCCTCGAGGCCCAGGCATGTGGCGTGCCGGCGATCGTCACCGACTTCACCGCGATGAGCGAGGTCTGCGGCGCCGGCTGGAAGGTCGGCTACGACCGCGTGCGCACGCCGATGCGCTCGTGGCAGGCGTGGCCCAAGGTCGACGAGCTCGTCGACTCGCTGGAGGCGTGTTACGCGCTCCCGGAGGCGGATCGCCGTGCCCTCGGCGCGCGTGCCCGCGAGCACGCGCTGCACTACGACGTCGACACCGTGTTCGAGCGCGACTGGCTGCCGGCGCTGGACGCGATCGAGCAGCGGATCGCCGACCGCGCCCCGATCCGGATCCCCGCGAGGGCTGCATGAAACCGCTCGTCGTGATCCCGAACTACATGTCGCACGAGGCCGACATGGAGATCCTCGGCGAGTGCGTGCAGTCGATCCGGCGCACGGTGTCCGACACGGTCGACGTGCTGATCATCGACGATTGCTCACCGGCGCCGTGGCTGGTCGACGTCTTCGAGGAGCGCTACGAGCGGGCGGGCTTCGAGCTGGTGCGCTCCGAGACCAACGAGGGGTTCTCGCGAACCGTCAACGTCGGGCTGCAGCGGGCGCTGGCGGAGGGGCGCGAGGCGATCCTGATGAACGCCGACATCGTGATGCTCACGCCCGGCTGGCTGAACCGCTGCCGGCGCGCCGCGTCGTCGCCCACGCTCGTCGGCGCCCGCCTGCTCTACCCGAACGGGCTGATCCAGCACGCCGGGCTGTACTTCTCGCTGATCGCGAACGTCTTCGAGCACCGCTTCCGCTACGCGCCCGGCAACCTGCCCGAGGCCAACGTCCAGACCGTCTGCCCGGTCACCGGCGCCTTCCAGTACATCCCCGCCGAGGTGCTCCAGCGCGTCGGCCCGTATGACCCCGAGTTCCGGATGGGCTACGAGGACGTCGACTACTGCCTGCGCGTCTTCCAGGCAGGCTTCCGCTGCCTCTATGAGCCGGCGATCACGGCGATCCACCACGAGTCGCTGTTCCGCTCGCGGCCGGACGAGAAGCTGCAGCGCTGGCACGACCAGAGCCTCGAGATCCTGCGTCGCAAGTGGGCGCACCTCCCCGTCGCCGAACTCGCCGGCGGGCTGTGATGGACGCGCTGTTCGTAGGTCAGACGGCCGACGCGAGTTGCTATCACCGCGTGATGCTGCCGGCGCAGGCGCTCGGCTGCGACTGGTGCGGGCTCGACGCCCCACCGCCGCTGTCGGTGGTCGGGCGCGGGAGTGTGCGCGGGCAGGACGGGCTGCCCGCGTTCGACAGCTATGACGTGCTGGTCGTGCAGACGCCGGCGCAGGACGGCTGGCTCGACGTGATCGCACGCGCGCAGGCGTCCGGGACGCGGGTGTTCTATGACATCGACTACGACCTGCACGCGTTCGGCCAAGCCCCTGAGGCGCTGGCGCTGGTCGAGTCGCTGATCGAGCTCTGCGACGGTGTCATCTGCGCGACCGAGCAGATCGCCGAGCGCTACGGCGCGTTCAACGCCAACACGCACGTCTGCGAGAGCGGGATCGACCTCGCGGCCTACACGCTCACCCGCCCGCCGCACGACACGGTCAACATCGGCTGGTCCGGGCGGACGCTGCAATACGACGAGATGCGCGTGTGGCTGGCGCAGGTGGCGGGCGTCCTGCGTGCGCGGTCGGTCGCCAACTTCGTCAGCATCGGCGAGCCCTACGGCGAGGTCCTGTCCGAGTCGGGCGCGGTGGCGCCGGAACGCTGCCTCTCGATCCCCTTGGTGCTGCCGGATCAGCTCCCGGCGGCGATGAGCGTCTTCGACATCGTCTTCGACCCCTTGGGCAAGGCGGCCTGGCGGCGCGCGCGCAGCCCGCTGCGCTGGCTGGAGGCGGCGGCGTGGGGCATGCCGTTCGTCGGCGATCCGCGGCTGCACTCCTCGCTGGAGCCGGGCGTCACCGGCTTTCACGCGCGCACGCCGGACGAGCTGGGGCAGGTCCTACTGCGGCTGGTCGACGACCCCGCGATGCGCGCCGAGGTGGGTGCGCGGGCGCGCCGCGCGGTCGAGGAGCGCCACTCGATGGCCATGCTCGCCCCGCGCTGGCGGGAGGCGCTGGCATGAAGGTGGCATGGCTGGCCGACACGGTCGAGTTCGCCGGTGGGGCCGAGCTGACGCAGGCGGAGTTCCGGGCCGCGGCGCCTTCGGGGATCGAGGTCGTCGAGTGCCCGCCCGGCGCGCTGGACGCGCTCGCCGCGTGCGATGTCGCCTGCGTGCACAACACGGTCAGCTATCCGGCCGAGACCGTTGACGCGCTCGCGGGCAAGCCTGTCCTGCGCTACTGGCATGACCTCGCGTGGCCCGACAGCGCGGCGCACACCACGCTGCTGCGCTGGGCGCTTTCGCACGCGACCAACGTGTTCACCTCGCCACTGCATCGCGCGCGCTTTCCGCACACGGTCCCGGAGGGCTCGAGGCTGATCCCGCCCGCGATCGGGCTCGGACGCTACGGCGCGAGCGCCGGCCGCAAGCGGGTGCGCGGGGCGTGCTGGCTGGGCTCCGGCCAGCATGCGGGCAAGGGGCTGTTGCAGGCGTGCGAGTGGGCCGAGGCCAACGAGCCGGTCGACTTCTGGGGGCACGTGGCGGTCCCCGAGACCGCGCGCGTCCGCGTCAAGGGCCCGGTCCCGCACGACCACGTGGGGACGATCCTGCGGCTCTACCGGCGCTTCGTCTTCCTTCCCACCCACCCCGAGCCGTTCGGGCGCGCGGTGGTCGAGGCGTGGGCGGCGGGCTGCGAGCTGATCGTCAACCGCAACGTCGGCGCGCTGGCGTGGCTCGAGAAACCTGAGGCGATCGAGTCAGCTTCGCGGGACTTCTGGCGACTGGTGGAGGACCTATGAAGATCCTCCTGCACAGCAACGCGCCCTGGTCGGCGTCGGGCTACGGCCAGCAGGCGGCGATGTTCGCGCCGCGCCTGGCGGACATCCACGAGGTCGGCATCAGCGCCTTCCAGGGGCTCACGGGCTCGCCGTTCGACTTCGGCGCGCTGCGGGTCTACCCCGGCAGCGGCGCGGGCTGGGGCAACGAGATCCTGCGCCCCCACGCCGAGCGCCATTTCGGGCCCTCGCCAGGCCTCGTGATCACGCTGGTGGACGTCTTCGTGCTCGAGCCGTCGGCGTTCGCGGGGCTCAACGTCGCCTGCTGGACGCCGGTCGACCACGACCCGGCGCCGCCGGCCGTTCCGGCGTTCTTCAAGGCCACCGGCGCGGTGCCGATCGCGATGAGCCGCTTCGGGTCCGATCGCCTGAGCGAGCTCGACCCGCTCTACATCCCACACGGCGTCGCGACCGACGTCTTCACGCCGCAGGACCGGGGTGCGGCGCGCGCCGCCGCGCGCCTGCCCGCCGACGCGTTCGTGGTCGGGATCGTCGCGGTCAACAAGGGCGCGCCGTCGCGGAAGTCGCTGGCCGAGATGATCGAGGCGTTCGCGATCTTCCGTCAGCGCCACGACGACGCGATCCTCTACCTGCACACCGAGCTCTCCGGCATGCAGTCCGGCACGCACCTGCCGTCGCTGATCGAGGACCTCGGGATCGACGAGCGATCCGTGATCGTCGTCGACCAGTACCGCTACCTGTACGAGCCGTTCGCGCCGGAGGACATGGCGGCGACCTACGCCACGTTCGACGTGCTGTTCAACGCCTCCATGGGCGAGGGGTTCGGGCTCACCGTGCTCGAGGCGCAGGCCTGCGGCGTGCCCGCGATCGTGACCGACTTCACGGCGATGCGCGAGGTGTGCGGCGCGGGCTGGAAGGTCGGCTACGAGCGCTATTGGAGCGACCAGTCGTCATGGCAGGCGCGCCCGCGTCTCGAGGAGCTCGTGGAGAGCCTGGAGGCGTGTTACGCGCAGAGCGCGGCCGAGCGCTCGGCGCTCGCCGCCCAGGCGCGCGAGCACGCCCTCCCCTACGACGCCGACCGCGTGCTGGAGGAGTACTGGGCGCCCGCGCTCAGCGCGCTGGCGCGGCGCTTCCCGGGGATCGGCTAGCCATGTCCTGGCTTGCCATTCACCTGGGGGACCGGCGGGAGCCGCAGCTTGGCGATCGCGCCCTTGGCGGTATGGATCACGAGATCGAGCGGCTGCGCTTTGGTCGTGTTCGACGTGACTCCGTAGAGCAGCAGCCCGCCCGGGAACTGGCCGGAAGCCGCGGCGCTGCCCGGTGCGGGGATCACGCCCTTGGCCGGCACCGACGCGCCGAGCTTGAAGCTGTACGGGCTCTCGGTGGCCTTGTTCTGCTCGACCAGCTCCGGGTTCTTGCTCGGCTCGAGCAGGAAGCCGGGCGCGCTGCCCATGGCGCGGCCGGTCGGGTTGTAGACCCGCAGGAACACGCCGAGGAAGGCGTTGCCCTTGGGCGGACGCTGCAGGTTGGTCAGGTACGGCGCGGCCGACGGGCTGTCGAAATCGAGCAGGCGGACGTCGGTGACGTTGTAGATGAGCCCCTCGACGCCGATCTGCAGCCCCTGGATCGGCGGCAGCGCGGGGGCGGGCGTCGCCGCCGCGGACGCGTTCTTGCCGGAGGGCGTCTCATCCCCGCCGCCGGCGATCACCACGGTCAGAACGACCCCGGCGATCAGGGGGATGAGCACCAACATGAGACGAAACCCGTAGCGCATCCATGCGAAAGCTACCGCACTTTGAACGAAGTTGGTAGGTTCCGAACGTCCCGGAGAGACGATGTCGCAGTGGTCTGAATCCTTGTCCGCGTCCGCATCCGGCCTGGCCGTCTGGCCGGGCGTGTTCCTGCTGGCCGGGGGCGTGGCGAAGGCGCGCGAAGTGCGCGACGACGCGGTCGACGGTGGGACGTTGCTGTTCCGTGCGGTCGGGCGTTCGGTGCCGCCGCGCCCGGCGTGGGCGGCCGTCGCGGGCGCGGAACTCGTGGTCGGCGGCCTCGTGCTCGCGGGGGTCGCACGGCCCTACCCGCAGCTCGCCGGCGGTACGGGACTGGCCGCGGCGGGCGCGCTCGCCGCGTGGGGCGTCCGCAACGCGCCCGATGCCGGCTGTGGCTGCTTCGGCGCGCGCTCTGAGCCCGTCAGCCCGCGGACCGCGGTGCGCGCGGGTGTGCTGTCGGCGCTGGCGCTCGCCGCCGCGACCGGCGGCGGCGCGTGGACGAACGCGTTCCGGCGCCCTGCCGCCGGCCGGCGAGGCGGAGCCGCTTCGTTGCCGCGTGCCGCCGCCGCGGCGGTCGTGCTCGGCGCCGGGGCCGCGCTCGCCGCGACCACGCCGGAGCTTCGTCCCCGCCACGCCCGGGCGCGCGCCCACGACCTCGTCTGCGCCCACCGGCCGGCCCCGCCCAGGCGCACGCTCGAGCGGCTGCGCCAGAGCAACCTGTTCAGCGACGCCCGCCCCTACCTCGCCGCGGACGCGCCGAGCGAGCAGTGGCGCGACGGCTGCTGGCGCTACGTCTCCTACCCCGCCAACTACGAGGGCGAAGCGGCGACCGCCGTGTTCGCGCTCTATCTCGGCAAGAGCCGCAACGCGGACGGCGTGGCCTTCGTGGCCGAGGACGAGCAGCGGGTCATCGGCCAGATCAAGGGGCGCAAGTGAAGCGGCTTCCGGTCATCGTCCTCGCCGTCCTGCTCATCTGGGCTCCGCAGGCGCAGGCACACGCCAAGCTCGACCGCGCGGTCCCCGCCGACGGGGCCCACCTCCGGAAGGGGCCGGGCAGCATCGCGTTCTACTTCAACGAGGTCATCGAGGCGAACTTCGGGGCCCTGCGCGTGTTCGACGCCGGCGGCAACGAGGTCGAGACCGGGTCGGTCTTCCGCCCCGAAGGCAACGACGAAGCCCTGGCGATCGCGCTCAAGCCGAACCTGCCCGAGGGCACGTACACCGCGACCTACCGGATCATCTCCGCCGACTCGCACCCGGTCGCCGGTTCCACGACGTTCTCGGTCGGCAATCCGGCGGCGGGGGCGGTCGCGGGCAAGCGGGTCCTGCCGCCGCCGCAGATCACGTCCGGGAAGGTGACCTCGACCGCGTTCTGGGCTGATCGCTGGATCGGCTTCCTCGCGCTCGGCCTTGCGCTCGGCGTCCCGTTCTTCGTCGTCTGGAGCTGGTGGCGCACGCTGGCCGCCGAGGCGGGCGGCGGCGAGGAGTGGTTGCAGGCCTCCGCCGGGTTCGACCGGCGGGCACGCCTGCTGACCGCCGGCGCGGTGGTCGCGGGCACGCTCGCGACGGCCGTCGCGTTGCCGCTGGAGGCGGCGAGCGCCGGCGGGACGACCTTCTGGGCGGCGCTGAACTCGGACACGCTGGACGAGGTCCTCAACACCCGCTTCGGCTCGCTGATGACCCTGCGGCTCGCCGCGTGGCTGTTGCTCGGCGTGCTGCTGGCGGCGATCACCGCCCGCGGGCGGACCGCCGTCATGCGGCCGGCGTCGCTCGGCGCCACCGGCCTCGCGCCGCGGCGGCCGGTCAGCCCGGAGCTGGCGGCGCTGCTGCTGCTCCCTGCGGGCTCGCTGCTCGTCTCCCCCGCGCTCTCCGGCCACGCCCGCACGCAGAGCAGCGCCTGGCTGCTGCTGCCGTCGGACGTCATCCACGTCAGCGCGATGTGCGTCTGGCTCGGGGGCCTGGCGGCGCTCGCCATCGCGCTCCCGGCGGCGCTCGCGCCGCTGGAGCCGAGCGCGCGGGCACGGGTCGCGCTCGGTGCGCTGGGCCGCTTCTCGCCGCTCGCGCTCGCCTCCGTGATCGCGCTCGCGATCACCGGCACGGTGCAGGCGATCGTCGAGGTCGGCGGCTTCCCGGCGCTGGTGGACACCGGCTACGGCCGGGCCGTCGTGATCAAGGTGGTGCTCCTGCTCGCGCTGATCGGGCTCGGCGCCGCGAATCGCCAGCGCCTGCTCCCCGCACTGGAGCGCGCGGTGGCCGCCGGCGTGGAGCCGAGCCGCGTCGCGGACTGGCTGCGGCGCAACGTCCGTGTCGAGGTCGCCGTCATCTGCCTCGTGCTCGCCGTGACCGCGGCGCTGGTCGCCTACGCGCCCGCGAACGAGCGCAACAGCCAGGCCGCGGCGGCGACCGTGGTCCGCTCCACCGGAGCCCCGTCGGCCGGCCGCGTGACGATCGGCCCGGTGCTCGTCCGTTACACCGTCGACCCCGGACGGGTCGGCCCGAATCACATCAACCTATTCGTACGCAATCCGGACGGCGGCGCATCGACGCGCGCCAAGGAGGTGCGGGTCGCCATGAGCCTCCCGTCGTTGGGCATCGCGCCACTGAAGCCCACGGTCGAGTCGCTCGGCGGGGGCCATTTCGTGGTCTCCGGCGCGCCGCTTCGCCTGGCCGGGACCTGGAGCATCGAGGTCACCGTCCGCACGTCGGAGTTCGACGAGAACAGCGCCACGATCAAGGTGCCGATCGGATGAGCGCCAAGGACCTGCGCTACAACGCCGAGGCGCGCGCCTCGCTGCTGGCCGGGATCGACGCCGTCGCCGACGCCGTCAAGGTCACGCTCGGCCCCAAGGGTCGCAACGTGATGCTGGCGCTCGGCACCGGCGACGTCGTCGTCACCAACGACGGCGTCACGATCGCAGGAGAGATCGAGCTCGGGCCGCTGTTCGAGCGTCAAGGCGCGCGCCTGGTCAAGGAGGTCGCGAGCGAGACCAACAACGTCGCGGGCGACGGGACGACGACCGCGACGCTGCTCGCGCAGGCGATCGTCCGGCACGGGCTGCGCAACGTCGCCGCCGGGGCGGATCCCCTCTCGTTGCGCCGTGGGATCGAGCTCGCCGTCGAGCAGGTCACCGCGCACCTGCGCGACGTGCAGGCCGTGCCGGTGACGTCGCGTGAGCTGATCGCCCGCGTCGCGGGCATCTCGGCCGGGGAGACGGAGGTCGGCGAGCTGATCGGCGACGCGTTCGCCGAGGCGGGCAATGACGCGGTGGTGCGGGTCGAGTTCCGCGACCTGCCGGGCGTCGAGCTCGAGTTCGTCGAAGGCATGACACTTCCCGGCGGGGCGGTCTCGCCGTACCTCTTCGACGAGGGCTCGTCGACGGCGGTGCTCGAGGAGCCGTACATCCTGATCTCGGGGGACCGGCTGCTGACCGCGCAGGACGTCCTGCCGCTGTTGGAGCAGGTCATCCCGACCGGCCGGCCGCTGCTGATCCTCGCCGAGCACATCGAGGGCGAGGCGCTCGGCACGCTGGTGCTCAACAAGAACCAGGGCGCGCTGAGCGTGGTCGCCGTGCCGACGCCGGAGTTCGTGCAGGAACAGCGCGCGCGCCTGCACGAGGACATCGCGGTCCTCACCGGCGGGCTGCCGGTGACGACGCAGCTGGGCGTGTCGCTGCACGCGATCCGGCTGAGCCAGCTGGGCCAGGCGGAGCGGGTGATCGTCGACGGGCAGTCGACGACGATCGTCGGCGGCCGAGGCAGCGACGAGGCGGTCGCGGCGCGGGTCGAGCGCATCCGCTCCGAGCTTGCCAACGGCGAAGCGCTCAACGAGTTCGAGGTCGACAAGCTGCGCGAGCGGATGGCGCGGCTCGGCGGCCGCGTCGCCGCGATCCGGGTCGGTGCCGACACCGAGCCCGAGCTGATCGAGCGCCGCCATCGCACCGAGGACGCCGTGCGGGCGACCCGCGCCGCGCTCACCGAGGGCGTCGTCGCGGGCGGCGGCGCCGCCCTGCTGCACGCGCGTGCGGCGATCGACGCCGGCGACCGCGAGGCGGACGTGGCGACCGGCGCCGAGATCGTGCGCCGCGCGCTGGAGGAGCCGCTGCGCCAGATCGCGATCAACGCCGGGCTGGAGCCGTCGTCAGCGGTTGCCGCGGTCTCGATGCTCGGCGTCCGCGAAGGCCTGGACGCGGCGACCGGGGACTACGGCGACCTGTTCGAGGCGGGCGTGATCGACCCGGTGATGGTCACGCGCGTCGCGCTCGCGAACGCCGCCTCGATCGCCAAGAACGTGCTCACGACCGAATGCGTCGTCACGGAGCCCGGCTTCGGCGACCTGACGACGCTCGCGCGCGCGGTCAACGACCACTCGAACACCGTCGTGCACCGCCCGCCGCGCGAGCTGCGCTACGGCGCCGAGGCGCGCGCGACGCTGCAGGCCGGGGTCGACCGGATCGCCGACGCGATCAAGGTCACGCTGGGCCCACATGGCCGCAACGTGCTCGTGGTCGACGAGGAAGGGCGGCTGACGATCACCAACGACGGCGCGACGATCGCCGCCGGGATCGACCTCGGGGCCGTCTTCGAGCGCTCAGGGGCGCGGCTCGTCCGGCAGGTCGCCGCGGCCACCAACGAGGTCGCCGGCGACGGCACGACGACGGCGACCGTGCTCGCCCAGGCGCTGGTGCGTCACGGGCTGCGCAACGTCGCCGCCGGCGCGCACCCGCTCGCCCTGCGGCGCGGCATCGAGCTCGCCGTCGGCCAGGTCGTCGCCCACCTGCGCGACGTCCAGGCGGTGCAGCTCACCGATCGTGACCAGACCGCGCGCGTGGCCGCGATCTCCTCCGGCGACCCGGCGATCGGCGCGATGATCGCCGACGCGATCGACGCGGTCGGCAACGACGGCCGGCTCTCGATCCAGGACGGTCAGACCCTGCACCTCGAGCTGGAGGTGAGCGAAGGAGCCCGGATGGACTGCGGGCTGATCTCCGGCGACATGGCGACCGACGGGAACGGGTCCGAGGCGGTGCTCGACTACCCGTACATCCTGATCGCCGACAGCAAGATCGACCTCGCGATGGACCTCATGCCGGTCCTCGACCTCGTCGCCCCGACCGGCAATCCGCTGCTGATCATCGCCGACATGATCGAGGGCGAGGCGGTGCGGACGCTGGTCCGCAACAACCTGCGCGGGTCGATCAAGTCGGTCGCCGTGGTCGCGCCCGAGTACGGCGAGCGGCGCTCGCGCGTGCTCGAGGATCTCGCCCTGCTGACCGGCGGCATGCCGATCGCCGCCGACCTCGGGCTCAGCCTCCAGACCATCCAGCTCGCCCACCTCGGGCGGGCGCGCAGGGTCGTCGTGAACAAGCTCACGACGACGATCATCGAAGGCCAGGGCAACCCGGTCGGCATCGAGATGCGGATCGAGCAGATCCGGCGCGAGATGGAGGAGCGCGGAACGACGCACTTCGACAAGGGCAAGCTCGGCGAGCGCATGGCACGGCTCGTCGGCGGCGTCGCGATCATCAAGGTCGGCGCCGCGACCGAGACCGAGATGCACGAGCGCCGGCACCGCGTCGAGGACGCCGTGCAGGCCGCCCGCGCGGCGCGGACCGAGGGCATCGTCGCCGGCGGCGGCGCCGCGCTGATCCACGCCCGCGCCGCGATCGACGCCTCCGGGCAGGACGAGGACGTCGTGACCGGCGCCGAGATCGTGCGCCGCGCGCTCGAGGAGCCGCTGCGCCAGATCGCGCGCAACTCCGGCCTGGAGCCGTCGACGGCCGTGACCGCGGTCGGTGCGCTCGGGCTGCGCGAAGGGCTCGACGCGTCGACCGGCGTCTACGGCGACCTGTTCGACGCGGGCGTGTTCGACCCGGTGATGGTCACTCGCTGCGCGCTGCTGAACGCCGCCTCGATCGCCAAGACGATCCTGACGACGGAGTGCATCATCTCCGGCCCGGCGGCGATGAGCGCGAAGGGGGCCGAGAAGGCCGGGCTCGCGGCGTAGCTACGCCTCGCCGGCGTCGTGGGCGAGCAGCGCGATCTGGACGCGGTTGTTGAACTCGAGCTTCGAGAGCAGCCGTGAGACGTGCGCCTTGACGGTCGCGACGCTCATGTAGAGCTCGCGGCTGATCTCGGCGTTGGACTTGCCGAGACCGACCGCGACGGCGACCTCGCGTTCGCGGTCGGTGAGCTGGGCGAGCAGTTCGCGGGCGCGCCGCTGCCGGTCGCTGAAGCCGTCCGCGGTCACCTGACCGATGAGCCGGCGGGTGACCGCGGGCGAGAGCATCGGATCCCCGGCCGCGACCGCGAGCACGGCGCGGACGAGGTCCGCGGGCGGCGTGTCCTTGAGCAGGAACCCGCTCGCGCCGGCGCGCAGGGCGCGGACGACGTCGTCGCCGGCCTCGAACGTGGTGAGGACGATCACCTCGGGCGGGTCGGGCCTTGCCCGCAGGAGCTCGGTCGCGGCGAGGCCGTCCATCCCGGGCATCCGGATGTCCATCAGCACGACGTCGGGCCGGTGCTCGGCCACGGCGTGAGGAACCTCGGTGCCGTCGCCCGCCTCGCCGACGATCGTGATCTCCTCCACTCCCGCGAGCAGCATCGCCAGCCCGGCTCGCACGAGCGCGTCGTCGTCGACGACGAGCACGCGGATCACGCCGGCCATGGAAGCCAGGCGTGGACGCGGAACTCGCCGTCCTCGTCGAGCCCGTGCTCCAGGCTGCCGCCGGAGAGCGTCGCGCGTTCGGCGAGGCCGACGAGACCGGCCCCAGCGCCGGGGATCACGCTTCCACCGCCCGCCAGGACCGGCGCGGGGTTGCGGACCTCGATCGTCAGGCCCTCCCCCTGCGCGCCCTCGACCCGCAGCTCGACCGGCGCCGCCGTCGCGTGCTTGCGCGCGTTGGTCAGCGCTTCCTGCACGATCCGCAGCGCGTGACGCCCGACGGCGTCCGGGACGCTTGACGGATCGTCGAGGAGCACTTCGGCGTGCAGGCGCATGCCGGCCGCGCGGGACTCTTCCAGCAGCGCCGGGAGCGATGCGAGCGTCGGCTGCGGCGGCTGCGGGGACTCGCCGTCGTGCTGGTCGCGCAGCACGCCGATGACGGCCCGCAGGTCCTCGAGTGCCTGGTGCGCGCTGGCCCGGATCACCGCGGCGGCGCGCGCAATCTCCTCGGCGGGAGCGCCGGGGCGGAACTCGAGCGCGCCCGCGTGCAGGCTCAGCAGCGAGATCCGGTGGGCGAGCACGTCGTGCATCTCGCGCGCGATGCGCGTGCGCTCGGCGTAGCGGGCCTGTTCGAGCAGCAGTTGCTGCTCGGCCGCGGCGCGGCGGGCGCGCTCGCGCAGCGTCTGCCGGCGCGCCCGCATGAACATGCCCGACGCGACGATCGCCGTGTACGCGAAGAAGCAGACGGCGTAGTGCAGCGCGTTCGGGACCGTGTCGCCGATCTGGACGGTGCGGTAGATCGGCAGCACCGCGAGCTGCAGCGCGAAGACGAGGCCCACGAGCTGCCAGCGGCGGCGCGCAGCGACGGTGTAGAGCGCGACCATCGCCGGGAAGAACCCGAAGGACGAGAAGGCGGCGATCGGGACCCCCGCGAGCGCGACTCCCAGCGGCCAGCGCCGCCGGCCCCACAGGGCGAGGAGGAGTCCCGCGCCGGCGATCACGTCGAGGATCAGCAGCGGCCCGTCCAGCCCGCGGTCGATCTGCTCCGCGAGTGCCGCGGCGCTGGCCACAGCCGTCGCCAGGAAAAGCGCGCTGTCGACGATCCAGTCGCGCCGCGTCCGGCGCGTGGGCGTCTCCTCTTCGAGCACGCGTCCAGGTTATGCCCCACGGGGCTCCTTGAACACCCGACCGAAGTCGATCGCACCATCGACCTTCGGCGGCCGATGGTCGCCCAGCGACCAATGGTGGAACCGCGCTCCGAGGCAGATGCTGTGGCCATGCCCTCCCCGCTCGCCCGCCTCGCCACCGTCATCTCCCGCCACCGCTGGGCGGTGATCGCCGGCTGGATCGTCCTCACCGTCTTCGGCGCCTACGCCGCGGGGCAGGTCGCCGACCGCTGGACCCAGTCGTTCTCGGTCCCCGGCTCGTCGGCCTACAACGCCAACCAGCGCACGCTCGAGCAGTTCGGCACTGGTCAGCGCCCGCCCAAGGTCGTCGTCTTCCACACCGCCGGCGATGCGACCCGGAGCGCCGAGATCCGCGCGGCGATGACCCGGGCGGAGCAGGCGAACCCCGGCGCCCGCACGAGCTCGTTCTTCTCGACCGGCAGCCTCGCCTACGTCTCGCGCGACCGGCACACGACGTTCCTGCAGATCTACCCGCGCGGCGAGGCGATCTTCGACCTGCCGAGCCACGCGGCGCAGACGCGGCGGGCGGCCATGGCCGGGCTGCCGGCGGACATCAGCGTGCACGTCACCGGTCGCGACCCGCTGTCGGAGGAGAGCAAGCACGGCGAGCGGGGCGGCACCGGCGTGCTGGTCGAGGCGCTCATCGGCGCCCTCGGCGCGCTCGTGATCCTGCTCTTCGTCTTCGGCACGGTGCCTGCCGTGATGGTGCCGCTCGCCGTCGCGCTGGCGGCGATCCTGAACACGTTCTCCCTCGTGTGGGCACTGACGACGGTCACCGACGTCTCGATCATCGTGCAGTTCCTGATCGCGCTCGTCGGCCTCGGCGTCGCGATCGACTACGCGCTGCTGATGATCTTCCGCTTCCGCGCCGAGCTCCGCGAGGGCAAGGACGTCGACACCGCGCTGGTCGAGACGATGACCCACGCCGGCCGCTCGGTGATCCTCTCCGGCTCCACGGTGGCGATCGCACTGCTCTCGCTCGTCCTGCTGCCGCTGCCCTTCATCCGGTCGATCGGCATCGCGGGGATGCTGATCCCGGCCGTCTCGGTCCTGGCGGCGATCACGCTGCTCCCGGCGCTGCTGGCCGTGCTCGGCACGCGCATCAACAGCGTGCGCGTGCTGCCTCGGCGCCTGATGGACCGCGGGGACGCGGAGAGCGGCGCGTGGGGTCGCTGGGCCCGCCTCGTCAACCGCCGTCCTTGGCCGGCCGCGATCGCCGGCCTCGCGATCGTCGTCGCGCTCGCCGTGGCCGGGACCCAGCTGAACCCGAACGAGGCGCAGCTGAAGACCGTGCCCGGCAGCGGCGACGCGGTCGCGGGCCGTGACGCCCTCGCCGCCGCCGGCATCAGCGCCGGCGTGATGAAGCCGTTCGACGTCCTGGTGGAGCGTGGCGGCGACGCAAACGCCGTCGCGGCGAAGCTGCGCGGCGTCGAGGGCGTCGACGGCGCGGCGGCACCCGCCGCCTGGCGCAGCGGCGAGCTCGCGATCGTCGAGGCCTTCCCGGCCGTCGACGGCGCAGCTGACGGCGTCGATGCCACGATCGACGGCATCCGGAGCTCGCTCGAAGGCGAGCGCGCGACCCTCGGCGGCCCCGCCGCGGCGGACCGCGACTTCGTCCACGCGCTCTACGGCAGCTTCCCCGCCGTCCTCGCCTTCGTCGTGCTGCTCACGCTCGTCCTGCTCGCCCGCGCCTTCCGCTCGATCGTGCTGGCGGTCAAGGCGGCGCTGCTGAACCTGCTCTCGCTCGCTGCGGCCTTCGGCGTGATCGTGCTCGTCTTCCAGTTCGGCTTCGGCGCCTCGCTCTGGGACCTCGACGCCACCCACTCGATCAACGCCTGGATCCCACTGCTGATCTTCGCGTTCCTGTTCGGCCTCTCGATGGACTACGAGGTCTTCATGCTCACCCGCATGCGCGAGGCCTACGACGCCACCGGCTCCACCGAGCGCGCGATCGAGCTCGGCCTCGCCCGCACCGGCAAGCTCGTCACCAGTGCCGCCCTGATCCTGATGTTCGCGTTCCTCGTCCTCTCCACCACCCCGGGCGTCGAGACCAAGGAGCTCGCGATCGGCCTCGCCGCCGGGATCATCATCGACGCGACCATCATCCGCGCCCTCCTCGTCCCCGCGCTCATGCGCCTCTTCGGCGAGGCGAACTGGTGGATGCCCCGCTGGACGCGTTCCGCGCTGCTGCTCCGTCCCCGCGACGCCTGAGCTACTCGCCGTCGCCGTGGTCGCGGAACGTCGCGACCACCTGACTGCGCAAGCCGATCGACGGGCCGCCGATCAGCTCCCAGGCCCGGGCGATACCGACCAGGAAGCACACGACCACGAGGATGCAGACGCCCTGCAGCGCCCCGTGGTCGTCCTGATCGGCGACCAGCCGCAGGCCGAACCACAGCTGCAGGACGAACACGACGGCGACGCCGACGAGGAACCCGGCGTCGCGCAACTCGCCGGGCTGCGTCTTGCGGACGCGCACGAGCGAGATCAGCGACCCGGCCACGAAGAGCACACCGACGATCGCGACGATCGCCGCCGTCCACCCCGCCCCGAGCCCGGGGATCAGCGTGAACAGCGAGATCGAGAGCGCGTTGGTGAACGTCGTCAGCGCGGTCGCCGCGCGCACACGATGCGACTGCGCCGCCTTCTCCGAGAGCAGCTTCTCCGGCGCGACGGAGATCGCCACGAACAGCAGCCCGATCAGCGCGCCGGCCACACCGCCCGAGGCGAGCAGGAAATCGTTGAAGTCGTCGAGCGCCACGGTAGGCGGGTACTTCCGGGCCGGTGGGCGGGGTCCTGCGCGTGCCGAGGGACGAACGTCAACTGCGCCGGGTGGGGAGGGGGGAGTGGCGCGCCCTCCGGGTCTGACTGTCGTGGAACCGCTCGGTGCGCGGCTCTGTTGGCCTTCGAAATGCCGTGCCGGGATACCGACAGTTACGGGCGTGGTGCTGACACCCCCACCCGCGCGCCAACTCGACCAGTGCGAACCTGATCGAAACCCGCGAACGGATCACCGGAGCAGTTGACGTTCGTGAACCACGCGGTCGGCGAGGCCGGCGCGGGCGAGCATCTCAGCGGCTCGGGGGCGGACCCTCGTGAGCCGCAGGTCGACGACGGCCGCGAGCTCGCCGAGCATGTCCAAGGACTCGACGTCGAGGTCGTAGCTCGAGCTGAGGTTGAGGGTGATGGTTGTGCCCGGTGGGGCCAGGGCGAGGACGTGGTCCTTGACCGAGACGGCGTTGGCGTAGAAGAGGCCGCCCTCCACGCGCAGGACCAGCGGGTCCTGCTCGAGCACGACGACCGGTGGCCGGCTGATGTGCTGGATGACCACGACGAGGGAGATCGCGGCGGTGACGATCAGCCCGGACAGCACGCCCAGCGTGAGCACGCCGAGCAGCGCCAGCAGCGCGAGGACGATCGCGCTGCGCCGGACCCGCGCGAAGCGGCGAAGCTCACCCACGCGCAGGAAGCTCGTCACGGCGACGATCACGATCGCCGCCAGCGTCGCCTGCGGCAGGTCCTTGAACACCGGCGCCAGGAACGCGCCGGTCAGCAGCACGAGCGCCGCGGTGATCAGCGTCGCGAGCTGTGACTGGCCGCCGGCGCGGTCCGCGGCCGCGGTCTGGCTGGCGCCGCCGGACTGCACGAACCCCGACGAGAGGCCGGCGAGCACGTTGGAGGCGCCCATCGCGGAGAGGTCGCGGTTCGGGTCCACGCGGTAGCCGTGGATCGTCGCCAAAGAGCGGGCGACGCCGACGGCCTCGGTGGAGAGGATCAGCACGCCGAACGCCGCCGGGAGCAGCGTGGTGAACTCGTCGCCGGTGATCGACGGCCAGGCCGGGTCGGGCAGGGCCGAGGGGATCTTCCCGATCACGTCGACCCCGTGGGCGGAGAGGTCGAACACCGCCGACACAGCGATCGAGATCACCAATACGCCGAGCGTCGCCGGCACGGGCGTCCGCGCCAGCGCGACCAGCGCCAGCACGCTGCACGCGCCCACCAGGACGGTCAACGCGTGCGCGTCGCCGATCGACGACACGACGTCCCACAAGCGCGGGAAGAAGTTGCCCGTGCCGTCCTTCAGCCCCATCGCCTTCGGGAACTGCCCGACGATGATCGTCAGGCCGAGACCGAACAGGAAGCCGGTCATCACCGGCACCGACACGAAGTCCGAGATCACGCCGAGGCGCAGGAACCCGCCGACCAGCAGGACGACCCCGGTGAGTAGCGCCAGCGCCGCCGACAAGACCGCGAACTTCGCGACGTCCCCGCCGGCGAGCGGCCCGACGACCGCCGCCGACAACGCCGAGGTCGCCGTCGTGGCGCTCACCACCAGCGAGCGCGAGGTGCCGAGGAACGCATACGCGATCAGCGCTCCCGGCGCCGCCATCAGGCCCGCCTGCGGCGGCAGCCCCGCGATCTGCGCGTACGCGACGCACTGCGGGACGACCACGCTCCAGACCACCAGGCCGGCGACCACGTCGGGCCGCAGCCACGCGCGCTGGTAGCCGGCGAGCCACGCGGGGAGGACGCGACGCATCACGCCCTCCCCCACAAGGCGTTACACGGCCGTCGCGCTGCGCGTCTCGAGCACGTGGCGCAGCCGCTGCTCGGCGTCGTCGTCGAGCGACGTCTGGATGACCTCGCCGCCGAAGCCGGCGATCTCCGGCAGGACCTTGTCCGGCGTCGACTTGTGGATCAGCACGATCACCGCGGCGCCGCCGGGCTGCAGCTTGGCGCCGAGGTCCTTCATGAAGTTGTCGTCCACGCCGACGTCGGTCAGCGCGCCGGTCGCGGCGCCCGTGGCCGCGCCGATCGCCATGCCGAACAGCGGCACGAAGAAGATCAGGCCGATCAGCCCGCCCCAGAGCGCGCCGCCGAGGGCGCCTCCGGCGGCCAGCTTGTTGGACTGGTGCAGCTTGACCTTGCCCTTGTCGTCGCGGGTGACGATGACCGCGTCCTCGAGCTCGATCGCGTGCTCCGTCTGGAGGCGGCCGAGGGTGGCCATGACCTCTTCGGCGGTGGCACGGTCGGGAAACGCGACGGCGACAAGATTGCTCATGGGAGGGAACTCCTTCCGATCGGGTGCAGCCATCCTGGGAGCCGCGAGGGTGGTCCGGCATCACCCGCAACGGGCGAGGCGAGCCCGCCCGGCGCGCCGGAACCATCGACGCATGGCCAAACCATTCAAGGGCGTGATCAACCTCGACGTCCGGGACTCGACGCCGGACTGGGACGCGTTTCTCGCCGATCGCGCGCCAGAGGGAGCGCCGAACGTGCTCGTCGTGCTGTACGACGACACCGGGTGCGCCGCCTGGTCGCCGTATGGCGGACGCATCCAGATGCCGACCATGGATCGCCTGGCGGCGAGCGGCCTGACGTACAGCCAGTGGCACACGACGGCGCTGTGCTCACCCACGCGCTCGACGTTCCTCACCGGCCGCAACCACCACTCCAACGGCTTCGCCTCGATCTCGGAGTCCTCGACCGGTTTTCCGGGCTACAGCTCCCATATCCCGCCGGAGAACGCCACGATGGCGCACATCCTGCGCGACGCGGGCTGGTCGACGTTCTGGGTCGGTAAGAACCACAACGTCCCGATCGACGCGTGGACCATGGGCTCGTCGAAGAAGGAGTGGCCGCTCGCCCAGGGCTATGACCGCTTCTACGGCTTCATCGGCGGCGAGACCAACAACTGGTATCCGAGCCTCGCCGAGGACAACCACTACATCGAGCAGCCCTACCTGCCGGAGGACGGCTACCACCTCTCCAAGGACCTGGCCGACAAGGCGCTCGAGTTCATCCGCGACTCCAAGCAGACCGAGCCGGACAAGCCCTGGTACCTGTGGTTCTGCCCGGGCGCCAATCACGCGCCGCATCACGCGCCCCAGGAATACATCGACAAGTACAAGGGCGCCTTCGACGACGGCTACGAGGCCTACCGCGAGTGGGTCCTGCCGCGGATGATCGAGAAGGGCATCCTCCCGCCCGGTACCGAGCTGACGCCGATGAACCCGATGCCCGACGGGACGTTCACGCCGATGGACGCCGTCCGCCCGTGGGCGGAGCTCTCCGCCGAGGAGCGGGCGATGTTCTGCCGCATGGCCGAGGTCTACGCCGGCTTCTCGGAGTACACCGACGCGCAGGTCGGGCGGATCGTCGACTACCTCGAGGTCTCGGGGCAGCTCGAGAACACGATCGTGTTCTACTGCGCCGACAACGGCGCCTCGGGCGAGGGCAGCCCCAACGGCTCGGTCAACGAAGGCAAGATCTTCGGCGGCTATCCGGACGACCTCGAGCAGAACCTGACGATGGTCGACAAGCTGGGCACCCCGGACGCCTACAACCACTATCCGACGGGCTGGGCGATGGCGTTCTCGACGCCCTACCGGATGTTCAAGCGCTACACGTACCAGGGCGGGATCTGCGACCCGCTGGTGATTCACTGGCCGGCCGGAATCGCGGCGCGCGGCGAGGTCCGCGAGCAGTACCACCACTCGACCGACATCGTCCCGACGATCTACGACGTCTGCGGCGTCACGATGCCGGACGTATACAACGGCGCCAAGCAGAACCCGCTCGCCGGCGTGTCGATGCGCTACTCGTTCGACGACGCGGCCGCTCCGACGCGCAAGCAGACCCAGTACTACGAGATGTTCGGCTCTCGCGGGCTCTGGCACGAAGGCTGGAAGGCCGTGACCGTGCACGGGCCCGGCAACGGCCGCAGCCACTTCGAGGACGACGTCTGGCAGCTCTTCCACACCGACGAGGACCGCTCCGAGGCGCACGACCTCGCCGAGCAGCACCCGGAGAAGGTCGAGCAGCTCAAGGCGCTGTGGATGCAGGAGGCCAAGGCCAACAACGTCCTGCCGCTCAACGACCTGCAGATCCTCGGCAACCCGAAGGACTTCGAGACCTTCATCAAGATGGAGTTCCATCTGCCCGTCCCGCCGAGCGGCCAGTACACGTACTACCCGGGTACGAGCGAGATCCCGGAGCGCTCCGCCGCCAACGTCCACGGGGTGTCGTACAAGGCGCTGGCCGAGGTCGAGCTGACCCCCGACACCGAGGGCGTCATCTTCGCCCACGGGTCGCGCTTCGGCGGCCACGCGCTGTACGTGCAGGACCACCAGCTGCACTACACGTACAACTTCCTGGGCATCCCGCCGGAGAACCGGATCTCCGCGCCGTTGCCGAGCTCCGGGAAGCACATCGTCGGCATCGATTTCGCCAAGGAGCGCGTGGGCGACCATCGCGAGGCGATCGGCCCGCTCCGGCTCTATGTCGACGACGAGAAGGTCGCCGAAGAGGAGATCCGGACGGTGCTCGGGCACTTCTCACTCTGCGGCGAAGGCCTGTGCATCGGCTACGACAGCGGCGACCAGGTCACGACGTCGTATCCGCATCGCTTCGAGTTCACCGGCGGCACGATCGAGAAGGTCGTCTTCGACGTCGCCGACGACGCGTACGTCGACGTCGAGAGCCACCTCGCCGCCGCGATGGCGCGTGACTAGGCGCTGACCCTCGGGCGTCCGGCGGCGGCATCGACCGCCGCCTGGACGCTCGGGTACACGTGCTGCAGCGCCGGGTCCGGCGCTTCGCGACCGAGCAGGTCCCGGACTTGGCCGACGTCGCGCACGATCAGGACCTCGATGCCGCGCCGGCGCAGGTCACCCGCCAGCTCGCCGAGCATCCGGGCCGCGGTGACGTCGACGAACGGGATCGTCCCGGCGTCGAGCACCACCGCCCGCACGCCGTCGGCCGAGGCGGCGCGCATGATGTGGCCGCGGATCGCGTCGGCGTTGGCGAAGTAGACCCCGCCCTCCACCCGCAGCACCGGGACGCCCTCGGGCGCGCGGTTCTCCGGGTGCCGGAAGATGTCGCCGTACTGCTCGCTCCCGGGCACCCGCCCCAACGTCGCGACGTACGGCCGCGACGCGCGATAGAGCAACAGCCCCAGCGACATCGAGATCCCGATGAACAGGCCCGGGAGCGTGTCGAAGACGAGCACGCCGAGCATCGCGGCGACGGCGGCGATGAAGTCCGGCCGGGCGGCGACCCGGTTGAGCCCGCGGGTGGCGTCGTGGTAGAGCTTGATGAGCGCCCCCACGTCGACCAGCTCGATCACGGCGGCGATCACGACCGCCGCCAGCGTCGCCTCGGGCAGCTGCTCGAAGAGCCCGGTCAGCACGAGCAGCGTGACGATCGTCAGCGCGGCGACGATCAGCCCGGAGAGCTGCGAGTGCGCGCCCGCGCCGCCGTTGACCGCGGTCTTGGACAGGCTGCCGTTGACGACCATGCCGCTCGAGAGCCCCGCCGCCAGGTTGGCGCCGCCGAGGCCGAGCAGCTCGCGGTTGGTGTCGATCTCGTAGTGCTCGCGCGCGGCGTAGGTCTTCGCCGCGCCCAGTCCCTCGGCGAACCCGACGAGCATCACGGCGACCCCGCCCGAAGCGAGCTGGCCGAACTGGTGCAGGCTCAGGTCGGGCAGGCCGAGCGAGGGCAGGCCGCCGTCGATGTGACCCACGATGTCAACGTTCAGGTCCAGCGCCGCGACGGCGGCGATCCCCAGCAGCACGGCCGCGAGCGAGCCGGGCACCACGGGGGCGACCCGCCGCAGCCCGAGCACCACCGCCAGCGACCCTAGCCCGACGACGAGCGTCAAAAGATCGGTGTCCCCCAGGTGAGACAGGAAGTCCCACGCCTGCTCGAAGAAGTCGCCCTCGCCCTTGGGGACGCCGAAGAGCTTCGGGACCTGGCCGATGATGATCGTCAGCGCGAGCCCGACGATGAAGCCCTTGATCACGGGCTCGGAGATGAACGACGCGAGGAAGCCGAGCCGCAGCAGCCCGGCGATCAGCGCGGCGAGCCCCGTCGCGATCGCCAGCCCGGCGGTCATCGCCACGAACTTCGAGTCGCCGAGGGGCACGATCGACGCGACCGTCGCGGCGCTCAGCGCCGCGGTGGCCGACATCGGCCCCGCGATCAGGTGCCGCGAGCTGCCCAGCGCGGCGTAGAGAAGCAGCGCGCCCGGAGCCGCATAGAGGCCGACGACGGGCGAGACGCCCGCGATCGACGCGTAGGCCAGCGACTCGGGAACCAGCACCGCCCAGACCGTCAGCCCCGCGATCAGGTCGCCGCGCAGCCACGCCTTCTGATAGCCGCGCAGCGAGGCGAACATCGACGGCAGTCTGCGAAGGCGAGGGGTGATGGCACCTCATGCGTCGCGGGTGATGCGGCTCCACCCCCGCGCGCCGCAGCATCGCCGGTCATGAACGAAGCCATCGGCCAGATCCTCCCGCTCGCGCTGGTCGTGGCGCTGAGCCCCGTGCCGATCATCGCCATCGTCCTGATGCTCGCCACGCCGCGGGCGCGCGCCAACGGCGTGGCCTTCCTGGTCGGGTGGCTCGCCGGCCTCACGATCGTGGGCGTGATCGTGCTGCTCATCTCGGGCGCCATCGACCCGTCCGACGACGGCGGGCCCGCGACCTGGGTCAGCATCCTCGTCCTCGTGCTCGGCCTGGCGCTGGTCGGGCTCGCGTTCAAGCAATGGCGCGGCCGCCCGCGCGGCGACGAGGAGGCGCCGCTGCCGAAGTGGATGACGACCATCGACAGCTTCAAGCCGGCGAAGGCGCTCGGGTTCGGGGTGCTGCTCTCGAGCGTGAACCCGAAGAACCTGATGCTGACCGTCGCGGCCTCGGCCGCGATCGCCGGGACCGGGATCGACCCCGCTCAGGAGACGATCGCGCTGGCCATCTTCATCCTGATCGGGACACTCGGCGTCGGGGCCCCGGTCGTCATGTACCTCGTCCTCGGGGAGCGCTCGCGCAAGCTCCTCGACGGCGTCAAGTCATGGATGGCCGCCAACAACACCGTGATCATGGCCGTGATCACCCTGGTGATCGGCGTCAAACTCGTCGGCGACGGAATCGCCGGCCTGTAGGCCGAGCAGGGCGATCGCGCCCGCCGCGATCGCCGCCACGAGCAGGATCACCAGCGCGGCGCCGCCCGTGAGCGGGTTGCGCAGCAGCAGCCACAGTCCGGCGATGACGGCGTCCGCGATCAGCAGCGGGTTGCGGTGCTCGGCGATCCAGGTGCGCCGAGAGTCGGTCACCAGCGCGTTCCACACCTTCCCGAGCGGGAGCCCGAAGATGAACGCCACCAGCGCCAGCGCGACGGCGACAGCGGTCACGATCCGCAGCCCGTGGCGCAGGAACGCCACGACCGCGTCGAAGATGCCCGACGCCGCGTCGCGCGGCAGCGCGCCGTTCCCGAGCGCGTCGAGGTAGGCCGAACGCGCGATCCCGAGCGCAGCGACCAGGAGCAGCATCGCCAGCGCGACGCCGATCCCCGCCCGCAAGAGCCCGCGCAGCCGCGGACGCGAGAGGTAGACCGAGCCGGCGAGGCACAGCACCGCCAGCACGGGCAGCAGGATCGCGATCGCCTTCAGAAGCTTGACGCCCTTCTGGGCGCTGACCAGCGCCTGCGACTGGACCAGCTCGATGCGCCCGTCGACCGTCGGCGGGATCGCGTCCGCGATCCGCGTCAGCCCACGGTCCTGCAGGCCGGTCTTGATGCGCTCGATCACCGGCGAGAGGTCGAGGTAGACGGTGTCGTTGTCGAGCACGAGCCGCTTCGATTGCCCGCCGACCAGCAACTCGACGAGCCGCGTGTGCGCGCGCCGGTTGGCCTCGATCCACAACTCCTGGAAGCGCGGCGACTTCGTGAACTCGTCGATCCGCGTGCGGATGAACCCCTGCACGCCGGTCTCGATCACGGGCCCGAGCACGTCGGCCCGGTCCGGCAGCACCTGTTGGGCCAGCGACGAGAAGTCGATCTTCTGGTTGATCGCGGTGTCGAGCTTGTCCGCCACGGCCTGCTGGACCGCGGGCTGCGCGGCGATCGGCGCGACCGTGTTTACGTAGCGGTCGGTGTCCAGCAGCGTCACCCGCAGCCAGATCGCGACCACGGACAGGGCGGCGAGCCCGCAGCCGAGGACCAGCAGCCCGACCACGGCCGCGCGCCGTCTACGTTCGCGCCGCGCGGTCTTGCGCTGCAACTTGTCGTTCTCCGCGCGGAGGCGCTCGACCTCGGCGACCAGGTCTTCGTCGGCCATCGGATACGAGCCTCGCGTGCGCACGGGTGACATGTGCTCATCCGGCCGGAGTGATCCACCGTCACCCCGTCGCGCGAGACCGTGCAGGTATGAGCGCTTATCCCTCGCAGAGCGATCGGGGCGAGAACTGGGCCGCCTTCGCCGGCATCGTCTTCCTGGTCCTCGGGATGTTCAACATCGTCGACGGCATCGCCGCGCTGGCCAACGACGACTACTTCCACGCCGACGAGCTGCTGTTCGGCGACCTGTCGATGTGGGGCACCTTCTACCTCGTGCTCGGTGCCGTACAACTCCTGACGGCGATGCTCGTCTTCCGCGGCAACATCATCGGCGCGTTCCTCGGGATCACGCTGGCCGTGCTCAACGCCGTGCTCGTACTGCTGTCCGTCGGGGCGTATCCCGTATGGGCGCTGGTCATCCTCGCGCTCGACGGGGTGGTGATCTACGCCCTCACCGCACACGGAGACGCCCTCCGCACGGCCCGCTGAGACGCTCGGCGACCGGCTCGAGCACGCGATCGAGCAGCGGACGGACGTCGCTGCCGAGCTCGAGCAAGCAGAGCCGCGCCGCCGCATCACGTTCAAGAACGTCTTCTGGCTCGCGGTCACCGGGATCTCGCTGTACCTGGTCTTCCCGTCGGTGATCGAGACGCTGGGCTCCTGGCGCGACATCACGCGGTTCTCGGTCGGCTCGCTGCTGGGCATGGCGGCGCTGCAGGTGGCGTCGCTCGCCTGCCTGTGGGCGCTCCAGCACGTCGCGCTGCGGGCGAAGCGGTGGCCGCCGGTGATCACGTCGCAACTGGCGGGCAACGCGCTCGCGAAGGTCGCGCCCGGCGGCGGCGCGCTCGGTGCCGCGCTGCAGTACCGGATGCTCGTGCAGTCCGGGCTCCCGCCCGCGGCAACGGTGTCGGCGCTGACCGCGGTGAACCTGCTCGTCTTCGCCGTCGTGCTCGCGCTCCCGGTGCTCGCGATCCCGGCGCTGCTGCGCGGCGCCGTCGATCGCGGCCTGCTCGAGACCGCGGTGATCGGGCTGGTGATCTTCTTCGTGGCGAGCGCGATCGGCGCCGTGCTGTTCTCGACCGATCGCCCGCTCGCCTGGATCGGGCGCCTCGCCCAGCGGATCCGCAACCGGCTGCGCCGCCGCCACGCGGAGCCGCTGCAGCACCTGCCGCAGCGCCTACTGCGCGAGCGCGACCGCATCCTCGCGACGCTCGGCCCGCGTTGGAAGCGCGCGCTGGCGGCCACGGTGGGGCGCTGGACCTTCGACTACCTGACGCTGCTCGCCGCGCTGGCCGCGATCGGCTCACACCCGCGCCCGGGCTTGGTCCTGCTCGCGTTCTGCGGTGCCCAGGTGCTGGCGCAGATCCCGGTCACGCCGGGCGGACTCGGGTTCGTCGAGGCGGGCCTGACCGCCATGCTCGCGCTCGCCGGCGTGGGCGCGGGCGAGGCGGTGCTGGCGACCTTCGCCTATCGCCTCTTCTCCTACTGGCTGCCGTTGCCGCTGGGGCTCGCGGCGTTCGCGCTGCACTCGCGCGCGTCAGCGGCGCCCGGATGACAGCAGGCGCAGGTCGCGCGCGCGGTCGACGGCCTCGCGGCGGCGGGCGACGTCGAGCTTGCGATAGATGCTGCGCAGGTGCGTCTTGACGGTGTTGGTGGTGACGAACAGCTCGGCGGCGATCTCGCGGTTGGAGAGCGTCGTCGGGAGGTAGCGCAGGATCGCGCACTCGCGTTCGCTCAGCGGTTCCAGCAGCGGGGCGACCGTGCGCCGCTCGTCGTCGCGGTCGTCGAACGCGAGCAGCAGCTCGCCCGCGATCGAGCGGTGCGCGGTGCCGCTGCGGATCTGCCGCCGCAGCAGCGTCTCGACCCGCCGCCCGCCTTCGAGGAAGGTCCAGCGGTGGCCGGTGCGCTCGGCGAGCTCGAGCGCCCGCTCCAGCGCCTCGCTCGCGCGGGTCGCCTCTCCCGCGCTGTCGCGGGCGATCGCCTCGAGCACGGCGTGCTCGACCAGCGCGACCGTGTGGACAGGGCTGCCCTGAGCGCGGCCGAGGATCTCCAGCGCCGCTTCCGGCTCCCCCGCCGCCAGCCGCAGCCGAGCGGCGGTGACCTGGACGTCCAGCCACGGGGCGTCGAGCAGCGGCGCGATCGTCGCCGCGGCCGCCTCGAAGTCGCCGAGGCCGGCCTGCAGGCGCGCGCGGAGGCTGGCCATCGACGCGTCCTCGTAGGGCGAAGGCGTCCCGTGGCGGTGGGTGACGACGTAGGCGTCCAGCACGCGCAGGCCCTCGTCGGGATGTCCGGCCGCGGCGGCCATCCGCGCCTCGAGGTGATGCAGCATGAACTCGACGTGCCGCATGCGGCCATGGCTGACCGCGTCACGGGCGCGGGCGAGATGCTCCTCCGCGGCCTCGGGGCGAAGGTCGTAGAAGGCGGCGATCGCGAGCGCGGCGTGCGCGGACGCCGTCTCGAAGATCGTCAGCCAGCCGCGGCGCTCGGCCAGCTCGACGGCGTCGCGGGCGCTCGCGACCGCGACCGGCCCGTGCTGCATCACCGCGAGCAGCCCGAGGACGCTCTGCGCGGAGACCGCGACATAGTCCAGTCCGACCGCGCGCGCCTGGCTGACGGCCTGCTCGAGCTCCACGCGCCCGCGCTCGAGCTTGTGGGCCCAGAGCGCGGAGCGGCCGAGCTGCGCGCGGACGAGCGCCTGGCGGGCGTCGTCGGACCAGCCGCCGTGGACCGCGGCCTCCGCGAGCAGCTCGTCAGCGGCCTCGAGGGCGGAGTCGAAGTCGCCGTCCAGGCGGGCGCGGTACAGCCGCGCGAGCGCGAGCGTCTCCAGGTAGCGGCGGCGACGCGCGGCCGGAAGCCTCGGCTCCGCCTCACGGGCGTGCGCGAGATGCAGCTCACCCGCCTCGGTGTGACCGACCTCGAACGCCGCGCACGCGAGCGCGGCCGCCAGCTCGGCGTCCGAGCGCAGCAGCGCCGGCGGCAGCGCGTCCACGAGGCCACGGATCGCGTCGCCCTGGCCGCACACGAAGAGGTCGAACCAGTGCTCGGCGACGAGCTCGACCGCGAGGTTCCACTCGCCCCCCGCGACCGCGTGGTGCAGCGCCTCCGAGCCCATGCCGCGCTCGGCGTACCAGCGCGCGGCGCGGGCGTGGAGCTCGGGCAGCTCGTCGGCGAGCTCGCGGCGGGCGCGCGTGCGCAGCAGCTTCGCGAACAGGCGGTGGTAGCGGTACCACTCGCGGCGGGAGTCGACGCCGATGACAAACCCGTTGGTGCGTTCGAGGTCAGCCAGCATGTCGGTGCTCGAACTCTGATCGGTGAGCGCGTCGGCGAGGTCGCCGCTGATCCGGTCGACCAGCGCGGTGCGCAGGAGGAACGCGCGCAGCTTCGGCGGCTGACGGTCGAGCACCTCGGCCAGCAGGTAGTCGCCGACCACGCGATCGTCACCGGCGAACTCCATGACGAAGCGCTCGGGGTCGTCGCGCCCCTGCAGGCTGAGGGCGGCCAGCCGCAGCCCGGCGGCCCAGCCCTCCGTCCGCACGCACAGCGCGGACACCAGCTCCGGCGCGAGCGACAGCCCGTGGGCGGCCAGCATCGCCGCCGCCTCGCACTCGGTGAAGGCGAGCTCAGCGGCGCGGATCTCGGTCAGCCGCCCGCGCACCCGCAGCACGTGCAGCGGCAGCGCCGGGTCGGCGCGCGCCCCGAGCACCAGCCGCAGCTGCGCCGGAGCGTGCAGGACGAGGAAGCCCAGATCGTTCAAGCATTCGCGTGAGCGCAGGGTGTGCACGTCGTCCAGGACGAGGATCACCGGCTCGTCGAGCTCGGCGAGCGCGTTGACCAGCAGCGGCATGAACACGTTGCGGGAATCGCGGACCGGCGGGGCGAGCGTCGCCAGGGCAGAGCCGCACGGCGCCGCGCCCGCCAGCCCGAGCGAGGCCAGCACCGCGTCCCAGAAGCGCGCCGGGTCGTCATCCCCCGGCTCGAGCGAGACCCACGCGACGCGGTGATCCCCGCCCGTGCCCAGCGCGGAGGAGAGCAGCGCGGTCTTCCCGCTCCCGGCCGGGCCGCAGACGAGCGTCACGGGCTCGGTGAGCCCGCGTTCGAGGCGTTCGAGCAACCGTCCGCGTTCCACCAGACCGAATGGTGGAGACGGTGGCGCGAACTGCGTCACAAGTGATGGAGTCCCGTCGGACTTGCCTCCCGGCATGTCAAGCGTGAGACTACCGGCTGTCGAAGGTTTGTCGAGTGTTTGATCGGGGAACATCGCCCGCCGTGTCCGCACCAGTTTCCAGCTCGCTACGGATCGGCGCGTTCAGCCGCCAGGTCGGGATCTCGGCCGCCGTCCTGCGCGCGTGGGAGACCCGGTACGGCCTGTTCAACCCGCGGCGCACCAGCGGCGGGTTCCGTCTGTACGGGCCCGAAGAGGAACGCCGGGTGAGACGGATGCGGGCGTTGCTCGGGCGCGGCATGGCGGCCGCGGAGTCCGCCCGCGTGGTGCTCGCCGAGGAGGACGAGAGCCACGGCCGGCCCGCGCTCGCCGAGGCCTGGCGCACGCTCGACGCCGACGGCGCGCAGGTCGCGCTGGACGCGCTGCTGGGCGGGCCGGAGCCCGAAGTGGTCGTCGCACGCCAGATCCTCCCGCTGCTCGCCGAGCTGCCACCGGAGCGCCGGCACTTCGCCCAGCGGATGGTCGAGGCGCGGCTCTCGGCGCGTGGCGCGACGTGGCACGAAGGCACCGGTCCGCTGGCGCTGGCCGGCTGCGGGCCCGGCGAGCACGACACGATCGAGCTGCTCGTCCTCGTGCTCGCGCTGCGCCGCCGTGGCTGGCGCGTCGTCTACCTCGGCGCCGACACCGCGGTCGAGGTGTTCGCGAGCATCGCCGCCGCACTGGTCCCCGCGCGGATCGTCGTAGGGTTCCGCGACCCGACACGCGCGCGGACGTTCACAGGGCCGTTCGAGGCGACGATCGTGTGCGGCGACCCGCTGGCTGCCGCCCAGTCGCTCGCGGCTTGAAAGTCAACTGCGCCGGGTGGGGAGGGGGGTGGCGAGCCACCCGTCCCGGTCTGCCGTGGTTCCGCCCGGTGCGCGGCTATGTCGGCCCGAATCGCCGTGCTGGGATACCGACAGTTACGGGCGTGGGCTGGCCAGTGTTGTCCCGCACTCGCGCTGTCCCGGTCGCCGTGGTCGACCGTGCGCGTTTGCGGGACAGATCGCGGGGTTTCGATCAGGTTCGCACTGGTCGAGTGGGCGCGCTGGTGGGGGTGGGGTCAAAAAGCTTCCTGACCGGACCCTTTTTGACCCCACCTCCCTCGCGCATGACCTCGTTGCTCGACGAAACCGATCACCGGAAGGCCCGGCGCGGCTCGGGGAGTCAGCACCACGCCCGTAACTGCCGGTATCCCAGCACGGCATTTCGAAGGCCAACCGAGCCGCGCGCCGAGCGAACACACGGCAGCCAGGGACGGGCGACTCGCCACTCCCCCCTCCCCCCACCCGGCGCAGTTGACTTTCAAGCACCCAGCGACCTAGACCGGCGGGAGCTGACGGATCTCGACGAGCTCGAGACCCATGTCCTGCAGGCGGGCGAGGATGCCGTGCAGGTCCTCCTGGTCGGCGACCGGGCCGCGCAGGACCGTGTCCACGGGTTCGACGACGGTCGCCAGGCCCAGCGCGTCCGCGAGATGATCGCCGACCCGCCCTTTGATGCGGATCTCGTAGATGAGGGACATCGAGTCTGGGAATGATCAGCGGTCGCCGGGTGACGTCGCGTCCCCCGTCCGGGATGACCTCCGGTGTGCCAGGCTCGCCGCGCGGACCGTCGCGACCTCGAGGTCGTCGGGCAGCGCGGTGCCGCCGAGGGCCGGCGCGAGGGCCGGCGCGGCGCGGCCGATCAGCAGCGGAGCGAGCGCGCGCAGGTCGGCGCGCTCGACCAGCGTGAGGTCGTCCTCCTCGGCGCTGACGACGACGAGCGCCGAGGGCTGCTCGATCACGGCCGCGGTCGGCGTGAAGCCGCCGAGGTAGCTGATCCGGCAGTGGCGCCCGGCGAGGCCGAGGCCGAGCGCGATCAGCGCGAGCGTGCGCTGTTCGCGGGGCGCGCACGCGAGCGTGACCCGCGGGCCGTCGATCCGCTCCCACCCGCGCGCCTGCACGAGCAGGCGGATCTCGAACAGCGAGGCCGCGAAGCGCGTGACGGCGGGATCGCCCCCCGCCTCGACCCGGCTGAAGAGCGGGACGACGAAGTCACGCGCGATGACCTCCGGCTGCCCCGCGGCGAACGCCTCGTCCAGCAGGTTGTGTGCGGTCTGGACCCGAAAACGCACGAGAGCGCGCTCCAGCCGGGCCGCGAGCGGCTCCATCGTGGTCACTCGGATAGGCCGGATCGTCAACGCCTGGAGGGTGAGGCCGGGTCACCCTCCGAGGATGATGAGCGCTCATCCCGCGCCGCGTAGTCTGCCTCCCGATGGCCGCGACGGCGCAGCCTGGGGCACCCCCGCGCGAGGGCATGACGTGGATCGCGGGCGGGACGTTCGCGATGGGCTCCGAGGACTTCTACCCCGAGGAACGGCCCGTGCGGCAGGTCACGGTCGACGGCTTCTGGATCGACGTGGCGCCGGTGACGGTCGCGCGGTTCCGGCGCTTCGTGCGCGAGACCGGCTGGGTCACCGTCGCGGAGCGCGAGCTCGACCCGGCGCCGGGCTCGCTCGTGTTCCACCCGACCGCCGGACCGGTGGCGCTGGACGACTTCCGGCAGTGGTGGTCGTACGTCGAAGGCGCCTGCTGGCATCAACCCGAAGGCCCGGGGAGCGACACCTACACGCGCGGCAAGCACCCGGTCGTGCACGTGACGCCCGAGGACGCGGAGGCCTATGCGGCGTGGGCGGGCGCGTCGCTGCCGACCGAGGCCGAGTGGGAGTACGCGGCGGCCGGCGAGTACGAGCTCGTCAACCGCTGGTACGGCGAGTTCCCGTGGCGCGGCTATCGCGGGACGTCGCCCGTCGGGGCATTTCCGCCCAACGCCCGCGGACTCCTCGACATGGTCGGCAACGTGTGGGAGTGGACCGCCGACCCCTACGAGCTCGGCCACGGCGGGTGCTGCGGCCCCACCGCGGGCGAGGTGCCGCGGCGCGTCATCAAGGGCGGTTCGCATCTCTGCGCCCCCAACTACTGCCACCGCTACCGCCCGGCCGCCTTGCAGGGCGAGGCGATCGACACCTCCACCAGCCACATCGGCTTCCGCTGCGTCGTCCGCCCGTGACGAGCCCTCAGCGCGGCGGCGGAACCTCGCTGTGGCCGGGGATCCGGCGGACGTCGATCAGCTCGATGCCGTTGCAGCGCAAACGGTCCAGCACGCCGTGCAGTGCGGGCTGGTCGGCGACGACGCCGCGCAGAACGGTGTCCCCGGGCTGGCGGCTGGCGGTCATGCCGAGGCGCTCTGCCGCGTCCGCCGGCAGCGTCCCGCGAATCCTGATCTCGACGTTGCTGCTCATGTCCGCAGGCTCCCGCGCGCGGGTGTGAGCCTGCTTCGCCCGGCCGGGATGAAGCGCGCTCATCCCACGCGCGCGCACGCTTCACGAACACCCTGGCGGAAGGAGCTCTAGATGGTCGGCGACGTGCCGGAGATCGGCAAGAACTGGTGGTTGTTCGTCGTCCTCGGCGTGGTCTGCGTGATCACCGGCGTGCTGGCGATCGTGTGGCCGGGGTTGACGCTGCTGACCCTCGGCATCTTCGCCGGCATCTACCTGCTGGTCACCGCGATCATGGAGATCATCGACGCGATCATCGGCGAGCCCGGCGGGCGGGCGCTGAGCGCGATCCTCGGGATCGTCTCGCTGATCGCGGGCCTGATCTTCCTCCGCCGCCCGGGCGAGAGCCTGCTCGCGATCGTGATCGTGGCCGGCATCTTCCTCGTCGCCGAGGGCGTGATCCGCGTGGTGCGGGCGTTCGGGTCGACGGGCAGGCGCTGGTGGGGCGTCGCCGCGGGCGTCATCGACGTCGCCGTCGGCGCGATCATCCTCGCCTGGCCCGACATCGGGCTCGTGACCCTCGCGGTCTTCTTCGCGATCACGATGCTGGTCCGCGGCACGCTCGCGATCGTGCTCGGTTTCCAGCTGCGCAAACTCGCGCACCACCCGGAGTCGGCGCAGGTCCACACCGCGTCCTACGCCTGACGTCCGCCCCTCAGGGTCAGCCGTCCCTCCCCGCGCGGGGAGAGGACGGCGTAGGCGGCGACGGCGAAGTAGCCGAACGCGGCGAGCCTCGGGAGGATCAGGATCCCCGCGATGAGCATCGCCGCGTAGAGGAACGCGCGCACGCCGCCCCGGGTGCGGTCGGCCGGCGCCGGCGGCGGGGCGTCCCCGGCCAGCAGGTCCGGCCGTGACGCCGCGTAGCGCGACGCGGAGGCCAGCAGCAGCTCGATCACCGCCGCGGTGACGCCGTAGACGACGACCGCGGCGCGTTCGGCCTCGCGTGACTCCTGCAGCGCCTCCGCCATCAGGGCGGTCGGGAACGGCAGGAACGCGACGACCATCAGCAACAGCAGGTTGAGCCGCATCAGCACCGGGTCGATCGCCGACAGGCGCTCGAAGAGGGCGTGATGGGCCAGCCACACGCCCCCGATCGTCAGGAAGCTCGTCACGTAGGCGAGGTAGGACGGCCACTGATCCGCCAGTGACTTCCAGAGGTGCTCGAACCCGGGCGGCTCGATCTTGATCTCCAGCACGAGCAGCGTGATCGCGATCGCGATCACGCCGTCGCTGAAGGCCTCCAGGCGCCCGGTGGACCAGCGCATCGCCGCGACGTGCGGCTCAGGTGAAGTCGTTCCCGTGCACCGTGACGGCCCACAGGACGAGTGCGTTGCAGACCATCGCGACGACCGACCACACCGGGTAGGCGCCGATCGAGAGGAAGTTCACCAGCATGCCGCACATCGAGATGACGATCGCCATGATCACGCCGCCGACCTTGCGCGCGAACAGCAGCCCGCCGCCGATGATCTGGACGGCGGCGATGACGATCGCGATCCAGCCCCACGTGCTCAGCGAGGACCAGAGGAGGCCGTTCTCGGCGAAATAGCTCTTGTTGGCGAGCGCGGAGATGCCCCAGATCAGGTTGAGCATGCCGGCGAGAACGAGATAGGAGCCCGCGAACGCCACCCACCCGCTGCCGATCCGCGGCGCGTCTCGGAACGCCTGGTCTGCAGGGTGCGTCGGCATCTCGGCCGACGACTCTTGACGGAACCGTGATCCGGCCTCCATCGTCCTCACCTCACTCGCATCGGGGTCGTAGTCAAGGTGCCCCGTGCCGGGATGAGCGCACGTCATCCCGCCGGGGTGAAGCCGCGTCGCCTCGCCCCCGCCGACGATGCCCGGCGTGAAGCTCTCCGTGCCGGGGCGCGTGCAGCGGTTCTCCCCGATCGCGGCGTTCGCCGACCTGATCCGCGACTGGATCGGCCGCTTCGTCGCCGTCCAGGGCGTCGATCGCGCGATGGCGATCGGCGCGCAGGCGTACACCGCGCTCTTCCCGCTGCTGATCGTCTACATCTCGATCTCGCCGCTCAAGAGCGGGCGCAGCATGTCGCAGATGCTGATCGACCGGCTCGAGCTCGACGGGGCCGCGGCCGCCTCGGTGCGCCAGGCGTTCGCGCCGGTGGGTGCGGTGCAGTCGGGCATCACGGTGCTGAGCGTCGCGCTGCTGCTGTTCTCCGGGCTCTCCTTCACGCGCGGGCTGCAGCGGCTCTACGAGGGCGCGTTCTCGCTGCCGACGCTGGGGGTGAAGAACACGAAGTGGGGCGTCCTGTGGCTGGCCGCGGTGACGGTCCTCGTCACGCTGCGCCCGATGGTGCTGGGCGGGCTGAGCGGCCACCTCGAGACGATCATGTCGCTCTTGATCTCCGGCCTCCTGTGGCTGGTGACGCCGTATCTCCTGCTCGGCCGGCGGGTCTACTGGCTGCGGCTGGCGCCGCTGGCCGTGCTGTCGGTGATCGGCATGACCGGCGTCGGCATCTGGTCGGTGCTGTGGATGCCGCACACGATCGCCGCCTCCGCCGACCAGTTCGGGGTGATCGGGATCGGCTTCGCGCTGCTCACTTGGATGGTCGCCGTCGCCGGCGTGCTCGTCGTCGCCGCCACGGGCGGCGCGCTGATCTCCGACCGGATCGGCCCGCGCCAGACGACCGTCACGCCGGATGACCCGGAAGCGCCTCCAGCAGACGCTGGGCGACCGGGTGCAGGCGCGTCACGCCGCTGAAGTCGAGCACGAGCGGCGCGCCGCCGTGCTCGCGGCTCAGGCGGAGGACCAGCTCGGCGGCCGCGAAGTCGATGTCGCCGCGCAACCGCAGCACGTCGCCGTCGGGCAGGACCTTGGCGGCGCTGGCGCCCGCGGTCGCGTCGTGCAGGAGGTGCAGTCCGAAGCGCGCCGCGAGCCGCTCGCACGCGAGCACGCCGCGGACGCTGTTGCCGGTGGCATCCAGCGGCGGGCTGAAGAGCCCGATCCCGAACTGTCCCGGACTGACCGCCAGCACCCCGCCGGAGACGCCGCTCTTGGCCGGCAGCCCGACCCGCAGCATCCACGCGCCGGCGGAGTCGTACATCCCGCACATCGCCATCACCGACAGCACGTGCTGCGCGGTTTCCTCCCCCACGACGCGGGCGCCGCTCACAGGGTCGCGCCCGGCGTTGGCCAGCGTCGCGGCCATCACCGCCAGGTCGGCCGCGGTGACGATCAGCGCGCACTGCCGGAAGTAGGTGTCCAGGACCTCGTCGACGTCGCCGCGCAGTGACCCCGCTCCGCGCATCAGGTGGGCGATCGCGCGGTTGCGGTCGCCGGTCCGGCGCTCGGAGGCGAACACCGCCTCGTCGACCTCGAGCGGGCGGCCGGCGAACGCCGACAGGCCCGCCGCGATCCGCTCGAACCCGCCGCGCACGAGCGAGGTGGTGAGGATCGCGCCCGCATTGACGAGCGGGTTCGCCGGGCGCCCCGTCCCCGGCTCCAGGCTGATCGCGTTGAACGGCTCGCCGCTGGGCTCGGCCCCGACGCGCGCGTAGACCGCGTCGAGCCCGAGGTCCTCGAGCGCGAGCGCGTGCACGAACGGCTTGGAGATCGACTGGATCGTGAACGGCGCGGTCGCGTCGCCCACCGCGTACGCGTCGCCCTCGTGGCTCTCCAGCACGATCCCGAACTGCGACGGGTCGGCGCGCGAGAGCTCCGGGATGTAGTCGGCCAGCGCGCCCTCGCCCGCTTCGTCGATGCATTCGCGGCGCAGCGCGTCGAGCGCCCGCGTGATCGGGTCGCTCACGACGCGAACGTGTTGCAGGCCGACGGCAGGCCCTGCTGCAACCCGGTCAGGACCCACCGCACGCGGTCCGCCGAGGAGCCGTGCGTCCACGTCTCCGGCGCGAGCTCGGCGCCCGCCGAGTTGCGCTGGTAGTCGTCGCCGACGACGGTCGCGGCGGTGACGATGTCCTGCACGTCGGCCTCGGTCAGCTCCCCGCGCGCGGACACGGTGTGCAGCCACACGCCGGCATAACAGTCGGCCTGCAGCTCGACCTGGATCGAGCGGGCGTTGGCGCCGGCGGGATCGCTCGCGTTGGCCGCCGCCACGCGCTGGTGGACGCCGAGCAGCTCCTGCACGTGGTGGGCGACCTCGTGGGCGGTGATGTAGCCGGCGGCGAAGCCGCTCTGGAGCGCGTACTTGCGCGCCAGGCCGTCGAAGAACGTCGTGTTGAGGTAGATCCCGAAGTCGGCCGGGCAGTAGAACGGCCCGGTCTCGCGGCTCTGCTCGCCGCACTTCGTGCGCACCGTGCTGTGGAAGAACACGAGCTTCGCGTGCTGGTAGCGGGAGCCGGCGGCGCCGAACTCGCGCTCCCACATCGTCTCGGCCGACTCGAACGCGGTGTGCAGCAGCCCGGGGTCGTGGACCTTGGCCGAGGCGGGCGGCGGCAGCGTGCCGACGGCGCCGACGGGAACCTCCGGCATCTTCGCGACGGCGTCGGCTTCGATCGCGGCTTCGGCGGTTGGCGTTGGCGTCGCGGTCTCGGTCGCCGTCGGGGTGGGTGTGGGCGTCGCCGCCGTCTGCGTGTCGTCGCCGCCGCAGCCCGCGAGGATCAGGAGCGCGGCGCAGACCCAAGCGATGCGTGCTCGGCCGCCCATGCAACCGTCAGGCTAGACCGCGATCGGGTGAGCCCGCCTCGCTCACTGAGGCTGGTTGAGCCGCGCGACCGTGCCGAAGACGTTGCCCTGGCGGTAGAAGTCGACGGCCACGATGTTCGGCAGCAGGTGCCGCTCCGCCTGGCAGCGTTTGAGGCGACCGCCGAGGAACGCCGGGGCGTTGACCTCCCGCGCGATCGACTTGCGCGGCGCCGGCGACGTGTCGACCCAGTGATTGACGAGCAGCAGCGAGCCGGTGGTGCCGCCACGGTTGGGCGCGCACGTCGTCGGCGCCGCCAGCTCGGCCGCGGTGTTGAAGCGGTACGGCGTCTCCTGGGCGACCTCGTCCTGCTTGTGCATCCACGGCTCGTCGCCCGGCTCGTTCTCGATCAGCACCAGCACCCGCTGATCGCGGTCGATCATCTGGCGCAGCGTCGGCCACGGCGGCTTGGCGGGACCGAGGTAGACCTCGTGGATCAGGCCGCTGTCGCGGATCAGCTTCGCCGTGTCGGCGGCGTCCGTGTCGTCCTCGATCGAGAGGATCAGGACCTCCTCCGGGTGGGCGAGCAGGAAGCGGTGCACGCCTTCGAGCGCCGGCAGCGCACGGGTCGCGCCGACCTCGCAGAAGGCGTGGCAGAGGAAGACCTCGCGGGTGCCGCCGCCGGTGTAGCCGATCCGCTCGCGCAGCCGCTCCGCGGTGTCGACGAACCGCTCGCCCACCTCGGAGGTGACCTTCTCGCGGCTCTTAGAGTCGCGCGAGAGGTCGGTGGCGACGCCGCGCGGGGTCGCGAACCCGTAGTGGGTGTCGATCAGCAGCGCGCGCACGCCTTCGCGCAGTTGCGCGTCCATGCCCGCGTCCTGGGCGGCGAACAGCCAGCCGGGCTCGCCGTCGGCGGCCATCGAGTTGTGGGTGCCGACGAAGGCGACCTCGTTCAGCGGCCGGTCGCACAGCGCGGCCTCGCCGTTGCAGCGGCCGACGCGGATCGGCTCGGGGCCGCCGCCGACGGCGAACGCGGTCACGGCCAGGGCGGCGATCAGCGCGCCCGCCAGCGCGCCGATCCGCACCGCGCGAGGGACGCCGCGCCGCACGCGGGCGCGCGGCGCGTCCGGCCCGCCGACGAGCCGCAGCAGCTCGCTCGTTCCCGCCACGACCAGCAGCAGCCCCGCCGAGGCGACGAGGACTTCGAGCACGGTGAGCGGGTCGAGGATCGCCAGCAGGCCGACGGCGATCGCCGCCACGGCGCGCGCAGCGCGCGGCCCTGGCCGGTCGGGGGTGTGGAGGATCGCGGCGCGCCCGCGCGCGAGCAGCGGCAGGATGACGACCGGCCGCAGCACCGACGCCGCCGCCAGGCCGACGACGAGGCCGGAGCCCGCCAGCGTCCAGCACCAGACCGCGAGCGGGTCCAGCCACGCCCGCAGCACCGCCCGCGCGGCCGCGTTCTCGGTCAGCACGGGCGGGGCGAAGGTCGCCGTCAGCCCGGCGAGGCCGGCGACCACGGCGACCGCGAAGCCGACGCGCACGACGGCGTCGCGTCGCGCGGGCGCGACGAGCACCGCGCCGGCGGCGAGCAGGAGCGCCGCGACCAGCGCGATCACCGCCAGCAGTCGCACGCGCTCGGCCGCGTCGAGCGTGTGCGCGGTCGCGCGCTCGGCCGCGCCGGACAGCGTGACCTGCAGCTCGGGAGGGATCCGCTTCGCGAGATCGGGGCGGAGATGGTTCACCGCCTCGGAGAGCAGCACGCCCGCGTCGACGACCGTGAGCGTGACCGTCGTCGCGTCGCGGTCGAAGACGGAGCGGTGCACGTCACGCGCCGCGGCCCGCACGACCGAGCGGAACGCGGCGCTGCTCACCACGCCCTCGGCCGCGCCCGTCACCAGCGGGCGGACGGCGATCAGGTCCGGCTCGGCTCGGATCGCGCCGTCGGTCATGCGGCGCGCGAGCTCAGCGCTCACCGCCGGCGACTGGAGCGTGGCCTCGGTACGGTCCGCGAAGCCGTCCGCGCTGAAGATCGTGCGGTTCGCGAACTGCGCCAGCACGCCCACCGTCAGCGCGACGGCCGCGAACACCGCGAGGGCCCAGGACGCCGCGCGGCGCATCACTCGAACGCCAGCGCGCTGAGGATCCGGCGCGACTGCGGCGCCGGCTGATCCTGCGACGAGTACGGCCGGTTGAGCAGATGCCCGCGGTGCACCAGCGTGGTCGAGCCGCCGCCGTCGAGGTTGATCGCGCTCTCGGCGCCGAGCTCGACCATCACCGCGGCCAGCTCGCTCATCGTCAGGCCGGCGTCGACGCCGGAGCGCCGCCCGTCGCACGCGACGGCGATCACGTCCTTGGCCGAGACCCCCAGCGCCGCGCGCGGGTGACGGCCGTCGGTGATGTCGGAGTCGAACTGCCCCGCGCCGGCGGAGAAGCCCTCGCGGTCGTCGGACGCGTCGAAGGCGATCGCGCCGCCAGAGACCAGCAGCGGGCCGGCTTGGATGAGGTCGCCGCGCGGCGGGTCGGGCGCGTGCTCGCGTGCGGCGAATCGCACCCCGTCCCCATTGCTGACCACGCAGGCGCGCGGGAGCGCGTACGGCTCCGCGATCGGCTCGTGCCGCGCGACGCGGCCGCGCACCCACACCTCGCCGAGCGCGCGGTAGGGGTCGCGTACGAAGAACCCGCCGACGATCGCCTCGCCCACGCCGTGGCGGCGGCACCACACGTCCAGGCGCTGGGGGCGCGGGAAGTGCAGCACGCGCACGGTCGTGCGGGCGAGCGAGTAGCGGACGGCGTAGACCGTCGTCCGCTCGCCGTCCTCGAGCCGGTGGCGCCAGAGGGCGTAGCGACCCAGGGGGCGCTCAGACGATGATGACGGGGCGATGGTAGGCGTTTACCACGTCACGCGAAACGCTGCCCAGCAACGCGCTCTTCAGGCCCGAACGTCCACGCTGACCCATCACGATCGCCGGGGCGTCCACCTCCTCGGCGGTGGCCGTGATGATCTCCGCGATCGAGCGGTCGGCCTTGACCAGCACCGGCTCGGCGTCGAAGCCCACCTCGCGGGCGAAGGCGACGCCCCGCTCGATCAGCTCGTTGGCGTCCGTCTCGCCGCTGACCGGCGCGTCGATGCGCCCGCCGGTCAGCGCCTGCGCGACGCCGAGCGAGCGCTCCATCGGCTTGTAGACGTAGAGCAGCTTCGCCTTGTGGCCGCGGCCGAGCAAGCCGATCGAGACCTCGATCGCGTGCTTGGCCAGGTCCGAGCCGTCGTAACAGAGCACGAAGGGGCCGCTCACAGCGACGTCACCCTCACTGGATGAGGCAAGGTCGCTCCCTCACGCCCGAGGATCCGGTTCGTGTCCATGTGTCAGTCCGTCGGCAGGGCCACGCCGAGTCCCGCGACCTCGGCCTCGTCGACCCACTCCGTCACGACGTTCTTGCCGCCGGCGGCGAGGATGGCCTCGCGCAGCGGGATCGACCAGCGATGCTCGAGCACCATGATCCCCGCGGCGCAGCCGGGCTCGATCGCGTCCGCGGCGTACCAGACGTCGGCGTCCTCGGCGAGCGCCTCGGTCGCGGAGACCCCGTCGCCCATGCCCAGAAGCGCCTGTGAGAGCGCGCCGGTGTGGACGTCGTCGGTCCTGACGACCTCGATCTCGCCGTCGAGTGACTTGGCGACGAAGATCACGTCGAGCACGCGCAGCGTGCCGGTCTCCTCGAGGCGGATCAACTCGGCCTCGATCTCACCCGTGAAGTTGGTGTCCTCGAAATTCACGACCATGACCTGCAGCGGACCAAGTGGCATGCGGCGAGTGTTGAGGTGCCCGGGGTGATCGAGCCTCGCCCCGCCGGGGTGAGGGTCACCTGGGTCGGCCACGCCACCGTGCTGGTCGAGACGCCCGGCGCCCGGATCATCACCGACCCGGTGTTGCGCCATCGGGTCGCGCACCTGCTGCGCCAGGTCCCCGACCCGCCCGATCCCGGGCCGGTCGACGCGGTGCTGCTCTCGCACCTGCACCACGACCACTTCGACAAGCCGTCATTGCGTACGGTCGCGAACGCGTCGACGACCGCGATCCTGCCGACCGGCGCGGGGCACTATCTCGACCGGATCCCGTTCGGGCGGGTGCTCGAGCTGCGGGCGGGCGAGTCGGTGACGATCGGCGACGCGACCGTGCGCGCCGTGCCGGCGTGGCACGACGGGCGCCGGCGGCCCGGTCCGGGCGTGGTCGAGCACGACACGCTCGGCTACCTGATCGGCGATGTGTGGTTCGCGGGCGACACCGACATCGACGACGACATGGCCGCGCTGCGCGGCCAGGTGGACGTCGCGCTGATCCCGATCTGGGGCTGGGGAACGTCGCTCGGGCCGGGCCATCTCGACCCCGAGGGCGCGGCCCGCGCGATGGCGCTGGTGCAGCCGCGGGTGGCGGTGCCGATCCACTGGGGCACGTTCCTCCCGATCGGGCTCGGGCGTCGCTACCCGGGGTTGCTCGTCGAGCCACCGCTGGAGTTCGCCCGGCACATGGAGAAGCACGCGCCCTCGGTCCAGGTGGAGACGCTCGCGCCCGGTGATTCGCTGCTGGTCTCCTAGCGTCAGCGGGTGACGGGCTCGCGCTCCTCGGCGTAGGCGGTCTGGCCGAGCTCGACGAGCCACCCGCGCAGGATCCGGTGCACGGCCTCCGAGCTCACCACCGGCTCGCTCGGCCACTGCAGCTCCGGCGGGTGCATCACGAACGGGTGTGCCTGGCCGCCGCCCATCCCGCCGTGCGAGCCGACGAGCTCCTCGAACGCCGCGACCTCCTCCAGCTCGTCCCAGTAGGTGCTGTTGACGACGATGTCGGGGCAGTGCGGGAAGCCGTCGGTGCGGCGGATGTGGTCGGCGGCGAACGGGCCGAACGGGGCGAGCGGGTCGTCGCCTTCGACCGTGTCGTCGTTGAGGAAGCGCTGCCCCGCCGGGCCGAGCACGACCGGGCCGAGGTGCTCGGAGCGCACGAGCACGAACGCGATGCCCGGGTGGCCGCGCAGCGTGTCCAGCAGGCCGGGGCGGCGCTCGGCGATCTGCTCGAGCGTGACGCGGCCCGGCTCGCGCGGGAAGGAGATGATCCCGAGGTTGCCCGACGCCATCACGGAGACCTCGGGGATGCTCGGGTCCGGCGCCTCGTCGAGCCGCTTGCCGGCGGCGGTGCGCACGGCGTGGCCGACGGGCGTGTCGCGGGTGGCGACCTCGCTGACGCTGGCGTTGAAGGAGGCGAGGCCTTCATCACTGTGCGCGTCCTCGGCGCGTACCTCGCCCTCGCCGGCGAAGCGGCCGACGATGTCCTCCAGGCCCTCGCCGTAGCGCTGGCGGAACGTGGCGCCCTGGCTCTGGCCGTGGTCGGAGAGCACGATCAGCTCGTACGGGCGCGGCGCGTGCTCGACGGCGGCGGCGATCCGGTCGATCGCCTGGTCGACCTTGCGCAGCACCGCGAGCGTGTCCGGGCGCTCGATGCCCGAGTGGTGCGCGACCTCGTCGTAGGCCAGGAACGTCGTGTAGACCACCGGGCGGCCGGCGAGCACGTCGGCGGTGACCGCGGCGACCTGCAGGTCGAGCTGGATCACGGTCGCGTAGGAGCGCACGAGCGCGTACTTCCAGTCGCGCTTGATCCGCGGGCGCACGTCGCGACGGACCTGCTGCACCGCCGACCAGCGCTCGATGAAGAACTCGCCGATGACTCTCAGGAGCGTGCGGGCGACGCCGTACGGGCTGGCGAAGTAGGCGAAGTAGTCCTGCCCGAGCCGGCCCTCGCGCTTGCGGTCGAGGACGGTGCTCATCGTCAGCATGCTGTGCGGGGCATCGCCGGAGAGGATGTTCGCGCGGCTGGCGCCGTCCGCGTAGAGCAGGCCTTTGCCGTCGGAGCGGCGGCGCTCGATCTCCGCCGCGTCCCGTGGATGGTTGGTGACGATCGCGCGGCCCGTGTCCTTCTCCCACCAGCGGAAGGCGGGCATGTCGTCGTCGGAGCCGTGGAGCAGGCCCGCCTGGCAGGCGCCGGTCTGCGACGACCAGTCGGTCTCCCAGCCTTCGAGGCGGTAGCCGCGATCGCGCATCCAGCCGGCGAGCACGGGGGCGTTGCCGTCCCGGAGCGCGCGTCGGAGCACGTCGTGGGCGAGGCCGTCGATCTCGAGGAAGACGACGCCGGGAACCTTGGTCTTCTCGGCCAGCTGCGCGCGTTTGAGCTGGCGGCGGACGATGTGGCGATACCACAGGTCGCCGCGGTCGAGCGCGAGGACGCCGCCGACCAGCGTCGTGATCAGGGTGAGGCCGAGCACGACGACGATCGCCTCCGTCAGGCCCGCGATCTCGACGTCGTCGAGCAGCGCCGCCGCGCCGAGCAGGATCGCGGCGTTGAGCACGAGCGCGCCGAGGCCGAGCGTGGCGACGGTGAACGGCAGCGCGAAGCGCAGGATGAGGGGCCAGACGACCGCGTTGGCGATGCCCAGAACGGCGGCGAGGCCGAGCGCGGCGAGCGGGCCGGCGAGCGTGAAGCCCGACAGCAGCGCGCTGAGCGCGAGCAGCGCCAGCGCGTCGAGGATCAGAACGAGCGTTAGACGGCCGAGCAGGCGGACGGGCACGGACCGGAACTCTGCGGGTCGCGCGGGTGACGCGACGTCACCCCGGCCGGACGATGCGCCGTCACCCGCGGGCGCGCGAGGCTGCGAGCGTGGCCCTGCATATCGACATCCCGACGCGGGCTCAGGTCGCCGCGCTGCTGGACGCGCGCGAACCCGGCTCCGTCTCCATCTACCTCCCCACGAGCCCGCTGCCGCAGGACGCCGAAGGCGCCCGGATCGAGCTCAAGAACCTCGGCGCCGAGGCGCTCCGCCAGCTCGACGGCGACGCTCGCGTCCAGGAACACCTCGACGACCTGCTCGCCGACGACGCCTTCTGGGCCTACCTCGCGAACAGCCTCGCCGTGTTCATCACGCCGGACTCGCTGCGCACGTTCCGGCTGCCCAACCACCTGACGGCGATGGTCGAGGTCTCCGACCGCTTCCACCTGAAACCGCTGCTTCGCTCGGTGACCTTCCCGCAGGCCGCGCTGGTACTCGCGTTGGCGCAGGGCTCGGTCCGCGTGATCGAGGTCGCCGGCGACGTCCCCGCCTCCGAGCTGTCGATCGCCGACCTCCCGCTCGAGGTCGACGCGACCACCACCGGGCGGATCGAAGGCGCCGAGAAGGTCCGCATGCGCCAGTACGCCCGCGCGGTCGACCGCGCCCTGCGACCGGTCTTGGCCGGCCTCGGCCTCCCGTTGATCCTCGCCGCCACCGAGCCGCTGGCGTCGATCTACCGCTCCGTCAACGGCTACCCGGACCTGCTCGCCGAAGGCATCACCGGCAACCCGGAGGAGTCCTCGGCCGCCGAGCTCGCCGCCGCCGCCCGCCCGATCCTCGACGCGCTCTACGCGAACGAGCTGGTCGCGGTGCGCCGCCGCTTCGAACGCCGCGTCACCCAAGGCCGCGGCGCAACCGACCTGACCGACGTCGCCCGTGCCGCGACCTTCGGCGCCGTGGACACCCTGATGACCGACATCGATGACGTCGTTCCCGGTTTCGTCGACGCCGAGAGCGGCGTCGTGACGTTGGATGGAGACGACGACGCGGTCAACTACGGCGTCGTCGACGAGATCGCCCGCCGCGTCCTCGAATCCGGCGGCCGGGTGCTCGCGTTGCGCCGGGACGACATCCCGTCCGAGGCGGGTGTGGCGGCGATCCTTCGGTACCCGGTCTAGGGACTCAAAGTCAACTGCGCCGGGTGGGAAGGGGGGGTGGCGAGCCACCCGTCCCTCGGCTGCCGTGGACCCGCTCGGTGCGCGGCTCTGTCGGGGTCGAAGTGCCGTGCTGGGATACCGACAGTTACGGGCGTGGTGCTGACACCCCCGTCCGCGCCGGGCCTTGCGGTGATCGGTGTCCGCGAGCAAAGAAGTCGTGCGCGAGGGGTGATGAACAAATGCGTCCTGTGAGGACTCAATTGTTCATCACCCCCACCGACGCGCCAACTCGACCAGTGCGAACCTGATCGAAACCCGCGATCTGTCCCTCAAACGCGCACGGTCACAGCACCCCAATTCGAGCCAACAGGGCCGCGCCGCGCGCCGGACCCACGGCAGCCCGGGACTGGTGTCTCGCGACGAGATCGCCCGCCGCGTCCTCGAGTCAGGCGGCCGCGTCCTGGCTCTGCGGCGGGACGACATCCCGTCCGAGGCGGGTGTGGCGGCGATCCTTCGGTACCCGGTCTAGGGACTCAAAGTCAACTGCGCCGGGTGGGGAGGGGGAGTGGCGAGCCACCCGTCCCTCGGCTGCCGTGGACCCGCTCGGTGCGCGGCTCTGTTTGCCCGAAATCTCGCGCTGGGATACCGACAGTTACGGGCGTGGGCTGGCCAGTATGTCCCGCACTCGTGCTGTCCCGGTCGCCGTGGTCGACCGTGCGCGTTTGAGGCTCCGTGCGCGGGTTTCGATCAGGTTCGCGCTGGTCGAGTTGGCGCGTTGAGGGGGTTCGTACGCTAAGTCCGGTCAGGCCGGAATAGGAGTACGCACCCCCCCTCGCGCATGACTCGTTGCTCGCCGAACCGATCACCGGAAGGCCCACCGCGGACCGGTGTGTCAGCACCACGCCCGTAACTGTCGGTATCCCAGCACTCCGATTCGGGCCAACAGAGCCGCGCCGAGCGACGGACGACGGCAGGCAGCAACGAAGGGCGAGCCACTCCCCCCTCCCCACCCGGCGCAGTTGACTTTCGGCCCTATAGATACCTCCCGCGCTGCAGCCACGACAACGCGAAGAAGCCCCACAGCGGCGGGAGGTAGAAGGTCGCGATCCGGAACGCCATCGCGGCGGCCAGCGCCGCTTCAGGGGTCAGACCCGCGGCCACGAGGCCCACGGTGAGGCCGAGTTCGGCCACGCCGATGCCGCCCGGGACCGGGATCAGACCTGAGAACAACGCCACGCTGGTCTGGATCACGAGGAGCTCGGCGAGCGTGACGTGGTAGCCGAGGGCGCGGGCGATCAGGCCGAGGGCGATCGCGAGCAGGACCTCGGCGGCGAGGTTGCCGAGGACGAGGAGCGCGAGTTTGTTGGAGGCGCGGAGGCCGATCAGGGCGGCGCGGACGTCCGGCCACCAGGCGCGCACACGGCCCACGATCAGGCGCCGGATCGGCCCGACGAAGCCGAGCGCGACGACCACGGCGAGCAGCGCCACCAGGATCCACAACACGGTGCGGGTGTCGCCGGTGGGGAGGTCGAGGTCGAGCGAGAGGGTCGCCTCCGAGAACACCAGCAGCGCCACGAGCACCACGCCCTGCACGGCCGCGGTCGCGATCATGTCGATCACGCCGGAGGCGACGGAGACGGTGACGCTCAGACCCTGGCGCTGGAAGAAGCGGACGCTGACCGCCATCCGCGCGAAGCTCGACGGCAGCGCGATGTTCATGTAGCCCGACGCGAGATGGAGCGCGTAGACGGGGCCGAACGGGAGCGAGACCGGCACGGTGCCCAGCGTCGCGGCGGCTTGCGCGAGGCGCGGGAGCTGCGCGACCACGAGCGCCGCGGCCAGCCAGCCCCACGACGCGTGGGCGAGCTCTGAGCCGACCTCGTCCCAGTCGACGTGCGCGGCGATCGTGAGGATCGTCGAGGCGGCGAAGACGAGCAGCAGGCCCTGCCCTACCGACCACAAGGAGACCCGGCGCAGTTTCACGAGCTCCGGCGGTTCGACCTCCGCGGTCGAAGCGGCCCGCTTGCGCAACTCGTCGACGTCGATCGACGCCGCCTTCAGCACCCGCCGCAACGACGGCGGGAACGCCGCGGTCTGCAGGTAGGGCAACATCTCGGCGAGACCGTCCGCGCCCAGAGCGCCGAGAGCCGACGAGAGCGCGACCTCCTCCCCCGCGACCACCACGGAACTCACGAACAGCTGCGCGCGGTCCGTCCCCAATTGGTGCTCGTCCGGTCCGACGGCCGCCACGCCGAAGTCGACGAACCCCACCCGCCCGCCGCCCGCGACCGCCAGCGTCGACGGCTCGATCCGCTGATGCGCGATCCGCAGCGCTGCCAGCCGCGCCAGCGCGTCCCACGCCTCACCCACGCGCTCGCCCGGGAGCGGCGAGACCGCGCCGCGCAACACCAGCAACGCATCGTGCACGGAGGTCTCCCCCGCCGTCTCGACCTCGCGCGCCGCCACGCCGCCGCGCGCCGCCAGCAGGGTCACGAACGCCTCGTGCTCGGCGGCCCCCAGCTGCCCGAGGGCGAGCGACGGGCCGGGTCGCCGGTACCAGATCCGCCGCCACACCCGCGCGAGCAACTGCCGGTCATACGCGTCGCGCCCGTAGACCTTGATCAGCAGCGGCCGTCCGTCGGCGCCGCGCCCGCTCACGCCGAACACCCCCGCGACGTGTTGATCCGCGTCCGCCAGCGACGACGCGACCACCCCGAGCTCGGCCAGCCCAGCCGCCACGTCATCCAGTCCGGGCCGCCCCGCCGATGTGCCCCACGCGAGCCGCAGCGCCGACGCGACGGCCACCGCGATCGCCAGCGCAGCGACGGTCCCGCCCGGCGTCCCGTTCGCGGTCACCACGGCGCCGAGCACGCCCACCACGAGCAGGCGCCGGCCGAAGACCTGGAGCGGATGCACGAGGTGCGGCGACACGGTCACCAACACCGTCGTCGCCTCCCCCACCCACAGCGTCGGAAAGCGCGAGTCGGGCCAGTCCCCGACCGCGATCCGCGTGGTCAGCGCGGCGAGCAACGCCGCGCCCACGAGCGCCGTCAGCGCCTGCGCGACCACGACCCAGCGCCGCGCACCCACCGCCGCGACGATCAGCACCGCCGCCCACCCCCACAACGCCGACGCGAGGATCTGCCACACCGGCTCGAGCCAGCCCGGCAGCGCGGAGAGCAGCCGCTCCAGCGCCACCTCCAGGCGCCGCGGCGGATAGGACGCGATCGCGATCACCAACACGCACACCGCGGGCGCAAGCAGCACGACGTCGGTCCCCCGCCGCACCCGCGGCTGGTCGGCCGGCGCCGCGAAGACCCGCCGCGTCAAAACGACCAGAAGACCGGGACGAGCAGGACCGCGACCACCCCGAAGAGCACGAGCAGCGGCAGCCCGAGCTTCCAGTAGTCGCCGAAGCGATACCCGCCCGGCTCCATGACCATCAGGTTCGCGGGCGTCGCGACGGGCGTCAGGAACGAGGCCGCGGCGGACACCGTCACCGCCATCAGCACCGGCTTGGCCGAGACGTCCATGTCCGCCGCCGCCGAAAGCGCGATCGGGATCACGATCAGCGCCGTCGCCATGTTCGAGATCAGCTGGCCGAGCACCGCGGTGAGCACGAACAGACCGAGCAGCAGGGCGTGCGGGCCGGCATCGCCGACCACGTCGACCAGCGCGTCCGCGAGCTGACCCGCGGCGCCGCTCGAGACCATCGCGGTCGACAGCGAGATCATGCCGCCGACCAGCACCACGGTCGTCCACGAGATGCCGCGCTGCGCCTGCTCGACGGTCAGCACGCCGAGCAGGATCATCAGGCACGCGGCGCCCAGGCCGGCGACCGCGGGCGGCACCGCACCGGTCGCCAGCGCCACCACCATCGCGAGCAGCACGATCAGCGCCGTCCGCGCCCCCGCTCCGAGCGGCACCGCCTGGCGGCGCACCAGATCGGGAGCGTCGACGACCAGGACCTCCGGGTCGTCGAGGTTGGAGTCCAGCGCCGCCCACGAGCCCTGCAGCAGCAGCGTGTCCCCCTCCGCGAGCACCGTCTCGCCGGGGCCGGTGTCATCGCCGCCGCGCTGGACGGCGAGGATCGCGAGATCGCCGCTCGCGGTGATCATGCCCGGGAACACGCGGTCACCGGCGAGCTGCGAACGGGGTGGGATGACCACTTCGGCGACGCCGTAGCGCCGCGTCATCAGGGCATCTTCACGATGGTCGAGCTCGTACTGCTCGATCAGCGTCCGCGCATGCCCGCTGAAGTCCGGCGCGATCGAGCGCGGGTGGCGCTCGGGCAGCAGCCGCTCGCCAAAGAGCACCACGATCAGGATCACGCCGAGCGTCAGCGGCACACCCACGAGCGCGAACTCGAGGTACCCGAAGCTCCCCACGCCGGCGTCCGCCGCCGCCTCGGAGACGATCACGTTGACCGGCGTCCCCGTCAGGGCGAGCAGCGAGCCCGCATGCGCGCCGAACGCCAAAGGCAGCAACAACTGCGATGGCGAACGCCCGGTCCGCACCGCCATCACCACGGCCACCGGCACCAGCGCCGCCACGGCGCCATTGACGTTGATCAGCGCGGTGAGCAGCGCGACCAGCCCCATCGTGTAGACGATCAGCTTCGTCCGGCTGTCCCCTACGCGCGCGACCAGCTCCTGCCCCACCCACGCCGTCACCCCCGAGGCGTCCAGCGCCTCGGAGACCACGAACAGCGACGCGATGAACAGCACCGTCGGATCGCCGAAGCCCGCCAGCGCGTCGTCGAGCGAGAGCACGCCCGTCGCCCACAACGACAACGCGACGCCGATGGCGACGATCGCCACCGGCAGCCGGTCCCACACGAACAGCGCGACGACTGCGCCGAGTACGACGAAGGTGATTGTGCTGTCGTCCATCGACGACGACTAGAAATGCACTGGCGCGCCCGGACCCCACGGTATGCCGAGCAGGTACCAGGCCACGAAGAACAGGATCCAGCCGACCGACAGGATGACCACGTACGGCAGCATCAGCGAGACCACCGTGCCGATCCCCGCATCTCGCTGGTAGCGCTTGACGAAGATCACGATCAGCGGGAAGTAGGCCATCAAGGGCGTGACCACGTTCAGCGGCGAGTCGCCTACGCGGTACGCCGCGAGCACGGTCTGCGGCGTCACGTTCAGGCGGATCAACAGCGGGATGAAGATCGGCGCCAGGATCGCCCACTTGGCGATCGCCGCGGGCATGATCAGGTCGACGACCATGGTCACGAGGATGAAGCCGATCAGCAGCCAGACGGCGCCGATGTCGGCCCGCTCGAGCAGGTCCCCGAGCTGCACGGCCGCGACCTGCGCCATGTTCGAGAAGTTGAAGTAGGCGATGAACTGCGCGATCAGCAGGAACAGGAACAGCAGGCTCGCCAGGCCGGCCCAGGACTTGGTGATCGAGGCCAGCACGGCCGCGCTGCCCTTCATGGTTCCCGCCCCGTAGCCGTACGCCAGGCCCGCTGCGAAGAAGATCGCCGCGATGATCACGATCAGGCTGTCCATGAACGGCGAGTCGCCGATGACGCGGCCGGTCTCGGGGTCCTGCAGCGGCGCGCCGGGGATGGCCGTCAGCAGCGCGATGACGACCACCACGCCGAGCGTCGCCCACAGCGCGTAGCGCAGGCCGCGAGCCTCGGCCTCGGGTGCGAGCGCCGGGGCTTCGTCCTCGGGCTCGTCGCCCGCCTGCGACGCGTCGTAGGCGCCCATCCGGTTCTCGACGAACCGCGCCGTCACGAAGGTCAGCAGGACCGTGACGAACAGCGCCGAGGCGATCCCGAAGAACAGGTTCGCCGCGAGGTCGATGTTCGCATCCGGGTTGGCAAGCGCGGACGCGTCGTTGGTGATCTCGGTCAGCACGCCGTCCAGCGGCGTGATCAGGAAGTTGACCCCGAAGCCTGCCGCGACGCCCGCGAACGCGGCCGCGATGCCCGCGAGTGGATGCCGGCCGACGCTCAAGAACGCCGCCGCCCCCAGGGGTATCAGCACGATGTACCCCGCGTCGGAGGCGACGCTCGAGATCATCCCGAGCAGCACGATGATGAAGGTGAGCGTGCTCGGCGAGGACGCCGCGACGAGCTTGCGGATCAGCGCCCCGATCAGCCCGGCCGCCTCGGCCAGGCCGACGCCGATCATCACCACCAGGATGATCGCCACCGCGGCGAAGTTGCGGAAGTTGTCGACGAACGACGTGAACAGGAAGCGGATGCCGTCGACGGTCAGCAGCCCCTTGACCTCGGTCGTCTCCTTGCGCACCTTGTAGAGGTCCGCCGGCTCGTGCTCGTACGGGGCGACGTAGACCGGGTCGATCGAGCCGCCGTAGTAGGTCTCCTGCGCCGGGACCGGCGGCGGCGCCACGACCTCGTAGGTCGCCTTGACGTCGAGCCACGCCAGCGCCTGCGAGAGCAGGATCACGCCGAGGCAGAGCCAGACGAACAGCAGCGCGGGGTCCGGCATCTTGTTGCCGAGGCGCTCGATGCCGTCGAGCATGCGCTCGGTGAACGTGTGATCGGCGGCCTCCGGGGCCGGGATCGTGTCCGCCATCGTCGCTCAGCTCCAGCCGGCGGCGAGTTCGCCGAAGAACGTGGCCTCGGCGAGCGTCGCCTTGTCGAGCTCGTCGAGGAGGACGCGCTCGTCGGGAGCGTGGATGTTCGCGTACCCGTCGGTCGCCCCGACGAGCAGCACCTCGGCCTTGGGCACCGCGGACTGCAGCGCGCTCACGAGCGGGATCGATCCGCCGCCCGCGGCGAACACGGCCGTCGTGCCCCAGGCCGCCGAGAATGCCTTGCGCGCCGCCTCGTAGGCCGGGCCGGTCGTGTCCGCCGCGAAGCCGTTGCCGGTCTCCTGCGCGGTCACCTCGAGCGCGATCCCGAACGGCTTGACGGCTTCGAGATGGCGGACCAGCGCGGCCTGCGCCTCACCCGCGTCCTGCGCCGGATGCACGCGCAGGTTGATCTTCGCCTTCGCATGGGGGGAGACCGCGTTGAGCGCGTTGGCCACCGACGGCACGTCGATGCCCGTGACCGTGATCGCCGGCCCCGACCAGACCCGTGAGCCGAGCCCGCCGGTGCCCTGCAGCGGCAGCCCGGGCAGGACCTCCGCGAGCTCGCGGAACTCGTCGTCGCTGTAGGACTCTCCGGTCCACTCGTTGCGATCCAGGCCGGCCACGGCCACGTCGCCGTTGTCGTCGTGCAGCGACGCGAGCGCGCGCAGGAGGATCAGCAGCGCATCGGGCGCGGCGCCGCCGAACTGGCCGCTGTGCTTCGCCCCTTTCAGGGTCGTGACCTCGATCGTCGCCATCGCCATGCCGCGCAGCGCGACCGTCAGAGTCGGCACGCCCGGGCGGACGCTGCCCATGTCGGCGATCACCATCGCGTCGCACGCGAAGGTCTCAGGATGGGCCTGCGGGTAGGTGAGCAGCGCGCCGCCGCCGACCTCCTCCTGCCCTTCGATGATGACCTTGATGCCGACGGGCGGCTTGCCGTCCCACGCGCGCAGCGCACCCACATGGCCGATCACGTTGGCCTTGGAGTCCGACGTCCCGCGGCCGTAGAGCGCGCCGTCGCGCTCCGTCGGCACCCACGGTGGCGACGTCCACAGCGACTCGTCGCCGGCGGGGACGACGTCGTAGTGGCTGTAGAGCAGCACGGTCGGCGCGCCGGGCGGCGCGGGGATCTCGCCCGTGACCGCCGGCGCGGTGCCGGGCAGCTCGAGCGGGGCGACGTTCTGCAACCCGGCGTCGCGGAGCAGCTCCGCGGTCAGCTCGTAGGCCTCCCCGAGGGCGGCGTGGGTGGACTCGGGGTAGCCGGGCGCGGAGATCGACGGGATCGCCGCGAGGCGGGTCAGGTCCTGCGTCAGCGCCGACAGCGACGCCGGCGTCTGCGAGCGGGTCATGCCGGCATCGTCACGCTGTGCCGGGTGATGCGACTTCACCTCGTCTGGATGACGCGCGACCACCCGCGATTCGGAAACGCTGCGTGTTCTGATGAAGATCTCGCCTCCCACCGCCCGCCGCGCGGGTCAGCTGATCGCCATCGCGACCGTCCTCGTATCGATCGTCGGCGCCGTCCTGATGCGATTGCTCGACCCGCACGAGTTCCCGACCGTCTGGAGCGGGCTGTGGTGGGCGGTGCAGACGGTGACCACGGTCGGCTACGGCGATCACGTCCCGGCCAACACCAGCGGCAAGGTGCTCGCGGGGGTCGTCATGGTGTTCGGCATCGGCTTCCTCAGCGTCATCACCGCGTCGATCAGCGCCGCGTTCGTGGAGTCCGCGCGGCGTAAGCGCGGCGACGAAGACGAGCTCGCCGAGCGCCTGGACCGGATCGAGCGCGCGCTCGAGGAGCTCAAAGAGACACGGGCGAGCTGAACGCCCGCGTCACCCGGGGTGGGCGATGCGTACTCGCCCGCGCGGCCACGACGGTGCCGGTCATGCCACCCAACATCCTGGTCATTTGGGGCGACGACATCGGCATCACGAACCTGAGCTGTTACAGCGATGGGCTGATGGGCTACCGGACGCCCAACATCGACCGCATCGCCAATGAGGGCATGCGCTTCACGGACTCCTACGGCGAGCAGAGCTGCACCGCCGGGCGGTCCTCGTTCATCACCGGTCAGAGCGTGTTCCGCACCGGGCTGAGCAAGGTCGGCATGCCGGGCGCGGACGTCGGTCTGCAGCCGGAGGACGTGACGATCGCGACGCTGCTGAAGGAGCGCGGGTACGCCACCGGGCAGTTCGGCAAGAACCACCTCGGCGACCGCAACAAGTTCCTGCCGACGGTCCACGGCTTCGACGAGTTCTTCGGCAACCTCTACCACCTCAACGCCGAGGAAGAGCCCGAGCATCCCAACTGGCCGTCGCAGGAGGATTTCCCGCGCTTCAACGAGCGCTTCCGCCCGCGCGGCGTCGTCCACTCCTGGGCCACCGACACCGACGATCCGACCGAGGACGGCCGCTACGGCCCGATCGGGCGCCAGCGCATCGAGGATACGGGCCCGCTGACGGCCAAGCGGATGGAGACCATCGACGACGAGGTGCTCGAGCACGCGGTGGATTTCGTCGAGCGCCAGGCTGCCGCTGAAACGCCGTTCTTCGTCTGGTTCAACACCACCCACATGCACTTCCGGACGCACTGCAAACCCGAGAGCCTCGGGCAGGCGGGGCGCTGGCAGTCGCCCTACCACGACACGATGATCGACCACGACAAGGTCGTCGGCGCGATGCTCGACAAGCTCGACGAGCTCGGGCTGACCGAGGACACGATCGTCGTGTACTCGACCGACAACGGCCCGCACATGAACACGTGGCCCGACGGCGGCATGACCCCGTTCCGCAGCGAGAAGAACACCAACTGGGAAGGCGCCTTCCGGGTCCCCGAGATGATCCGCTGGCCCGGCAAGATCGCCGCCGGCGCGATCTCCAACGAGATCATCCAGCATCACGACTGGCTCCCGACGTTCCTCGCCGCCGCCGGCGATGCCGAGATCGTGGAAAAGCTCAAGGCCGGCCACAACGGCTACAAGGTCCACATCGACGGCTACAACCTGCTGCCCTATCTCACCGGCGAGGTCGACTCCTCGCCGCGCAAGGGCATGGTCTATTTCTCCGATGACGGCGACGTGCTCGCGCTGCGCTTCGACAACTGGAAAGTCGTCTTCATGGAGCAGCGCGTCCAGGGCACGATCCAGATCTGGGCCGAGCCGTTCGTCCCCTTGCGGGTGCCCAAGCTCTACAACCTGCGGATGGACCCGTTCGAGCGCGCCGACATCACCTCGAACACCTACTACGACTGGCTGCTCAACAGCGACTTCATCCTGCTCGCCGCCACCACGGTCGTCGCCGAGTTCCTGTCCACCTTCCAGGAGTTCCCGCCGCGCCAGAAGGCCGCCAGCTTCACGATCGACCAGGTCGTCGCCAAGCTCGAGTCGGTCATCACCTCAGGCCGATGACGCTCGAGTCCTGGAACGACGGGGAGGCCCGCTCGGCGATCATCGAGTTCGTCGAGCGCACGGTGCGCGACGTGCCCGAGAACGAACGTCTCGCGGTCTTCGACAACGACGGCACCCTGTGGGTCGAGCGTCCCGCCTACGTACAGGAGCTGTTCCTCAAGGAGCGGCTCGCGAAGCGCCCGGAGCTGATGGAGCACGGGCTCGTCCAGGCCGTGCTCGCGCTCGATGCGGACCGCACGCCCGAGGAGTTCACCGGCGACGTCGAGACGTGGTTCGCCGGCGCCAAGCACCCGCGTTTCGACGTGCCATTCGCGCAGCTGACCTACCAGCCGATGCTCGAGTTGCTCGAGTACGTGCGGGCCAACGGCTTCCACGTGTTCGTCGTCACCGGCGGCGGCGTGGAGTTCGTGCGCGCCGTCGGCGAGGCGCTCTACGGGGTCGCGCCCAACGACGTGATCGGCTCCGCGGTGCAGGTCAGCTTCGAGCGCCGCGACGGGCGCGCGGTGCTCGTCCGCCAGCCGGCGATCCTCGGTTCGCCCAACGAGGGCGCGCCCAAGGCGGTGAACATCCAGACCCACATCGGCCGCCGCCCGATCCTCGCCGTCGGCAACAGCGCCGGCGACCGTGAGATGCTCGAGTACGTGCACGCGGGTGATCGGCCGTCGCTGTGCGTGGTCATCGACCACGACGACGAGGAACGCGAGTACGCCTACGACAGCGTGGCGGTCACGAACCCCGACGCCGAGCCGATCCTCACCACCGCGGAGCACTTCGGCTGGACGGTGGTCAGCATGCAGCGCGATTGGAGCCGCGTCTTCGCATGAGCACGACCGCGATCGACGGCGCCGTCTGGATCCCCCCGGCGACGTTCCGGATGGGCTCGGACGCCCACCACGCCGAGGAGGCGCCGGCGCGCGAGGTCGCGGTCGAGGGGTTCTGGATCGATCCGTACGCGGTCACGAACGGCGCCTTCGCGGCGTTCGTGGACGCCACGCGCTACGTCACCGTCGCCGAGCGCCCGCTCGACCCGGCCGCATTCCCCGGCGCCCCGCCCGAGAACCTCAAAGCCGGGTCGATGGTCTTCCGCCGCAGCCGCGGACCCGTTGACCTGAAGCGGATGGATCAGTGGTGGGCGTGGACGCCGGGAGCGAGCTGGCGGCATCCGGACGGGCCCGGCTCGACGCTCGCGGGGCGCGAGCAGCACCCGGTCGTCCACGTCGCGTACGCGGACGCGCGCGCCTACGCCGAGTGGGCGGAGAAGGCACTCCCGACCGAGGCGGAATGGGAGCTCGCCGCGCGCGGCGGGCTCGACGGCGCGGCCTACACGTGGGGTGACGAGCCGGAGGCGGCCGGCGAGCGGCGCGCCAACTACTGGCACGGTGACTTCCCGTGGCGAGCGGAGCCGGGCTACGGGACGACGGCGCCGGTCGGCTCCTTCGCGCCCAACGGCTTCGGGCTCTATGACATGGCGGGCAACGTCTGGGAGTGGACGCGGACCTGGTTCGAGCCGCGGTTCGACCCGAACCAGCCCACCGTGCGGATCCCGCGCCGGGTCGTCAAGGGCGGTTCCTTCCTGTGCGCCGACTGCTACTGCGCCCGCTACCGCCCCGCCGCGCGGCGCCCGCAGATGATCGACACGGGGATGAGCCACATCGGGTTCCGATGCGTCCGACGGTCGCCCTAGCCGGCGTCGGGTCGCACACCTGGTGGCTCGTGTTCGCTGCTCGCCCGCCGCCGCTGGGTCACCCACTCCGGATGACGCGCCCCCACCCCCCGGCGCACCAAGCTCCAGCCCCATCATGGCGACCTTGCCCCCGATGACGGAGGACCCGCCCGGCGAGGATCCGCGCCGGGCCGAGGCCCAGCGCGTCGAGATCGTCTTCACCGCGCGCACGCTGCTCACGCTGCTGGGCGTCGCCGCGCTGGTGGCGCTCGGACTGCTCTCGCTCGGCACCGTGATCTCGATCGTGCTCGCGGCGGTGCTGGCGTTCGGCCTGGATCCGATCGTCGTGGGCCTGGTCGCCCGCGGTTGGAAACGCGGGGTGGCGTCCCTGTCGGTCTTCTTCGGGCTCTTCGCCGCGGTCTTCGCGCTCGTGCTGGTGACGGCCGGACCCGTGTGGCGGGAGATCGTGGAGTTCATCCAAGCGGTTCCCGGCTACTGGGAGGAGATCAGCAGCAAGCCGGGCTTCCAGGACATCCTCTCCACCGCGAACGCCGACAACCACATCGCCGACCTGCTCAAGCAGCTGGCCGAGGGCCTTCCGGACGCGGCCAGCGCGCTGCTCGGGATCGCCGGCGGCGTCTTCGGCTCGGTGCTGTCGCTCGTGACGCTCACGTTCCTCGCGCTCTTCCTGCTGATGGAACGACCGACGATCACCGACTGGCTGTTCGGGTTCACCCGGCCGGAGACCGACGGGCGCTGGCGGCCGGTGCTCGAGGACTCGATCAGCGCGATCTCCTCCTCACTGATCGGCAACCTCGCGATCTCGCTCGTGGCCGCGACGGTCGCCGGCGTGTCGGCCTGGCTGCTGGGGTTGCCGTTCCCGCTGGTGCTGGCGGTGATCACCGGCCTGCTGGACCTGATCCCGCAGATCGGCGCGACGGTCGCCGCGGTGATCCTCGTCGCCGTCGCGCTGACCGTCGGCACGACCGAGGCGATCATCATGCTGATCGTCCAGCTCGTCTATCAGCAGCTCGAAAACTACGTCGTCTACCCGATCGTCTATCGCAAGGCGGTCTCGCTCTCGGGGTTCACGACGATCGCCGCGGTGCTGATGTTCGGATCGCTGCTCGGCGTCGTCGGCGCGATCCTGGCCGTGCCGTTCGCCGCCGTGGTCAAGATCGTGCTGCGCGAGGCCACGCGGCCGCGGACGGAGCAGATGGCCGCGCTGCGCGGCGGGTCAGCCGACGGGGTGGACTGAGCCTGAGCGGCCGATCGAGCGCGGCAGGAGACCCTGGGCGCGCGCGTTGTCGACCGCGTCGCGGCGATCCGCCGCGTCGAGCTTGCGGTAGAGGCTGCGCAGGTGCGTCTTGACCGTGTTGCGCGAGATCGAGAGCTCGGAGGCGATCTCCTGGGCCGACAGCGGGCTCGGGAGGAGCCGCAGGACCGCCTGTTCGCGCTCGGTCAGCGGCTCGCATCGCTTCGGGGCCTGAGCGGCGTCGCTCAGCGTGAGCAGCTCGGCGGCGAGCGCCGCGTGGGACGTGCCATGCCGGACCTGCCGCTGCAGGAGGTCGGCGCCGCGTTCGCCGAGGGTCTTGAACACGGAACGGTGTCCCGTCGCTTCCGCCTGTGCGAGCGCGGCCCCGATCGCGGCGTCGGCGACCCGCGGATCGTCGTCGGAGAGCGCGTCGATCAGCAGCGCCTCGATCGCGGCGAACCCGGGCGCGGCGCGGGACGGGTCCTCCAGCAGCTCGATCAGGCCGGCGTCGAGCGCTGCCGTACGCGCCGCCGCCAGCAACGCCGCCGCCTCCGCCGGGTGCCCCGCGAACAGCGCACACGTGCCCGCCGCGGCGTCGAGCGCCGCGACCGAGCGACCGCAGGCGAGCCGCCGTGCCTCGGTGAGCAGCGGGCCCGCCGCGACCGGGCCCGAGCGCAGCGCCGCGTGCAGCGCGAGGTGGGCGGCGGCCTCGGCCGCGGCCCAGTGCACGTCGCCGGCCACCGCCAGCGCGAGCGCCTCGGCGAGCTCCTGCTCCGCGCGCTCGTCCGCTCCCGCCCAGAACGCGGTGATCGCCACGTCGAGCCGCACGACGGACTCCAGGGCAGGGGCCACCTCCGTCACCGCGGTCTCCGCCGCCGCGAGGTCGCCGGCCACGCGCGCCCGGCGCAGCCGGACGAGCGGCTCCAGCGCAGCCGGGCCCGCCGCCGCATCCAGGAACGGTTGTAGGCGCAGCGCGTCGGCGGAGAGCTCCACCCAGTGCGCGAGCATGAGGGCCCCGACGATCTCGGGCTCGTCGGCGGCGACCGCGTGGTCGAGCGCGTTCCACGGCTCGCCCGCGCCCGCGAACCACAACGCGGCGCGGCGATGCAGCGCGGGAAGCTCGCCCGCGAGCTCACGCCTCGCCATCGCATTGAGCAGCTCGGCGAACAGGCGATGCAGCCGGAACCACCGTCCCTGCGCATCCAGCGGGACGACGAAGCCGTTGGTCCGCGCCAGCTCTTCGAGGATCGTCTCCGAATTCGGGTCGCCGGAGATCGCGTGGGTGAGCTCGGCGCACATCCGCCCGGCCACGATCGAGGTACGCAGCAGGAAGGCGCGGCGCCGCGGCGTCTCGGTCTTCAAGGCCTCCGCGACGAGGTAGTCGGCGACGGCACGGTCGTCACCGGCGAACTCGGTCACGAACCGCGCCGGGTCGTCGCGGCGCTGCAGGGTGAGCGCCGCGAGCCGCAGCCCGGCGGCCCAGCCCTCGGTGCGACGGTGCAGCGCGACGACCTGCTCGGGATCGAGCGTCACCCCGTGCGCGGCGAAGAGCTCGACCGCCTCGTCCTCGGTGAACGCCAGCAGGTCGGAGCGGATCTCGGTGAGCGAGCCGTGGACGCGCAGCAGATGCAGCGGCAGCACCGGGTCGGACCGGCTCGAGAAGAGCAGCCGGACGGTCGGCGGAGCGTGCAGCACGAGGAAGCTCAGCCAGGCGAGCGAGGCACGCGAACGCAGCGCGTGCACGTCGTCCAGGAGCAGGACGGCTTGCTCGGGCAGGGTCGCGAGCGCGTTGACCAGCGCGACGCCGAACGCGGGCCCCGGCGCGTAGGTCAGCTCGGCGGTCGGCGTTCCCGGCTCGGGCGCCAGCGCGCGCTGCAGCGCCTCCCACAGCCGGGCGGGTTCGTTGTGCTCGCGCTCGACCGAGACCCACGCGACGCGCGTTCCGCCGACCGCGGAGGACACGAGAACGGTCTTGCCACTCCCCGCCGGCCCGCAGACCAGAGTGACCGGGCCTTGTAGGCCGCGCATGACCGCTTCGGTCAGCCGAGGCCTCGCGATCGTCGCCGGCGGCAGCGGCGGAACGGCAAGCTGGGCGAGTACCAGCGGTGGGGAAATCCCCATGGGTGCGAGGCTGACGACGCAGTGACCGGCGCGCAACGGTGTTGGCACGTGTCACTGGTGGTGCAAGCACCACTTGCTCAGCCGGAGAGGTGCAACAGCACCGCCTTGACCCTCCGGCTGACCAGATGCTCGTCGCGTAGCCCCAGCTTGCGGAAGATCGCGTTGACGTGCTTCTCGACGGCCCGCTGCGTCACCACGAGCCGCTCCGCGATCGCGGCGTTCGACATTCCCTCGGCCATCAGCGCGAGGACCTCGCGCTCGCGCCCGCTCAGCTCGCCGAGCGGCGAGTGGTTGCTGCGGGCGGCGGCGCCGATCAGGCTCCCGACCATCCCCGGGTCCATCAGCGTCCCGCCGGCGACCACGGCCTCGATCGCGGCCGGCAGCCCGCCCGCGTCGGCGACGCGGTCCTTGAGCAGGTAGCCGCGACGCTGCGCGCCGTCTTCGAGGAGCTCGAGCGCGATGCGCGGCTCGGCGAACTGGCTGAGGAGGATCACGGCGATCTCCGGGTGCGCCTCGCGCAGCTCGCGCGCCACGGCGAGCCCCTCGCCGTCCCCGGAGGGCGGCATCCGCAGGTCCGTGACGACGGCGTCCGGCGGCTCGCGCGCGATCACCTCGCGCAACTCGTCGCCGTCGGCGCAGACCGCGGCGAGCGTGAGGTGCTCGCTGCGCCCGATGATCTGCTGGAGCGCCTCGCGCACCAGATAGGAGTCGTCGGCGATCGCGACGGTGATCATGTCGTGGCGAGCGCTCCTGTAGCGGGGACGAAGCCGGTCACGCCGGCCTCGGGGTCGAAGCCGTGGCCGTCGTCGACGACGTCGAAGCGCAGCCCCGCCTCATCGCCCGCCGGCCGCACCGTCGCGGCGGTGCTTTCGACGCTGTCGGAGAAACGGACCGGAACATGCTTGTCGATCTTGACGGGAATCGCGCTGACCCGCGCGAGCGCCTCGAGCGCCAGCGAGCTGACCGGGGGCAAATGCGCGAGGGGCCGACCGCTCACCACGCAAGGATTCTCCCGTACCGGAGCCTGCCGTGCAATCGCCCCTCGGTCCTATCCGGACCCCGCGTCGCACCAGGCTGACGGCGCCTCATCCCCCGCGGACGAGGCGTCTTCGCCCGGCCGGCGGTGAGCATGCGCGGCATGGATGCCACCCTCGCAGGCCGGCTCGCCGAGTACCGCGTCATGCGGCGCGACCTCGAAGCGAGCGTGCTCCCGCTGGCGACGTCCGTCGACGGGCTCCGCTTCGGCTTCCAGGCGCCGTTGGAACCGCTCGCCCTACGGGTCGGCGGCTACGTCGTCCTCGAGTCGACCGGCGCGCCCCGGCTCGGGCAGGTGCTCTCGCTCGCGGTCGAGCATGCCGACGCCGGCGAGGTCGGCTTGCATGGCGCTTCGACGCACATGCTGATTCGCCTCGCCCGGGGCGAGGGCGTCGTGCTCGACGGGCCGCTGGAGCCGTTCCACGACGCGATCGTGCGCCCCGCCGCCCCCGAGGAGGTGCGCACGTGGCTGCACGCCACCGCGCCGCGCCGCGCGGTGCTCCCGGCGGGCCAATTGACCCGCGCGGACGGGTTGGTGCACGCGCTCGACGCGGGCGGCTTCGACCGCCACACGTTCCTGTGCGGCCAGTCGGGCTCGGGCAAGACCTACGCGCTCGGCGTGCTGCTCGAGCGACTGCTGCTGGCGACCAGCCTGCGGATCGTGGTGCTCGACCCCAACTCGGACTACGTGCGCTTGACCGAGGTGCGCGACGACGTCGCGCCCGAGCTCGCCGCCCGCTACCGCGAGGCGGCGGCGGGCGTGGTCGTGCATCGCGCCGCGGCGTCGGGCACCGGGCGGCTGCGCTTCCGGCTGGGCGAGCTGGACGAGCAGGCGCAGGCCGCCGCGCTGCGGCTGGACCCGATCCGCGATCGCGACGAGTACGCCGAGCTGACGGCGCTGCTCGCGGACCTGCGGCCCGAGACGCTGGCGGCGCTGCACACCGCGGACCGGCCCGCCGCCGCCGCACTCGCGCGGCGCGCGAGCAACCTCGGCGTCGACGCATGGAGCGTCTGGGCGCGCACGGACCCGGGCTCGACGCTCGACGCGCTCGAGGACCCCGCCGTGCGCTGCCTGGTCGTCGACCTCGGCTCGCTCGCCACCCGCGAAGAGCAGGCGCTCACCGCCGGCGCGGTGCTCGAACGGCTGTGGCGGCTGCGCGCGCGCCGCGAGCCGACCCTGATCGTCATCGACGAGGCGCACAACGTCTGTCCCGCCGTACCCGCCGACCCGCTCACCGCGCTCGCCACCGAGCACGCGATCCGGATCGCCGCCGAAGGGCGCAAGTTCGGCCTGTACCTGCTGACCGCCACGCAGCGCCCGCAGAAGGTGCACCCCAACGTGGTCTCGCAGTGCGACAACCTCGTGCTGATGCGGATGAACTCCTCCGCCGACCTCGCCTACGCGCGTGACGTCTTCTCGTTCATCCCGGCCGGCCTGCTGGACCTCGCGGCGGGGTTCACGCTCGGGCAGGCGCTGGTCGGCGGCAAGCTGTCGTCGCACCCCGCGCTGGTCAAGATGGGGCCGAGGATCGCGCAGGAGGGCGGCGCGGACGTCCCCTCCACCTGGGCGGGAACCTAGTCGTGATCGAGGGCCGCCTGGACGCGGCCCGCGTCGAAGCGCTCGTCGGCGTCGGGCTCGTCGGCCAGCAGCTGCTCGAGCAGCACGAACACCTCGCGGTCCAGGCGATGCGGGACGTCGGCGCGGATGATCGTCAGCGCTTCGTCGGAGCGCAGCGCGCGGCGGTACGGGCGCTCGGAGGTCAGCGCCTCGTAGACGTCGGCGATCGCCAGCAGGCGCATGTTGCGGGTCATGTCGGCGCCTGAGAGGCCGCGCGGGTAGCCGCCGCCGTCGAGGCGCTCGTGGTGCGCGGCCGCGACCTCGGCGATGTGCTCGTGACCGGGCAGCCGGCGCAGGATCTGCTCGGTAACCAGCGGGTGCCGCTGGACCTGCCGGAACTCCGCGTTGGTCAGCGCCGCGGGCTTGTCGAGGATGCGATTGGAGATCGCGAGCTTGCCGAGATCGTGCAGGAGGGCGGCGCGGCGCAGGTCGCGCAGCTCGGCCTCGTCGGCGCCGAACGCGGTCGCCAGGCCGAGCACGATCAGGCAGACGCGGTCCGAATGCCGGTACGTCCACGGCGACTTCGCGTCGACCACGCCCGCGAACGCGCCGGCGATCTGGTCCAGCCTCGTGTCATCGGCGGTCTGGACCTGGTCCGGCGGCTCCCAGTCGCCGATGTTGCGGTCCGCGAGCGTGCCCCAGAACGCGGTGTCACCCAGGGTCGCGCCCAGCGCGTCGACGAGCGCGGGATCGAACCAGCCGCCGCGTCGCTTGCGCGCCACGCGCCACGCCACGCCCACTCCGCCCGCGGCGTGGAAGATCTCGACCGTCTGGGCGAGGCAGAGGATCCGTGCCAGCAGCGGGATCTCCTCGCCACGCAGCCCGCGCGGCTGGCCGCCGCCGTCCCAGTGCTCGTCGAGCCCGCGGATCGCTTCGGCCGTCGCGCTCTCGAGGCCGAGCAGGCGGGCGATGTCAGCCCCGCGATCGCAGCGCGCCTGCATCAGCGCCTTGGTGACCTCGCCCTCGGACTTGATCGCGAGCAGGCGATCGAGCCGCGCCCGGGCCGAGCCGCCAGGCGCGACGGTGCGCAACGACCAGGCCAGCGCGGGCAGCTTCCCGGACCAGTCGACGCGCTTGGAGGAACGCTTGGCGACGTGGTCGTCGGCGCCGAACAGGGCGGCCATCTTCGCGGAGTTCGCCGAGCAGCCCGCGTCCTTGAGCAGGAGCGCGTAGAAGAGCTGCGAGCGCGTGTGCGGGTCGAGCCCGAGCTGGCTGGCCAGGCGCATGCCGATCTTGCACGCCCGCTGGGCGTGCCCAGGCGCTTCGCCCTCCGTGACGTCGAGCGCGTACGACATCGCGCCGATCACCGCCGAGAGTCGGATCTGCACGGCACCCGTACTCATAGGGAGGAAGTATCCCAGCCCGGTGTATCCGCGTTGCCGGAGATCCGCTCTGCTGGATATGCCCGAAGGACACGATTTCCGTTCGCTGCAGCGCCGCCGGGTCTATCTCGGCGAAGGCCTCTCCTTCGAGGTCCTGCGGCGGGACCGCCGGCTGGACGCCGAGGCCGTCGACCTGACGTCGGAGGGCCTGGGGCTCGCGATCACCCACGGCGACGCGCCCGCGGTGGGCGAGCGCGTCCGCGTCCGCCCGGTCGGCCGGGGCGCGACGGACACCGCGCTGCCGGCGCTGGTGCGCCATGTCGGCCGCGTGCGCGACCTGACTCGGATCGGCCTCGCGCTGATCGGAGACGGCTCGCCGGCTCGCGACACCCAGTTCGACTGCCCAGAGGGACAGCCCGCGTTCGCGACGGCGAGCTGCCCGTGGTTCTTCGGCGAGCACCTGCGCTTCAGGATCGTGCGCGCGGGCGCCGAGGGCGTGACGCTGCGCGCGGCGCGGCCTGCGCCGGCGTTGCTCGGCGGCATGGAGCTGGAGCTCGACCTCCAGTTCGCCTTCGCGGCCGCCGTGCGGGTGCGCGGGCGGGTGACGACGGTGCGGCGCCCCTACATCGGCGTAGCGTGGGACGCTCCGTCGCCCGCCCTGCACGAGGCGCTCGCGGACTACCTGCTCTCCGCCGACACGACGCTGACGCCGGCGCGGTTGCGGGCGGGCGGGGTGCGCGTCGGCAGCGTCGAGCGGGTCGTCTCCTACGGCTACGCGACCAGCGCCGGCGAGCACGAGGAGATCCTCGCCCTGCGCCTGCTCGCCCACAAGACCTCGGGGCATCTCGAAGCGGCGTCGATCGCCGACCTCCGCTCCCCCTTCGATGCTCACGCGCGCCACCTGACGTGTCGCTTCGGCGGGCGGATCGTGGGCTACGTGCGGGTGATCTTCGTCGACGGTGAACCCACCAGGAGCCAGTACGTCAGCTGGGGCGGGCACGAGGTGCCGCGCTGGCTCTGGGACGCCGGGTTCGTCGAGGCGGGTGCGGGGGCGATGCACCCCGACTTCCAGCGCGCCGGGCTGTTCGTGGCGCTGATGCAGCACGCCGTGCGGGTCGCCGTGCAGTCCGGGCATCGCTACGTGCTCGGCGCGTGTGATGACGAGCTGCTCGCGATGTACGCGGCGATGGGCTTCGAGCTGCTCGAGGAGCGGATGGTCGAGCCGCGCCCCGGCTGGCGCTTTCGCTCGCACCTGATCGTGCTCGACGCCGAGCGGCTGCTCGCCGCGCCGCCGGCGACGCCGACCTTGGCCGCGATGGCATCCGCCGCCGGCTTCGCGGGCATGCGGGCGGCGGCGTGATGGAGCGCGATGTCACGTCCTTCGCGCCGCTGTTCGTCGATCGTGGCGACTTCGCCGGGGACCCGACGGTGACCGTCGTCGACGAGCTCCCCGCGCAGCTCGAGCACCTCTGCCGTGGGCGTTCGCCGCGCGACGACGCGCCACCCTCGCCGGAGGCGATTGCTGAAGTGCTGGACGGCTGCGATCCGCCCGCGTGGGTCTTCTATCCGTGGAGCCGCCGGCTCGTCCACGTCCTGCCCGCGCCGCTGCACCGCGAGCTGCGGCTGGACCGCAACCGGTACGCGATCACCGAGGAGGAGCAGGAACGGCTCGGCGCGCTGGTTGTCAGTGTCGCGGGGCTGTCGGTCGGGCGAGCGGTCGTGACCACCCTGGTGCACGAGGGCATCGGCGGCGAGCTGCGGCTCGCCGACTTCGACGTGCTCGATCTGTCCAACCTCAATCGCGTGCCCGGTGGCGTCGCCGACGTCGGCGTGAGCAAGGTGGTGCTGGCCGCGCGGGAGGTGGCCGAGCTCGATCCGTACCTGCGCGTGGTGCCGTTCGAGCGAGGGGTGGACGAGGAGAACATCGAGGCCTTCGTGGGCGGCGCGAACGTGATCGTCGACGAGTGCGACGGGCTGGAGATCAAGGTCCGGCTGCGTGAGCGGGCCCGCGCGGCGCGCGTTCCGGTCGTGATGGCGACGAGCCACCGCGGGATGCTCGACGTCGAGCGCTTCGACCTCGAGCCCGCCCGGGCGCCGTTCCACGGCTTGCTCGGCGATGTCACCTCGGCCGAGCTGTCCGGCCTGACGACCAAGCAGAAGGTCCCGTACGTGCTCCGGATCCTCGGCGTCGAGACCCTGACCGACCGCGCGGCCGCGTCGCTGATCGAGGTCAAGGAGTCGGTCTCGACGTGGCCCCAACTCGCCTCGGACGTCGCCCTCGGCGGCGCGATGGTCACCAACGCGGTGCGCCGGATCGCGCTCGGCGGCCTGACCGCATCCGGCCGCTTCTTCGCCGACCTCGACCACCTGATCGCCGACGGGCGCCAGGCGCCGCTGCCGCCGCCGCCCGCACCTGACGCCCCGCCGCCGGTGGTGCGGGTCCCGGCCCGTCCGGCCGCGGACGGCCGCGACGCGATCCGCTTCGTGGTCGCGTGCGCGACCTCCGCGCCGTCCGGCGGCAACATCCAGCCCTGGCGCTTCGAGGCCGAGGACGACGTCCTGCGCGCCTACCTCGACCCGACCCGCTCATCGCTGCTGGACTTCCGCGGCCGGGCGTCGCTGCTCGCCCTCGGCGCGGCGCTGGAAGGCGCGACGATCGGCGCCCGCGCAATCGGCCTGGAACCGACCCGCGTCGCACCGGCAGACGCGGTCTGGGCCCTCGCGAACCTAAAGGGGACTGTCCCCTTTACCTTGGCGGACCCCTGCGGCGACGGCCTGCCGCTGCCCGCGAACCTAAAGGGGACTGTCCCCTTTAGGTGGGTGGAGCTGCTGTGGGCGCGGTGCTGCAACCGGCGAGTGGATGGCTCGCCGCCGGTTGCGGCCGAGGTGCTCGCCTCGCTTGCGCGGCGCGGCGCGCCGCTGCGCGCCGAGGTCGTGCCCGCCGGCGGGTTGCCCGCGCTCGGCACCGCGCTGGGTGCGCTGGACCGAGTGCGGTTTCTGTCGCCACGCCTGCGCGCCGACATGCTCGGCGAGCTGCGCTTCGGGGGCGAGCCCGCGGCGGATGGGATCGACGTGGCCTCGCTCGAGCTCGACGCCACCGACCGTGCCGCGATGGACGTGCTGCGCACCGGTGCGGGCATGGACTTCCTGGCCGCCAACGATCGCGGGTGGGGGTTGCGCAAGACCGCTCGGGACGCGTTCGCGGGGTCCGGGGGCGCGATCGTGCTGCGGGCGGCCGCGCTCGATGACGCCGCGCTGGTCGACGCCGGTCGCGGCCTGATGCGGCTGTGGCTCGAGGCCACCCGCCTCCGGCTCGCGATCCACCCGTGGGGCTCGCCGTTCCTCTTCCAGCGGCTCCACGAGGACCCGGCGTCGCTCGAACCGTTCGAACGCGACGCGCTCACTCGCGCGGCGGAGCCCTTCGCGCTGGACCCCGCGCACCCGATCCTGCTCGTCCTGCGTGTCTCCCACGGTGGCGCCCCGACGGCCCGCTCGCTCCGCCGCCCGCTCGAAGAGGTGCTCAGCTTCGCCAGTAGCCGGCCATCAGCTCGCTCGACCACGGCGGTTGACGCACGTCGCCGCGCGGGAGGAACTCGCGCATCACGGGCTTGAGGTCCACGACCGGGGTGCCGTCGATGGCATCGAGGCCGCGGACGGCGACCTCGAGCCCTTCGACGCCCTCGATCGCGCAGACCGAGACCCCGAGCCGGTTCGGGCGGACCTTGCCGCGCTGGGCGAAGATGCCGACCTCCGGCCACGCGGGGTTGTCGCGCGGGCGCCGCGCGCCCGACTGCACGGCGTCGGGCGAGACCTGGTGGAAGTGGTAGAGCACCTCGACGTGCGAGAACGCGTCGAGGCAGCGCAGGGCGTCGGCGTCGAAGCGTGTGGCATCGAGCCGGATCGTCGCGGTGACCGCGTCCCAGTCGTCATCGACGGGCTCCGCGCGGCCGCCGACGACGTATCCGATCGGCTCGACGCCCAGCAAGCTCAGCCGCCCGCGACGAGCCGCAGGCTCTTGCCGTCCTTCGCCACGATGCCGTCGGACTGGAGCTTGCGCACCACGCGGTACAGCGACGGGGCGTCGGTCTCCAGGGCCACGCTGAGATCCGGCACCGTGATGCCCGGGGTCTCGCGGATCAGTTGGAGCATGCGCTCGCGGCGCTCGGCGCCGGCCTTCTGCGTGCCACCGGGCTGGCGCCGGACCGCCGCGCCCTTGGCCGCCCGCCGCTTGGGCGCCGCCTTCGCCTTGGGCTTGGCCGCCGCGGCCTTCGGCTTGGCCTTGGGCTTCGCCTTGGCCGCGGGCTTGGGCTTGGGCTTGGCCGCCGCAGCCTTCGGCGCGGGCGCGGGCGCGGGCGCCGTCGCAGGCACTGCCGCGGCTTGTGGCGTCGCCACGATCGCGGCGGCTTCAGCCAGCGCACGTTCGCGATCGATGCCAAGCCGTTCGGCGATCTGCTGGAGCTCGTTGTACTCCTGCACGAGCGGCTCCAATTCCGCCAAGCGAGCAGCGATCCGCTCCTCTACCACCCGCAGGTCATCGAGCACAGTCACAGCCAGGATCCCCTCCTGTCGTCAGGTTCGCGACTGAAGTATTGCCTGAGACGCCACTTTCGCGCGCTGATGGTCCGCAGGCAACGCCGGACGCCCGTGGCAAACGATTTCGGCTCCCAGGAATGCGCGCTGGCGCGTAAAGGCTGCATTGAGCGGGCGTTACAGACGAGCAATTAGTACACGTCCGACCGAATCCTTGGTACAAACCGGTTCGCCGCAAGGAGGAAAGTGGTGGCAAACCCGGATCACGAGGGAGACGTGGGTCCGCAGGTCGCGCAACGAGAGCAACGCCTTTCAGGTCTGCCACAGCAGGTCCTCTACGGCGTTGCCTACTACGCGGAGTACCAGCCGTACGACCGCCTCGAGCGCGATCTCGACCTGATGGCCGCCGCCGAGCTGACGGTGATCCGGGTCGGCGAATCCGTCTGGTCCACGTGGGAGCCGGAGGACGGACGCTTCGAGCTGGAGTGGCTGCATCCGGTGCTCGACGGCGCGCACGCGCGCGGTATCAAGGTCATCCTCGGCACACCGACCTACGCGATGCCGCCCTGGTTGGTGCGCAAGTACCCGGAGGTCACGGCCGAGCGCAAGACCGGCGTGCGCATCCCCTACGGCCACCGCCAGGACGGCGACTACTCCAACGCCGCCTTCCGCCACTACGCCGACCGGATCACGCGCAAGGTCGCCGGCCGCTACGCGCCGCACCCGGCGGTCATCGGCTTCCAGGTCGACAACGAGCCGGGCATGGAGCTCTTCCACAACCGCGCCGCCTTCCAGGGCTTCGTCGACCGCCTGCGCCACACCTACGACGACGACCCGCAGCGTCTCAACCGCGAATGGGGGCTCGTCTACTGGTCGCACCGCATCGCCCGCTGGGACGAGCTGTGGCCGCCGGACGGCAACACGGTGCCGTCCTACGACCTCGCCTGGCGGCGCTACCAGTCGCAGCTGACGACTGACTTCATCGCCGCGCAGGCGGAGATCGTGCGCGAGCTCGCCCGCCCGGACCAGTTCGTGACGACCTGCATGGCGCTCAAGCGTCCCGCGTTCGACCCGCGCGAGCTCAACCGCAGCCTCGACATCGCGGCGGTGAACCCCTACTACCCGATGCAGGACGCGCTGACGATGCCGGAGCCGCCGCCCGACGCGCCCCAGCTCGAGTGGGAGACGCACAGCGGCGTCTGGGCGATCCACTACCAGGCCGATCTTGCGCGCGCCGCGCTCCGGCAGCCCTTCCTCGTGACCGAGACCAACGCGCTCTCGATCGGCGCGTCGCACGGCAACTTCCCCGCCTTCGACGGCCAGTGGCGCCAGGCGGCGTGGGCGCTGGTGGCCCGCGGCGCGCGGATGATCGAGTACTGGCACTGGCACTCGATCCACTACGGCCACGAGCAGTTCTGGCTCGGCGTGCTCAACCACGACGGCGAGCCCGGCCGCGCCTACGCCGAGGTGCAGCGGATCGCGGCCGAGTTCAAGCAGGCCGGAGCGGCCGTCGTCGGCCTCGAGCCGACCGCGGACGTCGCGCTGCTCTACAGCCGAGAGAGCAAGTGGGCGATGGAGTTCCACCCGCCTCTGGCGACCGCCGCCGGCGCCGCCGACCGCAGCTCCTACGAGCGCATCTTCAGCCGCTTCTACGAGGGCCTGTTCACGGCCGGCGTGCAGACCGAGATCCTGTTCGCCCAGGACTTCGACGGGACCGAGCATCCGGTCCTGATCGTGCCCGGGCTCTACGTCGCCGACGACGCGCTGCTGGACCGCCTCGCCGCCTACGCGCACGACGGGGGCCACCTGGTGCTGAGCTTCCGCGGCGGGTACGCCGACCACGAGGCGCGCCCGCGCACGACCAAGCAGCCCGGCCGCCTGTTCGAGGCGGTCGGCGCGACCTATGACGAATACACGAACCTGACCGCCCCGGTGCGGTGCAGCGGCGACTTCACTGGCGCCGCCACCGCCTGGGCCGACGCGCTGCAACCAACCACCGCCGAGACGCTCGCGTACTACGAGCATCCGCATCTCGGACGCTGGCCGGCGATCACCACCCACGAGCACGGGAAGGGCCGCGTGACGTACGTCGGCACCCTCCCGGACCGCGAGCTCGCGGTCGGGCTCGCGCGCTGGCTACGTCCGAATCCGGACGTCTTTGCGGACCGCCCAAAAACGGTTACGGTGACGAGCGGACGAGCCCCGGAGGGGGGACTTGTGCGGTTTGTCGCGAATTGGTCATGGGAGCAGGCGCGGCTGGCGTTGCCGGTCGCGATGACAGATGTGCTCAACGGGACAGATCTCGCTTTCGGCGAGGAACTGCATCTGGGAGCATGGGACGTCCGGGTGCTCTTGGAGAGGCCCCGGAAGAAGGACGACGAGGAGGGGAGACCTCTTGCGTAACACGGCACGGCACGACAGCGCCCGATGGCGCGCTCTGCTGGTCGCGTGTTGTCTTGGGATCGCGGCCATGGTGGCCGCCTGCGGAGGCAGCGACAGCTCCAGCTCAAGCGGGTCGGGCAGCGGCGGCAGTAGCAGCAGCAGCTCGACGGAGAAAGTCGACATGGCCGCCGAGCTCAAGAAGCCGGCAACGATCACGGTCTGGGCGTGGACGCCCGGTACCGACAAGGCGGTCGCCATGTTCGAGGCGGCCCATCCGAACATCAAGGTCAAGCTCCAGAACGTGGGCCAAGGACCGCCGCATTACCGCAAACTGCGCACCGTTCTGAAGTCGGGCAAGGGCCTGCCGGACGTCGTGCACATGGAGTTCCAGTACATCCCGAGCTTCACGCTCACCAAGAGCCTGCTCGACATGACGCCGTATCTGCCGGACAACTTCCTCTCCGGCTACCCCGAGTGGATCCAGAAGCAGATCAACGTCGACAACGGCATCTACGGCATCCCGTGGGACACCGGCCCGCTCGGGTTCATCTACCGCAAGGACCTGGTCGAGCAAGCCGGCATCAAGACGCCGATCAAGACCTGGGCGGACTTCGCGACCGCGGCCGAGCAGTACCACAAGAAGTTCCCGAAGTCGTATCTGACCAACCTCCCGGGCGGGCAGACCGGCCAGTGGATGGGCCTGTTCTGGCAGGCCGGGGCGCGCCCGTTCAACTCCGACCCCAACAACCTCAAGGTCGACCTCACCAGCGACAAGATCAAGCAGGTCACCGAGTACTGGGACAAGCTCTACGCCAGCGGCGCCATCTCACATGACGCCGACTTCGCCGATGCCTGGTACCAGGGCTTCTCGAAGGGCAAGTACGCGGGCTGGATCTCCGCCGCCTGGGGCCCGATCTTCCTCCAGGACTACACGAAGAGCTCCAAGGGCAAGTGGCAGGCCCAGCCGCTGCCGCAGTGGAACGAGGGCGAGAACATCTCGGGCAACTGGGGGGGCTCGACGCTCGCCGTCCTCAAGGACTCCCCGAACAAGGCCGCCGCGGTCGAGTTCGCGCGCTGGATCCTCACCAACCAGCAGCCGGTCGAGATGTTCAGCTACGAGCGCTTCCTCTTCCCGCCGCAGAACGAGATGCTCAAGAACGACACCTGGCTGACCAAGAAGTACCCGTTCTACGGGGGCCAGGAGGTCAACAAGGTCTACGCGAACGCGGCCAGCGTCGTCGACAAGACCTGGCAGTGGCCGCCGATCCTCGAATACGTCGCCACTCAGGGCGATGACATCAAGAGCAAATCCGTCGACCAGGGCAAGGGCGCGACCGCGGCGCTCCAGCCGTGGCAGGACGCCGTTGTCAACTACGCCAAGCAGCAGGGCCTGAAGGTCCAAGGCCAATAGCAGGAGCAAGCCCGCCCGCCGCTCGAGCGGCGGGCGGGCACTCCGCCGACCGACTCACGATCATGGCTCAAGCAACCGTCACGAGTTCAACCACACGGGTGCCCGGCGGCCGCCGCAAGAAGGCCCTCAAGCGCCACGGCTTCGCCGGTTTCCTGTTCACGGCGCCGTTCATGGTGCTGTTCCTCGCGCTTTTCATCGCGCCACTCATCTACGCGCTCTACCTCAGTCTTTATCGCGAGCAGCTCGTCGGCGGCAACGCGTTCGTCGGGCTCGACAACTACACCGAGGGCCTGAAGGACAAGGCGTTCACGGACGGCGTGAAGCGCGTGGCGCTGTTCATGATCGTCCAGGTGCCGATCATGCTGGTCCTGGCACTGGTCTTCGCCCTCATCATCGACTCGGGCAAGGTCGTCTTCGCCCGGCTGTATCGCGTCGGGTTCTTCGTGCCCTACGCCGTCCCGACGGTGATCGCCGCGCTGATGTGGGGCTTCCTGTATGGCCGTGACTTCGGCCCGATCGCCGACGTCGCCGACAAGCTCGGCGCCACACCACCGAACTTCCTCGGCGAGGACTTGATGTTGTGGTCGATCGCGAACGTCTCGACGTGGACGTTCACGGGCTACAACATGATCATCTTCTACGCCGCGCTGCGGGCGATCCCGGCCGAGCTCTACGAGGCCGCCGCGGTCGACGGGGCGGGCGCGTTCCGCACGGCGCTGTACATCAAGCTTCCGCTCCTGCGGCCGGCGATCCTGCTGTGCACGATCTTCTCGGTGATCGGCTCCTTCCAGCTGTTCGCCGAGCCGCGCGTGTTCTACGACATCGCCCCGCAGGTGATCGGCAAGTCCTACACGCCGAACCTCTACGTCTACAACCTCGCGTTCGCCGACCAGCGGCTCAACTACGCCGCCGCCCTGTCATTCCTGCTCGGCGCCGTGGTGTTCGTCGTGTCGTTCATCGTGATGCGAATCTCCGCTCGTCAGGAGGTGCGGTCGTGAGCGTTCCCACCGTCGCGCCGGATGTCGGCGCCCCCACCGCCGCCAAGACGCGTCGCCGCACCCGCGCGCAGCGCAAGCCGGGATCGACCGGCGGGATGGTCGTCCCGACCATCTTCATGCTCGCGTTCCTCGTCTACTTCCTGATGCCGCTGTTCTGGCTGGTGGTGGCGTCGACGAAGTCGCTGGACGACCTGTTCGACTCGTTCGGGCTGTGGTTCGCGAACTTCAACTTCATCGACAACGTCAAGGACACGTTCAATCAGGACAACGGCGTCTACCTGGACTGGCTGCGCAACACCGTCATGTACTCGGTGGTGAGCGCGGTCGGCGCGGCGCTGCTGGCCGCGGCCGCCGGCTACGGCTTCGCGAAGTTCGCCTTCCGTGGCAAGAACCTGATGTTCTGGTTCGTGCTCGGCTCGGTGATGGTGCCGACGACCGCGCTGGCGATCCCGACCTATCTGATGTTCTCGAAGCTCGGGTTCACCAACAACCCGCTGGCGGTGATCCTGCCGTCCCTGGTCTCGCCGTTCGGGATCTACCTGATGCGGATCTACGCCGAGGCGGCGGTGCCGTCGGACCTGATCGAGGCGGCGCGGATCGACGGCGCGGGCGAGTTCCTGATCTTCCGCAAGATCGCGTTCCGGCTCCTGACCCCCGGCTTCGTCACGGTGTTGTTGTTCACGTTCGTCGCCACGTGGAACAACTACTTCCTGCCGCTGGTGATGCTCTCGGAGCCGAAGTGGTACCCGCTCACCGTCGGCCTGCAGCAGTGGAACAGCCAGGCCACTGCCGGCGGCGGCGCGACGTCGGCGTTCAACATCGTGATCACCGGCTCGCTGCTGTCGATCGTGCCGCTGATCCTCGCGTTCATCTTCCTGCAGCGCTACTGGCAGAGCGGCCTCGGTAGCGGCGGCGTCAAGGGGTGAAAGCACGCAGAGCGCTCGGAGGCGGACGACGTCGCTCGTTCGCCTCCGAGCTCTTGATGCTGGCGTTCCTCGCCTACTTCGCGTTCCCGCTGTTCTGGCTGTTCGTCGCGGCGACGAAGGACCGCAGCGACCTCTTCAGCACGTTCGGGCTGTGGTTCGCGGATGACTTCCACCTCGTTCAGAATGTCCGCGACCTGTTCTCGATCCGCACGCTCGACGGCGGGACGTACGTCGTCTGGCTGCGCAACTCGTTCCTGTACTCGGTGTCGAGCGCGGTGATCGCGGGCCTGTGCGCGACCGCCGCCGGCTACGGGTTCTCGAAGTTCGCCTTCCGCGGCCGGCAGGTCATGTTCTGGGTCATCCTCGGCTCGGTGATGGTGCCCACGCAGGCGCTGGCCGTGCCCACCTGGCTGCTGTTCGCGCAGGTCGATCTGACCAACAGCCCGCTGTCGGTGATCCTGCCGTGCTCGGTCAGCCCGTTCGGCGTCTTCCTGATGCGCATCTACGCCGATCGCGCGATCGACTCGTCGCTGATCGAGGCGGCGCGCCTGGACGGCGCGAGCGAGTGGCGCATCTTCCGCTCGATCGTGTTCCGGTTGCTCGCGCCCGGGTTCGTGACCGTGATGCTGTTCGCGTTCGTTCAGACGTGGAACAACTATCTGCTGCCGCTGCTGATGCTCTCGGAATCCAAGTGGTATCCGCTGACGATCGGCCTGACGCAGATCGGCAACTCGGGCGCGATCGTCGGCTCGCTGATCGCGATCATCCCGATGATCCTGGCGTTCGTGCTGCTGCAGCGCTTCTGGCAGACCGGTCTGGCCGCCGGCGTCGACTGAGTGCGCTCAGCAGATCGTGCCCTGCTTGGCGGCGAGCCCGTGACCGATCGGGTCCTCCCCATGCTCGCCATTGATCCAGCGCTCGTCGATCGGCTGGTTCGCGGGTTGGTAGCGGCTGTCGGTCGAGAGCCGCAGCGCGTCCGTCTCGTTGTCGGTGCCGGCGTGGACGGTGCGCAGCGTGAAGATCAGGGCGTCGCCCATCCTGAAGTCGGCGGTCAGCCAGCGGGTGCCCCAATCAGCGGCGAGCTGGTGCGGGTCCTCGGTGATCTCGCCGTTCCAGTCGGTGTGGTCGCGCCAGTGCTCCCACTTCATCTCGCCGGTCTCGACCGCCTGCGCGTTGGGACCGTTCTCGCAGTAGCGATCGACGTCCTGGGCGAGGTAGTCGGCGATCCGCTCGCGGCCGATGCGATGCGAGTCCTCGAGCAGCATCAGCCCGCCGCCGCGGATCGCGATGTCGCCGAACGGGATCCAGGCGGTGAGCACGTCGGGCGTCCCGCGGCCCATGAACACCGTGTCGCAGTGCGGCGCGATGCCATAGCTCGGCGGCTGGTGGCGCAGCCAGATGAAGTCGTAGCTGCGGGCGGGCGTGCCGAACAGCTCGGTGAAGAAGCCGAGGATCCGTGGGCCGTGGACGACGGCCTTCATCGCGTCGCTGCGCATCGGGTACGTCTGCTCGAGCACGGGCTGGTCGAGCAGCTCCGCGCGGCCGGCCTGGACCAGCTCGCGGTCGAGCAGACCGCGCACGAAGAGATACCCGTCCTGCTGGAGGCGCGCGTTGAGGTCGTCGGTCGCGCGCGACTCGCGCAGCGCGCCGACCTGCTCGAGCCGGCGTCCTCGAGCGGCGGGGCCTAGGCTGTCGGCGACGGCCATGCCGAAACCGTACCTCAGCCTCGGTCTGTGTTCGGTGACGTTGCGGGCGCTGGGGATCGAAGCGGTCGTCGCGGTGGCGGCTGACGCGGGCCTCGAGTGCATCGAGTGGGGCGCCGACGTGCACGTCCCCCCGGGCGACCTCGACGCCGCGCGCCGCGCCCGAGCGGCCACCGAGTCCGCCGGCCTGCGCGTCGCGTCCTACGGGTCCTACTGGCGCTGCGCGGGCCCGTTCGCGCCGGTGCTCGCGAGTGCACGGGAGCTGGGCGCGCCGCGGGTGCGGATCTGGGCGGGCGAAGTGGGCTCGGCCGGTGCGTCGCCGGCCGAGCGTGAGGAGATCGCGCGCGCCGCGCGAGCGGCCGCAGCCACCGCAGTCTCGCCGCCCGCCACCGCGGCCACGCCGCCCACCACCGCGGCCACGCCGCCCACCACCGCGGCCACGCCGCCCACCACCGCGGCCACGCCGGCCACCACCGCGACCTCGCCCCCCGCCACCGCACCCATCGACCTCGCGTTCGAGTTTCATGGCGGCACGCTGACCGACGACGTCGACTCGGCGCTCGCGCTGATCGAGGCCTCCGGCGTTCGCGCGTACTGGCAGCCGCCGCAGGACATGGCCGACGCGGCTGCGCTCGACGCGTTGCGCCGTCTCCCCCACGTGCCCGCCGTGCACGTCTTCTCGTGGTGGCCGGGCAGCACGCGGTTGCGGCTGTGCGAGCGGCGCGAGCTGTGGGAGGCGGTGTTCGCGACGTTCACCCACGGCGACGCGCTGCTCGAGTTCGTCCCGGGTGACGACGCGGCGCTCGTCGCCGAGGAAGCCGAGGAGCTGCGACGTGTCGCGCGTTGAGGTCGTGCTGATGATGCGCCCGGACCTGCCGGAGCGACTGTTCGGCGACCGGCTGCACGAGGTCGCGGCGGTCGTCGATCTCGAGCGCGCGGAGATCGTGCTCAGCGGCTGGGGCTGCCCGCCGCTGGACGCGGAACTGCTCGCCCGCGCGTCGAACCTGCGCGCGATCGTCCACGCCGCCGGCGGCGTCAAGGGCCACGTGACCGACGCGTGCTGGGAGCGCGGGCTGCTCGTCTCCACCGCGGCGGGAGCCAACGCGGAGCCCGTCGCCGAGTACACGCTCGCGCGCATCCTGCTCGCCAACAAGGCCGCCGACCGCCTCAGCCGCACCTACCGGCAGCGACGCGAGGCGATCGACCTGATCGCCGCCTACCCGGAGATCGGCAACTTCGGCAAGACGGTCGGCATCGTCGGCGCGTCGCGGATCGGCCGGCGCGTGGTCGAGCTCCTCCGACCATTCGACCTGCGCGTGCTCGTCAGCGATCCGTACCTCGAAGGCAGCGTCGAGCTCGACGATCTGCTCCAGGCGTGCGACGTCGTCAGCCTCCACGCACCCTCGCTGCCCTCGACCCGCCACATGCTCGACGCCCGGCGCCTCGCGCTGCTGCGCGACGGCGCGACGCTGATCAACACCGCCCGCGGCGCACTGATCGACCAGGACGCGCTCGTCGCCGAGCTGCAGACCGGCCGGATCGACGCGGTGCTCGACGTCACCGAGCCTGAGGTCCTGCCCGCCGGCTCACCGCTCTACGACCTTCCGAACGTGGTGCTCACGCCGCACATCGCGGGCGCGCTCGGGGTCGAGGTCCGGCGGCTCGGCGAGTCGGCGCTGGCCGAGCTCGAACGTTACGCGCGGGGCGAGCCGTTCGCCCACCCCGTCACGCGCGCCGACCTCGACCGCATCGCCTAGAAGGACTCAACGTCAACTGCGCCGGGTCGGGGAGTGGCCGGGTCGCCGTGATCGACCACGCGCGTTTGAGGGCCGGCTCGCGGGTTTCGATCAGGTTCGCACTGTTCGATCTGGCGCGCAGGTGGGGGTGCGGAACGAGAGCTGCCTGCGAGGCAGCTCTGGTTACACACCCCCTCGCCGCCGGCGGTCGAGCGGCCCGGCGCAATCCGACTCGGGACACCGACTAGGGCGAGAGCTCGCAGAGCCCGTCCGACGCCTCCACTTTGACGACGTACGAACGCCACCCGGGTCGTTCGCCGAGCGTGTTGCCGGACCGGTAGAGCACCGAGACCCGAGCCCGCGAGAAGTAGCGCAGGATGACGCCGTTCTCCGTCGTGCACGAGAGTGGCCGCGAGAGGACGATCTTCGCCCGCGCCCGATACCCCTTGCGCAGCAGCGCCTCACCCGTGCCGGTCGCTGCGTGCGCGCTGTCCCACCACTGCCACTGCACCTTCGACAGGTTCAGGCTGCCCGCCGCACAGCGCGACGGCTTGAACTCCAGTTGACCGGCCACGCCGCAGCCGGCCACGTAGGTGACGGGATTGACGACGCGCACGACGGAACCGTCCGCCGCCAGCCACGTCATCTGCGGCTCCACCAGCGCGTCGATCCCCGATCGCCGCACCTCGTAGGAGACGACGTTGTCGCGCACGGCGACCGTCCGCTTGACCTCGGCGGAATCGGCGGTCGCGGGATAGAGGAGCTCGATCGAGGCGACGCCGTCCGGGATCAGCCCGGTGACGAGCGACGGGCGCGCGCCACCGCCGAACGAGAAGAACATCCCCTTCGTGCGCAGCGTGTTCAGGTCGGCTCCGCCGCCTCCGCCGCCGGTCCCGTGGCCGTCGTACGTGAACAAGAAGATGCCCTCGGTCGGCCCTTGCGCCTCACCGGCCCACTCGTCGCGGATGACCTGCTCGAGCACGCGGCTCGTCCCCCGCTTGAACGCCGCGTCATGGCCTCGCAGCAGCGCAGCCATGTGGCGGCGCAGCGAGTCCACGCAACGCTGCGGGCGCGGCTGGTAGGAGCGCGCGTTCTGCGCGGGCAGCACCAGCTGCCGGCGACCGCTCGCGCTCATGACGATGCGGGCGTAACGCCGGTAGAGGCCGCCGGCCGGAAGCCGCCGCTCCTTGGTCGCCAGCGCGAGCTCCTCCGCGGTCGCGGGCCGGCGGAAGATCGCGAACGTGTTCAGCAGATCCGCGCTCGGGTCCGCGTCGGTCGTGGTCGTCCGCTGCGCGAACGGGTCGGGCGGCTTGCAGCTCGGCGCGCCGGCGTAGACCTGCTTGATCGCGCGGTTGAGGAGGTCGATGCGCTCCTGCTGGACGCCGGCAGCGGCGGCGGTGCCGGCCGGCAACAGGCAGAGGAAGGCCACTGCGGCAATGAGACGTCGCATATTCCTCTAGTGCGTCCAACCATTGAGGTTGTGACCGCCGTCGAGCGAGAGGGCGAGTTTGCGCAGACCGCGCGAGACCCTCGCGCGCGCCGTCGGCTCGCTGATGCCGAGCCGCCGCGCGACGACCTCGTAGTCGAGCTGCTCGACCACCCGCAGGTGCAGCGCGTCGCGCTGATCGACGACCAGGGTCGCCAGGGCCTGCACGGCCGGGCCGGGCTCGTCGCCCGCACGTTCGTCGCGCAGCTCGGCCGTGGTCTCCGTCCGCTCCAGCGTGAGCCGGTGCAAGCCGCGCTGTTCGACGCGGTCGCGGCGCACGTGTTCGGCCAGGACATTGCGCGCGATGCCCCACACCCACGGATCGGCGTCCGGGCCGCCGCGGAAGCGCCGGGCGTGCTCCAGCGCCCGCGCGAACGTCTCCCCCACGAGGTCGCACGCGGTGTCGAGATCGCGGGTCCGCCGCAGGAAGAAATGGACGAGCCGCGGCCGGAGCCGCCGGTAGAGCTCGACGATGGCGTCCGCACCCAATCCCCGGTGCGAGATATGGCTTGCACTGCTCACAACGTTCCCTCCAGCCCAGGGCGACTTCAGGCCATAAGAGGCGCGACGCCGAATTCTGTGACAAGGTCCAATGGTGAGCGTCGTGTTCTACGCTCGCCCCAGCGTGCTCCGCCGCTTCCGCCAGCCAAAGTCGCGCGACTGCTTGCTCGCGCAGTCGTGGGAGGACCCAGAGGCCTTCGCGGCGTTCTTCGAGGCCTACTCGGACCGCGTCCTCGGCTTTCTCGCGCGGCGCGTGCTCGATCCCGAGGTCGCGTTCGATCTGATGTCCGAGACGTTCGCCACGGCGCTGGAGCGCTCGCGCCAGTTCCGGGGGACGACGACGGAGGAGGAACAGGGCTGGCTGTTCGCGATCGCCCGCCGCGAGCTCTCGCAGTACTGGCGCGCGGGCAGAGTCGAGCGCAGCGCACTGCACCGGCTTTCCGTCACAGTGCCGGTGTTGACTGACCCCGAATTCGAGCGGATCGAGGAGCTGGCAGGGCTGGCGCCGCTGCTCGCCACGCTGCCGGAGGCCCTGGCCGCGCTGCCGTCCGACCAGCGGCGCGCGATCGAGCTGCGGGTCGTCGAGGAACGCGGCTACCCCGACATCGCCGCGACGCTCGACGTCGCCGAGGCCGCGGCGCGGGCGCGCGTCTCCCGCGGGCTGCGGGCGCTGGCGCGCGCGATGGCCGCCTCGCCCACCGACGAACTCACGCGGGACCCGGCATGAAGACCGCCGATCCCCGCCGGGCGGCACAGGACTCGATCCGTGACCAGTTGCTCGAGGCGGCGCGGCGAGACCTCGCCGTCGCCCCGCGCCGGCGGCGGTTCTCGTGGCGCTGGCGCGGCGCGGGCCTGGCCGTCGTCGCGCTGCTCGGCGTGAGCGTCGCCGCAGGCGCCACGGATCTGATCTCCGTCGGCGCGCCGCTGCCCGACGGCAGCGTGAAGGTGCCGCGCTACGCCCCACGCGGCGGCTCGCAGGTGAAGCTCGTGGTCAAGGCACCCGATCCCGACTCCGAGCTCGCGTGGGGCGCGGGCATCTACACCTCGAGCGGTGGGCAGCCCTGCATAATCGCGGGCCAGGTCCGCGGCGTGTCGCTGGGGCGGGTACGCGACGGGCGCTTCCGGCCCTACGAGCAGGGCACCACCGGAGCCTGCGGGAGCCTCCGCCACCTGCGCCTGTTCTCGGACGCGCTGACGATCCGCGAGACCCCCCCGCGCACGATCCTCTACGGCCGCGCACAGCCGTCCGTGCGCTCCGTCAGCATCAACGACGACGGTCGGCGGCGATCCGTGCGTCCCGGCCCGGGCGGCGCGTTCCTCTTCGTCGTGCGTGGACTGATCCGCGTGAACGGGACCCGCCTCCGCGACCTCGACCTCCGGCCTGACCCGGCCTAATCCAGCACGGCGTCGAAGAACTCCAGCGGCTGCGCGGTCGCGCGCACGCCGTCGCCGATCGTCCCGTCGATCATCACGAACGCCATCTTCACGACCCGCTCGGACCGGTTCTCCCACGCGTGGTTGGTCCCGCGCTGGACGACCACGTCGCCGGCGCCCATCCGCGTCTCGGAGCCGTCGTCGAGCAGCAGCCAGGTCTCGCCGTCGAGCACGATGCCGACGTCCACGGACTCCGTCCGGTGCATCGGCGAGGCGGCACCAGGCGACATCTCGGTGAAGCGGACGACGATGCCATTGGCATCGGGCGGCGTGCGCAGAGGGCGGGTCGTCGGCTCGGGCTCGGTCGCGTCGATCGCCGCGGGCACCGCGCTCGTGGCCCACAGCTCGTGGAAGACCGCGGTGCCGATGTCGAGCGTCTTGGGCGTCGGCGCGTCGGAGAGCACGACGGACTTCCCGGTCTCGTCGTGGCCGGTCACGATGCGGCGCGGAACCTCGGGCATGTGCGTGTCTCCTGGTCTCAGGCGGGTGGCGCGTCGAACATACGGGCTTCTTCAGACCCCCGTCGCCAGCGACCGCAGCGTCGCGGTCATCGCGTCCGCCACATCGGCGAGCTCGTCGCGCAAGAGCGTCCGCATGTCCCGGAACACGATCGCGGCGTGTCCTTTCCCGTCGGCGATCACGCCCATCCGCAGCGGCAGGTCGGCCGCCGCCGCGAGGTCATGCTCGAGGACGTCGGCACCCGCCGCGGGGTTCCCGAACACCAGCGTCCACGCGATGATCCCCGGCCGCCCGGCCGCCGCCATGTCACGCCCGTGGTCGACGACGGCGTACTCCGTCACCCCGCGCGCGACGAGCGCCTCCCGCAGCCGCAGGACGACGACCTCCGGCGCAGCGGCCACCTCGACTCGCTCGTACACCTGGGCGACGCTACGAAAGCCGCATGAGCATCGGCTAAGGGCGTTTGCGCGTGCCGGCCGCCTTCGACGAGTGGTCAGCGTGGAAGTGTCTCAACGCTCTCGGTGTATTCAGCTGGCGACGCCGAGCTCGCCGGCGACGGCGCGCACGTGGGCGACGGCCGCGACGTAGTCCGCGTCGGAGTCGAGGTGCTCGACGAGGAACGGCGTGTCGGGGTCCAGGCGCTGCATCTCGCGGATGAACGCGTGGAAGTCGATGTCGCCGAGACCCGGGCGGCGCTCGGGCATGTCGAGGGTCAGCGCGTTGGTGATCGTCATGTCCTTGGCGTGGACGGCGCGGACGTGCGGGCCGAGGGTGTCGAAGCACTCGCGCAGGAAGCGGGCGTTGTCGTAGAGCTTCGCCGGGGTGTTGATCATGTTGATCGGGTCGAGGTGCACGGCGAAGCGCGGCCGGTCGATGGCCTGCAGCAGCTCGAGGTAGCGCTCCGGGGAGTCGGGGAGCATGTAGGGCATCGGCTCGAGCGAGTAGTAGGTGCGCGTGGGTGCGACCGCGTCGAGGATGTCGCGCACGCTGTCGACGATCAGCGCGAACGTGTCCGCGCTCAGGCTCTCCGGGTGGGGACCGTCCCACGTGCCGGCGAGTGAGCCGGCGACGTTCACGCAGCAGCGGGCGCCGACGCGGTCGGCCAGCGCGAGCTGCGCCTTGCAGCGCGCCAGGCCGGCGGCCCGTACCGCGTCGTCGGGGCTGATCGGGTTGGCCAGCCACGCGCCGATCTCCGCGATCGAGATCCCGGCCGCCTCCGCCGCCGCGGCGTAGGCGTCGACCTCGTCGAGCGGCGCGTCGTCGGCCAGCGGCCAGTACGCCGTGCGGAACCCCCGCTCGCGCAGGAGCACGATCCAGCCGTCGGCGGAGTCGAAGGTCCGTGGAAGCGGTGAGGCCAGGCGCACGGTTCGGGCCCATCGTCCCATAAGCTGCCGAGATGGTCCGCTATGGAGGAGAGGGCCTGGCGTTTCGCACGCTTGGCCGGACCGGGTTGCAGGTCACACCGCTGTGTGTCGGGAGCGCGCCGCTCGGCAACACGCCGCTGGCTTACCAGCAGGCAGTCCCGCTAGAGGACGCACTGGCCACCGTGCGAAGGGTCTTCGAGGGCCCGATCAACTACCTCGACACGAGCAACAACTACGGCGACGCCGAGCAGCGCATCGGCATCGTCGTGCGCGAGCTCGGCGGCTTGCCCGACGGCTTCGTGCTCGAGACCAAGGTCGATCGCGACATGGAGACCGGGGACTTCTCCGGAGACCGCGTCCGGCGGTCCGTCGAGGAGAGCCTGCAGCGGCTCGGCCTCGACCGGCTCGGGCTCGTGCACTTCCACGATCCCGAGCACATCACGTTCGAGGAAGGCGTCGCGCCCAACGGTCCGCTCGAGGCCCTGCAGGAGCTCAAAGGCGAGGGCGTGATCGCCCACCTCGGCGTCGCCGGCGGACCGATCGACCTGATGCGCCAGTACATCCGCACGGGCGCGTTCGACGTCGTCCTCACCCACAACCGCTTCAACCTGATCGACCAGTCGGCCGAGCCGCTGCTGGACGAGGCGGCCGAGCTCGGCGTGGCGGTGCTCAACGCGGCCGCGTTCGGCGGCGGGATCCTGGCTGGATCGCGAGCGTCGAAGGGCTTCTTCGCCTACCGCAAGGCGAGCCCGGAGATCCTCGCCCGCGTCGACGCGCTCGACGCGGCCTGCGCGCGCCACGACGTCCCGCTCGCCGCCGCCGCCATCCAGTTCCCGATGCGCGAGAACCGCATCACCGCGACGCTCGCCGGCTGCGTCACGCCGGGCGAGGTCGACCGCCTGATCGAGAACGCTCGCCGGCCGATCCCGGACGAGTTGTGGGAGGAGATCGCACCATGAGCTTTCCCGAGGGCTTCGCCTGGGGCACGGCGACCGCGAGCTACCAGATCGAAGGTGCGGTCGACGAAGGCGGGCGATCGAAATCGATTTGGGACACGTTCTCCCACACGCCCGGGAAGGTCGACGGCGGCGACAACGGCGACGTCGCCGACGACCACTACCACCGCTACGCCGAGGACGTGCAGCACATGGCCGACCTCGGCGTCGGCTGGTATCGCTTCTCGCTCGCCTGGCCGCGGCTGCAACCGGACGGCCGGGGCGCGCTCAACGAGGCGGGCGTCGACTTCTACGCCCGCCTGATCGAGGCGCTGCTGGCGAAGGACATCACACCCTGGGTGACGCTCTATCACTGGGATCTCCCGCAGGTCCTCGAGGACGCGGGTGGGTGGCCGGAGCGCGATACCGCCCAGCGCTTCGCCGAGTACGCGGCCGCGGTCTACGAACGCCTCAGCGACCGCGTCACCGCCTGGACGACGCTCAATGAGCCCTGGTGCTCCTCGATCCTCGGCTACTCGGCCGGCGCCCACGCGCCCGGCTTGACCGACGACGGCGCCTCAATCAAAGCCGCCCACCACCTCATGCTCGGCCACGGGCTGGCAATCGACGCGATGCGGGCCAGAGGCGGCGACAGCGTCTTCGGCATAACGCTCAACCTGAGCCCTACAGATGCGGCCTCAGGCGCTCCGGAGGACGTCGATGCGGCCCGCCGCGCGGACGGGCTCGCCAACCGCCTCTTCCTCGACCCGCTCCTGAAGGGCACCTATCCGGACGACCTCGGGCTGCCGAGCGATCACATCGCCGACGGCGACCTGGAGACGATCAACGCCGACCTCGACTTCCTCGGCGTCAACTACTACTTCCGCACCGTCGTCCGGAAGGCCGCCGAGAAGGACGGCCCGACGATCTGGCCGCTCCACCGCGACATCGACCCGGTCGAGCGCGGTCTGCCCAAAACCGAGATGGGCTGGGAGATCGACGCGCAGGGCCTTTACGACATCCTCGCGCGCGTCGCCCGCGACTACCCGGGCGTGCCGCTGTACGTGACCGAGAACGGCGCCGCGTTCGCGGATGTGAAGACCAACGGCGCCGTGCACGACCCGGACCGGGTCGAGTACCTGCGGGCGCATTTCGCGGCGGCGCAGCGCGCGATCGGAGACGGCGTCGACCTGCGCGGCTACTTCGTCTGGTCGCTGCTGGACAACTTCGAGTGGGCGTACGGCTTCAGCAAGCGCTTCGGCCTGATCCACGTCGACTACGAGACGCTCAAGCGCACGCCGAAGGACAGCGCCCGCTTCTACGCGCAGGTCACACGGGCGAACGGGTTGCCGGGGTAGTCAGCACGCGGTCGTGGCCGACCTCACGCTCCTCCCCCACGAGCTGGAGCGTGAGGCGGCCGCGGACGTCCGCGGCCGAGGCGCCGAGCGCGAGCCCGATCTCCCCGGGAATCACGACCCGCCGCAGGTCGACGCCCGTGAACGCGGTGCGGTCGGCGTGGAGCGTGAACGTCACGCGCGCGGCCTCACCCGCCTCCAGCTCGACCCGGAGAAAGCCCGCGAGCTGGGTCACGGGCCGCGTCACGGGCGCGACGGGACCGCTCAGGTAGAGCTGAACGACCTCCGCCCCGGCCCGCTCGCCGGCGTTGCGGACGACGCATGAGACCTCAACCGAGCCGTCGGTCGCGATCTCCGCCGCGCTCAGCGCGAACTCGCCGTACTCGAACGTCGTGTAGGAGAGCCCGTGGCCGAACGCGAACAGCGGCGTCGGGTCGAGGTTCGACACGCCCTCGCTGTTGCCGCCGAGGATCGGATGCAGGTACGTGCTCGGCTGCGCGCCCGCCACCCGCGGGACCTGGACGGGCAACCTGCCGGTGGGCATGACCTCGCCCGTGAGCACGCCGGCGACCGCCGCCGCGCCCTCCTCTCCCGGGAGGAACGCCTGGACCATCGCCGCCACGCGGCCTTCGTAGCGCCCCAGCGCATACGGCCGCCCGCTGATCACGACGAGCACGATCGGCGTCCCGGTCTTGATCAGCGCCTCGACCAGCTCGTCCTGGATGCCCGGCAGCGAGAGGTCCGCGGCGTCGCAGCCCTCGCCCGACGTGCCGCGGCCGAACAGGCCGGGCCGGTCTCCGACGGCGCACACGCACAGCTCCGCGGCGCTCGCGGCCTCGACGGCGGCGAGCAGCATCGTCGGATCGTCGTCCATGACGTCGCAGCCCGGCGCATAGAGCGCGTGGCCGAGCACGTCGAGGAGCGTCGGCACCTCGACGCCGAGGCCCATGTCCGGGTGGCCGGCCATGACGCCGTGATTGGGGTAGGAGTAGCACCCGAGGAACGCGAGCGGATCGGCGGCGCAGGGCCCGACGAGCGCGAGCTGCCCGGGGCGCAGCGGCAGCGTGCCGTCGTTGGCGAGCAGCATGATCGAGCGCTCCGCCAGCTCCTTCGCCAGCGCGCGGTGCTCCGGCGGGTCGATGTCCAGCGGCCCGTCGGGCACCGTCGGCGTCCAGCCCGCGTCGAGCAGGCCGAGCTCGCCCTTCTGGCGCAGCACCCGCCGCGCCGCGCGGTCCACCAGCTCCTCCGGCACCGCACCCGCCCGCACGGCCTCCGCCAGCGGCTCGCCGTAGCAGCGCGTGTGCGGCAGTTCGACGTCGATCCCGGCCGCCAGCGACAGCGCACCCGCCTCGCCGGGCGTCCCCGCGACCTGGTGCATGTTCAGCAGGAAGACGATCGACCAGTAGTCGCTGACGACGGTTCCCTCGAAGCCCCACTCGTCGCGCAGCACACCCGTGAGCAACCCCGCATCGGCCGCGACCGGCAGTCCGTCGATCTCGGAGTAGGAGTTCATCACCGACCGGGCGCCGCCTTCGCGGATCGCCAGCTCGAACGGGATCAGGATCACGTCGCGCAGCGTGCGCGGCCCCATCGAGACCGGCGCGTGGTTGCGCGCCGCCTGCGAGGCGCTGTAGCCCGCGAAGTGCTTCAAGGTCGCGACGAGCCCGGTCGACTCGAGGCCGCGCACGTACGCGGCCCCCATCATGCCGACCAGATACGGATCCTCGCCGAAGGTCTCCTCGACGCGGCCCCAGCGGTAGTCGCGAACCACGTCAAGCACCGGTGACAGTCCCTGGTGTGCGCCGGTGGCGCACATGCTCTCGCCGATCGCGGTCGTCATCCGCTCGACCCCCTCGGGATCGAACGTCGCGGCGAGCCCGAGCGGCGTCGGGAAGACCGTCGCGTGATAGGTCGTGAAGCCGGTCAGGCACTCCTCGTGGGCGATCGCGGGGACCTTGAGGCGGCTGCGCGCGATCAGGTCGCGCTGCAGTTCGGCGAGCCGCCGCGCGCCGTCGGCCGGGTCGACCGGGCTCGTGCCGAGCGGGCGGGTGATGTGGCCCATCCCGTGCGCGGTCGCCTCCTCGAACGCCGCGGGCTCCGCGAACGCCTCCTGCATCGGCGCCACGTTGCCCGAGCCCAGCTCCGCCCCCACCCACACGCTGCCGAGCTGCGCGAGCTTCTCGTCGAGCGTCATCTCGGCCAGCAATGCCTCCACGCGTTCAGGCAGCGGGCGCGTCGTGTCCGTCCACGGCATCATGCTGGGAAGCTACTCCGGAGGAACAGAGTGCGGATCGTGATCGACCCGGCCTTCAAGGTCGGCGAGGTGGATGACCGGCTGTTCGGCTCGTTCGTCGAGCACATGGGTCGCGCCGTCTACGGCGGGATCTACGAGCCGACGCACCCCTCCGCGACGGCGGACGGGTTCCGCGGCGACGTCCTCGCACTGGTGCGAGAAATGGGCGTCAGCCTGGTGCGCTATCCGGGCGGGAACTTCGTCTCCGCCTACGACTGGGAGGACGGCGTCGGACCGGAGCGCCCGACCCGCCTCGACCTCGCCTGGCACTCGATCGAGCCCAACACGTTCGGCACCGACGAGTTCCTGCGCTGGGCGGCGGTCGCCGGCATCGAGCCGCTGCTCGCCGTCAACCTCGGCACGCGCGGGATCGACGCCGCGCGGGCGCTGCTGGAGTACGTCAACGCGCCCCGCGGGACCAAGTGGGCGGACATGCGGCCGCGCGACGAGCCCTACGGCGTGAAGCTGTGGTGCCTGGGCAACGAGATGGACGGGCCGTGGCAGGTGGGACAGAAGACCGCCGTCGAGTACGGCCGGCTCGCGGCCGAGACGGGCAAGGCGATGAAGTGGGTCGACCCGTCGATCGAGCTGTGCGTCGTCGGCAGCTCGAACTCGTCGATGCCGACGTTCGGGTCCTGGGAGGACACGGTGCTCGACCTCACGTGGGAGATCGCCGACCACATCTCCCTGCACACCTACTACGACCCGGCCAAGTTCGAGGACGTCGACGCCTACCTGCGCTGCTCGCAGGACCTCGACCGGATGATCGACACCGTCGTCGCGACCGCGGACGCGGTCGCCGGGCGGAAGCGCTCCCGCAAGCGGATCGGAATCAGCGTCGACGAGTGGAACGTGTGGCATCAGACCGCCAACCCGCATCACGTCGGCCATGACGGCCCGTTCAAGCACGCGCCCGCGCTGGCGGAGGACGAGCACACGGTCGCCGACGCGCTCGTCGTCGGCTGCCTGCTGATCACGCTGCTACGCCACGCGGACCGGGTCAGGATCGGCTGCCTCGCGCAGCTCGTGAACGTGATCCCGCCGATCCGGACTTCCAATGGCGGCCCGGCGTGGCGCCAGACGACGTTTCACCCGTTCGCGCACGCCGCCCGCTTCGGCCACGGGACCGTGCTGCGGGTCGAGCTCGCCGGCGACGAGGTGGAGGCGACCGCGGTGCGGGACGGCGACGGCGTGACGGTCTTCGCGGTCAATCGGTCCGCCGGGACGACGCCGCTCGACCTCGTCGTGCGCGACCTCGACCTGACGGTCACCGAGCATCTGGTGCTGGACGGCGAGCTCGGCGCGTCCAACACGGCCGAACACCCCGATCGGGTCACCCCGCGCCGCGTCGCGGGGGCCGAGCTCCCGCCCCGGTCCTGGAACGTCCTGCGGTTGACATGAAGGAGGAGAACGTGCAACCACTGCCAGGAGAGGCCGCGCTCGTCCGGCTCGGACTCGACGTCACGCAGCCGCGGCCCGCGACGTCGGAGAAGCGCTTCCCGGACGGCGGCGCGTGGCGCGTCGAGATCCCGTCGGTCGAAGGGCCACACGCGCTCGAAGCCGTGCTCGAGGAGGCGGCGACGCTCGACGTGCCGATCCACCGCGTCAGCCAGGGCAGCGGCGTGATGATGCTGACCGACGCCGAGATCTCGGCGATGCTCGACCTGGCGGGGGACATCGAGGTCTCGCTCTTCCTCGGCCCGCGCGGCACGTGGGACGTGGGCGCGGCGACGCGGTCGCTGAGCGGCGGCTCCGGGCCGCGGGCGCGCGGCCGCGACCAGCTCGGCCAATGCCTGGAGGACGCGCGCCGCGCGGCTGACCTGGGCGTGCGCAATGTGCTGGTCGCCGACGAGGGCGTGCTGTGGGCCGCGCACCAGCTGCGGGCGAGCGGCGAACTGCCCACCGACATGCGCTTCAAGGTGAGCGTGTTGACCGGGCCGACCAACCCGGCCGCGCTGCGGGTGTGGGCGGGGATCGGGGCGGACTCGGTCAACGTCCCGAGCGACCTGAGCGTGGCGCAGATCGCGGAGCTGCGCGCGGCCAGCGCCGTCACGCTCGACCTCTACGTCGAGTCGCCCGACGACGTCGGCGGCTTCGTGCGGCTCTACGACACCGCCGAGCTGATCCGGGTCGCCGCACCCGTCTACGTGAAGTTCGGTCTGCGCAACGCGCCCGGGATCTATCCCGTCGGACAGCATCTGCGGGGCGCTGCGGCGGACACCGGGCGGGCGCGCGTGGGGCGCGCGCGGCTCGCGCTGGACATCGTGGAGCGCGGCGGCGGCGCGCCGCTGGAGATGTCCCCGATCGGCGCACCGGCGCTGCCGGTGCCGGAGCGGTTCGGATGAAGATCACCGACGTCACCACCCACGTGCTCGGCACGCCGTGGCGCGACCTCACGTTCGTGCAGGTCCACACCGACGAAGGGCTGACCGGCGTCGGCGAGACGCGCATGCTCGGCCACACGCAGGCGCTGATCGGGTACCTCGCCGAGGCGACCCGGAATCACGTGGTGGGCAGCGATCCCTTCGCGATCGAGTCGCTCGTGCAGCGCATGAAGTACGGCGACTACGGGCGGGCGGGCGAGATCGTCATGTCCGGCATCGCGTGCGTGGAGATGGCGTGCTGGGACATCATGGGCAAGGCGCTCGGCCAGCCCGTGTACCGGCTGCTCGGCGGCGCCGTCCACGACCGCGTGAAGGCCTACGCGAACGGCTGGTACACGGTCGAGCGCTCGCCGGAGGAGTTCCATGCGGCGGCGCTTCGGGTGGTCGAGCGCGGCTATCGCGCGCTGAAGTTCGACCCGTTCGGCGAAGGGCGCTTCGAGCTCGAGCACGACGAGCGGATGCGCTCGGTGGCGCTGGTCGAGGCCGTGCGCGACGCCGTCGGGCCGGAGGTCGAGCTGCTCGTCGAGATGCACGGGCGCTTCGCGCCGCACGAGGCGATCCGGGTCGCCGGGCTGCTCGAGGAGTTCCACCCCGCGTGGCTGGAGGAACCGGTCCCGCCGGAGAACCTGAAAGCGCTGGCGAAGGTCGCCGAGCACACGCCGCTGCCGATCGCGACCGGCGAGCGCATCCACGACCGGATGGAGTTCCGCGAGCTGTTCGAGAGCCAGGCCGCGGGGATCATCCAGCCCGACGTCGGCCACATCGGCGGCATCCTGGAGACGCGCAAGCTGGCGGCGACGGCCGAGACGCACTACGTGCTGATCGCACCGCACAACGTCGGCGGCCCGGTGCTCACCGCGGCGAGCCTGCACCTCGCCGCGTGCACGCCCAACTTCAAGATCCAGGAGCACTTCAACGACTTCGCCGACCAGGACGTGCTGCAGGCGGCGCCCGGGCTTCCGCCGGTGGTCGACGGGTACTTCTCGCTGCCCACGGCGCCGGGGCTCGGCGTGGTCCTCGATGTGGACTTCGTGGCGGAGCGCCCCAGCTCCGGCGCCCACTTCGACCTCTTCGCGCACGACTGGCAGTTCCGGGGGACGAAGTGACAGCGGTCCGGATCGCGGCTCCAGGTCAGCTCGCGCTCGTCGACGAGCCGGTGGGTCCGCCAGGGCCGGGCGACGCGATCGTGAAGATCGCCTACGCCGGCATCTGCGGCTCCGACCGCGAGCTGCTCGAAGGCGGGCGTCCGGCCGGGTTCGTCCGCTATCCGGTCATCCCGGGGCATGAGTGGTCGGGCGTCGTCAGCGAGGTGGGAGCAGGCGCGGACCCGCGGCTCGTCGGGCGCAAGGTCGTCGGCGAGGGGTTTCGCAACTGCGAGGCGTGCGCCGCGTGCCGGACCGGGCAGACGACGCTGTGCGAAGCGGCCTACGACGAGACCGGCTTCACCCAGCCGGGCGCGTGGAACGACTACCTGCGGCTGCCGGCGCGGCTGCTGCACGTCCTCCCCGACGACGCGGACCTGCGCGCCGCCGCGCTGCTCGAGCCGGCGGCGTGCGTCGCCGAGGCGTGCCTGCTGGCCGCGCTGGTCCCGGGCGAGCGGGCGGCGGTCGTGGGCAGCGGGACGCTCGGGATGCTGTCCGCGCAGCTGCTGCGAGCGTCCTCCCCGCGGGAGCTCGTCGTCGTCGCCCGGCACGCGTCGCGCGAGCCGCTGGCGCTGCGGATGGGCGCCGACCGGTTCGTCACGCCGGACGAGGTCTCCCCCGGCTTCGACGTCGTGATCGAGGCCGCGGGGACGCCGGGCTCCGCGCAGCTGGCGGTCGACATCGCGCGCCGCGGCGGGCGGGTCGTGCTGACCGGCATCCCGGTCGACGTGGCCGACGGCGTCTCGGCACAGAAGATGGTCACGCAGGCGGTCAGCGTCTTCAACGTCTTCGGCGCGCCGTCGCGGGCGTGGGTGCACACGGTGCGGGCGTTCGCCGCGGGCCTGCTCGACCCGGTCCCGCTGGTCACCCACGAGCTGCCGCTGAGCGAGATCCGGGAGGCCTTCCGCGTGATGGCCTCCGAGCCCGGCGTCGGCAAGATCCTGCTGAGGCCTTGAGTGCGGCTCCAGGACCTGGTCGACGCGATCATCCCGCCTGACGACCGGCCGGGCGGGTGGGAGGGCGGCGTGCGCGAGCTGCTGACGCGCGAGGCCGAAAACGTTCTCGGTTGGGCGGGGCCGCTGCTCGACCGCGCGACGCGGGCGGAGAGCGTGGGTGCGCTGGAGCGTGATGATCCGGAAGCGTTCGCCGCGCTGGTGCGGGTCTGCTTCGAGGGCTACTACGCGAATTCGCGGTCGTGGGACATGGTCGGCTTCCGGCCCTTGGGCGATGCGTCGGCGTCCATCGAGCCGGCGCCGCTGCCGGTCGTCGCATCGCCGCGCGACTTCTATGACGTCGTGGTCGTCGGCGCGGGCGCGGGCGGCGGCGTGGCGGCGTGCGTGCTGGCTGAGGCGGGGCTGCGCGTGCTGCTCGTCGAACGCGCCCGCCGGCACACCGGCGCCGAGCTGCGCGACGATCACCTGCACGGCAAGCGCTCGCAGCGCTACGACCCCGTCGCCGGGCCCGGTCCGGGCCACCCGCGCGTGCTGGACGGTGTCGGCGTCGTCGATGTCGTGACCGATCCGTGGGCGTGGGGGCTGAACGCGATGGCGCTCGGCGGCGGCACGCGCGTGTGGCAGGGGATGGCGTGGCGCTTCCTGCCGGAGGACTTCGAGATGGCGACGCGCTACGGCGTGCCCGCCGGGAGCTGCCTCGCGGACTGGCCGATCGGCTACGAGGACCTGGCGCCGTTCTACGACAGGGTCGAGTGGGAGATCGGCGTCGCCGGCGCGTCTTCGGGCCCGCTCACCGACCGGTTCGCGCGTGCCCGCGGCTACCCGATGCCGCCACTGCGCGACGACGCCATCCGGGTCGCGTTCGGCGCCGCGGCCGATCGGCTCGGGTGGGGATGGGGACCGGTCCCGTTCGCGGTCAACAGCGTGCCGCGCGACGGCCGGGCGGCGTGCGCGCACTGCTCGCAATGCGTCGGCCACGCGTGCGTGGTCGACGCCAAGAACGGCACGCAGAACACGGTCATCCCGCGGGCGCTGGCGACCGGCAACTGCGACCTGCTGGTCTCCGCGCAGGTGGTGGGGATCTCGCACGCCGGCGGCCGCGCGCGGTCGGTGCGGGTGATCGCGGGAGGCGTCGAGCGCGAGGTCCGCTGCGACCGCGTCGTGGTGAGCGCCGGCGCCGTCGAGACGCCCCGCCTGCTGCTCGCCTCCGGCCTCGGCAACGACGTCGTCGGCACCAACCTGCACAGCCACTCGTTCTCGATCCTCTACGGCACCGCGCGTGAAGGGCTCGAGCACTTCGAAGGTCCCGGCCACTCCGTCGCGACGCTCGACTTCGTGCACCGCGACGGCGAGGCGTGGGGCGGCGGCGTGCTGTTCGACGCGCCCTCATTGCTGCCGGTCGCGGCGGCCGACGCGGCGGGCCGGCTCGGCCATCCCGCCTGGGGCGCCGCGCACAAGCAGTGGATGCGCACGGGGCTGCCTCAGCTCGTCGGCGGCATGGGCATCGGTCAGGAGATCCCCGCCGCGCGGACGCGCGTCAGCGCCGACCCGGCCGTGGTCGACGTGCACGGGATGCCCGTGGCCCGCATCGCCTCCGAGGTGCATCCGGCGACGCTCGAGGTGCGCGCCTACATGGCCTCGCGGTTGGCGCGGTGGCTCGCCGAGGCCGGCGTCGAAGGCGTCGTGGACTTCACCACCGCCCGCCCCGCCGCGGCGGGTGAGCACTCGGCCGGCACGTGCCGGATGGGCGAGGACCCGGCGACGTCGGCCTGTGACCGCGACGGGTTGCTGCACGGCGCCTCCAACGTGTTCGTCGCCGACGGCTCGCTGCTGCCGACCAACGGCGGCGTGAACCCGTGCGTGACGATCATGGCCAACGCCTGGCGGGTGGCGGAGGCGCTCACACGGTCCGGGGCGTGATGCGCGTGCGGCGTGGCGGTTGCATCAGAGATCATCAGCATCAGCAGCCCGGGCCGCCGCGGCCGCGTTCAACGCACAGGCGCTCGCGATCGGCTGGCGCGAGACGCCGCTCGGAGGCTAGCCTTCGCCGAGCCATGACCACGCTCGCCGACCGGCCCAACACCGCCCTCGTCATCCTCGACATGCAGAAGGGCGTCGTCGGCGACGCGTACAACCGCGACGCCGTCATCGCCAACGTCGCCGCGGTGGTGGACAAGGCGCGCGACGCCGGCGTCGACGTCATCTGGGTCCAGCACAGCGGCGACGAGCTCGTGCGCGGCAGCGAGGCGTGGGAGTATGTGCCCGAGCTCGTCCACGGTGACGGCGAGCCGCTGATCCACAAGGTCTGGGCCGACGCGTTCGAGGCCACCGAGCTCGAGTCGGTGCTCGCGGAGCGCGGCATCGGCCGGCTCTTCATCGCGGGCGCGCAGACCGACGAGTGCATCCGCTCGACCCTGCACGGCGCGTTCGTCCGCGGCTACGACGCGACGCTGGTCAGCGACGCCCACACGACCGAGGATCTCTCGCCCTACGGCGCACCGCCCCCGGCCGGCGTCATCGCCCACACGAACCTCTACTGGGCGTACCACACGGCCCCGGGCCGCACCGCGGGCACGGTCGAGACGGCCGCGGTCGACTTCGCCGCCTGATGCGCGGCGTGTCGCCCGCGGAGGCGACGCGCGTGGCCACGCTCGCCGCCGCCCGGCACGGCCTCGGAGTCCAGGTCGAACTGCTGCGCAGCGGCGCGAACCACGTCTTCCGCGCCGGCGACGCGGTGATCCGCGTGGCGGCCGGCTCCGCCGACGTCGCGGGCCAGGTCCGCCTCGCGCGCCGGCTGGTGGCCGAGGGCTTCCCGGTCCCGGCGCCGCTCGCCGACGCAGAGACCGTCGACGGCGTACCGGTGAGCCTGTGGGAGTACGTCGCCGGCGCGGGTCGGACGATCGACTACGAGCAGCTCGGCGCGATCATCGCCCGCCTGCACGCTGTCGCGCCGTCCGAGCTCGGTGCGCTGCCGTTCTTCGGCGATGCCGCTTGGCTGGCCGTCGATCGCCGCCTCGCGCAGACCGGCACCGAACTCCCCGCGCTCGTACGCGCCTGTGACGCGCTGCGCGGCTGGCAGGAGCGAGCCCGTGCGGCTCCGCTCGTCGTCTGCCACGGCGACGTCCACCCCCGCAACGTCCTGATGCGCGGCGACGACGTCGTGATCGTCGACTGGGACAGCCTCTGCCTCGCTCCAGCCGCCTTCGACCACGCCGCACTGCTGCCCTGGGCCGACCGCTACGGCGGCGACCCCGCGGCGTACCCGGACTTCGCCCGCGGCTACGGCGCCGACCTCCGCGGATCGCCGCCGGCTGAAGAGCTCGCGACGTTGCGCCTGCTCGCCGCGACCCTCAACATCGTCGCCGACCAGCGCTTCACCGCCGAAGCGCGCGCCCGGCTGCGCTACTGGGAGGGCGACCCGGCCGCGCCGCTCTGGAACGCGCTTTAGTTGGTGGCGAGCCCCGGTTTGGCGCGGCCGGCCGTAGCGCGAGACTCGCCGGTGAGGGAGCCGGGAGTGGCGGTTCCGTTCGAACAGTGCGCCCCTCAGGCGCGCACGGTCGTCCATTGCGACTGAGAGATGGTTTGAAGGGGCTCGCGTTGGCTTTACCGGAGCAGTTGTTCGGCCACCCACCGCGCGACATTCGGCGGGTAGGGCGACGGGAGGCCGAGGACGATGTGGGTGAAGCCGGCGGCGGTCGCGCCGGCGATCGCCTCGCGGGTGGCGCTCGGGCGGTCGTAGGACACGGAGAGGTGGATCGAGCGGGTGATCGTGGCGGGGTCGCGGCCGATCTCGGCGCAGTAGCGGTCCAGGAGGGCACTGCGGCGGGTGACGTCGTCGATGTCGCCGCCGGGGATGTTCCAGATGTCCGCGTGCTCGGCGACCACGCGCAGGACCGGGGCCGAGCGGCCGCCGATCATGATCGGCGGGTACGGGCGCTGGACGGGCTTGGGGTTGCCGAAGGCTCCGGTGACGTCGACGTACGTGCCGTGGAAGTCGAACGGTTCGTCCTCCGTCCACAGCCGCCGGATGACCGTGCACGCCTCGGCGAGGCTCCCCACCGAGTGGGCGAAGTCGTGGAAGGGCAGGCCGTGGGCCTCGTACTCGCGGCGCGCGATCGGGTGGTTCGGCCGCGAGCCGGCGCCGATGCCGAAGTCGAGCCGCCCGCCGGAGACGACGTCGACGGTCGCGGCGATCTTGGCCAGATGCGCGGGCGGCCGGAAGCGGTTGCTGGTCACGAGCAGGCCGAGCCGCAGGCGCTGCGTCTGGGCGGCGAGGGCGGAGAGCAGCGTCCAGCCTTCGTAGGCCGGGCCGAGGGGGTCGCCGCCGATCGGCATCAGGTGGTCGAAGAGCCACGCGTGCTCGATCTCCGCGATCGCGTCCGCCTCGCGCCAGACACGCAGGATGTCGTGGTAGTCGACCTGCATCGGGGCGGTCATGATCCCGAAGCGGGTCCGGGGTGCTTCAGGCATGGTCCATGGTTCCTCTCGAAGTGGATAGCCTCTCCGGATCAGAGTAGCGGATAGCCTGTCCGGTTAGTCGGACGACGAGCCGAGCAGACTGTGCGGGTGGACAACGCGGAGATCGCCGACCGCCTCGACGCCTTCGCGACGCTGCTTGAGCTCGCCGAGGCGAACCCGTACCAACCCCGCGCCTACCGCCGGGCCGCGGAGACGATCCGGGCGGCGCCGGTGCCGATCGAGGAGCTCGTGCGGACGGGCCGCGCGGAGGCGCTGCGCGGGATCGGCTCCGGCATCGCCACGCGGCTACGCGAGCTGGTCGAGACCGGGGAGATCGCCGAGCTGCGCGAGCTCGAGCGCGAGATCGTGCCCGGGATCGTCGGGTTGGGTCGCTTCCTCGGCCTGACCACGAAGCGCTCGATCGAGCTCGCGCGAGCGCTCGAGGTGCAGACCCCGGAGGAGTTCCGCGCCGCGGTCGCCGCGGGCCGGCTGCGTACGGTCCCGGGGGTGGGGCCGAAGCTCGAGGCGCGCGTGGTGGAGGCGCTCGCGCGCGAGAACACGCCCCGGCCCGGGCTGCTCCTCGATCGGGCGCGCGCGCTCGTGAGCGCCATCGCGAGCGCGCTGGACGGCGAGCCGGCGGGCGACACCCGCCGCTGGCGCGACACGTGCGAACACCTCGCCGTCGTCTGCTCAGCCGCGGATCCAGCCTCGCTGCTCACCCGCTTCGAAGCGCTGCCGCAGATCGTCGCGGTGATCGAGCGCGACGAACGCCGCGTGCGCGGGCTGACCGTCGAGGGCGTGCCGATCGACGTGGTGGTCGCGGCACCCGAGCGCTTCGGCACCGAGCTGCTCCGCGCCACGGGCTCCGCACACTACGTCGCGGCGCTCGAGCCGCTGCCCGACGCGCCGTCGGAGGCCGCCGTCTACGACGCACTCGGCGTACCGTGGCTCCCGCCCGAGCTGCGCGAGGCGCCGTTCAACGGCGAGCCTCCCGCACTCGTGGAAGTCGACGACATCCGCGGCGATCTGCACTGCCACACGACCTGGTCCGACGGCCGGTTCAGCGTCGAGGAGATGGGCCGCGCGGCCCGCGAGCGCGGCTACGACTACATCGCGATCTGCGACCACACGCCGGCCGTGGGCGCGGTTCGCGGCCTGACCGCCGACGACGTCCGCCGTCAGGGCGAGGAGATCGCGGCCGCGAACGAGCGGCTGGCGCCGTTGCGCATCCTGCGCGGCATCGAGTGCGACATCCTGCCCGACGGCCGGCTCGACCTCCCGGACGACGTCCTCGCCGAGCTCGACTGGGTCCAGGCCAGCGTGCACGGCGGGCAGCGGATGCCGCGCCCGGAGATGACCCGGCGGGTCGAGGAGGCGCTGCGCCATCCCGCCGTGCGCTGCCTCAGCCACCCGCTCGGCCGGCTGATCGGCCGCAGGCCCGAGAACGCGCTCGACCTCGAGCGCGTGTTCGAGGTCGCGCGCGAGCACGGCGTCGCGCTGGAGGTCAACGGCCTGGCCGCCCGGCTCGACCTCAGCGGCGAGCACGTCCGCGAGGCGCTCAGCGCCGGCGTGCGGATCGTCTGCTCGACCGACGCGCACTCGGTGAACGGCCTCGCGAACCTGCCGCTCTCCGTGCACACCGCGCGTCGCGGCGGCGCGACGCGCGCCGACGTCCTCAACACCCGCCCCACCGATGCGCTCATGACACCCATGAGCGGATGAGCGCGGCACGGTCGCTCACCCCTGACCTCGAGGCTCGTCACACCGTCAGGCTGACCGCCGTAGCGCGGTCGACGACCAGGGCCGCGTCAGCCGGGCGACGCTTGACGTCGAACGCGATGTCACACGCGATCAGGGCGAGGTTCGCACCCGCCACCGTGCCCGCGAGCGTGGTCAGCAGCGCCAGCAGCTGCGCACCGCACTGCAGGCCGAGCCAGCCGCCGACCAGCGCACCGGCCAGCGCGACGGCGAGGCCCGCCGCCTTCGGCGCGGAGCGGGTGGGCACGCGCCAGCCGAAGAAGCTCGCCAGCGCGACCGGCACGGCCATGCCACCCACCAGCGGCACCACGGCGTCGACCGGAACGCTCGGCGTGACCACGACGACGAACAGGGTGACGGCGAACCACCCGCCGAGCCCGATCATCGCCGCCCACACCGAGCGGGCGAGCACCCGTGTCACGCGCCCGAGGCGACCCCGGGCCCGCACCCGCCACGCCATCCAGGCCAGCGACGCCAGCGCGAACAGTGCCAGCCCCACCAGCGCGCCCACCACGTCCTTCGCGAGCGTGCTCTGCGCAAGCGACGGCGTGAAGTCGATCTTCTGCGGCACGTAGCGCGACGCGTCGACGGTGCCGCGATCGAAGTAGGTGTTGATCAGGTGATTGCCGGCCGGGACCTGCTGGTTCCAGAAGTCCGTCGTGTGCCCGAAGCCGTCCAGGATCACCTGACGGCCGTGAGACAGGTGCGGCAGCAGGTCCTTCGTCGCGTTCTCGGCCGGCGTCGCGCCGTCGAGCGCGCCACCGATCAGCAGCGTCGGGACGTCGGAGCCGCGCATCCGAGCGTACGCCTGCTCGTCCGGGCCTGCCGGCCAGGCGTTCGCGAGCTCGCCACCCGCCCACAGGAAACGCGAGCCGGCGTCGCGGAGCACCCCGCCCTGGGCGCTCCCGAAGTGCGCCGCGGCCGTGGCGACGTCGATCCGGCCCATCGCGGCCGAGTCGCCCCAGACCTGCGCCCGCGGGAACAGCAGCGCACTCGCGAGCGACTCGAACCAGAGCGCGGAGGCATCGCCCCGCCACGCCTCGATCGTCATCGGCGCCGAGATCGGCGCCGCATCCGACGAGGCGTCCATCAGGCCGAAGAACGCCGCGAGCTCGGCGTTGCCGCGGTGGATCGGGAACGGGCCCCAGCGCTTCGGGAAGTGCGTCGCGGTGTGCTGCATCGAGGCGACGAGGTCGCCGGAGCCGGTGCGACAGGCGGGATCGGGCCCGCACAGCGTCGCGTAGCGCCGCAGCTGCGCGGCGGTCTGCTCGGGCTGCCAGACGAAGTGCCCGGGCGGGTTGGCGCCGATCATCACCGAGCGCTCGATGCTCTGCCGGTGCCGCCACGCGTAGACCAGCGCGACGCGGGTGCCGAAGCTCTCGCTGAGCAGGTCGACCTTGCGGTAGCCGAGCGCGGCACGGGCCTGATCGAGGTCGTCGACGCGCTCGGCCAGCGTGTAGCCCGCCAGGTCGTATCCGTCCGCCGTCAAACGGCTCGCACACGCGCGCATCCCGGCGGCCGAGGCGCGCAACGCGGAAGCACTGACCAAGTCTGCGGTGTGCCGGCGTGCGTCGGTGACCTCGGGGCAGTCCAGCCGCGCCGACCCGTCCACGCCCCGGTAGCCGACCAGGACGAGGTCATGGCCGTCGATGTAGCGGCTCGCGAACGGGAAGTCCATGTTGCTCCGCCCCGGGCCACCTTCGAGCCGGAAGATCGGTGCTCCGGGGTGCGCTGAGCGCGACCGGATGCGCGTGACCGGCACCGCGATCAGCCGCGACTTCGGATCGGCGCGGTTCTCCCGCACGACCAGCGTGCCGCAGTCGGCGCGGACCTTGCCCGCCTCCGTGGGATAGGTGCAGCGCTGCAAACTCAGCTGCCCGGCCCGCGCCCCGTCGGGCACCTTCGCCCAGCCGGCGGGGTGCGCGAGGCTCTGGCGCGCAAGGCCCGCGATCACGATCCCGATCGCCAGCAGCGCGAGGATCCTGCCCGGTGTCCAGATGCGTGTCGTCGGTCTCATGGCGCCGAAGCTACGGCCGCGCCGGCGTTCCCACATCGTCACTGCGTGCCTTCCGATCTCCTCCTCAAGTAGGAGGCGGCACGGCCCGGACGGGAGTAGGTTCGCTGGCAGTGAAACCGGCCCGACATGCCCTGGATCTGCTCGTCGTGATCGTGGCCGTGGGTGCCGTGGTCGAGGTGGTCCTGCGCGACGACGACGCGGCGACCGCACCGCTCGTCGCGTCAGCCGCGGTCCTGGCGCTGATCCTGCCGCTGCTCGCTCGCCGGCGCTCGCCGTTCCTGGCCCCCACGTGGCTGTGGCTGCTCGCCGCCGCCCTGTCCTTCCTCGACGGCCGGCTCGTGGTCGGCTCGGCGTTCGTCTACGCGGCCGGCCTGATCTCGGCGTTCCTGATCGGCTCGCTGCGCGACGAGCGCCAGGGCCGCATCGGCCTCGCGATCGTCGCCGGCAGCGCCGCGATCATCGCGCTCAACGATCCGAACCACACGCTCAGCGAGGTGCTGCTGATCCCGGCCACGTTCGCGCTGGCGTGGCTCGGCGGGTTCGCCCACCGCGAGCGGGCGGAGCAGGTCCTGCGCGCGGAGCAGCGGGCGCTGCAGGCCGAGCGCGAGCGCGAGGTCGCCGCCCGGATCGCCGTCGCCGAGGAGCGCGCCCGGATCGCCCGCGAGTTGCACGACATCGTCGCCCACGCGGTCAGCGTGATGGTGTTGCAGACCGGCGCCGTCCGGCATCGCCTCCCGCCGGAGTTGGACGAGGACATCGACGCGCTGCGCGGGGTCGAGGAGACCGGGCGCTCCGCCCTCGGCGAGATGCGCCGGCTGCTCGGTGCGATGCGCCGCGGCGACGACAGCGCGGAGCTGGCGCCGCAACCCGGCCTCGCCCGCCTCGACGACCTGCTCGGCGAGGTCCGGCGCGCCGGGCTCCCGGTCGACCTGCAGGTCGAGGGCGAGCCGGTGCCGCTGCCCGTGGCGATCGACCTCTCCGCCTACCGCATCGTGCAAGAAGGCCTCACGAACGCGCTCAAGCATGCCCACGCCGGCCAGGCGCATGTCCGCATCGGTTACGGCGAGGACGAGCTGCGCATCCAGGTGCTCGACGACGGCGACGGAAGCGCACCGGCGAACGGCGCCGGGCACGGTCTCGTGGGCGTGCGCGAGCGCGTGCACCTCTACGGTGGCGAGATGACCGCCGGCGCCGCGACCGGCGGCGGCTTCCGGCTCAGCACGACGCTGCCGTTGAAGGAGTACGGCGCATGAGCATCCGCGTCCTCGTCGCCGACGACCAGTCGATGGTCCGCGCCGGCTTCCGCCTCCTGCTCGCCCGCGAGCCCGACATCGACGTGATCGCCGAAGCGCGCACCGGCATCGAAGCCGTCCAGCAGGCCGCGCGCTTCAACCCGACCGTGGTGCTGATGGACATCCGGATGCCCGACCTCGACGGCCTCGAGGCCACCCGCCGCATCCTCGCCGCCGACGCCGCCGCCCGCATCCTGATCCTCACGACCTTCGACCTCGACGAGTACGTCTACGAAGCGCTGCAGGCGGGGGCGAGCGGCTTCGTCCTCAAAGACGACCCGCCCGAGCAGCTGATCGCCGCCCTGCGGACCGTCGCCGCGGGCGACGCCCTCCTCTCCCCCGCCGTCACCAAGCGCGTCATCCGCCAGTTCGCGCGCCTGCCCCGCCCCGCGCCGCCGGCGGCGATCGACGAGCTCACCGCCCGCGAGCTCGACATCTTCCGGCTGATCGCCGACGGCCTCTCCAACGCCGAGATCTCCGAACGCCTCTACATCGGCGACACGACCGTCAAGACCCACGTCACCCACATCCTCCAGAAGCTCGGCCTGCGCGACCGCGTCCAGGCCGTGGTGCTGGCCTACCGGACCGGGATCTTCGAGAGCTCAGCGTGAGAAGAAGTCCGCCTCGGCGCGGCCGAGCTCGGTCGCCGGCGGCTCGCCATGGAGGTACTCGGCGGCGATCGCGCCCCAGTCCGCGTTCGCGCGCAACCGGCTCAGCACCACCGCCACGAGCACGTGCATGCGGCGGATCAGCATCGTCTCCGGCGGGAGGACGAACCGTGACGCCTGATCGCTGTAGGCGGCCCGGAGCTCCGCGTCCTGCGCGTCGATCTCGCGGGCCCGGCGTTCGCGGCGCTCGCGCGTGAGGCGCCGCTCCCCCGGGATGGCGTACCAGCGGATTGCCCCGCGGGTCATCGTCAGCGCGATCTCGGGATCGAAGCCGTCGGCGTCGCGAAGGTAGCCACCGGCGGTCAGCGCCGCCTGAAGCGCGGCGGGATCCTCGGCGCGCACGGCGTGCGCGATCGCGCGCTCGGCGTCGATGCGTTCCGCGCTGAGATCGCGCACGAGCCCGTAGTCGAGGAACGCGACGCGACGGTCGGGACGCAGCAGGTAGTTGCCCGGATGCGGATCGCCGAGCGCGATCCGGTCGCGGTAGAGCAGGCCGAAGAAGAACCGGAAGACGATCTCGCCGTAGCGGTCGCGCTGCGCCTCGTCGAGCGCGCGGGCCGCTTCGAAGCGCTCGCCCTCGACGTACTCCGAGACGAGCACGCGGCGGGTGCTGAGGTCGGTCCGCACCCGCGGCACGCTGATGAAGGGATGGCCGCGGAAGCGCCGCTCCACCCGCCGCTGGTGCTGCGCCTCGAGCTCGTAGTCGAGCTCCTCGCCGATGCGGTCACGCAGCTCGGCTAGCAGCGGCTTGGCATCGAGGCTGGGCGCGAGCCGCTTGAGCAGTGGGAGCAACAACCCCGCGCTGCGCAGGTCGCTGTCCACCGCCTCGGCCACGCCCGGGTACTGCACCTTCACGACGACGTCTTCGCCGTCGAGCGTGGTCGCCCGGTGCACCTGACCGATCGAGGCGGCGGCGAACGCCCGCTCGTCGAAGTCGGAGAACACGCTGCTCAGCGGACCGCCCAGCTCCTCGCGCATCAGCTTCTCGAGCCGCTTGAACGGCACCGGCGGGACGTCGTCGCGCAGCGTCGCGAGCTTGGCCTCCAGCTCGCCGCGCTGCTCCGGGGGCAACTCGTCGAACTCGATCATCGAGAGCAGCTGCCCGACCTTCATCGCCGCCCCGCGCATCTTGCCCAGCTGATCCACCAGCTCGCCCACGAGCTTCGCCGTCCGCTCGTCGCGCGCCTCGGCCGCCCGCTCGGGCGAGCGCACCCGGTTGGCCGTGCGCATCCCCGCCCACCGCAGCCCCTGCCCGGTGACCATCCCGCCGATCTGAGCCGTCCGGGCGATCCGCCCCTTCGGCAGCCGTGCGGCTTCGGGAGGCGGATCGTCGTCGGCGTGCATCCCTCAAATCTAAAGAGGGTCTGACCCCATTTATGTAAAGGGGGTCAGACCCTCTTTATCTACGGCGTGGTCGTGGAGAGCGTGAACGTGAGCGTTTTGGCGTAGGCGCCCGTGCGGAGGGCGTCGGTGGCGCCGATGTGCTGCTTGAACGCGATCGTCACGGGGTCGTTGGAGACCGGGGCGGTCCAGCTCGCCCTGCTGAAGGCGACCTCCAGCGGCGAGGGGAGCGAGAACGTCCCGTTGGTCAGGTGGCCGGGATCGCTCACGGTCAGCGCCGCGTCGCCCGCGGTGCTGATCACGTTCGCGATGGTCGAGGCCGTGTAGTCCTTCGCCACGCCCGGAGTGAACGCGCCGAAGGACGCCGCCGCGCCGAGCGAGAGCGAGAGTGTGGCCGGGACCGACCCGCCCACCGTGCCGGGCGTGTCCGTCCGCGCGTACACGGTCGCCTCGCCGTAGGGCGTGAGCTTGACCGGGCCGATCAGGCCGTACGCCTGGCGCTTGGCGGTCGCGTAGGCGACGTCACCCGCCCGCAGGCGGTTGAGCAGCGTCGTGGCGACCTCGACCGTGATCGTGTTCTCGCCCGCCTTCAGCCACGGGCCGATGTCGACCGTCGTGTACAGCTGGTCGGAGGGCGGCAACGCGACACCGTTCACGCTCACGCGGTAGGTGTCGAAGACCTCGCCGAGGTCGAGGTACGCGCCCCCTCCGCCTTGCCAGTTGACCGTGGTCGTGTAGGTGCCGACCCCGGAGACATCGGCCAGCTCGGGGATGTCCGACCACGCCTTCAGGCCGTCGAGCGTCAGCGTGTGGGTCGCATGCAGGGTCTGTGTCGCCGTGGCGCCCGGGAGGAAGTCGTCGACCGACAGGTTCCAGTGCGTCAGCGACTGCGCGGCCGGGACCGACGCGACGGTGGTATCGACCGAGCGGCCGTCCGACAGCGTCGTCGTGTAGGTGCCGGGCGTGGCCGCGCGGGCGACGAGGTTCGACCCGTCGGCGCGGACCGCGTCCGCGGTGGTCGCGGTCGCGTGCAGCGGCAGCGCGCTCAGGTCGTGGCCGAGGACGAGGATCGTCGTCTGGCCCGCCTTCAACGCGATGCGCGTCTTCAGGCGCCCGCCGGACACGGTGTAGTTCGCGACCGGGACGAGCTTGCCCGACCACGCGTCGGCGAAGTACGGCACGGCGGTCGGGTCGGTCATCGCGAACGACGCGTCCACGCTCGCGGCCGCGGTGGCGTGGCTGTTGGCGATGAAGTAGTAGTCGGTGTCGCCGCTGACGCGGTGGGCGGTCTCCAGCGGCGCGACCGGGTACTCGACGTCGCGCTGCACGCCGAGGTCGGCGAGCGCGCTCGGGATCAGGTCCTTCGTCTGCGGGTTGCGGACGGTCGGCTGGGCCAGGATCTGGTCGACCAGCGACTTCAGCGTCGCGTTCTCGCCCGCCTTGGCCAGGCCCGGGACGCTCGGCGCCGACCAGTTGCCGACGATCACGATCGGTAGCCCTGCCTTCGCCCAGTCGAACAGCTTCTGCGCCGTCGCGACGCGCAGGAGGATCGCGCGGCTGAAGGCGACGTCGCCCTCGAGCACGAGCGCCTTGAAGTTCGGCCCGTCCGGCGCGAAGCGCTTGCCGCGCACCGTCGCGTTGGGCAGGTCGAGCATCGACTCGCTGATCATCTCGTCGGTCCAGCCGACGTGGTTGCCGCCGTCCTTGAGGATCTGCGACGCCTCGCGGGTGTCGGCGGAGAAGTACGGCGCGCCGTAGCCCGCGGCGACGTAGCCGGTCTGGATCAGCACGCCGACGTCATCCGTGTTCCTGCCGGTCTGCATCACTTCCTGGTTGCGCGCGAAGTACCCGCTGATGTCCGCCGCGTGCTTCCACGTCGGCTGGCGCGGACCCCACGACTCGCCGTAGCCGGCCACGCCGCTGAGCGGCGAGAACGCGGAGAAGCCCGGCCAGCGCGACTCCGGCGTGGTCGCGTACGAGAAGCCGTGGAAGACGTTCTGGTTCACGCCCGCCGCCAGCTCCGGCGCGAGCTTGCGCAGCTCGGTCTCCCACGTCGTGCTGTAGGCGCCGCCCGCGGTCGCGCCCGCCTCGTTGGAGAGGATCGTGTTGCCGGCCATGTCACGCCCGCCGGCCTCGCGCTTGTAGTCGTCGAGGTTCTTGAAGCCGAGCGACTCGCCCTCGGGGATGTCGAGGATCGAGGACGCCTGCATCGCGTCGGTCTGCAGGCCGTACGGCTGCACCCGCAGCTTCAATCCCAGCGCGTTCGCCCACGCCTTCAGCGGCTTGAGGTGGTTGTCGTTGTAGAGGTTGGTCAGGACGAGGTTGATGTCACGCCGCACTGATGCGGCGGTCGTCGCGTCCGTGTAGTTGAAGACGGCCTTCTCCGCGTTCTTGGCCACCAGCGGGAGGTACGGGAGCAGCGAATAGCCGAGCTGCTGCTGGAAGGCGTCGGCGAAGCCGGGCGTCCACAGCGCGGACTTGGTCTCGAGCTCCAGCGAGTCCTCGAAGAACGAGTTGCCCGCGTCCTTGAGCAGCGAGCGGATCTCCGGCGTGAGGATGTGCTGGTCCCAGAAGTCGGTGATCGCCTTCGTGCCGGTCTGGCTGAAGTGGTCGACGACGTAGGAGTCCGGCGTGGTGTGCGCGTTGCCCTCGGGCTTCTGCCCGGAGCCGCGCTCCCAGTAGGAGATCAGGATCCAGTTGCCGCCGTCGGCGGGCGCGGTCCAGCTGACCGTGCCGTCGGCGGCGATCGGGACGTTGGTCACCGTCGAGCCGTCGAGCGTGTACGCGGTCTTCGGCGGGGCGCCGGCGACCGTCACCTTCGCGGCCTGCACGTAGACGAGCTGCTTCTGCGTGACCGCACTCGAGGTGGGTGCGAGTGCGGGTGCGGGCGGGGCGCGGCTGAACGTCGCGCCGGACGCCACATCGGCGGTGCCGTACGCGAGCTCCTTGATCGCCGCCGCGCTGTCGGGCGTGATGCTCGGGACCGCGGACGGCCACGCCGGGCCGGCGGTGAGGTCGATCTTCATGCCGCGCGCCTTGGCCTTCTCGAGCGCGGTCTGGGTCGCCGACACCCACGCGGCCGTGCCCCAGCCATGACCGGCGGGATCGAGTGGCTGCGTGGCGCTGTGGTGGACGTCGGTGATCTCGGCGCCGCCGAATCCCGCGTCGGCCATCTGGTCCAGCTCCGCCTGGATCTCGGCGTTGTCGACCAGCGCGTTCGGCCACCACCAGCGGAACTTCGGCTGGTACTGGCGCGCGGGTGCCGCGAACGAATCCGCAAACCCGGCTGCCTGCGCCGAAGCGGGCGCAACGACGACGGCGGCCGCCACGGCGACCGTCAGCAGACGTCTCCTCACAACCTCTCCTCCTTGGGTAACGGAGAGAAGATTTGCGCGCTATTGGTCGATTGTCAATTCAAACGATCAAACTCGCTGCCAAACGCTCATCCGAGCTGGCGCCGCCGCGGGCGGGCGCCGGTGCGACCGGCGCCCGCCATTGGCCCTCCTAGACGGCGTCCGCCGTGAAGCAGTACAGGTTCCCGTCGTAAGCGCCCACCAGGACGGAGTTGCCCGTCACGGCCGGCGACGACTTGACCCACGGGCCGATCGGGTGGCGCCACTTCAGCGTGCCCGCCGCGCGGTCGACGCCGTACAGCGACCCGTCGTGGGACCCGAAGTACACCGTGTCGCCGCTGACGACCGGCGTCGACTCGACCGTCGGGGGCGCGTTGAACGTCCATTTCGCCGCGCCGGAGGCGACGTCGAAGCACATCACGCGGCCGTTCTGGCCCGGGCTGAACAGCTCGCCGCCGGCGACCGCGGGCGACTCCGCGTTGTACGTGTACCCGAGCCCCGTGTAGCGCCGCACCTCGGCGCCCGTCGCCGCGTCGACGGCGAGCACGAGGCCGCCGGCGCGAGCGTAGACGACGCCACCGGACACGGCCGGAGTCGAGCGGTACAGGCCGTCGACCGGGTTGACGCGCCACAGCTGCGCGCCGGTCAGCGCGTCGAGGGCCCAGATCGCGTCGCCCTTCGAGAGGAAGTAGACGATCTTGCCGTCCTCGCTCAGCGCCGGCATGCCGTAGTAGCTGTTGGCGCCGCCGCCGTTGAACGCCCAGCGCTGTTCGCCGGAGACCGCGTCGAGCGCGACGATCTGGTGCCCGAAGCTCTGGTAGACGAGGCCGTTCGCCGCGATCGGGCAGGCGTAGGCCCACCAGCGCTGGACGTTGTCGGCCGGATCGACGCCGTAGCGCCGTTCCCACAGCATCGTGCCGCGCTTGGCGTCGACGGTGTGCACCGTTCCGCGGATCGAGCTGAAGTGCACGCGCCCGTCGACGACGCACGGCGTCCCGTCCACCGCGGCGTCGGTGTGCACGCGCCACTGCTCGCGCCCGGTCCACAGGTCGACCGCGACGACACCGTTGTTGTCGACGCCGTTCTCGTCCTTGAGACCGATATACGCGGTGCCGCCGACGACGACGGGCGAGCTGTTGAGGATCGCGCCGCCGCCGCTGCGGAAGGTCCACGCGAGGCTCAGGGGCGGCACGACCGCCTCCGTGGCCTTCCCGCCGTGGCTCATGCCGCCGCCGAAGCTCGGCCAGTCGGCGCCCGCGACGGGCGCCGGGCCCTGCGCCTGCTTCTCGGCCGTGAAGGTTGTCGAGGTCGTCCACTCGCGGCCGGCGTCGTCCTTCACACGGACGTCGAGGCGGTGCGCGCCGGCGTCGACGCGGTCCGGGCTGTCGTCGACCCAGGTCCACGCGCCGTCGCGCTCCAGGTCGCCCCACCGACGGCCGTCCAGCAGCACGGCGATGTTCTTGACCTCGGACGAGGTGTCGTAGGCGCTGACGTGCAACGGGACCTTGCCCACCGGAACGGTCGAGCCGTCCGCCGGGTGCGCCACGACGACGCGACGGTCGACGTCGAATTGCTTGAACGGGATCGAGAAGGTCCCGTCCTGCTCCAGGATGATCCGCCGGAAGCCCACCGGTCCGCCGTCCTGCGGCGACCACCCGGGCTCGGTGACGACCGTCAACGCGCCCGGGAAGACGTTCGGGTCGACGTCGTTGCGGTGCGTGTGCCCGGAGAGCGCCAGCCGCACGTTGTACTTGCGCAGGAGCTTGATGTAGCGGTCCGTGCCGGGGATCGTCAGCGGATCGTTGAGCGCGACGTGCGCGACGACGATCAGGGGGCGCGACTTGTCGATGTGCTGCAGATCGGCCTTGAGCCAGTTGAACTGCTGCTCGTTGCGGGTCGACTCCGGCTCGCCGCTCGGGCTGAAGTCACCCGCGTCGTAGTTGTCGATGACGACGACGTGGTGGCCGCGCCACTCGAACGAGTACCACTCCGGGCCCTGGTAGTGGCGGAAGTTCTCGATGTCCTCGGCGTAGTCGTTCTTGGGGCCGCCCGAGACATCGTGATTGCCGACGCTCGAGAAGACCGTGTCGACCGAGTCCTTGACGGCGTCCTGGTAGGCGATGAACTCCTCCACCGTGCCGGCATCCATCAGGTCGCCGCTGAGCAGGATGAAGTCGGGCCGGTCGCTCAACGCGTTGAGCTGGTCGACCTGCGCCCGGAAGCGCTCGCGGTTGTTCGCGAGGTCGCTGCCACGGTTCACGTGCACGTCGGTGAGGTGGATGAACTCGCCGGTCGGCTTCTGCCCGCCCTGGCGCTTGCTGACCGCCAGCTCGTAGCGGCGGGTCTCGCCCTTGAGGAGCTGGTCGATGCGCGTGAAGAACTGCGGCGTACGGCTGGCGGGCGCGACCGGGACCTCGTAGCCGTCGGGCAGCGAGACGAAGACCATGTCGGTCAGGCGCCGGCTGGGATCGATCGGCAACGTGTACTCGCCACGCTGGTCGGTGACGGCGATGTTGACGCCGTCGGAGACGAGGACGCCGGCGAGGTTCTTGCCGCGGCCGCCGTTGTCGACGAAGACGCGGCCGGTCACGGTCGCGTTCTTGCCTTTCGTCGCGGTCGCGATCGCGGAGTCCGCGCCGACGGTGCCGAGCACCACGGCGGCGGTGCTCGCGCCGGAGAGCCGCAGGAAGTTGCGGCGACTGAGCTGGTTGTGGCGCATCACAGCGCGCACCCACGGCCGTGAACAGCGCAGCGGGGTTCGTCGCACAACCCGGTGCGAGCGAGCTTCGTCATGGAGTCCCCTTCAGGGAAGTGAGGAGTCGCCCGCCCTCGGTCAGGCGGGCCGATTCGCCGGCCAACCTATGAGCCGCTACCGCCCTGGATGTGAACCCGCCGTCAAGCCCGTGAGGATTGTCATTGCGCTAACGGCACCAAGAGGAGCTCGTTGCCTTGCAGGTTCCGCGCCCGTTCTCGGCGTCTCGATAGGGTGAGCAGATCGCGGAAACGGAGGAGTTTCATGGCTGACTATGCGGTTGTCGACCCGGCCACCGGGGAGACGATCAAGACCTACCCCACGATCACCGACGAGCAGCTGGATGCGGCGATCGGCCGCGCCCACGCGGCGCACGACGGGTGGAGCCGCGGCACCACCGTCGAGGAGCGCGCCGCGCTGATCGCGCGCGTCGGCGAGCTGCACGAGGAGCGCAAGCAAGAGCTCGCCGAGATCATCAAGCGCGAGATGGGCAAGCCGATCGAACAGGCGGTCGGCGAGGTCGAGTTCAGCGCCGCGATCTATCAGTACTACGCCGACAACGCGGCCAAGCTGCTCGCCGACGAGCCGATCGACCTGCTCGACGGCGAAGGGTCGGCGTTCATCCGCCGCAGCTCGCTCGGCGTGCTGCTCGGGATCATGCCGTGGAACTACCCCTACTACCAGGTGGCGCGGTTCGCCGGCCCGAACCTGGTGATCGGCAACACGATCCTGCTCAAGCACGCGCCGCAGTGCCCGGAGTCCGCCGAGGCGATGGAGCAGATCTTCCACGACGCCGGCTTCCCCGCCGACGCCTACATCAACATCTACGCGACCAACGACCAGATCGCGGAGGTGATCGCCGACAAGCGCGTCCAGGGCGTGTCGCTCACCGGCTCCGGCCGCGCGGGCGCGGCGGTGGCGGAGATCGCCGGCCGCAACCTGAAGAAGGTCGTGCTCGAGCTCGGTGGCTCCGACCCGTTCCTCGTGCTCGCCACGGACGACCTCGACACGGTCGTCGAGGCGGCCGTCGGCGCGCGTCTGGAGAACGGCGGCCAGGCCTGCAACGCGGCCAAGCGCTTCATCGTCGTCGATGACCTCTACACGCCGTTCCTGGAGAAGTTCACCAAGGCGCTGACCGACGTCGAGCCGGGTGGCGAGGTGCTCGGCCCGCTGTCCTCCGATCTGGCGACCGACCGCCTGGAGGAGCAGGTCAAGCGCGCCACCGACCAGGGCGCGACGCTCGTGGCCGGCGGCGGCCGCGACGGCAACTTCTTCAAGTCGACCGTCCTGACCGACATCACGCCCGACAACGATGCCTACGGCGAGGAGTTCTTCGGTCCGGTCGCGTCGGTCTACAAGGCCTCAAGCGAGGACGAGGCGATCCGCCTCGCCAACGACACGCCGTACGGCCTCGGCTCCTACGTGTTCACCAACGACCCCGATCAGGCGCTGCGCGTCGCGGACAAGATCGAGGCCGGGATGGTGTTCATCAACGCCGTCGGCGCCGAGGGCGTCGAGCTGCCGTTCGGCGGCGTCAAGAACTCCGGCTTCGGCCGTGAGCTCGGCCGCTTCGGGGCGGACGAGTTCGTCAACAAGAAGCTCATCCGCGTCGCGGGCTGAGCCTGCGGAAAGCCCTACCTGCGGACGCGTGCGGACCCCCGCCGCGTCCGCAGGGGACCCGCAGTGTCGGGGCGACGGGCCGCGCGTAGCTTGAGGCCATGTCCTCCCCGCGCCGCTCCGTCCTCCTCGTCCCCATCGCCGTCGGCGCCGTCCTGCTGACCGGCTGCGCCCTCTCCGACGACGGCCCGATGACCTCGCAGAACCGCGACGTCGCCGGCTTCACCCGCATCGACAACCAGGACTCGGTCGACGTGCGGCTCCACGTCGGCGGGCCGCAGCGGCTTCAGGTCCGCGCGGGCCGGAAGGTGATCGACGACGTCAGAACCGACGTGCGCGACGGCACGCTGCACCTCACCTTCGACCACGACAGTGGCATCGGCGGCAGCAACGTCGTCGTCGAGGCGACGGTGCCGAAGCTGACGGGGATCGAAGCCTCGGGCTCCGGTGACGTCGACGCCGACGGCATCGACGCGGACGCCCTCCAGGTGCGCTCCGACGGCTCGGCCGACATCTCGCTCGACGGCAAGGCGGGACGGCTGGCGCTCGCCCTCGACGGTTCCGGTGACGCCAACGCCACCGCCCTCACCGCCCGCGACGCGAACGTCGCCGTCGGCGGCTCAGGCGACGCCCGCGTCCGCGCCGAGAGCCGCCTCGACGCCAAGGTCGACGGTTCCGGCACCATCCACTACCACGGCCACCCGGCCGTGACCAAGCGCGTCGACGGCTCCGGAGAAGTGAAACCCGATTAACAGATGGCCGCCACGTCGAAGCTGACGTTGGTGAGGAACGGCGTGATCTTGTTGTCGCCGAACGGGATCAGGCGGGTGGACTCGACGAAGATGCGCGCGCCACCGAGCCGCTGGACGTCCAGGTCCGCGGCGACCTCTTCGGGCTTCGACGCCGTCTCGACGCGCGTCGTCGCGACGATCGCGCAGTCCTCGAGGTCCAGCGGGAGCTTCCCGCCGGTCGGGCCGGTGTTGAACGTGATGTCGTAGATCCCGACGCCGGCCTTCTTGACCGTGCCGTCATTGTGGTTGCCGATCGTCTTGCCGTCCTTGGTGACGCGCATCCGCAGCACGGTCTCCGGAGCGTCTGAGCCCGCGATCTGGGTGGTCGCGATGGCGGTGCCGCCGAGCGCGAGGACGAGCGTCGCGACGGCGAGGGCGAAATGGGGACTGAGCAGGTGCTTCAGGACGGACACGGTGGGGCTCCTTCGCGTTGGCTGGTTTCACCAACTGACGCCCACCCCCGCGCGGTAATCCGGGGGGAACCCCCGCCGCCCCCTCACGTTGCCGGACTCAACGCAGCGACATCACCCCTGACGACTGCGGGGATCGCATCGTGTCCCTAGAGGCGCTCCCGGGCGAGTCCGTCTTCGGGGCGGCGACCGCCGACGTGCGCTTCCCGACGTGCTATTCGGACGGCCTCTACGTGGGTGCGGCCCCAGCCACGGAGAAGCGCATCGACGTCGAGCTCAAGCTCGGCGCCGAGCGGAGTATGAAGGCGACTGACATTACGCGCCCCATGGTGCGTGTAACCGCGTGACCGTCCGGCTAGCCTTGCCCGCTCCGATGATCCGTATCGCTTCCATCCTTCTCGTCTGCGCCGCTCTACTCGCGGCGTGCGGCGGCGGCAACGACTCCGCCCCGCCCCCGAACACCGATCCGGTCGAGCAGGTCCCGGACACGCCCGGTCTGCGCGACGCGGTGCGCGAGGCGCAATCGCCCGACCCGACGTCGTTCCCGCCCGTCAAGGGTCAGACGCTGGAGGACATCGCGGGCCTGGTCACGTCAGGTCCGCAGGCGGCAGTCGCCGGCTCGGTCTACACGACGGGCGAGAACCGGTTCGCGTTCGGGGTCATCGACGCCGACGGCAAGCCGATCTATGGGCCGAGCGCGATCTACGTCGCGCCCGCCCCCAACCAGCCCGCGCAGGGCCCGTTCGCCGCCCCCGCGGACGTGCTGCTCACGCAGGCCCGCTATCGCTCCAAGCAGGCCGCGACGGAGACCGATCCGTTCGCCGCGATCTACGCCACGCAGGTCAAGTTCTCGGCCCCCGGGACGTGGGCGGTGCTGGTGATGACGCGCAGCGGCGGCCGGCTCGTGGGCGCGCCGATGCGCATCCAGGTCAAGACCAAGAAGCAGGACACGATCCCGGACGTCGGCGAGAGCGCGCCGAAGGTCGCCACCGACACGCTCGAGTCGCTCGACGGCGACAAGGACCTGCTCGACACGCGCGACCCGAAGACCGACATGCACTCCAACTTCGCCGACGCGGTGGGGAAGAAGCCGGTCGCGCTGTTGTTCGCGACGCCGCAGCTGTGCGTGTCGCGGGTCTGCGGTCCGGTGGCCGACATCGCGCTGCAGATGAAGGCCAAATACGGCAAGCGGATGACCTTCATCCATCAGGAGGTCTGGGCCGACAACAAGCTCAACAGCGCGCTGCGACCGCCGCTGCAGGCCTTCCACGTCGAGACCGAGCCGTGGCTGTTCGTCGTCGACAAGGGCGGCAAGATCACCGCGCGCCTGGAGGGCTCGTTCGGCGTCGACGCGTTCGAGAAGGCGGTCAAGTCCGGCCTCTAGCCGGAGGGCTCTCATCGATCGCTCCCCCGGCGTCGAGGACGATCGACGCCGGTGGCCACTTCACGACTGATCGAATCCGTACGCGAGGCGCCGGCAGCGGCCCTGGGCGTGCGCCCGACGACGACCTGGCGTGAGGACCTCAACGCGATGATCCTCGCGATCTGGCCGATCACCGCGTTGTTCTTCGACGGCCGCAACCACAACAACCGGACGGGCATCGAGTCGTTCTTCACGACCGCCCACATCGTGCTCTACGCGGGCATGACGGTGTTCGCGATCTACGTCGCGATCCTGATCAACCGCTACCAGCTCAAGTCGGGCGCCCATCCCAGCCGCGGCTCGTTCGACTTCAAGGCGATCCCGGTCGGCTACGGCGTCTCGATCATCGGGCTGTGCATCCTCGGCGTGGCCGGGCCGGCGGACCTGACCTGGCATTCGCTCTACGGCTTCGAGATCAATGTCGAGGCGATCGTCAGCCCGCCGCACCTCGCGCTCTTCCTCGGCGGGCTGCTCGTCTCCTCCACCGGCATCCGGTCGATGTGGGCCAAGCGCGACATCGCCCCCAGCATGCGCGAGTACCTGCCCGCGCTGCTGAGCGGGATCCTCTTCATCGCGATGATCAACTTCATCACGATGTACCTGTCGGCGTGGATGACCAACGTCGCGCCGACGAAGGCCTTCGTCGAGAACCTCAAGCACTTCCCCGACGTGATGAGCAACCAGCACATCGGGCTCTCCGAAGGCCTGCGCGACTACAGCGGCAAGCTCTTCCCGTACCACTACTACACGGTCGGCCAGGCGCTCGGCTCGATCGTCATCTCGACGATCGTGCTGCTCGGGCCGACGCTCTTGATCCTGCGCCGCTGGCGGGTCCCGGACGGAACGTTCACGATCACGTTCGCCGCGTTCGGGCTGCTGATGAACATCATGACCGAGTACCGCGATGCCTGGACGCTGATCGTGCTCGTCCTCACGGGCGTCTCGATCGACCTGATGCAGCACTGGTTCGCGCCCGGCCCGCGGCGGCGGCTGACGCTCGGCGGCATCCGCCTCGTCGGCAGCCTCGCCGCGGTCGTGCTCTGGTTCTCCTACTTCGGGCTGCTCGCGCTCGAGCACGGCATCGGCTGGAAGACCACGACGTGGGTCGGCGCGTGCGTGATCGGCATCGGCTCCGGCTTCGGCACGAGCTTCCTGATCGCCCCTCCGGCCTACGGCCCGCGGCTAGTCGAGGGCGGGGACGACATAGCGCAGGTAGACCACGTTTGAGCCGAAGGTCCGCGTCTCGGCCAGCTCGAGCTCCAGCAGGCCGTCCAGGAGCGGGAAATAGGGCGTCCCGCCACCCGCCACGACCGGATAGACGAACAGCTCGTACTGATCGATCAGCCCGAGCTTCGTGCACTCGGCGGCGAGCCCGGCGCCACCGACCGCGATCGGCTTCCCCGGCTGCGCCTTCAGCGCCGCCACCTCCTCCGCGACGCCGCGGGTCGCGAGCCGCGCGTCGCCCTGCACGGTGCTCAACGTGCGCGAGAAGACGATCCGCTCCAGCCCCTTCCAGACGCGGGCGAAGTCCGCCATCACCGGGTCGTCCCACTCGTCGGCCTCCCAGAAGAGCATCGTCTCGTAGAGGCGCCGGCCGAGCAGCTGGGTCCCGATCTTGGCCACCCGCTCGTTGTGGAACCGGTGGAGCTCCTCGCTGGGAGCGGTCCATCCGAACGTGCCGTCCGGGCCATTGATGTAGCCGTCCAGCGAGACACTCATGGAGAAGAAGAGCTTGCGCATGGGAGTCATGACCGGGATCGTCTCCGAAAATCATCGTCCGGACCGGCTGCGATGCTCGCGCGGTGAGCCGGACGTGGCACATCGTCGTGAGCTGGCTCAAGCGAGCCAACGCGTGCCCGATCGTGCCGGGGATGACCGTCATCCACCGGTGCCGGGCTGTCGACCCCGCGGTGTCCGACGAGGCCGCCGCGTAAGCGATGGCTTTGCCGGCGACGCCTGAGCCGGGCGCGTCGTGCCCGGATCTCCGTGTGCTCGCCGCCGAGCACCCGTGGCTGGCGGCGCTGGCCGGCACCCCGGTCGACGATGGCGAGACCGACGTCCTGGACCACACGCGACTGGTCGCCGAGCAGCTGCTGCGGTCGCCGCAGTGGCGGCGGATGGAGCCCGAGGACCGTGGAGAGCTCTGGCTCGCGACGCTGTTGCACGACGCCGGCAAGCCCGCCACGACCCGCTACGAGAGAGGCCGCTGGACCGCGCCGGGCCACGCCCGCCACGGCGCGATCATCGCCCGTCGCGTGCTGTGGGAAGCGGGCCTGAGCCCGTTCGCGCGCGAGCGGATCTGCGGGCTCGTCCGCCACCACATGGCGCCGTATCGCCTGATCGACTCCGAGCACGCGACGCGCCGCACGATCGAGATCTCGCTCGAGGCCGGCGTCCGCCGCCAGCACCTGCTGAGTCGCTCCGACGCCCTCGCCCGCAGCGACGACCTGACGACCGACGTCGACCTCTTCGCCGTGCACGCGGAGGAGCTCGGCTGCCTCGAGCGCCCGTACCCGTTCGCGTCCGACCACGCCCGCTTCACCTACTTCACCCACCCGAGCCGCGACCCCGCCTACGCGGCGCATGACGACACCCGCAGCCGCGTCGTCGTGCTGTCCGGCCTGCCCGGCGCGGGCAAGGACCAGTGGATCGCCCGCCATCACCAAGGGCGCCCGACGATCGCCGTCGACGACCGTGAACGGGCACGCACGTATCTGCGCGAGGGCAAGCCGTTCATCTGGAACGCGACCCACCATTCCCGGGAGCTCCGCGCCTCCACGATCTCGCTGCTCGCCGACTATCGCGCCCACGTCACGATCGTCGCCGTCGAAGCACGCCCCCACGAGCTGCGCCGGCACAATCAAGAGCGTCGGCGGCCGGTCCCGTGGGAGGCGGTCGAGCGGGTGCTCGACGACTGGGAGGCGCCGAGCATCACGGAGTGCCACCGTCTCGAGGTGTGGAGTGGCTAGTGCGTGTGGCCGTGGAGCGTCCGCCACGACGTCCACGTGATCCGCAGGATCACCAATGTGATCGCGAGGCCGATCAGCGGGTCGGCGACCGGCGCGCCGATCGCCACCACGGCCGCCGACGCGATGACCGCCAGCGAGACGTAGGCGTCCGCCCGCGCGTGCGCCCCGTCCGCGACCAGCGCCGGGCTGTCGAGACGGCGGCCGGCGCGGGTGCGGATGCGCGCGGCGAGCCAGTTGCCGGCGAAGCCGATCGCCCCCGCGAGAGCGAGCGCGCCGAGCCGGTGCACGTCGGTCGGCGAGACGATCCGCGCCACCGCCTCGTAGCCGGCGGCGCACGCGCTGGCGAAGATCGCCAGCACGACCGCGAGCCCCGCCCACCGCTCGGCGCGGGCACTGCGCAGCGCGAACGCGATGCCGAGCGGGATCGCCGTCGCGGCGTCACCCGCGTTGTGGATCAGGTCGGCGAGCAGCGCGACGCTGCCGGACGCGACGTAGACGACGACCTGCGCCACGGCGGTGAGCAGCAGCACCGCCAACGCGAGCGAGACGGCGCGCACGCCTTCGTGGGAACGCTTGATCGAATCGTGGACGAGGCCGTGCGAGTGGGTGTGGGCGTGGCTCACGCCTCGACCGCCTGATGGCGCCCCGCAAGGCCGAGCCGCACGTGCTCGACGTGCGAGACGACCTGCCCGAGCAGGTCCGCGACATGATCGTCGTAGAGCTCGTACACGACCTGGCGACCGTCCCGCTGTCCGGTCACGAGCCCGAGATGCCGCAGTAGCCGGAGCTGGTGCGACACCGCCGAGCCCTCCATCCCGACCGCCTCGGCGAGCTCGTTCACCGAGGCCGGCCCGGCGTGCAGGCGGGCGAGGATGCGCAGCCGGCTCGGCGCCGACAGCGCCTGGATGCTGTCCGCCGCGGCACGCGCGAAGGCGGCGTCGTCGAGCAGCCGCGTGACGTCCTCGTGTTCGGAGCCGTGCGCCATCACCGACACGATAGCTGAAGGACTGTTCAGATATGCGGTCTGCGTGGGATCTCATTTGTGGCGGTTACGTTCGAGCGTCGTGCCCGTCACAGATCCCGCCGCGAAGGCAATGCATTGACAGTGCGCCGTACCGACGAGCGGGTGCCGCCGATCACGCCCCAGCTGGCGTGGCGCGTCGCCGTGCTCGGGGCGGTCGCGTTCCTGCTGTTCGCGACCGTGTTCTTCCGTCTGTGGTCACTGCAGGTGCTCTCCGGCAGCCGGTTTGTCGCGCAGGCGCGCGACAACGGGCGGCGGGTGGTGCCGATCGAGGCCCCGCGCGGCGACATCGTGGATCGCAACGACCACAAGCTGGTGACGACGCGCAGGGCGGCGGTGGTGCAGATCGCGCCCGCGTCGCTGCCCGCGGCGGTCCGGACGCAGGGCGACGACTACCACGTCGCGCTCGCCGACGCCGAGAACGCGCGGGCGCGGGCGGAGACGCAACTGAAGGCGCTGGAGCGCCAATTGCGCGACGACGGCCACAGGGCGACCAAGGCGGAGCACGCCGCCACGGCGCGGCTGCGCGCCGCCGCCGAGACGGCCAAGGCGGTCCCGATCCCGCCGCTGCCCGCGACCGAGCCGGAGCTCGCGCAGCTCTACGCGCGGATCGGGCGGGTGCTCCAGATCCGCCCCGAGACCGTGCACGGACGGGTGATCCGCGGGCTCGCGGAGGCGCCGTACACGAACGTCACGATCCGCACCGACGTCCCGCGCGCCGAGTTCGACTACATGCGCGAACGGCCGCAGCAGTTCCCGGGCGTCGTGATCACCGACACGTTCCTGCGTGAGTACCCGCACGGATCGCTGGCGGCGCAGCTGTTCGGCACGGTTTCGCAGGAGAAGGGCCAGAGCGGGCTCGAGCAGCACTACGACGAGGTCCTGCGCGGCGTGCCGGGCAAGACCCGCCTGACCGTCGACGCGAGCGGGCAGCTCGACGAGAGCCAGGGCGTCAAGGTCACCGAGCCCAAGCAGGGCGACCGGCTGCAGCTGACGCTCGACCTCGGGCTGCAGCAGGCCGGGGACGCCGCGCTGGCGAAGGCGCTCAGCGCCTCCAAGTACCCCACCCGCGCGGGCGCGTGGCTGGCGATGGACCCGCGCAACGGCGCCGTGTACGGGATGGGGTCCGCGCCGAGCTTCGACGCGAGCAAGCTCGCCAAGCCGTTCTCGGACAAGACGTATCAGGAACTGACCTCGCAAGCCCAGGACGCGCCGCTGCTCAATCGCGTCACCGAGTCCGCCTATCCCACCGGCTCGACGTTCAAGCCCGTCACCGCGTTCGCCGCGCTCGAGGGCGGGCTGATCAACCCCAGCTACACGATCGACGACACGGGCCACTGGGCGCTCGGCACGCAGAAGTACCAGAACGCCAACCAGGCGAGCTTCGGGACGATCAACGTCGCCGACGCCCTGAAGGTCTCCTCGGACATCTTCTTCTTCCAGCTCGGCGCGGCCGCGGAGGATCACGACAACCTGATCCAGCGCTGGGCGAAGCGGTTCGGCTTCGGGTCAAAGACCGGGATCGACCTGCCCGGCGAGTCCCCCGGCCTCGTCCCCGACTCGGCGTGGCGCACCCGCGAGTACAAGGCGTACGCCGCCTGCGTCGACAAGGCGCACCTGCTGCAGAACACGCTGCCGGCGCTGTACAAGTGCGGCGGGATCGACAAGCCCTGGACGCCGGGCGACAACGTCAACCTCGCCGTCGGTCAGGGCGACCTCCAGGCCACGCCGCTGCAGCTCGCCGTCGCCTATTCGGCGATCGCCAACGACGGCACGATCGTGAAGCCCCACCTCGGGCTCTCCGTCGAGGACGGCAATGGCTTCCCGATCCACGCGATCCACACCGACCCGCGACGCAAGATCAAGCTCAGCGCGCGCGATCGCCAGGTCATCCTCGGCGGCCTCAAGGCAGCCACGACGCAGCCCGACGGGACCTCTGCCGACGTGTTCAAGGGCTGGCCGAAGCGCTACACGGTCTACGGCAAGACCGGCACGGCCGAGCGCGGCGTCAACCCCGACCAGGCCTGGTACGCCTGCTTCGTCAACGATCCGGAGCGCCCGATCGTCGTCGTCGTCACGGTCGAGAAGGGCGGGTTCGGGGCCGAGACCGCCGCGCCCGCCGCACGGCTGATCCTGTCGAAGTGGTTCGGCGTCAAGGACAACGCCTTCCACGCCGGCACGAGCGACACGCTCTAGGCCGCAATGTTCGCGCGCTGACCCCGTAGTTTCCGCTCAGTCCGGGCCACTTCGGCCATGTGTAAGAAAAGTGGCTTCGAGGTGCAAAAGGGAACCGGCGGACCGGCGTGTCCGCACGCGGATACTCCCTTCGCACATGGGCGCGGCGTTGAAGAAGCCCCAGGTCGCCGTCGCTGCCGCGGCCGCGGTCGCCGAAGCGCTGCTCGAACGCCGAGGGCCCGCTCTCACCCGCCGCCTGTCCGCCCGCGAGCGAGGCGTCGAGACGACCGCGGCCGTGCTGCTCCTCGTCGTGGCCATGGTGATGGCGCTCGTCGCGCCCCACGAGCACGATGCCTCCACCGCCGTCCTGCTGACGCTGTGTTACGCGCTGATGCGGCGGGTGCGCTTCCCGCTCGGGCCGGGTCTGATCCGCCCGACCCAGCTGGTGTTCGTCCCGATGCTCTTCCTCACGCCCGCGGCGGCGGTGCCGTTGCTGGTCACGGCCGGCTCGCTGCTGGGCGAGCTGCCCGAGTTGCTGCGGCGGCGGGCGCACCCGGAGCGCCTGCTCGTGATCATCGCCGACGGCTGGTACGCGGTGGGGCCCGCCGTGGTCATCGCCGCGCTCTCCGGCGGCGACCCGGTCGACGCCGCCTGGGGTGTGCTCCTGCTCGCGCTCGCAGCGCAGATCTCGGTCGACTTCACGGCCTCGACGCTGCGCGAATGGCTGGGCGCGGGCATCTCCCCCAGCGAGCTGCTGCCCGTCCTGGCGCTGGTGTATCTGATCGACGCCACGCTGGCGCCGATCGGCTTCCTCGCGGTGCTCGCGTCCGAGGTCTACCAGCACGCGTACCTACTCGCGATCGCTCCCGGCGCCCTGCTCGGCCTGATCGCCCGCGAGCGCAGCAGCCGGATCGCGCACGAGCTCGCACTGGAGCGGGCGTTCCGGCGCTCCACCCGCGCATTGGACGCGCGCGCGGAGGATCTGCGCCGCCAGGCGGGGCGGTTGCAGGCGGGCGAATCGGCGAGCCCGCCCGAGGATCGCAGCGCGCTCGAGCGGATGCTGCTGACGACCACGATCGAGGCGTTGCAGGCCGACTGCGGGCGCTTGAGCGAGCTCGACGAGGCGGGTGTGCTGCATGCGCGGCTGACGATCGGCCGCGACGACGACGCCCTGCGCGCGGCGGAGCTCTCCCTCGGGACCCTGTGCGACGGCGCCCTGGCGATCGCCGTCGGGCTGAGCCACGTGCTCGTCGTCGCGCGTCCCGGAGCTGCCTTCTCCCCTGTCGAGCGTGACCTGCTGGAGCACCTCGCCGCGCAGGCCGCGGTCTCGCTCGAGAACCTGCGCCTGGAGGAGCTGATGCGGCGCACGTCGGCCGAGCTGCGCGCGATCCTGGAAGGCGTCGCCGATGCCGTCGCGGCCGAGGATCCGGACGGCCGTCTCGTCTACGTCAACGCCGCCGCCGCGCGGCTGCTGGGCGGAGCGGACGAGTTCGGTTCGCGGCTGGGCGTCCCGGCCGACCTGCTGCCGGGACGGCGGGTGTTCAAGGGCGCGCCCGCCGAGGCGCTCGTCGTGCGTCACCCCGGCGAGTCGCGGTGGTCGCGCGTGAAGGCCAGCCCGGTGCTCGAGGACGGTGGCGCGCGACTGGCGATCAGCGTCTTCGAGGACATCACCGAGATCAAGCAGGCCGAGGAGGCGCAGCGCTTCCTGGCCAACAGCTCGCGGGCGCTGGCCCGGTCGCTGGAGCTCGAGGAGACGCTGCCCGAGGTCGCCCGGCTGGTCGCAGCGACGCTCGCCGACGACTGCGCCATCCACCTGTTCGAGGATGGAGAGTTGCGGCTGATGGGCGCCAGCCGCGGCCAGATGGTCTCGCCGCCCGGGCTCGAAGAGGTCGTCGCGCGCGGGACTCCGAGGTTGTGGGTCGAGGCGGGCCGGACGACTGCGCTGGCGGTGCCGATCCTCGTCCGCGACGGGATCGCCGGCACGATCACGCTGCACAACCACCACTTCAGCGAGCCCGACATCGCGCTCGCCGAGGATCTCGGGCTCCGGGTCGGGTCGGCGGTCGACAACGCGAACCTCTACCACCAGCGCGCGACGATCGCCCACACGCTGCAGCAGTCCCTGCTCCCGCCCGAGCTGCCGGAGATCCCCGGGGTCGAGGCCGCCGCGCATTACCGCCCCGCGGGCGAGGGGATCGAGGTCGGCGGCGACTTCTACGACCTCTTCGCGACCGGTGAGCGCGAGTGGTTCGCGGTCATGGGCGACGTGTGCGGCAAGGGCGCGCCCGCCGCGGCGGTGACCGCGATGGTGCGCTACACGATCCGCGCCGCGGTCATGCGCAACCGCTCCCCCGCGGGCATCCTGCGCTGGCTGAACTCGGCGATGCTGCGCCAGCAGGCGGGGCGGTTCGTGACGCTCGCCATCGCGCGCCTGGAGCTGGAGACCGACGGGACGGTGATCGCCACGGTCGCAAGCGGAGGCCACCCGCTGCCCCGGATCCTGCGCTCGACGGGGCTGGTCGAGGAGCTCGGGACGACCGGCACGTTGCTCGGCGTGCTCGCCGACGTCGACCTCGACGACCGCAGCTCGCAGCTCGGTCCGGGCGACGCGCTCGTGCTCTACACCGACGGCCTGACCGAGGTCACGGCGCCGCGGGTGTGGTCACGCGCGCACCTGGACGCGGCGATCGGCGGCGCGCGGCGGCGCTCCGCGCAGGGCATCGTCGATCATCTCGCCGCGCAGGCCGAGGCGGAGGCCGAAGGGCCTCCGCGCGACGACCTGGCGCTGCTCGCGCTGCGCGTCTATCCCTTGCTGTAAGGGTCGACGTAGACGTCGTCGACCTGCCAGGCGCTGTCCGGTGCCGCGGTCAGGCGGAAGCGGACCTCGTTGGACAGCAGGTTGCCGAGCATCAGCAGTGGCAGCGTCGGCTGCCACTCGCCGCCGCCCAGGACGACACCCACCGGCAGCTCGAGCTGCAGGCCGAGCAGTGTCTTGAACTGGACGGTGACGATCAGTGGCGAGAGGGCCGCGCCGGCGTTGCGGGCGAAGAAGCGGATCGTCGGGTGGGCGACGGTCACGCAGATCGGCGCGGTGGTGGCGGAGGAGCCCGGCGGGAGGTCGAGCGAGCGGGTGCCGGCGAGGAACGGCTGGTTGCCGTCGACGACCGTCGCGCCGCCCGCCAGTACCCAGCTGCCGCCGGCCTCGAAGCCGCTGTCCGGCGCCGCTTGGTAGTAGGCGGGGTCGAGCCAGGGCCGGAAGGTCTGGTCGAGTGGCTGCGCGGGGCAGGCGGCGAGCGCCTGGGGAGCACCGAAGGCGAGGGCGGCGAGCGCGCCCACGGCGGCGAGGAGGGGCCTCTTCATCTCGCTCGCACGCGTGCTCCGTAGACACGCTCGCCAAACCTAAAATGTTCAGTCGATCAACGTGTACCTGACGGTCTGCACGGTGATCTCGCCGTCGCGGAAGACGAACGTGTCGATGCCGTCCTCCACCCGGGAGTTCGCCGCCTTCGCACTCCACTCGATGAACAGGACGTCGCCCTCGAAGATCTGCGTCGGGACGGCCCATTCGGCGTTCGGGACGTCGGCGAGCAACTTCGTGAAGCCTTCGCGCACCCCGTCCTTGCCGTGCAGCGCGCCGGCGGGCGTGATGAAGACCGCGTCGTCGGCGTAGTCGCTGACGATGCCCTCGAGATCGCCCGCGATCAGCACCTCGGCGTGGTGCTGGAACACTTCCTGCGGAGTCCTTGACACTGCTCCTCCTCCGTTATGGCGGTTAGGGTTCTGCCGTACGTGACCATCAGAGACGTCCCGGACCAGCACCGCTATGAGATCCACGTCTCCGACGAGCTCGCCGGCTTCGTGCAGTATCGCCGCCGCGAGGGGTTGATCGCGTTCATCCACACCGAGATCGATGCGCGCTTCGAAGGCCAGGGGCTCGCGTCTCAGTTGATCGCGGCCGTGCTGGGCGAAGCACGCTCGGCGGGCGTGGCGGTGCTGCCGTTCTGCCCGTTCGTCAACGGGTACATCTCGCGCCACCCGGAGTACGTGGACCTGGTGCCGGAGGACTTCCGGGCCGAGTTCGGGCTCTGAGGGACGTTCCAGCGCCCCGGCGGCAGGCCGTTGTGGCAGAGGTCTTCGAGGATCTCATCGAGGGTGATGTCGAGCTTCATAGCCGGCTCCCGGCGAGGGCGACGCCGAGCGTCGCGAGTGTGCAGAAGAGGTAGACGTCCTTGAAGGACGCGATGTCGCCGTCGACGATTCCCGCCAGCACGGCGACGCCGAGCGCGCCGCCCACCTGGCGGGCCGCGGAGTTCAGGCCGACCGCGGCGGCGAAGCGGTCCGGGGTGACGCTGAGCGCGGCGGCGGTCGAGATGCCGGTGGTGACCGCGCCCATGCCGATCCCGATCAGCACGCCCACCGGCAGCCAGAAGCCGAGGAAGTCCGGCGTCGCGGGCAGGGCGAAGGCGCAGATCGCGCCGGCCGCGGCGAGCGTGGCGGCGCCGACGAGGATGACCGGCTTGTGCGGGCGCTTGGACGCCAGCACGGCGACGACCGCGGCGACGATCGCGCCCGGCGTCATGCCCAGGCCCGCCTGCAGCGGCGAGTAGTCCCACAGCGTCACCTGCACGAGGACGCCGACGAGCATCCACGGAAACAGCGCGGCGCCGTAGAGCAGGCTCGCGACGTTGGCCGTGGCGAAGCGTTTTGAGCGCCACAGGCGGGTCTCGAGCGCCGGGTAGGCGTGGCGGGTGGAACGCCAGATCGCGGCCGCGGCGGCCAGCACGCCGCCGAGGATCGCGGCGACGGTCTTCGGGTCGCCCCAGCCCCACGTCGAACCCTGCGAGATGCCGAGCGCCGCGGCGCCGATCCCCACGCCGAGCAGGAGCGTCCCGAGCGCGTCCGGGAGGTGTCCCGCGCCTTTCCCGGCCGGGATCTGCCGCGCGCCGAGCACGATCAGCACGCCGACCGGGACGTTGATGAGGAACAGCGCACGCCAGCCGACCTGATCGACGAGGACGCCGCCGATCGCGGGCCCGGCCGCGGCGGCGAGGGCGCCGGCGGCGCTCCACGCGCCGATCGCGGCGGCGCGGCGCTCCGGCGGCGTGTCGGCGAGGACGACGGCGAGCGAGGCGGGGATCATCGCCGCCGCCGCCGCGGCCTGGAGGGCTCGCGCGACCAGCAGCGCCGGCAGGCTGGGCGCGAGCGCGCAGGCCAGGCTCATGGCGGTGAACCCGCCGACGCCGGCGATCAGCAGCGTGCGCCGTCCCACGACGTCCGCCACCCGCCCGGCGGGCGCGAGCAGCGCCGCGAACACGACGGCGTAGATCGTGATGATCCACGTCGCCCCGTTCACCGACATGCCCGCGAAGTCTGTCTGCACGTCGGCGACGGCGAGGTTCGCGACGGTCGTGTCCAGCAGGGCCAGGAAGGCCGCGCCGGCGGCGACCGCCAGCACGTTCTGAGTGGTTCGCGGTACCGCGATCGCAGTCATCGAGTCCGCCTCTGGTCGGTGTAAAAAAGAACGATCGGTCGTGCTTTGTACCACAGATCGAACGATCGTGCTACTTTTCTCGGCATGGTCGACGCCGAGGATCTGGAGACGCTCGCGAGCGCCGAGCCCGTCTCCGACGACGAGGCCGACGGCCGCAAGCGCCGCGGCAACGCGACCCGCGAGTCGATCCTCCAGGCCGCCGCCGACCTCGCTTCGGTCGAGGGGTTGGAAGGGCTGACGATCGGCCGCCTGGCGACCGAGCTCGGGATGAGCAAGAGCGGCCTCTTCGCCCACTTCGGCTCCAAGGAGGAGCTCCAGCTGGCGACGATCGCCGCGGCCCGCCGGCGCTTCGTCGACCACGTCGTGCGCCCGTCGCGGTCGCTCCCCCGCGGCCGCGCCCGCCTCGAAGCGCTGCTCGAGGACTGGCTGCGCTACTTCCGCGCCGAGGTCTTCCCGGGCGGGTGCTTCTTCTGCAGCGTCAAGGCCGAGTTCGACAGCCGCCCGGACAACGCGGTCCGCGAGATCGTCACCGAGGACATGCGCCAGTTCCTCGCCTTCCTCGAACGCGAGATCGCCAAGGCCCAGGAGGCGGGTGAGCTGGACCCGTCGGTCGAGCCCGCCCAGCTCGCCTTCGAGTTCGACGCCCTCGGCTCAGCCGCCAACCAGCAGTTCCAGCTCATGCACGACCGCACGGTCTTCGACCGCGCCGCGACCGGCATGCGCGCCCGCCTCGGCAGCGCCTAGCGCAGCGATCAGGTCAGCGCCGCGGTGAGGACGCGCTCGAGCCACCGCGCGTAGTCGCCGGGCCCGGCGGCCTCGCTCCTGCGCAGGTAGGTGCTCTCGCTCGCGAGGGCGTAGAGGGTGTCGGCGGCCTCGGCGGCGCTCACGCGTAGGAGCCCGGCGGCGTCGAGGGCGCCGGCGATCACGCGGAACGCGGCGCGCAGGTTCGTGTGGGCGCGGTCTCGCCAGGGGCGCAACTCGGTGTCCATCAGGCTCGCGGCCTCGCCGAGTGCGATCAGCGCTCCGGCCCGGACCATGAGCGCGGCGTTGGAGGTCGCGAGGCGGGGCAGGATCTCCGCAGGCGGCGCGGCGGCGATGACGTCGAGAGGCTCGGAGGCGTTGTCGCCGACGGCGCGCAGGATGACGGCGTTCAGGAGCGCGGGCTTGTTCGGGAACGCGAGGTAGACGGTCGCCTCCGCCACGCCCGCCGCCTTTGCCACGGCGCGGATGCTCGTGCGGGCGTAGCCGTCGCGGAGGAAGTGCGCCTCTGCCGCCGCGCACACCCGCTCGCGGGTCTGGGCCGCCGCCTCGCGGCGTCCTGGCGCATCGTACTTGCGTTTGACTGCCATTGACTAAGGTGACACTCTAGTGAATATGGAGCTGACGCGCGAGTGGGATCTGTGGCCGGAGTTCGCCGTGCGCAGCTCGGGCTTCCCGGTGGAGGGGCTCGACGTGTTCGGGCCCGGAGAGGAGCAGCGGCTCGCGCGCGTCGCTCGCGATCCCGCCTTCCGCGAGGCGGTCGCGTGGCAGAGCCGTGAGTCGCTCACCCGCGCCGTCGACAAGCTCGCCGCCGGCGCGCCCGGCAGCCCGTCGAAGCAGCGCCGCTGGACGGACGTGGTCGCCGGGTACTGGCAGCGCTACTGCGCGAAGAACGACACGATCGGGTTCTTCGGCCCGCTGGCGTGGGGGTCGTTCGCAGCCGACGGTGCGCCGATCGCGGTCCGCGCGGGCACGCTCGAACGCGAGCGCGTCGTGCACTTCGAGACCTGGGCGATGGAGGCCTTGGCGTTCTCGTCCGGCGTGCACGCCCCGCTGCCGATGGGCCCGTTCCCCGAGCGCGCGCTGCGCCCGCTCCTGCACGACACGTCCGCGCTCGACCGGCTCGAACGGACGCGCGAAGACGTGGGCAACGCGCCCCGCGAGCACGTGGCCGCCGCGCTCGATCAGCTCGACGCCGTCTTCGAACAGGTGACCGGTCGCGCCGCTGCGCACGCGACCGGCGACAGCGGCGGCGGGCGGACGATCGCCTACCTGGACAGCATGCGCGACCTCGACCTGACACTCGGTCCCGCGGTCATCGACGAGCTGCGCTCGAGCCTGCCGATCGTCCTCGCCGCGTCGCGCTGGTGGTGCGGGCGGGTGTTCGACCGCGGCACCGAGCTGCTCGAGCGGATCGCGCACGGCCACGAGGGGCCGCTCGCCCCGCTGCTCGGCCGCCTCATGGGCGCGGGCTTCGGTCTCTGGGACCAGATGGGCGAGGAGCAGGAGGAGCTGCGGCGCCGCTGGGCGTCGGCGGTGAACGGCGACGCCGCCGCGTTCGCCGACTGGACGCCCGCCTGGTACGCGTCCGACTACCACTCGGCCGATCTGCAGATCGCCGCCCAGAGCCCCGACGCGATCGCCCGCGGCGACTTCCTGGTCGTGCTCGGCGACTTCCACGGCGGCGACAACCCGCTCGCGCAGGGCCTGTTCGGGCTACGGCACCCCGATCCCGCCGGGATGTTGCGCCGCATCGCCGCCGAGGCCGGCCCCGGCGTCCACCTCTCGCCGCCGCGACGGGGCGTGGTCGAGATGACCGCGCGCAGCTGGCCCCTGTATCCCGAGGGCGACGTCGTCGTCACCAGCGGGGATGAGCCCGCGCCGCCGGGCACCCACCGCGTCGCGCTGGACGACGTCGTCATCGACGGCGACGGGCACGTGCGCGACCGCCAGGGCACGTTTCGCACCCCGCTCGCGCGGTTTCTCTATCTGCCGATCTTCGTCGCCGCCCTGCGCAGCTTCGACCCGATCGGCGAGCACGAAGGGCGGGCGCAGCTCGGCAAGCTCGTGGTGCGCCGCGAGCACTGGTCGGCGCCGGCGAACGAGCTGCCGACCGGCGCGCCCGAGCTCGCCGCATGGGCGCGCGACCGTGGTCTCCCCCGCCGCGTCTTCGCACGCTCGCCGCTGGAGCGCAAGCCCCGCTACGTCGACTTCAAGAGCGCCTCGCTCACCCGCACGCTGGCGCGCTTCGTCGCTCCCGCGCGCGAGCAGGCGCCTGGCGCGCCGTTCGAGTTCACCGAGATGCTCCCCGGCCCGCAGGACTGCTGGCTGCGCAGCGACGCCGGCCGCCACACGTGCGAGCTGCGCGTCGTCGCCCGCGCGCGCTGAGGACTGCGACGCGCTGTGAGCGCTTAGAGGGACGAAAGTCAACTGCGCCCTGTGGGGAGGGGGGAGTGGCGAGCCACCGGTCATGGGCTGCCGTGAGTCCGCCTCGCGGCTCGGCTCTGTCGGCTCGAATTGCCGCGCCGGGATACCGACAGTTACGGGCCACGGAGAAGGAAAGGGTGTCCCTCGCGCCCGTCTCTCGGTCGCCATGGTGGACCGTGCGCGTTTGAGGGTCCGCGCGCGGGTTTCGATCGGGTTCGCACTGGTCGAGTTGGCGCGTTGATGGGGGTGGGGTCAAAAAGCTTCCTGTCAGGACGTTTTTTGACCCCACCCCCCTCGCAGACCGCGGCATCCGGGGAATCGGCGTGCGTGAGAACGCCCTTTCTGTCTCCCCTCCCCCCACCCGGCGCGGTTCGTCAACCAAGCGTGCGGCGCACTGCCCACTCAGGACACACTAGGTTGGTGGCATGTGGCGAGGCGCGCTCATCGCGGTCCTGGCGTTGGTGTGGTGCGCTCCGGCGCACGCGGCCGCGAAGACCGTCGCGCGAACCGGCGAGTTCACGCTGCAGGCGCAGGAGAAGGGCGGCAAGGTCTGCATCACGCTGCGGCGCAACCGGCACTATCAGGGCGACCAGTGCGGACGGATCCCGCGGTCCGCGCAGCGGCCGGTGCGGATGTTCCCGTACATCGGCTTCGACAACTACGCGGCGGCCGTGCCGGCCTCCGTCACGACGGCCGAGACCGAGAGCCGGAGCGGCAAGCGGGCGCGGCACCGGACGTTCGCCGCGCGCGGGTTCGCGGAGCGCTTCGTGCTCATCCCGGCCCCGCCGAGCGCGATGTTCGTGCGCTTCTACGGGGTGGACGGAACGCTGCTCGGCATCGACGGCGGCCCGGCCGGCTACATCGACCTCGGCGCCAACCTCACGCCGGTCTTCGGCACGCACGACGAAGGCGTCGAGGCGCACACCGAACTGCGGCTCGCGCCGACGCCCGACCAGGCCGACCGCCTGCGGACGCTCGCGTGCGTCGACGTCGCCAACCGCTTCGGCGGCGGCGGGATCTGCGACCTCGACAGCGAGAACGGACTGCAGCTGCTGGGCGAGTGCGGCGCGCCTGATCTCGTCGGCGGGATCGTCGCCGCGGGCGTGGAGAGCGTGCGGTTGACGTTGGGCAGCGGCGGAGAGGTCGGCATCCCGGCACAGGAGCTGCCCGCGGTCTTCGGCGGCCGGCGCGCGATCGGCGCGACGGTGCCGCCTGGCGAGGCCGTTCGCACGGCGACGGCGCTCGACGCCGCGGGCCAAGGCGTCGCCCAGATCCTGGTCGGCACGGAACCCGGCGGCCGGCCGTGCGTCGGCGACGATCGAGGCGATGTGCACTTCAGCGGGGACCTGGAGCCGCTGGCGCCGCCGGCCGGCGCCGTCGCGGTCGCGGCAGCCGGCGGCGAATCGCTGCTCGTGGCCGACCAGGGCGAGACGCTGTGCGTCGGCCTGGGCAGCGCACTGCCGGCCGGCACGTGCCCGCCGCCGCCGTTTGACTCCGACGCTCCGGCGCTCATCCGGCAGGGCCGGACCGTCGCCGGCGCGCTGAGCCGCGACGCGGCGCGGATCACGCTCCAGCTGAACCGCGGCCGGGACGTCACGGTGGGCACGACCGACGGCCCCGCCTACACGGGCCGGTGGGCGGGCCGCGTCCGGTTCTTCGCCGCGCAGATCGCTGCCGGCCGCGAGGTCACCGGCGCGGTGGTCCGCAACGCGGCCGGCACGATCATCGGCCTCAGCACGAAGGGGATCCGGGTGCCGCGGGTCAAGCGCACCGTCCTGGCCAGGCGCGGCGCGCAGCGCTTCGAACTCGTCCGGACCTCGGGCGAGCCACCCTGCTTGACCGCCTTCGCGACCGGCCCGCCGCAGGCGCCGACCTTCTGCACGGACCCGCACCCCGGGACCCCGATCGACGGTCCGGTCAACCGCTACCGCGCCGCCGTCACCGTTCCCTGCGACCCGCGTCAGGCCATGGTCTACGGCCCCCTGCCGGACGGGCTCACAGCGCCGCAGGTGATCCTCGAAGGCAAGCGCATCATCCGGCCCCGCACGTTCTCCCTGCGCGGCGAGAACGCCTGGGTCGCGTTCCTGCCCGACGCCGCCGTGGAAGGTTTGCGGGCCGGCAAGCAGAGCGTGCCGCTGCAGCTCCCGCCGGCGAGCGTGCAGTGCGGCTACAGCGCCCACCGGTCCTTCTGAACCCCGTGAGCGTGTTCACCGAGATCGAGCTGCGCTACATGGTCGGAGGCCGGCAGCTCGGTCGGCTCGCGACGGTGGGTGCGGACGGCACCCCGCACGTCGTCCCGGTCGCGTTCTTCTACAACGCCGCCAGCGAGACGATCGACATCGGCGGCTACGAGCTCGAGGACACCAAGAAGTTCCGTGACATCGCCCGCTCAGGCCGGGCCGCGATCGTGATCGACGATCTGGCGAGCACCGAGCCCTGGCATCCGCGCGGGATCGAGATCCGCGGGCGCGGCGAGGCGATCGCGCTGCCCACGCCGTTGATCCGCATCCACCCGGAGCGGATCGTCAGCTGGGGCCTGACCAACGCGCAGAGCGCGCGCACTATCCGAACGTGAACGCGTACGCCTCGGCGCCGGGCGCGAGGAACGTGATCTCAAGCGTCCGCTCGCGCACCTTGCCGGGCTCGCGCAAGAGCTGATAGAGCCGCCCGTCGCGCAGCACCCCGTTGCCCTCGGCGTCGACGTCCGCCCCGTGCGACGGGCCCGGAGCCTCCCCGTCGAGGAGCACCCGGAACGCGATCGGATCGCGCACTCCCGGTGCCAGGACGAGGTGCGCGTCACGCGCGTGGAACCGGTACGTGATGCTCCCGCCCGCCTCCTCCAGCACGACGCTCTCCCGCCCGGTCCGCCAGCGACCGTCGAGCGACCAATGATCGGAGCGCTCGCCGCGCGCGGCGCCGAGATAGGTCTCCGGCGTGCGCAGGTGATGCCAGTCCGCCGGCGCCTCCACACCGGTCCCCTCGACCGCCACGTGATCGCGCTTGACGCCGAGCAGCCGCTGGATCGTGTGCTCCGAGTGCTCATAGCGCCCCTCGCCGAAGTGCTGGTCGCGGATGATGCCGTCGGTGTCGACGAAGTACAGCGCCGGCCAGTAGTGGTTGCTGAAGGCGCTCCAGACCTCGTAGTCGTTGTCGAGCGCGACCGGGTAGTCGATCCCGCGCACCCGCGTCGCCTCCCGCACGCCCTCGAGCTCCTGCTCGAAGGAGAACTCCGGCGTATGGACGCCGATGACGATCAACCCGTCGTCGCGGTAGGCCTGCGACCACGCGCGGACGTACGGCTCCTGGCGCAGCCAGTTGATGCACGTCAGCGTCCAGAAGTTCACGACGACGACGTGTCCGCGCAGGCCGGCAGGGTCCAGCGGCTCGGTGTTGAGCCATTCGGTCGCCCCGTCGAGCGCGGGCAGGTGCACACCGCCGGACACGGTTCGTCACCGTACTGAAATCCACATACGGACCCGCGCGTCCTTTACGATCCGCTTGAGGATGGACGGGCTGCGGGGACGGGCCGAAGAATGCGCCGCGCTCGATGCGCTCGTCGTGGCGATCCGGGGCGGCGAGAGCCGCTCATTGGTGCTGCGCGGCGAAGCCGGCATCGGCAAGACCGCGCTCCTGGACCACCTCGTCGCCTCGGCCACGGACGTCTCGCTCGCGCGGGCGACGGGCGTGGAGTCAAAGATGGAGCTGGCCTTCGCCAGCCTGCATCAGCTCTGCGCACCGATGCTCGATCGGCTTCCGCGGCTGCCGCTGCCGCAGCGTCAGGCGCTCGAGATCGTCTTCGGGCGCAGCGCGGGCGCCGCGCCGGACCGGTTTCTCGTCGGCCTGGGCGTCTTGAGCCTGTTCTCGGAGATGGCGGACCAAGCTCGGCATCCGGTCGCGCCGGGAGCTGCCGAGCGCGATGCCGAGCTCGGAGTCCGACCTGATCCCGGCCTGAGCGGCACCCACCTCGTCAACCGCCGACCCACCGGAGCACCCATGACACCCTCCACACGCGAACCGGAACTGCTCGGGCAGACCGTCGTCGTGATCGGCGGCAGCGCCGGCATCGGCCTCGAGACCGCCCGGCGCGCCCTCGGCGAAGGCGCCGAGGTCGTGCTCACCGGCCGCAACCAAGCGCGGCTCGATCAGGCCGCGGACGAGCTCGATGTCCAGCGGACCGCCGCGTTCGATGCCACCGATCCCGCCGCCGTCGAAGCGTTCTTCGCGGAGCTCCAGTCGCCGATCGACCACGTGATGGTCACGGCCGGCGCACCGCACTACGGACCGCCGCTGGAGATGTCTCGGGAGGAGGCGCAGCGCGGCCTCACCGAGCACCTCCTGCTCACCCTCACGATCGCCCGTGTCGCCGTCGGCAAGGTCCGGCCGCTCGGCTCGCTGGTGTTCATGGGCGGGACGGGCGCGCGCCGCCCGCGGGTCGGGCTCGCGATCGCCTCGACCGCGACCGTGGCGCAGAACACGCTGATCGCCAACCTCGCGCTCGAGGTCGCGCCGATCCGCGTCAACCTGATCGCCGCGGGCTTCGTCGACACGCCGCTCTCGGCCGCGATCCTCGGCGACGACCTGGATCGGCGGCGCGACGAGCTGCGGTCGATGCTCCCGATCGGGCGCGTCGTCGGCCCCGCCGACGTGGCCGCGCTCGCCGTCCACCTCATGATCAACACCGCGCTCACCGGCGCGACCTATGACATCGACGGCGGCCAGCAGCTGGTCTCGTGAGGGCTCAGCGCGATACCACGACCTGCTTGACCTCCGCCATGTAGCGGTCGGCGCTCGCGGTCGCCTCATCCGGTGTGCCGCCGGCCTGGCGGGCGTGCATGTACGCCGCGTACCAGTCCCACCAGTCGTGCGGTGGAGCGATCGCCTCGAAGGAGCCATGGGCCTCGGCCGTCTCGTGCAGGAGCTGCGCGAGGGCCGCGACGTCACTCTGCTGCGTGCTGCTCATTGGAACCTCCGCTAGTTCGCGCGTTTGAAGCTGACGTGGATCGCGTCCGGGCGCCGCGAGTTGCGGGCGACGATCTGCTGCAGGGAGCTGGTCGCGGAGATCACCTTCATGCCGGTCTTGGTGAAGGTGTCCTCGTTGAAGACGTTGCGCGCGAGCAGCGGGTTGGTCAGCGCCTGGGTGAAGGCGTCGTTGGCGACCATGTAGGTCATCAGCTCGCCCATCATCATGTAGTCGGGCGAGTCCTCGGCGAAGATGCCGACGTACCACTCGAGCTTGTCGATGTGCCCGTAGAGGGCCTTCAGGCGCTGCTGGACCTCGCGATCGCCGGTCAGCTCCTCGAAGCTGTGCATCCGGTGCAGCCCGTAGGCCTCGCGGTAGTCGTTGAAGGACCGCAGGCGCGCGTTGCGCATCAGCGCGATCGTGACCGCTTCGACGGACGGCCACTCCGGGTTGGGGCTGTCGACCAGGAAAGCCGGGGTGTTGCGCAGCGTGATCCGGCCGGCGGCCTCCATCGAGCAGAGCGCCATCAACGCCTCGATGCCCTCGGAGATGACGAGCGGGTTGTTGTTGCGGAACTCCGTCGAGGCGAGCTGCCCCGGGCCGGTGCCGATCGTGTCCGGCACCAGCGGGTGCCAGCGGTAGAGCAGGTTGAACTCGATCGCACACCAGTTGGTCCGGTTCCAGCGCTCCTCGTCGGCGATGAACGGGACGGTCTCGACGGCGAAGTCGAACGGGCCGATGTGGGTGATGTACTCCTCGACCACGAGCTTGAGCAGCAGGACGATCATGATGTTGCGCGCGGTCTCGAACACGCGGTCGTCGTCCCAGTCCGGATGCTCCATGGCGAGGATGCCCGCGAGCCGGTTGTGCTCGCGCAGGCAGACGACGTTCATGACCGTGTTGCCGATGGTCGAGTTGCCGTGCTCGAGGCCGACCGCGAAGAACGTGTCCTTCTGCTCCTCGGGCGCGCTGCGCAGGATCACGTCGGTGATGAAGTGCGCGTCGTGGAGGCCCACGAACTCGGGCTTGAACACCAGCGGCCCACCCGGCGAGCGCGGCTCGAACAGGAACGCCGGGTATTCCTCGCCGTCGATCCGCTGGCTCTTCAACCGCCCGCCCTGATGCGCGCGCAACAGCTCGGTCTTGGCGGGGTTGACCCCGTAGATCTGGCAGAGGTCGATCTCGTGGTTGGAGTCGTTCTTGCGGTAGTCGGTGAGGCTGGTGCGCAGGAAGCTGTCCGTGAACCACTGCGCGAAGAACATGAACATCACGCTGGTGTCGGTCGACGGGAGCATGCGCTCGCGCCGGTAGAGCGCCACGACGTCCGCTTCCGGCGGGAGCGCGGCGTGCTCCTCCGGCGTCGCCGGCGGCAGGTGGCGCCCCGAGTACGTGCGATCGGTGAGGCTCTTCCAGCTCGTGTAGTCGCTCGCCAGTGACAGCGCGCGCGGGCGCAGCGTCGTCGCGTACCCGAACTGGTTGATCACGAGCCGGCTGAGGAGGCTGCGGATCGGCGGGACGCCGCTCAGGCCGAGCGGACCGACGACCTTCGGCAACTGCCGCGTCACGACGCCGGGCAAGGCGGGGAACATCGGTGGCAAGCCTACGGGAAAGGCGGCCGGCGATGTGTCAAGCGGCGGTGATCGCCTCGGGGGCGGTGCGCTGGAGCGCCGGCCAGCCGATGTCCTCGGCACGCTCGCGCGCTTCGGCGGCAACGCCGCCGCGCAGACCGAACAGGCGCTTGGCCAGGAGCAGGTAGACGACGACCGCGACGTTGATCACGAACGCGACCAGCTTGAAGGGCGAGAGGCGGTGCGCCAGCTCGTAGATCTCCAGCGGCAACAGCGAGGTCGTGACCAGGAACGTCAGGTACTCGGCCCAGCGGCGCTGATACCACAGCCCCACGGCTTCGACCCCCTCGACCAGCGCATACAGCGCGAAGACCAGACCCACCAGCCGCAACGTGTCCGACTGCAGCGAGAAGGCGCGCTCGATCTCGTGCGCGAGGCCGTGTTGGGGCGGTTTCCCGGACGCCGCGCCGGTCTGCAGGTCGACGAGCACGCGGTAGACCGGGCCGCGCAGGTCCTCGCGGTGCGAGGCGAACACGAACACGAACGCCGCGAGCGCTCCCAGGACGACGAAGTGCACGGCGCGATTGATGGCGATCAGGCGCAGCACGATCTTGTCGCGCAGCGGCTTCCCGCGCAGCGGGAGCTGGATGTCGGCCGGCAGCGGCGGGCGTTCGCGCGCCGGCGCGACCGGCGCGGACAGCGGCAACCACGAGTCGCAGCGCACGCAACGATGCCAGCGCACCCCGTCGATCTCGCGCGCCACGAGCGCATCCTCCGCGGTCAGCGTGCGGGCGTCGATGCCGATCAACTCGTGGCCCGCCACCCCGCACACCAGCAGCTCGTAGTGAAAGCGCGGCCGGAAGCGGCTCGGCTTCACGAGCTGCACGCCGGGAAGCTGCTTGCGGTGCGCCATCGGCGAAACATCGCAGATGGGCTACGCCGGGACGAAAGTCAACTGCGCCGGGTGGGGGAGGGGGAAGTGGCGCGCCCTCCGGGTCCTACTCTCGTGGACCGCGCCTTGTCCGCCTGCCCACGCTGAGGCGTCGCGCCGGGACACCGACAGGTACGGGCCACGGAGACAGAAAGTGCGTTTTCACACTCGCCGATCACCCCGCCGGAGCGGGTTGCCGGGGGGTGCGTACTTCTATTCCGGCCTGACCGGACTTAGCGTACGAACCCCATCAGCGCGCCAACTCGAACAGTGCGAACCTGACTGAAACCCGCGCAACGACCCCCAAACGCGCATGGTCGACCATGGCGACCGGGACAAGGCGTGCGAGGGACACACTTTGCTTCTCCGTAGCCCGTAACTGTCGGTATCCCGGCGCGACAACCCAGGCATGGGAGCCGAGCCGCGAGGCGGACGGCGGCAGCCAAGCACGGGTCGCTCGCCACTCCCCCTCCCCACCCGGCGCAGTTGACTTTCGTCCCTACGAAGAGATCAGCGTGAACTCGCGCAGCGCGTCGTGCATCGCGTCCGGCCCCACGCCCACGCTGCCCGTGAACGGCAGGTCGAGCGCGAGGATCAGCGAGAGCACGAGCCCCACCAACGCCGCCAGCGCCCCCACCATCAGCGCCTGCGCGGCGAAGCTCGAGACGCCGAAGAAGTACGTGAAGCCGATGGAGATGATGCCGCCGATGATCAGCATGCCCCACATCGCGGTCGGGAGCTCACGGCCGCTCGTCGCGATCCGCTCCCGGCGCAGCTCGGTCGCGTCGTTGAGGCTCGAGACCGCCTGGTCGTAGAACGCCTCGTCGGACTTGGTGCGCGGCTCGATCGCCCGGAATGCGGTCCATACCGCGCCGAGCGCGCGGTCCGCCGCGAGATCCTGGCGATGGAACGTGGCCATCTTGTCCCACTCCCGGTCGGCCACGAGTCGCACGTAGTCGCGAATCGCCGGGCGTGCATCGGGACCGGCGCCCTCCAACGCGTCGGCGTTGCGGTACATCGCGGTCAGGACCGTCGCCTCGTGGTCGGCGTCCTTGCGGGCATCATCGAACTGCTGCCACGCGATCACCACCACGAACGCGAGCAGCACCGCGTAGACGACACCCACCACGCGAGGATGAAGCCGGCGACGTCGTGATGCTCTTCGAGGTCTGAGAGCTTGACGCTGCGCCGCACGAGCACGACGCCGCCGAGGGAGATCCCGACGCACACCCCGACGATGACCAACCCGAGCAGCCAGGTCGGAAAGTGCAACAGCAGCCACGTCTCCACCACCGGGTCAGAAGGCCTTGACCAAGGTGCCCACCGTGACGTGGGGGAAGCACATCCCGCCGAACTCCAGCAACGCGGTCTGCGAGTACTGGAGCTGCAAGAACTCCGTGTCGCCGAGCCCGTGGACGCGCTCGACCGAGAACACGGAGTCCAGGCTCACGGTGTTGGCGTTCTCGTTGATGAAGGGGATGTTCCCGAGGTCCGCCGCCGACGTCGTCGAGGCGAACAGATGGGTCACGTGGCTCAGCGTCTGGCCCTGTAGCGCTTGACGGCCGAGGCTGTTGGGATCGTCGACCAGCTCCTGGGTGATCGAGAGCGGGAGCGGGCTCGTCCGGTGCGGCGACTCGACGGTGAGGTCGTACGCGCGGTAGGGGTTCTTCGTCCCGGCGGGCGGCGGAGAGCCGCCGATCGCAAACGGCACGGTGTTCGCCGGCGGGATCTCGGGCGGCCCGTCGGGCACGAGCTCCAACGCCGTGCCGACGGCGCAGAACGCGTTCCCGTGCGGGATCGTCGACAAGCGCGCGATCGTCGGCCCCGAGGCGGGCACGGTCGTGTCCGGGATCGTGAGCCAGACGCCGGGCTCGATGTGCAGCGCGCCGCCGGTGGTGCCGTCGGTGACCCGGTGCAGGTACGTGACGCCGTACATCGCGATGTCGTCCTGGCGACTGCCGCGATTGAAGATCGGCGACGCGATCGCCGTGAACTCGATCGTCTCGCGGAGCACGTTGAGCTCCAGGAAGAACCCGTCCTCGTTCGCCGGATCGGAGCTCGGCCGCGCGATCAGGCTGAAGCCCGTGCCCTCCCAGAAGCCGCTCAGATCGCGCAACGGCCCGAGGCTGTCGGCGGTCGCGGCGTGGCCGGAGACACCTCTGAAGGTCACGCGCCGCTCCTCTCCAATGCCTCGCGGGTCGCCGCGAGCGCCTCACCCGCGACCGTGTACGCATCCGGGACGCCGTCGACGGGCGCGTCCTCGCCCGGGATCCAGAACTTGCGCCGCGTCAATCGCAGCGACTCCAAGAACGGCGGGATCGCGTTGAAGACCTCGACCAGCAGCGGGCCGTCGTAGACCGGCAGGATCGGGTCGAAGAACGCGTCCCACGGAATCCAGCTGTCGCGCATCGCGCCGCGGTCAGGCGCGGAGACGTGCACGGAGTGCACGCGGCTCGCGGACGCCTCGATCTGCGCGGTGAACGCGGCGGGACCGTCGTCGCCGAGCAGGACGTGCGCGCTGTCGACGCACACGCCGACCTGGGTGCTCGGCACGCCTTCGAGGAACGCGAGCACCTCGCCGACCATGTTCGGCGCGGCGGTCTCCCAGTGGTCGACCGGCTCGATCGCGAGCGTGACGCCCTTGGTCTCCGCGTAGACCCCGAGCTCCTGCAGTACCGGCTGCGCGGCCGCGTAACCGGCCGCGGTCCAGTCCTGCAACGCGTCGCTCCAGAATGGGTCGCCGAAGTCACCGGTCGGATAGAGCCCGTAGGGGAAGATGATCGGCCCGGCCATGATCGTGCCGCCGAGCAGCGTGGTGATGTCGACCCGCGACTTCAGGTACGCGAGCGCGTCCTCGCGCTGCTCCGCGTAGGGCGACGCGGGATTGAACGTGCGCGTGGCGCCCACGTTGGTCGAGATGCCGACGCCGCCGACGCCGGCGGCATCGAGCGCGTCCTTCAGCACCGCGTAGCGCTCCACCTCGGCCGCGTGATCGCGCGTCGGCGTGGCCGAGATCGGCAGGTCGAAGCCCGCGTAGCCGAGCTCGGACAGCGCCTCGATGTGCCGCACGATCGTCTCCGCGTACTTCGCGTCCCCCGGCCGCAGGTCGACCGTGAACATGAAGAAGCTGAAGTACAGCTCCCGCGGCGTCACCAGCCCAGGACCTCGCGCAGGTACGCCCGCGCCTTGAGCGCGTACTCGAGCGGGTTGGCCTTCGCCGGATCCTGCTCGGCCTCGGTGACGAGCCAGCCCTCGAAGCCCGCGTCCGCGAGCGCCTCGAAGATCGGCACGAAGTCGATCGACCCGTCGCCGGGCACGGTGAAGACGCCGGCCTCGATCGCGGCCTCGAACGAGTAGCCCTCGGCCGTGGCCTTGGCGACGATGTCTGGGCGCACGTCCTTCAAATGAACATGCTTGATCCGGTCCGCGTGGGCGAGCGCGGCAGCGACCGGGTCGTCGCCGGCGAACGCCAGATGCCCGGTGTCCAGCAGCAGGTTCACCAGCGCCGGATCGGTGTTCGCCAGCAGCCGGTCCACCTCGGCACGGGTCATCACGCCGGTGCCCATGTGATGGTGGTAACAGAGCCGCATGCCCTCGTCCTGGGCGATCTTCCCGAGCCGGTTCAGGCCGGTCGTCAGCGCGTCCCACTGCGCGTCGTCGAAGATCGGCCGGTTGGCGAACACCGCGACGGGCAGCGGGTTCACGGCGCCCCCGAACTCGGCGACGACCATCTCGGTGCCGCCGACCGCCTTGATGAAGTCGAGCTGCTGGTGGAACGTCGCCAGCGTCTGCTCCTCCATCGCGTTGATCGTGAAGTAGGTGCTCACCCACGGCTCCGACACGGCCAGCCCGCGGAGATCGAGCGCGGCCTTGAGCTCGGTGACATCGGTCGGGTACTTGTGGCCGACGCTGCAGCCTTGGAAGCCGGCGAGCGCCATCTCCGACACGCACTGCCCGAAGGTGATCCCGATGTCGATGTTGCGGAAGTCGTCGTTCCACCACAGCGTCGGCGTGACGCCCAGGCGGACCTTCTCGGCATCGAGGCTCATCGTCTCATCTCTCTAGTGATTGTCGGTTCGCGTGAAGGCGCGCAGCAGCTCGCCGACGCTCCACGCCTGCGCGACGCAGCCGCGCGGCGTGAAGGGCGGATCGCCGTCGAAGATCTCTGAGACCGTGCCCAGACCCGCGGCGGCGAGGTGGTCGCCGAACGGCTCGAGGATCCGCCGCGCCGCGGCCGGGTCGTCGTAGACGTGCAGGTGCGCGTCGATGAACGGCCCGATCAGCCACGCCCACACCGTGCCCTGGTGGTACGCGCCGTCGCGGTGGGTCTGGTCGCCGCCGTAGAACCCGACGTACGCCGGATCGGCCGGCGCCAGCGAGCGCAGCCCGTGCGAGGTCAGCAGCGCGTGCGCGCAGGTGTCGACGATCGCCCGCTCGCGCGGCGCGTCGAACAGGCCGCCGCCCAGCGCGACGGCGAAGAGCTGGTTCGGCCGCAACGCCCACTCGTGCCCGTCCGGGCCGTCGAGGACGTCGAAGCAGTAGCCGGTCTCGGGGTTCCAGAAGCGCTCGAAGCCGGCCTTGGCGGCATCGGCCTGCGCCTGCAGCGTCTTCGTCGGCTTGCGCAGCCGCCGGGCGAAGGCCACCATCGAGAGCAGCGCGTCGTACCAGAGCGCGTTGACCTCGATCGGCTTGCCGATCCGCGGCGTTATCACGTGATCGCCGACCTTCGCGTCCATCCACGTCAGCTGCACGCCCGGCTGGCCGCCCGCGAGCAGCCCGTCGCTGGCATCGACCTTGATGCCATAGCGCGTGCCCTCGACGTGCCAACGGACGATCTCGGTCAGCGTCGGCCACAGGTCGCGCAGCAGCGCGAGATCGCTCGTCGCGTCGACGTAGGACTTGATCGCCCGGACGTACCAGAGCGTCGCGTCGATCGTGTTGTACTCCGGGGTGGAGCTGCCGTCCGGGAAACGGTTGGGCAGCATGCCCTGATCGACGTACTGCGAGAACGCGCGCAGGATCGGCGCCGCCAGCTCCGGGCGCCCGGCGGCGAGTGCCACGCCCGGGAGGCTGATCATCGTGTCCCGGCCCCAGTCCTCGAACCAGTGGTAGCCGGCGATCACGCTCAACCCGTCGGGCTGCGCCTCGGTCGGGCGGGCGACGATGAACTGGTCGGCCGCGAGCACGAGCCGCTCGACCCACGCCGGCGTCGGCGCGCTCCGCGTCGCACTGAAGCGCTCGAGCAGCCGCGCGTCGTGCGCGTGCCGGACCTCTGCCTCCTCGAACGCCGCCTCGTCCTCCGCGCTGGCCAGGAACGTCAGCGTCTCGCCCGGCGCGAGCGTCGCCTCGAACGTGCCGGCGTGGACGTGATCGTCGCGGTCGTTGAGCCCGCGCGCGGCCTCCTGGGGCAGCGAGAACCCCTGGTAGAGCTCGGACGTGGCGGTGGCCGTGCCGGCGCTCGCGCGCAGCAGCAGCGGGCGGCTGTCGCCGCCGGAGGTCACGCGCAGGCCCCCGTCGACCGGCTCCACGCTCTGCGGCCAGGCGACCATCCCGGTGTTGTGGAAGACGCGGTTGTCGACGATCGCGCGGATCGAGAGCTGCACCGGCTCGGCGGCGGAGACCAGCGTGTAGGCGACGAACGTGGTGTTCGCGCCCGCCTTCATCCAGACCCGCTTCTCGATCACGGCCTCGGCGCACGCGTAGCGCCAGAGCGGGACCGAGCCCTCCAGCTCGAAGCTCTCGATGTTCGCGAAGCCCGTCGGGCCGACGGCGCCCGAGGCCCAGCGATCGGCGGCGAGGTCGTACGACTCGCCGCGGTAGGTCAGCGACTCGTCGAGCTTGACCAGCATCAGGCGGCGGTCGATCGGCGGCTTCAGCGACGCGACCAGCAGCCCGTGGTAGCCGCGGGTGATCGTGCCCGCGACGGTCCCGGAGCCGTACCCACCGATGCCGTTGGTCACGAGCCATTCGCGCTGCTCGGCGACCTCGAGGTCGCCGGCCACCTCGCGGCCGAAGCGGATCGGCGCGACGTCGTCGGCCACGGCGGCGGGCGCGCTCATGCGATTTCCGGGATCAGCGGCGGACCGGACCAGGAGCCGTACCCCGGCCCCTTGGCTCCGGGCGGGTTGGCGCCGATCGCCGGCCACAGCAGGCCTTCGGTGTACGCCATCGCCGAGACCGTGAAGGTGACATCGCCGTCGAGGGGGCCGAAGCGCTCGCGCCACGCCGCGGGCAGCTCGTACCAGGTGCCGACGAACCAGAGCTTGACGATGTTGCGGGCGATCGGCCCGAGCCGCTCGTCGCTGAAGATCTCGCGCCGCAGCAGATCGTCGAGCTCGCCGGTCCCGAGCGCCTGGTGACGGTCGAGCAGGTCGCCGACGAGCTCCTCGCCGACGACGTCGGTCACCGCGCCCAGGTACGCCTCCGCCTGCCCGGTCCCGCGCAGCTGGAAGACCGTGAACGCGGTGACATCGGCGGAGAACGCCAGGAACTGGTCGAGCCGGGTCATGACCCCACCGCCACCGGCGCCAGCTCGAACGTGGGCGACGCGTTGACGCCGTCCTGTCCAGGGATCGGGTTGTGCATCAGCGCCGTCATCCGCTCGCGCAGGCGGAACATGTCCGCCACACCCTCGATCAGCAGCTCAGGGCTGCCGGTGTAGGCGCGCGTCAGCAGCTCCAGGAAGTCCGCGTAGGCGGCGTTGAAGGCGAGCGCCGCGGTGTGCAGCTCCGAGCCTTCCGGGTAGTCCGCGAGGCTCGCGTTCTTCTTGAGCGGGTAGACCGCGTCCCACTCGACGTCCAGCGGTGGCCCGGTCGGGTCGTCCGGCTCGTCGCCGTCCTGGTAGTAGCGGCCGTGCAGGAGCTGCTTGAAGCGGTAGTAGTGCGCCAGTTCGCGCTCGACGTCGTAGATCCGCCCGCCCACGCCCTCGCCCTGCTCGGCGATCAGCCGCAGCGCCGCGCACGCGGAGTGCAGGTCGGTCACCGGGACGACCTCGCCGCCGCCGGAGTAGTAGTACTGGGGCAGAATCTGGCGCGCGGGGTCGCCGACGAACAGCTCCTCGCCGGCCGCGGTCTTCTCCTTCTCCAGGAAGCGCAGACCGCGCTCGATCTCCCGGTAGAACTCGCCGATGCTGTAGAAGCGCATGTCCTCGGCGCCGATCGCTGCGGTGATCAGCTTCGTCCCGCGGTGCTGGCGATGCACGAGGCGCGACTCCTCGTCCGGCGCCTCGCGCGGGCGCTCGATCTTCAGGAACGTGTCGAGCGAGTCGCGGCAGAACCGTTCGCGGCTGACCGCGAAGTCGACCTCGCCGTCGGGCAGGTAGGCCGGGTAGACCGGGATGAAGTCGGGCGCCGTGAGGTCCGGCGTCCCGCCGATCGCGTTCAGCACGTTCGCGACGAGCGTCAGGTGCAGCATCTCCTCGACGGCCACGACGCGCAGGACGTGGAACGCGTCCGAGTTGGTGCCCGGATGGATCGAGTACAGCGCGGTCAGGTACGGCGGGATCGTCGCGTGCTCGAGCTGCATGGCCGCGTAGAGGTAGCGCTGAAGCTCCTCGACGGTGGTGATCCTCGGTGATGCCACAGTTCCCCCTAGTGCCGTGCGAGCTCGAGTGGCGCGGTTTCCTTGCGGATCTGCTCGACCATGTGGCGGGCACTCCGGAAGCACAGCGCGGCGATCGTCAACGTGATGTTCGACGTGCCGACCGACGGCATGCTGCCCCCGCCGACCAGGTACAGGTTCTCGTGGTCCCACGAGCGCTGCTGGGCGTCCACGACCGACGTGCTCGGGCTTGAGCCCATGATGTGCGTGCCCGCGAGATGGTTGCCGCCGCGGATGACGTAGCCCTCGCCCTCGTAGCTGACGTAGCCGTAGTCGGAGGGGTCGTAGAACGTGTGGTCGGCGGCGCCGAGGCGCTGGTAGATCCGGCGCGAGAGCTGGCGGGCGTAGGCGACGCCGCGCATCGTGTACTCGGGGATGTTGTAGGAGATGACCGGTCGCATGTTGCCCAGCTCGTCCTTGAAGCTCGCGTCGACCGAGACGCGGTTGCTCGGGCTCGGCAGGACCTCGACCATGAACGCGAGCAGCAGCTGGCGCGAGATCCGCTGCACGAGCTCGTGGCGCAGGCCGGCGCCGAACTGGTTCTGGTCGTCGACGAGGTTGATCAGGTCGGTGTAGGGCGAGCCGGTCGCCCAGCCCCAGCCGTCGTTGTGGATGTCGACGGCGAACGCGGCCTGGCGCCGGCGGAAGGCGCCGCCGCGCAGATCGGAGATCCCGCCGGTGCAGACCGTCCCGCGCATCGTCCCGGCGATCTGCGGCAGCAGCGCCCAGCTGAGCAGGTACGCGTGGTCCATCAGGTTGCGGCCCATCAGCCCGCTCGAGCTCTTCAAGCCGGACGCGAGCATCAGGCGCGGCGTCTCGATGGCGTTGGCACAGATCACGAACAGGCGCCCGCGTGCGATCCGGGTCGTGCGCCCCTCGGTGTCCCCGTAGGTCTTGTACTCGACGTGGGTGACGCGGCCGCTGTCGGGATCGACGACGACCTTGGACGCCACCGACTGCGCGAGCAGGTCGACGCGCCCGGACTGCAGCGCCTTCGCCAGCGTCTTGCCCGCGTTGTACTTCGCCTGCACGGGGCAGATCGGGACGCAGTTGATGTTGCCCTGGCAGCGCTCGCCCTCGTCGACCTGCGACGTGCTGACCGCGCCGACCGGCTTGAAGCCCTTGCCCTCGTCGTAGGCGGGGTTGGGGATGCCGTTGCGGCCCTGCGGGAACGGACGCACCTTGAGCTCGAACTGCTCGCCGTCGAGCTCGACCGGCGTGCCGTCGACGCCCTTCGCCACCGTCTTGTCGAGGTGCGAGAGCGGCAGGCCGCGCATCGGGAAGACGTAGCCGGGCTTGTAGGTGAGCCCGAGGTAGGACTGGTCCTCGACGTCGGCCGCGACGCCGATCTCGCGCTCGGCGCGAACGTAGTAGGGCTCGATCTGCTCGTAGCTGAGCGGCCAGTCCACGCCCTGGTCGAAGCGCTCGCCCAGCGCGAAGTCCTCGGGGATCATCCGCGGGGTCTTGCCCTCCCAGTGCATGGTCGTCCCGCCGAGCACGCGCGTGTACGTGGTGTCGGAGGCGAACGGGCCGTTCTGCACGAGGTAGGCCGAGGCGTCCGGGTGGCCGGGGCGGATCTTGCGCGCGTCGGTGCCGCGTGGCATCGGCGCCTCGTGGGTGACCGGGTACGGCGACTGGTTGTCCTTGAAGGCCGTCGTATAGAAGCGCTCGAGGTAGTCCTCGTAGCCCTTCAGCGTCGCGTCCTCGCCGGGTCCGGCCTCGAGGACCAGGACGCGGTGCCCAGCCCTGCTGAGCTCGTTGGCGACGATCGCGCCGCTGATGCCTGAGCCGACGACCACGGCGTCGTAGAGCACCTCGGCGGCGCTGTCGTGGTCCATTTCCTGCGCTGCGCCGCGGGGGAAGATCACACGCGCTCCAGCCACTCGAAGGTGGGCCCGGCGTGGCGCCCCGGATGCTCCGCGACCGGGTTGGCGAGCAGGACGAGCGCTGCGTCGCGGAGCTTGAACATGCTGTGGACGGCGGGGATGAGCTCCGCCGGCTCGCCGTTGAACGAACGCTCGAGCTGGACCAGCAGCTCCGACCAGGCGCGGTTGGCGGTGTCGGAGACCGCGCGCAACTCCGGGTCGCCGTATTCCGCCGTGCGCGGGTTCGCGAGCATCGGGTAGCTGGCCGCGTAGTCGACGCTCACCGGGGCGCCGCTGGGCTCCCCGGCGTCGTCTTCGGGCACGTAGGCGCGCCCGTACTTGAGCTGCTGGAAGCGGAAGTAGTGCGCGAGGTCACCCTCGTCGTCGTACATCGAGTGCATCTCGCCCTCGCCCTGCTCGACGATCTCCGCCAACGCGGCGTGCGCGCTCGCGAGGTCGGTGACGGTGATCGACCCGCCGCCCGCCGCGTAGTAGTACTCGCGCGTCACCTGGCGCGCGGGGTCGCCGCTGAACAGCGCGGCCTCGCCGATGTCCTTCGCCGTCTCGTCGAGGAGCGCGACGATCTCGGCGTAGAACTCGCCGATCGTCGTCGGGCCGGTCGCCGTCTCGACCGCCTTGGAAAGGTGATGCTCGTGCCGCCGGACCGCCGGGTCGAGCGCGGTGTGGACGCTGTGGCCCGGGTTCTCGACCGCCAGGAACGCCTCGACGGCCTCCGGCGAGAACGGCAGCAGGTCCAGGACGACGCCGTCGGGCAGCTCGTGCGGGTAGCGCGGCACGTGCTCGCCACCCGCGACGAGCGGCTGCCCGCCGATCGCGTTGAGCGTGTTCGCCGCCAGCACCATGTGCAGCATCTCCTCGACGACGACCGAGCGGATGACGAGCTTGGCCTCGTCGTTGCCATGCGGGTGCATCGAATACAGCGCGCAGAGGTAGGGCGGGATCGTGGAGAGCTCGAGCGTCACCGCGGCCTGCAGGAGCTCCTTCAGTCGCGCGACGCTCATACCGTGAGCTCCTTCACCAGGCGCTCGGCGGTGCGCAGCGTGAGCGCCGCCATCGTCAGCGTCGGGTTCGAGGTCCCCATCGTCGGGAAGCTCCCGGAGCCGACGAGGAACAGGTTGCGGTGCTCCCACGCGCGCTGGTCGGCGTCGACCACCGAGGTGCTCGCGTCGGCTCCCATGACGTGCGTGCCCGCGAAGTGCCCCATGCCGTGGTAGTGGAACTCGGTGTCGCCGTAGGGCACGGTCGGAAACCAGGAGCCCGTGGCCGGATCGGTGCGGTCCTCGATGCCGGCGTGGGCGAAGACCTGTTTGTAGAAGGCGGTCGCCGCGGCCATGCCACCCAGCGTGTAGTCGTCGATCCGGTAGTCGATCACCGGCCGCGGGTTGCCGAGCGCGTCGATGTGGCGCGGGTCGATGGTCACGCGGTTCTCCGTGGAGGCGAGTTGCTCGACGTTGATCGAGAAGCGCACGTGACGCGGCAGTGTGTCGGCCAGGTGCGCGCGCAGAGCGTCGCCGTAAAGCCCGTCCTTCGTCACCGCGCGGGCCACGGTCGTGTCGGGCGCGCCCGCGGGCGCGCGCCAGCCGTCGTTGCCGATGTCGACGCGGAACGCGGCGTGCTGGGCGCGGAACCGCCCGCCGCGCGCGTCGTCGATGCCAGACGTCGAGAGCGGGCCGCGGTAGGAGCCGATCGGGACCGGCGAGAGTCCCCACGCGTAGATCGACGGGTGGTCCATCAGGTTGCGGCCGACCAGGCCATTGGCACCCTCGAGGCCGGAGGCGAGCAGCAGCTTGGCGTTCTCCACCGCGTGGGCGGCGAGCACGTAGGCGCGGGCGGAGACCGTGTGGACGGTGTGGCGTGGCGAGTCGGGGTCCTCGTAGCGCTGGTACTCGATGCTCGTGACCTCGCCGCTGACCGCGTCGACGTTGACCTTCGACGCGACCGCCTGCGCGCGTACCTCCAGGTGCCCGCGATCGGCCTGCGCGAGCGACTTCATCGCGTTGTACTTGGCCTGGATGGGGCAGATCGGCGTGCACGCGGTGTTGCCCGCGCAGCGCTGGCCGAGGTCACGCCCGAGCGCCTGGCCGTCGGGCCGCTCGTCGACGGCGCCGACCGGCACATAGTCGCCGCGCGGGATCGAGTTGCGAGCGGCGGGATAGTTGCGGATCTTCAGCTCGATCCGCTCGCCGCCGACCGTGACCTCCATCCCGTCGGTGGCCTCGGCGAGCACCGCGTCGGCGTAGCTCGACGGGACCCGCTGCATCGGGTAGTCGTAGCCGTCGGCGAACGTCACGCCGAGATGCGCCTGGTCGGCGACGTCGGCGGCCACGCCGAGCTCGAACTCGGCGGCGCGGTAGTACGGCTCGAGCTCGTCGTAGCCGAGCGGCCAGTCGCGACCGACGCCGTAACGCGATGTCAGTTCGAAGTCCTCGGGGAGCATGCGCAGTGACACGCCGAGCCAGTGCAGGGTCGAACCGCCCTGCAGGCGGGTGTAGCTCGAGCCGTAGGGCTGCGGGCCGTTCTGCACGAAGTAGCCGTTGCCCGCGCGGACGTCGCGCGTGTCCGGGTGGGGCGCGTTCGGGCTCGCCGGCCAGGGCGACTCGGGGCTCTTGGCGGCCGCTGCGAAGAAGCGCTCGACGTGGCGGGTGTAGCCCTCGAAGGACCACGCGGTATCCGGGCCTGCTTCGAGTACGAGCACGCGCAGCTTGGCGTTGGTCAGCTGCTTGGCCATGAGCGCGCCGGTGACACCGGCGCCGACGACGACCACGTCGTAGGTCTCGTCACTCATCCGGTCACTCCCTCGGGTGCGATCGACCAGGCGCCGAACCCCTGCTGGCGGGCGCCCGCCGGATGCCCGCCGGCGACGACCCACTGCAGCCCCGCCTGGTAGGCCTCGGCGGACTCCACGCGCGTGGTGTCCAGGGGTGAGGTCCCGTACAGCGCGCGCCAGTCCTCGGGCAGCGCGGTCCAGGTTCCGCAGTACCACAGCAGGATCACGTTCTTCGCGACCGGCCCGAGCTTGGGGTCTTCGACCAGGGCGGCGACGTCCTCGGTCGCCAGCAGTTCATCGACCAGCGCCGCGCCGAGCACGGCATCGAGCGCGGCGAGATATTCGGCGGTCATACCGGTGCCGAGCAACGTCACACGGCCGAAGCCGGTCAAACGTGCCGAGAGCACGATGAAGCGATCGGAACGGGAGTCCACGGCGCGATTCCTACACGGTTTGAACACACCGTGTTGAGCAAAAGTCCCCGTCATGACTTACCGGAAAATGCGCTACTGAGAGGCCGGGTACGCTCGCGCCGTGGCCATTGATCTGTCGGGGGTTTGGAGGCTCGTCGCGTGGCGCAGGATCGCCGGCGACGGGGAAGTCAGTTATCCGCTTGGTGACAACGCGACCGGCACGCTGATGTACAGTGCGAGCGGTCGCATGGCGGTGCAACTCACCGCCGCCGGCCGTCCGAAATTGCATACCGATGACCCGCTCGGCGGTGACGAAAGCGAGCGGGCCGCCGCGTACTCGACCTGTCTGGCCTATGTCGGCTCCTACGTCGTGCAGGGTGACACCGTCGTGCACACGATCGATCAATGTCTGTATCCGAACTGGGCCGGCGCCGAGCAGTCGCGGCCGTTCACATATGACAACGGCGAGCTCGTGCTGCGCACGCCGCCGATGGTGACCGCGACCGGAACGGTCGTCAACGAGCTCGCGTGGGCTCGCGAAGCCGACTGAGGGGCGTGGCGAACGTGAGCGGCGAGGCAGAGCGCGCCCGGTTGGGCGAAGAGCGCTCCAAGTTCTGGGGCCCGTATGTGTCAGAGCGCGCGTGGGGCACCGTGCGCGAGGACTACAGCGCGGGCGGCACCGCGTGGGAGGACTTCCCGCACGATCAGGCACGCTCGCGCGCGTATCGCTGGAGCGAGGACGGCCTCGGTGCGCTGTGTGACATCCGCCAGCGACTGTGTCTGGGGTTCGCGTTCTGGAACGGACACGACCCGATCCTCAAGGAGCGCATCTTCGGCCTGACCGGCAACGAGGGCAACCACGGCGAGGACGCCAAGGAGTACTGGTGGTATCTGGACTCCACGCCCTCGCACTCGTGGATGCGCTGGCGCTACCACTATCCCCGCCAGGCGTTCCCGTATGACGACCTCGTGTCGGAGAATCGCCGCCGCGGCAAGTTCGACCCCGAGTACGAGCTGCTCGACACGGGCGCGCTGGACGACTATTGGCAGCTCACCGTCGACTACGCCAAGGCGGCCGACGACGACGTCTGCATCCGCGTGTCGGTGCGCAACGCGGGGCCGGACGAGGCGACGCTGCACGTCCTCCCCACGCTGTGGTTTCGCAACACCTGGTCGTGGACCGGGTCGGCGGACAAGCCGTCGCTGGTGGTGCACGACTCAGCGATCGCCGCGGCCCACGACGAGCTCGATCCGATGGTGCTCAGCGCAAGTGGCGACGCCGAGCTGCTGTTCTGTGACAACGAGTCCAACGCGCGGCGTCTGTGGGGCGTCGACGGCGCGCCCTATCCCAAGGACGCGATCAACGATCACGTCGTGTCGGGCAGCGCGAGCGTCAACCCCGCGCAGGAGGGGACGAAGGCCGCCTTCCATCACGTCTTGACGGTGGCCGGTGGCGAGACCGCCGAGCTGCGGCTGCGCTTCGCTCCCGAGGCTCGCGATCTCGATGCCACGTGGGAGGCCGCGCTGACCGCGCGCGAGGCCGAGGCCGACGACTTCTACGCGTCGATCGTCCCCGCCAAGGCGACGCCGGAGATCGCTTCGGTGATGCGCCAGGGCTTCGCCGGGATGCTCTGGAGCAAGCAGATCTACCACTACGACGTGGAGAAGTGGCTCGACGGCGATCCCGCCGGCCCGCCGCCGCCCGACAGTCGCAAGGGCGGGCGCAACGCCCGCTGGCGGCACCTCTCCAACTTCGACATCCTCTCGATGCCGGACAAGTGGGAGTACCCCTGGTACGCGGCGTGGGACCTGGCGTTTCACTGCGTCGCGCTCGCGCAGGTCGATCCCGACTTCGCCAAGAACCAGCTCGTGCTGATCTGCCGCGAGTGGTACATGCATCCCAACGGGCAGGTGCCGGCGTACGAGTGGGCGTTCGACGACGTCAACCCGCCCGTGCACGCCTGGGCGGCGCTGCGCATCTTCGAGATCGACGGCTCTAAGGACTTCGAGTTCCTCGAGCGGGTGCTGCACAAGCTGATGCTCAACTTCAGCTGGTGGGTCAACCGCAAGGACGTCGGCGGCGACGACGTCTTCGAGGGCGGCTTCCTCGGGCTCGACAACGTCGGCCCGTTCGACCGCTCGGCGAGCATGCCGGGCGGCGGCTTCCTCGAGCAGTCCGACGGCACGTCCTGGATGGCGATGTACTGCCTCAACCTGCTCGAGATGTCACTCCTACTGGCCGAGCGCGATGACACCTACGAGGACATCGCGACCAAGTTCTTCGAGCACTTCGCGCGGATCGCGTGGGCGATCAACAACAAGGGCCTGTGGGACGAGCAGGACGGCTTCTACTACGACGTCCTGCGCATGCCCGACGGCCGCTCGCTGCCGGTCCGCGTGCGCTCGATCGTCGGGCTGATCCCGCTGTACGCCGTGACCGTGCTGAGCCGGCAGACGCTCGACCGGTTGCCGCGCTTCGCCGAGCGCCTGCGCGACTTCGTGGCGCGCAAGCCGGAGTACGCCGAGGTGGCGAACATCTCGCTCGACGACGCCGACCGGCTGCTCTCGATCGTCTCCCCGGACCGGCTGAAGCGCATCCTCGAGACCCTGCTCGACGAGGAGGAGTTCTTCTCCCCGTTCGGCGTGCGCTCGGTCTCGCGCTTCCACCGTGACCACCCGTACGCGTTCTCGGTCGACGGCACGACCGCCCAGCTCGACTACGAGCCGGGCGAGTCGCAGTCCGGCCTCTTCGGCGGCAATTCCAACTGGCGCGGACCCGTGTGGTTCCCGGTCAACTACCTCGTGATCGAGGCGCTGCGCCGGTTCTACGCCTACACGGGCGACGCGCTGAGGGTCGAGTCACCCGCCGGCTCGGGCACTCAGGCGAGCCTCGCCGACGTCGCGAACCAGCTGTCGGAGCGGCTCGTGTCCGTCTTCCTCCAGCGCAACGGCGCGCGGCCCTCGCTCGGTGCGTCCGATCGCTTCCAGCACGATCCCGCGTGGGGCGATCAGCTGCTGTTCTTCGAGTACTTCCACGGGGACAGCGGCGCCGGCCTCGGCGCGTCGCACCAGACCGGCTGGACCGGGCTCGTCGCCGACCTCGTCGTCGACGCGGGGTGGCTGAAGACCTGACCTGACAGGCTTCCGCGATGGATTACGGCGTGCTCGGCGTGGGCGCGATCGCTGCGGCGATCGTGACGGGGTTGTGCGACGACGCGGACGGAGCGCCGCCGGTGCTGCTCTCACCGCGCAATGCCGGCATCGCCGCGGACCTCGCGGGGCGCTTCCCGACCGTCACGGTCGCGGCGGACAACCAGGCGGTCGTCGATGGAGCGTCGGTGGTGCTCCTGTGCCTGCGGCCGCAGGACGCGCGCGAGGCGCTGGGCCGGTTGCGCTTCACCGCGGGCCAGGTCGTGATCAGCGCGATGGCGGGAGTGTCGGTGGGCGAGTTGCTCCGGCTGGTGGCGCCGGCGACGGACGTCGCGCGAACGATTCCGCTCCCGTCCGTGGCGACGCGCGCCGGCATCACCCCGATCCACCCGCCGAACGCGACCGCGAAGGCGCTGTTCGACCGTTTGGGCGAGGCGCTGGAGGTGCCCGACCTCGCCGGGTTCGAGGCGCTCTCGGCGTCGACGGCGACGGTCGCCGCGCACTTCGCCTACCTGCAGGCAATCAGCGGCTGGCTCGAGATGCGCGGGCTCCCGAAGGACGAGGCGGAGCGGTATGTCGCCTCGCTGTTCGCGGACCTCGCCACCGCGCTCCGCGGGGAGCACGACTTCGCACAACTCGCCCGCGATCACGCGACCCGCGGTGGGATCAACGAGCTGTTCCACGAGACGCTCGCCACCGCCGGCGTGTTCGACGACGTGCGCGGTGGGCTGGACCGCGTCCTCGACCGGTTGCACGCGCTCTGAGCTACCGACAGCTACGGGCGTGGTATTGAAAGTGTGTCCCGCACACGCCTGGGTCCGGCCGCCGCGGTCGACCGTGCGCGTTTGAGGGCCCGAGCGCGGTTCTCGATCAGGTTCGCACTGTTCGAGTTGGCGCGAGGGTGGGGGTGCGGAACGAGAGCTTCCTGCGAGGCAGCTCTGGTTACACACCCCCTCGCCGATGACCGATCGGCGCGCGTGAGAACGCGCTTTCTGTCTCCGTGGCCCGTACCTCGACGGTCAGTCTCGGGGCCAAATGAGGTGGGAAGGCCGGCCACCCCGCGGGCCCACGGCAGCCCGGGACGGGTGGCACCACGAAACCGCCCCCCCTCCCCACCCGGAGCAGTTGAGTTTCGGCCCTCTGACGCGGCGAGGGCGCTCTAGCCTCCGTCGCCGCGCGCGGCGAGGTCGCGCACGACGTCGACGGAGGCGTCGACGGGCGGGAGCGCGCGGATGTCCGCCGCGACCGTCGCGGCGCGCTCGGCGAAGCGGCCGTCGGCGAGCACCCTGGCGACGGCGGTCGCGAGGCCGTGGCCGTCGGATTCGAGGACGATGCCGGCGCCCAGCTCCTGCACCCGCTCGGCGTTGTCGGGCTGGTCGGCGAAGAGCGGGGCCACCACCAGCGGGACGCCGGCCGCCAGCGCGCCGCGGACCGTGCCGGAGCCGCCGTGGGAGACGACCACCGCGGCGTGTGCGACCACGGCGGACTGCGCGATCCACCGCTCGACGCGGACGTTGGCCGGCGTCGGGACGAGCACGCGCGGGTCCGCGTCACGGCCGATCGTGACGAGCAGCCGGATCGGCAACGGCGCCAGCGCCTCGATCGCCGCGCGGTACAGATCGGGGAAGTAGCCCATCTGCGCCGCGACGGAACCGAACGTGACATAGACCAGCGGAGCGTCGGCGTTCTCCCAGTCGTAGGGCAGCGGCCGGGCGGCGGGAGCGTCGCGCTCGCGGAAGCGCCGGACGCCGGGGCGCCCGGGTTGCGCCGGGCGCTCGAGCAACGGCGGCACCAGCGTGAAATGCGCCGCGCCGGCGCCGTTGGACGCGTGGAGACGGTGGGCCGCGCGGAGCCGCGCAAGCGCCGTGTCGGTCGCGTCGAAGACCTCGTGCTCGACCGCGAATTGCGTGATCGCGACCGTGACGGTCGGCAGATCCAGGTGCCCGGCGACGAGCCCGCCCGCGAACTCGCTCGCCTCCGAGACGACGATGTCGGGCCGCCACTGCGTGCACGCCTCGAGCACGCCCGGCAGCGCGGCGTCGGCGTCGATGCCGGCGAAGATCTCCTGCGCCGCGCGCTGGTTGGCCTCGACCACGGGCAGTCCTCGCAGCGTCGCGAAGATCGCGGCGCGCCGCTCGGCGGGAGCGTCGGCGAAGGACCACGCCGGGTACCCGGCGTCCCGGATCGTCTCCGCCGACGACTCGCGGGTCGCGACCAGGACGTCGCCCCCGGCGCCGCGGATGGCGTCCAGGAACGGGATCAGCGGACCGAAGTGACCGGCCGACCCGGTCGTGGTAGCGAGAACGCGCACGTAGTGCGGACGTTCGCGGACCCGCAGTTATTCCCGGGTTTCGAAAATTGCTCGCTTCTGAGCGATCATGAGAGATAGATCGACGCATCTCGTCATTTCGATCATGTATGGTCGCATCGCAGTTGGCGTAACGAGGTATGGGGGGAGAACCCGTGATGAACCGTGTAGTCGGTGCAGCCGCAGTGCTCTGCGCGCTCGCCGCGATGGCAACTCCGGCGCAGGCCGCTGCGCCTCCGGGGCCGTGGGACGCGTTCAACCTGTCGCCCGCGAGCCGCTCCGTCCCGGCCACGGGCGTGCTCAAGAGCGGCGGCGACGTGACCAACGCCGCCGGGGTGACCAACGGCGGCGTCACCACGATCGGGCCCAACGGCTACGTGACGCTGGACTTCGGCAAGGAGGTCGGCGGCTTCGCCCGCCTGCACTTCGCCCCGGGCAGCGCCGCGCCGACGGCCGGGCTGACCTACTCCGAGTGGTCGACTTACGCGTCGCCGACGAGCAGCGACGCGTCCAACGGCGCGAGCAACAACGAGCCGCCCGTGATCTACCCCGCACCCGCGGGCGGCGCGATCGACACCGGCTCGACCCAGCCCGTCGCCGGCACCCCCGCACTGCCGCTGGACGGCGCGAACTGGATCTGGGCGACCCAGGGGGCGAACTCGAGCGCGCCGGCGTCGACCGTCTACCTGCGCAAGACGTTCACCGTCGCCGACCCGTCCGCGCTCGCCTCCGCGATCCTGCGCGTCAACGTCGACGACAACGAGGTGACCTACGTCAACGGCACCCAGGTCGCCTCGATGGGCAACTCGTTCCAGACGTCGGCGATCGCCGACATCAAGCCGCAGCTCGTGGCCGGCACCAACGTGGTCGCGATCAAGGCCGCCAACGCCTCGGCCGGCCCCGCGGGCGCGCTCGCCAAGCTCGCGCTCGGCTCGACCACGATCGTCACCGACACCTCGTGGAAGGCGAGCCAGACCGAGCAGGCGGGCTGGAACACCGCCGCGTTCGACGACTCGACCTGGTCGGGCGCCTTCGCCAACGGCACCTACGGCGCCGGGCCCTGGGGCACGTTCGCCGATCCGGGCCCGTCCAACGGCGCGGGCACGGGCTCCGCGACGACGCTGACCGCCGCGGCCGCGGCCGGCGACGCCGCGATCAAGGTCGCGGCGACGACCTACCTGACCGCGGGCACCAAGCTCGACGTCGGCGGGGAGACGGCGCGCGTGGCCTCGGTCTCGGGCACGACCGTCACGCTGACCGCGCCGCTCGCCCAGGCCCATGCCTCCGGCGCCACGGTCTGGCAGGCCAACAGCGAGCTGCGCGGCGGCTTCCGCTACCTGACCGTCACCAACCCCGGCCCGGGCAACCTGCAGCTCGACGGCGCCTCGGTGAACATCTCGTTCGCGCCCAACATGAGCGACCTGCGGGCCTACCCGAACTACTTCTACTCCGACGACCCGCTGATCAATCGCATCTGGTACGCGGGCGCCTACACCGTCCAGACCAACATCATCGGCAACGACACCGGGCGGGTGTGGAACTCCGCCCCCGCGATCGGATGGAACAACGGCGCCGTGGTCGGCGAGCTGGGCACCACGGTCCTCGTCGACGGCGCCAAGCGCGACCGCACGGTGTGGCCGGGCGACCTCGGCATCTCGGTCCCGACCGACTTCGTGTCGCTGGGTGACATGGAGACGATCAAGAGCTCCCTGCAGACGCTCTACAACCACCAGAACGCCGCGGGCGCGCTGCCCTACGCGGGGCCGGCCGTGAACTTCATCGGCAACTCCGACGCGTACCACATGTGGACGCTGATCGGGACCGCGAGCTACTACCAGTACAGCGGCGACAAGGCGTGGCTGGACGCGATCTGGCCCAAGTACAAGAGCGCGCTGAACTACATCACGGCCAAGCTCGGCGCCGACGGCCTGCTCAACGTCACCGCGTCCGCCGACTGGGCGCGCGCGAACTCCGGCGGCAAGAACATCGAGGCCGAGGCGATCATGTACCGCACGCTCACCACGTGTGCCGCGGTCGCCAGGACCGAGGGCGACATCGCGACCGCCGACGCCTGCACGCAGAAGGCGGCGACGCTGAAGACGGCGGTCAACGCGGGCGGCTACTACAACGCTGCCACCGGCCTCTACCGCGACACGCCGACCAGCAGCGTCTACCCGCAGGACGGCAACTCGCTCGCGGTCTGGTTCGGGCTCGTGGGGTCGCCCCAGACCGGGCTGGCGATCAGCCAGGCGCTGAGCAAGCGCTGGACGCCGGTCGGTGCGCTCACGCCCGAGAAGAGCGCGACCTCCGTGCACCCGTTCCCCGGCTCGATGGAGGCGATGGCCCATTTCCAGGCCGGCGACGACAAGGCCGGCCTCGACCTGCTACGCCTCGAGTGGGGCTACATGCTCAACGCGCCCTACGGCACCGGCAGCACGTACTGGGAGGGCTACAAGACCGACGGCTCCTCGGACTACAGCGGCTCCTACATCAGCGCGTCGCACGGCTGGTCCGCCGGCCCGACCGCGTCGCTGACCTTCTACGTCCTCGGCGTGCATCCCGACCCCGACGGCGGGCCGGCGTACGACCTGATCCCGCATCCGGGTGACCTGCATCACGTCGAGGGCCAGCTCACGACCCCCGCGGGCGTGATCACGCAGTCCTACGACGCCAACCCGGCCGCCGGCACGTTCGTCTCGCGCTACAGCGCGCCGGCGGGTGCGCTGCGCACGGTCGCGGTGCCGACCTACGGCCGCAGCGTGCGGCTGCTCGTCGACGGCCGCGAGGTCACGCCGTCGCGCACCGACGCGGACTACGCGTACGTCGACGCGGCGGCGGGAGCGCACACCGTCGCCACCTGCCCGGAGAGCTCCTGCGCGATCGGCGGCGTCGGCGGCACCGTGCCGGCGACGCTCTCGCTCACCCTCGGCGCTCAGGCGAGCTTCGGTGCCTTCACGCCGGGCGCCGACAAGGAGTACACCGCCTCGACGACCGCGACCGTGACGTCCACCGCGGGCGACGCGGCGCTCACCGTCTCCGATCCCGGCCACCTCACCAACGGCGCGTTCTCGCTCCCCGAGGCACTCCGCGTCGAGTTCTCGAAGGCGTCATGGACGGGGCCAATCTCCAACGATGCGGTGGCGATCACGTTCCGCCAGCACATCGGCGCCACCGACGCCCTGCGCACCGGCACCTATAGCCGCACGCTGACGTTCACGCTCTCGACCACCACCCCGTAGGACCCAGGCGCCCGGCCCCGCGGGGCCGGGCGCGCCTCACCCGCGGATCTGGCTGAGGATCGTCGGATCGTCGATTCTGGGGACGAACGTCAACTGCGCCGGGTGGGGGAGGGGGAAGTGGCGCACCCTCCGGGTCTGCCTCGCGCCGTCCGCCGCTCGGCTCGGCTCTGTTGGTCCGAATCGCCGTGCTGGGATACCGACAGTTACGGGCGTGGGCTGGCCGGTGTCTCCCACACTCGTGCTGTCTCGGTCGCCATGGTCGACCGTGCGCGTTTGAGGGCCGGATCGCGAGTTTCGATCAGGATCGAACTGGTCGAGCTGGCGCGTTCGAGGGGGTGTTTCGACTTTGTTCACAGGGGGTGAACCAAAACGAACTACCCCCCTCGCGCATGACCTCGTTGCTCACCGAAACCGATCACGGGCAGGCCCGGAGCGGACGGGGGTGTCAATACCACGCCCGTAACTGCCGGTATCCCAGCACGGCGTTTCGAGCCAACAGAGCCGCGCACCGAGCGAACAACGGCAGCCCGGGACGGGTGGCTCGCCACTCCCCCTCCCCGACCCGGCGCAGTTGACTTTCAAGCACCTACAGCCCGATGGTCCGTCCTTGCGCCGCGCTCGCGCGGATGGCGTCGATCACGGTGAGCGCGGCGACGGCGTCGGCCGGGTCGACCGGCACCGGCGCCTCGCCGCGGACGGCGGCCGCGAAGGCGGGGTAGTACGTGTCCCAGCGCCCGCGCTCGCTCGGTACCGGCTCGCTCGCGTCGCCGCGCTGGAGGCGGCCCCAGCGTTCCGGTGGCTCGGTGCCCCAGGCATCGCCTTCGGTGGCGGGCGTGCGGCCGGCGATCAAGGCCGGCTCTTGCCCGTCCATGCCCTCGACGACGTAGGAACCCGCGCTGCCGCGCACGCGGAAGCGCGGTGCGGGGGCGCCCTGGCACCAGTCGCCGCTGATGTGGGACGTCATGCCGCCGCGATGTTCGAGCACCGCGAAGAAGCGCTCCTCGAGCGGGCCGCCGCCCCCCACCTCGCCGTAGACCGACGCCACCGGGCCGAACAGGTGCAGCGCCTGATCGATCAGGTGGCTGCCGAAGTCGCGCAGGATGCCGCCGCCCGCCGCGGGCACCGGCTCGTCGCCCGCGAAGCGCTCGAAGGCGGACTCGAACAGCGTGACCTCGCCGAGCGCGCCCTCACGCAGCAGGCGCTTCACGGTCAACAGGTCCGAGTCCCAGCGGCGGTTCTGGTAGACGCTGAGCAGGACGCCCGCCGCCGCGGCGGCGTCCACCGCGGTCCGTGCCTGCGCCGCGTCGAGTGCGAACGGCTTGTCCGACACGACCGCGAGGCCGAGCGCGATCGCCTCCAAAGCCAGCGGGATGTGCGTGTCCGCGGGCGTGGAGATGGCGACGGCGTCCGCGCCCGCCGCTTGCAACGCCGCCAGGCTCTCGAAGGCGGGCGTCCCGGGATGATCCTGCTCGAGCTCGGCGCGCCGCTGCTCCGAACGCGTCACGACCCCCGCGAACTCGACGCCCGGGGCCGAAGCCAGCAGCGGAGCGTGGAAGATGCGCCCTCCGAAGCCGTACCCCGCGAGTCCGATCCGCGTCATCAGATCTGGTACACGCGGAGGAGGCGTTTCTCGTGCTCGGCGTCGATCCGCGCGACGACTTCGACGTGCTTCTCCAGCCCCGACCCGCGCAGCTTGTTCGCGAGCAGCGAGTCGACCTGGAAGACGCCCGCCGAGTTGTTCATCTGCACCTCGACGCGGACCGCGCGCTCCTCGCCCGGCACGATCCGGACCTCGTCGATCGCGGCGCTGCTCAAAGAGTGGATGTTCGCCAGCGACGTCTCCACGTTCACCCGCGAGCGGCCGTGCTCCATGTCCAGCGCGTCGGCCACCCGCACCACGCCCGCCTCGAAGGTCAACGGCCGGCCGTCCTTGCGGTGCCCGATGATCGCGTGCATGATCTCGGAGGAGATCACGGTCCGCTCGGGCTCGTCATAGACCTTCTCGAGCAGCGTGTCGAGCAGGTCGGCGGCGAGGAACAGGCTGAACGCCTCGTGGTCGATGCGGTGGATCGACATGCCGAGGTCGTGCAGCAGGCAGCCGCCGGCGATGATCACCTCGGCGTCCTTGTGCGACATCGCGTAGTCGGTCTCGACCGAGGACTTCAGCCCGCTGCGGTGCAGCAGGCGGAAGAGGTGCAGGGCGCGGTTGAGCACGATCTGGAGGTGGACCCACGAGTGGTCGGACATCTCCAGCCGGTCCGCGGTCACCTGCTGGCCGAGCCAGCGGGCCTTGAGCTTCTCGCTGGCGTTGGCCGCCTCGAGGAACCGGCTCAGTCGCGGGTTGCGCTCGGTCGGCGCGTGGATGCGCATCGCCGCGACCGCCTCGCGCGGCGGGCGCGGACCGACCGGAACGGTCTCGGGAGTGGTCTCGCTCATCGCCCTTCGCAGTGTCGCACGGCATCTCGAGCCGAGCGGATACCGTTTCTCGCCGTGATCGAGAACGTGGTGCTCATCGACGAGGCGGACGCCGCCCTGGGCGAGGGCGAGAAGCTGGATGTCCACCGGCAGGGAGCGCTCCACCGGGCGTTCTCCGTCTTTGCGTTCAACGCGGCCGGAGAGCTGCTCCTGCAGCGGCGCGCGCTGTCGAAGTACCACTCCGGCGGGCTGTGGACGAACACCTGCTGCGGGCACCCGCGTCCCGGCGAAGCCACTGAGGACGCCGCCCGCCGGCGCCTGTTCGAAGAGCTCGGGATGACGTGCGGGAAGCTCGTCCCCGCGGGCGTGTACCGCTACCGGGCCGAGATCATGGACCTGGTCGAGAACGAGCTCGACCACCTCTTGTTGACCGAGGTCACCGACACCCCGCAGCCCAACCCCGACGAGGTCGTCGAATGGCGTTTCATCGCCCTCGACGACCTGTCGGCGTGGCTGGACGAGCGGCCGCAGGACTTCACGGCCTGGTTCCCGCCCGCCTGGAAGGTCGTCAATCCCCCCGACTAGTAGTCGGTGCAGGTCTCATAGCCCGACGGCGTCGTGTCGATCGACGTCGGCGAGTTGAAGTCCACGGTCCATCCGTCGGAGCAGAAGTACCGCGCGGAGGGCGAGTAGGCGGTGACGATCACGTACCACGTGTCGGCGTCCAGCTGTGCCGCGTAGTTGACGCCGATGCCGTAGTCGGCCAGGCTCGGCAGCGTGCTCTCCCAGCGCATCGACTCGCTCGTCATCGCCTGGTAACCCGCGTTGCCCCGGCTGATCTTGCTGACCGGCGAGGTGTAGGCGGTCGTCTCGAGCGGCATCGGCGAGCCCGCGATCGGCCCCCAGGTGGGGATCATCCGGCAGGCCACGGTCTGAGCGAGGGTCGCGGACGTGGTCCACTCGTCGTCCTGGAGCTCCGCGGTCGTCGTGTAGTGCGACTCGCAGTAGCGGTAGCCGCGCTCGGGATCGGCGACCGTGTAGATCAGGACCCAGGTGCTCCACGTCCGCGAGGTCTCCGTCTCGCTGGTGAGCGTGGTGTCCGTGTCGCCGACCGAGTACGTCGTGTCGGGGTTGATCGCGCCGACGTGCGACGTGTACCAGTCCTTGGCGTAGCCGAGCGCGAAGCTCTCGGCATCGCCGGCGCGGGCGAGCGACGCGCGGTCGGTCGGGTCCGTGCTCACATCGTGGATCTCGGACGTGCCCGCGGGCATCACGTACTCGTGCGCGGGAAGGCTCGCGCCGTACGTCGGGTCGTTCCAGGAAGCGGTCTGCGCGGACGCGGCGGCCGGCGCGACGATGGCAACAGCTAGGGATGCAGAGAGCACGGCGACAGCGCGCCTGAGCGGGAGAGGCAAGACGGGTCGTGGTCCTCGGGTCGGGTGGCTCAACGGTAGCCCGAAATCTGACGCCGCCTAACCTTTTACGACGTGCGTCCACTTACGGTTGTCAGCCCGGGTGGCGGCGAGGTCATCGGTGACTCCCCCACCCGCCGCGTCGAGATCCTCTCCGACCGGCCCCCGGTCCACGCCACCGTCGCGCGTTTGGCGGCCGGGCAGGAAGGAGCGGACCTCCACGTCCACTACGAGCACAGCGATCTCTTCTATGTGCTGGCCGGCGAGGTCACCGTCCGCCTGGGGCTTGAAGATCGGCAGCTGACGGTGCCCGCGGGCGCGCTGGCGCGGGTTCCGCCGGGGGTCGTCCACGGCTTCCGCAACGCGGGCCAAGTGGAGATGCGCTACCTCAACTTCCACGCCCCCGGGTGCGACTTCGCGACCTACATGCGCGGACTGCGGGACAGCGTCAAGGTCGTCTACGACCAGCACGACCCACCCGCCGACGGCGGCCGCCCGCTCACGGAGGCGGAGGTCAGCCAGGGTGTCGGTGTCCTGACAGACGTCGACGCGATCCGCGTCGAGCGTCTCGACGGCGTGACGGAGCCGCGGACGTTCCACGCGCTCGCGTCCTACTGGGCGCTCGAGGGCGATCTCAAGCTCACCGCCGGCGCCCAGGAGACCTATGCCCCGGAGGGATCGTGGGTCCAGATCCCTCCCGGGCACGAGCATGCGGTCGACGGCTCGTTCCTGCGCGTCACGGCTCCGTCGTCGACAGGGTGAACGTCAGCGTCTTGGCGTAGGTCCCGGTCCGCAGCGGCTCCGTGGCGCCCACCGCCTGCTGGAACTGAACCTCGACCTGAGCGTTAGAGACTGGCCCGGGATAGCGCAGCAGGTCCGCCGGCAACGGCGCGAACGTCCCGCCCGCCGCGCGCAGGAGCAGCGGCTGCGCCAGTGCGTACGTGCCGTTGACGAGATGCCCGGGCGAGCGGCCCGTGTTGTCCGCCGCGGAGAGCGTCGCGTTGCCGGCGGTGCTCGTGACCGACCCGGCGACGCTCGCCGAGTAGTCGCGGGCGACGCCCGGGATGAAGGCGCCGAAGCCCCCGGTGCCCAGCTGGAGCGAGAGCACGGGCGCGACGTTCGCCCCCACGCTCACGGGGTGCGGGTTGACGCCCCAGTCCGGTGACTCGTCGCGGCCCGGGTACGTCGTGAGCTGGCGGGCGTCGAAGCCGTCGGCGTTCATGGTCCAGATGTCGAGGTGCAGGTCGTCGGCGCCGCGCGAGAACGCGAACCGGGTGCCGTCCGGCGACCACGCCGGCCCTTCATCCCACAGCGTGTTGTGGGTGATCTGGCGGACATTCGAGCCGTCGGCGTTCATCACGAAGATCTCCATGTCGCCGTCGAGGTTGCTCTCGAAGGCGATCTGGCGGCCGTCCGGCGACCAGGCCGGCGCCGAATCGAAGCTCTGCGCGCTGTAGTCGAACAGCGTCGTGACCGCGCCCGTCGCGACGTCCATGACCTGGATGCTGCGGCCCGACGGCGGCGCGACGGTCGCGAACAGCAGCTTCGAACGATCCGGGGAGAAGCTGGGATAGAACTGATCCTGCGGGAGGACCGCGACCGGGTGCCGGTTGGTCCCGTCGAGGTTCATCGCCCAGATGTCCGAGCGCGTCGACTCCGGGCCGTTGGTCCGGCGGTAGAGGAGGGCGGAACCGTCCGGGAACCAGGCCGGCTGGCTCGACTGCGTGCCGTCGGGTGCCTTGGGCAGCTCGACGACCCGCGGGCGACCGGTCGCCGGGTCGAGGACCGAGAAGTCGACGATCGAGACCTCGTACTGGTTGTTGTGACGGCTGCGGAAGACGATCCGCGTCCCGTCCGGCGACCAGTCGGACTGGGCGTCGTAGCCGGGATCGAAGATCGCTTGACGCTTGTCGGCCCCGTCCGCGTTCATGGTCCAGATGTCGCCGGCGGCCGGATCGGCGCTGGACTCGAAGGTGGTGAAGGCGATGCGGCCGTTGACCGGCTCCGCCTCAGCGGAGGGGGCGGCGCACGCGAGCAGGGCGGTCCCCGCGAGGAGACACGCACGGTGCGCAATGAACATCGGCCGAACGTATGCCCCGCTCGGCCCGCGCACATCGGGCGATCGATCTATCTCGCTCGAGGGTTACGCCCTATATCGCTCAGCCCGCCTTGACGTAGCGCACGCGCGAGGGCGCGACGAAGAACTTCACGCGCTCGGTGCCCTCGACGCGCCAGGGATAGACGTCCTGGTCGATGTACTTCTTCGCGAGCGCGTCGATGTGCTCCTCGGCGCCCTCGCCCGCCTCCTCGGCGACGCCCGTGATCACGACGTACTCGTAGGGGTCGCTCTCGTTGAGCAGGGTCAGCGTGACGTGGCCGTCGCGCTCGAGGTTGTTCGGCCAGTGCCGGCCGCGCTGGCTGTTGATCGCGACCTTGCCGTCCTCGACGTTGAGCCAGACCATCGTCGCGTGGATCGAGCCGTCCTGGTTGAGCGTCGAGAGGACGGCGTGGTTCGGTTTGTCGAGGAGCGCGGAGACCGCGGGATCGCTGAGGGAAGCCATATCCCCGCGTCATATCACGCGGCGTTGCGCTGCAGTGTCGCGAGCCAGGCGCGGCCACGGCCATCGGTCGTGTCGAGGTCCAGGCCGGTGAGCCGCTCGATCTTCGCGGCGCGGTAGCCGAGCGTGTTGCGATGCACCGGCAACGCGGCCGCGGCGGCGGACTTGTCGAAGCCGTGCGCCACCAGCGCCTCCAGCGTGCGGGCCAGTTCGTCGTCGAGCGGGCCGTAGACGAGGACGTGCAGGGCGTGGGCGTGGCGCGGTGCGCTGTGCAGCAGCAGCTCCGGGAGGTGATCCTCGATTCGGACGACGCCGGTCCGCGCGTGCGCGACGGCCGCGAGGGCGCGCAGATCGTCGAGCGCGTCGGCCAGCTCTGCGCGCCCCGTCTCCTCGCCGAGCGCGACGAGCGCCGCCGCGGGCCAGCGGGCGGAGCGGGTGAGCAGGCCCGCGACCCGCCGGCCTTCGCTCACCGCCAGCGCGCCCTGCGTGCGCAGCTCGGCGGCGAGCGCGGCGTGCCGGCCCGCCGTACCGTCGCCGAGCTGCGCGACGAACGGCGTGTAGGTGTCCCGCGCGTCCGGGTCCTCGCCCGCGAGCACCCTGGTCAGCTGCTCGTGCGCGCGCTGCTCGGCGGTCGAGATCTCGGCGCCGTAGAACACGTCGGTGACGGCGTTCATGTACGCGAACAGGACGTCGGCGCCGCTCAGCAGCGCGGCGCGCTCCTCGTCGTCCGCCGCCGCGACGAGCGCGTCCCACCCGGCCTGGGCGGCGCTGCGGTAGATGCGCAGCCCGTCCTCCATCGTCATCCCCTCGCTCAAACGGTGGCGCACCGGCGCTTCCAGGCGCTGCAGGTCCTCGCGCGTGGGCGGCGTGCCCTCGGTGAGCCAGCGGACGAACTGGTCGACGTTCCAGCGCAGGATCTGCGCGGTCTCCTCGCTGGCGAAGTCGCGGTAGGCGGGGACCGCTTCGAGCAGGCGCCGCTCGAGGTCGGCCGCGAGGTCGTCGAGGGAGATCCGCGCGATGATCCGGCGCAGGACGTCGTTGTGCACGGTGCACAAGTTAGGCGCTCAGGTTCGGGTGCGGCGCCGACGTCGACCAAGGCCCGCGGGTCGACCCTTGAGGTATGCGCAAGATCCTCCTCGTCAGCCTCGCGATCGTCACCGTTTCGCTCGCCTTCATCGCCTCCTATTCAGCCGCCCTGCGCGCGCCCACCCCGCACGAGGTACCGCTCGCGGTCGGCGCCGGGGTGCCCGCGCGGGTCGCGGCCGAGCTCGACCGCTCGCCGGCGCTGAAGGTCATCCGCACGACCGATCCGCTGGGCGCGCTCGATCGCCGCGAGGCCTACGGCGCGCTGACCGCGCAGGACGGCGGCGGCCTGCGCCTCACCACGGCACCGGCCGCCTCGGCGACGGTCGCGACGCTGCTCAACGACCAAGTGCTGCCCGGGAAGGTCTCCCACGCCACCACGCACCCGCTCGCCACCGAGGACCCGCGCGGCCTGCTCGGCACCTACACCGTGATCGGGTGGGTGATCGCCGGCTACCTGGGCGCGACGCTGTTCGGGATGACGTTCGGGACGCGCGGGCGGGTGCTGCTGCGGCTGGGCGCGCTGACCGGCGTCGCGCTGGTCGTCGGCCTCGGCGGCGCGCTGCTGGCCAAGACGCTCGGCGGCCTGCCCGGCCCGTGGCTCGGCCTGTCCCTGCTCGGCGCGCTGATCGTGGCCAGCGTGGGAGCGGTGACCGTCGCGCTGCAGGCCGTCTTCGGGATCGCCGGGACCGGCATCGCGATCCTGCTCTTCGTCGTGCTCGGCAACCCGTCGTCCGGCGGCCTGGCCGCGCCGGAGCTGCTCCCCGCCTTCTGGCGCGAGATCGGGCAGGCGATCCCGGTCGGCGCGGGCGTGACCGCGTTCCGCGACGCGGCCTACTTCCCCGCGGCCTCGCTCCTCGCGCCCCTGGCGACCCTCGTCGCGTGGCTCCTCGCCGGCCTGGCGGCCGTCGCGCTTCAGGCGGCGGCGAGCTCCGGCGCGGCGCGCAGGCGCCTGAGCGCGAGCTCCTCCAAGTGGCGGATGTCGCGGGGCCTGAGCCGGAGGGCCTTGGCGGTCTCCGAGGGCGTCGACGGCTTCGCGCCCGACAGGCCGTAGCGCGTCTCGATCACGCGGCGCTCGCGCGGGGGAAGATGCGTGAGCGCCCGCTGCACGTCCTCGGCCAGCAGCTTGATGTCCGGGTCCACCGTGGCGGGCGCCGGGAGCAGGTCGCCGAGCGAGGTGCCGTCGTGCTCGGCGCCGACGGGCTCGTCGAGCGAGACCGTCGAGCGGCGCAGCTGCTGCAGCTCGATCACCTCCGGGAGCGTGGCTTCGGTCGCCTCCGCGAGTTCGGCCGGGAGGGCGTCGCGCCCCAGCTCGGCGGCGAGCTTGCGCTCCTCGCGCTCGAGCGCCCGCAGCCGCTGGCCGACCTGCTCGGGCAGGCGGATGGTGCGGCCCTTGTCGCCGATCGCCCGCCCGATCGCCTGCCGGATCCAGATCGTCGCGTAGGTGGAGAACCGGTAACCCTTGCGGTGGTCGAACTTCTCGACGGCGCGGACCAGCCCGAGCGTGCCCTCCTGGATCAGGTCGGCGAGCGTGAGCCCGTGGCCGGCGCGCTGGAAGCGCTTGGCGACGTGGACCACGAGGCGCAGGTTGGCCTCGATCATGCGCTCCTTGGCGGCGAGATCGCCCTTCTCGACGCGACGGGCAAGGCGGGTCTCTTCAGCGGGGGTCAACAGCGGGGTACGAGCGATCTGCTGCAGAAACGGGGTGAGCTCATCGGCCATGGCCCAGCACAGTCGTTCGCGAATCTCAAGGACTGGGTGCGCGGCGATTAAAGGAAACGTAAGCGGCGGGCGGCGGCTTATGCGGACCTGACGCACCGTGTCTCAGAGTCGGTGCATATGACCGACCCCCTGCTCTGGCTCGACGGCGATCCGACCGACGGTCGCCGTGCCCGCCCGCACGAGCCCGCGCCTGAGGCTCGAACCGAACCGCTGCCGCCGTTGCCGGCTCAAGATGAGCCGCCGCGCCGCCGCGGGCTCTTCAGCGCCGCCCTCGCCGGCGGCTTGGTCTCGGCGGTGCTCGTGGGCGGCGGCGCGTTCGCCTTCGGCCTCGTCGACACGAGCTCCAACGCCGCGGCGCCGACGCCCGGTCCCGCCCTCGTGGGCGCCAAGCAGACCGGCGACGTCGCCGCGATCTACGCCGCCGCGCGCAACTCGGTCGTGTCGATCAAGACGTCCGAGGGCTCGGGCACCGGCTTCGTCGTCAAGGCCGACGGCACGATCGTCACCAACGCCCACGTCGTGGGGACGGAATCGACGGTGCAGGTGCAGTTCGCCGACGACGAGACCGTCCAGGGCACGGTCGGCGGCGTCGACCGCTCCTCCGATCTGGCGGTCGTGAAGGTGTCGACGTCGCGGACTTTGAAGCCACTGGCGCTGGCGGATTCGGCGACCGTGCGGACCGGCCAGTTGGCAGTGGCGATCGGCTCGCCGTTCGGCCTCTCGCAGACGACCACGGCCGGCATCGTGTCCGGCACCGGGCGCCACATCCAGGCGCCGGACGGCTTCCAGATCGACTCGGTCATCCAGACCGACGCCCCGATCAACCCGGGCAACTCGGGCGGGCCGCTGCTCGACGCCACGGGGCGCGTGATCGGCGTCAACTCGCAGATCGCGTCGCAGTCGGGCGGGAGCGTCGGCATCGGGTTCGCGGTGCCGTCGAACACCGTCCGCGACGTCATCCCGCGCCTGGAGAAGGGCGAGCAGATCAAGCGCGCCTACCTCGGCGTGTCGACCTCGGCCGACTCCGGCAAGGTGACGATCGCCGCCGTCTCGGCCGGTGGGCCGGCGGCTTCCGCGGGGCTGCAGGTCGGTGACGTCCTCACGGCGGTCGGCGGGAAGTCCGTCGCCACCCCGGACGACGTCGCGGCCGCGATCCAGGACAAGCACCCGGGCGAGTCGGTCGCGGTCCAGATCACGCGTGGCGGGTCGGCGCAGACGCTGAACGTGACCCTCGCCGAACGGCCGTCCACGGCGACGCCATGACGTTCCAATCGCCCTGGTTGCTGCTCGGCCTCCTGCTGCTGCCGTTCCTGGCGTGGGCGTACGCCGCGGCGGAGAAGCGCCGCCGGCGCGCCGCCGCGGCGTTCGCGGCGCCGGCCGTGAGCGCGTCGGTCGTGCCGAGGCGGCCGGGCTGGCGCCGGCACGCGCCGCTGGCGTTCGCCTGGCTCGCCGTCGCCGCGCTGATCGGCGCGCTGGCGCGGCCGCAGGTGAGCATCGCGGTCCCGGCCGAGCAGGCGACGATCGTCCTCGCCATGGACCACTCGGGCTCGATGGCGGCGACCGACGTCGCCCCCTCGCGGCTGACCGCCGCGCTGGACGCCGGTGAGGCGTTCCTGGGCAAGGTGCCCAAGCAGGTGCGGGTCGGCGGCGTCGTCTTCGACAACGTGGCCGAGGCCGTCCAGTCGCCGACCACCGACCGCGCCGAACTCAAGGCCGCGCTGCGCGATGCCATGAAGCCGAGCGGCGGCACCGCCACCGGCGACGCCCTCGCGGTGTCACTCGAGATGGCGCGCTCGAGCGGCAAGAAGGTCCCGAGCGCGATCGTCCTGCTCTCCGACGGCAAGGAGACCCACGGGCGCGATCCGCTGCCGGTGGCCGACGAGGCCAAGAAGCTCGGCATCCCGATCTACACGGTCGCGCTGGGCACCGCCTCGGGCACGCTGCCCAACGGCGACGCCGTCCCGCCCGACACGACGACCTTGCAGGACATCGCCACGCGCTCGGGCGGGGAAGCGTTCACGGCGTCCGACACGAGCGCGCTCAGCGCGGTCTACAAGAAGCTCGGCTCCGAAGTCGCGATGAAGAAGCAGCCGCGCGAGGTCACCGCCGGTTTCGCGGGCGGGGCGGCGATCCTCCTGCTGCTCGCCAGCGCCCTATCTCTTCGGTGGTTCCGTCGGTTGCTTTGAGAAACCTTCAGGAACCAGCGCTTCACTGAGGGCCATGTTGCTCCGTCGCACAGGATTCGTCGCCATGCTCGCCGCCGGAGTCGGGCTCTTTGGTGTGGCCGTGCACGGCATGACCAACGTCGACAGCACGTTGCAGATCGCGGCCGCCACCCCGGCACCGCTCGAGCAGCCTTCGTTGCAACAGGACGTCTCGCAGCAGTGGCATGGCCGCGACTGCGACCGGCAGCGCGACCAGGAGCGCCATCACCCCGAGGTGTAGTGCCCCGGTGGGTAACCATTAGGGCGTGCGCGTGGACGTCGAGTTCCAGGAGCGGTACTGGTATCCGGACGATGGCGGCGTGGTGTGGGTCTCCGGGTACCACCCGATCGACGCCGGCGGCCGGTTCCTCGCGCGTGAGGCGTTGCCGGACGAGCTGATCGTCTCCCACGTCGCCGGCGCCGTGCATCGCCCGGAGGCGCTGGCGTCCGACGACGCCGCTCCCGGCCGGCCGCTGACGCTTCGCGCGGAACCGGACAACCCGCACGACCCGAACGCGGTCGCGGTGCTCCTGGCGTCCGGCGAGCCGGTCGGCTACGTCCCCCGCGACGTCGCCCCGCTCGTGGGCTCCGGGTGGAGCGCGGTGGTGCTGCGCGAGCGTCGCGACTCGCCCCGCGATCCCCGCACCGGGTTGACGATGCTGCTCGCCCGCGACGGCGAGCTGGAGCTCAACGTGCGTTAGCGCGCGCGACCGCCTTGAGCAGCAGCGCGGCGTCGACCGGCTTGGCCAGCACGTCGGCGGCGCCGGCCGCGCGCAGCCGCTCCGCCTCGTCCGGTGTGGCGGCGGCGCTGAGCACGACGATCGGGATCGCGGCGGTCTGCGGATCGTGCCGCAGCTCGGAGAGGAATTCGCGCCCGTCGCCGTCTGAGAGGTGCAGGTCGAGGACGATCAGGTCCGGCGTGTGGGCGCGGATCAGCGCGACGCCCTCCCGGCCCTTGCGGGCCGCGAACAGCCGCAGGCCGGGGAGCGGCTGCAGCAGGCGCTCGACCAGCTGGAGGCTGGTGGGGTTGTCGTCGATGTGCACGATGGTGAGACCACCGAGGTACTGCGTGGCGTCCTCGCGCGCCTGCGCGCCGTCCGGCGGCGCGGGAACCGCGCTCAGGCGGAGGCGCATCGTCGTGCCGACGCCCGGTTCGGACTCCGCCTGGATGCTGCCCGCCATCGCCTCGACGAACCCCTTGACGAGGCTCAGGCCGAGCCCGGTGCCTTCGATGTCGGTCCGCTCGGCGCCGAGCCGGTCGAAGGGCTCGAACAACCGCTGCACCTGCTCGGGGCTCATGCCCATCCCGGTGTCGGTGATCGCGATCTCGATGTGGTCCCCGGCCGTCGGCAGGCAGCGGACGGAGACCTTGCCGCCGGCGCGGTTGTACTTGACGGCATTGGAGAGGAGGTTGAGCAGCACCTGCTGCAGGCGCTGCTCGTCGGCCACGACGTGGACGTCGCCGTTGCAGGCGCCGTCGGACGTCAGGCGCACCTGCGCGGCGTCGGCCAGCGGCCGGATCAGTAGGACGGCGTCGTTGAGGACGCTCGCCAGGTGCACGGGCTCCAGCGAGAGCGTCATCGTCCCCGACTCGATCCGGGAGATGTCCAGCACCTCGTTGATCAGGTCGAGCAGGTGGCGCCCAGCGCCGAGGATGTGCTGCACGGCCTCGGTCTGGTGGGGCTCGAGCTCGTCGAGCTCGAGCAGTTGCCCGAAGCCGATGACCGCGTTGAGCGGGGTGCGCAGCTCGTGGCTCATGCGCGAGAGGAACTCGCTCTTGGCCAGGTTCGCGCGCTCGGCCTCGGCGCGGGCGACGTCCGCGGCGCGCTCGGCGACCTTGCGATCGGTGATGTCCTCCGAGATGCCGAGCAGGTAGAGCGGCTTGCCGGTCTCGTCGCGCAGCCCGATCTTTCGCGTGTGCAGGACGCGCGTGCCGTTGCCCGGGATCTCGATCAGCTCCTCCGGGATGTCGACCACGCCCTCGGTCGTGAACGCTTCTCGGTCCTTGGCCACGAAGGCGTCGGCCACGACCTTCGGGAACAGGTCGTGATCGTTCTGGCCGACGAGCTCTCCCGGCGCGCAGCCCAGGAGCTCCTCCTCGGCCTTGTTCATGCGCACGAACCGCAGCTCGTCCGCGTCCTTGACGAAGACCATCGTCGGCAGGTTCTCCAGCACCGACTCGAGGAAGCGCTCGGACCGCTCGAGTTCCTCCTGGGCACGCCGGCTCACCGTGACGTCGCGCCCCATCGCGTAGACGAGGCCCTCGTCCGGGATCGACGTCGCGCTCCAGAGGATCGTCCGATAGCCGCCGCTCTTGCAGCACAAGCGGCTCTCGTACGCGACCGACTCGTAGACGCCGGTCTGCAGTCGCGCGAGTTCGGCCAGCGACTGCTCGTGGTCATCCGGATGTATGAGGTCCAGGACGGGGCGCGAGCGCAACTCGTCGACCGTCCATCCCAACATCCGCGTCCAGGCCGGATTGAGCCGCCTGAAGTGCCCGTCGGATGAGACGCTGCACAGCAGGTCGCTCGAAAGCTCCCAGAAGCGGGCGCTGTCGTCCGGGATCTGCCGCAGCCGTTCGCCGAGTCCCTCATCTGGCATATGTCGAAGTCTCCCCCAACGGCCTCGCTACCGTTCGCACCGATGGTTCCCGGAACGCTGGCATCCCAACTTTCGGAGGAACGAGAGCGGTTCCGCCTGCTGGTCGACGGCGTCAAGGACTACGCGATCATGATGCTCGACCCCGAGGGCCGCGTCGTCAGCTGGAACACCGGCGCCGAGCGCATCAAGGGCTACCGCGGCGACGAGGTGATCGGCCGTCACATCTCGCTGTTCTACACGCCGGACGCGGTCGAGTCGCGCCATCCCGACAGCGAGCTCACGATCGCCCGCGAGATCGGCCGGTACGAGGAGGAGGGCTGGCGAGTCCGCAAGGACGGCTCGCATTTCTGGGCCAACGTGGTGATCACCGCGCTGCGCGACGAGGCCGGCGTGTTGCGCGGGTTCGCCAAGGTCACGCGCGACATGACCCAGCAGCGCGCCGCCGCCGCGGCCGAGCGCGAGGCCCGCGAGGCGGCCGAGAACGCCAACCGCGCGAAGACCTTGTTCCTGTCGGGCATGAGCCACGAGCTGCGCACCCCCTTGAACGCGATCCTCGGCTTCACGCAACTCCTCGAGTTCGACGGTCTGCGCTCGGACCAGCAGGACGCGATGGACCAGATCCGCCGGGCCGGCGAGCACCTGCTGGCGCTGGTCGACGAGCTGCTGGACGTGGCACGCATCGAAGCCGACCAGATGACGGTCTCGCTCGAACCCGTGGCCGTCGGCGCCGTGATCGTGGAGTCGATCGAGCTCGTCGGGTCCTTGGCGACCGAGCACGCGATCGGCATCGTCACCCCTTCGGCGCCCTGGCCCGACCTCTACGTCGTGGCCGACGCGCAGCGCCTCCGGCAGGCGATCACCAACCTGCTCTCCAACGCGATCAAGTACAACCGGCCCAACGGGCACGCGCGGGTCGAGGCGGGTATGCGCGGCGAGTGCGTGATCATCACCGTCGCCGGCACCGGGCCTGGCATCGACGCTGCCGCGCTGGACCAGCTCTTCAAGCCCTTCGAGCGCCTGGCGGCCACGGGCGGTGCCATCGGGGGAACCGGGCTCGGCCTTGCCCTGTCCAAGCGGCTGGTCGAACTGATGGACGGGACGCTGACCATCGACACCGAGGTCGGGAGCGGGTCGGAGTTCACCATCTCGCTGCCGCTCGCCCAGGGACCCCGCCCCGCCGGCCCCGCGGCGCCGGCCGAGCCCGAACGCGCCGCGCTGCGGGCCACCGTCCTCTACATCGAGGACAACCCCGCGAACCTCCGGCTCGTCGAGCACATCCTCAGCCGGCTGGGTGACATCACCGTGATCTCCGCCCCGCTCGGCCGCGCGGGCATCGAGCTCGCCCGCGCACAGAAGCCCGACCTCGTGCTGCTGGACCTGCACCTGCCGGACATCGGCGGGGACGAGGTGGCGCTGGAACTGCGGGCCGACGAGACGACCGCCGCGATCCCGATCATCGTGCTCAGCGCCGACGCGTACGCGTCCCAGCGCCGGCGCCTCCTGCGCATCGGCGTGGACGAGTACGTGACCAAGCCGTTCAAGGTCGCCGAGATGATCGACACCGTCGAGCGGTTCGTGAAGCGCGCGCCGTAGAGGGACGAGGGCGTTCTCACGCACGCCGATCACCCGGATGCCGCGGTCTGCGAGGGGGTGGGGTCAAAAAACGTCCTGACAGGAAGTTTCTTGACCCCACCCCCATCAACGCGCCAACTCGACCAGTGCGAACCCGATCGAGACCCGCGCGCGGACCCTCAACGCGCACGGTCCACCATGGCGACCGAGAGACGGGCGCGAGGGACACCCTTTCTCTCTCCGTAGCCCGTAACTGTCGGTATCCCGGCGCGGCAATTCGAGGTCAACAGAGCCGAGCCGAGCAGCGGACTCACGGCGAGCCAGCAACGGAGGGCGAGCCACTCCCCCCCACAGGGCGCAGTTGACTTTCAAGCACCTAGCCGACGGCCGGCAGCGCGGCGCCTGCAGCGAGGCCGGTCGAGCGGGCCCGCGACGGGAGGAACGCGACCGCGATCAGCGCGCCGATCAGCGCGACGGCGGCGGCGATCGTGGCGGTCGTCGCCATCGCGTCGACGAACGCCTGATTGGAGGCATCGATCAGCGTCGACGCGGCTGTGGCATCGAGGTGCGAGGCGACCTCGTGGGCGGCTCCGACGGAGTCGCTCGCGGCGTGCGCCTGCTCCGGCGACAGGCCCGCGACGCTGCCGTCCATGGCCGAAGAGAAGCCGCTGCTGAGGAAGCTGCCGAGCACGGCGACGCCGAGCGTGCCGCCGACTTCGCGGACGACGTCGTTCATCGCCGAGCCGACGCCCGCCTTGGCCTTGGGCAGCGCGCCCATGATCGCCTCCGTCGCGGGTGCCATCGCGAGCCCCATGCCGGCGCCCATCCCCAAGAGCGCCAGCGCGACCGACGGGTAGCCGGTGTCGACGCCGAAGCCGGTGTACATCGAGAGGGCCGACGCGACCGTGACGAGGCCGCCCGCCACGACGAGCTTCGTGCCCACCCGCTGCACCAACTTGACCGAGAGCTTGGACGCCGCGACCAGGCCGAACGCGACCGGCAGCACCCGGACGCCCGTCCCGAGCGGGGTGTAGCCGAGCACGGCCTGCATGTAGCTCGTCAGGAAGAACAGCACGCCCATCAGCGAGAAGAAGACGAACGTCACGGACAGGCTCGCGGCGCTGAAGCGCAGGTTGCGGAACACGCGCACGTCGAGCATCGGGTGCGCGGTGTGCCGCTCCCACGCGACGAAGGCCGTGAGGACCGCGATGCCGAGCGCGAACGCGCCGACGATCGCCGGGTCCCCCCAGCCGCGCTCGGGCGCCTCGATCAGGCCCCAGACGATCGCTCCCAGGCCGGTGATCGAGAACGCCACGCCGGCCAGGTCCAGCCGCGGCTTTGCGGGGTCGCGCGAGTCGGGCACCACCAGCGCCACGCCCGCGAGGGCGATCGCGACGATCGGCAGGTTGACCAGGAACATGCTGTTCCAGCTGAAGTGCTCGAGCAGCCAGCCACCGGAGATCGGTCCGGCCGCGATGCCCAGCCCGGACACGGCCGCCCAGGCCGCGATCGCCTTGGCGCGCTCCTGAGCGGGGAAGATGTTGGTCAGGATCGACAGCGTCGTCGGCATGATCCCGGCGGCGCCGAGCCCCATCAGGGCGCGTGAAGCGATCAGCTCGCTCGAGCTGCCCGAGAGCGCGGCGAGGGCAGAGCCGGCGGCGAAGACGAGGAGTCCGGTGACGAGGGCGCGGCGGCGGCCGAAGCGGTCGCCGAGGCTCCCGGCGGTCAGCAGCAGCCCGGCGAAGACGAGCAGGTAGCCGTCGACGATCCACTGCAGCTGGCTGGAGCTCGCACCGAGCTCGTTGCGGATCGTCGGCAGGCCGACGTTGAGGATGGTGTTGCCGACGGTGACCACGAACAAGCTCAGCGCCAGGACGCCGAGCGCCTTCCAGCGCTGGGCGTACGGGGATGTGGCGGGGGGCATGCGGTTCTCCTTGCTCAGTTCAGGGGATCACGACGCTGATCACACGGGTGACCGTCGAGCGCTCCGCCACGAAGAACGGCAAGAGCGCGAGTGCTTCCTGCTCGTCGGCGGCATCGACCGTCCACCAGATCGCGTGGTCGCCGAACGCGCACGACGCGAGCGCCGCCTTGTGGCGGAGCGTGCTGTCGTGCCCGCGGAAGGCGACGAACGCGACCCGGCATTCATGCGGCTCGTGCCGGTGGTGGATCAGGAAGCGGGGCACCGGACGAGCATGCCTGCGGTGGGGCCGCGCAACATCGGCGGCCGACCCTGATCTCCGGTTATGCTCGACCCTGAGCTTGGACAGGATGCCCCGGGTCGCCGACAACCCCCTCGTCGGTCGTGCCGCCGAACTCGACGTCATCGACCGTTCGCTCGGCACGTTCGGTCGCGGGCGGATCGCTCCGCTCGTCCTCGAAGGCGAGCCTGGCATCGGCAAGACGCGCCTGCTCGCGGCGCTGGTCGAGCGCGCCGACGCCCGCCGGTGCATCGTCCTCACCGGGTGCGCGTCCGAACTGGAGCGCGATCTGCCGTTCTGGGTCTTCGTCGACGCGCTCGACGCGTATGTCGCGGGTCTGGATCCGCGGGTGATCGCCTCGTTGCCCACGGATGTCCGGAGCGAGCTCGCCCACGTGCTGCCGTCCCTGTCGGAGACGGTGATCGCCGCCGCGCCGGGCCTCCAGGACGACCGCTATCGCGTGCACCGCGCGATGCGCGAGCTGCTCGAGCGCCTGGCGGCGCGACAGCCGCTCGTGCTCGTCCTCGACGACGTCCACTGGGCCGATGCCGCCTCGGTGGACCTGCTCGCCGCGCTGCTGCGCAGCCCGCCCGACGCCCCGGTGTTCCTCGTCATGGCGGCCCGCCCCCGGCAGCTCGACGAGCGCCTCGCGGCCGCGCTCGAACGCACCGCCCGCCAAGACGAGCTCGTGCGGATCTCGCTCGGCGGCCTGTCGCGCGAGGCGGCCGGCGAGCTGCTCGGAACGGCCAACGGGGTCGAGCAGCTCTACGACGAGACCGGCGGCAACCCGTTCTACCTGCAGCAGCTCGCGCGCTCTCAGGGGGCGAGCGGGGGCGCCGCGCGGCAGCCGGGCCTCGAAGCGATCGGCGTGCCGGCGGCGGTGATCGCGTCGCTGGCGGAGGAGTTCGGCGTCTTGTCGCCTGAGACCCAGCGGGTGCTGCGCGGGGCAGCCGTCTCCGGCGACCCGTTCGAGTTGGACCTCGCGTGCGCGGCGGCCGGGATCGACGCGGACGCGGCGTTGGAGGCGTTCGACGAGCTGTTGGCGCTGGGGTTGGTGCGAGCGACCGAGATCCCGCGGCGGTTCCGCTTCCGCCACCCGCTCGTGCGCCGCGCGATCTACGAGAGCGCGCCCGGCGGCTGGCGGTTGGGTGCGCACGAGCGCGCGGCGGGCGCCCTCGCCGAGCGCGGCGCGCCGGCGACCGCGCGTGCGCATCACGTCGAGTTCGCCGCGCGTCACGGAGACCTCGCCGCCGTCGCCGTGCTCACGGAAGCCGGAACGGCGGCGCTGCTTCGCGCTCCCGCCAGCGCGTCCCGCTGGTTCGGCGCGGCGCTGCGACTGCTGCCGGAGGGCATCGCGCTCGACCAGCGCGTCTCGCTGTTGCTGCTGCGCGCCCGTGCGCTCGCCGCCCAAGGTCGCCTCGCCGAGAGCCATGCCGATCTGTTGGAGAGCATCGCGCTCGCGCCCGCGGATGCGGTGGGTCTGCGGGTGCAGCTCGCGACGACCTGCGCCGGCGTCGAGCGCCTGCTCGGACGGCACGAGGAGGCGCACGCGCGGCTGCTCGCCTGCCTCGACGACCTGCCCGACCAGGCGGCCGCCGACGCGATCTCGCTCATGATCGAGCTCGCGATCGACGCGCTGTTCGGTGCGCAGCCGGAGTCGATGCTCGCGTGGGCGCGGAAGGCGCTGGAGTTGGCGCGCTCGCTCGGGGAGCGCCCGTTGACCGCGGCGGCCTCGGCGATCCTGACCCTCGGGCACGCCGTCTCGGGCGCCGTCGCCGAGGCCGAGACGACGTTCGTCGAGACGACGCGACTCGTGGCCGCGATGCCCGACGGCGAGCTCAGCGCACGCGCCGAAGCCGTCGCGTACCTGTGCTCGGCCGCGACGTACATCGATCGCTACGACGAGGCGTGCTCGCTCGGCGAGCGGGCGCTGCGGCTCGGCCGTGCCGCCGGCCACCTGCACCCGTCGCTGCTGCCGGCGCTGGGTGCCGCGCACCTCATGCGCGGCCGGCTCGACGAGGCGGCGGCGGTCCTCGACGGCGGCGTCGAGGCGGCCCGGCTGGCCGGGATCACCCAGAGCATGGCCTGGATGCTGCGCAACCGCTCCTGGCTCTCGCTGGCGATCGGCGACACGCCCGCCGCGCTCGCCCTGGCCGAGGAGGCGTTCGGGCACACGCAGCAACTCGACGAGAGCGTCCTGTCGGCCTGGGCCGCCATGGTCCTCGCGCAGGCGTCGGTGGCGGCCGGTGGCCATCAACGCGCCATCGACGTGCTCGCCGGCGGCGACGTGCTCGGATCGATTCCCGGCGTCTGGCGACTCCTCGGCCTCGAAGCCCTGGTTACCGCATACCTCCGCGTCGACCGGCGCGACGAGGCGGCGCGGGTGGGTCTGGCCGCGGAGGAGCACGCGGTGTCGCTCGGGCTGCCGATGGGCGTTGCCTGGGCCCAGCGCGCGCAGGCCGCGGTGGCGCTCGACGCCGGTGACAGCGCGGGCGCGGCGTCTCGCGCGGCGGCGTCGATCGCCGCCGCCGAACAAGCGGGCGCGGTGCTCGAGGCCGCGCTCTCCCGCATGCTCGCGGCACGTGCGCTGGCGGCGAGCGGTGACCCGGATGGGGCGACGGCCGCACTCCAAGCCGCCGCCGCCACGTTCGACGCCTGCGGCGCACGCCCCCACCGCGACGCGGCGGAGCAGGAGCTGCGCAAGCTCGGCCACGTCATCCACCGCCGCAGCCGCCCCGGTTCCGCCGACGGCAACGGCCTCGCGTCGCTCACGGGCCGAGAGCGCCAGGTCGCGGCCCTCGTCGTCGACCGCCGCACCAACCAGGAGATCGCCAACGAGCTGTTCCTCAGCCTCAAGACGGTGGAGACGCACCTGCGCAACATCTTCCGCAAGCTCGACGTCTCCTCCCGTGTCGAACTCGCCCGGGCGGTCGAGCGCGCCGACTCAGCCTGATTCCGTCGCATCACCCCGTGGGCATGCCGTTCATCGCCGAGCGGAGCGTGGCGCGCACAGTGCCCGGCCGCTGCTCGATCTCGACATCCGTGAACCGCAGCACGACGTAGCCCGCATCACGCAGGTCCCGGTCGCGACTGCGATCCCTGCGGCGCGCGCGAGGCCGCTCGTGCCCAGGCCCGTCGACCTCGACGACGAGCCTGAACTCGGGCCAAAAGGCGTCGACTTCGTGGCCGAGCACTTTGACGTTGGCGATCGGTTTCGGCACCCGGTCGCCGAGCAGTGCGTGGAACTCGTCCTCCTTGTCACTCTTGGTCCCGGCGCTGCCTTTGAGGTGGGCGTCGATCGCTTCCTCGAGGACGGCGATGCCATGTCGGCCGAGCAGGCGCTCGGCGGTCGCCCGCACGGCATCGAGATCGAGCAGGTTCCAGTGCTCGGCCTCGTACATCACGTTCGTGAGCTGGCTGACGGTCAGGACCTCCGCGAGATCGACGATCGTCCGCGCAACCGTCGTCACCGGGATGCCATTGCGGATCGTGACATCGCGCGGGTCCAGGTGGTTGCAGCGATACACGCGGACGCCCTCGATCCGGACTCTGCGCGGCGCCACCACGGTGATCGACCCCCTCGCACCTCGAAGCCGCCAGAACTCCGCGGCCGCAAGATGGCTCAGCGCCGCGCCCTTCCCGGCAGCGAACACCGCCGCCAGCCAGCGCGCCTCTCGCGAGAGCGCCACGTGTCCGACCGCGTCGACCCCTCGATGGACGCGGTGCAGCAGCCCGCGCGCCCGCCGCCGGCTCGCCGCGGCCGCGCTCACGCCGATCGCGCGAAGGTCCTGTATCCGGACGAGCCCGTGCTGGCGGGCGGCGATATCGGCGATTCGCTTGTCGGGTGAGGACCCTCGGTTGCGCGTGGCGTGATCTTTTGACCCCACCCGTCAAGCCTGCGACCCGCGCCTGAACGGAACAAGACGCGACTGTGCCGAAACTGTGCCAATTCAGTCACGGCTTTGCGCACCGTCAGTCGAAGATGTCGATCCACTCGAGCACGCGCACGGTGTCGCCGAGGTGCACGGGCACGCTCCGTGTGCGCCGGCGCTCGCTCGGGCGGTGCTGCAGCGCGGCCCGCACGTCGTGCTCGATGGCGACCAGCACCGACGGTTCCGGAACCTTCGAGACGCGAATGGCGATCCCCGTCGAGACCAGGTGGACCGCCGTGTCGAAGCGCACCTGCCCGCTCGGCCCGCGAACCTCGACGGCTAACCCGCGCGCACCGAGTAGGCGAGCAACCTCGGCGGCAAAGTCCCGATCGCCGCCCGCCGTGTTGTCCACGACGATCTATATGTCGGTGGCAGCGTCGATAGGGCCCAGGCTACCCCGCCGCAATGAGGACGCCGATGCGCGACACTTTGACGATGGCCATGGCGATGATCGACCTGCAGCGTCGGCGCCCGGGCCCGCGCGCGGACGAGTTGCTCGAGCGGCTCCAGAGCTCGCTGGCGATCGAGCCCCCGGTGCCCTGGAACGAAACCGGCCACGCCCGCATCCCGCTCGGTCGCGAACGCGACGACGCGCGCGAACATCTCGCGGAGCTCCTGAACGCGCTCGGCGACGACTGGAGCGACCACATCGCCATCCTGTAGGTCCGACGCGGGATGGCTCAGGACGGGCAAGCCGCAACGCTCGAGAAGTTGTTTCGCCGTCGGGGCATGAGCTCACCGACGTAGGCGAACTCACCCACGAGCGGGCCGCGTACCGGGAGGACCGGCGCCGGGGCGGACGGCCTGCGGTTTCGGCCGCCGCCCGCGAACAGGTCGACATCGGCACGACCGGCTGCGGCCAGTCGAACACGACCGGCGCGACCGGAAGCCAGGCGTCGTCACGGGCGTCTGCCCGAGCGCCGCCTCGCCCGCCATCTGATCGTTCGAGACGTCGAAGCACTCACGATGCGTGTACAAAGCGGCTGCTGTGCCGATCTGCTGGGGCCCGAGGAGTGTGCAGCCGCCCCTTCTCAGCAGCAATTGGCGCAGCGTCTCGAGGCTGCGCCACGGAGCGCGTCGCGGGTTCGCAGCGCCGCGTACACCACCTCATGGTCAGTGGGCGTAGGCATCGTCCCTCGCTGATCAGTGCGTCGACGGCGCCGGTTCATTCGACGCGTTGACATTCCAGATCTTTCCCACGCCCCAGCTTCTTAGGGAGCTGAGGGCCCTGTTCACAACGATGATGACCCCGTCGTTCTGTCCCATCGGGAACTTCGCCGTGCCCACGTCCGACTTCAAGAACCACTGCATGAGCACGCTCTGGATCGCTGCGCCGAGCGTGTTTGCGAGTGACGACTTGAGATTCTTTGCCGAGTCGACATCGAGCACGGTCGCACGAGCCGCCGAGCTCATCATGATGTAGGGGATGATCCTGGCCTGCTGTGAACCGAAGGTCGCAAAGCTGAACTTCAGTGCGCCAGTGAGAGCGTCGCGCGAGAACGGTTGATAGAGGCTGCACACTCCGGTGACGTATCGGCTCGAAAAGGCGCCGAGGACATAGTCGACCGGAATGCTCTCGACGTTATAGGCCGAAAGGTTGGTTCCGTGCTGGGAATACTGGTTGAGCACATTGAAGCCGGACGAAGTGAGACCTGACATCACAGCCTGTCTCGTGAACAGGGTGGCCACCGTCGGACCCCCGAGCACGGCGCCTGCGACTGAATTGATGGCCGCGTTCTGTCCCGTCCGCTGCATGTCCTTCAGGAACGCGTCGTCGGTCGCACGGGGGCCAGACGGGCGGGCCTGCCACTGCGGGCCGTCCAACGCTACGTGCCGCGCTCGCTGCGCGTCGGTGATCTCGCCGATCAGCGGAGGCAGCAACGGCAGCTTGAGGTCGTAACACATGGTCTGGCCGTAGGGGTCAGGCGCGTCGGATGGCGCGCTCGGCGCTGGTGCCGAGGCACCGTTCCCGCCCTGTGCACCGCCGGCGCCCCCTGCCCCGCCGGCGGCCCCTGCCCCGCCGGCGCCGCCTGCCCCGGTGGCGCCCCCTCCCCCGCCGGCGCCCCCCGTCCCGGCGGCGCCCCCTGCCCCGCTGCTGCCCTCTGCCCCGCCTGCCCCGTTGGCTGACGAGGTGCCGTTCAGGATGTTCCCCGACTCATTCGACTGGCAGCCTGAAGTGTCGGCGTTCGAGATCGGGTTGTTGCGGAACGCCACGTAGCGATTCGGGCCCTCTACAGGGCCGGCCGGGTCGAGAGCGGTCCAGCGGGCCAAGGGCGCCGCGTAGTACCGGGCGCCGTGACACGAAAGGCCGGATTCTTCATCGCGCTCGACGCCTTGGAAGCGGTAGCGTTTATGCGCGAAACCGCCGAAGCTCGTCTCACCGAAGGGGAAGTATTCCTCTCGGCTCACCCACGTCGCGGCTTCGTCCACCGTGACCGCCGAGCTGCCCAGGTGATCGCCCAACTCATAGCGCAGCGGCGGGCCGAAATCGCGGCGGTGACGGTCACCGGTTCTGATCACGGCTGCACGTGATGCTCCAACGTGCACGTGCAGCACATCGCTCACTCCACCGCCGCCGGCGCTCCAGCTGTGTTGTTCGGAAAGCTCGCCGTGGTAGATCGTGTCTTCATCGTCGGCCGCGCCGCGGCGAATCCACTTCTTCACGCGCATTCCGTCCGCGCCATAGAGGTAGCGAGCACGCATCGACGTGCCCGCACCGGCCTGCACAGTGAAGCCCACCATGCGCCCGGTGTAATCCCAGCGCAGTGTCTGGGTCCCGCCCTCGGTGTGCAGGTTGCCCGCGGCGTCGTAGTCGAGCTTGAGCAGAGCGCTGCCGGGATTGCGAACACTCGTCAACCGATTGTTGGGGGCATTCGCGGAATCGCCCACCGCCTCCCCACCCACGCCGAACAGCCGGTGCCAGCCCGCTCCGCTCGCAGGACGGTAGTGGAGGTCGAGGAGATTGTTCGTTTCGTCGTACCGGTAGGACTCGACGTAGCCCGCGGTGAGGTCAGGCGCGTTGTGCTGGTCGGGCACAACCGGTCGCCGGGCATAGGAGGCGCCGATGGCGCCGCAGCGTGGGGCGTCCCGCAGCGAACGCTGGCCGCCGATGTCGGCGCAAGCGCGTCCGGTCGCCGATGTCAGGCGGTAGAACGGGTCGTAGCCAAATCTGCGTACGAGCCGGTCTCGACCAGCCGGCGTTCCCGCGATGCCACTCGCGGGAGTGCGATCGTCGATCCGGACGACGTTGCCGACGAGGTCATGGCTGTACGTCAGATCCTGCAGGAGGACGCCCGCGGAGGACCAGGTCTGGCCTGACCGCGTCATTCGCTCTGTGCGCATCCGGGTGAGCCGGAACCTGTCGGGATCATAGGCGTACCGCGTCACGAGCCCGTTCGCGCGTTCGAGGAACACGCGCTCGCCACGTGCGTTGTACGCGATGTACTTCACGATCGGCACACCGTCGACCGACACCGACTCGAGTTGACCTGATCGCCCGTAGCGAGGCACGATGGTCTGACCGCCTGGAACTCGAAGTTGGAGGGGACGACCGAGCAGGTCGAAGCTGCACGTGGACTTAGAGCCGCCGGGCTCCAAGGCGGAGTCCGCCCCGGGTGCGCTCCAGTTGGGCTCCCACCCCGCGGCGAGCGCGGCGTTCGACACGACCGTGCGCGTGTGTGAAAGGGCTCTTCCGACCTCGTCGTACTGATTGATCACGACGCGCCCGGCCTCATCGTCATGCACGCGGACGCGGCCCAGCGCCTGGGCCGCGATCGCGGCGTTACGGCCCGCGCCCGGAGGCAGTGCATCGCCATAGGTGATGCGTTCGCGGACGGTCAACCGTGCCGTTGCGTCCTCGCGTGCCAGCAGACGGGCCGGACGATTGAGCACATCGAAGACCCGCAGCACCAGTGCGCCACGGGCATCGCTGGCGAGCACGCTGTTACTGGCGGCGTCCATGACCGATATGTGTGACCCGCCATCCAGAGTCGTGACCCGCATGAGCCGATCTGCGAGGTCGTAGGTGTGCTGGAACGCGGTCCGCCCGCGCTCGTCGATGATCGCGAGCGCGTTCCCACGGATGTCGTACGACGTCCGGGTGAGAAGGTCCGACTGCGGCCCGTCTCCTCCGCGTGCGAGCGCTGCGACCGTCCGGCCGAGAGCGTCGGCGATCGTCGTGGCGGGGGTGAGGTGGTGTCGCGTCGGCGCACGGTCGGCGAGTGACACACCCGCCGGAGCGTTCGAGAGCGAGGCCAGGTCGTTCTCGTCGTATGCCGTCGCCACCCACGGGGTCGGCTCAACGACACCAGGCGCGCCGAGATCCGGCGGCAGGCCGGCGACGAGGAGCCGCTGCGAGCCGTCCGGGTTGACGGTGCGGGTGGGCCTGCCCAAGGGATCGTAGAAATGGGCGACACGCCTGCCCCGCCGCGCGTCGACTTCGGGCTGGTAGTCCGCGCCGGGGGCGAAGAACGGCTCATAGGACTCGATGACGCGCCCGTGGTTGTCGAGCGCCTCCCAGCCGCTCACGGCCCAGCGGTCGGCGACCTGGCCGGCGGTGGCGGGGCCGGCCGCGCCGGCGCCCCGAAGTCCGCTGTCGGCCCCGTCGACGCCGAACGTGAGCGGATCTGCCTGAACACGCGATTGCAGCGCTCTGCCGAAGCCGTCCGAGTATTGGTAGGACTCGCGAATGGCGTCTGAGGCGCCATCACTCGCTCGCCGTATCCGCTGCTGCGTCCGGAGCGAGATGGGCTGACCGCGTTCGGCAAAGGCCTTCAGGTCGTACCGGTAGAGCGTCGAGGGCCGCTCCGGGGTGTCCCCCGCCCCGTCACGGCCGACGACGACGACGGCCTCGACCACACCTGTCGCGTCGTACCGGACCGTGGTCGTCGTGCCGTTCGCGTCAGTGACACGACTGGGCCGCCCCGCGCGGTAGTTGTATGTCGCGGAGACCTCGAGGCCCGCGGCGTCGCGGAGTCGCGTGGGAAGCAGCCAATACGCGTCCGGCGTCATTTCACTCTCGTGTCCGAGCTGGTCACGAAACGCGATCACGAGGCCTCGTCCGGGCAGCGGGCTCGCGGCGGTCGAGCGTTGGACGTCGTGCGCCTGGACGAGCGTGTCGGCGTACCAACCCGCCGCGTAGACGGGTCCCGCGCTCCGCCATACGTATCCGAGTGAGCCAAGCCCTCCGGCGGGGGCGCCGTTGGGCGGCGGAGCGGCGCCGCCGAGGGCCTGTGGATGCAGGCTCCCGTACGCGCCGCGGAGCATCGGGTCGGTGAAGACCAGCCGCTCGCTGCGGGTCAACAGGCCTCGGGCGCCGAGCTGACGAGGTGACAGGCCGGCGAACGCGTTGCCGTCGTAGTGGTGGACCACATGCCCGATGCGGTTGACGTCGGCGGGTCTCAACGCGTCGAACGTCGTAGCGACCTCGCGCGCGGTACGCGTCTGGTCGATCAGCACCATCTGGACGTCGTCCGCCGCCGTTTCCATGACGGTGGGAGCCGCGACCAGCTCGTACGTGGATACGTCGGCGACGCGGTCGTGAATCCCCACGCCGGCGGGCGGAGTCGCGTAGACGGTGCGCGTGTGCGTCGCCAGGGCCTCGACAGGGTCCGGATCGATATCGCCGACGGCAGCCGCCGTCACCGGCCGCCGGCATGCCGACCTCCGCGGCGCGGCGACCTGCGTGAAGCGTCTGGGCTGGCCCCACGGGTCGTGCTCCCCGGTGAACGTGAAGCGGGTCAACGGGTCGTTCCCGCGTTCCCACCGGGTGACGCGCTGTGCCTCCTCCGCCGCAAAGAACACCCGATGTGATCGCGCCTCCGGCAAGGACGGCTCCTCGCGCACGCGGTACGCGTGTTCGGTGACGGTGTAGGGCTTGCTCTCCCGTACTGACCCGTCGACCGCGAAGACTTCCGTCCGCAGAACCCGGCCTCTCAGCGCTCGCAGCGCGCCCTTGCGCGCCGCATGGTCGATCCCACCGGAAGCATCGCGCAGCCCGCGGAGAAAGGCCTTCATGCCGTCGGCGTGGTGCAGGAGCGGCGGATCGCCTCGCCAGAACTCCGCTGACAGGTCGAGTTCCGCCTCCTGACCTCCTGCCTCGGAGTCGTGGGCGCCGACGTGGAACCACGTTTTCGTACGCCTTGGCGGGGAGAAGGCTTGGCGCGCCACCGGCGTAAACGGCAGCGATCCATGCAACCCCTCGCCGTGATAGGCATCGAACGTCTCGGTGTCGATCTGCTCTACGTAGGCAAACCCGCGAAACTCCCGATCGTCCCCGTCCCAGTATCCGTGCCGATAACGGAACGACGTCGTCAACTTCCCACCCGAGAGCCTGTCGATCGCCTCGACCTGCTCGACGACCTTGACCGGGAACGGCAGCACGGTCCGCCAGTGCGTCGCCGGTCGGGCGGCGTCCGCCGCGGCAAAGGTCGTCGAGGAGCGGTACGCGATCCGGGTCACGGCTCCGAGCTGATTGTCCACCTCGGTCAGCATCCGGGCGTCCGCACTCCCGCTGAGGTCGAGAAAGTACATCGCCTCGCGTGAGGGCCCTCCGCGGGCACCGTCGCGGCTGAACAGCACGCCGCTGGTCCCGATGCCGAGAACGTCCGCGAGGCGTATGTCCCAATCACCGCCGGGGACGCCGCGAACGGTCACCGGCTCGCTCCACGAGTTCCCGCCGCGGTTGAACCACACGACGACTTCGCCGCCTGCCGCATACACGAGGTCCGCGAGTCCATCGCCGTCGACGTCACCGAGCAGGACGCGCGCGGGATCGTGATCGAAAGGCAGCCGGGGGGCGGCGCGCATGCGTATCCGAGCGCCCCACGAGCCATGTCCGAGATTCGGCCAATAGCTCAGCGAGCTGCGCTCGATCGAGACGACGTCACGGAGCCCGTCTCCGGACATGTCGGCCCAGCGCACGCGCGGGTCCGCAGCGAAGAGCGGCGGTGGCCCGCCTCCGGTTGGATCGGACGCGAAGCGTGCCGCGAACGACCCGCTCCATCCGACGTCTGGCCGGCTGAATAGGCACCGAGGTCGATCGCCCACCACGACCGCATCGGTCACACCGTCGCCGGTCAAGTCGACAAGCCTCATGGCCGGATGCTTGAGTCCCGTGCTCGGGATCGAGCGATAGCGCTGGAACGGCCCCCACGAAGGCCCGAACCTCAGCGGGAAGAAGCCCGCGAGCGCCTCCGACGTGACCACCAGCTCGGCGCGGCCGTCCCCGTCGGCGTCGAGCAACTGCACATCCGGGTCGTCAAGGCTGATCCCGGCAGGGGTCCGCGCCATCGCACGGGGCCGGTCGAACACGCCGCCACCGAGATTCTGCCAGTAGCGCGCGATCCCGTTGAGCTCGAGGATGTCCGGCAGACCGTTGCCGGTCAAGTCGACCAACTCGCACTCGGGGCGCGCGAGCGAGAGTCCTGGAAGGTCGGCCCCGCCGATCGGCTCGAAGCGACGATCGGTCGGATCGAGCCGACCGTACCCGAGGCGTACGGCCGGCAGGTCGCGGTGCGGTGCGCCGTCGTCGTCGAATCCGATCGCGGCAACGCTCGACAGCATCGAGACGCCCGTGTACTCGTCCTGTGTGTAGGCGAACTCGTACTTCCTGACGAGTTGCGCGACACCGGGATGCACGGTCGTCGTCAACGACCGGTAGCGCCGGGATGTGCGGATCTCGAAGCCGGACGTGTAGGCGGAGAACTGGTCGGGTCTGTCCTCGGACTCGAGGGCGACGCTCACGAGAAACGCGATCGACCCATCGGGCGCGTCGTAGTCGGCGTAGCGAATCCCGCGCAGTAGTGGGCGTCGCCATTCGTGTCCCGCGGATGCGCCCTCGTCCGCGTCGTACTCGTACTCGACGACATTGCCATGCGGATCCGACGTCCATGTCAGGGCCCACGCGAAGATGTGACGTGGCTGCCTCGGGTCCGCGGTGGCGGCCGGGTCCCGCCAGGAAGACGGCGCGCCGGCCGGACGCGGCGTGCCGTAGCGGGCGATGGTCCCGTCCTTGGCCTCCACCTGCCAGTAGTCATGCGCGCCGGAGACGGTGTCGTCGCGGCCGTGCCGCACGATCGAGGCGAAGAGGCCTTCCGTCCGAGGGCGGTAGCGCGTGCCGTCGCCGACCATCTCCACCGCGACGAGATCCTCAGCCCCGGAGAGCAGAAACGAATCCTCGCCGTGGTAGCGCGGCACGCCGTGAGACGTCTTGCGCGAGATCCCGGGTACGGCCATGTTCCAGCCGAGCCCGAACGCGCCGTTGCCGCTGCCCGAGCTATAGAGGAGATCGAGTCCGGGCTGCATTCCGCATCGTCCCCCCGGGAGGCTGATCGGAATGGTGAGGTTGCCCGTTCCCGTCTGGAGATTGGGCGTGAATGTCTCCCCCAACCCACGGGCCCCGCCGCCGCTCGACGGGACCGAGATGGTCTGACCAGGTGCGCTGTTCGCGTCGCCCATGGGCAGCGCTCAGGCCGGCCACGCCGGCGTGCGGCCGGCGTAGGAGACGACGATCAGAATGTCGAGCAGATCGTCTCCCTCAAACCACTCTCGGGTCTCCGTGCTGTCTACCAGCGTCAGGTCCCACCGTCCCGCAGGAATCTTTCCGATGATCTGGCGCCACGAGCCACCGTTTGCGCGGCGAGTGCTGACGAGGTGGTCAACCGGCGTCGCGGAGCCGCCGATGGCGGTCGTCGCTCCCGTCTCGGTGAATTTCAGCCCGGCCGGGACGGCCTCGGTGGGTACGGCCGTGCCCGCGACGAAGAGCAGTGACACCTCAGCGATTTCGAGATCCTCGAGGTTCGGTGGGAAGTCCTCGCGCCGGATCTCGAAGTGTGTCGCGAACGGCGACGGTTGCTGATCGGGATTGTGGAGGTCCCACCAGGCATCGGCGAAGTCACTGCGCATGCTGAACGCTCGGTCTCCGACGAAACGGCGGTCCAGCTGCCGGGTCACCTGCACTCGATAGTCCACGCTGTCGAGGGCCGTGTAGTCGATCGTCAGCAGCACATCCGCGAGCGTGGTGTAGTCGAAGAAGTTGCCCGCCTTCGGCATCCGCAGCTCCCACGTCGTGTCGACCCCCTGGGACTCGAACGGGTTCGCGAACTCGCTCTGGGCCTCGAAGGCGAACACGCCGGTCGAGCCGATCGGCGACGTCAATGCGATGGTTTCGGGCTGGCGCCGCACGACCGTCGTCTGAAACACGTCGGGACCCACGACCACACGAGAGACACCGGTGTTCGACAGCGTCGCGTGGATGCCCTGTCCGGGCGGCGTGAGCGCCGCGACGCTGACACTGACGCGCTTGATCAGGCGGAGGTAGTGCCCGGGGAAGTCGTAGTCGAAGAGACCGGTCGGGGTGTTGAACGTCATGACGCCCGTCGTCCGCAGCTGTTCGAAGTCGAGCGGGACGAGTTGCGCGAGCGAGAACGTCTTCGACAGCTGCAATTTTCTCGTGTTGCTGTCGAACGCCCATTGATCGAGCGCGACGATGTCCTGCAGCAACCGCGCCGAGCCGGTCAACCCGCGCCGGTCCTGCGCCGCGGTGTCACCGTTCGCCGAGATCGGGCCGTCGGCGGCCGGCTGCCAGTAGTCCGCGTGGATGGCGGGCGTCAAGCCCTCCTGCCGTTCGAACGCGACTTGGCGGGCCGCGAGTTGGGCCATCGCGGCGGCCTGCTGGAGCATGAAGCTATACGTCCGCTCCAGGATGCCGCTCATCCAGTCGTAGAGATCGAGGTTGGTGAACTTCTGCATGTGGAAGTCCAGCATCGCGTCGGCGTTGTCGGCCTGGAGATCGCTGACGGCGAACTCCTGTTGGGCGATGCGCACCTGATCGGTCTCGACGCGGATCTGCTGATCGCCGATCCGTTGGTCCTGAAGCGCCAGCTGTACGCGGAGTTGCCATTCCTGTCGCGTGCGCTCACGGCTGGCCTGAATCTGCCGGATCTGCGACCAAGTCGACGCTGCCTGGGACAGGCTCGACAGGGCGCTCGCCGTGGCTGACGCGGCCGCGGCGGTGGAGCCGGCGGCCCCTGCCACGGCGCTGGAGATCGCGGCGGGGAGGAATGCGTACACGGCCGAGTACGAGTAGGCCGATGCCGCCACCGAATGCGCCATCGCGGCGACGCCTTCGAACCCGGCGGCGGCGTAGATGTAGCGCGTCGCCTGCTCGAGCCAGCCGATGGCGTCGAGCTCGAGATCGAGTTCGCCGGCATCCAGCAGTTGCTGGTAGTGGTCGCCCTCGATCGCGGCACGCTCCTGCTGCAGCTCCGCGAGCGAGACTCGATCCTGCGCCGCGGTGATCCTGAGCTCTTGCACGCGGACGGCCGCGCGGGCGACCTGGATCTCCTGGCGCGACCGCAGCAGCGTAAGCGCCTCCGCGTCGCGCCTTTCCAGTGCGGCCAGCAAGAGACCTTCCATCTGCTGCGCGTGCCCAGCGAGCTCCTTGGCGCGTTGGATGAGCGCGGAATACCGGTACGGCGTGGCGATCAGCGGTCCGGACTGCGGGAGGACCAGCTGCCCGTCGAGGCCGATCACCGGAAGTCCGGACGTCTGGTCGGTCGGGCTCGAGTAGAGGTCCAGCGAGCGGCGCATCCCGGCGATGTTCCGGCAGGTCCGGATCTTGAAGAGGCTGACCTCCGCGTGGAAGCGGAGGGCCTTCAACATCGGGTTGGGACCGACGCAGAAGCCGTGCTTGTTGTTCAGCGCATAGAGGCTCGGCAGGCTATTCGGGCTGTGGGACACAGTGGCGGCCGCCATCGCGGCGGAACCGCTCCCATTGGTCGTCGCGCCTCCGTTCAGTGCTCCGAGCGCCGCTAGGGCGGCGACCGAATGCGCAACCCCTTCATCCTGTAGGAGCCGCCTGTGCTGTGCGGCGCCGGTGCTGCGCGCGCGTTCGAGCACTGCGCCGATCGCCGTGTCGCGACCGGCGCCGGACAACGCCGTCGCCAGGATGTGTTCCGCATTGCTCAGCCGATCCTGGATCGGGGTGTCGTCGCGGTCGAGCTCGGCGGAGATCGCGTCCGCGCCGGTCGCGATGTCGCGTGCGCTGCCCACCGCCGGCAGCGCGAGCGAGAACGTCCTCGCCCCAGCCACCAGGGCGGGCTCGGTCGAGACCAGGGGGATGCGCGCGATGACGTCCTCGCACACCCCGAGCCGCTGATCGAGCTCGGGAAGCCGCAGCAACTCGAGCGCGGTGTCGTACAGGATGCGCGCGCGTTCGATCGCCTCGCTGGTGTCCTGCGTGAACTCCGCGTCGGCGTAGTCGAGGAGACACCGGATGAGGAGCAGCAGCGTGCCGCGAGCGTAGGTTCCCGGGCGAGCCGACGCGATCGCGTGCGGGTCGGTCGGATCCTGCACCCACTGCAGCAGGTCGCGGACGAAGTTCGTGCCGCCGATCTCGACCTCGTCGAGGGCGGTGTAGATCTTGCGCTCCGCGATGGGCTGGCTGTAGTCGTAGACGAGGCGGAACCAGTCGAGTGCGCCCGCGTAGTCGTGCGCGCGCTGAAGCGCCAGGGCGATCTGCAGCGGGACGGAGTAGAACGCCTCGTGCAGATACGTCTGCTGTGACAACGGCTTGGCGCGGTTCATCGCGAGCGTTTCGGCGACGAGCGCTCGCCGCGTCGGTGAATCCGCACGTTCGCGAACCGTGTAGGGGCCTGCGAAGTCCGGTTTGAAATCGACGCAGGAGCACTGCGCCAGCGGCTGGGTCTCCACGAACAGGCTGGCCGAGACCGACTTCTGGTTCTGCGCGCTGCCGACGTACTTGTTGATGATGTACGGGCCCAGTTGCACGAAGGCATTGCCCACGTAGTCGCCGCGCCACGTCGCGGAAGATGACTGCGCGCTTTGCGCGCCGGCGACCGTGGCGATGCCCGCGCTGCTGCCGCCGGCGAAGTTCCCCGCGGCAGCGAAGGCCGTGACCGCGGTGGACGTCAGCTTCCCGAGCGGCGAAAGGATCTGCCATTCATCCGTTTCGACGTCGTAGTCGGCGATCTGGATCTCATTGCCGAAGAGCGGCAGGATCGCGATCTCATCGCGTCCGTCGCCGTCGAAGTCGCCGACGACCGCCCCCGCAGCCACATACGCGAGCCCGAGCCCATTGGGAGTGGTCGACTTCCAACTGCCCCCATTCGCCGGATTCCCGGGATCGGGTCCCGGCCGGTACTCCACGTGCCACAGCTGCGACTGCGTGCCCGTGGCCGGCACGAAGGGCGCGACGATCAGCTCGTCGCGACCGTCGCCGTCGAAGTCCCCGGCCACCGCAAACGCAGCTGTGACCGGTTGCGCGCTGAGGTCGAAGACGGATTGCGCCGGGCCGCTCGTCGTACCGAGCGGCTGCCAGCTTCCGCCGCGGAAATCCATGACCCAGAAGTCGTTGCCGAGCGACTTGTTGCTGTCCATGGGAGCGGCGGCGACGGCGATCTCGTCGAGCCCGTCGCCATCGAAGTCGCCCGTGACGGCAAACGCCGCCCGCAACGTCTGACTGACATCGGTACAGCAGTTGAAGGCTGCGTAGAGGAGCCCCAGAACCCCCTGGCGCTTCCAGACGCCGCCCTTGAGCGTGAACACCCAGAAGCCGGTTGAGGTCTTCACGGCATTGATCCCCACGGCGTGGGTGCCAGGGCTGATGGCGACCGCGATCGAGTCCCGGTTGTCGCCTGGGAAGAAGCGCCCCGACACCGCGAATTCAGCTGCAATCGCGAACTGCGCGGTCTGGTCCGTGACGTCCCAGCTGAAGCAGTTGAGGTCATAGAGCTGGGTGGGCGACTTGCCGACGTGTTGCCACGCCGCGCCGTCGTAGCGCATGACCCAGAATCGATCGCGGTTGAGATCATCGACGGCGACGATCAGCTCGTCACGGCCGTCGCCGTCCACGTCGCCTGCGAACGCGTACCCGGCTGCCACCAGCTCGTCACTGCAGTTGAGGTTGCGCCGGCGAGACCACTGACCGTTCTCGTAGTCGAGCAGCCAGTAGTCGTTGGCCGCCGCCGCGTCCGCACCTTGCAGCGTGTCGCTGACGAGGAGCTCGGCGCGGCCATCGGCGTCGAAGTCTCCGGCGACGATCTGTCGAATCGCCACCGGCCCCGGGTTGTCGAGCGAGGCAGTCGCGCCAAGGGGACTCCACGCACCCAGAGCACGCGACGAGAACTCGGGATCCTCACGAGCCCAGCCATTGCCCGTGGCGTTGAGAGCGAGGTACGCCACTTCGTATTGCACGCCGGCGACGTCCTGCGCCCGCGGTCGCAATTCGAGCATCGGCGGAGACGTCCGCGCCGTGGCCATCAAAGCGGCCGTGAACGAGATCGGCTTGCGCGGAACCTCGAGCGGTATCGCGTCGCTCTCCCAGACCCCCGTCTCCAAGTCGTACCGGAGGAACTCGAGCGCCTCGCCGATCTCTCCCGCCACCTTGGCGAACACGAACACCTTCGGGTGCTGCGTCGTCGGGTGGCCGCCGCTAGCAGGCAGTTGAACGGTCGCGCCGATGAGGTCGATCACGGGTCCGGAGAAGCCGTCGAGCGGCTCCCAGAACGACTGCGCAAAGTCCGGCGTCCGCGCGTGCTCGTCGCGCATGCACCAGTACACCCTGCTGCTGCTGGTGACCCCGAACAGGAACGCGACAGTGTGAACGGCCCCCTCCGGATGTTCCTCGCGATCCGGGAAGTGCGCGGTCCCCGCTTCGACACAGCCTCCCAGGCGGAGGGAGCAGACGTCTTGGAGGTAGTCCGAATAGTCGGTTGCCAGTTGTCTGGCCGCCCCGGACGACAGCCGGGTACCCGAGCGCAACTGCTCGATGAGGGTCCTGAACGCCGGCGTTCGCCTGCGGTTCAGACTCGGAATCAGCAGGTTCTCCGGATAGAGATAGACCAGGATCGCGGATCGCCACGTGGTGTAGGAGCCGATCCACCGCCAGTCGTCGTCAAACGTCCGGGCGTCCAGACGGAACGCCGGGTAGGTGTCGCTCAGTTGCCCGTTGCGAACCGACCACAGCAACGCGAGCATGCTCTCGATGGCGTGCGCCACGCGCGTCGTTCGGCGGCACGACCCGGTCTGCGGGTCGGTCAGCAGATAGTCCCCGACCCAGCGCATCGCGGCGTCGCTCGCTTCGCTCGCTACCGGAAGCCGCGAGACGAGTCGATCGCGCAGGATCGGGAGGGCGAAGTCCTCAACGCGCGCCACCGACGTGCGCAGAGCGGTGAACAGGCCTTCGTGCTGTGCGGTGCGGGCGTCCAGTGTGTCGCGCCATTGCCGGGCTTCGGCGGGCACCACGCGCCACGCCGACGGCTCGGCGACATCGCTCGATGCCACGGATACGGGCACCCTGAAGGAATCCGGACCGAGTCGGATCGGGATCTCCGTGCCCGTCCCTCGCTCCTCGTCGCGCCACCGGCCGTATCGCCGCGACTTGTCAGCGCGCATCAGGATCGCCAACGCCTCGTCGATCTCGTCGGGCAGAAGCGCCGATGTGCCTTGCGCAGCGAGGCTGCGCGTTGTGCATAGCCGGCGCCAAGCGCTCGTCGAGAAGCCGCTCTGCTCGACGATCGAGCGGACCTTCACACCGGTGTCGGTGGAACGGCGTTCGGCGAGAACGACCCAGCGGACGGTCTCAACGCGGGCCAGCGTGCGCTCGATGCCCTGCCACTGCAGGGCGGTCATGGTGCCGGGCAGCTTCGCACCCGCCACGGCTCGAAAGGCGTCGAGGGATCCGAAGCACAACTGCCGCAGAATCGTCCGCTCGGCGGTGGCCGCCGGGACCCCGCCCTGATTGAGCGCGGCGAGCAACGGAACGAACTCGCTTGCCGATTCGCCGAAGATCTCGCCGAGCAGACGATCGAATCCCCCGGACTGCCGGCGGGCGACGATGTCGGCGAGCACACGCGCGGCGTCCGCGCCAGGGGTCAGCGCTTCGACGATGGCGCCGTCGAGACCTTCGAGCGCGCTCGGAGCCGCCGTGAGAACGGCTCGCATCGCGTCTTCGCGCAACCGGAGCTCGCGCGATCGCGGCGGCTGAGCTCCGGCGTTGAACCCGCCGGCATAGAGCATGAATGCGCGGCTCGTGCGGCTGCGGATCCACGCCAGCGGCACGGAATCGGGATCCATCACCGGGGGGCGAGTTCGGCCGCGGAGCGCCTGTTCCCATTGCAGGCGGTAGTCGACCGGCGCGCGCCAGCGCGGAAGGCTCGCCCGACGCGTCTTCCAGTAGGGGAATCGTCCGTGATCCGTCTCCTCGGTCCGCCACGTCGGATACAGCAGACGGTGCTTGCGCACGGTCCTCGCACCGGCGTCGATGTCGGTCCAATGCGATTCGGAGAGCACCGCCGCCGACATCGCGGTGACCGCCGCCATCCGGCGAAACACCGAGAGCGACACGCCCGGTAGGGCGCTGTGGATATCGGCTTCCGCCTGGGTGACGACAGCCGCGTCGGATCGCTGCAGCCGCTCCGCGCGCACACCGATCCACGCGATCCAGGGTCCAGCCGCCGGCGCCGCGCCTAGTCCCTCGACCAGAACCGCCTCGAGCCCGGCGCTCCGCCGTGCCCGCAGCGCATCGGCGCTCGTGCGCAGTTCAGCGCTACGGCGGCGGAACAGTTCCCGGCCTTCGACGCCCGCCAGCGAAAGCGGCAGATCGGTGATCGCGATGAGCTCCGGATCGACCCACGGGACCGTCGCGGACGACACGGGCGGCCAGGCGCCCTCGCTCGGAGACGACGCCATCGCGATGAAGGACTCGGCGTCCAACCTCAGCCCGGCCGCGCTCTCCTCGCTACGCCAGCGCTCGAAACGAGACGCTTTGTAGGCCTGAGCGAGGATGGAGCGGACCTCTTCCCATTCCGCGTCGCTCAACGGCGGCGCCGCGGCCAGTTTCTGCTCACGCAATGCCATCAGCCGAACGAACGCGTCGACCGAGAGATGCAGGTCCGAGGTCAGCGTGGTTCTGGCTCGCTCAACGGTCGCGGCGTCACCGTTTGACAGGTCGTCGCACAGCTCGTCGAACTCCGCCGTCGGGGGCGCGTGGCGCCAGGGGTAGTCGTCCGGCACCGGGGCCGACGCAGGCGGACGCAGAAAGGCGAACATGCTGTCGAGGTCCGGCTGCCGCGATTGCAGGTCGTGGAGAAGCCCGTCAACCCACGCGCGGCGTCGCAGCCAGAGGTCGAACGCGCCGTCGGGCGAAGCGGTCGTAGCCTTCGGCAACGGCAGGCGAAATTCATCTGGCCCGGCGACGTCCGGATCGATGATCGGCAACCGGGGGGATGCCGCGGTCGCGTTGCCGGTCGAGAACGCGTCCGCCGGCCAGTCTTCCTCGTCCCACTGCTCGCGCAAGCGCATGGCCTGCCAGACCCCGACCTGGGGCAGCGCGGTGAGGACGATGGCCTTCGTATCGGCCTTGTAGTCGAGCTTCACGCTTCCTGAGAGACCACTTCCGTTGAGCGCCGTCAGAGACACGTTCCCGGCGCGAGGACCCACGCCCGTTGCCACCGCCGTCTGCTGTGCGGCGTTGCGGTACAACTCGACTGTCACCTTGCTCGTGACGGTGTTCAGCGCGAGCTTGCAGTACATCGCTCCGTCGTTGTCGGTCGCCGACGCCGCCGGGTCGGCCGACCAGTCGAGACCTTGAAAGCGCCACTGACTGGTCTGCGCTTGCGTGTCGCCCGACACGGCCACGCTCGACAGCGCGTCGCGGCGGGTGTTGACCAGCCCGAACAGTTCTTCGATCCGCTGCTCGGTGATGGACGTCGGATCGTTGGCCAACCGATCCAGCCGATCACCGGCCGGGCCGGTCCGCGGACCGAGCGAGAGCGCCAGCCGATCGGCCAGCGCGCGCCGGTCCGCCACGTCGCCACTGCCGGTCAGGCGTACTTCGTCGTACGACGTTCCGAGTTCGGTCAAGAGCGCGAGGTACGCCGCCGTCTCGTAGCGGCCCTCGTGCGATTCCGGCGCGCGGACGTGCCCCCAGTCCTTCGTGGCCTCACGGTATTTGAGGACCCAGATCTCGGTGCAGTCGCTTCCGACGACCACGATCTCATCCTGGCTGTCGCCGTCGACGTTTGCGGCGAACGCGAAGCTCGCCGGATGACGACCGCCTGGCGCCCAGTCGAGATCGGCCGCGACCGGATGACCCACGAGCGGGCTCAGGTGCTGCCAGACCCCGGCGGTCGTCCGGTCCATGATCCAGGCGGCCTTGGCGTCTCGCGTCAGGACGACCAACTCGTCGCGCGCGTCGCCGTCCACATCCGCCGCGATCACGAAACTCACCCGGTCGAGCGTTGGCGAGCAGTTGACCGGCGCCAACTCGTTGAACGCGGGCTCGTCGGGCACCGGGTACCCGACAGGCGCATAGGTGTAGACATCGAAGCGATTGGGGTCAGCTCCGACGGTCGCCTCCGGCGCAACCAGAAGCTCCACGCTGCCGATACCGGTCACGCCCCCGACGACGACGTGTGCGGCCGCCAAGGGTGCGGCGCCGAGGTCGACGTCCGCGCCGAGGTTCCGCGCGCTGGTGGGCGCCAGGTGCGTCCACACGCTGTTGGCCGCATCCCATTTCATGATCCAGGGACTGCGCCCCTGCCTGCCCGTAGCGTCGGGGAACGCGACGATCTCAATCACGCCGTCGCGGTCGACGTCGCCGGCCAGCGCGAGCTTGATCGGATACGTGGAGGCTCCAGCAGCCGGGGCGTGGCAGACGAACGCTACGTCGTAGAGCGCTCCGACAGGGCCAACGGTGTCCCACGACTGCGGCCGCCGCTTGTAGACCCAGAACGCATTCAGATGCGTGGGCGTGGTGCCGTAGGCGATGAACTCGTCGACGCCATCGTGATCGATGTCCGCCGCGAAACAGCCGGTCATGTTCGCTCCCACGGGCGCGAACATGAAGTCGAACACGTCGGGGTCGAACGTGCCGCCCGGCTCGACGCTCACTCCGAGCGGGCCGGGGTTCACGTGCTTCCAGAGGCGCGTGGTCGCGTCGAACTCGAGCACCCAGACGGGGAGCCCACCCTCACTGGGGTCCTCGATGACGAGCGCGAGTTGCCGGCGATCGCTGTGGGTACCCGCCGTCTCCAGTTTGAATTTCCCCGCGAAGGCAGACTTCACGCGCAGCCCGCGCGGCAGATAGAACGTCGCCGCCGTGGGATCCGACCCGGCGGCCAAGTGCACCCAGCGTCCTGTCGACTTGGCGTATCGCATCACCCATACGCCCGTCCCGACGGGTTCCCGAGCGGTGAGCAACGCGTCGTAGTCCGCATCGAAGCCGAGGATCAGCTCGTCCTGACCGTCGCCGTCCACGTCGGCGGCGAAGGCGAAGGAGACCCGGCGCTTGAGCGGGCAACACGCGACGTCGGGGCTCCCATCCAGGTTCTCGCCGATGAGCGCCAGCAATGACTCGATGCACAGCCGCATCTGTGAGATCGTCTGATCGACGGACTCGCAGTCGGTCCGGAAATCCGTGATGCGCTGCTCGAGCAGGCCGGAGAGAAAGCTGGGCGTGGTCGGTTGCGCCGCGAACGATGGGTCGTATTGCCAGGACAGCTTGGCGTTCGCGTATGACATGAGGTCCGCGAGATACGCGGCGGGACTCGTGGCCGCTTCGCAATCGCCGCACCCGCAGTCGGCGGCATCCTCACCCGACGCGGACATCGCGCTCGCCGCATAGGACGACGATCCCAGCGCTGGTTGCGGTGCCAATTTCAGCCCGGCCGCCACGAAGTCGAGAAACGGCTTCTGCAGGCTCGCGGCGTCATGAATCCGGGCCGTCTCGATTGGTCCGAGCAGCGGAGCGAGCTTTTGCTCAAACGACACGAAGGGCTCGGACGCGACGTCGGTCGGGCCCGCGAACCCGGCCTCGATCAGCGCCTTGCGTCCCGCGCCCGACAGGTTGAGCAGACCGAGTTGCGCATGATCCTCGAGCGACTTGACCGCAAGCCGCTCCGCGGTGTTCAGCTCGTCCGCCCAGGCCGCCTCAGAGGACAAAGCGAGCAACTTGGCCGGGGTCGTGACCTTCATGTCGGTGAGCCGTGCGAGCAGCGGCGCCCGTTCGCTCGCACCGACGCCGCCGGCGAGATCCGCGAGCACGAGCTGCTCGAACGGCACGTGCGCGCGGAAGCCTTCGACCTCATCCATGATGCGGTCGAGCTCCGAGGACGAGACCAGCGGCGCCGTCGCCTCCCCGCCGCTCAGCGACGAGCGCAGCGCCACGGGATCGACGTCATCCGCGGAGCGTGTCGTCGCGGGCAGCGCGTGGAAGAGCAGTTCGTACGGAACCCCGGTGCGATGCGACACTGCGGCGGCATACGCCACCGGGAAGAAGTTCTCGATCGGAGCGGCCCGGTCGGCGGAGGACGAAAGGCCGCGGACACCGGCGTCGAGGAGTGACAGCGGCACCTGATTCTCCGCGAGAAGGCCGATACCTCGGGCGAGCGATTCGACCTGCGGCCTGTCGATCTTTGCCGTCTTCGATAGGGCATCGATCGTCGTGTCCGACAGCGCCCCGTTCACGAGAGGGCTCAGGGCTGTCCACAGACGCTCGTACTTCGACAGGTCGCGTGGTGCCCCATCTCGCGATTCAGTCATTCGCCGCAGCATCCCTCCCGCGCCGTGACCGTGGCGTGACAGGGGCGTGACAGGGGCGCCCCGTCGTTAGCGCCGAGCTCTCACCGGCCGGCTTCTCGACGGTCTCCTGCAGCCATGCGCTGACGAGGGCCGCCACGGCGCCCAGGCTCGGATCAGCAGCAGGCCGATCGGTCCAACGGGCATCTCGCAAACCTTGACGCCGTGCCCTGACGCCGGCGTCACTGGAAACCGCGGTCAGGGCAGCAGGTCGTGCAGGGTGGACGTGGGCGCGAGCCCAAGCTCTTCGTCGAGGAGGACCCTGAACCGCTCGAACTCGCGCAGCGCCTCGGATTGATTGCCCTCCGCCAGATGCACCCCGATCAGTGCACTCCGGGCGCTCTCGCGCAACGGATCCACGCGCACCGCGGCCACGGCGGCGTCGGCGGCGTCGCCGAACCGCCGCGCTACGACGAGCAGACCGGCCGCCGCCTCCAGCGCGTGGAGCCGGAGCTGTCGCCAGCTCTCCACCTCGAGCAAGGTCCAGTCCTCGTACCACCCCGGAAGCAGCTCGGCCGCCAGCAGCGGGATCGCCCGTACCGTCATCGCCGGCGTCATCGTCGATCCGGGTTCGAGCAGCCGGTGAGCCAACTGCCGCGCCTCGACGAGATCGACTTCCACGTCGGCCGCGAGCGCGAGTTCAATTCCGTCGGCCGCAATCGCGCACGATGCCGCGTCGCCAAGGCGGGCGAGCCCCGATCGCAGGCTCGCGTGGGCACGGCCTTCGGACACAGCCGGCCAGAGCAGTCCCGCGATCAGGTCACGCCTGACCGCGCCGTGCTGCAGCGCCACGAACGCCACGAGTCGCTGCGCACCGAGCGACAGGGTCATCACCGAGCCCCCGAGCACGAGGCGGAAGCCTCCCAGGAGACAGATGCCCAGCGCCCGGTGCTCGCGCGCGGGATCTGGAGCCAGACGCAACCCGACCGAGGCGATCGGTGCCGGCGCATTCGATGCACTGGCGGACAGCACTTCGCCGGCACTCGTCATGACGGTCAGGTGAACCCCACGCCGCATCACCAACGACGCGGACTCGGTAGAACTGCAGCTCTGGAAGGTGATGCCACCGCCGCTAGGCGGGACCAACGGGTCCGACCACCGCCACGCCGAGTCATCGAGGAAATCGACGAGCTCGCAATGAGCGATTGGTGAAAGCCTACATATTTCCCATTGCCCGCGAGAGGACTTTTGACCCGCGGGAACCTCGTGTCAGTGCACTGACATTCCGCTATCAGGTCAGTTACGACTCCGGCTCATTATGGTCGAGAAGTCTTGACTACTCGCGGTATCACCAGCTTGAGTGAGAGGCGAACAAGGAGAAGATTGGATGGCTGAGAACCCGACGCCCGAGCCGGCTTCGGAGATCCCTCGTGTCGTGCAGGAGTTTCTGCGCGACACGGCGATTCCGAAGGGCTTCGTGAACCCCAAGCCGCTGCGACTGGACGACCTCCGGCGCAGGGTGAACGAGATCGATCTGCTGCCCACCGTGGCGCCGGAGGACTTGCTCGAGAGCGTCAACCGGATCAAGCCGGCGCGCATCAAGGTCGAGAAGTTGCCGGAGGAGCAGAAGGAGTCGCTGTCGACGCTGAAGGCGCGGCTCAAGCGGTTCCATGGCACCAGGATCCCGCTCTACTGGTTCCCGTTTCCCTGGGTCGTGTCGACGTGCGCGGATCGCTTCGGCTACCGGGCTCCCACCGCCGTGCGCACGGCGACGCGGCTGCCGTTCAATGTCGCGAACCAGGCGCTGCTCGCGAAGTTGGGCGACATGATGGGAGACGCGGGCCGCGATCCGAATCCCCTGTCACAGAATCCCGGCGACCCGGGCGTCTCCTCGCTACCGGCGGGCTACGTCTATTTCGGGCAGTTCGTCGATCACGACATCACGCTCGACGTCTCGTCGACGCTCGACGCGGCCACCGACGCGAACACCGTCAACAACATGCGCAGCCCGACCCTCGACCTGGACTCGGTCTATGGCCGGGGCCCGGGACTGGACGCCTACCTCTACGCGATGCCTTCGTCGGGGCCTCCCACCGCGATCAAGCTCGCGGTGGGAACGAACCGGAACCTCGGGCCAGGGGGACCGAGCAGCACCACCGATGCCGGCGGGATGGGCCTCCAGACGACCTTCGACGTCCCGCGCGTCGCCGGCACCAATACGGCCGTCATCGGTGACCCGCGCAACGACGAGAACCTGATCGTCGTGCAGTTCCACCACGCGATGCTGCGGTTCCACAACGCCGTCGTCGACCTCCTGCTGGCCGCGTCGTTCGCCGGCGACATCTTCGCCGAGGCCAAGCGCATCGTGACGCACCACTATCAGTGGGCGGTCGTCAACGACTACCTGAGGCGGATCTGCGGCAACGCCGCCGTCGACGATGCGCTCAACACGGTGTCGGCCCCGATCGGCAGTTCCTTCCGGATGCCGGTCGAGTTCTCGGTCGCGGCCTACCGGTTCGGACACAGCATGATCCGCGACAACTACTGGGTGAACTTCAACTTCAAGGCCGCGACGCTCGGGCAGGTGTTCGAGTTCAACCGCAACCCGCAGCTCCCCGTGTTCTCGAACTGGGTCGTGGACTTCAACGCGTTCTTCGACACCCCCGCTTCGGTCTTGGTGCCGGTGCACAACAAGGCACGCCGGATCGACAGCGTGTTGTCACCCGGGCTGGAGTCCCTCCCGGGCTTCACGGGCATGATGGCGATCCTGGCGACGCGCAACCTGCGGCGGGGCCTGGCGCTCGGCCTGCCCAGCGGCCAGGGCATGGCACAGCTGTTGGGCATCCCCGCGATGACCACGGCGCAGTTGACGTCCGGCCTGCCGCCGGCCGAAGTCGCGGTCCTCAATTCAGGCGGCGGACTCCTGCTGGCGAAGACGCCCCTCTGGTACTACGTGCTTCGCGAGGCCGCCGTCCTCGCCGGCGGGAACCGGCTGGGCCCGGTGGGCGCGAAGATCGTGGCCGAGACGTTCGTCCGGATCCTCAAACGCGACGCCTCCTCCTACCTCAACGTCGCGGGCGGGTTCGCGCCGATGCTTCCGTCGGCGACGCCCGGAGCCTTCACGGTGGCGGACCTCGTCACCTTTGCCGGTGTCACAACGCCGTAGGCGGCGTTTCTCCATTTGCGTGGGTGTTTGCACGCGAACACCCCCGGCGGGGACGGCGTTCGATGACCCGTCCGCGCGGCCTCCCCGTTCAGAGCGCGAGCACGCATTGCGCCGGAATTCGCTCCGGTGCTGCATTGCCTGATCGATTAAGCATCCTTGCACCAGATCTCGGGCGGGGCTAGCGTCGTGGCGCCGGACCGTTGTTGCCCCCATGAGCACCCAGCGTTACTTGCGCGAGACGAAAGGCGATCTCAGTGAGCGATTCGGCGACTCCCGGCGAGCTCGGCGCGTTCATCTCCTACTCCCGGCGCGACGAGGGGTTCGTCGCCGAGCTCAAGGCCGAGTTGGAGGCGAACGGGCTGACGGCGTGGAAGGACGAGGACAACATCCCGCCCGGGGCGCCGTGGCGCGTGGAGCTGGGCTCGGCGATCGAGGCGGCGCTGGCGCTGGTCTTCGTCATCAGCCCGGACTCGATCGCCTCCGACGAATGCCGTAAGGAGCTCGAGCGCGCGCTCGAGCTGGGCAAGCGGATCATCCCCGTGTTGTGGCGACCGGTGGAGGCGCTGCCCGAGTCGCTGCGACACGTGCAGCATGTGCGGGCCGACCGGCTGGACGTGACGGCGGCGGCCGCCGCCATCGTGCGCGCCGTCGGCGACGACCCGGAGTGGACGCGAGCACACACGTACTGGACCGCGCGGGCGGTGCGCTGGGAGGACCCTGAGCGCCGCGGCAGCCTGCCGGCCGGGCACGATCTGCGCGACCTTCAGGACTGGCTGGCGAAGGACGCCGAGAACCGCGAGCCGCGCCCCGCGGCGGTGCACCAGCGCTTCGCCGCCGCGGCGCGACGGCGCCGGCGGCGGATCCGGCGGGGCGCCGTCGCGCTCGCCACAGGCGTCGTCGCCGTCGCGGGCGGCCTCACGGCGTGGGGGCTCGTCAACCAATCGGACGCGATCGTCGCCGAGAACACGGCCGCGTCGCGCGCGCTCGCGCGCCAGTCCAGTGCCGCGTTGAGCCGCGACGTGGACCTCTCGGCCCTGCTGGCCGTGGAAGCCTCGCGCAAGCAGCCCACGGACGAGGCACGCGACGCGTTGCACGCCGTGCTGCCGCTGGTCGCGCCGATGCGCCATGCGCTCACACTGCACACCGCGCCGGTGACCTCGGTGGCGTACAGCCCGGACGGCAAGCTGATCGCCTCCGGCGGGGAGGACTCGACGGTGCGCCTGTGGAGCGTCGCCGGCCGCCAACGCCCCGCGGGGCAGCCGCTGCGCGCCGGAGCCATCGTCCACGACGTGGCGTTCTCGCCGCGGGGCGACGTGCTCGCGGTCGCCGAGCGCAACGGGAACATCAGCCTTTGGCAGGTCGCGGGCCGCGAGCAGATCGGGTTGCTGCGCGGTCACCGGGGCGCGATGAGCCTGGCGTTCAGCTCGGATGGCGACATGCTCGTGTCCGCGGGCGTGGACGACACGATCCGGCTCTGGGACGTCCCGGGCCGGCGCGCGCTCGGGGAGCCGATCCAGGCCAAAGTGGGCGGAGCGCTCGATGTCGCCCTGAGCCCCGACGACCAGATGATCGCCACCAGCGGCCTCGACGGGAAGATCCGGATCTTTGACGTCGCGACCCGCAAGGCCGTCGGGAAGGACATGCAGCAGGGCGCCAAGGACGACGGCGTGTTCGCCCTCGCGTTCACCCGCGACGGGCTGACGCTGCTGACCGCCGGCGGCTCGGCCGTCCGCCGCTGGGACGTGGACTCGCACCGTCCGGCGGGTGATCCGCTGGTGCCCGAGGACGGCGTGAGCGAACTCGCCGTGAGCCCCGACGGGCGAACGATCGCCACGGCCTCCGACCACACGATCAGCGTCTGGGACCTGGGCGACGAGAACCCCACCGCGCGGCTGCTCCCGGGCCACACGGACGCGGTGAACGACGTCACGTTCAGCCCCGACGGCGCGCTGCTGGCGTCCGGTGCGGACGATCGCAGCGTGCGCGTCTGGGACGTCTCCACGCCGTCACTCGATCAAGCGCTGACTGCGAAGGGCGATCCGGTGCACGCGGTGGCCGTCAGCGCCGACGGCAAGCTGATCGCGTCCGCGCACGACAAGTCCGTGCGGTTGTGGGACGCGGCCCGGCGCGTCGAGATCAAGCCCGCGCTCAAGGGCCATAGCGAGAAGGTCTCGACCGTCGCCTTCACCCCCGACGGCCGCACGCTGCTCTCGGGCGGGCTCGACGGCCTGATCGGGCTCTGGAGCGTCGCCGATCACACGGTGACCGGAGCGATCGCGTGCGACTGTTCCGGGGCCGTGACGATGCTCGCGGTCAATCCCGCGGGGACGATCGCCGCCAGCGGTGGCATCGACAACAAGGTCCGGTTCTGGAACCTCCGCACGCAGAAGCTCATCGGCCGGCCGATCGTCGCCGGCGACGACTTCCCGTGGGGCCTCGCGTTCAGCCCGGACGGCAAGACCCTCGCCGGAGCGAGCCTCGACCACACCGTTCGGCTGTGGGACGTCGCGTCGCACAAGCTGCTCGGGAGCCCGATCCGCGGCCACGCCAACGAGGTCCGCACGGTGGCGTTCAGCCCCGACGGCCGCCTGCTCGCCACGGGCGGCCGGGACCAGTCGGTGCGGCTGTGGGACGTGGCGACGCGCCGGCAGATCGGCGCGCCGATGACCAGGCATCGGTCGATCGTCGCCAGCGTCGCCTTCACGCCCGACGGCCGCACCCTTGCGTCCGCCGCCCAGGACGGGTCGATCCGCCTGTGGGACGTCGCCACGCATGCGCCGATCGGCGAGCCGTTGACCGCCCAGAGCAGCAACGTCGCCGGCCTGGCGTTCAGCCCCGACGGCAAGCTGCTGGTCAGCGGCGCCGGGGACACCGTGCAGTTCTGGAACTCGATCCTGTGGACGCGTGATCTGAGCGCCATGCGCCGGTTCGTCTGCGAGCGGATCGGCCGCAACCTCACGCACGACGAGTGGGACAACACGCTGCCCGACGACGCCTACCGGGCGACCTGCGCGCTCGACAGCCAGGCGCCCAAGCCGGTGACCACGCGTCCCGTGATCGCGCCGAAGCGCACGTTCGTGCTCGCCCCCGGCGACAGCGCGAAGGTCGCCGACTCGAACCTCACCTGCTCGGCCGGCGGCGACCGCGCGGTCGTCTGTGGGTTCGAGGCCGAGGGCAACTATCCGGAGGGCTCGCTCGCGATCGGCATGACGCCGGACAAGGCGATCGTGGTCGAGAGCACCGACAACGGGCTGCGCATGCGGCACGGCAACTCGTTCTCGTCGCCGCGCAGCGGTGCCGCGCGGCCGAGGCAACGCACGCAGAGCCCGAAGACCTTCACGCTGCACACCGGGGACGCCGCAGCGGTGGCCGGAACCGCGATCCAATGCGCGGTGCGCGCCGCCGGCTCGATCCGCTGCGGCGCCTATCTCCGCGGCACCGAGGTGCCGCTGACGCCGCTGCTGACGCTGGACCGCGCACGGGCGAAGATCATCGGCGTCGGGCCCGACGGCGAGCACAAGGAGCTCTACCACCGCGACCACGGGGTCGACGGGCTGCTGTGAAGGCGGGCATCGCCGATCGGCTTAGAACCAGCGATGGACGTGACGCGTGTCCAGCCCGCCGACCGCTTCCTTGGTCAGCTTCAGCGTCACACGGTCATTCTCGACCGACGCGACGGCGTCAGCCGGGATGACGATCTCGCGGCGGCCCCAGAGATGGCCGCGTTCGAGGACGATGTCGGCCTTGTCGCCTGCGCCGATCAGGAAGCCGTCGACGTGGCCGAGGTGATGAGCATCGGACGAGAAGACCGAGCTCGAGCGGCGGATCTCGACCTCGTGCTTGGGGATCCGGTCGTAGTTGACGACGACGTGCGCGTCAGGGTCGACCACAGTCCCAAAGCCGTCCAGCTCCTGATAGACGGGCAGCGCGAGAACGTCTTGGATGCCGATGTCCCAATCGGCATCGGCCACGGGCTGTACACCGAGGCGCAGATACGCCGACTCGAACAGCGGGTCCATCGCCTCGAGCTCGGCCACCGTGCAATCGAGCGCGATGCCCGGCTCGGCGCTCCGCGCCCGCTCGATCGGGACGAGCCGGGCGCTCACATGACGTCCGTTGGGCTGAACCACCAAGTGCACGACGCGGCGCGAACGCGGGTCGATGACGACGTCGGCCAACTCGCCGAACGGCGCGTCGGCACACGCGACGGGACAGCCCAACTCGAGCTTCATCGCGCCATTCAAGCACCCGCACCGAGCCCGGCCTCATCCGAACCGGATGATTACGGTCCCTTGCTCGCGGGCGCGGTCGCCGTGCTGTCGGGCGGGTAGCCGAGCGCGAGCAGCACGCGCTCGGGAGCGATCCCGACGCGTTCGGCTCGCGCCAGGATGGCGACGAGGTCGTCGGCGGGCGGCGGAGTGGGTTCCGCGAACGCCGGGATCGGGGCCAGATCGTGGTTCATCGCATCAAATCGACCGGTTCGACGGGATCTTCCCATGCCGGCGGGAAGTTTGCTCGCAACGGTCAGCGATCTTTCCTGATCCTTGCGAGGCTACAGCGCATGGACCTCTCAGAGCACGCGAAGGTCAACCGGGCGGCATGGAACGTGTCCGCCGCCGACTACGCCGCGGCCGCCCAGCGCAACTGGGGCACCGACGAGATCTCGTGGGGCATCTGGAACGTGCCCGAGAGCGAGGTCGGCGCGCTGCCGGACGTCGGTGGCATGGACGTGGTCGAGCTGGGCTGTGGCACCGCCTACGTCTCAGCGTGGCTGGCGCGCCGGGGCGCGCGCCCGATCGGCATCGACCTCTCGGAGAACCAGCTCGCCACCGCGCGCAGGATGCAGGCCGAACACCAGCTCGAGTTCCCGCTCGTCCACGCCAGCGCGGAGGACGTCCCGCTCTCGGCCGAGTCCGCCGACCTCGTCATCAGCGAGTACGGGGCGAGCCTGTGGTGCGACCCGGATCTGTGGCTGCGGGAGGCTTCCCGCCTGCTGCGCGCCGACGGCTGGCTCGTGTTCCTGACCAACTCGCTGATGGTCACGCTCTGCGCACCCGACGTCGGCCCCGCCACCGACCGCCTGCTGCGCGGCCAACGCGGTCTACGGGTGGTCGAGTACGAGAGCGACGACGGCGTCGAGTTCCACCTCGCGCACTCAGACTGGATCAACACGCTCGCCCGGCACGGGTTCGCCGTCACCGCGCTGCACGAGCTCTACGCGCCCGAGGGCGCGCAGCAGACGCAGTTCGAGTGGGTCACGCCCGAATGGGCGCAGCGCTGGCCGGTCGAGGAGATCTGGGTCGCGCGCCGTACAGACACCTGATGCTGACGCTCGGAGCCGATGACGCCGGAGAAGTGCTGACGTTGCAACGCGCGGCCTACGTCGGCGAGGCGATGATCTACGACCAGTTCCTGCCGCCGCTGTTCGAGACCCTCGACGAGGTCAAGGACGTGCTCGCGTCGGAGATCACGGTGCTCGGCATCCGCGACGACGGCCGGCTGATCGGGACGGTGCGGATCAAGCCCGACGGGGAGATCGCCCGGTTGGCGGTCGCACCCGACCGCCAGCACGAAGGGCTCGGGACGCGGCTGCTGGAAGCCGCCATCGCGCACGGCGGCACCTGGCTCTTCACGGGCGACCGCAGCGAGGCCAACCTGCGCCTCTACCGCCGCCACGGGTTCGAGGAGACACGCCGCGAGCCCGTGCCCGGGCACGAGCTGGTCTATCTCACGCGGCCGGCAGCGTGACCCGCACCGCGAGCCCGCCTTCGCGGCGCGGCGTGAGCGCGAGGCGGCCGCCGTGGGCTTCGGCGACCGAGCGCACGATCGAGAGCCCCAGGCCTGCGCCGCCACGCCCCGTCCGCCCGCCGCGCTCGAACGGCTCGACCAGGCGCGCCGCGATGTCGGCGGAGATGACCGGGCCGGAGTTGACGACGTCGAGGACCGCACCGCCCTCCGGCGAGGCCGACGTCCGCACCGCGACGAACCCGCCCGGCGCGTTGTAGCGGACGCCGTTCTCGATCAGGTTGCCCGCCAGGCGCTCGAGCAGCTGGCGCTCGCCGCTCACGCCCACCGGCTCGAGCTCCAGCCGCACCCGCACACCGCTGGGGGAGCGCACCCGCCGCGCCGCCGCACCCGCCGCCGCGGCCAGGTCGACGTACGCGCAGTTGGGCAGCGAGTGCCCGGAGCGCGCGAGCACCATCAGGCCCTCCAGGAGCGCGTCCATCTCGTCCGCCGCACCCATGACGGTGCGGCCCATGGCTCGGAGCTCCTCGACGTCGGCGTCGGGGTTCGAGAGCGTCACATCGGCCTCGGTGCGGATCACCGTCAGCGGTGAGCGCAGCTCGTGCGACGCGTTGGCGACGAACCGCTCACGCGCGTCGAACGCCGCCTGCATCGAACCGAGCTCGCGCCCGGCCAGCGCCCAGCCCAGAGCGGTCGCCACGAGCGTCGCGCCCGCCAGCGCGAGCAGGTACTGCATGCGCAGCTGCTCCAGCGCGGTGGCGGCCTCGTCGATCCCCAGCGTCCGATCGAGGTGGCGCGCCATCAGCCAATACGAGATTGACAGCAGGATCGCGACGAAGACGACGAAGATGCCGCCGTAGATCGCGGTCAGGCGGACGCGTAGGTGCGGGATCACACGCGGTAGCCGCTCCCGCGGACCGTCTGGATCAGCGGCGGGTCCCCGAGCTTGCGGCGCAGGGTCATGACCGTCATGCGGACGGTGTTGGAGAGCGGATCGAGCTGCTCGTCCCACGCCCGCTCGAGCAGCTCCTCGGGCGTGACGACGGCGCCATCGGCCTCGAGCAGCGCCTGCAGGACGGCGAACTCCTTCAGCGTCAGGTCGAGCTCGACACCGCCGCGCGAGGCGGTGCGCTTCGCCGGGTCGAGCACGACGTCGCCCGCCTCGAGGACCGGCGGGCGGGCATCGCCCGTGCGGCGCCCCAAGGCGCGCAACCGCGCGACCAGCTCGGCGAAGCGAAAGGGCTTGGTCAGATAGTCGTCCGCGCCCAGCGACAGGCCCTGCACGAGCTCGTCGGTCGAGCGCGCGGCGGTGAGCATCAGCACCTTCGTGCGCGGCTGCTCGGCGCTCAGCGTGCGGCAGACGTCGTCGCCGTGGACCTCGGGGAGGTCGCGATCGAGCACCACGACGTCGTACGGATTGACGCGGGCCTTGTACAGGGCGACGGCGCCGTCGGGGGCGACGTCCACCGCCATTCCCTCGCGCCGCAGCCCGCGCGCGACCGCGGCGGCGATGCGGGGTTCGTCTTCGGCGACCAGGATTCGCATGAGAAGCAACGTAGGAGTGGGTGATCAAGACTCCCTCAACGCTGTTTATGCGGATCTGACGAATGTGGCGGCAGGCTCGCCGCCATGAAGAAGTATCTCGCCATCGCCGCCGCCGGCGGCGCCCTCGCCCTCGGCGTGCCCGCGGCGTTCGCCGCGACGCAGTCGCCGGCCACGGGCACCACGCCCGTGCAGTCCGCCACGCCGACGCCGACCCAGACGGCGCCTGATCGAGATCACGACGGCCATCTCTGCCCGGATGAGGGCGGCAACGGCGGTGGCGGCGACAACCAGGGCTCCGCCGCGCCCGCCCCGAGCGCTCCCAGCGCCAACGCGACCCCGGACCTGTGATGAGCGCCGAAGAACGGACCGAACTCATCGAGGACCCGCGCGCCGGGCTCGAGGACGCGCTGTATGAGCTCAAGCGGGTGATCGTCGGGCAGGACGCGATGCTCGAGCGCCTGCTCGTCGCGCTGCTGGCCGGCGGCCACGTCCTGCTCGAGGGCGTGCCCGGCCTCGCGAAGACCCTGACCGTCAAGACGCTCGCCGAGGTGCTGGGCGGGAAGTTCCGCCGCGTGCAGTTCACGCCGGACCTCGTGCCATCCGACCTCGTCGGCACGCGCATCTACCGCCCGGACACGGGACGCTTCGACACCGAACTCGGCCCGGTCTTCGGCAACTTCCTGCTCGCCGACGAGATCAACCGCGCGCCCGCCAAGGTCCAGAGCGCGCTGCTGGAGGTCATGCAGGAGCGTCAGGTGACGATCGCGGGCGAGACCTACCCGCTGCCCAAGCCCTTCCTCGTGCTCGCGACGCAGAACCCGATCGAGTCCGAGGGCACCTACCCGCTGCCCGAGGCCCAGGTCGACCGCTTCCTGTTCAAGCTCGTCGTCGACTACCCGACCGTGGGTGAGGAGGCGGCCGTCGTCGGCCGCGCGATCGGCAAGCCGGTCGAGGTGCGCGAGCGGGTGCCGATCGGCGCCCTGGAGCGCTACCGCGAGATCGCCCGCGAGGTGTTCGTCGACCGCGACGTGATCGCCTACGCCGTCGCGCTCACCGACGCCACGCGCCACCCGGGCAAGTACGGCCTGCACGAGCTCAGCGGCCTGATCGAGTACGGCTCCTCCCCGCGCGGCCCGATCGGCATGGTCCAGGCGGCCCAGGCGCTCGCGCTGCTGCGCGGCCGCAACCACTGCGTGGCCGAGGACGTCGCCGATCTCGCCGCCGACATCCTGCGCCACCGGCTCGTGCTCACGTACGACGCGCTCGGCGACAACGTGCGCCCGGACGACCTGCTCGACCGCATCCTCGACACGGTCGGCGGCATCCGCGCCCAGGAGCCGGTGCACGCGTGAGTGAGCTCGTCGCCGACCCGCCCGGGCGGCAAGGCCCGGGCCCGATGCAGGGCGCGCTGGTCGAGGCGCTCGACCTCGTCCTCGCCCGGCGTGCGTCTGGCGCGCTGCCGGGCGAGCGGCGGGCGGCCGGACGCGGGACGGGCACCGAGCTCGCCCAGATCCGTCCGTACCAGTTCGGCGACGACGTGCGCAAGATCGATGCCGCCGCAAGCGCCCGCACCGGCCACCCACACGTCCGCGACCACGTCCCGGAGCGCACGCTGACCACGTGGATCCTGCTCGACGTGAGCGCGTCGATGGCGTTCGGGACCGCCGACCGCCTGAAGTCCGATGTCGCGGAAGGCGTCGCGCTCGTGATCGGCCGCCTGGCCGTGCGCCGCGCGGGCCGCGTCGGCCTGCTCACCTGCGGCGCGCCCACCGCCCAGCAGCTCGCGCCCCACAGCGGGCGCCGGCAGCTCATCTCGCTGCGCCGCGCGCTCGCCGCGGGCGTGGCTCCCGACGGGCACGTCCCGGAGCCGGACGCGCTCGCCGCCGGCATGCGCCGGATCGGCCGCCTCGCGCGCGGCCCGGGACTGATCGTCGTCGTCTCCGACTTCCGTGAGGGGAGCGATCGTGACCGGCCGGAGTGGGCGCGCGCGCTCGCGGCCCTCTCCGGCCGCCACGACGTGCTCGCCGTCGAGGTCAATGACCCCCGTGAGGGCGAGCTGCCCGACGTGGGTCACCTGGTCCTCGCCGATCCCGAGACCGGCAAGCGCGTCGAGGTCGACTCGTCCAGCCCGGAGCTGCGGCGGCGCTTCGCGGCGGCGGAGCTGGCCCGCCGCGACGAGCTCAAGTCCCATCTACGCCGCGCCCACGCACGCCACCTCGAGGTCGCCACCGACGCCGACTGGCTGCGCGCGCTCGGAAGGAGCCTTCGTTGAGCTTTCAGGCCCCGCTCTTCCTCATCGGCCTCGTCGCGATCCCGCTCGCGCTGCTCGCGCTGTGGGCGGCGCGACGACGGCCGGCGAAGTACGTCATCCGCTTCCCCGCGACGGCCACGCTGGCGGCCGTCGTGGGGAGGACCGGCCGCGCGCGGCGGATCATCCCGCCCGCGCTGCTGAGCCTCAGCCTCGCCGGCCTCGTGACCGCGCTCGCGCGCCCCGAGGCGACGATCGCGGTGCCGATCGAGAAGGCGAGCGTGATGCTCGTCACCGACACGTCGGGCTCGATGAACGCGACCGACGTCTCCCCCACCCGCCTCGGCGCCGCCCAGGCCGCCGCGACGCACTTCCTGGACCGCGTGCCCAAGTCGCTGCAGACCGGCCTCGTCGCCTACGCCGACGGCCCGAACACGGTGCTCCGGCCCACCCAGGACCGCGACACGGTCAAGGGCACGCTGAACGCGCTCCAGGCCGACGGCGGCACCGCCACCGGCGACGCGCTGGAGGCCGCGCTGAACGCCCTCGGCAAGCGGGGCAAGAACAGCCCGCCGGCGGCGATCGTCCTGCTCTCCGACGGCGCGTCCAAGACCGGCCGCGATCCCAACGAGGTCGCGCAGGAGGCCAAGGCTGCGGGCGTCCCGATCTACACGGTCGCGCTCGGCACGCCGGACGGTGTGATCCAGCAGGGCGGCCAGGTCCTCAACGTCGCCCCCGATCCGCAGGCGCTCGCGCAGATCGCGCAGCTCTCGGGTGGGCGGGCGTTCACCGCCGAGGACTCCGACGCGCTCGACGCCGTCTACCAGACGCTCGGCTCGAAGATCGGCACCAAGAAGGAGAAGAAGGAGGTCAGCGCCGGGTTCGCCGCCTTCGGCCTGCTGCTCCTCGGCGGCGCCGCGTTCACGTCGCTGCGCTGGCGCGGGCGACTGCCGTAACTTCGCGCGGTGGGCTCTCGGGACCGGCGCCGTCGAGCACGGTCTGCGCACGCTGGTCGACGAGGCGGGTGAAGAGCTGCTGGGCGTAGCCGAAGATGATCGCCCAGCCGATGATCTGGGCGGGCGAGTCGAGCGCGCTCAGCCCGGGCACGAAGTTCGCCCGCATCAGCAGGAGCCCGAGCGCGGCGGTCAGCGCCCCGCTCGGGAGCTTGACCACGGCGACGGCGAACGGGACGCCGTAGGGCGTCGAGGTCCCGTGGATGCGGCGCACCGCGGCCGCGGCGGCCAGCGCGGCGGCCGCCAGCCCGATCGCCTCGATCAGCAGGACGTCGCCCTTGCGGGCCGCGACCCGGGTCGCCTCGTCCTGCTCGGCGACCGCGCGCGGGTCCTGCGCCGCGGCCGGCTGCCCGCTCACGGCCAGCGACTTGTCGGTCACGGCGACCGTGGTCGGGCACACCGCCTGGCCGCTCGGCTGGAAGCAGAAGAGCGCCAGATCGGGCTTGAGGAAGCCGAGGATGCCGAGCCCGGTGGCCGTGATCGTCAGGACCACGCCCCAGATCAGCAGCATGTTGCGGAAGCTGCGCACGCGGCTCTGCTTGCGGCGGGCCTCGCAGTTGGCGGCGTGCAACGCCGTCGCGATGACCTCGCGGTCGGACTCGGTGACGGGGCCCGGCGCGGCGGCGCCCTCGGCCGGTGCGGCGTAGCGCCTGGCCACCTCGCGCAGATGGATCCGGCGCGCGTCGTCGCACTTGAGCGCCCGCTCGACGCGGCGTTCGACACGCGGCAGCTGACCGGCGACGAACTCCGGCGGAGCGGCGCGCACGAGCGCTTCCGCCGCGGCGTCGATATGGCCCCAGGCGCGCTCGACGCTCGCACCGCGCAGCGTCGACTTGATGCGCTGCATCCAGCCGAGGCTCCGGTCGACCGCGGCGTCATGCGCGCGGTCGAGGATGGCGAGGATCTCCCTCGCGGTCTCGTCGTCCAGCCGCGTCCCGGTGTGCGCGGGCGACGTCAGCCACTTGACGGCGAACTCCATCTGCGTGATCTCCGCGATCGCCTGCTCGCGCCACACCGCGGTCGTCGGCTCGCGAGTCCGGGGCTCACCGATTTCCGCTGCGATCGAGGCCATACACGCAAAGAGCGTCCCGGCCGCGGGCCTGATACCCGGTCCTTCCCGGCGCCGGCGTGCCCGCAGTTGTCACAGGTTTCGCCCTAGCGGGTCTTACGGGGCAGCACGTGACCCGGCTCATCCCCTTCCCCAACCGCGCCACGCCCGCCGGCGCCGACGCCGTCCGGGTCGCTTATGACGCGCTCGCGCCCGCGTATGACGCGTTCACGGCGGGCCTGCGCGACGACGACGTCTGGCTGGCCGAGCTCGAGCTGATCGCGCAGAGTCACGGGCTCGACGGGCGCCGGGCGCTGGATCTCGCCTGCGGTACCGGCGCCAGCTTCATCCCGCTGCTCGATCGCGGCTACGCGGTCACGGCGTGCGACATCTCGCCGGAGATGGTCCGCCGCGCCGTCGGCAAGGCGCCCGACGCGGCCGTGCTGATCGCCGACATCCGCAGCCTGCCCGTGCTCGGTCAGTTCGACCTCATCACCTGCCTCGAGGACGCGTTCAACTGCCTCCTGCATGCCGATGACGTGCGCGCCACGCTGCAGGGGATCGGGCGCTCGCTGGCGCCGGGCGGGCTCGCGGTGTGGGACGTCAACACGCTCGCGCTGATCCGCTCGTGCTTCTCCTGCGACTGGGTCGCCGACCGCGGCGAATGGTTCCTCGCCTGGCATGGGACCGGGCCGCGCGACCTCGGTCGGGGCGGTGTCGCGGAGGCCCGCATCGACGCGTTCCGCCACCGTGGCGCCACCTGGCTGCGGTCGACGAGCCGGCACCGCCAGCGCCACTGGCCGGTCGCGGAGATCACGCGGCTGGCGCGCGAAGCCGGCCTCGAGGTGCTCGAGCTCCTCGGTCAGACCCAAGCCGGCGCGGAGCTCGTCTCAGACGTGGACGAGGGCGAGCACTTCAAGGCGGTGTTCATTGCGCGTCGCGCCTAGCTCTCCTCGTCGGGCCAGTGACCGTGCTGGGCCAGGTAGTCGCGCGCGGCGACCTCGGCGTCGCGTTCACGGTCGCCCTTGGCGCCGTAGCGGAAGAGCCCGTTCAGCAGCAGGATCGAGAGACCGGAGCCGACGCACATGGCCCAGCCGTCCCAGCGGATCGGGCCGTCGACGGCGAACAGGAGCACGAAGCCAATGGCCACCAGCAACGCCGGCAAGCCGTAGCGAAGAGCTCCGAGGCGGTGGTTCGGAAGCGATGGCATACACCTATGATCGAGGCGGTCGAGCCGCATGACCATCGGGTTTTCCCACGGATCTGAGTTCCTCGACGCGCTGCTCGCCAGCCTCGCGGACGCCGTCTACCTCGTCGGGCCGGCGGGGGAGGTCCGCTTCGCCAACCCCGCTGCCGTCGGGCTGCTGGGCTACACCGCCGAGGCCGAGTTGCTCGGCCGCCCGAGCCACGCCACGATCCATTCCCACCACCCCGACGGGTCACCGTTCCCGGAAGGCGAATGCCCGCTCCTGAGGCCGCTCGTCGCCGGCGAGACCGTGCGGGTGGAGCTCGACCACTTCGTGCGCCGTGACGGCTCGTTCCTGCCCGTCGGCTACGCGTCGGCGCCCATGGACATGGCCGACGGGCGCGGCGCCGTGGTGGTCTTCCGCGACCTGACCGAGCGCCTGGCCTCCGACGAGGTGGCGGCGTCGCGGGCGCGGATCGTCGCGGCCACCGACGCCGAGCGCCGGCGGATCGGGCGCGACCTGCACGACGGCGCGCAGCAGCGTCTGGTCCGCGCGCTGATGGGGATCGATGAGGCGCGCCGCGAGCCGGCACGCGCGGAGGCGGCGCTGACCAGGGCCGCGGCCGACGCCCGCCACGCGATCCGCGATCTGCGCGAGCTCGCCACCGGGCTGCACCCGCTCGTCCTCACCGACCGCGGCATCTGCGCCGCGCTCGAGGAGCTGACGGCGGGCACGCCGCTCCCGGTCGGCTTGGACGTCACCGACGAGCGCTTCGCGCCCGAGGTCGAGGCCGCCGCGTACTTCCTCGTCGCCGAGGCGATCACGAACGCCGTCAAGCACGCGGGCGCGACCGGTGTGGACGTGACGGTCGCCCGCGACGGTGACACGCTGCGCATCGCGGTGAGCGACGACGGGTGCGGCGGCGCCGACCCCGCGAAGGGCTCCGGCCTGCGCGGGATCGAAGATCGCGTCGCCGTGCTCGGCGGGACGTTGGAGCTCGCGGGAGCCCCCGGGACGACCGTCGCGGCGACCCTTCCGTTAGGAGCCGGTTGAAGAATGTCGGTGCGCCCGCTGCGGCACATCCGCGGCACCTGGCGGCTGCACCACATCGGTCGGACCGACCATTCATCAACCGACTCCTATGACGCGCGCAGCAGCGCGAGCACGGCCAGCACCCGGCGCGACTCCGACCGGTCGTGGCCGAGATCGAGCTTGTTGAAGATCGACGTCACGTGCTTCTCGACGGCGGGCGGGCCGACCGTGAGCCGGTCGGCGATGCCCTGGTTCGATAGGCCCTCGGCCATCAGCGCGAGCACCTCGCGTTCGCGTGGCGTGAGCGCGTCGAGCGGGTTCTCGCGGCGGCGCCGGCCGAGCATCCGCGCGACGACCTCGGGGTCCAGCGCCGTCCCGCCCGCGGCCACCGTGCGCACCGCCTCGATGAAGTAGCCGAGGTCCGCGACGCGGTGCTTGAGCAGATAGCCGACGCCGCTTGGATCGTCGCCCACGAGCTCGGCGACGAACCGCTCGACGAGGTGCTGGGAGAGCACGACGACGCCGACATCGGGCTGCCGCCGGCGGATCTCGATCGCCGCCCGCAGGCCGTCGTCGGTGAGGTCGGGCGGCATCCGGATGTCGATCACGGCGACGTCGGGCTTGTGGGCGCCGACCTTGCGCAGCAGGTCGGGCGCGTCCCCCGCCTGCCCCACGACCTCGATCCCGGCGTCTTCGAGCAGCCGCGCCACGCCCGCACGCAGCAGCAACTCGTCGTCGGCGATCACGGCGCGCAGGGGAGGCACGCCACTACGCTACGGCTCCGTCGCGGCGAGCGTGAACGTGACCGTCCGGCTGTAGGCGCCGGTGCGCAAGATCTCCCGCTCGTCGATGTGCTGCTTGAACGTGATCGTCACCGGGTCGTCGGCGACCGGCTTGGTCCAAGCGGCCTTACTGAACGACACCGCCAGCGGCGAGTCCAGCGTCGCGGAGCCGTTGGTCAGTTTGCCGGGCTCGGAGACGGTCAGCGACGCGGACTCGAGCGTGCTGATCACGTGGGCGTTCGCGGTCGCCGTGTAGTCCGACGTGAGACCTGGCGTGAAGGTGCCGAACGACAACGGGCCCTGGTCCAGCAGGAGGTAGAGGGTGGGCACCACCCAACTGCACCGGACCCGGCGCGCGATCGACGCCACCGCCGTTCCGCACAGCGGGTACTCGATCGGCCAACTGAGTCGCGTGACCAGCAGCACTTTGCCGTCGGCGGGTTGCAACGTCGCGAGGTCGGCGAGGCCGTCGCCGTCGAAGTCCCCCGACGTGAGCGCCCTCGCCGCGGCGGCGGTTCCGAAGGTCTCGGGCGTCTGCAGGTTGTATCCCGACCAGACGGTCACGTTCCGGCCCGGGTGCGTGCTCGAGGCGGCGAGTGCCGGAATGCCTGAGACGCGGAGGATGGCGATCGCGTCGAAGCCCTCCTCAGGGCCACTGAAGTAGCGGTCGTCGGACGTGGCGCCGGGACGGCGGTTGACCCACGCGTTCTTCGACCCCCCGACGGCGACGTCGGCACCGGGCCCGTTCCCGCCGAGGTCGCCGATCGCGATCGCTGCCGCTCCCTGGCGCGGGAAGGACGACAACGGCCGGCGCGTGAAGGTGCCGTCGGGCTGCTGGATGAACCGCATCACAGTGACGGCGTTGTCGTCGTTGGCGGTCGCGAGGTCCGCCCGGCCGTCGCCGTCGAGGTCACCGATCGCGACCGCGAGCGGGCCGCCCTTCCCGGCGTCGTGGAAGTTCGTCAGCGTGGTCTCGTCGTAGTCCGCGCTGAGCGGGTCGCGGAGGAAGAGGCGCAGGGCGTAGTCGTCGTTCGCGTCCGCGCCCGCATCGGTGACCGCGACATCGCCCCAGCCGTCGCCGTTGAGGTCGCCGACCGCGATGCCCGCCGGGTCGGTGCCGACGTTCGCGAGCGTGAGCGTCTGCCAGTCCCCGGCGGTGTCGCGGAGGTTCAGGTCGACCGACCGCTCGGCCTTCGCGAGCGTCACGACGTCCGGCCGGCCGTCGTGATCGAGGTCGCCGGTCGCCACCTCGTCCGGGTGGCCGCTCTGCGGGATTCGCCGGCTCGTGAAGCCGCCTGCGCCCTGGTTGAGCTGCACGACCAGCGCGCTGCCCGCGCCTTCGGAGATCGCGAGGTCGTCGAGGCCGTTGCCGTCGAAGTCGGCGGACGCGAGGTCGGTCGGGCCCGTCAGACCGCTGATCGGCGTGCTGACCACGCCGCCGGCGTATGCCGCCGACGCGTGACCGGACGCGGCCGCGGCGAGCACTGCCGCAGCCGCAATGGACCTCCTGCGCATCCTTGCTTCCTCCACTGGTTCGATCGCAGCGACCCGAGTCTAGGCCCGGGTCGCGCGATCGTGACGCGACTACGGAGTCGTCGTCGAGAGCGTGAAGGTGAGGGTCTTGGAGTACGCGCCGGTGCGGAGCGCGTCGGTCGCGTCGATGTGCTGGCTGAACGTGATCGTGACCGGGTCGTTGGTCACCGGCGCCGTCCAGGCGGCCTTCGAGAACGCGACCTGCAGCGGCGACGGCAGGCTGAACGTGCCGTTGGTGAGGTGGCCCGGGTCGCTGACGGTCAGCGCCGCGTCACCCGCGGTGCTGACGACGGTGGCCGTCGTGGACGCCGTGTAGTCCTTCGCGACGCCCGGAGCGAACGCGCCGAAGGACGCGTTGGGGCCAACCGCCAGGGAGAGCGTGGCCGGCACCGTGCCGCCGACGCCGCCGCCCACGATATTGGTGACCTTGAAGCGCTGCAACTCGGTCGTCTTGCCGCTGGCGGTGACCTTGAACGGCGGGTCGCCGGGAACCGTGGTCTGCGGGTCGTTGGCCTGGTTGAAGCCGAAGTCGTTGTCGTCCTGGACGGCGAGGTCGCCGTTCGGGAAGAGGCCGATGCCCTCGGGCTTGTCGTGGTCGTAGCCGAACTGGTTCAGGTCGAGCCAGAGCGTCTTGGACACGGGCGTGATGCCGGCGGCGTTGGTGGACTCGAGCAGCGGGTTCTCGCCGTTCTCGGCCGCGTTGCCCGAGATGTCGGTCGCGCCCGCGAGGTCGATCGCGATCACGCGCTTCTGGCCCGCGCCCGGGGTCGACGTGACGTTGTCGTGCTCGTCCACGAGCAGGTGGGTCGCGTCGAGCGCGTAGATGTCGGAGTTGCTCAGGTCGGCCTGCGTGATGCCGCTGCCTGGCGCCGGGACGTCGAGGCGGTAGATGAACTCGCCCGTCAGCACGGGGTGCAGCGAGTCGGAGACGTCGAAGCGCACGAGGCGCAGCGTGCGGCCGTCGCCCTTGCCGGCGGGCGGCTCGATCGAGGACTGGATCATCCCGAACAGCGTCTTGCCGTCCTTGGTGAGCGTGCCGCCCTCCATGCCGCGATTCTGCTTTCGGTACGCGAACGCGCGCGGGAGCAGGCCCTGTGTGGCGACGACGGCGTCGTCGGCGCCCGGGACGGTCACGCCCGCGGGGATGATCCGGTTCAGGACCGTGCCGTCGGCGGCGACGCGCACCAGCGACGGGCGGTACTCGTCACCGAGCCAGAAGGAGCCGTCGCGCGGGTCGACGGCGATCGACTCGGAGTCGATGCCGTACGGATCGGTGCCGATCAGCGTGACGCCGTCGGCGGCGTACGGGATCTCGTCGCGCGCGGCGGTCTGCTTGTAGGCGCCGGCGTCGGCCGGGAGCCCGGACGCCGCCGTCTGCGCGACGGTCGAGATCTGCGGCAGGCCGGTGATCTCGTTGGCGGGGCCGCCGGTCGCCGCGCGGGCGGGGTCGACCGCGCCCGTCTTCAGGTGCAGCGGGATGCGCTGGAGGACGCTGAGCGAGCCGTTGTCGGCGACCGCGACCTTGTAGATCGTGGGCGTGAAGCCGGGCGTGAGGAACGTGCGGCGGGTCGCGCCGCCGACCGTCGGCTGGCCGTTGGGGCCGCGATCGCTCACGGTCCAGTACGTGCGATCGTCGATCGGGGCGAAGGCGGACCACCCGCCTTCGACGACGGGCGGCGTGTAGACGTTGCCCCCGATCAGCGGCTGGGCGGCGTTCCAGATGCCTTTGCCCTGCAAGGTGAACACCGGCGTGGTGTCCGCGCTCGCCGCCGGGGCGAGGGCCAGCGCCGCGCTGACCGCCACCGGCGCGGCCGCGAGAAGTTTCGTCGTCAATGACATACCGCGATCCTGTCCTTCGGACGCGCCCGATTTGTCATCGCCGTGTGAACGGGCGCCTTGACCGATTCTTGACGGTTCTGCGACGCCGGCTTGAGCGACTGAACCGATACAGCAGGCATGCCTCCAACGGAACCGCTGCCGCAATTAGCTGGAGCGTCGGTCGTCGGAAAGTCAGGCGCGGTGATCTACGCCGGCGCCGCCGCGGTCGGCGCCATCGAGAGCGTGGTCGCCGGCGAGCCGACCAGCTCGCCGCTGCCGATCGCGATCGCGTTCCTCGTCGCCGCGCTGCTGTGGCGCTACGGCGGGCGGGTCGATCGCCGCCTCTTGTTCGGGCTCGGGCCGATCGGCGCAGTGCTGCTCGGCTGCGCGATCGCGACCAGCCCGCCCGGCGACGGCGCCGTCATGTACGCGTGGTCGGTCCTGTGGGTGGCGAGCTTCTTCGGCACGGCCGAGGCCGTGGCGATCGTGCTCACCGTCGGCGCCGTCCAGGGCGCCGTGGTGGTCCACATGCCGGGCGGCACGTTCGACCAGTGGTTCGACGTCACGGCGTCGATGGCGGTCGTCGCCGCCGTCGTGCGCTCGCTCGCCGCCCGCAACGAGAAGCTCGTCGGGCGCCTGACCGTCGAGTCCCGCATCGATCCGCTGACCGGCGTCCTGAACCGCCGCGGGCTCGAGGAGCGCTTCGACGTCGAGTTGGCACGCGCAGCCCGCGAGCGGCGTCCGCTGGCCGTCGTCGCGATCGACATCGACCACTTCAAGCGCATCAACGACGAGCACGGCCATCAGGCGGGTGACCGCGCGCTCGTCTGGCTCGCCGCGACGCTGTGCGAGCACACCCGCGGCGCGGACGTCATCGCCCGCGTCGGCGGCGAAGAGTTCACGATCGTCCTGCCCGGCGCGGACCTCGCGAGCGCCTACGACTTCGCGGATCGCCTGCGCGAGCGGGTCGCGCACGTCGACGTGGCGATCCCGCTGACGATCAGCGCGGGCGTCGCCGCCGCCGACGCGCCGACGACCGCCGACGCGCTCACCGAGGCCGCCGACCGCGCGCTCTACGACGCCAAGCGCGGCGGCCGCAACCGCGTCGCGTCGACGGTGTGAATCACTCGTACTCGTGCAACCCGAAGAGCACGCCCGCCGGGTCGGTGCAGTAGCACCCGCTGCCGACCCCCGGGAACGTGAACGGCTCGACGACGACCGCCCCGCCGGCGGCTTCGAGCGGCCCGCGAAGCGCGGCGATCGAGTCGACGCGCAGGATCGGGACGGTGCGCGGCGTCCCGTCGCGCGAGGCGAGCAGGCCGGCGTCGATGCCCGGCGCGTCGCCGTGCGGCGCGACGAGGTAGTCGGGGGCGGCGAACGGTTGCGGCTCCCAGCCGAACACCGTCTCGAAGAAGCGGGTGCTGCGCTCGAGGTCGGGGCTGTTGAGCTCGACGTAGCTGACGGGGACGGTCACACGGACTCCTTGTGGCGCGGATGTGGCACGCGGCGCGTGGGTGCGACGGCCCAGCGTTCGGTCAGCTCACGCAGCCAATGCTCGGCCTCGACGAGCGCCGTGCCCTCGAGCTCGTACCAGATGAACTTGCCCTCCCGGACGCCGCGGATCGCGCGCGCCTCGCGCAGGATCCGCAGGTGCTGAGAGACCGCGGGCCGGCTCATCGCGGCGAGGTCGGCGAGCTGCCCGGCCGTCGCGGGACCGTAGGCGAGGCGGGAGACGAGTGCGCGCCGGGTCGGGTCGGAGAGCGCCGCGAAGACCTCCATGACGCGTAAGCATATGCTTACGCGTGGTCGCGGATCAAGCCGTCGATGAAGGTCAGCTTCTCGATCACCGCCGGCGCGAGCACGAACGGGTACAGATCGCCCTCCCCCAGGCTGCGGTTGATCGCGTTGAGCGCGTAGGTCAGCGGCAGCCAGGCTTCGAGCATCGCGCGGAAGTCGCTCGGCGCGGCGCCGGGGTACGAGTACAGCGGCGCGGCGTCGGCGGCGAGCACGGCCGGACCGGAGACGCTGACGCCGTAGGCGACCGCGGTCTGCAGCACGTCGCGGATGTGCAGGTAGTGGGCGAAGGTCTCGGCCCAGTCCTCCCACGGGTGCATCGTCGCGTAGGCCGAGACGAAGCGATCGGCCCACTGCGGCGGCGGCCCGTTTTCGTAGTGGCGATCGAGCGCCGCCTGGTAGTCCGCGCGCTCGTCGCCCATCAACACGCGGCAACGGTCGATCGCGTCGGAGGGATCGGGCGCGAGGATCGGCTGGTAGTAGTGACCGATCTCGTGGCGCAGGTGCCCGAGGACGGTGCGGTAGGGCTCGTCGAGCTTGGTCCGCGTCCGCTCGCGGTGCACCGGGTCGGTCTCCGCCAGATCGAGCGTGACGACGCCGTCGGCGTGCCCCGTGGTGACCGGGCCGACCGCGCTGGAGAGCAGGTCGAACTGCAGGTCCCCGCCGACCGGCAGGCCGAGCTCGAGCAGCTCGAAGACCAGCCGCCGCTTCGCCGCCTCGGCGATCGACCACTGGACGCTCGCCTGATCCGGCGGTCGCGTGCGGGTCAGCGCGCACGCGCGGCAGAGCCCCGGCCCGACGCCGTTGCACCCGATCAGCTCGCGATTCGTGCAGCCGTAGCCGAGCCGGTCGATCGTCCGCGCGTCCCAGTCGAACGCCAGCAGCGTGGCGCAGTTCAGGCATTGCGTGCTCTCGAAGACGACGAGGTGCCGGCAGACCGGGCAGGTGAAGGCGCGCATCGGCGTCCGAGGATGGCAAACGAAGTCGCGTCAACCTATTGACCTATAGTGCTACCTTCCTAGTTGAATGATTGAATTCCACCTGGATGCCGGCTCCGGCCTCTCGCCGTATCTGCAGCTCGTGCGGCAGGTGCGGCATGCGCTACGCCTCGGGCTCCTGCACGAAGGCGATCAGCTCCCCACGGTCAAGGAGGTCGTGGCGCAGCTGGCGATCAACCCCAACACCGTCCTGAAGGCCTACCGGGAGCTCGAGCGCGACGGCCTCGTCGCCGCCCGGCCGGGGGTCGGGACGTTCGTCATGCGCACGCTGACTGACGCGACGCTCCCGTCGCACGGGCCGCTGCGCAAGGACCTCGAGCGCTGGCTCACGAAGGCGCGCTTGGCCGGCCTCGACGAAGAGAGCATCGAGGCCCTGTTCACCACCACCTTTCGCCGTTCGCTGAATCGGGAGGTTGCATGACCATGGTGTTGCGGGCCGACGCGCTGACCAAGCGCTACGGACGGCGAACCGCCTTGTCGGAATGCACGCTGGAGATCCCGGAGGGACGGGTGGTCGGGCTCGTCGGCCCCAACGGGGCGGGCAAGAGCACGCTGCTGAACCTCGCCGTGGGGATGCTGGAGCCGTCCGCGGGATCGATCGAGGTCCTCGGCGAGCGGCCGCGCTCCGGCATGGCGAAGGTGGGCTTCGTCGCGCAGGACACGCCGACGTACGCGGGTCTGTCGATCGACGAGCACCTGCGCTTCGGCGCCGAGCTGAACCCGGGCTGGGACGCGGATCTGGCGCGCGACCGGATCGCCCGCCTCGGGCTCGACGGCTCGCAGCGGGCGCGCAAGCTCTCCGGCGGCCAGCGGGCGCAACTCGCGCTCACGCTCGGCCTCGCCAAGCGGCCCGAGCTGCTGATCCTCGACGAGCCGGTCGCCAGCCTCGACCCGCTCGCCCGGCGCGAGTTCCTGCAGGACCTGATGGAGGCGGTCGTCGAGCACGCGCTGACCGTCGTGCTGTCCTCGCACCTGGTCTCCGACCTCGAGCGGGTGTGCGACTACGTCGTCGTGCTGGTCGACTCGCGGGTGCAGCTCGCGGGTGACCTCGACTCGCTGCTCGCCACCCACCACCGCATCACCGGGCCGCGGCGCGACGAGGACACGCTCCCGAGCGAGCTGCACGTCGTCGGCGCCAGCCACACGGATCGCCAGAGCACGTATCTCGTGCGCACCCAGTCGCCGATCCTCGATCCCGCCTGGACGATCTCGCAGCTCACCTTGGAGGACCTCGTCCTCGCCTACATGGGCCGGACTTCCCGGCCGCAGCCGCGCGCACTGGAGGCCGTCCGATGATCTGGCTCACGTGGCGCCAGTCGCGCGCCCAGGTCGCGTCGGTGGCGGGGGCGGTCGCGGCGCTGCTCGCGTTCCTGGCGATCTCGGGCACCGGGCTCCCGACGTTCGACGACACCTACCTCCAGGAGCTCGTGACCGACGGCTTCGCGAAGGGGATCTTCTTCCTCGCCAGCTTCGGGGTGCTGTTCCTTCCGGCGATCGTCGGCACGTTCTGGGGCGCGCCGCTGGTCGCGCGCGAGCTCGAGGCCGGAACGCACCGGCTGGCGTGGAACCAGTCGGTCACGCGCACCCGCTGGCTGGCGATGAAGGCGGGTGTGATCGCGCTGGTCGCGGTCGTCACGACCGCCGGGTTGAGCCTGGGGCTGACGTGGTGGTGCGGGTCGCTGGACAAGGCGATCAACGCCGGGCAGACGTACGACGGGCCGCTGCGGGTGGGCCGGATCGCTCCGCCGATGTTCGAGGCGCGCGGGATCGCGCCGATCGGCTACACGCTCTTCGCGCTCGCGCTCGGCGTCACCGCCGGGCTCGTGGTGCGGCGGGTGGTGCCCGCGATGGCGATCACGCTCGCGCTGTTCGTGGCCGTGCAGATCCTGATGCCGGTGCTCGTGCGCGGGCACATCGGCGCGACGTCGCAGTTGGTCACGATCAAGCCGGACAACATGACCGGCATGTCGGCGAGGGTCGGTCCGGGCAACGTGCCGCAAGAGGCGCACGACCTCCAGGTGCGGGCCGACGAGCCGGGCGCTTGGACGCTCGCCAACGAGACGGTCGACCGCTCGGGCCGTGCCCACTCCACGCTCCCGGACTGGTTCGCGTTCTGCGTCCCGGGCCGCGAAGGGGGCCTCGGGCTCGGGCCGGGTCCCGACCCGCAGAAGTCGGCCGCGTGCTTCGCCCGCGCTGAGCGGGAGGGCTGGAGGCAGCGGATCACGTTCCAGCCGGCGAGCCGCTACTGGACGCTGCAGGCGATCGAGCTCGCGATCTTCCTCGCGCTCACCGGCGCGTTGACCGCGTTCTCGTTCTGGTGGCTGCGCCATCGCCTGACGTAGGTCTACTGCGCCGGGTGGGGAGGGTGAACTGGCGCGCCCTTCGTTGCTGCCCGCCGTTGGCGGCCCCGCGCGGCTCGGCTCGGTTGGCTCGCGTTGCCGTGCCGGGATACCGACAGTTACTAGCTGGCGCGTAGATAGGGGTGCGGAACGAGAGCTGCCTGACAGGCAGCTGTGGTTACACACCCCCCTCACCGACGGTGGATCGGCGTGCGTGAGAACACACTTTTCTGTCTCCGTAGCCCGTAACTGCCGGTGTCCCGGCTCGGCGACCCAAAGCCGGCAGAGCCGAGCCGCGCGGCGGACTCACGTCAGCCAGACCCGCGGGGCGAGCCGCTCCCCCCTCCGCCACCCGGCGCAGTTGACTTTCAAGCACCTTGCGCCGCGCTCCTCGCGTTGGGTTTTGCGGCACCATCGCCTGTATGGGCGAGACGAAGAACCGCATGCTGCGTGGGGAGCTGTACATCGGCGGCGACGACGACACCGCCGCCGATTACGCCCGCGCGCAGGAGATCCTCGAGCGCTACAACGGCAGCCGGTTCGACGAGCAGGAGCTGCGGGACCGGCTGCTCGCGGAACTGCTCGGCGCGGTCGGAGAGGGCGTGCACGTGCGGCCGCCGTTCCGGCTCGAGTACGGCTACGGCGTGAGCATCGGCGCGGGCACGTTCCTCAACTACGACTGCCTGATGCTCGACGTGATGTCCGTGAGGATCGGGTCGACGTGTCAGATCGCCAGCCGCGTCCAGTTCATCACCGCGACGCATCCGATCGACCCGGGGCCGCGACGGATCGGGTGGGAGTACGCGAAGCCGATCGTCGTCGGCGACAACGTCTGGCTCGGTGCCGGCGTGACGGTCTGCCCGGGCGTCACGATCGGCGACGACACCGTGGTCGGGGCGGGCGCCGTGGTCGCCAAGGACCTGCCCGCCGGGGTCGTCGCGGTGGGTGTGCCGGCGCGGCCGGTCCGCGAGATCGGCGAGGGCGACCGCGTCGCGATCCCCCCTCAGGTCTGACTCGCCAACGCCTCGCGCACGAGCTCGCGGTCGTGCTCGTAGGCGAGGATCCGCTCGGCCTGCTCGGGGGTGACCCAGCGGCGGTCGTCGACCTCGTGGCTCGGGGTGAGGCCGTCGTCGGCGAGCACCGTCATCGCCCACCACCGCACGGTCTTCGGGCGGCCTTGGCGGTCGATGTACTCCTGCGAGGACAGCTCCGCGCCGAGCACGCAGCGCAGCCCGGTCTCCTCGTGGACCTCGCGCAGCGCGGCCTCCTCGTGCGACTCGCTCCCGTCGAGCTTGCCCTTCGGCAGCGACCAGTCCTCGTAGTCGGGCCGGTGGATGATGCACACCTTGCCGTGGCGGAGGGCCACGCCCCCGGCGGCCCGTACGGTTTCACTTGCCAAGATGGCAAACACCTTGCCAGAGCCGTCCGGCGGTCGTCAGCCTCGGTGGCATGAAGCACCATCTTGTCCAGGTCGAGGGCGCGCAGATCCACGTTGCGGAGCTGGGAACCGGCCCGCTGGTCCTGTTCGTGCACGGGTTCCCGGAGCTCTGGTACTCCTGGCGGCACCAGCTCCCCGCGCTGGCGGAGGCGGGCTACCGGGCGGCGGCGATCGACGTCCGCGGCTACGGCGAGTCCTCCGTCCCGAGGGAGATCGAGGCCTACGGCATGCGCCACCACGTCAGCGACAACGTGGGCGTCGTGCACGCGCTGGGCGAGCAGAGCGCGGTGATCGTCGGCCACGACTGGGGTTCGCCGATCGCCGCCAACTCCGCGCTGCTCGCGCCCGACACGTTCAGCGCCGTCGCGCTGCTGAGCGTCCCCTACACGCCGCGCAACGACTTCCGGCCGACCGACGCGTTCGCGCTGGCGGGCGGCGACGAGGAGTTCTACGTCTCCTACTTCCAGGAGCCCGGCCGCGCCGAGGCCGAGATCGAGCCCGACGTCCGCGCGTGGCTCGAAGGCTTCATCACCGCCGGGCCCGAGGCCTTCACGGTCCCACACGGCGCCCGCCTCTGCGACCGCTTCACGCAGCGGCCGCTCCCGCCCTGGCTCAGCGAAGCCGACCTCGACGTCTACGTCCGCGCCTTCGAAAGGACGGGCTTCAGCGGCGCGCTGAACCGCTACCGCAACGTCGACCGCGACTGGATCGACCTCGAACCGCTCGACGGCGCGGCGATCCCGCAGCCCTCGCTGTTCGTCGGCGGCGAGCGCGACCCCTCCACGACCTGGCTGGCGGACGCCATCGCCGCCCACCCGCGGACGCTCCCCGGCCTCGTCTCCCAGCACATCCTCGACGGCGCCGGGCACTGGCTCCCGCAGGAGCGCCCCGACGACGTCAACCAGCTCCTGCTCGGCTGGCTGGAGCTCGTTCATCGCTGACGGGAGGGGATTCCCCCCGAATGGCGCGCGCCGCGAGGGGCGTCTAGTCCGGCATGAACAAGATCCGAACGCTCCTCTCCCCCTCCACCCTGATCGCCACCGCCGCCGTCGTGATCGCGACGAGCGGGACCGCGATCGCCGCGGGCGAGATCATCACCTCCTCGAACCAGCTCGCCAACGGCGTCGTCCAGCAGCAGGACCAGGCGAACCCACACCTGCGCGCCAGCGTCGACGCGGCCGGGAAGCTGCGGTTCGGCGGCGACGCGGCGTTCACGCAGCGCCTCTCGACCGGCCACTACCGGGTCGCGTTTCGCCCGCAGAGCGATCTGAACGCGCTCAACCTGGACCGCTGCGCCGTCGTCGTCAGCCCGGAGTTCGACACCCAGGGATCGTCGCCCACGGCCAAGCACCACCGGGCGTACGCCCTCAAGGCCCCGGAGGCGACGTCCGTCGACGTCTTCACGTTCGAGCAGGTCAATGGCGTCGGCGAGATCCCGGCCAACACCGAGTTCGACCTCGTCGCGGCCTGTTAGACCTCAGCGCGCGCCCAAGCGAGTCGTGGCGCGTCCTCGTTGCGCGGGACGTTGAAAGTAGGCGGGGAGTGGGTGCGCGGCGCGCCATGCTCGGCGCAGGAGTTCTTCATCGCGGGCGCTGAGGAAGCGACGGTCGGCGACGTCGTCGAGCACGCGGCAGAGGATCTCGCCCGCCACGAGACCCGCGAGGACGTGCCGGACGACCGGTGGCTGGTGCGGTGTGAGCATGGTGATCAATTGGTTGCTGGCGGCCCATGCCTGGCCGAGCGGTACCAGCCGTCCGTGTCGGCGGGCTTCTTCGCGCAGAGATGCGAGCGCGTCTCGGTACTCGCCGCCGAGCGACACGTTTCCCGGGGCGCGGATCGTCAGCTTCCCGTGTTGCGTGCGCAGCATCGTTCGCAGCTGCGCCGGCTGGAGCCGGCTTGCGGTCTTCAGGGCCGGTAGGACCGCTTCGCGGCGCGGGGCGCACCAGTCGGGGTCATCGAATCCGAGGAGCGCGCTGATGTGCGCGAAACCGTCGGTCGGGGGGCACGCGGGGGTAGCTGACACATTGTCTCCGAGTCGCGGGGAACTCAGAAGTCAGGCGTCGCTGCCCATGCTCCTAAGAGCAGGACCCCGGCGCGGATGCCCTCCGTACTTGGAAGGTATCAATCGCGTTCGGACGCCGCTCCTCAGCAGCCCTCGCGTTCACGGTTCGCGGCCCTACACTGAGTGGTGGAGGGCATCGCAGGGCGCGGCTGGTTGTGTGAGCATCGCCATCTGACTTCCCGAACGGGCGTGCGAGCGTTTTCGGAGGTTGGGTTGCGTTGTCTGGCACTACATCGATGCGGGAGTGGCCGCCGCGGCACCGGGACGCGTTTCCCCGCGCCCACGAGCACCAGCTGTTCGCGCGCTTGTCCGCTGACCGCAGCGCGGCCGCGCGGGACTCGCTCGTCGAGCAGTTCATGCCGCTGGCCCGCAAGCTCGCCTGGCGTTACCGCGGGGTCGAGGACATCGAGGATCTCGAGCAGGTCGCCGCGATGGGGCTTATGAAGGCGATCGAGCGCTTTGATCCTGAACGGGGGATCGCGTTCTCGTCGTTTGCGTTTCCGACGATCCTCGGTGAGCTCAAGCGGCACCTGCGCGATCACGGCTGGTCGGTCCGGCCACCGCGCGGTGTGCAAGAGCTCGCCAGCCGGATCAGTCGCGATTCGGTCGTGTTGCAGACCGAGCTCGGGCGCGCCGCGACCGTGGCCGAACTGGCCCAGCGCGCCGACGGCTCGGTCGAACAGGTGCTTGAAGCGTTGCAAGCCGCCGCTGCGCGCCACAGCGTCTCGCTCGATCGATCCCACATCCACGGCGACGGCTTCGATGACCGCGACCTTGAGATCGCGAGTGACGAGACGGGCTTCGCGACCGCGGAAGACGCGATCGTGTTGGCCGACCTGATGCGCGACCTCACGTCACGCGAGCAGTGGGTCCTGCGCCTGCGCTTCCGGGAAGACCTCACCCAATCGGAGATCGGCGAGATCGTCGGGATTTCACAAATGCACGTCTCGCGCACGATCCATACCGCGCTCGAGCGACTGGGAACCGCTTCGCACGGGTCGCTGGCACGGTCATGAGCGCCGAGAACGATCGCCAAGCGCCGCGGTCGAGGCTGCGGGGCGAGGCGCAGTCGCGGGCTCGACACGACGCCGAGCAGACGGCGGCAGATCTCGATCAGACGCTCGCGGATACCGATCAGCTGTCGTCGGATACGGACCAATCGAGGTCCGATGCCGAGCAGGTGCTGGCGGCGAGCGATCAGCATGCCTCCGATCGCGACCAAGTCGCGGCCGATTGGGAAGCGGCCCAGATTCCCGCGAGTCTCGAGAGCGACCGGGCGCACGACGCGTCCCGTGCTGAGCGCGAAGCGGCGACGGACGAGCGTGATGCCGCGGCCGCCGGCCGCGCGAACGTGACCGCCCAGCGGCGCGACACCGCAGGCCGACGCGACGACGTCGCGGGAGGGCGCGATCTCGCCGCCGCAGCCCGCGACCGCAGCGCCCGCACCCGCGACGAGGAAGCCGACGCCGACGACAATGCCGCCGACGCGCGGGAAGGCCAGTCCGCCGCCCCGGTCGGCCACGACGGCGCGATCGACCCAGCTCCGGCGATGCGCGACGCGGGAGCGTTGCTGCGCACAGAATCGGCGTTGGACCGCGCCGCGGCCGCCCGAGACCGCGACGCCGCCGCGGCTGACCGCGAAGCCGCCGCCGCCAATCGAGAGCAACGGTAGTAGCAATTGTTACGACCTTAGGTTCGGACCGCGGCAAACGGGGACCCGAGAGATATATGCAACCGCGCGCCGGGACATCCGAACTGCAGACGCGGACGATGCGCAAGGTCGCGTTCCGGCTTATGCCCGTCCTGCTGGGCCTCTACATCATCGCCTACCTGGACCGGGTGAACGTCAGCTTTGCGCAGGACAGCCTGGAGGCGGACCTGGGCTTCTCCGGGGCCGTCTACGGCTTCGGAGCCGGGGTGTTCTTCATCGCCTACTTCCTCTTTGAGGTGCCGAGCAACCTCGCGTTGCACAAGTTCGGCGCGCGCAAGTGGATCGCCCGCATCATGCTCACCTGGGGACTCATCTCCGCGTGCATGGTGTTCGTGCAGGGACCACTGAGCTTCTACGCCATCCGTTTCCTGCTCGGCGTCGCCGAGGCGGGCTTTTTCCCCGGGATGATCCTCTACCTGTCGCTGTGGTTTCCGTCCCGTGAGCGCGCCCGCGCCGTCGGCTTCTTCATGTCGGCGATCGCGATCTCCTACGCCATCGGTGCGCCACTGTCGGCCGGCATCATGTCCCTGTTCGACGGGGTGTGGGGGCTCAAGGACTGGCAGTGGCTGTTCGTCCTCGAGGCGATCCCTGCGGTGCTCGCCAGCGGCTTCGTGCTGTTCCACCTCACCGACCGGCCCGCGGAGGCCAAATGGCTGGCGGCCGACGAGAAGCGCTGGCTGGTCGACCGCCTCGAGGCCGAGGAGGAGACGCGGCTCACGCGCGAGCGTCACTCGATCGGCGATGCCCTGAAGGATCGGCGCGTGCTCGCGTTCGGCCTCCTGTACTTCTGCATGGTCGTCAATGTCTATGGCATCTCGTTCTGGATCGGCGAGATCGTCGACAAGATCGACGGGGTCGGTGGTGTCGGCAAGGGCTTCGTCGTCGCGATCCCGTACGCGACCGCGATCGTCGGCCTCGTGCTGCTCTCGCGCCGCTCCGATCGCACCGGCGAGCGCAAGCTCCACACCGCGATCCCGCTCGCGATCGCGGCCGTGGCCTTCGCGACCTCCACGATCGTCTCGCCCGTGGCGGCGATCGCCGCGCTGGCCGTCGGCCTGTTCTTCCTGCTCGGCGCGCACCCGGTGTTCTGGTCGATGCCGGCCGCGCTGCTCAGCGGTAGCGCGGCTGCCGCGGGGATCGCGCTGATCAATTCGATCGGCAACCTCGGCGGATTCGCCGGTCCCTACCTCGTCGGGCTCATGAAGGACGCCACCGGCTCAACCGATGCGGGCCTCCTGGTGCTCGCGGCGATCCTCGCGTTCGGCTCCTTCCTGGCCACGCGCGTCGCGCACGACCCAGCGCTGGAGCGCCCGCCGAAGCCGCGGACCCGCTTCGTCCGCCCGGAGGTGGAGGCAAAGCCCGTGCCGGCGTCCACCGCGTAGCGGCACGTCGACGATCGGCGTGGCCTGATGCCTTGTCGTCTCACCTCATCGCAGGTCACGCGCGAGCGATGTACGTTGGTGGTTCGGAGCACTGACCCGAACCAGGGGTGGCGCGTGTTGCGCCCGATCACCACGCAGAAGCTGGCATCGTCGTGAGCGGCGTCTCGCTCGCCGTTGGCGTGGGTCTGGTGTGTGCGTTGCTGTCGGCGCTGGGGACGAACCTGGCCTTCCTGTTCAAACACAGGGGCGCGCTCGCGGCTCCCGACGTCGACATGCGCCACCCGTTGCGCAGCGCGACCGATCTCTTTCGCTCGAAGTGGTGGACCATCGGCTGGAGCGTGGCGGGCGCGGCGTTCGCGCTGCACGTCGCCGCGTTGACGCTTGCGCCGATATCGATCGGCCAGGCGGTGCTGGCCGGAGGCCTCGTCTTCCTGGCGGTGCTCGCCGAGCGCTTCTTCGGCTTCGAGCTCGGGCGTCGACAGTGGATCGGGATCGGCCTGGTCGCAGTGTCGCTGAGCCTGCTGGCGCTGACCGGCGGAGGTGAGACGGGCGCCCATTCGGCCTATTCGCTCGCGGGCATGATCGTCTTTGAAAGCATCGCGATCTCGGTCGGCCTGTTGTTGATGCTCTCGCACCTGATCGAGCGCATCCCGGTACAGCGCGGCGTGCTGCTCGGTATCGCCGCGGGCCTGGGATTCGGCATCTCAGACGTCGCGATCAAGGCGCTCTCCGGCGACCTCGACGGGGGGCCTGGCGGCCTGCTGAGCCCGTGGAGCGCCGTCGCCGTCTCGGCGGCCGTCTTCTCGTTCTATGCCTCGGCTCGCAGCCTGCAGATCGGCGACGGCGTGGCGGTGATCGCCGTCACCTCGGTCGCGGCCAATCTGTCCACGATCGTTGCCGGTCTCGCGGTCTTCGGCGATCGGCTGGGCAACGATCCCTTCGTGATCGGCGTGCGTGTCACGGCCTTCGCCCTGATCCTCACCGGCGCCGCGCTGATCCCGGCGCCCACTCGCGCGGGCGCGGCGATCCAGGAGTCAGCCGAAGCGCCCAGCTTGACACCTGCGGGTCGCGAGTCGCGACCGATCTAGACGATGCGGGCGGCGAGCAGGCAGAGGTCGTCGGTCAAGGCGCCGTAGGCGAAATCGGCGGCCTGCGCACGCAGGACGGCGATCGCTTCGCCCGGCGATGGATCGTGGAGTCCCGCGAGCGTGGCGGCCACGGCATCGAGCCCGAGGAATTGGCTCTCGTGCCGGGCTTCGGTCAGCCCGTCGGTATAGAGCAACACGCCCTCACCGGCCGCCACCCGTCGCGAACCCTCCACGCAACCCGGGTCCGCGGCGATGCCCAGCGGCGCTCCCTGCACGCTCGCCAACAGCTCGCGACCGTCGGCCAGCCGCAACGCCGGCGGATGGCCGGCATAGGCCCAGCGCAACAGGCGCTCACTAGGGAGATACGAGACGCAGGCGGCGGTGACGAAGTCCTCGGTGATGCCCGCGCGCTCGACCAGGGCGGTATTGGCCCAGCTCAGCAGGCGCGACGGATCGTCGGAGAAGGGCGCGGTCGCCGCGAACGTCGTACGCGCGAACGCTGCCCGCCTGGCCGCGTGCAGGCCGTGGCCAACGACGTCACCGACGACCAGCACCGTGGAATCCTGCGGCCCTTCGCAGACGAGGTAGAAGTCGCCGCTGACACGCTCCGCCGACGCCGGGAGATACGCCGCGGCCAGTTCCAGGCCAGGGCGCTGCGGCAACTCCGGTGGGGTCAGCGCGTCCCGGATCGCGCGGAGATCGTCGAGTTCATGCTCGGCTACCTCCAGGCGCGCGCGCAGCGCGGCGAGATCGTCGTCGCGGACCTCGGCCTCTCGGCGTAGGCGAGTGATCAGCGACTCCTGACGGTGCTCCAGCTCATCGTGCTCGTGGAGATCACGCTTTTGGGCGGCCACCTCCGAGCGCAGCCTCCGAAGCTCTCCGTCATTGATCTCGGGGGGTTCGCTCATGGCGTTTCGCGGCGCGCTGCCACCACGGCCTTCGCGCGCCAGACGTATGGTGTCGCATTTATTACGGCTGTGTCGAACCCCCGCATCCGCGGCCTTCTGGCCCTTGCCGCGCAAGACGGGTGGATCTAGCGTGGCCGGCGTGCTCACCCGACTCTCCTTCCTCGCCGTCGGCGCCGCGCTGGCGCTCCTCGCGCTGACGCCGGCGACCGGCCAGGCCGCCGCGAAGCTGAGGTACCACGCGTGTGACGGCAAGAAGTACCTGCTGCTCGATCCCAGCGGCGACCCGCTGGTCAAGCTGCTGCGGATCAAGATGGCCAAGTCCAAGGCCGACGGGTACGCCCCGCGCTGCCTGGTCGCCGAGGCGGTCGCGATGCAGGTGCAGATGGGCGCGAGCGGCGGGAAGACGCCGCCCGCGACGATCACGGTCTACGGCGCGCGCTGGGGGATCGGGAAGGTCAAGTGCCACTACACGCCGATGACGGGCTACACGCAGGCGCAGTGCGTCAAGACGGGTAAGGACGCCAGCACCACGCGGTTCCGGCTCGTGCCCAACGGCTGACCCTGTCAAAGGACATGGTGGGGGCGGTGCGGCGACCGTAGCTTGACCCGACGATGATCGCCGACCGTCGCTTCGCCGCTCGCCAGAAACTCCATCGCTCACCCGCCGTCGCCGTTACGCACTGCCGCGAGCGCCGCGCCACCCACAGCGTCTCGCGCCTGCCGCTGGCGGTCGACAGCTTCGAGGGCGACACGCTCGGCGGCGACGAGCTCCAGCGCGTTAAGGAGTCGGTGGTCGCGGCCCTGGCGCTCGGCGATCACGGCTACATCCAGCTCGTCATGGCCGACCTGCGGGTGAAGAACCCGGGGGGCTGGACGGAGATCGACCGCGTGCTCTCAGACCTCCGCACGTTCCGGCACATCCCGCCGCGGCGGCCGATGCCCGGGCTGGGGAGCTTCAGGCAGCGTCCGGCGGAGATCGAGCGCAACCTCCATCGCTTCTGGGCCGGCGGACCGATGCCGGAGACCACCAAGGCATGCCTTCTGGCCATGCAGGAGGTCGTCGCCAAGAGCCAGGACTCGGGCACGCCGTGGACGCAGTATCTCTGGACGCGCCCAGGCGTCGATGCGGTCGAGGAGCTCGCGGGCGCGGGCATCCAGATCGTCGAGGTGGACGACCAGTGGCCGGCGGAACGCGTCCGGCTGTTCTCCGTCCGCACCTACGGCGGGGTCTACATGGACGCCGGGATCGGGCCCGGCACCTTGAACCTGAGCAATCACCAGCTCTACCACACCGATCCCGACGGCGTGGTCGGCCATCACGCGCCGCCGTTCCGCAGGGCATGGGACTTGCACCACACGATCGCCGACGCGTCGCTGGGCGATTCGCCGCGCGAGCGGATCGCCCGCCGCGCCGACGCGAGCCTCCCGATCGTCGACACGTTCCTCGCGAGCCGACGCGGGACGCGCCGCCTGGCCGCCGCCCTCGCGGCCTTGGCCGAGCCGGGCGCCAAGACCGCGTTCAGCCGCCTCTTCGTCCCGGTCGGCGAGCACGTGCGGACGACCTACGCGCCGCCGCAGCAGCGGGTGACGCCCTGGGCCGCGGACCTGGCCTGGTTCCAAGCCACATGAGCGAGCGCGCCGTCCTCTCATGAAGCCGGCGGGCGCCGCGGAGATGCTGCGCGCGTGCCGCGACCCGTGACGTTCATGTCGGCGCTGGGCTTCACCGACCAGGATCTTGCCGCAGGTGTTCCGCGGGCCTGGAGCGTCGGGCGGCAACTACGCCCGCAACGGGTTCGCGCGCCTGCTGACAGGCGAGCCGACCTGCAACGTCTACGTCCTCCCGGGCGCCACCGCGGTGAGCATCGAGCGCCTCGAATGAGCGCTTCCGCCTCTCTCACTTCTTCGTGAAGAACCCGCTCTTGAACTGACTGCTCTCGGCCATCGTCGAGGCGTCGTGCAGGTCCACGCCGACCTTGCGCCGCTCGCGCCGCCATGCCCGGCGCTGCTTGCGATCACGCCGGCGCTGACGGAGCCGCTCGAGCCGGCTCGGCGGTGATTGATCGAGCATTGCAACCTCCTCGGGGTCGGCGTGACGCTACGCCGGTCCCGTCGACGGGTCAACCACCGACCGGAAGTCGGTGCGGGGGTCGCCCGCGGCCAAGTTCGGGGTCGCTTCCCGATTGTCCGGACCGCCGCGTCCGCGGAGACTCATCCGTGATGACGCGACGTCAGGCCAGCACACTCGGGACACGGCGAATGGTGCGGCTGGCGCAGCGCTGGGTCGAAGCAGATGTCCGGGCGGCCGCGCTCGTCCGGTGCTCCGACGCCGCGCCGCGGGTCGTGACGCTCGCGCCCGACATGTTGCTGGTGCTCCGCAAGACGGACCTCTTGCTGCTCGTCGCGAGCGTGCGGTGGCTGCTCGGCGCGCCCGGCACCCGGCTCGAGCGCTGGAAGCTGGACGCCGTCGACATCGAGCTCGAAGCGGGCTGCGGGTTGGCCCGGCCGCTGCGCATCGCCACTGAAGACGAGACGCTGGTCCTCGCCGCGCCGTGGCTGCGCCCACGCCAGCGAGCGGCGCTGGCATGCATCGAGGGGCGCTCTGAGGCGTCCTGAGTCGGAGGTTCCGCGTTCTCACCCCGCCCAGGGCGAACGTGACACGTGGGAAGGTGAGCGAGCGTCGACTTTCGTGAACAGAGCGCGAGAAACTCGACGCTCGCGTCGCGAGCGCCAACCTGATCGAGCACACGTTCAGTAGCCCACCAGCGCGGCCCTGAGCGCGCGGGCGGAGCGGGTGGAGGCCACGTTCTGCTTGGCCTCGTGCAGCACGATCGCCTGGTCGAGCGCCGCCACGGCCTCGTCGCCCTTGCCGAGTACGTCGAGCACGTCGGCGAGGTCGGTCAGCGCCTGTGCCGTCAGGAAGTCGGCGTCGGTGCTCTGCGCGGTCGTCACGCTGAAGCGGGCCAGCCGCTCGGCCTCGCCGGTCTCCCCCGCCCGCGCCAGCACCCGCCCGCGGGTGCCGGCCCAGAGGATCTGCGATGCCGCGTCGTGGCGGTAGTTGAGCTTCTCGCTGAGGTGGGTGAAGCGCAGCGCGTCGTCGTAGGCGCCCAGGGCACAGCGGGTGCGGGCCAGGAACGCCAACACGGTCGGCAGCCGCCCGCGCTCGCCCACCCGCTCAAGCGCCGCGTAGGCGCGCTCCAGCCCCGGCTCGACGATGCTCGGGTCGCCGGCGATCAACTCGACCATCGCGGCGTAGATCTCCAGGCCCGCGAGCTTGAGGCCGAGCCCGTGCTCCTCCAACCGCTGGCGGGCGCCCTGGTAGAGGTCGCGGGCGATGTCGATGTTCATCCGCATCGCCTCCAGCACCGCCATCGTGATGTCGGTCACGGCGGTGAGGGAGATGCCCTCGGCGACGTTCCCGCGCGCGGCCTCGCAGCGCCGGATGCCGACGTCGACCGGGCTCGGGCCGACGACGGTCGCGCGCAGCAGCGTGTTGAACGCCTCGGAGCGCTCACGCGCATCGCCCACCCGCGTGGCGTAGACGATCGAGCGGTCCAGCGCCGCCTCGACCAGCCCCATGTGCAGCCGCGTCCAGTGCAGGAAGCCGATGTGATTCCAAGCGCGCGCGAGCCCCGAGTCGTCGCCGTAGCGGTCGAAGATCTTGATCGCCTCCTCGGCCGTCTCGTGCATCGCGGCGACGTCCGGGTGCGGGTCGGCGAACAGCCGCTGGTTGGAGAGCTCGAGCATCGTTCGCGCGACGAGCGTCTCCTCGTGCTGGGCACGGGCGGCCTTGAGCGCGGTGCGCAGGATCGGGCCGGCCGCGGGGAAGTCGCCGCTGTCGCACAGCGCGGAGCCGAGCGCGAGCAGCACGTCGGGCCGGACGTCACCGCCGGCCTCGAACAGGCTCGCGGCGCGCGTCAGCAGGCGGCTGGCCGCGCTCGCGTCGCCGCGGGCGAGCGCGCGGCGGCCCGCGACCGCCAGCCGCTCGGCCGCGCTCGTCGCGAGCTGGCGCGCCTCCTCGTCGACCCGCTCGAGCTCGGCGCGGTAGCCGAACGCCTGCTCGAGGTGGTAGCCGACGGACTCGTCGACGTTCTCCTCGCGCCGCGCCAGGCTGTTGGCGAAGTCCTCGTGGACGCGCCCGCGGACCTCCTTCGCGCACACGGCGTAGGCGACGTCGCGGATCAGGATGTGGTGGAAGCGCAGGACGTCCTCGCCGCCGATCGGGCTGCGGTCGGGCGTGATCAGCCCGCGGTGCACGAGTTCGCGCAGGTGCTGCCCCGCCGCCGGCCGCGACTCGACCGGCAGCAGCTCCGTCACCGCGCTGGCGGCGAACCGGCGGCCGATCACCGACGCCCGCTCGATCACCGCCCGCTCGCCGTCCCCGAGCCGGTCCAGCCGCGCGGCGACGAGCGCCTGGATCGTGGCCGGGATGCGCTGCTCGCCGCCGCACCCGTCCTCGATGCGCATCGCGAACATCTGCTCGATGAACAGCGGGTTGCCCTCGGCGGCGTCGAGCACGTCGGTGGGGCGCGAAAGCGGTGCCGAGCGTTCGTCCACGAGGTGCTCGAGCAGCCGCGCGGCGTCGTCCCCGCTGAGCGGCGAGAGCGAGATCGCCGCGACGCCGGCGCGCCCGCCGATCCACGCGCGCCGCGACTCCAGGAACTCCGGACGGGCGAGGCAGAGCACGAACAGCGGCGCGGTCGTGAGCCACTCGACGAGGTACTCGAGCAGGTCGATCAGCCGCGGCTCGGCGGCGTGCGCGTCCTCGAGGATGAGCACGAGCGGCCCCGCGTCCGCGATGGTCTCGAGCAGGCGGCGCAGCGCCCACGGCACCCGGTCCTGATCGGCCGCGATGTCGCCCAGGCCGAGCCCCGCGTGGACGAGATCGGCGACCTGATCGGCGTCCTCGGCGTCGCCCAGCAGGCGCCGGATGGCATCGCGCGAGCCGCCGCCGGCGAGGTCGGCGAGCGCGTCGCGCAGCGGCCACAGCGAGCTGCCGTCGCCGAGCGCGCCGCACTGCGCCACGAGCGTCGTCGCGCGCTTGACGACGCGGTGCCGAAACTCCTGCGCGAGCCGCGACTTGCCCAGCCCCGCCTCGCCGACGACGGTCAGCAGCTGCGCGCTGCGCGTCGTCGTCGCCCGCTCGAACGCGGCCAACGCGATCGCGAGCTCCTCGTCACGGCCGACCATCGGCATCGAGTGACGGCGGCGCACCGCGGGCGCGTTGGGGATGATCGCGCTCAGCAGCCACGCGTCGTGGTCCGCGGGCTGCACGCGGATCGCGTCCGGCGCGAGCCGGCGGGTCGCCTCGCTGAGCAGGATCTGGCCCTCGCGCGCGATGCTGGCCAGCCCGACCGCGCCGTCGAGCGGGTTCCCGAACAGCGACATCTCCTCGCCGGTGCCCTCGGCGACGATCTCACCCGCGTCGAGCCCGATTCGCAGGTCGAGCGTGCCGGGCTCGCCATGCATCAGCGTCGTGACGCCCTCGCGCAGCTGGACGGCGGCGTTGAGCGCGCGCAGCGCGTCGTCCTCGTGCGAGGCGGAGAGGCCGAACACGCCGAGCAGCTGGGAGCCGAGGCCGGCGTGGAAGCGGCCGCCGTGGCGCACGATGATCCGGACGGCCTCGTTGCGGCCGAGCGCCATCAGGCGGCGCCCGACCTCGGGATCGGCGTGGTTGTAGCGGCTGAGGGTCCGCAAAGTGACGACGAGCACCGTGACGCTGCGACGGATGACCGGCGGAGCGACGACGACCGCGGACGGCGTTTCCTCGACCACCACCGGCACCGGTCGGCGCTCTTTGACTGTGACGAGGTCCAGCGCCGGGTCCTGCTGGAGCACGCGCTGCTCGAGCGCCCGCAGCTCACGGCCAGGATCGAGGCCGAGCTGGTCGACGAGCAGGTCGCGGGTGGTGCGGTAGGCGGCGAGCGCGTCGGCCTGGCGCCCGGAGCGGTACAGCGCGAGCACGAGCTGCCCGGCGAGGCGCTCGCGGGTCGGGTGCGCGGCGGAGAGCTGCTGAAGTTCGGGTATGAGCGCGGCGTGCCAGCCCGCGGCGAGATCGGCGTCCACGCGCGCCTCGAGCGCGATCAGCCGTTGCTCCTCCAGGCGGGTGATCGCCTGCCGGGCGAACGGCTCGAACGCCAGCTCCGCCAGCGGCGGCCCGCGCCACAGGTTCAGCGCCTCGCGCAGCACGGCGGCCGCGTGCTCGGGCTCCCCCGCGGCGAGCGCGTCGCGGCCGGTCGCGACGAGCGCGTTGAAGCGCTCGGAGTCCAGCTCCCCCGGCTCGACCCGCAGGCGGTACCCGCCGGGGGTCGTGGCCACGATGTCCCCGCCGCCGAGCGCCTTGCGCAGCCGCGAGACGTGGACCTGCACGGTCTTGGTCGCGCGGCCGGGCGCGTCCTCTCCCCAGAGGGCGAGCGCGAGCCGCTCGGCGCTCACCGGTTCATTGGCATGCAGCAGCAATACCGCGAGAACCGCGCGCGGTTTGACCCCGCCAAGCGCCAGGACGCCATCGTCGCCGGCGACCTCTAGTGGCCCGAGAATTCGGAATTGCATGCCGGTGGGCCGGAAGCTACCCCCGTTGGCCGAGGAACCTCAACCGCGCGATGGCGCCGGTGGCCCCCAGGTTCGAACCGATTGTCTTCCTGCTGACAATCCAGGTATTCGAGCGTCGACGGATCCACTCAAGTTCAAGCAAATGGAGAAGCAGCACATGGAAGTGGTCGTCGAGCTCCGGCAGGGCGCGAGCTCGCAGATCGTCGCGGACTGGCTCGCGCAGTTCGGACTCGAGGTCATGCCGCTCGCGGTCGGCCTGCTGGCGATGGGAGACGCGACGGCGGTCCGGACCGCGTTCGGACCCGGCGACCCGATCGACCTCGCGGTCCCGGACGCGCTGCGCGAGCACGTGGAGTACGCGGCGATCGTCCCGCCGAAGCATTTCTACGAGAGTCCGCTGTAAGAGGAGGGAGCCCCCGCGATGTCCGTCCCGTCAGGGATCATCCATTTCGAGACCGGAGACGCCCTGCCGGGCGTGGTCGTCGGCTACGTCTCGATCCGGTCGCAGGGCGGAGTGTCGTTCTTGGACGCCGACGACCTGACCGACCTGCCGAAGTTCTTCGCGACGGACGAGGACCGCGCGGCGGCGCGCAAGACGCTCGAGGAGCTCGAGTTCCACATCGTGGCCGAGAGCCGGCTGGGCATGGCCATCGCCGGGCCGCCGCAGGCCTGGGCGGCGCTGACCGACGGCGAGCTCGTCGCCTACGAGCAGCGCACCCGCGCGCGCGGCGGGCGGATCGAGGACGTCACGCACATCGACATCGTGGGCCCGGGCCAGCCCGACGCGCCCGGCGCCGGCAAGGCCAAGCCGGACGAGATCGAGGGCGTGGTCATCGAGCGCCCCCGGGCGCCGCAAGGCCCGATCCCGCCGCCGAACTCGCGCTTTCACCTGCGGCTTCCCGACGACGTCGCCATGATCCTGAAGGCCCCGGCCGCTCACCGCGCCGGCTACACGGGACGCGGCGTGACGGTCGCGATGGTCGACAGCGGCTACGGCGCCCATCCGTTCTTCGAGGCGCACGCCTACGCGGTGCGGCCCCCGGTCACGGTGGTCCCCGGCACGACGCCGGCGGGCGACCCGATCGGGCACGGGACCGGCGAGGCCGCCAATGTCTTCGCGATCGCACCGGACGCCGAGCTGTGGCCGGTCCGTGCTTCCAACCAGCAGGGGGACATGGTCGCCGCGGTCGCCGGGTTCATGCGCGCGAAGATGGACGGTCCCGACGTGCTGTCGAACTCGTGGGGCGGCGACTACCCCGACCCGCTCCCGCCCGAACCGCACGCGGCCGACCGGGCGCTCGTGCTCGAGATCCTCGACGCGATCGACCAGGGCATCATCGTCGTCTTCGCCGCCGGCAACGGCAGTTGCGGGGTCGAGGCGCAGGTCCCGGGCGTGATCGCCGCGGGCGGCGTGTACGCCAACGCCGACCTCGACCTGCAGGCGTCGACGTACGCGAGCGGGTACCACAGCGACTGGTTCGGCGGCGTGGACGTGCCGACCGTGTCCGGTCTCGTGGGGATGCGCCCGCGCGCCTCCTACATCGCGATGCCGGTCCCGCGCGGGTGCCGGATCGACCTCGAGCGCGCCTTCGCGGGTGGCGACGACCCGCCCGACGGAACGACGCCCTATGACGGCTGGGCGCTGTTCTCCGGCACGTCGGCGGCCTGCCCGCAGGTTGCGGGCGCGGCCGCGGTGCTTCGCGGGATGTGGAGGCAGGCGACGCCGAAGCAGGTGTGCGACGCGCTCTGCGCAGGCGCGACGGACGTCTACGTCGGCCACAACCACCCGCGCTTCAACCATCCCGCGCAGCGCGGGCGCGACCTGGCCACCGGCCACGGTCTCATCAATGTCTCGGCGGCGCTGGAAGCGCTCGCGGACACAGCCAGCCAACAACAGAAGGAGACTGCCGTGCCTGACGACCTCTTGGGCGTTGCCATCAGCCAGGGCCACGCTCTCACCCTCGCGGACAAGCTCGCGAACGACCAGGGCTTCCGGGACCACCTCGAAGCCGACCCCGTCAAGGCGCTCGCCAGCATCAACGTCGACGCGTCGGGCTGGACGCCGCCGGAGAAGCTCAAGCTCGCCCCGGCGACCGAGTTCGAGGGCCTGTACGCCTCGATGCAGGACAACCGCAAGCAGTTCCGGACGCTGATCGCATACCTGTCCGACTGAGGCCGAGCCCGTGCGCGTGAAGCGGGCGAGCTTCGTCCTGTTCGAACTCGTGGACGAGCAGCGCGTCCACCTCGCCGCCCTCCTGGGCGGCGTGGTCGACCTGACGTCGCAACCGCCCGACATTCACGCGCTCGCGCTCCTCACCGGCCGGCGGGAGCGGATGACCCACGCCGAGTTCGGCGCGCTGTTGTCCGTTCCCGCCGGTCAGTTCGTCGATGCGGGTGATGACGAGCACGTCGTCTCGCTCGCCCGCCGCGGGTTGCTGATCTCAGACTCCGACGACGAGCCGTTCGCCTCGCTGCGCGCCCGCGAGGCCGATCTGCTCGAGCACGGCTGGAACGTCCACGCGGCCGGCTACCACTTCATGACCAAGCGCTCGGGGATGGACCTCCGGGAGGACCCGGCGTACCAGCCTGGTGAGCGCGCGGCCTCGCCCGAGCTCAAGCGGGCGTTCGTGGACTCCTTCGGCGCCTCCCCGCCGGCGTTTCACTCGGCCGCGCCGGCGGATGCGCCGCGCGTGGCGCTGCCCCGGGCGGCGCGGGACGAGGGGCTGTTCCGGGCGCTTGCGGCGCGGCGCACGACACGGTCGTTCGCGCGCTCGGAGACCATGCGCTCCGACGATCTCGCGACGGTGCTGCAGTGGGTGTTCGGCGCGCACGGCACGGCGGAGACGGACCTCGGCACGGTCATCCGCCGCACCAGCCCGGCGGGCGGGGCGCGGCACTCGATCGAGGCCTACGCGCTGATCTCGCAGGTCGAGGGCGTTGCGCCCGGGATCTATCACTACGACGTGCGCGAGCACGCGCTCGCCCTGCTCTCGCCGCTGCCTGGAGACGCGGTGCGCGAGCTGGCGACGGTGTTCACCTGCGGCCAGGACTACTTCGGCGACGCGCACGTGTCCTTCGTCCTGACCAGCCGCTTCGAGCGTTCTTACTGGAAGTACCGCGCGACCGACAAGGCCTACGCCGCGATCCTCGCCGAGGTCGGGCATCTCAGTCAGACCCAGTACCTCGTCGCGGCCGAGCTCGGGCTCGGCTCCTACGTGACGCTGGCGGTCAACTCGCACGACATCGAAGCTCGGCTCGGGCTCGACGGCGTCGACGAGGGCGTCGTGGCGATGACGGGCTGCGGCCCGCGCACTCCGGGCTACTCACCGCTCGAGCTGCGGTTCACGCCGTTAGGGTGAGCGCACGGTTTACGGCGGGAGGTCTGGATGCGCGTCGCAGTTCTCGGAGCGGGTAACGGAGGGGTCGCGTCAGCGTTCGACTTCGCCCAGCACGGTCACGACGTCTCGCTCTACGCACCGCCGCAGTTCGGCTCGCACCTGGCCGCGATCGACGCGGCGGGCGGCGTCACCGCGTTTGGCGATCTCGAGGGCTTCGCCCCGATCCGGTACGCCGGCAACGACATCGCCGAGGCGATGGAGGCTGCCGAGCTGACGGTGATCGTCGGCCCGGCGTACGCCACCGAGCCGCACGCGTTCCTCGCCGGGCCCTACCTGGACGACGGCGCGGCGGTGCTGATCTGCCCCGGGTCGTGCGCCGGCGCGATCGCCTTCAAGCGCAGCGCCGGGTTCGATCTCGACGACGAGCGCTACATCGTCGGCGAGACGAGCACGCTGCCCTACGCGGTGCGGATCACCGAGCCGGGCGTCATCAACGTCTTCCTCAAGCTCAAGACCGGCGTCTATCTCGCGGGGCTCCCGCGGGCGGGGACGGACAGGCTCTACGACCTGATCAAGGACGTCTGGCCGGCGGTCGAGAAGGCCGAGAGCGTCTTCCAGACCACGCTGCAGAACGGCAACCCGGTGATCCACCCAGCGGTGACGCTGCTCAACGCGGCCCTGCTCGAGCGCACCAGCGGCGGCTTCCTGTTTTACGAGGAGGGCGTGACCGAGGGCGTCGGGCGGCTGATCGAGGCCGTCGACAACGAGCGGCTGGCGATCGCGGCCGCGCTCGGCGTGAAGGTCCTCTCCGAGCCCGAGATCGGCGTCAAGCAGGGCTACATGACCGAGCTGAACTACTCGACGGGCTACAGCAAGGCCCCGGGCTTCCTCGGCATCGCCGCGCAGGACAGGCTCGAGCACCGCTACCTGACCGAGGACGTTGGCTTCTCCCTGGTCTTCCTCGCCGACCTCGCCGCCCACGTGGACGTTCCGACGCCGGTGATCGACGGAGTGATCACGATCGCGTCGGCCGTGCTCGGGCGCGACCTCCGGGCCGGCGCTGTCCGGACCGTCGCCACCCTCGGCCTCGACGGCCTGTCCGCGAGCGAGCTCGCCGCCATCTGATCACACGTCGTCGATGTAGTCCATGAACCCGGCCTTCGGGACGGTCACGCTGGTCACGAGGATGTCCTCGAACGTCCACTTCAACTGTTCCCTATGGGCGACGGACTCGGCGACCATGATGGTGTTCGAGGTTCCGTCGGTGGCGGCATTGGCCGCGGCGACGGGAGCGACGAGCGCGATCGCCGTCGCGAGGAGTGTGGCCTTCAGTGCTTTGCTGGTCATGGATGGGAAGACTCCGCCGCAGCGCAAAACATTGGCCGGATACGGAAATGGCGCGTAGCCGCTCGTGACCGCTGACTCCGATCTGGTCTGGCCGAACGCCGAGAGCGCGGTGAACTCGGACCCGTGGTTGATCGGCAATCACGACCGGATCCGGCTGCTGCGGCCGCGGGTGCTGGCGGTCAACTTCGTCAACGGCCTCACCGACGCGGCGGCTCGCGACACGTTGCGCGCGCTGATGGCCGCGCTGCGGGAGTCCTCGCGCTGGCAGGGGTACCGGGATCCGCGGGCGCCGGTGTTCCTCGACTACGAGCTGGTGGACATCGTCGACCTGACCGAGCCGCGCGGCAGCCGCGACCGCAACTCCGCGCAGTACCCACGCGCGGCGGACGGCGTCGGGTTCGACTATGGCGCGCTGCACGAGTTCAAGCTCCACGACGGCCTGAACCTCGGCGAGCTGACCGAGCGCGGCCTCGTCAACGAGGTCTGGCTGCTCGCCGATCACACCGATCACAGCGCGCCGTGGGAGACCGTCGAGGTCAAGCGCACGTACGACACGCAGTTGCGCCCGAAGGACGGCTACGAACGCCAGGCCGGGAATTCCGGGGACCATCGCGCGCCGTGGATCGGCCGCAGCCTGCGGATCCTGTTCGTCAACTTCACCCGCGGCGTCGGCTGCGCGATGGAGAGCCTCGGCCACTCGCTGGAGCGGATGGCGACGACCGGCACGATCCCCTACTACGAGCGCTACTTCCGCGAGTACGCGATGCTCGATCTGGGCCGCCGCTACGGGCTGCCGTTCGAGTCGCTGTACCTGAAGGGCCCGCAGCCGGTCGACTACCCCACGCCGACGACCCTGCGCTATCGCACGGGCTGGCGCAAGCACAGCGTCGAGGACTACATCCCCGCCGGCGGCAACGTCCACTTCATGCCCAACGGCCGCTTCGACTACGACCTCGACGCCGCCGATCCGGTCCTCTCGACGATCGAGACCTGGCGCCAGCCGGACCAGGAAGCACGGCCGTGGACCCCCGCCGTCCTGGACCGCTACCGCGACCTCGCGCCCGACTGCATGGGCCGGTGGGTCGTCTACTGGCGGCAGAACATGCCGGGCCTGGACAACACGGCGCTGGACGACGACGGGCGCCCGATGAAGAACTGGTGGCCGTTTTTGTTCTACTGACGGGCATGACTTGGACCGTCGACGTGCCCGTGGACTCGCTTCCAGAGCTTCCCCCGCTCCCCCAGGCTCTGGCCGCGGCGCTCAGAGACGCGCTCGCCCGACCAGCCGCGCAGCAGCCCGCGTGGCCGGATCCGGACTTCGTCACGCGGGTGCGGCTGCTGCTCGAGAGCGTCCCGCCGATCGCCGTGCCCACCGAGGTCGACCGGCTCCAGACACGGCTCGGGGAGGTCGCGCGCGGCGAGGCCTTCCTGCTGCAGGGCGGCGACTGCGCCGAGACGTTCAACGACAACACCGAGCCGCACCTGCGCGGGACGATCCGCACGCTGCTGCAGATGGCGGTCGTCATGACCTACGGCGCGGCGATGCCGGTGGTCAAGCTCGGGCGCTTCGCCGGCCAGTACGCGAAGCCGCGCAGCTCCGACACCGACGCGACGGGCCTGCCGTCCTACCGGGGCGACATGGTCAACGCGCTCGAGCCCACCGCGGCGGGCCGCCGGCCGGACCCGTCGCGGCTCGTCCGCGCCTACGCCAACGCCGCGGCGGCGATGAACCTGGCGCGGGCGATCACCGGCGCGGGCCTGGCCGACCTGCATCACTTGCACGAGTGGAACATGGACTTCGTGCGCCAGTCCAGCGCGGGCGAGCGCTACGAGCGCGTCGCGGGAGAGATCGAGCGCAGCCTGCAGTTCATGTCCGCCTGCGGCGTCGACGACAGCTCGCTGCGCACGGTCGAGCTCTACGCGAGCCACGAGATGCTGGTGCTCGACTACGAACGCGCGCTGCTGCGGCTCGACGAGGACAAGCTCTACCTGCTCTCGACCCATCAGCTGTGGATCGGCGACCGCACCCGCCAGCTCGAAGGCGCGCACGTCGCCCTCGCCGCGCTCGTCGCGAACCCGGTGGGCGTCAAGATCGGGCCGACGACCACGCCGGACGATGCGGTCGAGCTGGTCGAGCGCATCGACCCCAACCGCGTCGACGGGCGCGTGACGCTCGTCTCGCGCATGGGCAACGACAAGGTCCGCGAGCACCTGCCGCCGATCATCGAGGCGGTGAGCCGCAACGGGCATCGCGTGGTGTGGCAGTGCGACCCGATGCACGGCAACACCGAGGAGTCCCCGAGCGGACACAAGACCCGCCACTTCGACCGCATCATGGACGAGGTCGAAGGCTTCTTCGAGGTCCACAAGCGGCTCGGCACCCACCCGGGCGGCATCCACATCGAGCACACGGGCGAGGACGTCACCGAGTGCCTGGGCGGCGCGCAGATGATCTCCCACTCAGAGCTCAGCGACCGCTACGAGACGGCCTGCGACCCGCGCCTGAACACCCAGCAGTCGCTGGAGCTCGCGTTCCTGGTCGTCGAGATGCTGCGCCGATGACCCCACCGGAGCGCGCACCGACGATCGGCCTCGTGCTGCACCCGCGCCGGGACCCCGGTCCCAGCGCGACGGCGATCGTCGCCTGGGCGCAGTCCCACGGCAGCCGGCTCGTCGCGCGCGCCGAGGACGCCGCGCGGCTCCCTCCCGGCGTCATCGTCTCCGACCAGCTGGCCGAGGAGACGGACGCGCTCGTCAGCATCGGCGGTGACGGGACGATGCTCGGCGCGCTGCGGCTGGTGGTCAAGCGGGCCGTGCCGGTGCTCGGCGTCAACCTCGGCAACCTCGGGTTCCTGGTCGAGGTCGAGCCGGACGAGCTGCCCGCGGCGCTGGACCGGCTCGAGCGCGGCGAGTTCACGATCGAGCAGCACAGCGCGCTCCAGGTGCGCGCGGGTGCTGCGGAGAGCGTCGGATTCAACGATGTCGCGCTCGTGCGGGTCCCCGACGACGGCGTCGTCAACGCCGCCCTGTCGGTCGGCGGCCAGCGCATGGGCCGCTACCGCTGCGACGGCCTCGTGGTGGCGACGCCCGCCGGGTCGACCGCGTACTCCTACGCGGCGGGCGGACCGGTCGTGTCACCGCTGCTGGACGCCGTGATCATCGCCCCGCTGGCGCCGATGTCCGGCATCAGCCGGCCGATGGTGGTCTCGGCCGACGAGCCGGTGGAGCTGACGCTGCTGGAGGGGAGCGGGCGGCCGGCGGTGGAGGTCGACGGCCGCGTCCTGCACCGCACCCAGGCGGGCGAGACGATCGCGATCCGCCTGATCCCCAACGCCGGCCAGGTCGTCCGGCTCGACCGCGACCGCCACCAGCGCCGCAATCAGGTCAAGCTCAGCCTGCTCGACCTGCCGTTCCTCCCCGAAGAGCTGCGGGATCTGACCGCCCCTAGCGCCGGCCCTTCGGGTAGAACTCGGCCATGATGAACGGCAGCTGGAAGTGGTCGACGCCGTTGAGCGCCGCGTTGGTGGGGCTCCAGCGGTACTCCTGATCGGAGGTCGTGATCAGCGGGTTCGCCGCGCCGTGGCGGACCGGCGGGAGGAACGTCGCCGCGATCGTGAAGTCCAAGCGCCGCGAGTCGTCGGAGAGCACCTCGCGCTTGCCCGTGCGCGAGTTGACGCGGATCAGCTTGAGGTGGAACGGGTCGCCGGCGTAGATCCAGTCGTCCTTCGGATCCCAGCGGTTGAACGTGATGCCCTTCAGGCTCTCGAGGTCGCCGTCCGCCTTGGCGGTCAGCGTCTTGATCTTCTCGGCGCGCTCGACGGCCGGCTTGCTGCTGTCGAGCAGCACCTTGATCGGCAGTTCCTGGATGCCGCCCTCACACGTGGAGCTGATGTAGAGCGTCTTGCCGTGGACGGCGAGCGAGCCGGCGCCCGGGAGGAACCCGCCGGGAGCCGCGAACGGCAGGTCGCCGACCGTCCGGGCGACGCCGCTGTCCTGGCACGGGCCGAGCTTGCGCAGCGCGGACGCTCCGTCGTCGGGGACGAGACCGCGGCGGATCGCGCCGTCGCGGCCGACGATCCAGAGACCGCCGAAGATCGACTCCGACACGACGTACTCGCCGTTGGGCAGCACGTCGACGTCCTCGGCGAAGCCCATCGGGTTGCCCGCGAAGTTGACGGTGCGCGTCAGCTTGGCGGTGAAGCCGTGCTTGGCGCCGTAGCTGTAGTCGTAGACGACGGGCGGTCCGACCGGCGGGAAGCCTCCGCTGTCCAGGACGACCAAGTGGCCGGTGCGGGGGACGCGCAGCGTGAACGGGAGCTTGAACCCGCCCTCGGGCGCCGGGAGCGCGGCGACCTCGCGGCCGGTGAAGCGATCGAGCGCGACGACGCGGGCGCCGTTGGGCGCCACGCCGATCCCGGGCTCGGTGACGAAGACGTAGCGTTCGTCACCCGCGACGCCGTGGGTGAGGGCGTCGCGCTTGGCGAACGTCCCGCTCTTAGCTTGTGCTGCCTGCGGTGCGAGCAGCGCGAAGAGCGCCAGCACCGTGACGGAGAACCTCATGAGACGGCAATGTAGAGCTCCGTTCGGTACGCGGCGTCACGCGTGCGTGCCTTGTAGGCGTCCTGGATGCGGGTGATGATCGGGTGGGTGGGCTGGACGACGGGGCGCCCGTCGAAGGAGCCGATCGGCACGACGCCGGCGCCGGACCCGCAGACGAACGCGCCGTCGCAGCAGTGCAGCTCGGCCGGCCACACGTCCCGCTCCTCCGCCGCGATCCCCTCTTCGCGCGCGATCTCGAGCACGGTCCTGCGCGTGATGCCCGGCAGGGCGGCGCGCGTGGTCGGCGTGACGAGCGTGTCGCCGACGACGATGAAGAGGTTCGCGCCGGTGCACTCGGCGACCGCGCCGAGGTGGTCGAGCATGACCGCGTCGTGCATCCCCAGCTCGCCCGCCTGCTGCTTGGCGACGATCGCGTCGAGGTAGTTGAGGGACTTCACGTGCGCGCCGAGGCTGCGCGGCGCCTTGCGCACGACCGCGCTGGTGAAGAGCTTGATCGGGTCGTTGCCGAGGAAGGGCGGGAACGGGTAGGCGGAGACGATCAGCGTCGGCTCGGGGCAGTTGCGCGGGTCGATGCCGGGGCCGCCGAAGCCGCGGGCGATGATCGGGCGCACGTGGGCGTCCTGCAGCTCTGAGCGCCGCACGACCTCGCCGATGATGTTCAGCAGCTCGTCCTTCGGCACCGGCAGCGGCAGCCCGATCGTGCGGGCGCTGCGCTCGATCCGGTCCAGGTGCAGGTTGGCGCGGAAGAGTCCGCCGTCGAACACCCGCATGCCTTCGAAGACGCCGTCGCCGTAGAGGAAGCCGTGATCGAAGATGGACACGGACGCCTTGGTGGCGTCGACGTATTCACCGTTGACGTAGGCGGTCAGGCCGGACGGATCGAAGGTCATGTTCAGGCTCTCCAGTAGGCGCGGGTCAGGACGACGGCAACAGGAATGATCTCGACTCGTCCAAGCCACATCAGCACGGTGCAGATCCAGGTCGACAGATCGCTGAAGGGCGCGAACGAGCCATACGGTCCGGCGAAGCCGAACGCGGGTCCGACGTTACCCAGGCACGCGGCGGCGGCGCCGAACGCGTCGAAGGCGCTCAGCTCCTCCCCGGCGCGGCGCGAGTCGGCGACCAGCCCGAGCGCCCCGACGGCGAACGTCAGCAGGTAGAGCAGGACGAACACGATGGCGCTGCGCAGCGCCTTCTCGTCCACGACGCGCCGGTTGACCCGGATCGGCACGATCACCTCGCGGTGCACGGTCTGCTCGAGCTCGCGCTTGACGAGCCTGAACATCAGGAGGTGGCGGACGATCTTGATGCCGCCGCCGGTCGATCCGGCGCTCGCGCCGCTGAACATCAACAGCAGCAGCGTGAGCGTCGCCAGCGGTCCCCAGAGCGCGTAGTCGGTGGTCGCGAAGCCGGTGGTGGTGAGGATCGCCGTGGCCTGGAAGAGGCTGTGGCGGAAGCCCGCCTCACCGTGCTCGACGCCGCTGCCGATGACCTCGATCGCGATCAGGGTCGTGCCGATCGCGATCAGCGCGAGATAGAGGCGCAGCTCCTCGTCCTTGACCAGCACATCGACGCGCCGCTGCACGAAGAAGCGGTACAGGCGCAGGAAGTTGATCCCCGCGATCACCATGAACGCGAGGATCACGTACTGCGTGATCGGGGCGAACGCGGCGATCGAGACGGTGCGGGTGCTGAACCCGCCGAGCGCGACGACCGAGAGCGCCTGACCGACCGCGTCGAACGGCGTCATCACGTCGTCGAGGTTCGTGACGCTCAAGAACATCAGCACCGCGATCGCGATCAGCGTGAGGACGACGTAGAGCCGCCAGAGCCGCCGGGCGGTCGAACGGATCGTGTCGCCGAGCTGCTCGATCTCGGTCGGGCCGGCGAGCTCGGACTGCAGCAGCTGCCGGCCGCCGATCCGCAGGCGCGGCAGGATCGCGACGGCGAGCACGATGATGCCCATGCCGCCCAGCCAGTGGGTGAGCTGGCGCCAGAAGAGCATCGAGCGGGCGAGCTCCTCGATCTTCGGCACGAGCGTCGCGCCGGTGGCGGTGAAGCCGGAGACGGTCTCGAAGTAGGCGTCGACGGGGCGGCTGAGCTGCGGACCGCCGTCGAGGACGAAGGGCAGCGCGCCGAAGATCGGCACGAGCAGCCAGATCAGCGCGACGACGAGGAAGCTCTCCCGCGGCGTGATCGCCGCGCCGTGCTTCTCGCCGGTGATCTGGTCGAGCGCGAGGCCGGCGGTGCCGGTGATCGCACCGGCCACGAGGAAGGACCAGAACGGCTCGCCATAGCCGATCGCGACCGCCGTGGGCGCGAGGAAGGCGGGCGCGAGCCACTTCAGGACGCCGCCGACGAGGTCGAGGGCGGAGCCGACGTCGATGCCGGTCCTCATAGAACCCGTTCGACCAGCGAGGCGCGGCGTGACTCGACGAACACGATCACGCGGTCGCCGGCTTTGAGGACGTCGTCGCCGTGGGGGAAGATCGGCGTGCCGTCGCGGATGATCGCGCCGATCACCGAGCCGGTCTGCGGCAGCTCGTCGAAGCGCGTGTCGGTCAGCTCGGAGTCGCCTCTGACCGTGAGATCGAGGATCTCGAAGCGGTCGTCGTCGAGCATCGCGATCTGGCGGATGCGCGGGTCGTGGCCGAAGCGCACGAGCTCCTCGGCGACGACCTGACGCGGGTTGATCGCGACGTCGACGCCGCCGTTCTCGTAGACCTTGATCGACGACTGGTCGTGCGCCAGCGCGATCGTCAGCTTCACGCCGTGGGCCTTCGCGAGCACGGCGCTGAACAGGTTGCCGGGGTCGTCGTTGAGCGCGAACACCGCGGCGGTGGCGCGGCCGATCCGCTCGCGCGCGAAGAACTCGCCGTCGAAGGCGGAGGCGTGGAAGACCCGCGCGTCCGGCAACTCCTCGGCGACCTCGCGCGCCCGCTCCGCCCTGCCCTCGACGAAGCGCACGCGAATGTCGCGGTCCAGCAGCACGCGGGCGATCGTCGTGCCCATCTGGCCCGCCCCGAAGATCACGATGTCGTCCACGCGCTCCTGCTCGTCGGACATCACGCGGCTCCACTGTCTTGCGGAAGCGGGTGAGGCGATCACGACGATGCGGTCGTCGGCCTCGATCGTCTCGGCCCCGCTCGGATGGCGCATCGCGTTGCCGCGGATGATGCTCACGACCTTCGAGTCCTTGGGGATCGGGGCGGCTTTGAGCGGCTTGCCGACGACGGACGCGTTGGCCGGGACGTCGAACTCGACGATCTGCACCTGCCCGTCGGCGAAGACGTCGGTCTGCCGCGCCGCCGGGATGCCGATCAGCCCGCTGATCGCGTTCGCGGTCTCCAGTTCGGAGGAGACCATGAAGTCGACGTCGATCTCCCGCTCCCGCCACGCGTCGAGGTACTCGACGCTCGTCGTCCGGACCACCACCATCGCGCGGCTCAGCTTCTTGACGAGCATCGCGGAGACGAGGTTCGCCTCTTCCCGCGAGGTCGAGGCGATGAAGAGGCTGCAGTCCTGGATGCCCGCCTCGGCGACCACCCGCTTGGTCGTCCCATTGCCCTCGACGATCCGCACGTCGTAGCGGTCGGCAAGCGCTTGGAGGCGGTCCGCGTCGGTGTCGATCACCGTGACCTCGTGCTCCTCGTAGAGCGCATCCACGATGGCCCGCCCCACATGCCCCGCGCCGAGCACGATGATCCGCATGCGGGTGAGCGTATTTTGTGACGCTTCCGCGCGTGTTTCGGCACGCTTGCGTCTTGTTCCGTTTCGTACCTCTCGGCGATGGTCCGGGGGGTGATCCACGAACGCTCGGACAGGCCGCACAAACGTGGCGCACCCCTCCTCGCGGCGCACCAGCATGGGGCGATCAGGGCGTCGCAACTCGGGCTGCCGCGCTCGACGATCGCCGACTGGGTACGCGCTGGGCGGCTCTATAGGAAGTACCGCGGCGTCTACGCCTACGGGCATCCCAACCTCTCGCGGGAGGGAGAATGGATGGCCGCGATCCTCGCGGCGGGCGACCGCTCCGCGCTCACCGGCCTGTGTGGCGCGGTGCTGATGCGGCTCACGAAGCGGGAGCCGGACGAGATCGACGTGGTGGCGCCCGGGCACCGCCGGCCGCAGGCCGGGTTCCGGCTACGGACGTGCCGCAACCTCGACCCGTGCGACATCACGATCGTCAACCGCATCCCGGTCACCACGATCCCGCGCATGCTGATCGACCTCAGCGACGACGGCGAAGACGCCGACGAGCTCGCGAACCTGATCCACGAAGCCGCGTACCTGAAGATCTTCAGCCTCAAGGCGACCCGCGCCGCGATCGATCGCAGCAACGGCCGCCACAACCTCGACGTCCTCGAGGAGGCGCTGCGCCTGCACCTCTCGGGCAGCGCCGGCACCCGCACCCGCCTCGAGAAGCGCTTCAAGCGCCTGGTCCGCGGTGCCGGCCTCCCCACGCCCCAGACCAACACGATCGTCAACGGCTTCGAGGTCGACGCGTACTGGCCGGGACTCTGCGTCGAGATCGACGGCCCCAACCACCGAAGAGCACGCACCAAGACCGACGACCGGATCCGCGACGCGGCCCTCCGCGCCGCCGGCTACACGGTGATCCGCTTCACCGAGGATGACGTCGAGACCCACCCGGACAAGATCCTCGCCGACCTCATCGAGCATCTATGACGTCGGCGACGTAGGACTCACGAACCGCCCGCGGCTGGCCGAGGAGCCACATCGCCTGGCGGTCCGGCTCGGCCTCGCGCGACAGCACGTCGGCCACGTAGGAATCGCGGGTCTCCTCGTCCTGGAGGAGCATCCAGCGCTCCTCGTCACCCGCGCCGTCGACCACCACCGAGACGTAGGAGCGCCGGACCGCACGCGGGCGCCGCAGCATCCACTTGCGCTGCGGGTCCCGCTCGAGCCCCGCGAGGTTGCGGGCGACGAGATCGGGGCCGGTGAGCACCGCTCGGGCGTGTGGGGGTAGATCCATGTTTCCCGGGAAAGTAGCCTGAAGGTGTGCACGAGGTCCTAGGCGCCTGCCCGCTCGACTGCCCAGACGGGTGCAGCTGGGTCGTCACGGTCGACGACGACGGCGAGGCGATCAACCTCAAAGGCAACCGCGCACATCCCTTCACCGCGGGCGCGTTGTGCGCGAAGGTCAACGGGTATCTCGAGCACACGAAGGCGCCCGATCGCCTGCTGTACCCGCTCAAGCGGGTCGGCGCCAAGGGCGAGGGGCGGTTCGAGCGGATCTCGTGGGACGAGGCGCTCACGACGATCGCCGCCAAGCTGCAGTACGTCAAGGACACCTACGGCGGCGAGGCGATCTGGCCGTTCCAGGGCACCGGGACGCTCGGATACGTCCAGGGCCTGGAGGGCCGCGCCGGCCAGCGGCTGTGGAACGTGCTCGGCGCGTCGCGGCATGACATGACGGCCTGCAGCGTCGCCGGACGGCAGGGCGCGACGTACGTCACCGGCACCGCCGCCGGGATGGATCCGGAGACGTTCGCGGAGTCGAAGCTGATCCTGCTGTGGGGCACGAACACGCTCACGAGCGGCCACCACCTGTGGAAGTTCATCCTCAAGGCGCGCAAGCGCGGCGCGCACATCGTCGCGATCGACCCGATCCGGACGCGCACCGCGGCACAGGCGGACGAGCACCTCGCACCGCTCCCCGGCACCGACGCCGCGCTCGCTCTCGGGCTGCTCAACGTGATCGTGAGCATGGGCGCCGAGGACCGGGACTACCTCGATTCAAACACCGTCGGCTGGCCGGAGTTCAAGGAGCGCATCCTCGCCTTCCCGCCATCGAAGGCCGCCGAGATCACCGGCATCGACGAGGCGACGATCGTCGCGCTCGGCGAGCGGATCGCGACCACCCGCCCCACCGGCATCCGCTGCACCATGGGCATGCAGCGTCACGCAGGCGGCGGCAACGCGATGCGCCTGCTGTATGCGCTCCCGGGCGTGACGGGCGACTGGCAGTACCCCGGCGGCGGCGCCTCCTACAGCACCAGCGGGCGCTTCATGCCCGACCTGGTCTCCACGTATCGCGACGACCTGCTGCAACAGCCGGTCCGCACGCTCTCGATGACCCAGCTCGGCCACACGCTGCTGCGCGCCGACGACCCTCCGGTCAAGGCGCTGGTGATCTACGGCGCCAACCCGATGAGCAGCAACCCCGACCAGCACCGCGTGCGCGAAGGGCTGCAGCGCGAGGACCTGTTCACCGTCGTGATCGAGCAGTTCCCGACCGACACCGTGGATTACGCCGACATCGTCCTGCCCGCGACGATGCAGACCGAGCACCTGGACGTCAACGACGGCTACGGCCACATGTACATCCACCTCAACCGCCCGGCGACCGCGCCTCCCGGCGAGTGCCTGTCCGGCACCGAGACGTTCCGGCGCCTCGCCAAGGCGATGGGGCTCGAGGAGCCGTCGCTCTACGACGACGACGAGACGCTCGCCCGCACGCTGCTCGGTGACGCCGACTTCGAGCGCCTGTACGAAACGGGCTGGATGCGGCTGGATTACCAGACGCCGTACGTCCCCTTCACCGAAGGCTTCCCCACGCCCTCGGGCAAGCTCGAGTTCTACTCCGAGAGCGCGCGCGACGCCGGCCACGACCCGCTCCCCGGCTACGTCGCGCCGGTCCGCGCCGAGACCGACGACGCGCACCCGCTCGCGCTGATCGCCCCCGCGAGCCACTGGTTCCTGAACTCGATGTTCGCCAACAAGCCGGACCTGATGAAGAAGGCCGGCGGCCCGCGGATCGAGCTCCACCCCGACGACGCGCGAGCGCGCGGCCTCCAGACGGGCGACACCGCCACCGTCTTCAACGCCCGCGGCAGCTTCGAGGCCGCCGTCGAGATCTCCGACCGCGTCCGCCCGGGCGTGATCGCGTCCACGAAGGGCTACTGGCTCAAGCACATCCGCGGCGGCGCGAACGTCAACGCGACCGTCGAGGAGCGCGACGCCGACATGGCCGGCGGGGCGATCTTCCACGACAACCGCGTCGAGGTCGAGCGGGTTAGAGTCGCGGACGATGATCCAGGCCGTCTGGGACAAGCAGAGCCAGTGGTCGCAAGCCGCTGACGACCTCAAGGACCGCGTCACCACCGCGCGCGACTTCGTCCTGACGTTCACGATCGTCGGGGCGGTCCTCAGCACCGCGGGCGCGGGCGTCGGCCTGGACACCACGACCGGGCAGGTCCTCGTCTACCTCGCCGCGGTGGTCGCCGCCGGGTCCGCGATCGCGACCGCCTTCGCGGGCAAGGAGAACTCGGAGCCCTGGACCCGCGCGCGGTCGGTCGCGGAGGCGATCAAGTCCGAGGCCTTCACGTACCTCGCCCAGGCGGGCGACTACGCCGCCGCGACGCGCGACGACCGGCTCGCCGAGCAGGTCGCGCGGCTCGAGGAAGGCGCCGCGGACCTCTACGTGCGCGTGACGGCGTTCAAGCCCAAGCAACGCGTCCCACCGGTGGTCACGGACGCCGGCACCTATGCGACCGAGCGCGTGAAGCAGCAGGTCGAGGGCTACTACCTCCCCAAGGCCCGCGAGCTCGACGGCTGGATCCGGAGGGCGCGGCTGCTCGTGGTGGTGCTGGGAGCGATCGGCTCGGCGTTCGCCGTCGCGGCCGGCAAGTTCGAGCTCAGCGGCCTGGCCGTCTGGGTGCCGGTCGTCACCAGCATCACGTCCGCGATCACCGCGCACGTGGCCGCGGAACGCTGGGACCTCCTGCGGCTCGAATACTCGCGGACGGCGCTGCAGCTGTCGCACCTGCTCTCGTCGTTCGAGCGCGACAAGCTCCAGCCCGGCGAGTTCGTCGTCGGCTGCGAGACCGTGATCACGGCGCAGAACAAGGCCTGGCTCGCCAAGCTCGCCGAGCCGCCCAAGTGACGTAGCGTGTGAGGGCAATGCCCTACTCCAGCCGAGAGATCCGCCTCGCTTCCCGTCCGCAGGGTGAGCCGCAGCCGTCCAACTTCGAGCTCGCCGAAGTCGACGTGCCCGATCCCGCCGAGGGCGAGATCGCCGTGCGCACCACGTTCATGTCGGTCGACCCGTACATGCGCGGGCGGATGAACGAGAAGTCCTACGCGCAGGTCTTCGAGATCGGCAAGCCGCTCTTCGGCGGGGCGGTGGGCGAAGTGGTCGCCTCCGGGGCCGAGGGCTTCGCGCCCGGTGACGTGGTCGTGCATCAGCAAGGCTGGCGCGAGTACGCGACCATGCCCGCCAATCACGCGCGCAAGGTGCCGGCGGGTGGCGTGCCCGAGTCCGCCTACCTCGGCGTGCTCGGCATGACCGGGTTGACCGCGTACGTCGGCCTGCTCGACATCGCCGGCCTCAAGGACGGAGACGTGGTGTTCGTCAGCGGCGCGGCGGGCGCCGTCGGCTCCCTCGCGGGCCAGATCGCCAAGCTCAAGGGCCACACCGTGATCGGCAGCGCCGGCTCGGCCGAGAAGGTCGCCCACCTCGTCGACGACCTCGGCTTCGACCACGCGTTCAACTACAACGACGGACCGGTCGGCAAGCAGCTGCGGGCCGCCGCGCCCGACGGCATCGACGTCTACTTCGACAACGTCGGCGGCGAGCATCTCGAGGCCGCGATCTTCTCGCTGCACCCCTTCGGCCGGGTCGCATTGTGCGGCGCCATCTCGGGCTACAACGCGAAGGAACTCGAGCCCGGGCCGCGCAACCTGCACCTCTGCGTCGGCAACCGCCTCACGCTGCGCGGCTTCATCATCTCCGACCATCAGGACCGCTTCGGCGACTTCGCCCGCGAGGTCGGCGCATGGGTGGCCAGCGGGGACGTGAAGTTCCGCGAGACGATCGTCGACGGCGGGATCGAGGCCGCGCCGCAGGCGTTCATGGACCTGCTGCGCGGGGCGAACGTAGGCAAGATGCTCGTGCGCTTCGGGTGAAGAAACGCCGGGACATCCGGCGCCCCGGCCCGGGTCCGTACCTGCTCGGGTTGGAGCGGACCGACCAGTGGGGCGAGGGCTTCCCGTATGACGTGCCGGCGATCGCCGCCGCGGCGGAGATGCGGCTCGACGCGCCGGTCACCATGCTGGCCGGCGACAACGGCACCGGCAAGTCGACGCTGGTCGAGGCCTTCGCCCAGGCGATCGGGTTCGCCGCCCACGGCGGCGAGCTCGAGCGCGCCGGAGAGCTTCCACCGGTCCCGCGGCCGGTGCTCGACGGCGCGTTCGAGCCCGTGCTGCACCGCTGGAACAAGCCGCGCAACGGCTACTTCCTGCGGGCCGAGAGCTTCTTCAACGTCGCCGCGTCCGTCGACGACGGCGGCAAGTTCTCCCCCGACATCTCGCTCTACGGCGGCGTGAAGCTCCACGAGCAGTCCCACGGCGAGTCCTTCCTCGCGCTCGCCACGCACCGGTTCGCCGGCGAAGGCCTCTACATCCTCGACGAGCCCGAGGCCGCACTGTCGGTCACCGGCGCGCTCGCGGTCCTCGCCGCCATCACCCGTGCGGCCAAAGACGGCGCGCAGTTCATCATCGCCACCCACTCGCCGATCCTGCTCGCCTGCCCCGGCGCGCGCATCTATGAGCTCGGCGACGAGGGCTTCATCGAATGCGACTACGACGACCTCGACGCGGTCCGCCTCACCCGCGGGTTCCTCGGCGATCCGGCGCGCTACCTCCGCGCCGCCCTGGGCGACCTACGCGACTAGGCGCTCGACCGCGTCGGCTGCCTTGTTCGTGCCGCCGCCGGCGCGGACGAGGTCACGCACCTCGCGGGCCCGCGGCGCGCACGCGAGCGCGGCGAGCACCGCATCCGGGAGCGATCGCTCGCCCAGCTGCACGCCCGCGCCGATCGCCTCGAGCTGGGCGGCGTTGGTGAACTGGTCGACGGCCTGCGGGATCGACACGGTCGGGACGCCGAACCACAGCGACTCGACGGCCGAGCCCATGCCCGCGTGGGTGATGAAGGCGTCGGCGTGGGCGAGGATGTCGAGTTGCGGCTGGTTCCGTGCGGCCTCCAGACCGGGAAACTCCGCCGGGTCCAACTTGCCGGTCGCGAGCACCAGCCGGTACGTCTCCCCCAGCTCGGCCACGATGCGGGCGTAGAGGTCGGGGAGGTTCGTGTACGACGTGCCGAAGGAGACGTAGACGAGCGGGCGATCGTCATCCTCGCCCGGGGTCCATCCGGACGTGCGCGACGCGTCGATGCACGGCCCCGCGAAGCTGTAGGAGGCGCTGACGCGCTCCTCATTCGGCTGGATCACTCGCGGGATCAATACGACGCACGCCTCGGGGCGCCCAAGGAAGTCGTCGCCCGCGATCGCCATCCCGTTCTCGTCGAGCCAGGACCGCAGCGCGGCGAAGTAGCTCGCGCCCGACTCCGACGTCTTCAACGTGGCGGTGAACTCCGCCATGTCCTCCTCGTAGCCCTCCCAGGCCACGTAGGTGGGCGAGAGCTGGATCGCCGGCACGCCCCAGCGGTGCGCCGCGACGCGGCCCGCGAACCCGCCGATGTCGTACAGGACCGCGTCGGCGTCCGTCACCGCGTCGAGCAGCACCGGCAGCACCGCGATCTGGTCGTCGAGGAAGATCCGCATCGCCGCGCCGATCTCCTCCGGCCAGGCGCCGTCGGTGTCGGGGAGCAGCGTCGGGTGGGCGATGACGGACGCGCCGGTGGGCGCCACCACGGACGCGATCCGGTCGCCGACGGCGTAACTGACGCGGTGGCCGCGCGCGACGAGCTCGGCGATCAGCGCGAGGCTGGGATAGACGTGGCTCGGCGTCGAGCTGCCGACCATGACGAGGTGCATGAAGGAACTTCCTCTCTAAAGAAGCAAACGGACAACGACGGTGGAGGCCGCGCGCATCGCGGCTCGGCGTCGTTAGAGGAAGTGGTGAGGCCCGTACATGCGCTGAGAAATCTACCAGTGCGGTCGAGGGCTAAGGACCCGCGGCGGTGCTGCCGATCACAGAGGTATGTCAGCGATCGCGAGCACACGCAGGACCCTCAGGGTCGCCCGCGCGCTCGTGGAGTCCGACGGCTGCGTGCTGCTCGTCCGCCGCGCCGCGTGGGATTCCCTGCCTGGCCAGTGGGAGCTTCCCGGCGGCAAGATCGATCGCGGTGAGCGCGTCCTGGAGGGCCTCGCCCGCGAGGTCGAGGAGGAGACGGGCCTGATGCTCGCCGACGCTCGCCACGTCTCGGCGCGCGAGATGATCTCCCCTCGCGGCAACCTGGTCCGCGAGCACGTGTACGGCGCCGGCGCGATCGGCACCGTCACGCTCTCCGATGAGCACGACGCGTACGCGTGGGTCGAGGACCCGTTCGCGCTCGAGCTGACCGACTCGGCCGCCGCCGCGTTCAGCCTGGCGTCTTAACGCCGCCGCGCAGCATCTCGATCGCCTTCGCCGCCCGCCGGTCGCGGGTCTCCTCGCGCTTGGCCTCCGCGATCCACGTCGCGTACTCGCGCCGGTGGGTGAAGGAGAGCGCCTCGAACGTGGCCTTCGCACCTGCGTCGCCGTCGAGCGCCGCCTGCAGCGCGGGCGGGATCTCGACCTCGCGCGGGGCGTCGTCGCGGTCGATGACGACCTCGACCTCGTCGCCCTCCACCAGCCCCGCCTCGGCGCGGAACGCGTTGGTCAGGCCGAGCACGGTCTGCCCGCCGTAGACCATCAGGCGCGAGCGGAACGGGACGCCGTTGACGGTACCCGCGACCGGCGGGCGCGCCTCGCCCCAGAGCACCTTCGCGTCGACCGGGACGACGACGTGACGCTCCCCCAGCGTGGCGGTGAATCGCTCGGCCATGGTCATACCTCCAGGACGACCTTCAGCCGCCCAACCGTCGGGTGCAGTGCGGTCTCGAACGCGGCCTGCGCGTCGTGCACGCCGACCACGGTCGTGAGGTACGGAGCGAGCAGCGACCGGTGCTCGCGCAGGTACTCACGGGCGTTGGCCAGCGCCTGCGCGCGATCGGTCGCCGCGCCCGCGATCAGCGTCGCGTGCTTGCGGAAGAAGGTCATGAACGGGAACGCGTAGTGGGTCTCGTCGGGCACGCCGAAGGCGAGCACGGTGCCGTGCGGGGCCAACGCGGTCACCGCCGCCTCCAGCGGGCCGGCGTGATGGCCGACCGCCTCGACGACGATGTCAGGCCGCGGCTCGCCGATGTCACGCGCCCACGCGGCGGCGTCCTCGCACACGACCTCGTCGACCCCGAACGCCGCCGCCACGTCCGAGCGGTCGACGCGATCGACGCCCGTCACCCACGCCGCGCCGCGGGCCTTCAGCGCGTGGCTGAAGAGCAGCCCGATCGAGCCCTGCCCGATCACCGCCACCCGTTTGCCTGCGACCTCCGAGATCCGGTCGAGCTGGTGCAGCACCGTGCACAGCGGCTGCACCACGGTCGCCTCCACGTGGGAGAGCTCGTCGTCGAGCGCGTGGATCGCGTCCAGCCGGGCGACGAACAACTCCGCGAGCCCGAGGTGGTGCTCTGCCCAGCCGACGATCCGCGTGCCGGGCGGGAGCTCGCCGGAGACCACCTCGCCCACGACCTCGTGCAGCGGGTAGCCGGGCTCGCCATAGAAATCGACGAACGTGTTGCGCCGCCCGTTAAACGACGGCAGGTCCGAGCCGCAGATCCCTCCCGCCAGCAGCCGCACCAGCACGCGACCCGGGCCCGGCTGCGGCACCGGCGCTTCGATCCGGTGCAGCCGCCCCGGTGCCGTGATCGCGTACGCCCACATGTCGAGGGGTTTCCCTGATGCGGGCGCCGAGTCCTTCCAGGATGGTGCGATGCATGCTCCGAACCCTTCTCGCCTTGACCCTGGCCGCGACGCTGACTCCCACCGTCGCGCAGGCGGCGACCGTCACCCGCGACGCGAACGGCGCCCTCAGCTACGTCGCGGCTCCCGGCGCCACCAACCATGTCGGGGTGCAGAGCACCGACCAGCCGGGCGGCGTGCAGTTCTACACCAACGGTGACCCGATGACGTACCCGGCGGGGTGCGTCGAGAACGAGATGTACGGCGCCGACGTCGTCCGCTGCGACCCGGCGACGTCCGTCCGGGTCGATCTCGGCGACGGCGACGACAGCAGCTACACCTCGGCCGACATCGGCATCCCGGTGACGCAGCTCGGCGGGCCGGGCGCGGATCAGCTGCAGGGTGACACGGGTCCCGACACGCTCGACGGCGGGCCCGGCGACGACCGGCTCGACGGCCGTGACGGCGCCGACGTGCTGCTCGGCGGCGAGGGCAACGACGCGGTCTACGGCGACGGTGGCAGCGACCGGCTCGACGGTGGCGACGGCGACGACACCCTGCGCCCGGACTACTACGAGCGGCCGTCGGCCGACGTGATCGACGGCGGGGCAGGACGCGACACGATCGAGTCCGACTACAGCAACCGCTTCACGGACGTCGACCCGCCGCTGGCGTTCACGCTCGACGGCGGCGCCGATGACGGACGCCCCGGAGAGGGCGACGACGTGCGCAACGTCGAGAAGCTCACCCTGAGCGTCAGCGGCCACTTCGTCGGCACCGACGGGCCGGACGAGATCAAGCTGCGCCAGATGCTCGAGCCGAGCGTGCTGATCGGCCGCGGCGGCGACGACCGGCTGATCACCGGTGACGGCCCCGACCAGCTCGACGGCGGGCCTGGTGCCGACTACCTCGACGGCGGCTTCGGCGACGACGTGCTCGTCGGCGGCCCCGGTCGCGACACGCTCAACGGTGACGTCGCCGGCGGCGACTGCGGGCCGATGTGGTGCAAATTGCCGTACGGCAACGACACGATCGAAGCCCGCGACGGTGAAGCCGACAGCGTGATCTGCGGCGCCGGCGCAGACACGGTCAACGCCGACGCGATCGACGTCGTCTCCCCCGACTGCGAGACGGTCAACCGCACGGGTGCGAGCGGTTCCAGCGACCCGGGCACGCCGGGGACGTCGAAGCCGACCATCAAGGTCAACGGGCGCCCGAAGCTGCGCGCCGCGCTCGCCAAGGGCATCTCCGTCAACGTCACGGGCGCGTCGGTGAAGCTCGTCGCCAAGCGCGGCAAGACCACGGTCGCCCGCGGCGCGGGCACCGGTACGGTGCGCCTGCGCTTCACGTCGGCCGCGAAGCGCTCGCTCAAGCGCGCCCGCAGCGTGAAGCTGACGATCACGGGCGGCGGGCTGAAGACCACCGTGATGCTGCGCCGTTAACGGCCAAGGGCCCCGGCGCTGCCGGGGCCCTCAAACCTTTCGAACGGTCTCTAGACGGTCTGCGCGATCGCCCACATCCCGATGCGCGAGGACTTCAGGATGTCCGGGCCGACGCTGCCCTGACCCCAGAAGTGGTCATTGATGTTGGTCACGCCGCCGGCGCCGATGTTGCCCATCGAGCGGAAGACGGTGCCGCCCGGCTCCTTGTCGAAGGCCATCTGGGCCCACGCGTTGCGGACCGTGAAGCCGGCGAAGAGGTAGGTCGCGAAGCGCCCGCCGGTGCCGCCGCCCACGCACTGGGCGTTGGTGTGGAAGCCGTTGAGCATGTGCAGGCCGTTGATCGTGCCGCCCCAGCGGCTGAAGTAGTCATGCGAGCCGTTGGTGTCACGCAGCACCTGGCAGGACTCCAGCTGCAGCCACTCGAGGTCGCCGTTGCCCCAGTCGGCGTCGGACGGGACGATCCAGCGGTCGTCGTGCGTCTCGTTCTTGAACGTGAAGCCGCCGGAGTTGCCGTGGCCCGTGTACCACATGGCGTCCACGTTGTCGGCGTACGTCGAGTCCGTCCCGCCGAGCGAGGCCTTCTTGAAGTCACGCTCCCACGCGTTCATCCCGCGCCAGTCGAACGCCGTGCCGACGCCGTGGGCGGCCATGACGGCCTTGAAGCCGATCGCGGAGTCCTGCGCGCACTGCCACTCGTCGACGGTCTGCTCGATGCCGACGTCGGTCGGTCCGATGGCGAGCTTGCCGAAGCCGCCGCCGCCCGGGGTCGAGGTGGCCGAGATCACGCCGTCGCCCTCGAAGATGCCGGTCGCGGTCGCGGTCAGGCCGTTGGCGTCGGTGACCTCGAGGGTCAGGCCTTCGCCGGTCAGCTTGCCGTCGCGCGGGGAGCGGATGTAGGAGAGGCTCGCGTCCGTGTTCTGCTCGAGCACGGTCGTCGAGGACGCCCACTTGTAGCTGTAGGGCGCGGTGCCGCCGGAGACGTCGGCGGCCGCTTCGACGCTTGACTCGCGCAGCGACGCCTTGAAGGTGGCCGTCGGCGAGGCGCCCTCGACGGCCGCGACGACCCGGTTGGCCTGCGGTCCGTCGCCGCCGACCGGGTTGCAGGTGTAGGAGGGGAAGATCTGCTTGACCGCGCCGAGCGGCGGCAGCACGTAGCCGAGGGTGGGCGTGGCCTGGCGCACGTTGGCGCCATAGAGCGCCGAGCAGGCCTTCGCGGCCTCGTCGGAGGAGATGATGATCGCCTGCTTGCCCGAAGCCAGGCGACGGGTCGCGGTCGAGAGCTGCGTGACACTGCCGTCGCCGGCGAACGTGACGCGCAGCTTCGCGCCCTGGCCGGTGGCGGGCAGGCCGCCGAGCGTCATGTCATAGGAGACGGAGGTGTCGAGCGCGTAGGCGCCGGTCGTCTTGCCGTCGTTGTTGGCGGTGGTCAGCTCGGAGTGGCTCACGGACGGTGCGGCCTTGAAGTCGCCGTCGAGGCCGGCGAGAGCGGGCAGCGCGGCGGCGCGCTTGAGGGCGGAACGGTCGTCGAGCGTCTTCAGGGCCTGCAGCGCGGGGATGTCCAGCGCCTGCGGCGTGACCAGGCGCCCGGATTCCTCCTTGTGCGGGTCGCCGACCTGCTTCTGCGGCACCTGGCCGAACGCCTTGCCCGTGTAGGTGAAGGCGCCGTTCTCGGCGATCGAGTTCGGGATGCCGTAGGTGTCGGCGAGCTTCTGCGCGTCGGCGGCGGACAGGCCCTCCTGCGTGACGTCGTAGATCGTCGCGGTGTCGGCGGCGAAGGCGGGAGCGCCGGCGAGCAACAGCACGCCGAGGGCAAGCGCAGGCACGGCCATCCAAGACCGGGTCTGGGACATGTGGGGCCCTTTCGGGGGGAGAGAGAGTGGGGCGCTGCGGGTCTACGCGGCGGGCAACTCGGGGGGGAGCTGCCCGCCGCAGACCGAACTCTCATCTGCGGCCCTTGGCGCGGGCTTGGCCGGTGATTGGGGTGACCTTGGCGGTGCCACCAAGGTCGCTATCCGGTGGCGGCCTTCCAGGTCACGCCGGCGCTGTCGCACGTGGTGGCCACGCCGGTCGCGTCGGTGTCGGTGACCTTGACCTGCAGCGTGCCCTTGGCCGCGGTCGTACTCACGCGTCCCTTGATGTCGTAGTCGACATGGCGCTTCGCCCCGGCATCCATCGCGTCGTCGGCGGTGAACGCGTTGCCGAAGCGCCCGGTGCTCTTGATGGGGAACCGCACGAAATGGTCAGGGCTGCGCAGGAAGCCCGCGTCGCCGCACGATGCGTCCCAGGTGGTGATGACGTCGCTGACGCTGCGCCGCGCCGAATCGAGACGCAGGACCATCGGCTCACCCTGCGAGGTCACGCCGCCATAGACGGTTCCGGGGGCGCGGGCGGCGACCCACGAGAGCTTCCGGCTGTCGCACGACGTGATCTCGGTGCTGGTCGCCTTATCCATGATCTTGACGGTCGCCGAGAGCGTGCCGGTCGAGCGCTTGGCGTTGAACTTGCCGCTGAGCTGGACCGCGATCGCGGCCACGGCGTCGCCCAGGTCGCGCGCCGCGAGTTGCGAACCCGCGAAGTGACCCTTGGCGTTGCGCGACGCGAGCAACTCGGCTGGGCCCGGGCTGAAGCCGTCGACCGGTTCGACCGGGGTCAGCTCGTCACCGGCGCCGAAGTAGCGACCGTTCGCGCAGGACGCGTCCCACGAGATCGCGATCGATTTGAGCACCTGTGTCTTGGCGTCGGTGCGGATGACGATCGGCGCGCCACCCGTGGCAGTGCCGCCGAAGACGGCGTCGGCGCCCTGGGCGGGCGTGGCGGCGGCCAGCGCCGCCGCCGTGGAACCCACGGCGGCGGCGAGGCTGGGGAGAGAGAGGCGCATGATGGCCGCGACGCTAAGCGCGCTCGCCCAAGCGCACATCGGGCGAACGCTCGATCTCGGCCGTGCGAAACGCCCTATTTAGCGTGCGTCTGGAGCAGCGCGTGCGTCTGCGCCGTGGCCGGCGCGCCGGTCGTTGCGACGAACAGGACGAGCGTGACCGCAACGCCCGCGCACAGGCGAGCGATCGAGCTGGGGGACATGAAGGGCCTCCTGATCTGTCCGGCGTCCCTCGTGAACGCCGGTGACAAGTAGGCACGTTCCTCGCCTGAGGAGCCTCCTGGGACCCGCAATGGGGTACCGATGCCACTCCCCTCGGGCGGGGCGAGTTCAGCCCTTTAGGGGCTACACACCCAGCTGACGGGCGCGGCCGGCGGCCTCGACGCGCGAATGCACGCCGAGCTTGGCGTAGATGTGCGCCATGTGCGCGCCCACGGTCTTCTGGCTGATGAAGAGCCGGGAGGCGATCTGGCGGTTGGTGAGCCCCTCGGCCAGCAGCCCCAGGACCTCGACCTCGCGCACCGTGAGTCCGGTGCCGTCGTCGTCGGCGGCGGCGACCGGCGCGCAGGCGATCGTGAGCCGGGCGCTGCGGGCGAGGGCCTCGGCGGCGTCCCGGAGCGGAGCGGCGCCGAGCCCGTCCGCGGTCTCGCGGGCGGCCGCGACGGCGACGGCCGCTCGCGCGCGGTCGCCGGCGGTGACGAGCGCGGCCTCCGCCTCGCGCAGCCGCGCATAGGCGGCCGGATACGGCTCGTGCAAGGCATCGAACGCCTCTGCCACGGCGTGCCAGAGCTCCGGGGCGGGCGTGCCGTCGACGCGCGAGAGCTCGGCGCGCGCCAGCGCGAGGTGGGCGAGCGCGCCGGGCGGCGCGCCGTAGGGGCTCCCACCAGCGGCGCGAGTGCCGGCCGCGCCCGCGATCTCGCCGCCGAGCGCGGCCACCTCCGGGCCACCGCTCGCCATCTCGCCGCCCATCGCGGCCACCTCGCGACCATTCCCCGCGATCTCGCCGCCCGCCAGCGCGGTCAGGCCTGCCAGCAGCTCCGCCGCCCGCGTGCGGTCCGGGGTGCGGCGGCGGGCGCGGTCGCGTTCGGCGAGCTCGGCCTCGACGCGCAGCCCGAGCGAGTAGAGCGGCGGCGTGTAGAACGGGTCCTCGACGCCGCCGAGCGCGCCCGCGACGTGCACCGCCGCGGCGACCGGGTCGCCCTCGGTGAGGGCGAGCGTCGCGCGGGCCGCCGCGAGCGGTGTGAGGAACTCGGCCGGGAGCTCGGCGTCCTCGGCGGCGTCGAGCTCGCGCCGTGCCGTCTCGACCGCGCCGCGGAGGGCGTGCAGCTGGCCGGAGACCGCGCGCCGCAACGCGCGAGCCGTGCGCGAGAGATCCATCCGGGCGGCCTCGCCCACCCGCTCCGACGCCTCGTCCCAGCGGCCCAGGCGCAGCAGGTCGTCGGCGCCGTTGACGTACATGAAGTGCCCGAACGAGCCCCGCAACCCCAGCCGCGCGGCCGCCTGCTCGCCCTCGACCATCGCCTGCAGCGCGCCGCGGTGGTCGCCGCGCACGCGCAGCAGCTCGCCGAGGTGCAGGTAGGCGCGGGCGGTCTCCTCCCCCGACTCCGACACCTCCAGGGCGCGCCGCAGGTGCGCCTCACCCGCCTCGGCCTCGCCCAGGAACGCCAGCACGACGCCGAGCGTGATCCTCGGCGCGGCGCCGGCGGCCAGCCCCGCTTCGCAACATGCGCGCGCCTCGTCCCACCGCCGCAGCCCCATCAGCGCGTGCCCCTTCGCCGCCAGCAGCCGCGGCGCGCGAGGCGTCAACGCCAGTGCCGCCTCGTAGCACTCCAGGGCGGCCGCGTCGTCCCAGAACTGGTACTCGCCGAGACGCTCGTAGAGCCGCGCGCGGCGCTCGCCGTCGCTCTCCAGCGCGATCGCTTCCCGGCAGAGCGCGACCGCCCGCTCGGGGTCGCCGGTGAACCGCGCCGCCTGGGCGGCCCGCGCGAGCAGGTCGACGCGGTCGACCGACGCGTCCGCAAGCTCCAGGGCGCGCTCGAAGTGCACGGCCGCCTCGGCGTACGCGAAGACGTCCGCCGCGGCGATCCCGGCTTCCACGGACGCGGCCAGCGCCTCGGCGCGCAGACCCGCGCGATGGCAGTGGTGGGCGCGCTGGGCGGGGTCGTCGAGCCGCGCCGCGATCGCTCGATGCAGCTCCGCCCGCTCGGTCGGCAGCAGGCGGTCGTAGACGACCTCGCCGATCAACCCGTGCCGGAAGGCGAGCCCGTCGCGCTCGCGCACGAGCACTCCGGCATCGAGCCCCGCCCGCAGGGCGTCGGGGTCGACCGCGAGCCCGTCGAGCAACTCGTACGTCGCCCGCCCGCCGGCCGCCGCGAGCACCGCCAACGCAGACGCGTCGAGCCGCTCGACCCGCGCCAGCACCGCCTCGGTCAGCGTCTCGGCGCCCGCTTCGAACAGCGTCTCCACGAAGAACGGATTGCCGCCGGCGCGCGCGTGCAGCTCGTCGACCAGCGAAGCGGAAACCGGCCCGCCGATCGCCTCGAGCTGGCGGGCGACGTCGTCGCGCGCCAGGGGCGCGAGCTCGACGTCCAGCACCGTCCGCCGCCGGCGCAACTCGCCCGCGAGGCGGCGCAGGTCGGCGGGCAGCGCGTCGTCGGTGCGGTAGGTCGCGACCACGACGATCGGCTGCGCCCGCAGGTTGCGCGCGAGGAACGCGAGCAGCGTCAGCGTCGAGCGATCGGCCCAATGGAGATCCTCGAGCACGAGCAGCACCGGGCACTCGAGCGCGCCGAGCAGATCCAGCAGCAGCTCGTACAGCCGGCCCGGCCCGCCGCCGCCCGGTGACTCGCGCGGGAAGACCGCCGCCAGCGCGGCCCGCGCCTCGCCGGACCGCTCGTCGAGGTACGCCTCCAGCCACTCGGCGGGGAGATCGCGCAGCGCCGCCACGACCGGTGCGTAAGCCACCTCCTCACCGCCGAACTCGAGGCACTCACCGTGCAGCACGAGCCACCCGTCCGCCCGCGCCTCGAGCTCCGCGACCAGCCGCGTCTTGCCGATCCCGGCCTCACCGGAAACCAGCGCCACGCGCGGCGGCGCGGCCAGCGCGGCCTCGAGCTCGCGCAGCGGCACGTCACGTCCGACCATCGACCGGTGCTTCACCGGTCCAAGTATCTTCAGCCGCGGCCGATGTAGGGCATTTTCGTCGCCATCACCGTCATGAACTGCACGTTGGCGTCCAGCGGAAGCGACGCCATGTAGACGATCGCGCGGGCGACATTATCCACGTCCATCGTCGGTTCGGCCTTCAGCGAGCCGTCGGCCTGCGGCACCCCGCCGCTCATCCGCGCCGTCATGTCCGTCGCGGCGTTGCCGATGTCGATCTGCCCGCACGCGATGTCGAACTCGCGCCCCTCCAGCGACAGCGACTTCGTCAGCCCGGTGATCGCGTGCTTGGTCGCGTTGTACGCGACGCCGAACGGCCGTGGGACGTAGGCCGAGATCGAGCCGTTGTTGATGATCCGCCCGCCCATCGGATCCTGCGCCGCCATCGCGCGAAACGCCGCCTGCGCGCACAGGAAGGACCCCGTGAGGTTGGTGTCGACGACCCGCCGCCAGTCCTCGAGCGCCAGCTCCGCGATCGGCGCGGCCACCCCCAGGCCGGCGTTATTGAAGAGCAGGTCGACGCGCCCGAACCGCGAGTCCGCGGCCGCGAACAGCGTGGTCACCGAGTCCGCCGACGTGACGTCCGTCGGCACCGCGAGCCCCCGGTCGGACCCGCCGATCGTCTCCGCCAGCGGCGCCTCCCGGCGCCCCGCCGCGACGACGCTCCAGCCCGCATCCAACAGCGCTCGAGCGGCCGCCCGGCCAATGCCTGAGCCCGCTCCTGTGACCACAGCAATCATGCCCGGAAAACTAAGGGATAAGGGGTCTTACACCGCACCATCTGCCTGATGTAAGGGGGGTGTCTCAGGGCGATCATGAAGTCATGTTCAACCAGCTCGCACAGCGCAAGCAGATCCCGGCCCAGCCCGCTCCGCTGCGGATTCGCCAGGCCCGTCACGATGACGCGGCGGCCGTCCTGCGGCTGGCCGCGCTGGACTCCAGCCACGTCCCGGCCGGCGACCTCTTGCTCGCCGAGGTCGGCGAGGAGCTGTGGGCGGCGTTCTCGCTCGAGGACGGGCACGCGATCGCCGACCCGCTCCGTCCGTCCGCGGACGCCGTCCTGCTGCTCGGCCAGCGCGCCCGGCAGCTGCACAAGGCGCAGCGCCGCGCGTCCCGCGGCAACGCGCGTTTGCGCTTCGCCCACTAATTCTCGGCCTTCGGCTCTGGTTTTGTGACCAGAGCCGAAGGTATGGTCCCCGGCGATGCGCTTGTCGCCGTGGGGCCGTGTGGTGGCGATCTCGGCCCTCCTGATCGTGGGCGGATTGCTCACGCTCGCCCTCGCGGGGCTCGCGAGCCGTGAACGGCGGCTCGTCTCCTACCCGGTCAAGGGCGCGCTGCAGGGCCTGACGTTCGACCTCGGCGACGGTGACATCACGATCGTCGGCGGCGGGCGGCGTGACGACGTGCAGATCGGGCGTACCGAGCGCTACGCGTTCGGCCGTTCGCCGCGGACGGCGCGCCAGGTCAGGGCCGGCGTCTTCGGCGTCACCTCGCGCTGCCCGACGTCGTTGCTCGCTCCCTGCACGGTCGACTACCGCGTGGTCGTGCCGGACAACGTCGCGGTCACCGTCCACACGACGCGTGGGAACGTGGCGCTGCGCGGCTACCGCGGCACCGCCAAGGTCGCGACCACCAGCGGCGCGATCGACATCGCCGGCTACTGCGGCAACTCGCTCGACGCCCGCGCCACGGCGGGGGCGATCGCGCTCGACGCCAGTTGCGCGCCGCCGCAGCTCACGCTGCGCACCGGATCGGGCGACGTCCACGCCACGCTCCCCGCGGGCCGCTATGACATCGACGCCGAGAGCGCGTCCGGCGACGAGCAGGTGCGTGGCATCACCGCACGCGACGACGCGCCGTACACGGTGCAAGTCCTCAGCGCTTCCGGCGACGTCGTGGTGCAAGGACGGACGCCGTGATCGCCGCGCTCGAGCTCGACGACCGCTTCACCCGCGCGGGCCACGCGATCGCCTACCTCGCGGTCACGCTGCCGGTGACGCTCCTGGCCTTGCCCGCGGTCGCCTTCCTGGTGCTCGGCGCCGCGCTCAGCGTCGCCGGAATCGGGCTCCCGGTGCTGCTCGCCGCGGCGGCGTTCTGCCGCGCGCTGGAGCGGCTCGACCGGCGCGCCGCGAACCGCTGGCTCGGCGCCCAGGTTCCACCGATCCCGCAACCCGTGCTCGGCACCGGCGGGGCGTTCCGGCGCTCGCTGTACCTGCTCTCGGACCGTTCGCTGTGGCGCACCGTCACCCACCTCACGCTGCGCCCGCTGCTGGTGGTCGCGATGCTGGTCGTCGCGCTCGCACCGGTCTTCGTGTTCGCCCTGCTCCTGCAGCTCGGTGTGGGAGGACTGGCGGGCGCGGCCGACGTCGACTACGTCGGGCCGTGGCCGCTGAACGCCTGGGTCGGGCTCGTCCTCCTGGCGTTCGCGGTCCCCGCCGCGGCGCTCTCCATCGCGGCGCTGGAGGCGCTCTACCGCGTGCTCGCCGTCAGCTCCCACGCGCTGCTGGTCCCGCGGATGGCGCCGGGCGGGCCGGTCCGGGAGATGCTCGCCGAGAGCCTCGGCGACCGCACCGTCTCGGTCGCCTACTGGTTGCCGGACCGCGAGCGCTTCGTCGATGAGCTGGGCCGCCAGGTCGAGCTGCCGCCACCCGGCTCGGGCCGCGCGTGGACGGCGGTCGACCGCGACGGCCGGCGGCTCGCCGCGATCATCCACGACGCCGCGCTGGACACCAGCCCGGAGCTCGTCATGGCCGCCGCCGCGGCCTCCTCGCTGGCGATCGACAACGAGCGCCTGAAGGCGGATCTGCAGGCGCGGGTGGAGGAGCTGCGGCTCTCGCGGCTGCGGATCATCGAGGCGGGTGACGCCGCGCGGCGGCGGATCGAGCGCGACCTGCACGACGGCGCGCAGCAGCAGCTCGTCTCGCTCGCGCTGGACCTGCGGATGCTCAAGGCGCGCCTGAAGGACCCGCAGATCGACGAGCTCACGGCGCGGCTCGCGGCGGCGCTGGCGGAGCTGCGCGAGCTGGCGCGCGGCATCCATCCCGCGATCCTCACCGACCGCGGCCTCGCGCCGGCGATCCAGTCGCTCGCGGACCGCGGGGCGGTGGCGATCGACACCGACGTCGAGGTCGAGGAGCGGCTGCCGGCGCCGATCGAGGCCGCCGCCTACTTCCTCGTCGCCGAGGCGCTGACCAATGTCGCCCGCTACGCCGAGGCGACGAGCGCGCGGGTCGAGGTGCGGCGCTCCGGCGAAGCGCTCGTCGTCGAGGTCTCCGACGACGGCGTCGGCGGCGTCGACCCGTCCGCGGGAAGCGGCATCCGCGGCCTCCAGGACCGCGTGGCGGCGGTCGGCGGGACGCTCGAGATCGACTCCCCGGTCGGCCACGGCACGCGACTGCGGGCGACGCTCCCGGTGCCGGAATGAAGCGCTTCCTGCTGATCGCGCTGCTCCTCGTGGCCGGGTGCGGCGGGACCGAGATCGTGCGCGAGCCGGGCGTCGAGGTCTCCGGCGCGCCGACCGCCGCCCCGCTCCAGGGCGCCCCGGTTCCCGACGGCGCGGTGCGGATCGCGGTCGTCACCCACGGCCCCGCGTCGAGCAAGTTCTGGGCGATCATCCGCAACGGCGTCGACTCCGCCGCGCGCCGGCTGGACGTCCTCGTGGACTACAAGTCGCCCGACGTCTTCAGCGTCGAGCGCATGAGCGAGCTGATCGACCAGGCCGTCGCGACCAAGCCCGACGGCCTCGTGGTCTCGATCCCCGCGCCAGGCCTCGCCCCCGCGATCCGGCGGGCCGTCGACGCCGGCATCCCGGTGATCTCGATCAACTCGGGCAGCGACGTGTTCCGGTCGCTGGGGGTGCTCGTCCACGTCGGGCAGGTCGAGGACCGTGCGGGGCTGGAGGCGGGGCGCCGGCTCGCCGACGCGGGCGTGCGGCAGGCGCTGTGCGTCAACCAGGAGCGCGACAACACCGGCACCGACGCCCGCTGCGCCGGACTCGCCAAGGCGATGCGCGAGGTGGGTGGGCGCTCGCGGGTGCTGCACATCGACGATGAGGACCCGCGCACGCCGAGCGAGATCGCGACGGCGGTGGCCGCCGATGGCGTCGACGGCGTGCTCGCGACCAACTCGATCGGCGGCCTGGCCGCCGCCCAGGGCGTTGCGGGGCAGCCGGTCAAGGTCGGCACGTTCGACCTCGGGCCGGACGTCCTGAAGGCCGTCGAGGCCGGCAAGCTCCTCTTCGCCGTCGACCAGCAGCCGTACCTCCAGGGCTACCTGCCGATCGAGATGCTCGCGCTGCGGGCGCGCTACGGCATCCTCCCCGCCCAGCACGACGTCGTCGCGACGGGACCGAACTTCGTCACGCGCGACAACGCCGCGCAGGCGCTGGAACTGAGCGAGCGGTCGATCCGCTAGACGTCCGCGGTCTCGGGCGTGGCCGTCGGCTGCGTGAAGCGACCGGTGGACGTCTCAGGCTCCTCCGCCGTCATGCGCTCGGAGAGCTTGACCATCGCGAGCGCCCCGCCGGCACCCGCGGCGAGCTGCGCGATCGCCCACCCGGTGCCCCAGCGGCGCCTGTCGAGCGCGAACGAGCCGGGCCCCGCGGCGGTGATGGCGAAGACGGACGCCATCAGCACGGCGTTGTACTCGTAACCGCCGTCGGACACCCACGGGCCCTTCTGCAGGTGGACCTTGTGGATGGCCGTGGTCATGGTGCCGGAGATGGCGGCGGCGGCGAGCGGCGTCGCAGCACCGGCGACGAGCAGCGCCCCGCCGCCCGTCTCGGCCAGCCCGGCCGCGGTCGCGTGGACCTTGCCCGGCTTCAAGCCGAGTTGTTCGAAGAACCCGGCGGTGCCCTCAAGGCCATGACCGCCGAACTTGCCCAGGAGCTTTTGTAGCCCATGGCCGATGAAGAGGCCGCCGACGACGGCGCGAAGCAGCGCGATACCGAACATACCTTCAAGCTTCCCCGTCACGCCAGCACTTACTCTCCATGAGTATGCACCGAGTCGTCATCGTGGGCGGGGGCTTCGGCGGCCTCCAGGCCGCTCTCCATCTCAAGGACGCCAAGGACGTCGAGATCACGCTCGTCGACCGGCGCAACTTCCACCTCTTCCAGCCGCTCGCCTACCAGGTGGCGACCGGCGCGCTCGCCGCCGGCGAGGTCTGTTACCCGCTGCGGGCGATCTTCCGCGGCGAGGAGCGGGTGAAGGTCATGCTCGCGGAGGCGACCGGGTTCGACCTCGGCGCGCGCACCGTGGCGCTGCGGACAGCGGCGGGCGAGGAGGCGCTGGAGTACGACACGCTGCTGGTGGGCGGCGGCTCGAAGTACAACTACTTCGGCCACCCGGAGTGGCAGGAGCACGCCGCCGAGCTGAAGTCGCTGGAGGGCGCGCTGCACATCCGCGCACAGATCCTGCGGGCGTTCGAGACGGCGGAGCTCGCCGAGACCGAGGCCGAGCGCGACCGGCAGCTGACGTTCGTGATCGTGGGCGCGGGGCCTACCGGCGTCGAGATGGCGGGCCAGATCGCGGAGATCGCGCGCAACACGCGCCGCGACTTCCGCAACATCGACACGAGGAACACGAAGGTGCTCCTGGTCGAGGCCGGCGATCGCGTCCTCGCCTCCTTCCCGCCCAAGCTCTCGGGCAGGGCCATGCACTCGCTCGTGAACCTGGGCGTGACGCCGATGCTCAACGCGGCGGTCACCGGCATCGACCCCGACGGCGTGACGGTCGGCGACGATCACATCCGCTCGGCGACCGTCATCTGGGCCGCGGGCGTGCTCGCGGCGGGCGTGTCATCGATGCTCGCCGAGGCGGCGGGCGCTGAGACCGACAAGGTCGGGCGCCTGATCGTCGAACCGGATCTCTCGCTGCCCGGCCACCCCGAGGTGCTCGCGATCGGCGACATGGTGCAGGTGCGCGGCGCGCACGCGCTGCCCGGCGTCGCGCCCGTGGCGATGCAGATGGGGCGCTACGCGGCCAAGCTGGTCAAGGGTCGCCTGCGCGCGAAGGACGTCGGCCCGTTCAAGTACAAGGACAAGGGCAACCTGGCCACGATCGGGCGCGGTCGCGCCGTCGCCGAGCTCCCGCCCGGCATCCGCGCCTGGGGCTTCCCCGCGTGGGCGCTGTGGCTCGGCATCCACCTCTTCTACCTCGTCGGCTTCCAGAACCGGCTGCTGGTGTTCATCCGCTGGGGCTTCAGCTTCGTCACCCACGGGCGCGGGACGCGGCTGATCACCGGCGAGCAGAATATGCCTTAGCGGTCATACTTGGCCGTCATGGCGGTCTATGACGTCCTGACGGATGCGAGCCGGCGGCGGATCCTCGACCTGCTGCGCGAGCGCGAGCGGTCGGTGAACGAGCTCGTCGCGGACCTGGGGCTGTCGCAGCCCGGCGTCTCCAAGCACCTGCGGGTGCTGCGCGAGGCGGGGCTGGTGCGGGTGCGGGTGGACGCGCAGCGGCGCTGGTACGGCCTCGATCCGGCGCCGCTGGCCGAGGTCGATCGCTGGCTGGCGCCCTACCGGCGCTATTGGGCGGACCGGCTCGACCTGCTCGAGCGTCACCTCGACGCCACGTAGGCGGCGGTCTCCGCGTCGGCGGGGAAGAAGGACTCGATCGCCAGCTCGGAGACGGTGACGTCGACGGCGGTGGCGAACGTGGTGCGGGTGCTCAGGAAGCGCAGCTCGCCGCCGCCCGGGCTCGTGATCCGGAGCGGGACGAAGACCTCGTGCGGTGCCGGCTCGCCTTCGGGCCCGGGTAGCGCCTGGAGCTCTTCGAGGAGCTGGGTGAGCTCGTCGTCGTTGCTGGCCGCGACCTGCGCCTCGAGATCGCGCAGCAGGTGGGCGCGCCATTCGCCGAGGTTGACGATCCGCGGGGCCATGCCGTCCGGGTGCAGCGAGAGCCGCAGGGCGTTGATCGGCGGCTCGAGCAGGTGGGGTGCGGCGCCCGCGGTGAGCATCGGGATGGCGGCGTTGGCGGCGACGACGTTCCACGCGCGGTCGACGACGATCGCCGGGAACGGCTCGTGGCTCTTCAGGAGCTGATCGAGCGCGTCCTTGACCGGCCCGAGCTCGTTCAGCGGGCGCTGCGAGTAGATCGGCGCGTAGCCCGCGGCGAGCAGCATCCGGTTGCGCTCGCGCAGCGGCACGTCGAGCTGCTCGGCGAGATGAACGACCATCTGCTCGCTCGGGCGCGAGCGCCCGGTCTCGACGAAGCTCAGATGGCGGGTCGAGACGCCCGCCTCGAGCGCGAGGTCGAGCTGGCTGAGGCGCCGCTTGGTCCGCCAGGTCTTGAGGAGGGGGCCGATTTGGGACATTACCTCAGAGGTAATTGATGCCATTACCTATGGCTGACACCTTACTGCCCATGACCAACACCATCAACGCCGTCGTCGAGAGCTACATCGCCTCCTGGAACGAGGGGGATGCGGCCCGCCGCCGCGAGCTCGTCGCCGCCGCCTTCACGCACGACGCCCGCTACGTGGACCCGCTGATGTCCGGCGAGGGCACCGACGAGATCACGGCGATGATCGGCGCCGCCCAGGCCCAGTTTCCCGGCCACCGCTTCGAGCTCTCCTTCGGGCCGGACGCCCACAACGACGTCGTGCGCTTCGCCTGGCAGCTCGTGGGTGCGGACGGGCCGGTCGCGGGCGGCACCGACTTCGCGACCGTCGCCGATGACGGCCGCTTGCGTAACGTCACGGGCTTCCTCGAGACTGCGGGGGCATGAACCGCACCACCGCCGCCGCAGGCAGCTCCGTGTTCTTCGCCCTCGCGCCGGGCGTCGTGGCCGGCGTGGTGCCGTACTGGCTGACCGGGTGGGACGCCGAGCCGGCGCGGGCGCCGCTACAGGCGCTCGGCGTCATCCTCGTCGCGGCCGGCGCGGTCGTCCTGCTGCACGCCTTCGCGCGCTTCGTGCGCGAGGGCGTCGGGACGCCCGCGCCCGTCGCGCCGACCGAGCACCTGGTCGTGGGCGGCCTGTACCGCTGGATCCGCAACCCGATGTACGTCGCGGTCGTGACCTGCGTCATCGGCCAGGCGCTGATCCTGAGCCGTGAGGTCCTGTGGGTCTACGCCGCGGGCCTGATGGTGCTCTTCTACTCGTTCGTCCGCGGTTATGAGGAACCGACGCTCAGGCGCCAGTTCGGCTCGGAGTACGAGGCGTACCGGCGCGCCGTTCCCGGCTGGCATCCGCGAGCACGGCCGGCACGACTCCCGCCAGGGACGAGCTGAGCAGCAGTTCGTCTCCCGGCTCGAGGGTGAGATCGGCGGGCTCGGCGTCCGGGCGCGAGGTGCTCGGCAGGATCCGCCCGTCCTCGCGTGGCGTGTAGAGCGTGCCGTCGCGGCGGATCAGCACCGTCGCCCACCCCGCCTCCAGCACGGTGCCGTCGGCGTCGAGCAGGAGCGGGGTCGTGCCGTCCTTCGAGAGCGCCTCGACGAGCCGCCGGTCGCTGAACTTGTGCTCGCCGAGGCCGCCGGGCACGACATGCGGCGTCAGCACGATCGGCAGCGCACGGGGCTTGGCCGGGCGCCATTTGACCGTCGGCGCGGCACCCGGGACGTACGTGATCCGCACGGCGCCGTCGCGGTCGGTCGGGACGTCGATCTCCGGCAGCGTCTCGCCGTAGAGGGTCGCCACGCTGCGCGCGAGCCGGGCCAGGTGGGCTTGAAGGTTGACCGCGACGCCGTCATGGACGAGCAGCGTGTCGAAGACACCCAGCGACGGGTCGGGCTTGATCGTGCCGTTGATCGCCGCGATCAACGGACGGGCCTTCACCAGGCACTCCTCAAGCTCAGCTTCAGGGTCAGAGTCGGCGACGATTCCGCCCCCGGCGCCAAGCCAGAGGTGGCCGGAGTGGGCTTCGAAGGTGCGGATCGCGACGTTGAGCTCGAGGCCCGCGTGGGGGCTCGCGAAGCCGATGGCGCCGGTGTAGACCTCGCGTCCGGTGGCTTCGAGGGCGGCGATGACCTTCATCGCCTGGACCTTGGGCGCGCCGGTGACCGAGCCGGGCGGGAAGGTCGCGCGCAGCAGGGCGGCGTCGCCGTGATCGGGCGCGAGGCGGGCGCGGACCTCCGACACGAGGTGCCAGACGCCCGAATGCGGCTGCGCGTCGGGCCGCTCGGGCGCCTCGACGCTCCCGTACTCGGCCACCCGCCCGAGATCGTTGCGCATCAGGTCGACGATCATCACGTGCTCGGCGCGGTCCTTCTCCGAGCGCTCCAGCGCCGCGGGATCCTGGTCGCGCGGCGCCGTGCCCTTGATCGGGCCGGTCGTCACGACGCGCCCTTCCCGGCGCAGGAACAACTCCGGCGACAGGCTGGCGATCCCGCCCCAGGGCGTCAGGAAGCAGGCGCCGTAGGCGGGCTTCAGCTGCGGCATCGCGTGCGCGAAGAGGGCGGCGACGTCGCCGTCGAAGGTCGCGTCGAGGCGCAGGCAGAGGTTGGCCTGGAAGATCTCGCCGGCGGCGATCCGCTCCACGCAGTCCTGGACCGCGGCGACATGGCCGGCCCCGCCGGGTGGGTGGAAGGAGAATGCGGTCGGGGCGGGCGGGACCGCTTCGGGCGCCGCGGCGAGCAGCGCCCGCAGGTGCTCGAGGCGGGCGCCCACTTCCCCCAAGGACTCGAACCACCACTTCCCGTCCGGGTCCATGCGCAGGACGTGGTCGTAGAAGGCGAGGTGCGCCGCTGGGAGCGGGTTCGGGCGCGGCGGGGACGGCGGGAGGTCTTCGACGAGCGAGCCGAGGCCGTAGCCGAGCCAGCCGAACCAGCCGCCGCCGACGACCGCGTCGCCGCGGGGCGATGGCAGGTCCTCCAGGCGCGCGAACGGGTCATCGCCCGGCGCCAGCAGCGTGCGCGGGGAGGCGCCGACGATCGCGCCCCCACCCGCCCACCGGCCGGTCAGGGCGAATGCGTAGGGCTCGTCGCGCAGCGCGAGCAGAACCCGCTCGGGCGGGAGGGTGCAGTCCAGTTCGACGATCAGACGATCGTCAGCGTGGCAGACGCGGAAGGACTCCGCCGACGACCCGATGTTCGAGGGTTGTCATCTTTGAGCCGCCGGCGGGTGCGCAGTCCGACGCCGCCCGTATGCGCACGACCGGGGACAGCCGGCGCCAAAAGCGACACCCTGGAGAATTGCGCATTTAGATGCGAAAGTCATGAGTGCGGAACGCATTCTTCAGAAAGTTCCGCAACTCGGGAGGCAATTTCTCAGCTTTTGCCTCGTCAGCAAGCGCGATCGTCGTCTTGAACTGGTCCAGGTAGACCCGGCAGTCGTCGCAGACCGACAGGTGCGCCTCCAGCCGTGCGCGGTCGTGGGCGCTCAGCGCGCCGTCGAGATACTCCGTCAGCACCTCGACGAGCTCCTGGCAGACCATGTCATGGGGATCGATCACGTTCAGCTCCTCAACCGTAACGTCCTCCCGACCCCCCAGACCATTACGCCATGTCCAAGACCTTCGCCCAGAATCGCGACACGTTGCACAAGCTCGCCGAGGAGGTCGTCTCCCCGGCGCGCGTGAAGGCGACCGGCAACGAGATCGCGCTCGAGGCCACGCCGGGCGGTTTCGGCACCCCGCCGTTCCCGGACGGCGGGCTCGTCAGGGTCGACGGCACGAACCTCGTGACCCGCGCCGCCGACGGCGCCGAGACGAGCGAGCCGCTCGACGTCGACCCGGCACACACCGCCCGCCTCGCCGACTTCTTCGCGTTCGCCTGGGGCGTCCTCGAGACGCTCCGCGCGGAGGCGGCCGAACCGTCGGACATCCACCTCTGGCCCGAGCACTTCGACGTCGCCTTCGAGGATCGCGAGGTCACCTACGGCGGCTCGCCCGGCGACGAGAACCACGCGGAGCCGTACCTCTACGTCGCGCCGTGGGCGGCGCCAGAGCCCGGGCCGGAGTGGAACGCGACCGGCTTCAGCGGCGCCGAGGCGCCCTGGACGGACGAGGCCGCCGCGCTCGCCTTCTTCCGGGCGCGCCGTGGCATGCTCCACCCGTGACGGGTCGCGTCGCCGAGGGGTACCGCTACTTCGCCGAGTTCGAGACGCCGCAGAAGTCGCCGCTCTACACCGAGCTGGCGAACGGCGTCGCCGGAGACGATGAGACGCTGCGCTGGCTGGACGGGCTCCCCGTCGGCAAGCGCCAGCCCAACCTCCTGTTCGCCGCCTACCGATTGCTCGCGGGAACGCCGAGCGGCTGGCCGGAGTTTCGCGCGACGCTGGCCGAGCGCCGCGGCGAGATCGAGGCGGTGATGCTCGAGCGGCGCACGCAGACCAACGAGCCCGCCCGCTGCGCGCTGATGCTCCCGCTGCTGGCGGCGCTGCCCCAGCCGCTGGCGCTGCTCGAGGTCGGCGCGAGCGCGGGCCTGTGCCTGCTCCCCGACCGCTACGGCTACGACTACGCGGGCCACCGGCTCGGGAACGGGCTGCTCGAGTGCCGGCCGGAGGGCGACGTCCCGCTGCCCGAGGCGCTCCCGCGGATCGCCTGGCGCGCCGGGCTGGACCTCAACCCGCTCGACGTCACCGACCGCGACGCGATGCACTGGCTCGAGTTGCTGATCTGGCCCGGGCAGGAGCACCGGATCGACACGCTCCGTGCGGCGATCGAGATCGCGCGCGAGGTCCCGCCGCGGATACTCGAAGGGGATCTGACCCGCGACGTCGCCGCGCTCGCCGCCGAAGCCCCGAAGGACGCGACGCTCGTCGTCTTCCACACCGCGGTGCTCGCCTACGTGCCGACGGCGGGCCGCCGAGCGTTCCGTGACGCGCTGACCGGCACGTGGCTCGCGTGCGAGGCGGCGGGCGTGCTCGGCTTCGAGCCGGGCCCGCCGAGCCTGTTCGCCCTGGCCCAGGACGGCCGGCGCGTCGCGTGGGCCGACCCGCACGGCGCGTCGCTCAGCTGGGGATGAACTCCTCCGCGAGCATGTCCATCAGCAGCCCGTCGTGCCAGACGCCGTCGTACCCGCGCTCGTAGCGGCGCATGACCCCCACCGGCTTGAAGCCGATCGCCTCATAGGTCGCGATCGCCCGCGCGTTGCTCGCCGCCGGGTCGATGATCAGCCGGTGGTGCCCGCGCTCCTCGATCAGCCACTTCGCCCCGAGCCGCAGCGCCTCGCGACCCAGTCCCCGGTCCTGGAAGGCCGGCGCGAGGAAGATGTCGAGCCCGCCGTGGCGGTACATCGCGTCGGTCTCCTCGTACCACCCGAGCCAGCCGACGATCTCGCCCTCGAAGAAGATCGTCCACGCATCCTGGTCGTCCATCTCCAGGTCCGCGCCCCAGATCTCGCGCACGCCGGGCATCGCGACGATCTCGTTGAGCCGGGCGATGTCCTCAGGTGTCTGCGGCCGGAGCGTGAGCCGCTCGCCGTGCAGCTCGGTCACTTGTAGCGCTCCTTGCGCGCCGCCTCGGCCAGCCGGTCGGCCTCGCGCCGGCGGCGGGACACGTAGGCGTCGAGCTCGGCCTCGGCCTCCTCGCGCAGCCGCGCCGCCACGGCGGCCGCCTCGCGCTCGGCCTCGCCCAGCAGCGCGTCACGCTCGCGCGCGGCGTCGCGATGATGCTCCGCGAGGATCGCCGCGCGCTCGCCCCGCGCCGCCTCGACCGCCTCGCGCGCACCGGCCACCAGCGAAGCGGCGTCGGCCCGCACGCCCGCCGCCTCGTCGCGGGCGGCGGCGATCAACCGGTCGCCGCGAGCGCGCGCCTCGTCCAGCACCGCGCGAGCGTCGGCGCGGACTCCCTCGGCTTCGTCTCGCGCGGTCGCCACCAGGGCCTCACCGCGCTCCCGGCCCGCCTCGATCGCCTCGCGCGTCCGCGCGTGCACTTCCGCGGCCTCCGAACGCGCCGCCGACAATGCCGCGTCGCCCTCGGCGCGCAGCGCGTCGGCGTCGTCGCTCGCCGCCGCCAGCACCGCTTCCCGCCGCGCCGACGCCTCGGCGTCGAGTCGCTCGCGCTCCTGGAGCGCCTCCGCGGCGATCCGCTCGCGATCCGTCGACGCCGCCGCCCGCTCGGCCCGCGCGTCGGCCAGCAGCCGGTCGCGCTCCGCCGCGGCCTCGGCGCGAGCGACGGTCAGCGCCGAGCGGGCGTCGGCCAGGATCGCCTCGCGCTCAGCCGAAGCACCGTCCGCGCGCGCCCGCGCCACGCGCGCCTCTTCCTCCGCCGCGCCCACGATCCCCGCCGCCTCCGCGCGCCCCGCCGCCTCGCCCTC
>NZ_JAPDOD010000051.1 GCF_027587205.1 Solirubrobacter ginsenosidimutans
TTCAAAGCACAGAGCGGGCGTGCGGATCGGTCTGGGACCGCTGCCGCTTGGCGCGAGAAGCGAACGTCTCGTTGTCGACGTTCTCGCGTCATTCCTATCGACCCTGCCCGGCGCGTAGGGTTCAGACGTGGCTGACGAGCGGCCTGGCGCTGGTGCGTCGGCTTCCGGGGCGGTGCTCGAGCAGGAGATCCGGTTCTGCGAGGTGGATGGCGCGCGGGTGGCGTACGCGACGGTCGGCACGGGTCCGCCGCTGCTGCTGCCGGCGCTGTGGATCAGCCATCTCGAGCTCGAATGGGGCTTCGCCGAGTTCCGCGCGTTCGTCGGCGCCCTGGCTCTCGATCGCACCGTCGTCCGCTATGACCGGCCCGGCACCGGTCTGTCGGATCGCGGCGACGCTACGCCCGAGCTGACGGTGGAGGCCGAGGTCCGCACGATCGAGGCGATCGCCGACGAACTGGGGCTCGGAGAGCTGTCGCTGCTGGGGATCTCCTGGGGCGGCTGCCCGGCGTCGGCGTTCGCGGCGCGCCATTCCGAGCGGGTGCGATCCCTCATCCTCGTCGGCGCGTATGCGCACGGCGAGGCGATCGCGCCGGCGCCGCTGCGTGCCGCGATGGTCGAGACCGTGCGCGCACACTGGGGCGCCGGCTCGCGATTGCTGACTGACGTGTGGCTGCCCGGCGCCGACGCGCACATGCGCGAGCGGTTCGCCCGGCTGCAGCGCGCCGCGGCGACGCCGGAGGTCGCGGCCGCGATGCTCGAGGCCGTCTATGAAGCCGACGTCCGCGAGTTGCTCCCCAACGTGCACGCGCCCGCGCTCGTGATGCACCGCCGTGATGATCGCGCGATGCCGTTCGCCCAGGGCCGGGAGCTCGCAGCGCGGCTGCCGGACGCGCGGCTCGTCGCACTCGACGGCGACCTGCATCCGCCGTGGCTCGGCGACAGTGCGGCGGTCGTGGGCGCCGTGAACGCGTTCCTCGACGTCCACGATCCGCGGCGGGCGACGCCGTCGCGCGACGAGAGCGCGCCGCTGAGCTCTCGCGAGGCCGAGGTGCTGCGGCTCGTGGCCGAAGGGCTCAGCGACGCCGAGATTGCCAGGAGGCTGATCGTCAGCCCGCACACCGTGCACCGGCACGTCGCCAACATCCGCACCAAGCTCGGCCAGTCCTCACGCGCCGCGGCGGTGGCCTACGCGGCCCGACGCGGGCTGATCTGACCGGCGACCGCACGGCCGCGCTCGCGACCGGCGGCCATCGCGAGCGGCGCCGTGGCCGCGCTCATCGGGTCCGGACCCATTGCTTCGCGCTCCTCGATCGAGGCGTGCACGACCACCACGTTCCGCCCGTGCCGCTCGAGGCCCGCGACCTCTTCGCGCAGCGCCGTCAGCCACAGGCGCTCGGGACCCGTCGCGGCCGGATCGGCGGCCACCGGCGTGATGATGATCGTGAGCCAGGCGTCGATGCCGGCCAGCGCATCGGCATTCGTCGCCGACCCCAACGCACCGTCGATCAACGGCCGGCCGCCGATGGTGACCGGCGCGCGAAGCACTGGGACGGCGCGCGAGGCGGCGATCGCGCGCGCAAGCGAGACGCCGGCGCTGGGGTCGAAGACCACCCGCTCGCCGCTCCGCGCGTCGACGGCCGCTACCCGCAGCGACGCCGGCCAGCCGCCGCCGGGCAGCCGGCGGGCCACACTCGCCACCGCGGCCTCCTCGCCGCCGGGCGACTGCTCGACGGCGAGTCGCCCGAACGCGCGCCGGCGCTCGGCCGTCGACGCGCCGGCCGACTCCCACGCGGCGGCGAGCGCCACGAACGTCTCGACCTGGCTCCCGTGGCGGCCCGGCGGCGCTGCGGCGATGGCGTCGGCGTCAGCACGCGGGTCCACCCCGGCGGCCACCCGCGCGGCCACCAACGCACCGGCCGACGTCCCCAGCACCGCTGCGGCGCGGCGCGGATCGATCCCGCCGTCAACCAACCCGGCGAGCACCCCGATCTCCCATGCCACGACGCGCTCGCCGCCGCCCGCGAGCACGACCGCGATCACGGCGCCACCACTGCCGCGCCCGACACGAGCGGCGCCACGAGCGCCGGCATACCGCGCCAGCGGCCATCCGAGACGCGCTCCATCCGCAGGCCCGCGGCCTCGACCAGTTCCAGCGTCGACTGGTTGCAGCGACACCCCTGGGCGAACGCCGCCCACGCGCCGGCCATGCGGTCCTGCCGGCGGGCCGGCCGCGGCGCCGCGGCGCGTACGTGCTCGATCATCAGCAACCGTCCGCCTGGGGCGAGGACGCGTCGCACCTCGCGCAGCGCCGCCAGCGGGTCGCGCACGCTACACAGCACCAGCGTCGACACCACCGTGTCGAACGTCCCCTCGGCGAACGGCAGCTCCTCCGCGCTCGCCGCCACCACGCTCGCCGCGCCTCCGGCCCGCGCCACCCGCCGCGCGAGCCGCGCGCGCATCGCCGGCTCGGGCTCGCTCAGAACGAGCTCGCCGACCCCCGTCGAATAGTGGGCGAGATTGAGGCCGGTCCCCGCTCCGAGCTCGAGCACGCGCCCGTGCGCGGACGCCAACAGCTCACGCCGGCGCGCCGCCATCCCACGCCGCTCGCCCAGGGCCAGGGACGGGTCGTAGATCCAGGCCCCCACGCGAGCCCACAGCCTGCCAGTCGTCATCTCGTGCTCCAAATCGTCGAAGAACGGCACGGACGGGTTGTACGCGCGCACCCCACGACCCGCTTCGCCTGACCGGGCCATCCGACGCCAAGATGGCCCGATCCGGCCACGCCGGCGGACGGTCGTCATCGCGTGCCATGGTCCGCATGCGGCGATGCGGACGACATCCGCGCCGGACGGCTCTGCGACACAGCGAACAGCGCCGGGACATCGCCGAGACCGGCAGCGCGACTGCTCCTTTGCGCGACCGATGAAGTCAAGTCCCGGTCGCTCGCATGCGGCTGCTGGAACGCCCAGGTCCATGGTGGCAAGGAACTCGTTCAGGATCACTTCGTCGTGCAACGCCTCGCGAGTTCGTCGCGCTCAGGCTCACCCAAGCGGGAACTCGGCGGTAGAGTCCACTTGTGGGTCAGCTGGAGTTCGATCAGCGACTCGTCGAGCGGCTGGAGCAGCTCTACGCGACACGCGACGTGTTGCATCGGCGCGAATTGGTCCGAGCGGCGCTCGGCGCTCAGACTGGCGACCGCGTACTCGACGTCGGCTGCGGCCCTGGGTTCTACGTCACCGAGCTACTAGAGGTGGTCGGGCCCGACGGCTTCGTCGTCGGCGTCGACCTCAGCGCGGACATGCTTGCTGTGGCTGCGAAGCGTGCCGAAGGGCACGCCAACGTGGCCTTCCACGAGGGGGACGCGACCGCACTCTCGGTCCCGGACGCGAGCTTCGATCGGGCGCTCGCGGTCCAAGTCTTGGAGTACATCCCGGACGTGCCGGCTGCGCTGGCGGGGATGCACCGGGCGCTGCGTCCGGGCGGCCGCGTGCTTGTGTGGGACGTGGATTGGGCCACCGTGTCCTGGCAGGCGAGCGATGGGGAGCTGATGCAACGCGTGCTCGCGGCGTGGGACAAGCACCTGACGCATCCCTCGCTGCCGCGGAAGCTTGCGCCGCAGCTGCGCGACGCGGGCTTCGACCAGATCCAGATGGACGCCTACCCGTTCGCGACGATCGAGCTGATCCCCGATGCGTACGGCGGCTCGCTCGTGCCTCTGCTCGAGCAATACGTGGCCGAGCAGGGCGGGATGAGTCAACAGGACGCCACGGCTTGGGCAAATGAGCAGCGCAAGCTCGGCGAGCGCGGGGAGTTCTTCTTCACCGTCACCCAGTTCTGCTTGACGGCAAGCCGCCGCAGCTAGCCAGATCAGAGCGTCGGTTCTCGGTGACTCGGACGCGCTTCGAGGCACCGCTCCCCTCGCTGGTGGTATCGACGATCGGCGGCAGCACAGCGCGGCGGCAGCGAACCGAACGTCGCCGCTGCTCCATCGAGACAAGCGGAGAGCGACGCGCTCTCGCCCCGGCTCACCATGACCACTAGGCCGCCATCCGCCGTGAGCCGGCCGTCTCGCGCGTCGACGCGCCGATCGCCGAGCCCGCAATCGCTGCAGTCTCCCTCGCAAGCCCGTAGCCTGCGGTGCGCGCGTGCCTTCGAGATCCGAGATCCGAGACCACAACACGTCGACGTCGCCCGCGCACGCAAGCCGGTCGCCGACGGAGCCCACGGCACCGAAGTACATCGCGCGTGTCGCCCTCAGCTGCGGGCACGGCCATCCGCCGGGCCAGGTGCTTCACGCCCTGCAGCAGTTGCAGCCGGTCATCGATGACCGCCTGCGCCGCGATCTCGGCGATCGACACCAGCGACACGCGACCGAATCCTCCGGCGCCGACAAGCTCACGGTGACGCTCGAGCTCCAAGCACCGTCCCATGCCGACGCGATCCGAGCGGCCGGAATCGCCCTCGGCATGCTCGCCGACCTGATCGCCGACGTCGCCGGAGTGGATCTCGCGGGCGTCGCACTCGTCGTTCGCGCCAGGTAGCCCGCACGGGCCGCCGGACTCCGTGTCGATTGACCTCCGTGCAAGCAAACCCTGACGCGCCCGACTGGCCCTGGCAGAAGCGCCAGACAGCGCTGAACGTCACGATGCAGAGCGACGCTCAGGCGCTGATTATGTGTACAACGCCTGTTGGCCGCGGGCTCGGGCGCCCTAGGCGAGTCTCATGCTCGCGCGCTCTCTCGAAGCGATGAGGAGCGCAGCGCCGCCGTCGTTGCGGGCCACGGCGACAGCTGGCATTCGCGCACGTATCTGCGTGGGCAGGTCGGCTAGACCGCGCGCACCTGCCACAGCTGCGCGTTCTCGCCGATGAACACCTCCTGTTCGACGGGCGTGCGAGCCGTGCCGTCGCCGTTGCGAAAGGGCTTCTGCGTCGCGGCGCGCAGCGTCCCGACGTTCTCGAACTTCCGGAACGTTCCGCCGGTGAAGCCAGTCGCCCACAACTGGCGAAACCCGCCGTTGCAGGTCTGCACGGTCATCTGGTTGGAGGCCGGCAGACCGGTCAGGCAGAGCGTCTCGTTCTTGGCCCACTTGTAGATCGCCTGGTCGGCGGCGACGTCGACCTTGATCCAGGTCCGGAGCTTCATGGACGGATCCGACGGCTGGGCGGTGACGTAGCTGGGGCCCCAGGTGATCACGCGGCCGGAGCTCTGGTTGACGATCTCGACCTTGGTGGTGGCGGCCTGCGCCTGGCCCGCAAGCGGGACGACAAGCGTGGCGGCGGTCAGGAGCGCGGTGGCGATGCGTTTGCTGTTCATGCGTGGGAAGACGCCGCCCACGTGACGGCCATCCGTGGGGAATCCCCTTCCCACAGGGATACGGGGGTCGCGCGGTACGCCGAGCGCGTCACCGACGGACGCTCGAACGGGCCGCTCGCCGCTCTGCGTTCCTGCGACACGAGAAGGACTGTCGAGCACGCGCCCAGCGAGCACGGGACCTTGCCGCGTTGGACGACGATCCCGATACGGGCGCCGTCGTCGCGGATCAGGCCGCAGAAGCGCTCGGCCGCGGGGTGCGCGGCCGAGACCGCCAGCGTGGCCGACGACGAGCGCAAAGATGAGTAGGCAAGACGGGTGAGACGGTGCATCGTGGCCTCCGATCGGTTCTCTGTCGAAGGTCGTAGGCCGGTGCGCGGCAATCTCGCCCTTATCAGCCGCCGTGCGCGCCGCGTGGACACGGTCACGCGCTGCGAGACGATCTCATACAAGCCGGCCGCCAAGGGCTAGGGAACGCTCACGCCGCTTGGAAGCACGCGAGCGCCAGCAGCGGGCCGGCGTCGCCGCCGTCGACCGCCTGCACGGACTGCGTGGCGGAGAAGACGTACGTGCGTCCGCTCACCGCGCCGACCACGCTGACGGTCGCGTACTCCAGATAGCGCAAGTTCATGCTGCTCCCCGCGGGCACCGTCACATGCGCGGCGCGCACAGGGGGCGGCGGGGCGCTAGCCGGGGTGCGCGGCCGGCTCCATGCGGATGATGTCTGCGACCTGAGCGCCGCCCGCTTGTCTCCACAGCATCCCATCGGCGATCCCTTCTCGTGTGTCGATCATCGTGCCGGCCATCGGCTCGGCGGCGATCCGCTCGAGCAGACACGCGGCGCCCGAAAGCGCGAGCCAGGCGAGCGCCGCGTCCGCGCCGCGTGGCGCGACGGTGCGGGCCAGCGGTGCCGCGACCCACACGCTCATGCAGGCGAAGCAGTCCATCAGCGCGCCCGCCGGGCTGTCCCCCAGCCGGGCCCGCGCTCGCACCACGACGTCTCCGGGCCCGTCCTCCTCAGACAGCAGGTGCGTGACCCGCCAGGTGGCGAGCGCGGCGAGGACGAAGCGGGTCGCGGAGACGTCGCGGCGCATCCGGCTCAGCCCTTCACGTCGTTGCAGATGCAGACCGGGAAGTGGTGCGAGATCCCGTGATGCCCGCCGGGACCCGACGGCACGACGGAGTTGTCGAAGACCTCCAGCGTGATCACGTACCCGCAGCACTCGCCACGCTTGAGCGTGAGGTCCGGGTGCCCCGGGTTGCACACGTCATCGAGCTGGCTGAGGTCGATCAAGGTCAGCACGCCTGACGTCTCGGGCGGGATCGGCCCCGCCGGCGGATTCGCCGTCGTGCACCGGGTGCCCGGGTCGCCGACCCGGGTGGTCCCGAGAAATGGGCCGCCGGGGCCCGGAACCGGGAGCGGAACGCCCGGGTCGGGCGCGCCGTCCTTCTTGATCCACAGGCGGTAGCCGCCCTGGATCACGCCTCCGACCGCCGCGTAGTTGTCGCTCGGGATCGCGGTGTTGCCCTCCTCGATCAGTTCGTCGAAGGCGATGCCGCGAGCCTCCGCGAGCCACGGCGTCGTGCAGTCGCCGCCGTCCGCCGCGAAGTTGCTGAGATGGACCGTGTCGCAGGCCGGGACGTTGCCGATCTGCGTGATCTTGCCGTGGATGTCCTTGTTGTCGAACCAGATCTGCTGGGTGTCGTAGTAGTGGTTGCCGGCCGTGTCCTCGACGTCGAGGCGGAGCGTGTACCGGCCCGACTGGCAGTTCAGGAACGGCAGCTGCTGGGACGTCCAGATCGTGCCGGGATTCTGTGGGTCGACCGCGCAGCTCTGCGCTCCGCTCGGCGGGCCCGAGGGCGAGTACTTGCCCGACACCCAGCACGTCGGCAGCAGCGAGTCACGCGGAATCGTGAGCCCGGGCGGGAACGGCGGGCTGGGCAACACGACGGGGGTGTACGCCCAGCAACTCGTGAGGTCGAACTCCTCCGTGCGGATCTCCTTGCGCTGCAACGGGGTGATGTAGTCGACCTGCCAGGCGGGCGTCCACGTCCCCAGCGTGGGATCCGTCACGAAGCCCGGCTGATAGGCCAGCGTGTAGCGACTGATCTCCTTGCCCGGGCAGCGCCCGACCCAGGCGCGACCGAAGATGCGGACGCACGTGCCGAAGGAGCGCACCCGCGAGCCGGACATCAGCTGCGCGGTCGGAACCAGGATGCTCGGCGAGGGCGGGACACCCTCGACGTTGGCGATCCACACCCGCTGGCGGAAGATCTGGAAGTCGACGAGGCAGCACGTCGACGCGCCGGTGCTGGCGAACACGCAGAGCCGCACGGTGACGCTGTCGGGCACGTCCTGGCTCGTCGTGTCCAGCCAGCCGAGCGTCCCGTTGATCACGCCACACGGGCCCGTGGGCGCGCCGCCGGGGTAGACGATGCCGACCTGCGTGTAGGTACTGTCGGCCCACCCCGCCGGCTTCCATTCGAGCGTGTAGTGATCGCAGAACGCCCCGACGGCGGTCCCGGCGATCTCGACGCCCAGCAGGTTCGGGCCGGAGAAGAAGTTCTCGTCGACGCATTCCGTCATCGCCGGCCGGGCGATGTCACAGGTCAGCGGCTGAAAGCACCGGCGCAGGCAGCGCCGGTAGTAGGCCAGACAGCGCAGGACGTCGGTGAAGCGCCTGGCGCGTGCCAGGCAGCAGCCGAAGCGAATCGCGCACAGGCACCAGCAGCGGCAGAACCAGAACGACGCGTCCTGGCTGTGCTCCTCGAAGGCCTTGCGCCCGAGCAGCGCCGGTGCGATGTCCATCGTGAGCAGACGCTCGAACACCGCCGCCGTGTCCTGCTCGCCCTCGTCGCAGTCGATCGCGCCGGCGATGATCTCGTCGGGCAGGCCCGCCGCGAAGTCGAGTGACGCGAGCTGGTCGCCGAGATAGGGCCGGTAGGCGCCGGCCAGCGCCTCCATCAGCTTGGCGAGGTCCGCGCGCTCCTCGTCGTGGAGCGGGCGCCGCGAGGGCGGGTCCTCCGGGTTGAGCGCATCGCGCACGCACAGCCAGTAGCGGTAGAGGTAGTAGCCGAAGGCCTTGAAGGTCCGGGCGCGCCGGCAGACGAGCCAGCCGAAGATGAAGCAGCAGCGGATGTGCCCGAGACACCAGCGCCAGCGGTCGATTGGACCGATCCGCTCACGGGCTTCGGCCGGCAACACCCGCAGCGCGACCTCCTCGGTGAAGAAGCGTCCGAAGATGCGCTGGGCGAGCTCGAACTCCTCCTCACAACTCGGCGGGCGCTCGAGCGCCTCCGCGGTGAGCTCGTCGGGCTTGCCCGCGCGTGCCAGCTCGTCCTTGAGCACCGGCTCATAGCCGGCCAGCAGCTCGGCGAGAGCGAACTGGAAGTCGTCGTTTTGCACTTCGTCGGGCTCGAGACGATCCACATCGTCGTCGCGCTCTGAGGAGGCCTTGGCGTCGTCGAAATCGGCCATGACAGCTGCTCCGTCCTTTGAAGGTCGGGACGACGATCCCAGCCCGCCGTCACGCAGCTGTCACGCATTCATCACTGATTCTATATCGTTTTGGAAACCTTGCTAGTGAGACCCTGCGGCCGGGTCGCCCGAACGCAGTGTCCTAGACGGTCGCCGTGTAGCGCAGCACCACCAAGCGCGGGCGACACCTTCGCCACGTCCACCGCGACGAGCGGCGGAAGCCTCTGTGGAGTCGTTCAAACTGGGCTGAGTTGCCGGGTGGCGCGGTCGCCGAGCACTGCGACGCGCTGGACGAGCTGGCTCGGCCGGTCAGCGGGCGCTCACCGCGTGTCGCTTCTCGCGGCGGCGGGACGTCACCCCCACTCCGGTAACACGGGATCGGCGCGGCCCGCTCGCTCGCCCAGCACCGGCGGTGTAGTGTCGCTCGTGGGCATCCGCGCAACCGTCCCGGAGGCGCCCTGGCGCGCGGCTCGACCCGGCCCGCCCAACGAAGGGGAAGCCTGATGACTGGACTTGAGCCGGTGCTGCCGGCGGCCAAAGCCGGAATGACCGCACTGGGAACGCTCGACCAGTGGCGCCGCAACAGCGAAGCCGCCGCGCGGACCAAGCAGGAGAAGACCGCGACACGGCTGCTCTACAACGCGCAGCTGATCCCGTTCTGCTGCCGGGCGCTCAACGAGACCTTCAAGGATGTCAACGTGCGTATCCAGGCGCTCCCGGCGACCGCCACCGATGAGCAGATCGACACGGTCGCCGACGCCGTCGAGAGCCTCGCCGACCGCGAGGACATCGTCGGGCGCCTGATCACTGCGGTCGCATTCCTGAACCAATACTCGGCCTCGGCACCGGGCCGCTTCGGGAAGGTCCTCCGCGCGATCCAACGCCAGGACGCGCGCAATGTCGCCGAGCAGACGCTTACCGAGATCGCCGGGCTCGGCGAGCAGGCGCTCGCGATCGTCGGCGCCCGTGCGCACGACCCCACCCCGATCGGGGTCACCGAGCTGGAGGCGTGCCTGCGCGAGGCGCGTACGCCGGCGGAGATCCGGATGGTCAAGCAGCAGGCGGGAGGAGTGCTGGAGCGCATCGACGGCGTGCTGCTGCGCGACGCGCACGAGAAGATCGGCACGCTCACCGGAGCGCTCGTCCAGGCCTACAGCCTGCCACCTCAGGGGGAGATCTACTTCTGATCCCGCCGGCGCTGCCGTTCCGTGCAGTGCGTCAAGCGCCCTACGGGACCGTGGCATCTCGAGGAACCGCCAGATGAAGAACTGCCCCGATCGTGTGCGCAGCCGGTCGAGGCGTGGCCTTCGACGGCGACGGAGACGACGTCCGGCGTCTCACCCGCGACCGCTATTCGGCGTCCTCTGCGCTGTGCTGGCGTTCGTCGGCGAGTCCCAGCGCTCCTTTGCGCGAAACAGAGAGTCTCGGCGGGCTCAGGTCGTCGCCGCTGAAGCGGGAGCGCGCGGCACAAGTCTCGCCGTGCACCTAAGGGCGCGCGGCGCCTACGGCACTCGGAGTTCGATGCGCTTGGCGTCGTGGCCGGTGTAAGCGTGCTGGGCGCGCAGCGACACGTAGCGGATCGCGTCCGCGTGGGTGAGCGTCACGGCGAACGCCCGTTGGCCGTCCCGCTCGACCTTGTGGACGCTCAACGGCTCGACGGCCGCCCCCGGCCGTGCCGCGCCCGTGACCCAGAACACCGTCCGGAGCGGGCGACGATTGGTGTGCCAGCTGACCCGGATGCGGTCGCCGCGGCGCACGGCGCGCAACCCGACGACGCGCGGGTCCGGCGGCGCGGCCCGGAGATCCAGGTTCAGCCTGACCGTGCGTTGCCGCAGCTTCAGCGCGTTCGGCGCGCCGTAGCTGATGCGGACCCGCACCGGACCGGGACGGCCGAGCGTGGCCGCTCGCTGCCCGCCGATGATGTTGAGCCGACCACGCCCGGCGCGATCGAGCAACAGCGCACCCTCGCCGGCTGCGTCTGTCACCAGAACGTGCGCGCGCACGAAACACGGCCCGCTGCACGTGACGGCGAGATTCACGTCGCCGTCGGGGGTCAGCGCGTCGGCGGCCGCGCGCAGGTGCACGGCCGGCGACGGCGGTTGTGGCCCGGGGGCGGCACCGTCCGCCGCCAGGTGCAGACGGAAGTCGACATCTGGGAGGTCCTCTGCCCACACCACTGCCGGGCGGCCGTCGGCGAGCACGAGCGCGAGCGGGTTGCGGATGTCCGCGAACGCGCCGCCGGCGAGCGTGGTCTGCGCGGCGCCGCCGGCCAGCGCCATGGTCGCCGTACGCACGCTGCGCGTCGGGATCCCCCCGAGCGTGCGGCGATACTCACGTGTGAAGACGACGCGGCCGTCCGGGGTCAGCGCCAAGTCCTGCGCGTCACCGAAGAAGCCCGGCCCGACGTCCCCCAAGAGGGCGACCCACTCGGAGGCGTAGAACGGGTCGCCGGTGTACGGCCGCGGCGGATCGACGGCCACGGGGGCGCCAAACGCACCCGGCGCCGTGCGCGTCGCCATCCGCAGGCTGCCGTCGCTGTTGCCTGTCCAGCCGATCGCCGCGCGGCCGCCGCTGTCGCTCGCCACCTCCACCTGGTACGCGACCGGGTCCACCGCCGTGGTCAGCGGCACCGGCGCGCCGAACGGCGCGCCCGGCGCACGCTCGGCGACCAGCAGCGCACCCTTGGCCGGCAGCGCGACCAGCGCGCGACCGTCCGGGGCGACGCTCAGCGCCGCGCGGCCACGCCAGGCGATCGTGCCGAGCGACGTGCTGGTGAACGGCGCGCCGGGCGCGGCCGTGGCGATCTGGACCGGCACCTGCACCGGCACGCGAGCGCGATCGGCCGTCGCCCACAGCACGAACGCCTCGCCGTCGCCGCTGAACCCGGCGCTGAGCGCATAGGCATATTCCGTGGCAGCTCCGAGCGCCTCCGCGGCGCCGAAGCCGCCACTCGGCGAGCGCCGCGCCACCTGCAGCCGACGGGCCCCCGTCCCGTCGCCGGCCCACCAGGCGACCAGCCCATCGCCGCGGTCTGAGACCGAGACGGTCGGCTCGCCGTCAAAGGAGCCGAGGTTCTGGGCCTCGCTCCAGGAACCGCCGGGATCGCGCACGACCACCATGAGGTAACCGTCCGCGTCCACAGCGGCCGCGACGGCGGCGCCGTTCGGCCGGGCGGCGACGGCCGGGCAGCTGCGACCGGCCATCAGCGGCACGCGCTCCCCACGCGTGAACCCGGCGACCGCGGCCTGCATGAGCTGCGCCTCGTCGCGTTCTCCCAGGGTCACGAGCTCGCCCGGAACGCCGGTGGCCGCCAAGCAGCTGCTCCCACCGCCGAGCCGCAGCGGCGGCGCCTCGCTCCCCCAGGCCCGACCCGAGAGCACGAGCAGCGCGAGAAGCACGAGCAACGGCAAAGGCCGGGACAACACGCGCCCCAGCATAGTCGGGGATCCTTCACAAGCAGAAGCCGCCGGGGTCCTTCCGGTGTTCCGCAACGCCGACCCTGATGGGCTTCGGCCCGGCGAAGACCACCTGGTCGTCCTCTCCGACGCCGGCGACCCGGTCAAGATCGTCGCGTTCTGGCGCGACGCGATCCCCGCCGACGCCCGGACTGTGCCCGGGGCCCTGTCAGCTCGCACGGCCGCGGCGGTCACGATCGACTTCCCACTCGGCTGTCCAACAACCGATCAAGCGGAGTCCGGGGCCGCGTCGGGTGGTTGCTTTCGCCAGCGTGGAGCTCAGGGGATGAGGCGGCTCGGACGGCGAGCACCATCCGAGCCGCTGCGAGCGGTCACTTCACGGGGATGTTGATTCCCTCGGTGTAGATGTTCTGGTCGTTGGCCTGGGCTGCGTTGGGTGCCGAGGCGGTGCAAACGCCGGGTGGTTGAGTGACGTTGCCGGCGGAGTCGCGGCAGACGAAGAGGTCTGGGTCGCGGGTGTCCATCCAGGCCGGGTGGGCGACATCATCAGCGCTGAGCCCGCTGTAGTCACCGAAGAAGGCGCCTTCGAATTGCGTCGGCGGGGCCATCGAGCTCGTTGTCACGCGCGTCGTGCCGAAGGTCGAGCCGTCGCGGGTGCCGGACAGGCTCACATCCGAGAAGCCGGTCTGCTCGTCGTTTCCGTAGGCGCGGTCATAGAACGAGACGGCGAGTCGGCCGCGGGTGTCGAAGGCCGCCCACTGCCAGAACTGGTCGGCGCGCTCGTCGCCCTCGCGCGCGTCCGGCAGGGTCCGCACGTCGGTCGACCCGCCGGTGAATGACCTCCCGCCGTTGGTGGAGCGGCTGATCAGGATGTCGTTGTTGCATGCGCCTGGGGTCTTGACGCCGCTGTAGAGCGCTTGGAAGGTGTCGGGGTTGTAGCCCTGAGGCACGCACGGGGTGCGCTGGCGCTCGTTGGAGTGCCGGTTGATGTAGGAGCCGAAGGTCACGTCGATCTCGCGCGGGTCCCGCGGGTTGACGCCCGCCGACGGGTAGTTGACGGCGCGGAAGTACGAGTTCGCCGTCTCGCCCTTCTCGGGCACGCACGCGACGCCGGGGTCCTTGCCCTGGTAGGTCTCGCAGTCGGGCAGGTCGTAGTAGTCGGCGACCTTGACCGGCGGCGCGAACGTGTTGCCACCGTCGGTCGACTTGGCAAGCAGCACCTGGGCGCGGTTGTCGATGCCCACCGGCGGCGCGGCCCGGCGATCGCCGCCGTCACCGCCTTCGTCGCCCTCGCCCGGACGCACGCCGGTCAGGTTGTAGTTGTCCCAGACCACATACAGCGCGCCGTCGGGGCCGGTGAACGGTTGCGAGAACTGGTTGGTGTTGCACGTGCCTTGCGGTGTCGCCCCGCCGAGCGTGTTCGAGCACAGCGCGCTGGTCGTGCTGACCAACTTCGGCGCGCTGAAGCTCTCCGCATAGTCACGGGAGTACGCCTCATAGATGTAGGAGGTCCCATCGGGCGCGAACAGCGTCCACGTGACGTAGATCCGGTCCTGGAACGGGCTCCCGCGCTGGTCGTCGACGGTCATGTACTGCTTGTCCAGGAGCGCGTCGCCGGCCCCGGCGACGTCATTGAGCTCGGCCACCGGCCGCGCCGGGAAGTTCCATGACGCGCCGCCGCTGCCTGTCGAGCGGAAGACGTAGAACGCGCTCGACTGGTCCGGGTTGTTGGCGACGGCCTCGCCGCGCATGAACATCTGGCACGACAGGTAGGCGTTGCCCTTGGTGTCCCAGGCGACCGACGTGTCCCCGGCGGCCTGCCAGTACTCGCGCGCCACACCGCCGAAGTTGTCGCCGCGCGTGAAGCCCATCGGCGGCGTCGAGTCCTGCCAGCTGCGGCCTCCGTCGACGCTGTAGTCCGAGTAGCAGTTGGCGTCGCCGCGGCGATAGTCGTTCGCGGAGGACACCATCCGCCGCGGATCGCCCGAGTCTTGCGCGATCGCCGTCTCGTTCTGGGCCTGCCCGCGGCCCTGCAGGTCAGGGTCGGTGAGGTTCAGGCAGTTCTGGTTGACGCGCACGTTGGAACCGCGATTGGTCGGGCAGCCAGTCAGCGAGCTGCGCTGCAGTGACGCCGTGGGCTGCTGCGTGCGGGCGTTCGGGGCCAGGCCCGCGGACTGCTCGAGCGCAGCGCGCGCGAAGCCCGACACGAGTCGCTGCTGGATCGGCGTCAGCGCGGCGAGCCGTGTGGCCTGCGCCTCCGAAGTGGTCCCGCCGGAGCCGACGCCGGCCAGAGCGGCGGCCGCTCCGGCGACCACGAGTATCGAGGCCGGTAGTAGGAAACGCCGCATGCACTCCTCCTCCGTTGGCACCGCACCCGCCACCAGACCCGGAGACGGGCTACGACATGGCGAGCGTGACGCTACGCCTCCTGCACCGGCGAGCGTCACTCGCGCGGTCCGAGGCATGACCGACAACGCGGCGTACCATCCGGCCGTGGCCCAAACTCGCGTGACGCTCGGCGTCTGTCTCGCTGTCGCCATCGTCGCCGCGGCACCAGTCGCGGCTGCGCCGCGGCCGATGATCGCGCTCGTGCGGACCAAGCCAGTGCAGGTGCGCGCCAGCGGCTTCCAACCAGGTGAGCGTGTCCGGGTGACGGTCCACGCCGACACCGCGAGCTACACGACCGCAACCGCCGGGCGAGACGGCCGCTTCGACGCGCGCGTCCGCGGCGCCGCGATCTCTCACTGCCACGCGTTCGTGATCACCGCCGCGGGCGCGCACGGCGGCCACGCCGTCCTGCGCCGGCGTCCGCAATGCCCGGTGAGAACGAGCAGTTAAGCCGCTCGAACGATCGGCGGACCGTAGGCCGGCGTGCGTGGACCGGATGCATCAGCTGGTCGGCGAGGGCCACGTGGGGTCATCTCCACCGATCGCTCGGACGCGGACGCAACACGGCGAGGCCTGAAGCCCGGGAACACCGGCCGGAACGCTTCGCGACGTCCTATCGACCGGAATGGGACTTCCAGGACGCCGACGCTGAAGTCGACCGAACGGCTCAGCGGCCACGACAGGACACTTCGCGAGGCCCGCGGGCACTTCGACGCCCGCAATCACCGCCCGCGAATCGCACCGAGGCACCCCGTGCCTCGATGTGCCGTCCGCCTTCGTCGTGCAGGGCGAGACATCGGGCGACGGACCGGCGTGATCTCGGGTGAATGCCCGATGCGCAGGCTCTCAGGGCTGCCTAGCGTGGCGGTATGTGGACACGCTGGCTCGCTGCGGCGCTCCTGCTGGGAGCGCTCGCGTCGCCCGCCGCGGCGGCGCCGTTGGACCGCTTCTACCTGCCCTCGGTGGCGAATCAGGACCTGAGCGCCGTCGCCGCCGGCGGTGACGGGCGTGTGTGGGTGGCGTTGCGCGGGGCGATCGGTGCCGTCGATCGCGACGGGATGGTGACGACGTACGCGACCGGTGGCTTGACGCCGGACGCGATCGCCGCCGGACCGGACGGCGCGGTGTGGTTCGCCGCTGGCGGGACGGTCGCGCGCGTGGCCGGCGGCGTGACGGCGATCGTGGCGCGAGGGCTCGTCGACGCGGAGTCGATCACCGCCGGGCCTGACGGCGCGATGTGGGTGGCCGAGACGTCCGCGGGCGACATCGCGCGGGTGACCGCCGACGGCGAGGTGCAGCGGTTCCGGCTCGGGAGCGGGGTGAGCGCGTGGTCGCTGACCGCCGGCCCGGATCGGAACCTCTGGTTCGCGGGTGCTCTGGACGCGCAAGGGCTGGTTGGGCGGCTGACACCGAGTGGTCAAGTCACGACGTTCCGTTTTCCGCTGCTGCTGTCCGCGCGGGCGCCGATCATCGTCGCCGGGCCTGACGGCAACTTGTGGGTGGCGAGTGGACTCCCCAACGCCCTGCTGCGCGTCACGCCCGCCGGGGTCATCTCGACCGTCGACGTTGGCAGCCCGCCGCGCGCGCTGGCGCTTGCGCCCGACGGTGCGCTGTGGTTCTCAACCTTCGACGGGATCGTGCGACGCGCGCCCGATGGCACGCTCAGGCGCTTCGAGGACGCCTTCGGCGTCAGCTCGAATTGCGACGACTTCGCGTTCGCGCAGCCGGCGCTCGCGGTGGCCGGCGACGGGACCGTCTGGGCCTCGTATCCGCAAGGCGCGCTGGACCGGTTCGCGGTAGGCGCGGCGGCGCCGGCGCCGGTGCGTCCGGTGCTGTCGGCGCGCGGGCCGTTGCGGGCGCCCGACGCGATGGTACGCGCCACCGACGGCAGTGCATGGATGGCGATGCGCTCCGCACTCGTCCGCGTCGCCGCGAGCGGGCGGCGCACGGTGTTTCATCCCTGGCGCGGTCGTCACTTCGCCTCGCTGACGACGGCCGCTCACGGTGGTGTGTGGTTCTCCACCGCCAATACGAAGCTCTCGTCGCTCTCGCCGACCGGGCGGGTGCGCTCCTACCGGTTGCCGCGCGGCGCGAAGATCAACGAACTCGCCCCAGGCACGCGCGGCAGCGTCTGGTACGTCGACTACGGCCTTCACTCCATCGGCCATCTCGACGTGGCGGGGAAGATCCGTGAGTACCGCCTCGGACGCCATGCGCAGCCGTTCGGGATCGCCCCGCGATCCGCCGGCGGCGTCTGGGTGACAGACGCCAACCGCGCGATCGAGCGTGTCGGCCCGGGCGGCGACATCACCCGCTTTCCGCGCACCGGCACCAGCGACGTGCCGGCCATCGTCACCGCCCCCGACGACAGCGCTTGGTTCACCGACTTCGGCGCACGGCGCGTCGGACACATCACGCCGGCGGGGGCGATCCAACGGTTCCCGACGCACGGTCATCCAACGGCGATCGCGCTCGGCCCGGACGGCGCCGTCTGGTTCACCACCACCGCGGGCCCAGGGGCCCAGGGCGGGCTCGGACGCATCGACGCCGCCGGCCACGTGCGCGAGCTCCCCGTCCATCTGACCTGCACCGCGTCCTACCTCGGGCTGATCACCGGACCCGACGGCAATCTCTGGTTCGCCCAGGACGGCAGCCCGGTGGCGGTCGCCGAGCTGGACCCGCGCCGCCTCGCAGAAACTGGAGCGATTCCGACCGCCGCCGGAGATGCCTAGGCGAGCCGTCGCTCGTCACCGGAGAGCCTGCCGTCGGCCGACTCGCGCATCGGGCACCGGTCCACCCCGCCGCCACGGCGGCCAGTGACACCGAGTTGATCGCGCCGTAGCGACGTCAGGCGGCATTGACGAGCTTGCCGCACTCGGCCTCGTCGAAGATCTCGGTCACGCTCGGGTGCATCGCGAGGCGGCCGAACAGATTCGCGCCGAGCAGCCCGGCAAGTCCGATGTCATGCGCGGCACGACCGACCTGGCTGAGCAAGACGGGCGGGACGGGAACCGGGGGAAGCCATGCCCGCACACTGCCCACGCGGGCGCGGCTGTGAAACCGCTCGCCGCCCCGCCGGGCGCCCGAGCGCGATCAACGCGGCTCGGACCGGCGGGCCATGACATCAACCCTCACGCTCCGGCCGGTTGAGCGTGTCGTGGTGCGCGACGCCTTCGGCGAGTTCCTTCTGGCGCTCGATCTCGGCGTTGAGCTCCGCGCCGAAGAGCAGCGCGACGTTCGTCAGCCACAGCCAGGCGACGAGCACGATCGCGCCGGCGAAGGCGCCGTAGATCGCGCCGACGTCCGCGATCCTCGAGAGATAGAGCGAGAAGCCGTACGACGCCGCGAGCCAGAGCAGCACGCCGACGATCGCGCCGGGCGTGATCCAGCGAAACGACCGATGCTGGACGTCCGGGGTCACGTAGTAGATGAACGAGAACACGAGCATCGCGACCAGCACCGCCGCGGGCCAGCGCAAGTCGTTCCAGGCCCGCGCGACGTCCTCACCGAGTCCGAGGAAACCCAGCAGATCCTGCGCGAAGCCGCCGCCGACGAACGCCAGCACGAGGCTGACGAGGATCAGCGCCATCAGGATGACGGTCGAGGCGATGTCGATCGCCTTGCGACGCAGGAAGCTCCGCCCGCCGCTGATCTCGAAGACCACGTTCAACGCGCGGCGCGCTGCCTCGAGCACGCCGGTCGTGCCGTAGAACGCCAACACGACGCTGATGACGAGCGCCGTCGTCGCTGTGCCCTTCGCCCGAAACGCGCTCCGCAGCGATTGGTCGAGCGGCTCGAGCAGCGAAGCCGGGACGACGTCGCGCAGATAGCCGATGATCGCGTCGTAGGTCCGGGGGTACTCGCCCACCAGCCCCAGCAGCGAGATCGCCAGCAGCAGCGCCGGGAACAGCGACATCAGCGAGTAGTACGTCAAAGCCGCCGCGTGGTGCGTCATCTGGTCGTCGTAGAACGACTTCAGCGTGCGGGAGACAACTCGGCCAATCCGACGAAGCGCGGTTGGTGACTTCGCCGGCGTGATCACTCGATGAGCGGTCGCGGAGTCGGGTCCGAGCTCGCGCGGACCCCGAGGGCGAGCAAGACACGAACCGATCTAGATGGACGCCGCACGCATACCTCCGAAACCGCTCGACAGGTCGATGTGCGAAGTCAGGAGCCGATGCCGTCAGCCGACCGCAGCTCGCGGTGCCCTCTCGTTCAATGGTAATACGCCGAGGGAGCGGTCAGGCCTGCTGACGTGCACCGCCCGACGCCTGGACATCAGACTGGTCTCCGTCGGACTCGGGACGGCTCAACGACGGCGCGTCGGTGATCACGGAGATGCGACAACGAGGCGTCCGGCTCCCCGAGAATTACGTGCTGCTGAATCTCGCGCTGCGACTGCGAGACGATGGCCACCTCGAGCACAGCGTCTCTTTTGGCGGCGAGTTCGAGTCGACCGGTCTGATGTCTCTGCTTGGGTCAGCTCGAACGGATCAATTTCCCGGGCTTCCTCGCGACCGTACTCCGTCACCCCCGCGGCCGCCGGCGGCGTCCCGACCACGATCATCGCCGGCGCGGTCGACGCCGACCACGACGGCGTCAGCCCACCGACGGACTGCGACGACGCCAACGCGAGCATCCACCCCGGCGCCACCGACATTTGCGGGGACGTGAGGGTCCGCACTCGCGCATGAGGCGGCCCGGACGCGGCGCGCGCCGTGGACGCCGATGACAACGCCGCTCATGGCTGAGAGACTCGGCGTGGATGCTGGTGACGATCGTCGTGCCGTGCCACGGGCAAGCGCACTTCCTGCGCGAGGCGCTGGAGTCGGCGCTGGCGCAGACGTACTCGCACATCGAGATCGTGGTCGTCGACGACGCCGCCCCGGATGGAGCGCTGGCCGAGGCGATCAGCGGCGAGTTCGGGGTGCGCTTCCTCCGCACGCCGCGCACCGTCGGGCCGGGCCCAGCGCGCAACACGGCGATCGCGGCGACCGCGGGCACGTACGTGCTCCCGCTCGACGCCGACGACATCATCGCTCCCGACTTCGTCGAGCGCGCGGTCGCAATCCTCGTGGGTGCGCCGGAACTGGGCGTCGTCTACTGCGATACGCAGGGTTTCGGGCCGGACGGCGGCTGCACGTGGGAGCCGCCGACGGGCTGGACGGTTCGCGACCTGATCGCCGGCAACAGGCTGCCGAACTCCTCGCTCTACCGGCGCGCGTGCTGGGAGCACGCGGGCGGCTACCCGACCGACCTCTTCCTGTGCGAAGACTGGGACTTCTGGGTCCGGATCGCGCGCGCTGGATGGGGCTTCACGCGGATCCCCGAGTACCTGTACTTCAAGCGCCATCACGACGCGAACCTGACGCACCAGATCCACGTCCGCTACGGCGCCTACGCCCGGCAGATCCGGTTCCGGCACCGCGGCGCGGTGGGCGCGGACCGGGTCGTGGCGTTCGACACGCACGCTGCTAGCTCCGGTTCTCGATGAGCGCGAGGCCGAGCCCGCGCTCCTCCTCGACGGCCCCGGGGCCGAGCAGCCGCACGATGCCGTAGCCGGCAGCGGCGATGCGGTCGAGCGCGCGCTGGATGCCCTCCAGCCAGCGCCAGTCGTGCGCGAGGATCGGCGCGCCCGGCCGCACGAGCTGAGTGGCCAACTCGAACTCCGCCCACAGGTGCTCCTCGGTGTGGACGGAGTCCAGCAACGCGGCGTCGTAGCGCTCGCCGGCGTCGAGCGCGGCGCGCAGACCGGCGAGCGAGTCGCCGCGGCGCGGCTCGAGGGCGCCGCGCATCGACTCGGGCAAAGCGCTCCAGAGTTGCTCCGCGCCCGGGTAGACGTGCGTGTCGTAGGTCACCACGCGACCGCCCGGGCGGTGCGCGACCGCCGCCGCCATGCAGGCGGCCGAGACGCCATTGGCGGTGCCGGTCTCGAACACGCGCACGCAGCCGGACGCGCGGATCACGTAGTGCAGCAGCGCGAGCACGGGGAACGTCGACGGGTCGCGCGGCGGCGCGCCCTGCCCGTCCTGGGCGCCATAGAACGTCTGGGCGAGGCCGGGCACGCCGTGGCGCCCGAGCCACGGACGCAGCGCGGCCAGGAACTGCGCGTAGCCGTCGCCATCGCCTGGCCCCACGATCGGCTCGGCGACGTCGCCGTAGAGCCCGCGTAGCTGCGGATGGCGGTGACGGCCGTTCCCGCTGGAGTGGAGGATCCGCACACGCCGCCCCTGCCAGCGCACCTCCGGACGCAGGCTCAGGTCGTGCACCTCAACCTCCGCGGTGTGCGTCTGCAAGTTGTTGGTCGGGTCGAGCTCGACGCCCGAGCCGAGCCGAGCCAGCGCGAGGTTGAACAGGAACTGGTTGCGCCAGGTGATGTCGGCGCGCTCGTTGAGCCACTGCACCGTGCCCGGCATCGCGCGTAGGGTCGCGTCGAGCGCGAGCAGCGCCTCGCGCGTGCCGGCGAAGACGCCGTCGTTGAGGACGAGCGGATAGCTCCCCTCGCCATCCGCTTCCCCGAGGATGCGCTCCACGTCGCCCGCTTGGCCGCCGTAGATGCGCTCGAGGGCGTCGGTCAGGTCTCGGAAGGCATTCGCCTCGTGGCTCTCGCGGCCCACGAGGATGGCGTCCGGGCGGCACACGTCGAGCGCGCCGAAGAGTGGTCCGAGCTCATCGAGCACGAGCGTGTCCGCGTCCAGACAGAGAATCCTGCGAGCGGGCAGGACGCGCGCGGCGGAGTACAGGATCGCCTTGCTCCCGATGATGATCGGCCGCACCGGCCGGCAGCGAACGGGGATCGCGCGGTACTTGCCCACCACCTGCTCGCAGGCGGGGCTCGTGCCGAGCAGGAACACGACGATCTGCGCGTCCGGGCAGCCACCGTTGGCGACCACCGACCCGAGCATGTCGTCCAGCAGCTGCTCGTAGCCGGGCGAGACGAGCGTCGCGATGCAGCGCTCGGCGACGGGCAGCGCGGGCGGCACGCCGATCTTGGAGAACCCCAGGCAGTCCACGAGCGTGTCCGTCGGGAGCTCGTTCAACGTGCCGTCGACGCGCGGCTCCAGCCACAGCGTGTGGCAGCTGTCCCAGTGGGTGGTCGTCACGACCAGTTCGAGCAACTGCGCGCCCGCGATGTTGGCCGCGAGCGCGCGCGGCGGCTCGCCTGCGCACACCCCGCGCGCGGCAGCGATCTCGCGCCCGTCGGCGACCACTGCGAAGTCCGCCCACGCGCTCGTGTGGGCGACGTCGTCGTTGAACGCGACGCTGCATTGGAACCGGGTACTGGCGCCGCCGAGGTGGTAGAGAACTCGCGCGGGTGCGTGAGTCGAGAGGGCGTGCTCGAACGTCTGCCCCCAGACCACGACGTCCTTGCCCTCATAACCGAGCCGCCCGCCCACGCCGAGCGTCCCATAGCCGACCCGCGACTGGAGCGCTGCGTGAGCGTCGAGGAAGGACGTGGTCATGGGGCTCCTGTCTCCGCCGGAAGGTCCAGGACTGGTTGAGGCCACCGAGGTCGAAGATCGCGCGGCTGGAGGGAACGGTCAAGGGAGCCGCGAGCCGGCAGCCGATGTCGAGCCAAGGAGACAGGCATCACTCATCGCAGCACGAGCTGCACGAGCGTGCCGGAGAGCGCCTGAGTGCCGGCCGGCGGCCGTTGCTCGCTCACCCGGCCGCCGCGGCCGCCCGTGGCGATCGTCGCGACGCCGAGCCCCACGGCCTGCAGCTTGCGCTTCGCGAATGCGTGCGTGTAGCCGCGTACGTCGGGCACCACCACAGGTGCACCGGCATCGACGTTGCCGCCGCTGCCGTCGTAGTGCAGATCCACCGCGCTCCCGCCGGCCGCGGTGTCGAAGTCGAGGCCGACGGCGCCGTCCAGCACCACCGCGGCGCCCTGCAGGCGCAGCGCGAGCCCGGCGAGCCGCATCCGGCTCGCGCGGGTCTGCAACGCGGCGTCGGCTGATGCGAGCTGGGCGCCAACGCTCGCTGCGATCTCGCCGAGCTGCATCTGGCCGCTCACGCGGTCGTCACCTCGACAGTCCCTTCGGGACCGAGGATCGTGCCGGGCGCGGGCGTTTGCGACTTCACCACCGCGGTGCTCTCAGCGTCGGTACGGGCCGTGGCGATGCCGAGCAACGACAGTCGCGCACGCGCCTCCCCGAGCTGCAGGCCCACCAGCGACGGCACGACGCGGATCGCCTCGGCGGCGGAACTCGGCGGCACCGGCACGACGCGGAACTTCAACCGGCTCGACGCGGTGAGCGAGAAGTTGTAACGCGACGTATAGCTGGCATCGACCGGCGCGGCGTACAGCTTGAGCTTCGCACGTCGCGGGAGGATCTCCGCGCTCGGCGTCGTGGTCTCGATGCCGCTCACGCTGAGCGCGATCTGAATATCGCCCTCGGCTTCGGGGATGTGGTACCAGACGGGCCGGTAGCCGATCGCCTGCAGCTCGCGGAAGAGGTCCTCGTCGCTGCCGTAGATCTCACGCAGCGCCGCCATCGATGCCGAGTCGAGCGCGCGCTGCGCATCGGCGACACCGTGTCCCACCGAGGCGATCAGATCGCCGAGTGGCGCGGAGAGGACGTCGAGTAGCTCGTCGTCGATTGCCATCACGAAACTCCTGCGGCTTTGCCGATGAAGATCTGGACGGGCACCTCGGGATCGCCGGGACGACCGGCCGCCGGCGTCTGCCGAACCACCCGGCCGACCGCGCGTGGTTCGGTCACCACCTCACTGGCGACGGTGACCGCAAGCCCGGCCGCGGCGAGCTTGCGCGCCGCGAGATCGCGGGTGTACCCGGTGAGGTCGGGCAGCGGGTTCGTGGTCTCCGGCGTGACCGGCGTGTCGATCCGCCCCGCTCGGTCTGGGCGCAGCGCGAACGACAGCTCGGACAGCCCGTTGACGTTCTTTGCCAGGTCGGCCTCGGGAAACGACAGGCTGAAGTCGCTGCCAGAGCCCGACGGCAGGCCACGCACGGTCACGGTGGCGCCGGTGAGCTGGAGCCGATCGGCGGCCGTCGCCACGCCTCCAAGCTGCTTCGTGCTGCTGTCGAGCAGCACCCGCAGCGGCACCGCCTTCGCGAAGTCGATCGTGGTCTCGTGTGGTTGCTCCTCGACAGGCAGCTCCTCGACGGGCGGCTCCTCGACGGGCTGGGGCTTCAGCTCCGTCAGCGCCCGCGGCAGGCCGAATACGCGCCCTTCCGGCGCATGGAACGCGGGCACCCGCCATCCGTCCGGCGACGTCACGATCTCGCCGAGATCGATGGCGTCGGCGCTGGCCTTGACCGGGAAGGCGAGCACCGGCTGTCCGTCAAGCGCTAGCCCCCACGCCGCCGGCAGCGTCTCGTCGAAGGAGAGCGTGAGCCTGCCGCTCTTGACGACACCTGGGGCCAGCGAGCCATCGACCGTGACCACCTCGACCTTGACGCCGGAGACCGGCTCACCGCCCATCGTGATGATGCGCGCGACGATTCTCATGCCGTCACCTCGTACACGATCGCATCGGTCTGCGACAGCGCGTCGATGGCGATCACCAGCAGCCCTTTGGCCTGGCCCGCGGCGATGCGCAGCACGGTCTGCGCGGTGCCGCCGGCGTCGGTGACCAGCACGCCCTCATCGAAGGCGGTGCCGGCAGCGACCGCGAAGCCGACGCCTACGGCCTGGTTGAGCGCGACGCTCTCCTCGCGATCGACATTGAGCTGTACCTCGACCCCGGACATCGCCTCACCGGCGGCGTTGCTCACCGTGACGCGCACGGTCGGCGCCCGCGGATCGCTCGGGTCGATCAGGGTGCGCATCATCGGTGCCGGCAGGCCGTTGTTCGCGGGCACCGCGACGAACGCACCCTTCACTGTCGCCGCGATCTCGAGGGTGGAGCTCGCCTCTTCGGTGGTCAGCGGCTTGAACAGCAGGTGCTTGTCGTTGGGCCGGGCCGCCCGCAGGTAGCGGTAGCGCTGCGAGAGCCCCTGATCCTGCACGACCGTGAGGTTCATCTTCAGTTCGAACTCGACGCGCGGGAGCTGATAGAGCACCTGAGCGCCTGGCGGCCCGGAGACACCCGCGCGCGCGAGCTCGGCCTGCGCGTACGAGACGCCCTCGGCCAGGCTGAGCAGGAAGTCGTCGATCGTCGAGAACGCGTCCGTCGCGTCAGGCATCAATCAATCCTCGCTGCCGTCGAACGCCGCTGACGACCGTTCTCGGCGCGCCGATCGAGGTGCGCCTGGACCTCCCGTTCCTCACGCCGGCGGGCGTTCGACGCCTCCGCGGCGAGCCCGCGCAAGCGCTCGCTGCGTTCGTCGAACAGCGTCCACTCGGCTCGTCGCGCGGCCTCGCTGGCCCGTAGCGCGGCCCGGCGCTGCGCCGCCCAGCGCCCTCGGATGCCCTCCGCGACCCGACGCGCGCGCCCGGCGGCCTCGCGGGACTCCTGCCGCCTGCGCGCCTCGGCCTGCTGCAGCGCGTCGCGCTGGATCGCCGCGCGCTCCTGCAGCCGCTTCTGATCGATGCGCCGCGCCTCGTCGCGCGACTGCAGCCGCACACGCTCGAGGGCTCGCTTGACGGCCGCGCGCGCACGCTGCTCCTCGAGCGCGAGCCGACGATCTTCCATCCGGGATTCGGCGGTGTGGATCGGCATCGGGAAGCGGGCGTTCTCCCGCATCTCGTCGTCGGAGGCCGGCTCGCGACCGAGCAGCCGGTTGAGCTCGCGCTCGAGCCGTGCCCGCTCGGTGAGCAACATCGCCAGCCGTTCGTTGCTCGGCACCGCGACCGCGGACACCTCAGGCTCGTCGAGCTCTTCCCAGCCGATGTAGGCGTCCGCCATCGATCAGGTCCTCGCCGCGATCAGCGCCTTGATGCGCTGCTCGAGGATCGACGGCGGCGGCACCGGCGCGATCTTGGTTCGGATGAGGCTCGAGCCCTCGGCGCTGTAGTTGTACTTGTTCGCGTACGAGGCGCTGACCGAGCTACAACTCGCACCCGCCGCGAACAGTGCGAAGTAGCTGTTGAAGCTGCCGCTGAAGGTGCTCAGCGACGACGAGATCTCGGTCGACATCGTGATCGAGATCTTCACCTCGATGATGGTGTCGACGAAGTGATAGAAGGACGGCGTGAAGCCGAGCTCGAGCATCGACAGCTCGTCTTCGCCGAACTTGACGAGCAGATGCTCCTCGTGGGTTCCGTCGCCGTCGGCGTCCGGCACGTCGTAGCCCTCGCCCGCCATGATCTGGGCGATCCTCATCGAGGTGGTATCGAGCTGCAGCTGGGCCTGCGAGATCGCCTGCCCAAGACTCGACACCATCTCGCCGAAGGGCACATTCAACAGTTCCTGACCGATGGCCATGGTGATCCTCCTTTCGCCTTATGGCGTGGCGGGCTCGATGAGACGGCGAATCCGCTCCTCGAGGATCGTGGGCGGGGGCACCGGGGTGAGCTTGGTGCGCAGCAGGCTGGACCCCTCGGCGGTGTAGTTGTACTTCGAGCTGTAGGTCGCATCGACGGGCGTGGTGGTCACCGAATAGTCGATCCGCCCGTTGCCGAAGACGAGCCGTTGAGTCTTCTGCTCGCCCTTGATCGTCGTCGACGACGCAATCTCAGAGCTGATCTTGATCGCGATCTTCACCTCGATGATGGTGTCGACGAAGTGATAGAAGGTCGGCGTGAAGCCGAGCTCGATCATGCTGACCTGTTCGCCGTCGAACGTAACGCGGGTATCGGTTACTGCGCCGGTCGCTACGCCGCTGTCGTTGCGTTCCCTCCGGGTGCCGCTCATCATCTCGGCGACGCGCAGGCTCGATTCGTCGAGCTGAAGCTGAGCATCGGCGATGGCGAACGCCATCTGCCGGATCATGTCCCCCATCGGGACATTCAGCAGGTCCTGTCCAATGGCCATATGTCCTCGCTATCTGCCCGATATCAGGTGCGTTGAGGAAGGGTCGAGCGCAGAACTTCGTTGAAGATCGAAGGCGGGGGCACGGCGACGAACGTCGCGCGTATCGAGCTCGATCCGCTCGCGTCGAACGAGTATCGACTCGAGTAGTGCGCATTCACGGAGGCGGCGACGAAGTACACGGCGACTCCGATCGATGCGGCGACGCCCCACTCAGTGGTCTCACTCGAGCTGAACGCGACGCGGGCCTCGATCACCGCCTCGGTGATCTGAAAGAACGTCGGCGTGAAGCCCAGCTCGAGCAGCGAGCGTGCACCCTGGCCGAAGTCGATGCCTTGCTCGCTGTCGGCCAAGAGCTGCGCGATCGCCACGGAGTTCTTGTCCATCGCGAGCTGGGCCTGCGAAATCGCCACGCCGAGCTTCTGGACGAGCTCGGGCAGCGGTGCTTCCTGCAGCGCGGTCGTGACGCTGGTCGGCATGGCGGGCTAGTGACCGCTACCGATGCCGAAATTCGTCCGCAGCGCTTGTAGGAATGCGGGCGGCCCCGGTACCGCCACCAGCTTGGTCGACACCTTCGACGCCGCGCTGCTGTCGAATGCGTAGCGGCGGGTGTAGTCGGCGTGGAGTGTGACACCGAACATCGTCGAATTCGCCGCGCCGGCGAGGGCACCGCCGAGGACTGAGGTGCCCAGCGACGCGGCGCTCGATGGCGACCCAGCGGGCCCAGCGGGGCCAGCCGGGCCGCTGCCGCCCACCGGTCGCGTGCCGGTGCCGCCGATGCCGCCGATGCCGCCGGTGCCGCCGGTGCCGCCGGTGCCGCCACTGCCGCCGATCGGGGTGCCGAAGCTGATCGTGCCGCCGACGTTGAAGTCCTCGCTGGTGCGGATCGACAGCGCGACCGAGACGTCGATGGTGGTCTCGGTGAATGAATAGAACGTCGGCAGAAAGCCCAATTCGAGCAGCGAGCGGGTGATCACGGCACCGCTTGCATCGTGCAGATCGAGCGTGTTGAAGCCGAGCTCCATCGCCGTCTCGATGCTCAACACGTCGAGCGAACGTTGCGCGTTGGCGATGGCTCGCGCCATGCGCTCGACGATGTCACCCATCGGGACGTCGAGCAGTGCCTGGCCAAGCTGAGTGTCCGGCACGGATACCTCCGTTCGCACGCTGACATTCGCCTTACGGCGTCCCAGGATCTTGTTCGACGGTCTCGGGCCGCACGCAAAAGTACCTGTAGCGGCGTTGCTCCGCAAGCATTCGCTCGGGGCTTACGAAGAGCCCACGTCGCAGCCAGCCGCCGAGCGCTTCCGCGAGCGGCAGGTGTGCGGGTGCGCGTGCTGCGATGTCGATCGCCTGCTCGAAGGCGACGCGAGCCGGACCCACGTCTCCCTGCTTGAGCAACACGCAGCCGTGACGCTGGTGGATCGACGCCAGATCGAGCCAGGCCACGGGATGTGCCGGCGGATGCTCGCGATAGTGCTCGACCGCTCGCTCGCAGTACTCGATCACGCTGCCGAAATCGTTCATCAATTCGAGCGACTCCATGGTCGCCTCGAGGTAGTGGCGGAAGAACACTTCGGGCGCGCCGGAGCTCACCGCCAGGTGCATCGCCTCGCGGTAGTGCCCGAGCGCGGTGGTGTGATCGCCGCGCAACGCCGCCCGTTTGCCCGTCTCGGCGATCGAGAGATGTGCCCGCGCACTATCGAGGCTCATCGTTCGACCAGGTGCGAGGCGATGCCGTGCTTGCGCAGCTCGTGCTGCAACCATCGAGCCTGCGTCTTGGTCAGGGGACCGGACAGGGCGTGGCAGTCGGGCACCGAGAATTCGCTCGCGGCGGTCGTGCCCGCGATCGCCTCGACCCAGGGGCGTGCGGCTGTTCGGTCGCCTCCCGGCTTGAGCGCGAGCCCGAAGCTCGCGAGCGCGAGCAACGACGCGCTGGCCCGACCGCCAGAGGTGCGCACGGCCTCCAGCAGTTCGACCATCCGCGGGCCACGGACGTTCTCGGCGAGCACGAACGGCACGCGCATCAGGGCCCGCTGCGCGCGCTCTTCTGACATCGAGGTGGTCGCGGTCAGCAGCCCGATCGTCGCCGGCGTTGCGGGAGCGGCCTCGAGCCGTACGTCGAAGCGCTGGAAGTCTCGGTTGATCACCCGCACCTTGGCCGCGGTGCGCGACAGCTCGCTCCACAGCGACTGCGCGGCGGCGGCATCGAGCCCCGACGCGTGGAACACCCCGCCGTCCGCGCCGAAACGCGAGCGGTTCGCGTCGGGCAGCAACTTCGCGAGCACGCGCGTGGTCGTGTCGTCGTCGGCCTCGGCCGCAAGGTCGAACACCGCCGAGGCGTGCCGCGACGCGTCGATCTCGGCCCCGAGCGGCGCAAAGCGCCGGGCGAGGGCGTCCGCCGTCGCCTGAGACACGGCGCCGAGGAGCACCGCCGGGCTCGCGCTGACCATCTTCATCGCCGCCGCGTGATCGACGCCGAGCACCAGCATCACGACTTCGACGATGCCGAGCATGTTGTCGAAGCGCTGCACCGCCAGTGCGACCTCGAGGTCGCCGACGCCGGCCTCGAAGGCCTCGTCGGCGTCGACGAGCTCGACCTCGAGGCCGGCGGCGCGCAACACGTCGACCAGCTTCGATCCGGTGTCGTGATCGACGTCAGCGAGCAGCTCCGACGGCGCGCGATAGATCAGCGCCGCCAGCTCGGCATCGCTCCCCACACGTAGCGGTCGTAGCGAGTGCACGATCGCCGCGTCGGCGGTGCCGATCGAGCGCACGATCAGCCGGTATGCACCGGCCGAGCGGACGACGCCATGTCGGGGTCCGTCACTACGCGAAGCGGCCATCGGCGCCCTGGATCGTCAGAGTCGACACCGGCAGCAGTCGCTCAAGCGCGGTGCTCCACTCCAGCGTGAGCCAGCGCGCCTCGCGATCCTCGTGGCCGTAGCTCAGCAAGAGCCGGCCGTCGCCCAGATCGCAGAGCCCGGCCGCGTACTCGATGCCCACGTGATCGAAGTGGAACGGCCGGCTGAACGCCACGATCCCGTCGCGCTCGTCGATCTCGACGAAGCGATGGGCGTAGGCGTTGCCCTGGGGTCGAGTGGCCACGTCGTGCGTGAGCAGCAGCCAGCGGCCGGCGCGGTCGGGAATCGGCACCGGCGGCGCGGAGCCGCGAAATCCCGCGGCATGGATCGCCGGCGGGCAACGCTGAACGAGCTCCGTCGCGCCGCTGACCTCGTCCACTTTGCGCACCTCGAACGGGTCGTAGCCGTAGACGACGAACAGGTCGCCGTCGCGCGACCACGGCAGCCAGTTCTTCTCGGCATCCCGCAGCTCGTCGCGCTGCAGCGGCACCAGATGATCGATGCCGTCGAGTGTCTCGTTCATCCGGCCGAGCACGCTGTGGCAGCGATCGGGTGCGAGCGGGCTCTGGTGGGTCGCGGCGGTGAACCACACGCGGCCGGCGTGCAGCGTCCAGCGCATGTTCTCGAGGCCGAGCTTGTTGGTGGCGGTCGGCCAGTCCGCGGGCACCCCCGCGCTCTCGCGCGCCGGACCACATGTGCCCGTCCGCGGATCCCACTCGACGGTCGCATTGCGGCTGCGGAACACGCCGTCGTCGGTCGGCATGTAGCGGCGGCCGCCTTCCTGCTCATGGTTGACCAGCCGCACGTTGAAGACCACACGCTCGCCGATCCGCACGACCGTCGGGTTCGTGCCTGTGGAGTTTCCGTCGGCACCGTTGAGCAGCACTGGATCGACGTCTATGGACCCGGCACTGAGGCGAGGGATCGGCGCTTGGTAGAACGACTCGTTGGACCTGACGTAGTTGTAGAACTCGTCGTCGTGGCCGCGGCGCAGCAGCAGGCGCTCGCACGCGGCGAAGCCGAGCTCGTGGTGGCCCGGGACGTACCACGCGCTGATCATGATCTCCTCGGACACCTTGTACGCGTAGACCTCGGTCTCGACGAAGAGTTCGTCCTCGGTGGGAAACGGAATCCGCAGCGCCTGCTGAGCCAGCATCAGCGCCGCGTGATGGCGGCCGTTCTCCCGGTGGTGGCGGGCCAGCACCCACAGCGGCTCGGCGCGGCTCGGCCGCGCATCGAAGGCCTCCAGCAGCACGCCGGCACCGCGCAGCGCATCGCCGCAGCACAGCAGCGCGACGCCCTGCATGTAGCGTGCGAACCAGCGCTCCTCCTCCCAGCCGTCCAGCGCCCAGCGCCGGGCGTACCACTGCGCCGCCTCGACGAAGCGCCCCGCGTCGAAGTACGTCTGCGCCAGATAGAACGTGTGGCGCGGATTGCCGGGGTCGCGCGCCAGTTCCTGCTTGAGCAATCGATAGTCGCGCATCAGCTTATGGTCCTTGCTGCCGCCGTCGCCCGCGTCGCGGATGCGCAACGTGTCGAGTCGCTCGCCCAGTTCGCCGCCGTCGGCCTGCCAGTACTCGTGGGTCGCACCCACCGCGTGCCATTCGTGCGACAGGCACGCGAGCCGCGTGTTGAGATACGAGAGCGCCCCGGTGTCCTGCACCAGCTGGTAGTACGCGGCGTCGAGCGCCTGTTTGTCGAACTCCGGTGTCGTCTCGAGGATCATGTCGGCGTCGAGCAGCAGCAGGTAGGTGCGCCCGCGCGGCCAGCCGCACGCGTCGGCCCACGCCCGCGCCTCCTGCGCCGACAGTGTGCGGTTGAAGCCGAAGTTGCGCCACGGGTGGTGCACCATCCGGCCCGGCTTGGCCCACCGCGCCGTCACGCTGTGCACGATCTCCACCGTCGCATCGGTCGAGCCGGTGTCGCAGATCACCCAGCCGTCGGCGATCGGCAGAGCGCTGTCGAGACAGCGCTCGATGATGCGCGCCTCGTTCCTGACGTTCATACACAGCACGACGCGCACCGGCTCCGGCACGCGCGAAGGCTATCGCGCAGCTCGGTGTCCGTCCTTCGCCGAGCAGCACGCGCTGCTAGGGCGCGAACGGTCCCGCCGGCGGGACACGGGGTGAGCTAGGAGTCCGCATGCTCGAGCAATGGCTCGGGGCCCTGGACGGCGTTGCTCGCGGCCGCGTCCCCAGCCTCACGCACCCACTCGTCGAGCTCTTGGGAAGCCGCGGCCGCCGCTTGCCGCCAAGGAGTTCGCGCGCGTGGCCGTGGCTCTGAGTTCAAGGTCAGTGTCTCGTGACCGATCAAGGGATTGTGAACTCCGACCTCGGCACCCTTGGCTTCCCGCGCACGCCCGTCACCACGACTGCACGTGGTCCGTGGCTTGAGCATTGGCTCGAGACCTGCCGCGACTTGTCGGTGTTGCGGGCCACGCATCCGATGATGGACGCGGTCATCGACGAGGTCGACGGACGCATGATCAGGGTCGGCGGTCATTGGTTGGCCGATTTCGCGTCCTGCAACTACCTCGGTTTCGACCTCGACCGCGAGATCATCGAGGCCATCCCGGCCTATCTCGACGCGTGGGGGACACATCCCAGCTGGTCGCGCCTGCTCGGGAGTCCGGTCCTCTACGAGGACATCGAGGACCGCCTCACGGCGTTGCTCGGCAGCGAGGACTCACTGGTGCTGCCGACGATCACGCACATCCACATGTCGGTGATCCCGCTGCTGGCGGCCTCCGGGACGATCTTTCTCGACTCGCGGGCGCATAAGACCGTCTACGACGGTTGCCAGGTCGCGCGAGCGCGAGGTGCCGCGGTCCGCCGGTTCCGCTTCGAGGATCCCGCCCACCTGGACGAGCTGCTCGGTGCCGAGGCCGACCCGACGCGCCTTGTCTGCATGGACGGTGTGAACAGCATGACCGGAAACGCTCCCGACCTTCCGGCCTTTGCCGAGGTGGCGCGTCGCCACGGCGCGCTCCTCTATGTCGATGACGCCCACGGGTTCGGCGTGATCGGCGAGCGGACGAGCGACGAGTCCTCCCCCTACGGAATGCGCGGCAACAGCGTGATCCGCCATGCCGGGGAGACCTACGACGGCATCGTGCTGGTCGGTGGCTTCTCGAAGGCCTACTCCTCGCTGCTCGCCTTCATCGCGTGCCCGACCGAGGTCAAGCAGCTGCTCAAGGTGGCGGCGGCGCCATACCTGTATTCGGGGCCGTCACCGGTCGCGTCGCTGGCGACGGTGCTCTCCGGCTTCGACGTCAACGAGCGCCGCGGCGACGCGTTGCGCGCTGACCTGTACGCGCTCACCGCCCGAGTCCTCGACGCCCTTCGCCGGCTCGATGTCGAGACCCCGAACCGGTCGGGGCTGCCGATCATCGAGATCCCGCTCCGCGATCACACGCAGATCGACGCCGTGGGACGCTTCCTGTTCGAGCGCGGCATCTATGTCACGCTCGCGGCCTATCCGCTTGTGCCCAGGGACGAGGTCGGTTTCCGCGTCCAGCTCACCGCCGCCAACACCGTCGAGGAGGTCGACCGGCTGATTCTGGCGCTGGAGGATCTCGTCGATCGCGGCGAGCTGCGCAGTGCCCGCGTTGCGGCCGGGGCGCTCGAGAGCGCCGCATGACCTCCGCCCGCCCCGGAGGCGGGAGGCCGCCGCTTCCTCTCTGGGGCGCCTACCTTCTCGTCGGGGCGCTGGTGTGTGCCGTCTACCTGTTCGCGCCGCCGCTGAAGGGCAACGGACCGGTGATGAACCTGGTCGGGCTCTCGCCGGTGGTCGCCATTCTCGTCGGAGTCCGCCTGCATCGACCGGCGTCGCGCCTGCCGTGGCTGTTGCTGGCCGCCGGCTCGGCGCTGTTCTGGCTCGGCGACCTATATACGTACAGCTACCCGCACCTGCTCGGGGCCGAGGTGCCGTTTCCGTCGCCGGGCGACGGTCTCTACGTGCTGATGTACCCGGTGATGATGGCCGGTCTGATGCTGCTGGTCCGGCGGCGCAGCGGCGGCCGGGACCGCAGCGGCCTGATCGACGGGCTGATCCTCACCGTCGGGCTCGCGTTGCCCTCCTGGATCGCGTTGATGGCGCCGTATCTGCACCAGGACGGGCTGTCGGTCACGGCCAAGCTCGTGTCGGTTGCCTACCCGCTCGGGGATGTGATCCTGATCGGCGCCGCGCTTCGTCTGGCGCTCGACGCGGGCCGGCGAGAACCCGCGTTCTACCTGCTGACGGCCAGCATCAGCCTGCTGCTCGTGACCGATTTCGCCTACGGGCTGCTGACGCTCTACGGCCTCTACGATCATCAACTCTGGCTCGACGCCGGCTGGATCGGGTCCTACCTGCTCTGGGGCGCCGGCGGTCTGCACCCGTCGATGGCGCGGCTCGAGCAGCCCGTCCCGGGACGCGAGGTCGTCCTCACGCAGTTCCGGCTCGGGCTTCTTACCTGCGCGTCGCTCGTGGCGCCGGTGATCGGCATCATCCACGACCTGCACGCCGGCGACCTCGACTTTGTCGTCGTCCGCTCCGCATCGATCCTGCTCTTCGGGCTCGTGGTGCTGCGGATGGCCGGGCTCGTCCGCCAGCAGGAGCGTTCGCTCGAACGTGAGCGCGTCCTCAGTGGAGCGGGAGCAGAACTCGTCGCGGCTACCAGCCGAGAGGAGATCGACCGCGTCGCCGTCACCGCTGCCAGCGCACTGGCGTCTCGCGGGTCCGCCGCCGCGCTTTGTGTGCCCGACGCCCAGGGGAACCTGTGGATCGCCGCCTCGTCTGACGGCTGGGACCTCGCCCCGGGAGAGAGCGTTGACAGCGCAGGGCTTGCCGCCGCGGCGGCCGCGGGCGGCGGGGCCGAGCGCTTGAGCGACGCCGAGGTCCTGGCGGCGGGCCTTCCCGCTGGTCACCACCGTGTCCTCGTCGTGCCGCTTGCCCCCCGACGGGCGCAGCCGGCCGTCCTGATCATCACGGGCGACGCCGTCGCCTCCAAGTCCGAGCACGCCGCGGCGCGCGCCTTGGCCACGCAGGTCGCGCTCGCGCTCGACAGCGCCGTCCTCAACGAGGAGGTGCACCGCCGCCGCGGCGAGGCCCGCTTCGGCTCGCTCGTACGCCACGCCAGCGACCTGATCACGGTGATCGATCCCGACACCACCGTCACCTATCAGAGCCCGTCGATCGAGCGCATCCTGGGCTATAACGCCGAGGCCATGGTCGGGCAGCGTTTCGACCGGCTCGTCGCCCCCGGCGACCGCGCCCGCCTCGCGGGGCTCATCGCCGCGGCCACGGCCGGTGAGGACGTCCAGCCGATCGATTGCGCCCTGGTGCACGAGGACGGCAGCACCGCGCATTTTGAGATCCTGTTGACGAATCTCATCCACGACGAGCACGTCGGCGGAATCTTGCTCAACGCCCGTGACGTGAGCGAACGCAAAGTCTTCGAGGCCGAGCTGACGCACCAGGCGTTCCATGACACGGTCACCGGCCTGGCCAACCGCGCGATGTTCTCCGAGCGGGTCCGTCACGCGATCGCGCGTAACCGCCGTGAGGGTCTCAGCCTCGCGGTGATCTTCCTGGATCTCGACGATTTCAAGACGATCAATGACTCGCTCGGTCACGCGGCCGGCGACGAGGTGCTCGTCGAGGTCGCGCGCCGTCTCGACGCCAACACCCGCGGCGCGGACACCGCGGCCCGGTTCGGCGGCGACGAGTTCGCCATTTTGCTCGAGGACGTTGCCGGCAGCCACGAGGCAGCCGATACGGCGCAGCGGATCCTGGAGATGCTGGCCCGGCCGATCCGGGCGGGCCATCGCGAGATCACCCTGCGCGGCAGCCTCGGTATCTCGGTGGCCACCGTCGGCGATCCCCGCAATGCCGATGAGCTGATCCGGGACGCCGATGCCGCGATGTACATCGCCAAGCGCGGCAAGGGCGGCTATCGCCTCTTCGAGCCGGCGATGCACGAGGGCGTCCTCGCGCGTCTGGAGTTGCGCACCGACCTGCAGCGCGCGATCGCCACCGACCAGCTCGAGCTGCATTACCAGCCGATCGTGCACCTGGCGGACGGGTCCGTCTCGGGCTTCGAGGCGCTGCTGCGCTGGCATCACCCCGAGCGAGGCATGGTGTCGCCCACGGAGTTCATCCCGATCGCCGAGGAGACCGGGCTAGTCGTCCCGATCGGCCGTTGGGTGCTGCGCGAGGGCTGTCGGCACGCCCGCCGTCTCGTGACTGCAAGTCAGGGTGCGGCGCCGCGCATGAGCATCAACCTGTCGCTCAAGCAGATCCAGCACTCAGACATCGTGGCCGACGTCCGTGACGCCCTGGCCGAGTCCGGGCTTGCGCCGGAGCGCCTGGTTCTCGAGATCACGGAATCGGTGCTGATGGACGACACCGACCTCGCCGTCGGGCGTCTGCGCGACCTCAAGGCCCTCGGCGTCGGCCTGGCCCTCGACGATTTCGGCACGGGCTACTCATCACTGAGCTACCTGAGCCGGTTCCCTGTCGACATCCTCAAAATGGACCGCTCGTTCTTGAGCGAAGGGTCCTCGCCCGACGTCCGCAGCCTCGCCACGGCGGTCGTCGGCCTGGGGGCCACGCTGGGGCTCGAGGTGGTCGCCGAGGGCATCGAGCTCGCCGAGCAGTGGGACGCGCTCCACGACCTCGGGTGCGGCTTGGGACAGGGCTTCCTCTTCGCGCGGCCGATGGACGCCGAGGCATCGCTCGCGTTCCTGGCCCGAACGCCGTCCCGGCTCGCCAGTGCACCATAGTTACGAGTCCCTTGACCGCGTCGGCGGGGTCGCGCGGCACGGCCTGCTGGCTCCCCTGCGCCACCGCGAGTTCCGGCTGCTGTGGCTCGGCATGTGCGTCTCGCTGCTCGGCGACGGCGCCTTCATCGTCGCCCTCGCATGGCAGGTCTACGCCCTCACCGACGCACCGACCGCGATGGGCATGGTCGGCATCGCCATGACCGTCCCGACGATCGTCTTCCTGGTCATCGGGGGCGTGGCCAGCGACCGCTTCGATCGCCGCCGCGTGATGATCGCCGCCGATGCCGCGCGCTTTGTCGCCGTTGGCGCGCTCGCGGTTCTGTCGCTCACCGGCATGCTCGAGATCTGGCACGTGATCATCGTCGTCGCCGTCTACGGCACCGGGCAAGCGTTCTTCGCTCCCGCCTTTGACGCGATCGTCCCAGAGCTCCTCCCCGAGCGCCAACTCGCCCAGGCCAACGCTCTGGATCAGCTGGTCCGCCCGATCGCGCTACGCATGGCAGGCCCCGCGTTGGGGGGAATCCTTGTCGGCGTCCTCGGCGCCGGAGCCGCGTTCGCACTCGACGCCGCGTCCTTCGCCGTCTCCGCGGCGGCGCTGGTGCTGATGCGGGCGCCCGCGCGCTCGGCCGGCGGCGCAGCATCGTCGATGCTCGTCGATCTTCGTGAGGGCTGGCGCTTCGTGCGCGGGCGGTCCTGGCTCTGGGCCACGTTCGCCAGCGCGGCCGTCGCGTACCTGCTGTTCATGGGACCCGTGGAGGTCCTCGTGCCCTACGTCGTCAAGCACGATCTAGGCGGCAGCGCGACGGACCTCGGGCTCGTGTTCGCCGCCGGCGGCCTTGCCTCGGTCGCGGTCGCCGTCGCCCTGGCCCACCGCGGACTGCCGCGCCGGAATATGACCTTCATGTACCTCGTCTGGGTGATCGCCACCCTTGCGGTCGCCGGCTACGGGCTCGGCACCACCGTCTGGCATCTCATGCTCGCGAGCGCGGTGTTCAACTCCCTCGAGACCGCCGGCACCATCGTCTGGATGACGGCCAAGCAACGCCACGTCCCCGCCGCCATGCTCGGTCGTGTCTCGAGCCTCGACTGGCTCATCTCCATCGGCCTCCTGCCACTCTCGTTCGCCCTCACCGGGCCGGTCAGCGGAGCCGTCGGCGCCCAAGCGACCCTGATCGGGGCCGGTCTGCTCGGCGCCGCCGTAACCCTCGCTGCCCTGTTCGTCCCCGGCGTACGGGCGATCGAGGGCGCCAACCCGCGCCGACCGGCGCCGAACCCGGAACCGATTTCGGTCTAGCTTGGTCGAAGCCGCAGTTTGACCATTGTGCGTTCGATGACACGACGCTCTGGCATCAGCCGAGCAGGTGCCAAACCGGCGCGAATGTGCCGCTTCTCGACGGACTCGTGACTCTGGCTTGGGATCGGACGCAGGATGGTGCTTTGTATGAAGGCAGCAGTCGCCGAGCCGGGTCAGCGACATGCCGAGGCTCGTGTCGGTGTGTGCGGGACACGGAGCCCTTCTCAAGCGCGCGCGGGCGGTGGGATCGTCGCGGTCACGACTGTGCCGCCGCCGGGCGGGCTGTCGACGGTCAGCGTGCCCTCGAGCGTCGCCACCCGGTCGCGCAGCCCGATCAGTCCGCCGCCTTCGGTCCGCGCCCCGCCCCCGCCGTCGTCGCGCACCTCGATGCGCAGCGCGCCGTTGTCCACCCGACTCGTGACCGTCGCGTGCTGCGCGCAGGCGTGTTTTGCGACGTTGGTCAGCGCCTCGGCCACGACGAAGTAGGCGGTGGCCTCGATCTGTTCGGGCAGACGGGGCGTGGAGACATCGATCTCGACCGGAACGGTCATCCGTGAGGCCAGCGAGCGGATTGCCGCCGGCAACCCGCCGCGTGTGAGAACGCCGGGGAGGATGCCGTGGGCGAGCTCGCGTATCTCGGCGCTGGCGCCCTGGGCGTATCCGAGGGCCTCCTTCACCAGCTCTGACGCTCGGCCCTCCTGGTCCTGCAGCTCGCTCTGCGCGAGCTTGAGCGTGATCACCGTGTGCACCATGCGCTGCTGGGCACCGTCGTGTAGGTCGCGCACGACGCGCCGGCGCTCCTGGTCGGCAGCGGCCACCAGGCGGGCACGCGAGGCGGCAAGCTCTGTGCGCGCCTCGGCGTTCGAGATCGCGGTCGCGACGAGCTCGGTGAAGTGCTGGAGGCGCGACTCGGTCTCGGCAGGGAACGGGTTCGGCCCCTTCGAGGTGGCGATCATCACGCCCCACGGCCGGCCCTCCACGGAGATCGGGACGCCCACGGAGAAGCGGATCCCGATCTGCCGGATCGTGGCCGCGATGACGCCGGGCGCGTCCTCGTAGCTCTCCATGCGTGCCGCTTGCCCAGTCCGCAGCACCCGTGCCGACACGCTGTCGCCCTCGAGCGGAAATCGTGCCCCGACCCGGACGCCCGCGTGGCTGCCCCACTGCGCGACGCTGACGACCGTGCCGTCTGTGTCGTAGCGTCCCAGGTGCGTAGCGTCCACGCCGAGTACCTCGCCGACCTCGCGCCCCACCGCGGCGAACACGGCGTCGGGCGAGGTCTCACGAGCGACCAGCGTGGCCACCCGCCGCAGCGCGGCCTGCTCCTCGGCGAGCACGCGCAGTTCGTCGCGACTTGCTTCGAGCAAGCGCTGCGCCTCGCGCAGCTGGGCCTCGGTGCGCCGGCGCTCGGTCGTGTCTCTTGCGACGCCGTACACGACCCCCCGCTCCGGCATCGTCCGCGTGTTCCACTCAAGCCACCGCACCGAACCGTCGGCGCACACGACGCGCGACTCGAACCCGACCACATCGTGGCCCTCCCCGAGCTGCGCCAGCGCGTCGAGCGACGGCTGCACGTCGTCCGGGTGCGTGATGTCGAAGACCGACCGCGAGAAGAGCTCGGCCTTCGGATATCCCAGCGTGCGCTCGAGCGACGCGTTCACGCGCTTGAAGAAGCCGTCAAAGCCGACGATGCACAGCAGGTCGACCGACAGGTCGAAGAACTCCTCCAGCTCGGTCCCGGACTGCGGCAAATGCGGCAGCCTGTCCACGTCGACACGCTCCTTCTGCTCCCTGCGAGTATGCCGCAAGAGGAGCAGACGACAGTGCCGCACGGGCACGCCACTGGCGAGACCCATCTGCGCGTTACGCCAGCCCTGGGCGACTGATGACGGGTCCGCGGCTGAGCGCTGGGCTCGCTACGCGCGTCCCTGGTCTATGCCTCGTCGTAGCACTCGAATGTCCCGGCCCAGATCGTGTGATCACGAGCCGCTTGAAAGCTGCGGGTCGCCTCGACCTCCGCCCGCCAATTCGATCCCTCCGAGCTCGAGTTGGCGCTTGAAAGCCAAGACGAAGGCTGGCCGGTCCTCTCGGTACTCCGAAGGAGGAGCAAGATCGAGAAACGCCTCAAACAGCAGGAGGTCGCCGACGACGGCCTCCTGAGCCCCGGTCGGCGAGAGTCGCGTCTCGGGCCTGGTCGCCGGCTTAGCCGATCTCGGACTGATCCCGTGATCCGGGAGATCGCTCGCTGGCATCGATGGCAAGCAATTCGATGTGGTCGATTGCCGCACCGAGCGAGGCTTCGAGAGCGCGCGCGTCTCGATGCGCCTGCGTGAGGAGGTACCCGCCCTGCGCAGCAGCGAGCAGCGAGTAGGCGAGCGCGTCAGGGTCCGCGTCGGGACGGAGGTCGCCGCGCTGTTGCATCGTCAGCAAGCCTCGACGCAACAAGGATTCCCAGCGCTCAAAGCCGGCTGCGAAGTCCGCTTGTAACTCGGCGTCTGACTCCACCAGCTCGGCGGCGAGCGATCCGAGCCGGCAGCCCCCCTCGAAATTCTGCGCGCGTTGCTGCTCGACGATCCGCTGCGCCCACGCGCGCAGCGCCGCGACGCTGTCCAGATTCCCGACGGCCGGGTCGTGGTGGTCGGCCATGACGGCGTCGGCCTGGTGGGCGATCACGGCACGGATGAGGCTCCGCTTGTCGGCGAAATAGTGCGACATCTGCGAGCCACTGGCCTTCGCGGCCTTGCGGACGTCCTCGAGGCTCGTGTTCGCGGCGCCGTTCTCGTACATCAGCCGAGCCGCCACGTCGACGATCCGAGCACGCGTCGCACGACCCTTCACGGTCAACCGCGAGCTCGATGACGCGGCGCGGGCCATGTGACGCAGCGTATCGACGTCGCGACCGCCGTCTGGACCCGAACGCCCGCGTCGGACGTCGGCATGCTCTCAGGCGGTCGGCAGACCGTCAGGCAGCATTTCTCGCTCGAAGGATTCGCGTCCCGACTCGTCGAACCGCGCGCAGAGCTCCTGTACCTCGTCCTTGAGAAGTACGAACTGAGAGAAGCCGACCAGTTCGCCGTTGACCCGGATCGGTGAGACCGTGACCAGGATCGTGGTTTTTCCGTAGGGCCTGGCGACGTAGCGCACCGGCTCGTCGCGGCCCTCCTCGAAAAGCCGGAGCATGGCGTCGAAACGGGGATTGGTCACCGCTCGGCGATGCCGCTTGCGGACGTCGTTTCCGATGTGTTCGGGCTTCCGGTCGAGGTGCTCCGAAGCCCACTGGTTGTAATACATCACCGTTCCGTGGCGGTCCAGGATGGTGACTCCGACGCCGGCCTGCTCGAGAATCCGGTCCGCCCACTGGTCCAGGCCCCAGTCCGTGGCGGTGCGGCTTTCGGCGACTTCGGCTGGCTCGACCTGAGATGACATTGATACCTCCGAAGCGGGGATTGGTGGATACCTGTCGTACTGCCGGGAACTCCCTGCGTGATTGCGAAGCAAAATGGGCTGCTTATACCCATATCCTACCGACCCTTACTGCCGCTGCTGTCGCCAGGCGACGCTGAAAGAGCGACACAGCACCGCAAGTCGGTGGGACCAGTACATCATCCGAGTTGGGTATCGATGACCCACTCGGCTAGCCTTGAAGGATGGCTTCGCGCTCACGTGGCTTGTGCGGGCGCCCCCGCGACGACGTCGATCCGTCGCGGATCCCGCCGGTAGAGGACGACGAGCGCGGCTGCGGCAGGAACGTTCTCGTGACCGGCTGCCGTGCAGGTGAGAACGCAGAACAGGGAGGGTGCCGGATGAAGGCAATTGTCGTGACTGACCAGGCTGCGGGAACGGCCGGGGTGACGCTGGTGGAGCGGCCCGAGCCGCGGCCGGCGATAAACGACGTCGTCGTTGAGATTCACGCGTCGGGATTCACCTCGGGCGAGCTGACGTGGCCCTCGACCTGGACCGATCGCCTCGACCGTGACCGCACACCGTCGATCCCCGGGCAGGAGCTGGCCGGAGTGGTCACCGCCCTCGGCTACGGCACGACGGGGCTGTCGGTGGGACAGCGGGTGTTCGGTCTCACGGACTCGTATCGCGACGGCGGGCTGGCGGAGTATGTGACGATCGAGGGACGCAACCTCGCGCCGCTGCCAGGCGACGTCGACTTCACGGTCGGCGCCAGCCTGCCGATGCCGGGTCTGACCGCATGGCAGGGACTGTTCGAGCACGGCCGTCTACAGGCGGGGCAGCGTGTGCTCGTGCACGGCGCGGCCGGCTCAGTCGGGTCGATGGTGGCGCAGCTTGCACGTGAGTTCGGCGCCTACGTCATCGGCACCGGGCGCGCGGCCGACCGTCAGAAGGCGCTCGACTTCGGCGCGATGGAGTTCGTCGACCTTGAGAACGACGCGCTGGAAGACGTCGGCGATGTCGATCTCGTCTTCGACGTCATCGGCGGCGACATCCAGAAGCGATCCGCATGCCTGGTTCGCGCCGGAGGAACGCTGGTGACCATCGCCGGACCGCCCGAGGCGCGGCCCGCGGACGGCTTGGCGATCGACTTCGTCGTCGAGGCCGATCGTGCCCAACTGGGTGAGATCGTCCAGCGGGTCCGGGACGGACGACTGCGGACGAACATCGGCACCGTCGCGACCCTCGACGATGCCGTCGCCGCCTTCAACCCGGCCGAGCGGATCAGCGGGCAGACGATCATCCGCGTTCGCCCGTGAGCGAGCGGCGATCGATGCACCAACGAGACCAATGACCGAGGAGACAATTCCTATGAAGGCGATCGTGGTGACGGATCAGGCTGCGGGCACGGCCGGGATGACGCTGGTGGAGCGGCCCGAGCCGCAGGCCGCGATCAACGACGTCGTCGTTGAGGTTCATGCGTCGGGATTCGTCCCCACTGAACTGGCGTGGCCCTCGACCTGGACCGATCGCCTCGACCGCGACCGCGCACCGTCGATCCCGGGGCACGAGCTGGCCGGAGTGGTCACCGCTCTCGGCTATGGCACGACGGGGCTTTCGGTGGGACAGCGGGTGTTCGGCCTCGCGGAGTGGCATCGCGACGGCACCCTGGCCGAGCACGTGGCCGTCGAGGCACGCAACCTCGCGCCGCTGCCGGGCGACGTCGACTTCACGGTCGGCGCGAGCCTGCCGATCTCGGGCCTCACAGCGTGGCAAGGGCTGTTCGAGCACGGCCGCCTTCGGGCGGGACAGAGCGTCCTCGCGCACGGCGCCGCCGGCGCAGTCGGGACGATGGTGACGCAGCTCGCACGCGAGGCCGGCGCATATGTCATCGCTACGGGGCGCGCTGGGGACCGTCAGAAGGCGCTCGACTTCGGCGCGCAGGAGTTCGTCGACCTCGAGAACGACGCGCTGGAAGACGTCGGCGGAGTCGATCTCGTCTTCGACGTCATCGGCGGCGACATCCAGAAGCGATCCGCATGCCTGGTTCGCGCCGGAGGAACGCTGGTGACCATCGCCGGACCGCCCGAGGCGCGGCCCGCGGACGGCTTGGCGATCGACTTCGTCGTCGAGGCCGATCGTGCCCAACTGGGTGAGATCGTCCAGCGGGTCCGGGACGGACGACTGCGGACGAACATCGGCACCGTCGCGACCCTCGACGATGCCGTCGCCGCCTTCAACCCGACCGAGCGGACCAAGGGGAAGACGATCATCCGCATTCGTCCGTAGGGACTCGCGACGCCGAACGGTCCTGCCGCCTCCTGGATCAGCGTCAACCGCGTGGCCACGCGGTGAAGGACCGATTGGTCCGCCGCGGAGTCCGGCGTCCGCGAAACGCTCCAACGCCGCCCAGTCGGCCCTGAGGTCGACGCGGCGCGACGACGCCGCACGTGCCGGGTCAAGGCAGGTCGATGTCGGCCCCGATCGCAGCGTGATCGGATGCCTGGTCGACCTTCTCGGTGATGGTGTCGAAGAACGGCCACCGGTCGCTGGCGCCGAAGACGCCCTTCGGTCCGGCGGGCGTAGTAGCGGCGTGGTTTGCCCCGAACCTGCGTGTGCCCGGTCATGTACTTGACGCGGCCTCAAGGGCCGCTCAAAGGACCTCTAGAGAGTGCGGTAGCGAGTAGACGTCTTCGGAGGGGTAGGACCCCGTGGCGTGTTTTGGCTCTACTGCGCGGATTGTGCGATGGGCCAGGGAGGGATCGAACCTCCGCGCGTCGGATTATGAGTCCGCTGCTCTAACCGCTGAGCTACTGGCCCGATTGAACGGCACAAGGCTAACCGTGTTCTTACGCTTCTCTGACGCGACGGCGGTTGACTGGCTCTCATGTCCAACTCCGCCAAGCGTAAGTTCGCGGCAGGTGCCGTCGGTCTCGCGGTCCTTGCGGGAGGCGGTGGCGCGTACGCCGCCGGAACCTCTGGCACGATTTCCAAGACGGCGAAGCCGGCTGACCGTGCCGCCGAGCAGAAGGCGTTTCTCGACGACGTCGCCAAGCGGCTGAACGTCACACGCGACCAGCTCGACGCCGCGGTCAAGGGCGCGGCCGAGGCCCGGATCGACGCTGCGGTCACCGCCGGCACGCTCACCAAGGACCAGGGCGACGCGGCCAAGAAGCGGATCGAGAGCGGCGACGTCGGCGGGCTCGGCGGCGGGCTCGGCTTCGGCGGACCCGGTGGCCCCGGCGGCCCGGGTGGCCCTGGCGGTCACTTCGGCGGGCGCGGGTTCGGGTTCGGCGGCCTCGACGGCGCGGCCGCATACCTCGGGCTGACCGAGGACGCGCTGCACACGCAGCTCGAGAGCGGCAAGTCCCTTGCGGATGTCGCGAAGGCGCAGAACAAGGACGTCGCCGGCCTCAAGGCGGCGATGAAGGACGCGCTGACCAAGCAGCTCGATCAGGCGGTCACGGACAAGAAGCTGACCGCCGATCAGCGCACCAAGATCCTCGCCGACGCCGACAAGCGCCTCGACGACATCATCAACAACACCCGCCCCAAGGGCGGCCCCGGGCCCGGCGGGCCTGGTCGCGGGCACTGGCGCTAGGCGCTCGCCGCAACTCTTCGCGCGAGCGCCGGGGTGGGCGCGAGCACGAGCGTGACGGTGTCGCCGTGGGCTTCCACGGTGGCACCGTCGACACGCGCCACCGGCGCGGCGCGCAGCGCGGTCTCGAACTCGCGCGCGTCACGCGGAGTGTCCCACCGCCAGCGCATGACGAGGACGTCGGCGGCGCGGCACGGCGGCGGTGAGCCGCAGCTCGCCGCGCCCTTCTGCCAGAGCTCGTAGCGATCCCCTCCCCACCCGGCGGCCGCCGCCTCGGCGTTCCCTCCGAGCAGCTCGTTCGTCTGCCACTCGCCCCACGTCCCGCTCAGCGTCCGACGCCAATCGTCGTGCAGCGGCACCGCCAGGCGCACCGGCAGGGGCGTTTCCACCGCCACCCACTTCTCGGGGTGCATGACCTGCTCAGTGCTGTCGGGCACCCGCACGCGGTCGGCGAGATCGACCAGCTTCCAGGTCCCGGCGCCCTGCTGGCGCAGCGCCTGCGCGAACTGCATGCCACCGACGTAGGGCCAGAGCAGCTGATCCTGGAGGAACTTCGGGAGGTCCGGCCCGGTCTCCAGCGCGGACGCCAGCGCGCCGGAGAGCGCCTTCTCGGCCCCGATGTAGCGCAGCAGGTACTGCTGCATGACGAGCGTCGCGGTGCCTTCGACCAGGGCGAGCCGGGCCAGCGCGGCGTCGTCGCTCTCCCCCTCGCTCAGCGCGAGCCCGAAGCGCTGATCCTCCAGCGCGTGGGTCAGCTCGTGGGCGAGGACCATTTCGCTCAGCGCGTCGGGTGTCGTCCCGGAGACGATCCGCAGCCGCTTGGAGCGGGGGTCGTAGTAGCCGGCGACGCCTTCGCCGAAGACCGACGCCGAGATCGCGCGCAGGTCGACGCGCGGCTCGATCAGGCCGAGCAGCTTGAGCACCTCCTCGTCGGCGCGGCGGCGCGCCTCGGGGTAGGAGCGATCGAGATCCTCGAGGCCCTCGCGGCGCGCCTGTGCGGGGGAAACGGACTGCGGGACCGGGCGCGAGCGGAACCGCAGCCCGCGCAGCACCTCGACGCGCGAGGCGATCGTGGCGACCGACGCGGTCTTGGCCGCCGGGCGGGGCGCCGGGGTGTCGTCCTCCAGCACGAGGAGCCCGATCAACCCTGCAAGAACGATCGCAAAAGCGGCCCAAAGCGTGCGCATTCGCGCGAAAGCGTAGGACCCTGTCAATCACAGCAAGATCCCGCAGCGCGCTGCGTTGGAGTGCTCAGTAGGCTAGTTCGAGCGTTGGCGGGCACCGATGGTGAGGAAATGAGCGCCGGAACCGGTGAGGAGACTGTTCCCCTGCTTCGGGCACGGCTCGAACGCACGGAGCAACAAGCAGCATCCCGTCAGCGCCAATTGGAGCGCTACGCCGCCGACCTCCGAGAGGTCTTCAAACAGGAGCGCGCCCGCGCGCAGGAGCTCCGGCGCTCGTATCGCGCGACCGTTCGGGCACTTTCGAACGCCGTCGAGGCGCGCGATGCGTATACCGGCAAGCATGCCGAGCGCGTCACCGCCTATGGGATGGAACTCGCCCGCGCCGTGGGGATCTCCCTCGAGGAGTCGCCGCAGATCGAGTTCGGCTTCCTGCTGCACGACATCGGCAAGGTCGCGGTGCCGGACGCGATCCTGTTCAAGACCAGCCGGCTCACGGATGAGGAGTACACGCTGATCGCCCAGCACCCTGTCGTCGGCGCAGAGATCCTGCGCGACGTCGACTTCCTCGGCGAGGGCAAGCTCGTCGTCCGCCACCACCACGAACGGTGGGACGGCACCGGCTATCCGGACGGGCTCGCCGGCGAGGAGATCCCGCTCGCCGCCCGTGTGTTCTCCGTCGCCGACACACTCGACGCGCTGACCACGGACCGCCCCTACCGTCCGGCCTCGGACTGGGCGCACGCCCGCGAGGAGATCCGGCGCGTCACCGGCACGCAGTTCGATCCCGCGGTCGTCGCAGCGTTCGACGCGATCCCCGACTCCGAGTTCGAGCGGCTCCGAGCGGGGGCGATGTGACCCGGACGATCCTGATCGTCGACGATGACCCGATGATCCGCAAACTGATCGCGACGACGCTCGAGGACATCTCGGGCTATCGCCTGCAGGAGGCGGGTGACGGGGTCGAGGCGATCGAACGCGCGGTCACCACGAAGCCGGAGATCGTCTTCCTCGACGTCGACATGCCGCGCCTGAACGGGATCGAGACGTGCCGGCGCCTGCGCTCTGACCCCGCGACGGCGGGCGCGACGATCGTGATGCTGACCGGCGATTCGGGCGACGTGGTCGAGCGCGGGGCGCAGGACGCGGGTGCGGACCTCTTCCTGACCAAGCCGTTCTCGCCGCTGCACCTGCTGCGGCTCGTCGATCGGATCGGCGCGGCGCGCTAAGTGAAGCTCGGGGTCCACATCGGCTATTGGGGCCTCGGCCTCACCGCGGCGCAGCAGCTCGAGCTGGTGCTGGAAGCCGAGCGGCTCGGCTACGACTCGGTCTGGACCGCGGAGGCCTACGGCTCCGACGCCGCGACGATCCTCGCGTGGCTGGCGCAGGCGACGACGACGATCAAGCTCGGCTCGGCGATCTTCCAGATGCCCGGCCGGTCGGCGGCGATGACGGCGATGACCGCCGCGACGCTCGACCAGCTCTCCGACGGGCGGATGCTGCTCGGGATCGGCACCAGCGGCCCGCAGGTGGCCGAGGGCTGGCACGGGCAGCGGTTCGCTCATCAGTTGCAGCGCACGCGCGAGTACGTGGCCGTGGTGCGCATGGCGCTCGCGCGCGAGCGGGTCGTCTTCGACGGCGAGACGCTCACGCTGCCGCTGCCCGACGGCCCGGGCAAGGCGCTGAAGCTGACGATCTCGCCCGTCCAGGAGCGGATCCCGATCTACATCGCCGCGATCGGGCCGAAGAACACGACCCTGGCGGCGGAGATCGCCGACGGCTGGCTGCCGACGCTGTTCTCCCCCGAGCACGTCGGCGAGTTCCTGCCGCTGCTCGAGGACGGCTTCGCCCGCGCCGGCGGCGGCAAGGGCTTCGCGGACTTCGACATCGTCCCGACGGTCACCGCGATGGTGTCCGACGACCGCGACTCCGCTCGCGACGCGATGCGCCACTACGTCGCCCTCTACGTCGGCGGGATGGGCTCGCGCAAGCAGAACTTCTACAACGCGCTGGTGCGACGGTACGGCTTCGAGGAGGCCGCGGACACCGTCCAGGAGCTGTACCTGGAGGGCCGCAAGGACGAGGCGGCCGCCGCGCTCCCGGCCGAGCTGATCGACACGCTGTGCCTGGTCGGGCCGCCGGACGTCGTGCGTGAGCGACTCGCGGTCTACCGCGACGCGGGCGTCGGCACGCTGATGATCTCGCCGATGGCGTGGACGTTCGAGGACCGGCTGGCGCAGCTGCGCGCGGTCGCCGAGCTGACGGAGTGAACCTCCAGCCCCTGACGCGGGGCAACATGGGCGCGCTGACCGAGCTCGCGCGCATGTGCGACGAGAGCTATCTGGAGTGGACGGCCCCCGGCTGGGTCGTCCCGGTCGCGCCGCTGCGGTGGGCGGATCGCTACCTCGAGGCGGATGCGTTCGCCCTGCTCGGGTGGGATGACGACACGCTGATCACCTCGGTCGCGTTTCGCTCCTACTCGGCGACCGTGGCGCATGTCGGGCTCGTGTTCGTGCGCCCTTCGCACTGGCGGCGGGGCATCGCGGGGCGGATGATGGGGCTCGCCGAGAGCGAGATGCGCTCCCGCGGCTATGAGCGCGAGCGCCTCTGGACGCCGCTGGGAGCCCCCGCGGAGCAGTTCTACCAAGCGCAGGGCTGGGAACGCGACGGCCGTCGCGAGTGGCACCCGTGGGTAGGGCTGGAGATGATCGGCTATGCGAAGGAGCTCGGCGCGTGAGGGTGCTGCTCGGGGCGTTCGGCGACCCGGGGCACGCGTTCCCGATCATCGCGCTGGGCTCGGAGCTGGTCACCCGCGGGCATGAAGTCGCGATCGAGACCTGGCAGCGCTGGCGTGAGCCCTGCGAGGCCGCGGGCGTGGTCTTCTCCCCCGCGCCGGAGTATCAGGTCTTCCCCACCCGCGAACGGCCGCTGAAGCCCTACGAGGCCGCCGTGCTCGCCGCGCGGGTGACCCAGGCGTTCGTGCGCTCGTTCGAGCCGGACGTGGTGGTCTCGGACATCCTGACGGTCGCACCCGCGTTGGCGGCGGAGCTGGAGGGCGTGCCGGTGGCGACGGTGATCCCGCACGTGCACCCGGACCTCCCGCCGGGCTTCCCACCGTTCTCGATCGGCGCCCGCAAGCCGCGGACGCGGGTCGGCGCGGCGCTCTGGAAGCAGACGGACCGCGCTGTGGCGGTCGGGCTGGACCAGGGACGACGGGAGTACAACGACTGCCGGGCGCGATTGGGGTTGCCGCCCTTGCCCTGGACGCACACGGGTCTTTCCCGCTCGCTGACGATGGTCGCGACGCTGCCGCAGCTCGAGTACCCGCGGGAGTGGCCGTCGTGGTGCCGCGTCGTCGGTCCGCTGCTGTGGGAGCCGGGCGGGCCGCTGGTCGAGCCGGTGCCCGGGGACGAGCCGGTGGTGCTGGTGGCGCCTTCGACGTCGCAGGATCCCTCTGGATCGCTGTTGCGGGCGTGCTTGGAAGGCTTGGCCGATGAGCCGGTGCGGGTCGTGGCGATCGGCGCGTCAGATGCTGTGGCCGCACCCGCGAACACCGTTCTGGCGCCGTGGATGTCCTACGCGCGCACGATGCCGCGCTGCGACCTCGTGATCACCCACGGCGGCCATGGGACGCTTGCTCGGGCGCTCGTGTCCGGCTGCCCGGTGGTCGTCGTGCCCGCCGGGGGCGATATGGCGGAGAACGCCGCGCGGGTCGACTGGGCGGGTGTGGGCGTGCGGCTCGCTCCGCGCTTCTGCACCCCGTGGGGCGTGCGGCTCGCGGTGCGGCGGGCGCTGGGGATGCCGGAGCTGCGGGCGCGGGCGGCGGAGATCGCCGCGTGGTCGTTCGCGAACCCGGGTACCGCCACCGCCGCGGCCCAGCTGGAGCGCTGGGCCGCGACGACAGGCGTGGCTACGGCGCCGGCGGAGTAGGCGTCGGGGTCGGGCCCGCGCTGGGCACGATCCGGACCTGGGCGCTGCCGGTCAGGCCGGGCGTGCCGCCCTCACCGGGGTCGGTGTAGGAGGCGACGAACACGGCGCTGAGGTTGGCCGCCCCGGTGTGTCCACCGTCGAGGAACGTCTTGATCGACCCGGTGCAGCCCGCGGTCGAGGACTGCGGGTGGCCGTGGGTCTCATGGCCGAGGACGAACGCGACCGTGACCTTGCTGCAGTCGACAGGCGTGTCGTCGATGACCTTGACCGTGTAGGTCACGGTGTCGCCGAACTGGAACGGTCCCTCGGCGGGCGGCGTCGTGGTCAGCTCGACCTTCGGCTGGGCGTTGCCCACGAGGACTAGGACCTCGGCCGACGCGGAGCGCCCGGTGCGGTCGGTGACCTTCAGCGTCGCCCGATAGGTGCCGTTGGAGGCGTAGACGTGGGTCGGGTTGGCGTCGCCCGAGTCGACCTTGCCGTCGGCCTCGAAGTCCCACGCGTAGGCGAGCGGGTCGCCGTCGGGGTCGTTCGTGCCCGCGCTGGAGAACTTCACGGTCAGCGGCGCCCGCCCGCTGACCACGTCCGCCGCGACCTTCGGGATCGGCGTGTGGTTGCCGCGGACGAAGTTGATCTTCGCCAGCTGGGCGTCCGGGTTCTCGGCGAAGTAGCCGTCGCCGTACTCGAGCACATAGAGCGCGCCGTCCGGGCCGTATTCCATGTCCATCGGGTTGTCGACGAACGTCTCGAACGGGCGGATCTCGGCGAGCCTGCGGCCGTTGAGCCGGAACTCCTTGATGTAGTCGCGCGACCACTCGTAGAAGAGCGGCGTGCCCTTGAAGTAGTTCGGGAACCGGAAGGGCGAGCTGTTGCCGGGCGTCGGGTCATAGGCCGGCCCGCCCATCGGGGCGATGCCGCCGGGCGTGTTCGCCGGCCCGAGCTCGGGGAACAGCGGCGACGTGTCATAGGAGTACCAGACGTCGGGCTGGGCCACCGCGGGCAGCTTCTTCAGGCCGGTGTTGTAGGGCGAGTCGTTCGTCGGCGCGTTGCAGTTGAACTGCTCGCCGGAGGTCTTGGTGGCGAAGTCGTAGTCGACGTACGGCATGTCCGGCGTGGCGCAGAACGGCCAGCCGTAGTTGGCGGGTCGCTTGATCAGCATCCAGCGGCCCTGGCCGGCGGGGCCTCTTTGTGGATTCGCCACGCCCGCGTCCGGCGAGTAGTCGCCGAGGTAGACGTCGCCGTTCTTGCGGTTCACCGCGAAACGGAACGGGTTGCGCAGGCCCATCGCGTAGATCTCGGGCTTGGTGCTGGCCGTCCCCTGCGGGAAGAGGTTCCCGAGCGGGATCGTGTACCCGCCGCCGTCCTTCGGATGGATCCGCAGCAGCTTGCCGCGCAGATCGTTCGTGTTGCCCGCGCTGCGGCGGGCGTCGTAGACCGGGTTGCGGTTCGGCGAGTCGTCGATCGGCGCGTAGCCGTCGGACGCGAACGGGTTCGAGTCGTCGCCGGTGCTCAGGAACAGGTTGCCTGTGGCGTCGAAGTCGATGTTGCCGCCGACGTGACAGCAGATGCCCCGGTCCACCGGCACCTGGAGGATCTTCTCCTCGGTGTCGAGCTTGAGCGTGTCTCCCTGCAGCTTGAACCGGCTCAGCTGGAGATAGCCCTTGAAGGGGGCGAAGTCCACCGCCGTGCCGGTCTCAGGCGCGTCGCCCTCGTTGGTCACCGGCGTGCTCGGATCGTCGACGGGCGTGCTCAGCGGCGGCGAGTAGTACGCGTAGACCCAGCGATTGGTCTCGAAGTTCGGGTCGACCGCAACGCTCTGCAGGCCCTCCTCGTCGTGCTGATAGACGTTCAGCTTGCCCGCCAGGGTGTTGAGCCCGGTCCGCGGGTTGTGCAGCCGCACCTCGCCCGCGCGGGTCGTGTGCAGCACCCGCCCGTCGGGCAGCACGGCCAGATTCATCGGCTCACCCGGGAAGTCGTCCAGGGTGACCTTCTCGAAGCTCGTCGCCGGTGGCGGCGACTCCTGGGCGCTCGCGCTGGTGGGCGCGGCGATCAGGGCGACGAGCAGCGCGGCCGCAAAGGCCTGCTTTCGCATGTGGTACCTCCCGCTCGATTCAGAGGCGGGTGTGCGGCTCCCGACGCACTGGACCCCCGCCTCCTTACAAGGGGGGCATATCCCGTGAACCGAGCGAACTAACGCCGAACTTCGGACAGATGTCCCCGAGATCGCTCATCTGGCCAACAGGTCGGTCCCGGCCGACGAGGTGCGGCGCAGGTCCGAAAACGACTGAAGCCGCCCGTTTGGGCGGCTCCAGTCCTAGCTCGGGGGGTGGGACTCGAACCCACAACCCTTCGATTAACAGTCGAATGCTCTGCCGATTGAGCTACCCCCGAATGTGGCCGCCGAAAGCGGCCGCGCCTCATAGTAGTAACGCGGCGGGCAATTTCGCAGTCCCGGCCTCAACTTCCGCGTGGCAGTTGGAGCAGAGCAGCACACATTTGGCCGCCTCGGCCCTCGCTGCGGCCAGTGATCGGGTCACCCCCTGGCGCGAGAGAGCGAAGGCTTTCTCCTTCGGATCCACGTGGTGGAAGTGCAGTCCGGACAGCCCGCGGTCATAGCCGCAGAGCACGCAGGCGCCGCCCGCCTCCGCGACCAACGTCCGCTTGACCTCGCGCCGGCGGCGGTGCACCGCGCTGCTTCGGCAGAGCCGGCACCGGAACCCATCCGCCCCGCGGCGGACGAACAGCGTGTGCCCATGCACGGGGCAACTCGCCTCTGTCGTCTCAGCACCGTTCGCCCGTGCAGAGGCCGTTTCTGCAAGCCGCCGCCCACGCGGCGTCGTCAGTTCGTACTTCGCCATCCAGTGCCGCACCGTCGTGTACGACACGCAGAGCCGCTCGGCCATCGCGCGGATCGAGACGCCCTCGGCCAGCAGAGCTTCGAGATCCTCCCGCTCGACCCCTCCGCGCGATGCGTGCTGCTTGGCGTGCTGTGACCGCAGCCCGTACTTGTTGACCCAGTACGCCACCGTCGACGCGGCGCGGCCCGTCTCGCGCGCGATCGACTCGATCGAGCGCCCTTCGGCGAGCCAGTCAGCGAGCGTTTCGCGATCCATGACGACACGAACACTAGTTCGTGTGCCGGACGGAAAAGCGCTGCTCAGGTGAGCTTGTGACGGATCGCGTCGAGCACCTTCTGGCGCTCCATCGCCAGGGCGCTGACGCCGGTGGTCCCGCTGATGCGGGCGTTGGAGATGTGGCGTTCGAGGCGGTGCAAGTCGAGCTGCAGGGCTTCGAGCTCAAGCTTTGCCGGTGTGGCCTCGATGCGGTTTGCGTCGACCGTCAGTTTGGCCACCAGGCGAGCGAGGTCCTCATCCCCGGTGGGAAGCTTGCTCCCGGGGTGGCGAAGGTGCTCGCGGAGATAGTCGGCCGCCTTGCGGATCGTCGCGGAGGAGAAGTAGTCGTCGATGTCGACCTCGGCCAGGCGGCGCTCGCCCTCGTCGGGCAGCGCGATGCAGTAGGCGAGGTAGGCCTCCTCGCTCTGCTCGCGGCGGGCGAGGACCGCGCGCGGGTCGATCGGGGGCGGTGGAGCGCCGGGTGTGCGGAAGCGGTCCCGCCCGCCGCGGCCGTTGTTGTCCCACCGGCCGCCGCCGTTGCGCTGCTTGCCGCCACGGTCGCCCCAGCCGTTCTGACGACCCTGCCACTGGCCATCGCCGCTCGCTCCCTGGCCCTGCGACTGCGCCTGGGCCGCCGCCCCTCGCAGCACTTCGCCCACAAGCTGCGGGCTGATGCCCAGGCGGTCCGCGGTGAGCTTCTCCAGGTCGTCGCGCAGCACGCTGGCCTTCAGCGGCGCGATGATCCTGACCGCTTCGGCCAGTACCTCATCCGTGCTCGCGTCCTCCTGCTCGAGCGCCCGCTCGACCTCGAAGCGCTCGATCGGCATCGCCGTCTGCAGCAGCCGCACCATCTCCTCCGCCCCGGCATGCTGCACGACGTCCGCCGGGTCCTGCTTGGTGGGCAGGCGCACGATCTTGAACTCGACCGAGCGGGTGCGCCACTTGTCGGACTTCATGAGCGCGGTGAGCGCGTCGAGCCCGCGTTTGGCCGACGCCTGGCCCGCGCTGTCGGGGTCCTGGCACAGCAGCGCCTTCGGGGCGAGGCGCGCGACGGCGTCGACCTGCTGCTCCGTCAGCGCCGTGCCCATCTGGGCCACGGTCTCGGGCACGCCCGCCTGATGCAGGGCGATCACGTCGGTGTAGCCCTCGACGATCACCACCCGCCCCGCCTTCGCGGCCGCGGCGCGCGCCATGTCCTGGCCGTAGACCACCTGGCTCTTATGGAAGATCTCGCCGTCGGACGTGTTGAGGTACTTCGGCTGCTGGTCGGGCTTCATCGCGCGCGCCCCGAAGCCCAGGACGTGGCCCTTCGCGTCCGTCAGCGGGAACGTCACCCGCCCGCGGAAACGGTCCATCACGCCCGCCCGGCCGCGGCTGGGCTGGATCAGTCCGGCCGCGAGCAACTCCTCCTGGCTGAACCCCGCCTTCTGCGATCCGAGGAGCACCCGGTCGTACGCATCCGGGGCGAAGCCCACGCGATAGGCCCGCAGCACGTCTTCACGCAGCCCGCGGCGCTCCAGGTACTCGCGCGCGCTCGCCGCCTCAGGCGCCTCCCACAGCACCCGCACGTAATACGCGGCCGTGCGCTCGAGCAGCGCGTAGAGCCGTTCCCGTCGCTCTCGTCGAGCGGCGTCATGCGGGTCCTCGGTCTCACGCTCCAACGTCACGCGATAGCGCTCGGCCAGCGTCTCGAGCGCTTCGCCGAAGGTGAGCCCTTCGGTGTCCATCACGAACCGGAACACGTCCCCGCCCGCCCCGCAACCGAAGCAGTGGTAGACCTTCTCGGTCGGATCGATCCCGAATGAGGGAGTGCGCTCCTCGTGGAAGGGACAGAGGCCCTGGAGGCGCCCGACCCCGGCCCGCTTGAGCTCGGTTCGCGCGCCCACGAGCTCCTCGAAGTTGACCGCGTCCCGGACGCGCTCGCGCGACTCGTCGGTGTAGCGCGGCATCAGAGCGCCAATCCCTGCGGGACGAACCGCACCGTCCAGGCACGGATCGCGAACCGATCGGTCATCCCGGCCAGGTAGTCGATGACCCGATCGGCCTCGTCCGCCCCCGGAACCGGCTCGGGCAGGTCCTCCGGGTGCGTGCAGTACCACTCGAACAGCCCGCGCAGCACCCGCTCGATCTTCGCGTGCTCGGCCCGTGCCCGCGGCCCGAGATAGACGCGTTCGAACATGAACGAGCGCAGCGCGTACATCGCGCGACCGACGCTCTTGCCCTGCGCGATGTCCCCCGCCTGCTCGGAGTGCTCGACGAGGTCGTTGACGAGCGTGTCGATCCGCGCGGGACCCGTGGGCCCGAGGATCGCGATCTCGTCCACCGGCAGGTCACCCGGATGCAGCACGCCCGCGCGAACGGCGTCGTCGATGTCGTGGTTGATGTAGGCGATCCGGTCCACCAGCCGGACGATCTTGCCCTCCAGCGTCGCCGGCTCGCCGGCGCCGGAGGAGTGGCGCAGGATGCCGTCCCTCACCGGCTCGGTGAGATTGAGGCGCTCCAGGACGTCCACGACGCGCAGCGAATGCTCGTTGTGGCGGAAATGGCGCCCGAAGCGCTCGCGTCCCGCGCGGTCCAGGACGTCTTCGCCGATGTGGCCGAACGGCGGGTGCCCGACATCGTGCCCGAGCCCGATCGCCTCCGTCAGGTCCTCGTTGAGCCGCAATGCCCGGGCGACCGTGCGGCTGATCCCCGTGACCTCGAGCGTGTGGGTCAGACGGGTGCGGTAGTGGTCGCCCTCGGGCGCGACGAACACCTGCGTCTTGTGCTTGAGCCGGCGGAAGGCCTTGCAGTGAACGATCCGGTCGCGGTCGCGCTGGAAGGGCGTCCGCACGCCGCTGTCGACCTCCTCGCTTGCCCGGCGCGCGGGGTAGGACGGCATCGCCAGCGGGGACAGCCACGCGGCCTCTCGCGCCTGCTGGGCGGCGGCGAAAGCGCTCGTGGTGTCGGGCGGTGCGGTCACCCCTCCCATTCTGACTGGCCGCACCGACGCGACCAGCAGAATTTGCAAAGTTGGTGCAAAGTCCTCAGGCGTCCGCCCAGGAGCGGTCGTGGGCGTGGATGATCGCCGCCTGTGCCGCCGCGACCCGCGCGATCGGCACCCGGAAGGGCGAGCAGGACACATAGTCGAGCCCCGCCATGTGGAAGAACTCGATCGAGTCCGGGTCTCCCCCGTGCTCGCCGCAGATCCCGAGCTTCAGATCCGGTCGTGACTCGCGTCCGACCCACGCGGCGAGCCGCACGAGCCAGCCGACCCCGGGCTTGTCGATCGTCTCGAACGGCGAGCGGTCGATGATCTTGCGCTCCATGTAGGCGGGCACGAACTTCGACTCGACGTCGTCGCGGGAGAACCCCAGCGCCGTCTGGGTCAGGTCATTTGTGCCGAAAGAGAAGAAGTCTGCAAATTTTGCGATCCGATCTGCAACAAAACACGCGCGGGGGAGCTCGATCATGGTCCCGACGGTGTAGTCCTCTACCTCGTGCAGCCCTTCCTCCTCGCCGATCCGGACCACCAGCTCGCGCATGATCTCCAGCTCCTGCTCGTAGTCGACGAGCGGGATCATGATCTCGGGGTGCGGCGGCTCATCCATCGCCTTCGCCGCCCGGAAGATCGCGTGAACCTGCATCTCGTAGATCTCGGGGTAGAGGATCCCGAGCCGGCAGCCGCGCGTGCCGAGCATCGGGTTCTCCTCGGAGATGCGCTCGGTCGTCACCAGCAGCTTCTCGAGCGTCTCCAGGTCGTCCGTGAGCTCGATCCGCGCACGCTCGACCTGCGCCGCCAGGTCCGGCAGGTCAGGCAGAAACTCGTGCAGCGGCGGGTCGAGCAGCCGGATCGTGACCGGCAGGCCTTTCATCGCCTCGAACAGGCCTTCGAAATCCTCCTGCTGCAAGGGCAACAGCTCGGCCAGCGCGTCGCGGCGCGAGTCGCGGGTGTCGGCCATGATCATCGTCCGCATCTTCGGCTGCCGGTCCTCGGCCATGAACATGTGCTCGGTGCGGCACAGGCCGATGCCCTCGGCGCCCAGCTCGCGCGCCTTGTCCGCGTCGTGCGGCGTGTCGGCATTGGCGCGAATGCCCAACCGGCGGATGTCGTCGGCCCAGCCGAGCACGGTCTCGAACGCCTCGAGGATCTCGTCGAAGGCCGGATCCTCGGTCGGGTCGACGAGCGGGATGTCGTCGAGCGTGATCTCGCCGGTCGTGCCGTTGATGGCGATGAAATCTCCGGCCTTGATCACGTGGTCGCCGACCCGGATGACCCGCTCCTCGAGGTTGATCTTCAACCCCGAGGCGGCCGTGACGCACGGGACGCCCATGCCGCGGGCGACGAGCGCCGCGTGGCTGGCCTTGCCTCCGAGGCTGGTGAGGATGCCCTTGGCGGCGTGGAAGCCGGCGACGTCGTTCGCGTTGGTGTCCGGCCGGACGAGCACGACGGCCCGCGGCGGGTTCTCGGCGGCGGCCTCGACGGCCTCCGCGGCTGTGAAGACGACCTCGCCCTTGGCGCCGCCCGGCGCGGCGGGAACGCCCTTGGAGATCACCTCGTAGTCGGCGTTGGGATCGAAGGTCTGGACGAGCAGCGCCGTGAGCATCTCGGCGTCGATCGTCATCAGCGCCTGCTCGCGATCCAGCAGTTCCTCGTCGACGGCGTCGCGCGCAAAGCGCACCGCGGCCTGCGCCGGCCGCTTGGCGTTGCGCGTCTGGAGCATGTACAGCTGCCCCTCCTCCACCGTGAACTCGGTGTCCTGCATGTCGCCGTAGTGCTTCTCGAGCGTGCGCAGGATGTCCATCAGCTGCGCGTGGGCGTCCGGCAGCCACTCCTTCATCTCGCGGATGTCGCGTGGCGTGCGAGCGCCGGAGACGACGTCCTCGCCCTGCGCGTTGGGCAGGAAGTCGCCGCTGGGCTCGGGTGCGCCGGTCACCTCGTCGCGGCTGAACGCGACGCCGGACCCCGAGGTGTCCCCCTTGTTGCCGAACACCATCTGCTGCACGTTGACCGCGGTGCCCCAGTCGTCCGGGATGTGGTTGATCCGGCGGTAGGCCTCTGCGCGGTCGCCGGTCCAGGAATCGAAGACCGCGCGGATCGCCAGGCGCAGTTGCTCCTTCGGATCCTGCGGGAACTTCTCGCCGGTGTGCTTCTCGTACAGGGCCTTGAAGCGATCGGTCAGGGTCTTCAGCGCGGCGACGTCGAGGTCGGTGTCTTCCTCGACTCCGGCGTCGCTCTTGATGTTCGAGATCTCCTTTTCGAAGGCCTCGCCGTCGATGCCCCGGCTGACGTTGCCGAACATCTGGACGAAGCGCCGGTAGGAGTCCCAGGCGAAGCGCTCGTTCTCGGTGGCCTTCGCGAGGCCTTCGACCGAGGTGTCGTTGAGGCCGAGGTTGAGGACGGTGTCGAGCATTCCGGGCATCGACTCGCGAGCACCGGAGCGAACCGAGACCAGCAGCGGGTCCGCGTCGTCGCCGAGCAGTTTGCCCGTGTGCTCCTGCAGGCGCTCGAGCGCCTCGGCGACCTGGTCCGCCATGTCCTCCGGTTCGTGCTGGCCGGCGTTCATGTAGGCGACGCAGGCCTCGGTCGTGATCGTGAAGCCGGCCGGGACGCGGTCGGCGCCGAGCACGCGCGTCATCTCCGCGACGTTCGCGCCCTTGCCGCCGAGCAGATCCCGCATGTCCTTCGAACCCTCGGCGAAGTCGTAGACCCACTTCTCGTCAGCCATGGCTCAGAACACCTGCTGTTTCTCGACGGAGACCACGAAGCCGTGGCCGGATTTGGCGCTCTTGCAGGTGATGCCGGAGGTGCGCGACGTGCAGGTCAGACGACCGAACTTCGTGCGCTTGCCGTACTTGAGCACCTTGGCCTTCGAATCGAGCACGGTGTCCGTGATCTTGATCCGTTTGGCCTTGCGGGTCTCGTCGACCACAACGGCGCGATCGTTGCCGCCCTTCCACTCGCAACGGACCTGCGGCTCGACGTCGGGGTCGGAATAGAACATGCAGCCGAGATTCCCGGTGGGCGACCGGAACGAACGGATCGCGGCGGAGGCGGGCGCGGGAACGGCGGCGACCGCCCCCGTGGCCAGCAGGGCGGACGCGAAGAAGAACCGACTCATCGGCTCGCAGCCTATATGCCAGCCACGGACAAACGTGTCGCTCTCGGGCTGGATTCGCAGATGCTGGAAAACCGCTCCTCCGGTACCGGGGGGTCCGTCGACTTTGTCACCTGGGAGGTGACAAAGTCGACCCACCCCCTTCAGCGCGAGCCGACGGGGCGCAGGCGCAGGTGGGCGTGGTGCTCGAGCGTGTCGGTGATCGCGCGCTCGGCCTGGGCCAGAGCGCGAGGGGATGCGTCGGGCGTGTCGGCCAGTGAGCGCCCGAGGGCGGCGACCATGAACCCGTGCGCCTCCTCGTCGAGCGGGAAGGCATTGGCCTCGCACGCGCCGCAGACCACGCCGCCCGCCGCGCCGGAGAAGCCGACGAGGTGCTCACGCTCGCCGCACGAGGCGCAGCCTGCGAGCTGGGGCGCGAAGCCGGCGGCGAGCAGGAGCTTGAGGCGGAAGGCCAGGGCGTTGGGGCGGCCGGCGCGGTCGGGGGCGCGGTCGAGCAGGGCGAGCTCGTTCGCGAGCAGGTGGTACACGCCGGCGTGCGGCTCGCCGTCGTCGAAGATGCGGGCGACGGCCTCGCAGGCGCGGGCCGCGCCGTCGAGGGACCCGCCGTGCTCACGCAGGCGCGGGTGGGCGGCGACGGTCTCGACCGAGGTCACCGTCAGCATGTCGCTGCGGCCCTCATAGAGCACCAGGTCGAGCCGGAAGAACGGCTCGAGGCGTCCGCCGAAGCGCGATTTGGCCTTGCGCACGCCCTTGGCGATCGCGCTCAACCGACCCCGCGTCGGGGTGTACAAGTGGAGGATCCGGTCCGCTTCCCCGTACCGGATGGACCGCAGGACGATGCCTTCGGTCTTTACCGATCCGGATATCGCACTATCCTTTCTGAAGTCATGAGCCAGATCACCGTCTACACGACCGAGCCCTGCGGCTATTGCCGCGTTGCCAAGGCCCTCCTCGCCAAGCGCGGGGTCGCCTACGAGGAAATCAACCTCGCCAAGGACCCCGAGGGTCGCGCGGAGCTCGTGCGTCTTACGGGGATGATGACGTTCCCCCAGGTCGTAATCGATGGCAAGAGCATCGGCGGCTACCAGGAGCTCGTGGCGTTCGATCGTTCTGGCGGCCTGAAGGAGTACGCGGCCGCGGCATAGCCGGCGCCGCCGAGGAGGCGGCGCCCAGGTTGGGAGACGCGTCGGCGCGGTTGGCTCAGGTGCGCCGGCGAGATGGGCGCGGGCGCGGCTGACAGCGCTCGCAGACGTAGGTCCCGCGTCCGGCGACGCGGAGCTTGCGCACGGTGTTGGAGCAGTTGACGCAGGGCTCGCCCTCGCGCAGGTGGATCAGGAACTGGTCCTGGAAGCTCCCGCTGACGCCGTAGGGGTCGCGGAAGTCGTCGATGGTCGCGCCCTTGGCCTCCAGGCCGAGCATGAGTGACTCGACGACGCCGTCGCGAATGGCCGCGGCCTGGGCGCGGTTGAGCCGGTTAGCAGGGCGTAGCGGGTGCACGCGGGCGCGGAACAGCGCCTCGTCGGCATAGATGTTGCCGACGCCGGCGACGCGCTTCTGGTCGAGCAGAAACGCCTTGATCGGCGCGCGCGAGGTCTGGGCGAGCGAGTAGAGATGCTCGCCGGTGAAGTCACGTTCGAGCGGCTCGACGCCGAGGCGGGCGTCGAAGAACGCGTCCAGGGCCTCCGGGCCGAGCGCGAGCTCGCCCGTACCGAACCGCCGTGGGTCGTCGAACACGAGCACGTGGTCGCCGAGGTCGATGCGCACGCGCATGTGCCGCGGCGGCGGTGACGGGTCGAGCAGGAGCGTGCCGGTCATGCGCAGGTGCATGAGCAGGTACACGTCGTCGGAGAGCTCCCAGACGAGGTACTTGCCCCGGCGGGCGAGCTTCTCGACGACGCGACCCTCGATCGCGGCGGTCAGCTCGGCCGGAGCGAGCGGGCGGCACCAGCGCGAATCGAGGATCTCCACGGCCTCAAGCGTCCGTCCTTCGACGTGAGGCGCGAGATGGCCGCGGATCGTCTCGACTTCAGGTAGCTCGGGCATCGCCCGAGGAGGCTAGCTCGCCCGCCGGGCGCCTTCGCCCGAGCCCGGCGCGTCCCAGGCGACTTGCGGCGCTAGAACTTCGAATGCGATGAGGCGTACGCGTCGACGTCGGCCTTCAGGGCCGACAGCGACGTGTGCAGTGCGCGGCGCAGCGCCCGGTCGGTCAGCTTGCTGCCCGAGCCCTTGACCTTCTCGCTGTTGTACGCGCTGAGCAGCTTCATCAGACCCTTGCGACCGTGCTTCTGCGCGATCGCAAACGCCGCCGCGGAGGAGTACGAGTACGCGAAGCTCAGTGAGACCGGCGACATGTTGCTCAGCGCGGACGGCCTCGAGAGGCGGGCCAGTGACATCGCCTTCTTGACCGCGGCTTGCTTGGAGGCGTCCTTGAGCACGCCGCGGCCGCTGATCAGCGCGCCGGCGTCACCCGCACGGTCGTCGCCTGAGACGTACATCGCGATGCCCTCGCTGAGCCACGGCGGGGTCCGAGCGGAGGTGCGACCGGCGAGCGCGGTGTGGACCAGCTCGTGGGTGATCACGGTGCGGCGCTCGTCGGCGCTCCGGTTGCCGTAGGTGGGCCAGAGCACGAACACCCGCTGACCCCAGGTGTGGTCGACGCGCTTCGCCGCACCGGTCGTCGAGTACTGGTTCTCCGCCACCGCCGTGAGCGAGTTGAGCGTCTTGAGATCCTTGGTGAGCGCCTTCGTGTCGGCACTCGTGCGGGCGACGATCACCAGGACCCGCTTGGGCGCCTTGACGCCGGGGAGGCCGCGCTTCATGCGGTCGTAGCCCTTTTCGAGGTCGGTCATCAGGCTGCCGACCTTCATGCTCTTCGGCGCCAGGGCGAGGAAGTGCGTGCTCGTCCGGGCCTTGTAGGTCTTGTACTCCCAGGGCGCCAGCGCCCCCGCCGACGGCCGATCGTTGGAGACCCTCCAGCCCTCCGGCGTCTTCTGTGCCGTCATCCGCGAGGTCTTGTAGTAGAAGGTGTCGATCTTGTCGAAGGAGTAGGACATCTCCACGCGCAGCGTCGCGCGGGTGCCGCTGACCTCGGTGCCCTTCGCCTCCAGACGGACCGACGTCAGCGGTAGCGCCTTCGCGGCCACGATCTGACGCTTGTCCTTGGTGGATTGCGCGCCGGTGGAGGTGGCCAGGAAGTCGGCCCGGTCGCCCTGCGCGAGCGCGGCTCCGCGATCGGCGAGCAGCGTGTCGAGCTGCTCGGTGTCGGTCGGCGGCTTCTTCTTCCCCGGCGCGGCGGTGGGCTTGGCGTCGGTCTTCGCGGCCGTCTTCGCCTTGGGCGCGGGCGCCGAGCTCGCGCTGTCACCACAGCCGGCGATGACGGCGGTGGCGGCGGCCAACGTGGTCCAGCGGGTTATGGCAACCAGTGAGGGCACAGTGAGTGGATTCCCGCGAGGCGCGTCGATCTACACCTGGACAAACGCAAAACTTGTGTGTTAGAGAAACGGCGTCCCGGGAAGGGGCGCCTCGCGGTCGGTGAGCCACCGCAGGACGGACGCCCCGACGTCGGCGAACGGTCCGTCGTGGCGCCTGCCGTCGTGGCCTTCGAAGCGGGCCAGGAGCGGCACGTGCTCGCGGGTGTGATCGGTGCCCGGGAGCGTCGGATCGCACCCGTGATCGGCCGTGATCACCAGCAGGTCGCGCGCGGGATCCAGCCGCCCGAGCCACTCCCCCACCTCGGCATCGATCGCCTTCAGCGCACCGTGATAGCCGGGGACGTCGTTGCGATGGCCGTACACCTGATCGGTTTCCACGAGGTTCGTGAAGACGAACCCGCCGTCGAGCGAGTCGATCAGCTCCGACGTGGCCTTCAGCGCCGCGGCGTTCGTCGCGCCCTTGTGCTGCACGTCGACGCCGACGCCGTCGAACACCTGCCCGATCTTGCCCACGGTGTGCACCGGCACACCGAGAGCCTGCAGCTCGTCCATGTAGGAGCGCCCGGGCGGCGGCAGCGCGAGGTCCTTGCGCCCGTCCGTGCGCTCGAACGCGCCCGGCGTACCACGGAACGGTCGCGCGATGACGCGCCCGACGGCGTGCTCGCCCGACATGATCTCGCGGGCGGCGGCGCACGCCGCGTAGAGCTCCGCCGGCGGCACCTCGTCCACGTGCGCCGCGATCTGCAGCACCGAGTCCGCCGACGTGTAGACGATCAGATCGCCGGTCGCCAGATGCTGCGCGCCGAAGTCGTCGATCACCGCGGTGCCGCTGTAGGGCCGGTTGCAGAGCACGCCGCGGCCCGTCGCATCGTGCAACTGCTCGAGGATCTCCTCGGGGAATCCGTCCGGATAGGTGCGCAGCGGCACCGGCGTGACGACGCCCATCAGCTCCCAGTGCCCGGTGATGGTGTCCTTTCCCGGGCCGAGCGGATGCAGGCGCCCGTGAACCACGCGGTCCGGTGAGGGCGACACGCCGGCCAGCGGCATGATGTCGCCGAGTCCGAGGCCCTGCAGGACCGGCAGATCGAGACCGCCTGCAGCCTCGGCGACGTGCGCGAGGGTGTTCGCGCCCGCGTCGCCGTAGTCGGCCGAGTCAGGCAGCTCGCCCGCACCGCAGGCGTCGATGACGATGACGAAGGCTCGCTTCACGGCTGCCGATTGTGGCAGCCGCGTTCAGCGATCAGCGCACCTTGGCGCGGGGGTGGGCGTCGAAGTAGACGTCGCGCAGCCGGTCTGCCGACAGGTGCGTGTAGAGCTGGGTGGTCGCGATGTCGGCGTGGCCGAGCATCTCCTGCAGCGAGCGCAGGTCGCAGCCCCCGGCCAGCAGGTGTGTCGCGAACGTGTGGCGCAGCGTGTGCGGGCTCATGCGGTCGGCGAGCCCCGCGGTCTCGGCGTGGCGCTGGACGATCTTGTAGAGGCCTTGGCGGGTCAAGCCGCTGCCGCGGTGGTTGACGAACAGCCGCGACTCGAGACGGTCGCCCACGAGCTTCGGGCGCCCGCGGCTCATGTAGACGTTGACCGCGCGGGTCGCGGCCGAGCCGACAGGAACGAGACGCTCCTTGGAGCCCTTGCCGCGGGCACGGAGGATGCCGGCCTCGAGATCGAGGTCCTGCGTCTCCAGGTCGATCGCCTCCGACGCCCGCAGGCCGCAGGCGTACATCAGCTCGAGCAGCGCGCGGTCGCGGAGTGCGGGAGGCTCGGTGCCGCGCGGCTGCTCGAGCAGCTTGGCCACCTCGTCGCGCGAGAGCACCTGCGGCAGGCGCCGGCTCTGCTTGGGCGCGCGCAGGTTCGCGGTCGGGTCGTCCTCGAGGATCCCCTGGCGGCGCAGGTGCCGGTAGAACGACCGCAGGCACGCGACCTTGCGCTGCAGCGTCGCGGGCGCGACCGCCGGTTTCTCCCCGTCACCCGTGGCGAGCGACGTGACGAAGCCCGCGAGGTCGGAGTGCGTCACGGCGAGCGCGTCCCGGCCGTGCAGATACGCGCCGTACTGCAGGAGATCGGAGCGATACGCCTCAAGGGTGTTGCGCGAGAGACCGCGCTCGAACTCGAGGTACGCGAGGAAGTCGAGCACGAGATGCTCGAACGGCTCGGCGAAAGCGGGCGCGTGGGTTCCAACGTCGACGACGGCCATCGCTCAGTCCCTTCGGCGTTCGCGCACTGACACCTTGTGGTGCAACGGGTCCTGCGCCGAGCTTGAGAGCCGGGGCGGCGCGCGGCGTGGCGCGGGCCTCGGCGCGGCGCGGGCCAGGGCGCGGGCGCCGGGCTGGGCCCGGCGCGGG
>NZ_JAPDOD010000052.1 GCF_027587205.1 Solirubrobacter ginsenosidimutans
GCGGCGCGTTGCGGCGCTCCGCGCGCGGCCCGCTGCGCGCCCTCGTCGCGCTCGGCCGCCGGCCGACCGGCCGCGTCGCGCGCCGTCGCCGCGTCGCGGTGGACGGGACGGCACCGGGGGTGCCCGATCCTGGTATCGCGGAGCGAGACGTTCCCGGGGCACCGCCACGCGCGGGGAGCCGCGTTGCGGCCGCGCTCGCCCTGCTCGCGCGTCATCCCGGGCGCGTGCTCGCCGTCGCCGCCGTGCTCGCCGTCGGCGGCTGGGCCCTGGACTCCCGGATCGCGGTCGTCTCCGAGCTGCCGCGGCTCGTCCCGCAGAACCTCGCCGCGGTGCGCGACCTCGACGCGCTGCAGCGCGACACCGGCGTGGCGGGTGAGGTCGACGTGCTGGTCGAGAGCAAGGATCTCACCGACCCGAAGGTGATCGCGTGGATGCGCGACTACCAGGCCGAGCTGCTCACCCGCCACGGCTACAACGCGCAGAAGGGGTGCGCGGGCGGGGAGCTGTGCCCCGCGCTGTCGCTCCCGGATCTCTTCCGCCAGCCCGAGTCGTCGGTGACGCGCGCGCAGATCCGCGCGCTGCTGGACGCCGTACCGCCGTACTTCTCGCAGGCCGCGATCACGCCCGACCGGCGCACCGCGGTGCTCGCGTTCGGGATGCGGCTGCAGTCGCTGGAGGCCCAGCGCGCGGTGATCGAGGACATGCGCGCGCGGCTGGACCCGCCCAAGGGCGTCACCGCGACCGTCGCTGGCCTGCCCGTCCTGGCCGCGGACGCCAACCACGCGCTGAGCGACCCGCTGCGGCGGATGCTCACCGCGCTGGCGGGACTCGTCGCGGTCGCCCTGGCGCTGTTCGCGGTCTACCGCTCGTGGGCGCGGGCGTGGGTGCCGCTCGTCCCGATCGCGCTCGCCACCGGCTGGTCGGCACTCGTGCTCTGGCTGATCGGCGTCCCGCTCAACCCGATGTCGGCGGCGCTCAGCGCGCTGGTCATCGCGATCTCGACCGAGTTCTCGGTGCTGCTCAGCGCCCGCTACCGCGAGGAGCGCGAGGCGGGCCTCTCGGCCCCCGACGCGCTCGCGACGACCTACGCCTCCACCGGCGCGGCGGTGCTCGCCTCGGGCGTCACCGCGATCGCGGGCTTCGCCGTCCTGATCGCCTCCGACATCGCGATGCTGCGCGACTTCGGCCTGGTCACCGTCATCGACCTCGCCGTCTCGCTGCTCGGCGTCCTCATCGTCCTCCCGGCGGTCCTGGTCGTCGCCGAGCGCCGCGCCGCCCGTCGCCCCGCCCGCCGCGCCGTCGCCGCATGACCCCGACTATTAAGGGGTCTGACCCCTCAACGCCGCGTTCGTATGAAAAGCCCTGCTCACGGCGATTTCGCTTTGTTAAGGGGTCTGACCCCCTGTGATGCGGCGGGTGCGGCCGGGGGTGTTGCTCGCGGTGTTCGTGGTGGCGCTGCTGGGGTGGATCACGCTCAATTCGGCGGCGACGAAGACGGCTGGGTCGAAGGGCCTGGAGGCGGGCGACGAACTGCCGCCGTTCGCGATGCCGCTGTCGACGTCGACCTGTCGCGGGCGCTGCGACGCGAACGTGGCGACGAAGGCTGATCAGGGCGCCGCCGGCGCGAAGCCCGCCTGCGACGTGCGCGGCGCGGACGTGCTCAACTCCTGCGAGCTGGCCGAGGACGGGCCGTTCGTGCTCGCGTTCGTGTTCGAGCCCGTGGCCCGCTGCCGGGCGCAGGTCCCGGTGCTGGAGCAGGCCGCGGCGCGCCACCCCGAGGTGAAGTTCCGGATCGTCGCCGTGCGCGCCGATGCGGCGACCGCGCGCGGGCTGCAGTCCACGCTGCCGGTCGGCTACGACCACGACGGCGCCGTCGCGAACGAGTACGCGGTCGTCGTCTGCCCGACGATCACCTACGCGCGCGCGGGCGGGCAGGTCGCGGGCTCGACGGTCGGGCCGCTGGACGAGGAGGCGCTCGAGCACTGGGTCGGGCGCATTGAGCGCTGAGCCCCCGATCACGGTCGCGCCCGGCCTCGCGTGGTGCGCCTTCGCGATCGACCGCAACCCGCTCCGGCGGTCGCCGCGCACGCTGCGGCGGCGGCTGAACACGCTGTCGGACCGCCACGGCGGCGCGCGCGCGATCACCCAGTCCACCCGCGAGATCCCGCAGGCCTACCGCGCCCGCTACGGCATCGAGCGCAGCCCCGCCGAGGAGCTGACGATCAAGCGGCTGATCCGCGGTCAGTACCGGTCGCGCGGCGTCCTGCGCGACGCGCTCCTGCTCGCGACCGTCGACACCGAGGTCGGGGTGTGGGCGCTCGACGCGGACCGCGTCAGCGGCGCGCCGCACATCGTCGACGACACGGTCGCCGACGACGCCGGAACGCTCGCACCCCTCTTCGCCGACCCCAAATCGGTGACCCGCGCCACGCGCCGGCTCGTGCTCTACGCCGTCACCGCTCCCGGCATTCCGGACCTCGCGATCGAGGAAGCCCTCTACGCCGCCTGGGACGTGCTCAGCGCTCAGGGCCCGCACAGAAATTACTGACGCGTTTGGGCGCCGCATCGCGGCGCCAGGAGCCACCCGCGATCCTCAACGGGCTGGCGCCCGCCTGCGGTCGCGTGCGGCCCCTGGCATCCACGATCCGGACCCCAAACCCGCCACTAATTCCTCTACGAACCCTTACGCAGCGCGTGCCTAGCGACCCGCGTACGGGTCCCGCAGGCGGGGCCGCACCAGCGCTGGTCGCGGCGGCTGCGCATGAAGAACTGGCCGCAGCTGGGCGCGTCGCAGTACGCGAGCGCGGGCGAAGGAAGGAGGTCGACGGCGGACATCGCGGTGCGGGCGAGCAGCTCGTCGAGCGGGTCGCAGTCGGGCGGGGCGACGAGCTCGACCGCGCCGTCGCGCAGCTGCGGGATCAGCGGGACGGCCGCCAAGGCGGCGTTCACCTGCTTCTCGATGCCCGGCGACGCCGGCTCGTGCTGGGCCGCGGCGAGCAGCAGGGCGAAGATCGCGTCGCGCAGCTCGCGGACCTCGTCCAGGCGGATGTCGGAGGCATACTCCGACGGGTCCGGCACGCGGCTCGCCTCGTGCTGCGCCCACGCGCGCAGGTCGGCGCCGCTGGAGAGCAGCTCGGTGTAGTCGCTCCCCCGCCGCCGGACGGTATTGGCGAAGTCGATCGCGAGCGGCTCGCCGAGCCAGGACCAGCGTTCAGGAGGCACGACGACATATTGTAGGTTACTAACGCTTTCAGTGATTCAAAGCGTTATCGCGCAGCGCTTCGAGTAGACGGTCGAGCGCTGCCGCTTCAGGCGGGAGCGTGACGCGCACGTGGTGCTCGTCGCCCCACGCGGAGCCGGGCGCGACGTAGATCCGCCGCGCGGCGAGCTCCTCCGCGACCGGCAGCGCCAGCCACGCGTACGGCCCGACGCCGGCGGCGACGGGGAACTCCGCCGCCAGCCGCTCCCGCGCCGCGTCCGCCTGCTCGCGCCGCCGGCGGACCGATTCCGCGCCGCCCTCGACCGCCCACGCCGCGGCCGCCAGCGCCGGCGCGCCCACGCCCAGCACGGGGGAGAGATCCGGGCCGCCGTCCGGGACGATCGCGTAGCCGATCCGCAGCCCCGCGAGCGCGTGGGCCTTGGAGAACGAGCGGATCTGGATCACCCGCGGATGGTCGAGCACCTCCAGCTCGGCGAACCCCGCCAGCGCCTCGTCGAGGATCAGCCAGTGATCCCCGATCAGGTGGTCGAGCGGGATGATCGCGCCGGTGGGATCGTTCGGGCGGGCGGCGACGAGCGTGCGCGCGGCGGGAGCGGCGGCGGTCGCCTTCCGGCGCGCGGCCAACTCGGCCGCCGCGACCGGTACCGGTGACGCGCCCGCCTCGCTCACGAGCCCCGGCAGCAGTCCCCAGCCCGGCCACAGGACCTCGGTCTCCTCCGTCGCCACCGCGCGCAGCGCGGAACGGATCAGCTCGCCCGCCCCGTGCCCGATCGCCACCCGCGCCGGATCGATGTCGTGCGACGCCGCGATCGCCGCCCGCAACGGCGCGCTGTCCGGGTACGCGTTCACCGCTCGCCGCAGGGCGAACGTGGCGGCGTTGATCGCCTCCGGGTGCGGCGGACCGTGCCATGCGGCGCCGGAGAGATCCAGCGGCGGCGTCGTCGCCGGGTGGCGTCGCAGCTCCTCGTCGCGGCGTGCCAGGAGCTCCTGCGAGATCTCCTCCGGCGAGAGCTCGTCGAATTGGCGGTAGTAGCCGAACAGCCGCTTCATCAGCCCATGTCGGGTGCGGGGCCTTGGATGACCAGGAACCAGATCCCGAAGAGCACGAGAGCGATCACGGCCGAGCCGCCGAAGATGCGCGGCAGCGCCCCTTCGCGCTGCTCGTGCCCCGCGGCGCGCCGCACCATCCGCCACACGCGATCGAGCCGCGACGCCAGGGACAACGTGATGAACAGGGAGGCCAGGATGCCCACGAACGCGATGACGATCCCGCCCATGTTCGAGTCCATCCGGTAATCCGCCTGCGACCCGATCCACAGCCACGCCAGCGGCTGCGGGCCCCAGAGCGACAGGCAGAGCACGCCTTCGGCGAGGAGCAGCACGAACGCGAGCACGCCGTCCGCCCGCCGGCGCCCGCTGCCGCCACGCGTCGGCTCGCCCCGCAGGTGCACCGGCCCGGTCCCCGGCCGGCGCCCGATGAAGAGCCCGCCGGTGTCCGTCGGATCGTTGCGCGGCACCTAACCGAGGATACGCGGCAGGAGATACCCTCGGCCCACGTGAGCCGGCACAACAAGGGCAAGCGCCGCCGGCGCCCGAAGAGCACCGCGCCGCAGGTCCCGCCGCGGGCGCCGCGCCGGATGACACCGGCGCTCGAGGAGCGCCCGAAGGCGCCGTGGCACCCGTTCCCGCTGGTCGAGGTCTCGGTGCTGATCGGGATCGTCTGCATCGGCGTCGGCTTCTTCTCGCGCGACAGCGCGGGGGGCCGCACGATCCTCGCCCTCGGTTTCGTCCTGGGCGCGCTCGGCGGCCTCGACACCGCCGCCCGCGAGCACTTCTCCGGCTACCGCTCGCACACCCTCGTCCTCGCCGCGTTCCCAGCCGTCGCCGCCGCCGTCCTGACCGCGCTGGCCGGCGTCCCGAACGTCCTCGTCCCGGTCCTGCTGGTCGCCGTCTTCATGGTCGCGTTCGTGGTGCTGCGCGGTGCGTGGGAACGTTCGGCGGGCGGCTAGCGCCTATCCTTCCGCCGCGTGTCGGATGAGAAGCGCATGCAACTGCGCGGGCTGCACCACGTGACGGCGATCTGCGCCGACCTCGAGCGGACGATCGCGTTCTATCGCGACATGCTCGGGCTGGCGGTCGTCCACGACGCGCCGTCCGACGACGATCCCGACGCACGCCACGTGTGGTTCGGCTCCGGCGACGGGACGTACGTGAGCTTCATGGAGTACCCGGAGCTCCCCCCGGGGCAGATCGGGCGCGGCGTCACCCACCATTTCGCTCTCCGCGTCGACTCCGAGGAGGAGCAGGAGGCGTGGCGCGACTACCTCAAGGCCCACGACGTCGAGTGCACCGACGTCTATGACCGCGGCGCCTTCCGCTCGATCTACGTCGCCGATCCCGATGGACACGTGGTCGAGATCGCGACGCGGGTGAATGGCTTCGGCGCCGGCGGGCCGCCCGCGTAGCGGGCCACTCGCCGACGCCGCATCCAGGGCGCGCTTACGCGATCAGGGCGTAGCCCGTCTCGTGGTCACCGCTCAGCCGCCGCGCGAGCTCGTTGCGCTGGCGCTCGGTCATCGAGCCGATGGTCTTGGTCTCCACCATCGGGATCGAAGCGAGGAACCGGCGGCAGCGCGTACGTCCCCAGCGGTGTTGGCTCATCAGCAGGTCCGCGATCGACATGCTCTCCGCCTCCCAAGGCCGCTCGAGCACGATCTCGGCCACGCTTGCTTCACCCTCTGACACCTGGCGCTTGAGCTCAGCACGCGCAAGCCGCACGCGGTTGGCCTGCGCGAGCGCCCGCATGTGTTGTGGCGCAGGTGCTGTCGCAGTTGCTTCCATCGAACCTCCCCGCTGCTCCCGCCCTCGCTTCGGCGGGAGTCCGTCGTTTTCATTGCCCGGTCGAGGGCGCGCGCGGATCCGGGCACCAGCCCCCCAGCTCTCGCACCCGACAGTGCGGTGAGCCGTGCCGGCCACCCGTTGATTTCTTGCCTTACGTGTCCCCGTGCGTCCCGTTCGGGACGGCCCGTGTCGCGCATCGACCGAGGCAGCAGGCTAGCCCGCCTTGAGCCCGACTATCAACGCTCAACCACCCTCCGCACTCGCAAAGAGCACCCTTTTTTGTGCTGGTGTTGCCGTTCGGTGAATCTGCTATGCGGCCGGTCCCGGCAACGCGCCATGCTCGGATTCGAACTTTTGTTTGACGTTTTGAAACGCAACCAACGCCCGGTCCAGGACAGCCCGGTCGTGGGTCGCCATGACGCTCGTGCGCAGCAGCGCGCCGCCGGGCGGAACGGCCGGGTGGATCGCCACGTTGACGTAGACACCCGCGTCGTATAGGGCGCGCCAGAGCAGCACGGCCTTCCAGTCGTCGCCGACCACGACGGGCACCACCGGCGTGATCGTGGGCTCGCCTTCGACGACCTTGAAGCCGAGGTCGTGCAGGCCGCGGTTGAGGTAGCGGGCGTTGTCCAGGACGCGCGCGAACAGCCCCGGGCCCTCGGGCGAGCGGATGATCCGCAGGGCGGCCAGCGCGGCACCCACGGCGGCGGGAACGCCGGACGCCGTGAAGAGGAACGCGCGGCTCGAAATGCGCAGGAAGTCGATCACCTCGTGCGGGCCGGCGATGAAGCCGCCGCACGACGCCAGCGACTTGCTGAACGTGCCCATGCGCAGGTCGACGTCGGCCTCGACGCCGAAGAGCTCCGACGCGCCCGCCCCGCGCGCCCCGAGCACGCCGGCGCCGTGCGCCTCGTCGACCATCAGCCGCGCGCCGTACGCCTTGCACAGCTCGACGATGCGCGGCAGCGGGGCGATGTCGCCCTCCATGCTGAACACGCCGTCGACGACGACGAGCACGCCGCCGCCGTCGTCGGCCGCGCGCTGGAGCATCTTCTCCATGCGGTCCAGCCGGTTGTGCTTGAACGGGCGCAGCTTGGCGCGGGAGATCAGGCAGCCGTCGAGGATCGAGGCGTGGTCGGCGGAGTCGACGATCACCGTGTCGCCGGGGGCGAGGATCGTGCCGAGCGTCCCGACGTTGGCCTGGTGTCCGGTCGAGAAGACGATCGCCTCCTCGGTGCCCATCCACTCCGCGAGCTCGCGCTCGAGGTCCAGATGCAGGTCCAGCGTGCCGTTGAGCAGGCGGCTGCCGGTGAGGCCGGTGCCGTACTTGTCGAGCGCGTCGCGGGCGGCTTGCCGGACCCGCGGGTCGGCGGTCAATCCGAGGTAGTTGTTGGAGCCGAGCATGATCCGCTCGGCGCCCTCCATCTCCACCACGGGGCCGGCCGGACCCTCGAGTCTGCGGAAGTAGGGCAGCAGGTCGGCGTCGCGGGCGGCGCGCAGCTGCTCTGAGCGCTCGTGCCCGCGCACCTTGGCGAAAACGTCGGTGGCAGTCGGCATTGGTAGGGTCCGTTCCCGTGAGCGTGGTCGTCCGTCCCGTCTCTGGCTGGCGGGACCGCCGGGAGTTCGTCGACCTCCCGTACCGGTTGCACTCTACCTCCGGGGTTTGGGTCCCTCCGCTGCGCCTGGAGCGTCACATCTTCCTGATGCGCTCGCAGAACGCGTACTTCACGCACGGCGACGCGCAGCTGTTCCTGGCCTGGCGCGACGGCCGCGTCGTGGGGCGCATCAGCGCCCAGTACGACGACAACTTCAACGCCTTCCACGGCAACCGCTGGGGCATGTTCGGCTTCCTCGAGTTCGAGGACGCGGCGGACATCCTGCCGCCGATGCTCGAGGCCGCGGAGATCTGGCTGCGCGCCCACGGCCGCGACCACATGATCGGCCCGATGGATTTCGGCATGAACGACGAGAGCGGCGTCCAGATCGAGGGCTTCGAGCGGATGCCCTTCATCAAGCAGCCGTGGCACCCGCCGTACTACGCGGTGCGCTGCGAGGAGGCCGGGCTGGCCAAGGCGATGGACCTCTTGATGTACGAGCTGGTGATCTCAGACCGCTCGAAGATCCTGCCCGTCGTCTTCAAGCTCGCCGAGAAGGTCGAGCCGCGCCACGGGATCAAGATCCGGCGGATGAGCCGGCGCTCGCTGCGCCGCGACATGGACGCCTTCGCCGAGGTCTACAACGAGGCCTGGAGCGAGAACTGGGGCTTCGTCCCGTACTCGGAGAAGGACCTCGACGTCTACGCGCAGGAGATGCAGCTCGTCTTCGACCGCAACTGGTACATGGTCGCCGAGACCGAGTCGGGCGAGACCGCGGCGATCGCGATCACGATCCCGGACATCAACCAGGTGCTGATGCGGATGCAGGGCCGGCTGCTCCCGTTCGGGTGGTGGCACTTCCTGCGCAAGGGCCGCACGATCGATCGTGTGCGGGTCGGCTTCCTCGGCGTCAAGAACGAGTTCCAGCACACGGGGGTGGCCGCGGCGCTGTACGTCGAGCACTTCGACACCGCCTCGCGGGTCCGCCAGAAATGGGGCGAGATGGGCTGGATTCTCGAGACCAATCGCAACATGAACCGCGCGATGGAGGCCATGGGTGGCCGCGTGGTACGGCGTTTTCGGGTCTACGGGCGGGATCTTTGAAGTTAGGGCAGCCTGATATGTAGGGTTTAGCTATGGATCGCAGCGAGTTCCTGAAGGCTTCCCCGCCGATGTTCAAATCGGGTGTGCTCGACAAGTTCACCCGCGTCCATCACCTCGTGCCGGTCGTGATCTTCCTGCCGGCGATCGCGATCCTCTTCGCGTACGGCATGAATCGCGTCGGCCTGGCGCCCGCGCTCGCCTACGCCGTCGGCGGCTACTTCCTGTGGACGCTCGCCGAATACTGGATCCACCGCGTCATCTTCCACTTCGAGCCCGAGGACGGATTCGGGGCGCGCCTGCACTGGATGGTCCACGGCGTCCACCACGACCACCCGAACGACCCGCTGCGGCTCGTCATGCCGCCCGCCGCCTCGGTCCCGCTCGCGCTGTTCTTCTACGCGCTGTTCTGGCTCGTGCTCGGCGCCGACCGCGCGTTCGCGTTCGGCGCCGGCTTCCTCGCGGGCTACCTGGCCTACGACATGATCCACTACGCGCTGCACCACTACACCCCGCGGACCCGCGTCGGCCGCTGGCTGCGCGAGCTGCACATGCGCCATCACTTCCAGGACGACGAGCGCGGCTTCGGGATCAGCGCGCCCTACTGGGATCGCGTGTTCGGCACCATGCACGTCCGGCGGGGGCGGTAGGGTCTGTAGTTCGTGGGAGCTGACGAAGCAGAAGAGATCCAGGACGTCGAAGTCGTCGACGGCCTCCCGGTCGTGACCGAGGCCGGCGTCCTCGAGGAACGCCCCACCGCCGTCGTTTCGGCGGCCCAGGCGACGGCGCTGGCCTGTACCGGCTTCGTGGCCGGCGCGGCGACGATCGCCGTCGTCTCGCGCCACCGCACCAAGAAGGCCTTGAAGAAGAGCAAGCGGTCGGGTCCGATCGGCGAGATCGTCTCCTCGCGCTCGTTCCTGGTCGACGTCCACCTCCTGCGGCGAGATTGAGCCGTCCGGGGCGGGCTGAAGGCTCCGTCCTGGTCCGGGAGGTCGTCCGGCCGCGGTGGGCTCCGTACCGGCTGGGCCCGCCCTCGCTGGACGGTCTGACGCGCCGACGCGGGAACGGGCTCGTCCGCCTGCTGCACGTCGGCGACGAGCCGGTCGTGGTCGCGGTCGCGGGCACGGTGTTCGCCGCGCGGGCGGTTTCGGAGTCAGCGGCGCGCGCCGGGATCGAGCGGATGCGCTTCGCCACCGGGATCGACGACGACGTCACCGACTTCCACGTCCGCTTCCGCGACGATCCGGTCATCGGCCGCGCGGTCCGTGCCTACCCGTGGCTGCGCGTGCGCCGCAACCCGGATCCGTGGGAGACCCTGATGTGGTCGATCACCGAGCAGCTGATCGACATGCCCCGCGCGACCGCGATCCAGCGCCGCATGATCGGCCGCTTCGGCCGCAGCTGGGAGGGTCTGCGCGACTCGCCCTCCGCCGCGACGATCGCGGCGTGCGCGCCGGCTGAGCTCGAGGCGTGCGGCCTGCACGCGAAACGCGCGATCGCGATGATCCGGGCCGCGCGGGAAATGGTCGCGGGGCGGGTGGCGTTGGCGCGCGGAGGCGGAGCGGGGGGCGGCGCGGTCGCGACCGCGCGCGATGACGTGCTCGCCTCGCTGCGTGCCGACGCGGACTTCGCACGGCTGCTCGCGATCCCCGAGATCGGGCCGTGGACGGTCGAGATGGTCGCGCTGCACGGGCTCGGGCGGCTCGACGTCGTGCCCGCCGGCGACCTCGGGTACCTCAAGCTCGTCGGGCGGCTCGCGACCGGGCGCCCGAAGGCGATCGCCGACGAGGCCGAGGTGCGCGGGTTCTTCGCTCCCTACGCGCCCTGGGCCGGCCTCGCCGCGAGTTACCTCATCCGCGCGCGGACGATCCCAGGCCCTCCCCAGGCAGGAACTCGTTGGTCAGCGGCGGCGCCTCGGAAGGCGGCCGCTTGAGCAGGTCGTTCTTGCGCATCCAGCGCTCGTAGTTGGCCCAGTCGACCGGTTCCATCCAGCCCCACGGCTCATCGGGCTTCGGGAAGAAGGTCGGGAGGGTCGCCCGGACCTGGGCCTCGGTGAGCGTGCGGTCAAGGCCCTTGTCGGCCTTCAGCAGCGCGTCGACGCCCGCCGCCGGGTTCTCCCGCACGAGCCGGTGTCCGGCGGCCGTCGCGGTGATGAAGCGCCGCAGCCGCGAGGCGCCCGCCTCGTCCAAGGACTCGCGCTTGGCCACCATGATCAGCTCGTCGTAGGTCGGCACGCCGAGGGTCTCCATGCGCAGGATCACCGGCTTGCGCGGCGCGAGCTGCACGCCCTCCACGTTCCAGTAGGCGCCGAGGGTGGCGTCGACCTTCTTGGACACCATCGCCGGGACGAGGTTGAAGCCCACGCTGGTGGTCTTCACCGTGCTCGGGTCGACGCCCGCCGCCTCCAGGATCGTCTTCAGATAGGCGGTCTGGTACGCGATGCCCGCGGTGCCGACGTGCTTGCCGGCCAGGTCTTTGACCGTTTTGACGCCTGAGCTCGGCAGCGCCATCAGCGAGGTCAGCGGGGCCTGCACGAGCGCGCCGACGGCGACGAGGTTCTCGGCGCCCTGGTCGCGCGCGAGCAGCAGCTCGGGCTCGTAGGAGATCGCCAGGTCCGCCTTGCCGGCGCGCAACAGCTTCAGCGGCGACGCCGCGTCCGGCGGCGTGACGAACTTCACGTCGAGCCCCGCCTTGGCGTAGAGCCCCGTCTCCTTGGCGGCGAACATGCCCGCGTGGTCGGCGTTGGGGACGTAGTCGAGCATCACCGTGAACGGCTCCTGCGGCGGCAACGCGTTCCCGCTCGGCTCCGCCTTCTCACCGCAGCCCGCGACGAGGACGAGCATCAAGACTCCACACAGCAAACGCTTCACGACCGCGGCCCCCAGGTGATGACGCGGCGCTCAAGCCACGCGAACAAGACGTACAAAGCAAGTGCCTCCGCCATCAGGAGCGCCGTCGCGGCGAACGCGCGCGCGGTCTCGAGCTGGCTGTTGGCGGTGACGAGCAGGTGGCCGAGCCCCGAGTCCGAGCCCGACCACTCGGCGAGCACCGCGCCGATGACCGCGATCGCCGCCGCGACCTTCATCCCCGTGAACGCCGCCGGCAGCGCCGAGGGCGCCTCGAGCAGCCGCAGCCGCTGCCAGCGCGTCGCGTCCAGCGAGCGCAGCACCTTGCGGGCGTCGGGGTCGGAGTCGCGCAGCCCGTCGGCCAGCGCGACCGTCACGGGGAAGAAGCAGATCAGCGCGATGATGAGGATCTTCGGCGCGAGGCCGAAGCCGAGGATGAGCACGATCAGCGGCGCGACGACCGGGATCGGCACGGCCTGCGAGCCGACCACGAGCGGCCGCAGCGACCGGTCCACCCACGGCACGAGGTGCATCGCGACCGCGAGCGCCGCGCCGAGGACCAGCGCGGCGGCGAGGCCGATGACGACCTCCCACGTGGTCGTCAGCAAGTCGGGTGCGAGCAGCGAACGGTCCTCCCACAGCGACTGCGCGACCTGCGTCGGCGCGGGCAGCAGCAGCGCGTCGACCCACCCGACGCGCACCACGAGCTCCCACACGGCGAGGAGCGCCACGAGGACGGCGACGGGCGCGGCGACGCGACGAGTGAAAGGTTGATCGGGCTGTGCCCGACGAAGTTGACGTTCGCCGGTCATCCGTCGACCCCGAGCGCCTTCAGCGCGCGCTCACGCAGCTCGACTACGGCGGCGTCGGTCCGCACCCGCGGACGCGCGAGCGCCACGTCGAGCTCGAGCACGACCCGCCCCGGACGCGGCGAGAGCAGCACGATCCGGTCCGCGAGCAGGGCCGCCTCTTCGACGTCGTGCGTGACGAGCAGGACGGTTCGCGGCTCCCGCGCCAGCGCAAGCCCCAGCCACGTCTGCGCCTGCGCGCGGGTCAGGGCGTCCAGCGACGCGAACGGCTCGTCGAGGCAGAGCAGCGGCCGCCCGGCCAGCAGCGTGCGGATGAAGGCGACGCGCTGGCGCATCCCGCCGCTCAAGGCGGCTGGGCGCGCTCGCTCGAAGCCGTCGAGCCCGAACGCGGCGAAATGCGCGTGGGCCGCGGCGCGGGCGGTGGCGCGGGAATCACCCGCGACCCGGCGCGCCAGCGCCGCGTTGTCCAGCGCCGACAGCCACGGCAGCAGCCCGTCGCGCTGCGGCATCAGCGCCGCCGGCGGAGCATCGACCGAGCCCGCGTCCGGCGCGGTCAACCCGCACACCAACTCCAGCAGCGTCGACTTCCCGCACCCGCTCGGCCCCACGACGGCCACGAGCTCACCCGGGCGCACGCGAAGGTCCACGCCGTCGAGCGCCACGACGTCACCGAACGCCTTGCGGACGCCCGTCAACGCCACACCGCTCACGTAAGGAGGCTCCATAGCTGGAGCCTCGACCTCGGTCACCATACGCTCCCTCCGCGGGCATTACCCCACAGGTTCGAAGGGTCAGCGCCGGAGCGGGGCGCTATCTCAGCCGGGCGTGCCTCCCAGCCCCCCTGTTTTCACAGTTCGCTGACAGCGTACCCGCCCCACCGCGGAGGGAGCGATTGGTGATCGTTACGGGGTGGTGGAGAAGACGCCTTCGCGCTCGAAGTCGAACACGGTGTCGTTGACGCGCAGGCCGTCGATGGCGCCCGACCAGGCGTTGTCCCGGCCCTTGCTGACCATGACGCTGAGGATCGTGGCCGGATCGCCGGCTCGGTCCAGGTACGTCTGGACCTGATCCCACGTGCAGCTCGCGGTGTTCAGCGAGCATGTCGTGTTGTTCCACTTGTTGCCGCTCAGACCCCAGGTGCCGGTCTTGGTGGCGTCGATGTAGCCGCTCCAATCGTTGGACTTCGAGTTGTCCGCCGGGACGTAGACCAGCGAGGCGTAGGTCTCGGCGGGCAGGTCGTCGGAGTTCGGGTTGATCTCGAAGATGATGCTCGGCATGTTCTTCGCAGCGCCGGGCTTGCCGTTCTCACCCGTGGTGAAGATGTTGAAGCCGACCTGCTTGACGTTGTGGAGCAGGCCGCCGGCGACGGAGTCGACGTCGTCGCCGAACGCCACCTTGTCCGTCGACGCGCCGACCGTGAGGTTGAGCGAGCCGGTGCCATAGGGCGGCTTGAGCGGGCCGGTGCGCAGGATCGCGCTCGCGGAGCCGATCGTGTTGCGGTTCATCAGGCCCCAGTTGGCCAGCGCGTCCCGGCCGGGCGACGGCTGCACCGTCGTGCCGGGAGCGCCGTCGGCGCCCGCGGCACCCGTGGCGCCGGTCGCGCCCGTGGCGCCGGTCGGGCCCGTCGCGCCCGCCGGGCTGACGGTGCCGGCCAGCTTGACGACCTTCTGCGTGGCCGGAGTAAGTCGATCGAGGGCGATCGTGCCCTTCTTGATGTCCTTGCTCTGGATCGTGCCGTCCTTGATCTTCGCGGACGTGATCAGCGCGCCGGCGGTGGCGCTGCCGCTCATCGCCAACACGATCGCGATCGAACCCAGTACTACCCCTGGACTGAGGTGTTTGCGCATTCGTTCCTCCCGAACTTTTGCGAACTACTAGACGGCGGGGCACCGTAGCGGGGCATTCCTGATCGGTAAGCGGACTTGAGCGAATTCAACGGATGTATGAGGCGAGTTCGCGGGTACCTTGCGAGGCCTGTATGAATTGGGACGCTGAAGGTCTGCTGGACGGCCTCGAGGACGACACCGCGCGCGCTGCCCGGCGCCGTCTGCTCGACGAACTGCATTCCGGCGGTATGGGTCTGGAGGAGCTGCGCCGGACCGTCGCCGAGGACAAGCTCGTGCTCGCCCCCGTCGCCCGCGCGCTCAGCTCCGAGCCCCGCTACACGGCGCGGGAGATCGCGGAGAGAGCCGGCGTGGACCTCGACTTCCTCATCGCCAGCCGGCGCGCGCTCGGCCTTCCGTCAGCAGGCCCGGACGAGCGCGTCTACGGCGAGAAGGACCTCGAGGCGACGCGGCTCGGCACGCTGCACCGCCAAGCCGGCTTCGACGACGAGGACGCGCTCGAGGTCGCCCGCGTACTCGGCCAGGGGATGGCCCGCTACGCCGAGTCCACACGCGCGCTCGTCGCCAGGACGTTCATCGAGCCCGGGCTGGACGAGTACGAGCTCGCGCACCGCTACCGCGTCGCCGCCGAGCAGCTCATGCCGCTCGCCGGCCCCTGGCTCGAGCACGTCTTCGCGCTCCACCTCCAGCAGGTGCTGCGCAGCGACGCGCTGACGCAGGAGCAGCGGCGGGCGGGCAAGCTCGACGACACGCAGCAGGCGGTGATCGCCTTCGCGGACCTGGTCGGCTTCACCGAGCTGGGCGAGAGCGTGCCGGTCGAGGAGCTCGGGAGCGTGGCCGGCCGGCTCTCGCAACTCGCGGGCGACGCGCTCGAGCCGCCGGTGCGGCTCGTGAAGCTGATCGGCGACGCGGTGATGCTCGTCTCCCCGGAGCCTGAGCCGATGCTCGACGTGACGTTGCGCCTGGTCGAGCTTGCCGCGCAGGACGAGGCCGTCCCGCCGCTGCGGGCGGGCATCGCGTCCGGGCAGGCCGTGCACCGCTGGGGCGACTGGTTCGGCACGCCGGTCAACCTCGCCAGCCGCCTCACGACCCGCGCGCGGCCGTCGACCGTGCTCGTCGCCGAGGAGGTCCGCGACGCGGTCGACGGCGGCTACGCCTTCTCCGACGCCGGTCGCAAGAAGCTCAAGGGCTTCTCGGCGCCGGTCCGCGCCTACCGGGCTAGAAGGTCCGGCGATGCAGCGCCATGAGCGCCTGCGACGACACCCACACGGGCGTCTGGCGGCCGGTGCGCGAGTAGCGGACGAGCCCGTTCGGCTCGGTCAATGAGCGCAGGTAGGCCTGGCCCTTCTTGACCGCGCTCTCGTGCCCGCCGGCCGCCACCAGCCCCTGGATCGCGTAGGCCGTCGACTGCGCGTTCGGCGCCGCGTTGCGGGTGAGGGGGAAGCCGCCGTTGGCCTGCTGCTGGGCGGCGAGGAACGCGGCGCCGCGTTTTGCGGAGGCCGCGCGGCCGGCGAGTTTGAGCGCCTGGACGGCGCTCGCGGTGTCATCGATCCCGCTCGCCCCGCTGCCGCCGACGTTGAAGCCGCCGTCGCTGTTCTGGTGGCGCTCGATCCAGCGCGCCGCGCTCGCGACGGTCTTCGGGCTCGCGCCCGAGCGGCGCAGGGCGAAGATCGCGAACGACGTGTAGCTGACATAGCCGTCGAAGGAGCCGTCGGAGGACCGGTGGCGCAGGATGTCCGAGATCAGGTCACGCCCGCCGAACTTGCGCGGGTCCTGCCCGGCGGCGCGGACGACGAGGACGGTGCGCTCGACATCACCGATCGCGGTCAGCGAGCCGAGCCCGCGCTTGACGTAGTTCAGCGCGGCCGGACCGGGCTTGGATCCCGCGGCGGAGAGGCCGAGCAGCGCCCACCCGGTGGCGAGCTGCGAGGAGCCGCCGGACTGGGTCATGCCGAAGCCGCCGTCGGAGTTCTGGGCGCCGCGGACGTAGTCGACGGTGCTCGCGGCACGGGCCGGAGCGGCGAAGGTCAGCGCGCAGACGAGCGCGAGGAGCAACAGACGGGACAAGGCCAAAAGGGTATTCACGAGTTCTTGACCGAATGAACAAAGGGTGAAAACATCGCCGTTGCGGGGCCCGGGGGCTCGCCTTCATAGGCGAAATTGGGGGGTGGGAAAACGTGATGCGGATACGCATGCGTTTGCTGGTACTTGCGTTCGTCGCGGCGGTGGTCAGCCCGTCCGTGGCCGGTGCGCAGGGGCGGTCACCGCTGGAAACACCCGATGCGGTGAAGACGGTGCGCGTCCACGTCGACGGTGCGGTGGCGCTGAGCAAGCTCGAATCCGAAGGCTTCGATTTCTCCGGCGGGGTCGTGCGGGTCCCTGACGGCATCGAAGTCGACGCGATCGTCACCGATCAGCAGGAGCTCGACCTCATCGCGCGTGGCGCCGAGGTGGTCGAGCCGGGCGAGGAGTTCAAGTGGAAGACGGTCAAGCGGGCGTCCTTCGCGGCGCCGCAGGCGGTGCTGCCGCGCCCGCCTGAGCCGACGGTGCGGATCGTGCGCGCCGACTGGTTCACGACGAAGGGGCAGGGCTTCCTCTACGTCGAAGCGCGCACGACCCAGGGCGAGCAGACGAATCCGATCGTCGGCATGACGCTGGAGAACGACCAGGGCCCGGGCACCGAGTTCATCTCGGCGCGCACGATGAGCCGCTTCGTGGACTCCGGCGTCTACATGTTCCACCGCAACCTGTTCAAGCTCGCCAAGCGCCCGGACAAGATCCGCGTCTCCTCGAGCACCGGCGGCGTCGCCACCGGGCCGGTCTCCAACTGGCTCGAGGACGTGACGCCGATGGACGCGGCGCCCGGCTACCTGCACGACTTCGTCGACGACTACAAGACGCCGCAGCAGGTCTACGGCCGCTTCGAGCAGATCGCGCAGCAGTACCCGGCCATCGCCGAGATCGTCCCGCTCAAGAACAAGACCAACGGCTACCAGCGCAAGGCGCAGGCCACGATCGGCGGGACCGGGCAGGCCGCGGTCGTCATCAGCTCGGCGGCCTGGGGTCAGGACGGCGGCAACGACATCACGGTCGAGTTCGTCAACCGGCCTGGCGCCGACCTGCCGCTGAGCGTGTCGGTGACCGGCAAGGCCGTGCGCGTGCTCCTCGCCAAGGACGCGGCGGGTGCGCTCGCGTCGACCGCCGCGCAGGTCGCGGCGGCGCTGGAGACGGGGTCTGGCGGCCTGATCGACCGCGCCCACCCGTATCGCACCAACGCGGGGACGGGGATCGTGCAGCCGACGACGGCTCCCGTCGCGCTGACGGACTTCCTCGACCAGAAGCGGGTTGGCGCGCCGGCGGGCGATCCGCCGCGCGGCCCGTACACGATCCGCGCGCTGCGGATCGGCAAGTTCCGCGACGGCACCAAGCCCGGCGTGCTGATCCAGGCCAACGACCACGCCCGGGAGTGGGTGCCGATCACGATCACGCTCGAGACCGCCGAGCGGCTCGTGCGCAACTACGCGACCGACCCCGAGACCAAGAAGATCGTCGACAACACCGACATCTTCCTGATCCCGTCCAACAACCCGGACGGCGCGAACTACTCGTTCTACAACTTCGCCTCCCAGCGGCGGAACATGACCAACCACTGCGACGACGCCAACGCCGACCCCGCGCGCCGCAACGCCTGGGGCGTCGACCTCAATCGCAACTACAGCGTGGCGTCGGGCTTCGACGGCTATGACGGCGCGTCGACGAGTTGCACCAGCGACACCTACCAGGGCCCCGCCGAGCTATCGGAGCCCGAGTCGCAGAACATCATCGACCTCGTCCAGCGCAACCGGAACATCAAGTTCATGATGTCCGTGCACTCCAACGGCGGCCAGCTCTTCTGGCAGCCGGGCGCCTACATCGCCAATGGCCGGATCACGACGCCGCGGCCGCCGCTCGGGCATGAGGCGTACTACTGGCAGTCCGCGGACCGCATCCTCTCGCAGGTGCGCGCGGAGCGGCAGACCGTCGTCACGCCGGAGAACGTCGGCGGCTCGTCGGACGTGCTCTATTCGAGCGCCGGCAACGTGCGCGAGGAGCTGTACTTCAACTACGGCGTCTTCGCCTTCGGCTGGGAGGTCGGCGGGTCGGTCTACAACACCGCCACGGGCAACTTCCAGGAGGGCTCGTTCCAGCCGCCGTGGGTGGGCGACCCGAACGTCGTCAGCGGCCACAGCGAGACGATGGAGTACGCCAACGGCGTGATGGAGATGTTCCGCATCGCCGACGACTGGGCCGCGGACAAGACGCCCGCGACCTCGACGCTGACGCCGTCCGCGCAGTCGGACTCGCCGAAGGGCGTGCGCTTCGAGGTCTCCGAGCCCGCCACCGTCTACTACACGACCGACGGCTCGACGCCCACGATCGACTCGCCGCGCTACAAGCAGACCGAGTTCCGAGAACCAGGTGAGACGCTCTGGGTCGAGCAGACGACGACCTTCAAGTGGTTCTCGGTCGACGCCGCGGGCAACCTCGAGCCGATGCGCTCGGCGACGGTGCAGATCGGCGAGAACGGTGGTGTCGGAGGCGCCGTCCCGGCGACCTTGGCGCTGACGCTCAGCGGCCCGGCCTCCTTCGGCGCGTTCACGCCAGGCGTGGCGAAGGACTACACGACCACCACGAACGCCAACGTGATCTCGACGGCGGGTGACGCGGCGCTGACCGTGTCGGATCCCGGCCGGCTGATGAACGGGACGTTCGCGCTGCCGTCGCCGCTGGAGGTCGCGTTCTCGAAGGCCGCCTGGACCGCGCCGGTCTCCAACGATCCGGTGACGATCACGTTCAAGCAGCACATCGGGGCGACCGACGCGTTGCGCACGGGCGCCTACTCCAAGACGCTCACGTTCACCCTGTCAACCACAACGCCGTAGGCCGTATCCGGCGGGCGCCCTTCCCGGGCGCCCGCCGCGAATGCGAGGATGCGCGCCGTGGACCTTCCGGAGGGCGTGATGCGCAGACGTGGGCGTGCGTGCGCGAGATCCGAGGTCACGGCGCGGGAGTACGCGCGGTCGCGTTTGCTGCGGGCGGCACGATCCTCGCCACGGGCGGCGACGACGACTCGATCCGGCTCCGAGCCCATGAAGGAGACCGTGCTGCCGGTGCTGCTCGCGAGCTGAACGCTCATTTCCCAACGCCCGCGAGGTCGCCTGTAGTGTGAGGTCGTGACCCGGCCGGTCGAGCGTGAGCGCGAACCGGAGGCGAAGGCCCCCGTGGTCGCGGGTGCCCCGCTCGAGGGCGCCCGGCAGGCCTCGACACTGCTCGCCCTGCAGCGCTCGGCGGGCAACCAGGCGGTCACCCGCGCGCTCCTGCAGCGCGCGCCCAAGGACCCGCCGGACGGGGTGACGCTGCCCGCCGATCCGCTCCCCGCGGGCGCCAACGTCGCCGATCCCGACGCGGCCAGGATCGCGCCTGACCCGAGCTTGGGCGGCGGGTGGAAGGACAAGAAGGACAAGGCGGAGTCCGGCCACGTCGGCGGCGTCGACCGGATCCTGCTCGAGAACATGCCCGGCAACCAGCAGCAACAGCCGGAGTCCAGCGGCGCGCCGACGCACGGCGGGGACGTCTCCGACACGGCGGGAACCGGGCCCGGCCCCGACCACGGGCGGGCGATCGCGATCGTGCCGAGCTCGCTCAAGGGCGGGGCCGGCGGCGAGGTCACCGTGGTCGTGCACTTTCACGGCATCGGCAAGGCGCTGCGGGGCAAGGGCGACAACCCGCGCGACGTCGACCACTACCAGATCGAGCAGCAGCTGGACGCCTTCGCGGCGGCCCGGCCGGGGGCGCGGATCATCGCGCTGCTGCCGATCGGCATCCAGACCGAGGGCAAGAACGCCAAGGACCAGACCGTCTACGGGGTCAGCTTCGGCAACTTCGACACCAACAAGTTCATCACCGCCGCCTTCGGCCAGCTGGGCGGGGCGCTGCCGTCGGGCTCGACGCCCGGCGACGTGATCATGAGCGCCCACAGCGGCGGCGGGCTGCCGCTCGGGCAGATGCTCGCCTCGGGCAAGGGCGTGCCGGACCGGCTGAAGGGCGTCTTCCTCTTCGAGGCGCTGCACGGCGACACGGACTCCTACGCCACGTTCATCACCGGCCGCATGGAGACCGACCTGAAGGCGCTGGAGGCGGAGCGCAAGAAGCCCGGCGTCTCCGACGACGACATCTTCAAGGCCCAGGCGGCGTACCTGCAGGGGAGCCTGCACGTCGTCGCGCTCGGCGGGTACGGTGGGTACAAGGACCGCACGCTCGCGGTGCGCACCAAGATCCTCGAGTGGTGGCAGAGCCACGCCAAGCGCATCGCCGCCGCGGCCAACGGGCACTCGGCGCTGCTGGACACGCTGTGGGCGCACTACCAGGCGCAGTACTTCCCGGGTTCGACGCACGAGAACGCGCTCGCGACCTCTGCCAACAACCTCGGGCGGGCGCTGGCGTCGATGGAGAAGACGGGCGCGCTCGCGCCGGCGGCGCCGCCGCCCGTCAAGGCGACGGTCGCGCCCAAGCGGCGGCGCGTCGCTCGGGCGCCCTGGGATCTGTCGTCGGACCCGGTCACGGTGGTCAAGGCGGACGAGAAGAAGAAGCGCTCCGAGGTCAACGTCGCGCCGTCGGAGTACGTACCCGCGATCATCACCGACGCCGGCGTGGCCGCCGACTGGCTCTCGAACTTCAAGTCGACGACGTTCCTCGGCAAGTCCGTGGGCGAGCCGATCCACGCCGACCTGGTCGCGCACCTCAAGACCGTCGAGACGGCCTTCGCGAAGAAGTACGGCGACGGCGACCCGGCGGTGGCGGGGCAGGCGCTCGGGATGCACGAGAACGTGATCGGCTCACGCCACGCACCGACCAGCGCCGCGCTCTCGATGCACCTCTTCGGCCTGGCGATCGACGTCAACTACACCACCAACCCCTTCATCTCGGCCACGGCCAACCCGGTCTTCGATCGCGCCAACAAGAAGCTCGGGCGCAGCGTGAAGACGTTCCGCTACGGGATGACCTACGACGAGATCGCCGAGCTCGACAAGCTGCTCGAGGACTACTTCGCGCTGCTCAAGGACGAGACGCTGGACGCGGCGGCCAAGAAGACGATCCAGGACGACCTCACCCTCGTGACCAACAAGTGGGAGCGCAAGCAGCCGGCGCAGAAGGCGGCGATCGAGGCGGGCGGGCTGCTCGACCTCGACAAGCGCCTGGTCGAGGAGATCGGCCTGGACTGGGGCGCGTCCTACGGCGACGTCATGCACTTCGACATGCGCAACAAGGGCAACGGCGCGAAGATCTACGCCGCGATCAAGCGCTACGAGGCAAAGAAGGAGCAGGAGGGCGCGGACGCCTACGCCAAGGAGCACCCGCCGAAGCCGGCGGACGCGCCTAAGTGACCGTCGGGCGGGTGAGCGCCTTCACGAAGTCCTCGAGCTGGCGCGTGGTCCAGCACTCGTAGGCCTCGCAGAACGGCGTGTACGCGCTGATCACGCTGTCGCCGTAGTTCCAGTAGAGCTTGGGCTCCGGATTCAGCCAGAACGTGCGGCCGGCCTTCTCGGAGATCCGCGAGAAGATGTCGGCGCGGGGGTCGCGGCCGTTGGTGCGCGCGTCCCCGAGGACGATCACCGTCGCGCGCGGGTGCAGGTCATCCTCGACGCTTTGGAGGAACTCGCGCCAGACGCGGCCGTAGTCGGTGTAGCCGGAGACGTCGGCGACGCCGGCGTCCTTGGAGATCGCGTCGTTGACCGCCTTGAAGGAGCGTTCGCGCTCGAAGACGTCGGTGACCTCGGAGATGCGCTCGACGAAGACGAAGGAGCGCATGCGGCGGAAGCTGTCGTGCAGGGCGTGGAGCACGGAGAGAAAGAAGACGCTCGCGCTGGTGACACTCGTGGAGACGTCGCAGAGGACGTAGAGCTCGGGGCGACGCGGGCGCTTGGGCTTGTACTTGAGGACGACGGGGACGCCGCCGGTCTCCAGCGACGCGCGCATCGTCCGTCGCACGTCGACGTGGGCGTGGCGGGCATGGCCGCGGTTCTGCTGGCCCTGGGTGGCGAGCCTGCGCTTGAGCTGGGTGACGACGCGGTGGACGGCGGCGAGGTCCTGGGCGGGGCCGGACGGCAGCGCGCGGTCGAGCTCGTTCAGCGGTCTTGACGGCGGTAGCGCCTGGGTGCGCTCGATCTGCGCGCGCTCGAGCTCCCGCCGCAGGTGCGCCTCGAAGCGGCGGATCTGGTCCCGGGTGAGTGGCATCTCCTGCGCCGCGCCCTCGCCCTTCACCAGGCCACTCGGCTCGGACTTCAGGCCGAGCGCGCGGCGGATGCGCTGGACGTCGACGCCGAGGACGCCCGAGCCTTCCCCGCGGCGGCCGAAGGCGGCGATCGCCAGCCGGGCGAGATCTCTGAGCGCGGCCTCGTCACCATTGCGGATCGCTTCGAGGATCTGCTCGCGCAGCGCGTCGAAGTCGATCCGGTCGCCGGTCTCGGCGCCGCGTTGCTGCGCGTCGCCCTCCGTGATGCCGGTCTCGAGCGCGGCGCCCTCGGTGGCGCGGAAGAAGTAGCGCTCGAAGACGAGGTCGAAGACGCGGCGGTCGTCGGGCGACTTGGCCATCGTCGCCGCCAGTGCCTCCTTGAACGGCCCGGGGCGCGTCCACTCCACCTCGCCGAGCGCGGCGAAGGCGTCGTTGAGCTCGGACGTCCCGATCGCCACCCCCTCGGTGCGGAGGGCGTCCGCGAACCCGATCAGGTGGCCGGGGAAGCTCACTCGTTATGCGGCCAGTCGGACGCCGACGCGCTCGGCGACGGTGTCGAGGTCCGTGCGGTGCTTGACGATGATCGACAGCGTGTCGCGGAAGGTCTTCTGGTCGATGTCCTGCGCGCCGAGCAGCAGCAACGCTCGCGCCCAGTCGATCGACTCCGCGATCGAGGGCGGCTTCTTGAGGTCCAGCTCGCGCACCATGGCGACGACCTCGACCAGGCGCTGCGCCACGTTCGCGGGCAGGCCGGGGGCGTGCAGGTGCACGATCTCCAGCTCCCGCTCGGGCGTCGGGTAGTCGAGCCACAAGTACAGGCAGCGACGCTTCAGCGCCTCGGTCAGCTCGCGCGAGTTGTTGGACGTGAGCAGCACGACCGGGTGGGTGCGCGCCTCGATCCGCCCAAGCTCGGGGATCGAGATCTGGAAGTCGCTCAGCAGCTCGAGCAGCATCGCCTCGAACTCCTGGTCGGTCTTGTCGATCTCGTCGATCAGCAGGACGACGGGGTCGGGGCTTGAGATCGCCTGCAGGAGCGGGCGGGTGAGGAGGAACTCCTCGCCGAAGATGTCGTCCTGGACCGCCTGCCAGCCGGTGCCCTCGGCCTCGGCCTGGATGCGCAGGAGCTGCTTGCGGTAGTTCCACTCGTACAGCGCCTTGGCCTCGTCGAGGCCTTCGTAGCACTGCAGGCGCACGAGCTCGCGCTGCAGATAGCTCGCCATCGCCTTGGCCAGCTCGGTCTTGCCGACGCCGGCGGGACCCTCGACGAGCACGGGCTTGCCGAGGCGGGCGGCGAGGTAGGCGACCAGCGCGGTCGACTCGCCCGGGAGGTAGCCGACGCTCTGCAGGCCGTCCGCGACCTCGTCGACGGACGCGGGAACGACGGGCTCACTCATCAGATTGAGGATAGGAGACGCCTGCAGAGGTCCGCGTGCGCGTCGACGAGCTGCGGGCACGAGAGCTCGCGCTGCGAGCGCAGGTAGCCGTAGCTGGTCGACGCCAGCGGGCCGAGGACGACGTCGGCGAGGTAGTCCGCGCGATCGCCGAGTCCGCCTTCGCGCAGCAGGAGCGCGATGTGGGTGCGGTAGAAGGCGTACGGCGCGCTGGCCAGGAAGTCGTCGTGCGAGCCCTCGGCGGAGCGCAGCAGCGGCGCGTGGCGCTCCAGGAACGCGACGTAGGCCTCGCCGAACGCGATCAGGCGCTCGAGTGGGGGTGCGCCCGGGCCCAGCGGCGGCTCGCCGCGCAGCATCTCATTCTGCAGCTCTGACTCGAACTGGGAGATCACCGCGCGCGCGAGGGAAGCGCGATCGCCGAAGCGGCGAAAGAGCGTGCCCTTGCCGACCCCGGCCTTGGCCGCGATCGAGTCCATCGACACCGTCGACGGGTCGCAGGAGGCGAACAGCTCCTCGGCCGCGGCGAGGACCTTCTCCCGGTTCGCAGCGGCGTCGGCGCGCTCTGGGCGCTCTTCACCGAGGAGTGGGAGGGGCGTTGTCATGAGACGTATTGTAGCTAAGTGGACTGCGGTCCGATTAGGTGCTACAGTACCTGCATCAAGCGGACCACGGTCCGGATACACCACCCCGAGGGACACCTTCAGATGACCGCCATCAGCGCCACCACCCCGATTCCCGCCAACAGCACCTGGACCGTCGACCCGGTTCACTCGACCGTCGGCTTCGCCGTCAAGCACATGGTCGTCTCGACCTTCCGCGGCCAGTTCGACGACTACTCGGCCACGCTGACCGCGAACGAGGACGGCACGCTGACCCTCGAGGGCCGCGTCGCCGCCGACTCGATCGCCGTCAAGGACGAGAACCTGGCCACCCACCTCAAGGCGCCGGACTTCTTCGACACCGAGCGTCACCCGTACGTGACCTTCAGCTCGACACTCGTGCGCGCCGACAACGGCTCGCTGACCGTCGACGGTGAGCTGACGATCAAGGGCAACTCGCGCCCGATCGAGGCCCGCGGCGTCATCACCGAGCCGCACGAGACCTTCGGCGGCGTCGAGAAGGTCGGTCTCGAGCTCGAGGCCGTCGTCGACCGCACGCAGTACGGCCTGGACTGGAACGCCCCGCTGCCCAAGGGCGGCTTCGCCCTCGCCAACGAGGTCAAGCTCCAGATCAACCTCGAGCTGGCTCAGCCGGAGGCGTAATTCGATGAAGGTACTCGGCCTCTCCGGCAGCCTGCGCGCCGGCTCCCACAACTCCAAGCTCCTCCGGGCAGCGGGCGATCTCTTGCCCGGAGAGGCCGAGCTCGTCGAATTCGACGGGCTCAAGCTGATCCCGCCGTTCGACGAGGACGACGAGCACGCCCGCCCGGACTCGGTCCAGGCGCTCTTCGACGCCATCGCCGACGCGGACGCGGTCCTCGTCTCGACCCCTGAGTACAACCACTCGATCCCGGGCCAGCTCAAGAACGCCCTCGACTGGCTCTCCCGCCCGCTCGCCGAATCCCCCCTGCGCAACAAGCCGGCGGCCGTCGTCGGCGCCTCCACCGGCCTCTTCGGCGCGGTCTGGGCCCAGGCCGAGGCCCGCAAGGTCCTCTCGGCCATCGGCGCCCGCGTCATCGACCGCGAACTCCCGATCGGCATGGCGGACGACGCCTTCCACCCGCACGGCCCGCTGGTCGACGAAGACCTCTCTCTCGCCCTGGCCGGCATCCTCGCCGAGCTGCACGCGGAGACGCGCTCGTCGCTCCCTGCCGCGGCGTAGACGAAAGTCAACGACGCCGGGTGGGGGAGGGGGGAGTGGCGCACCGTCCGGGTCTGGCTCGCCGCGGTCCGCCTTGCGGCTCGGCTCTCATGCCTCGGGTTGTCGCGCCGGGACACCGACAGTTACGGGCCACGGAGACGGAAAGTGTGTCCCGCGCGCGCCTTGTCCCGGTCGCCATGGTCGACCGTGCGCGTTTGGCGTGCGATGCGCGGGTTTCGATCAGGTTCGCACTGTTCGATGTGGCGCGTCGGTGGGGGTGCGGCACCAGAGCGTCCTGACAGGAAGCTCTCGTTACACACCCCCCGTCGCACCCCCTTGCCGCGGGGGGTGGTCGGCGCGCGTGAGAACGCGCTTTCTGTCTCCGTGGCCCGTAACTGTCGGTGTCCCGGCGGGGCGTCCCAGCGTGGGCAGGCGGACAAGGCGCGGCGCACGGGAGTCAGACCCGGAGGGTGCATCACTTCCCCCTCCCCCACCCGGCGCAGTTGACGTTCGCCAACCGCGCGCGGCGAAGGTCAGCGGGCGAGGTCGAGCTGCTCGGTGAGGCGGGAGAGCTTCTCCGAGTGATCGGAGAGCTGGGCGACCGAGGCGACGATCTCCTGGGTGGAGGCGTTGGTCTGCTGGGTCGTGGCCGACATCTGCTGGGCGGAGGCGGCGGTCTCTTCGGCGTAGGTGGCGATGTCCGCCGTGAGCTGGCCGATGCCGCCGAGCTCGACGGTGATGAGGCCGACGGCCCCGTCGATCTCTTCGAGCGTGGCCTTGGCGCGGCTGAAGCCTTCGGTTCCGACCTGGGTCTGGTCGGCCGCGTTGCGGACGAGCTGGACGGCCTGGTCGGTCTCGCTCTGGATGCCCGCGATCAGCTCGCCGGCGTCGGCGGCGGAGCGACCGGCGCGCTCGGCCAGCTGGCGGACCTCGTCGGCGACGACCGCGAAGCCCTTGCCGCGCTCACCGGCGCGGGCGGCCTCGATCGCGGCGTTCAAAGCGAGCAGGTTGGTCTGGCGGGCGATGTCGTGGATGGCCTCGACGATGCCGCCGACCTGCTGCGAGCGGCCGGCGAGCGCGGTGATCGCCGTGGCGGCGTCCTCGATGCGCTCGCGGGCGTCGTTCAAAGCGGCGGTGGCGCCCATCGCGGCGTCGATGCCGGTGCGGCTGTGCTGGGTCGCGGTCGCGGCGGCGCTGGAGGCCTGCTCGACGGCGCTGCGGCCCTGGACGGCGACGTCGGCCTGGCGTGCGGACGCCTCGGCGACGCGCGACGCGCTCTCGGCCATCTCGTTGATCGCCTGGCCGGTCTCGGAGAGGCGCACGTTCATCGTCGTGCACATGTCCTGCACCTCGAACGTCGAGGCGCCGAACGTCTGCAGCGTGTCGTGCATCTGGTTGCGCACGTTGCCGAAGAGATCGGAGATGTCGCGGCCGGCACCGGCCTCGCCCATCATCTTCAGGTTCACGCCCATCGACGCGAACGTGTCGTAGTAGAAGGCCTCGACGATGGCCTGGGAGTCGTAGTTGAAGATCCGGCTCAGCGCGCGCTCGGCGGAGGCTAGGACCTGGTAGTCGACGCCGGCGCCCTTGCGCCCGAACGTCTTCTTCCCCAGCCGTGCCGGCTCCGGCACGTCGACGGCCATCGCGTCGTGGACGAGGTCGATGAACACGGGGTACGTGCCGAGGAACCACTTCAGCGGCAGGTTGATCTTGCTGTGCAGCGCGCCGACGCCGAGGAGCCCCTCGAAGTACTTCACGCCGAAGCCGCCCGGCCGCCCGGCCTCCTTGAAGATGTCCTTGAAATGGCCGGCCTGAGCGGAGCCCCAGCCCTTCTTGAGGGCGTCGATGGGCATGTTCTTGGAGCTCGCGTACTCGCGCAGGAACCCGCCGGAGGCGCCGGCATTGAAGGTGTGCTCGGCAAGGGCCTTGCCGATGGCGTCGGCATTGCGATCGGCCCACGCCTGCATGCCGCTCAACAGCTCGAACTCGGCGGGCGTCATGCGCATGTAGGACCGGCGCAGTTCGAGCCCGCGCTCGTCGATCTGGTAGATGGAGGCGGCTGAGAGGTTCACGCTCCGGTCATCGGCCGAACCAGGGACGACCTGTAGGGCCAATCCGCTGGACGTTCGTACGAAGAGTGGCGACGTGCCTCAGGAGGCGGGCGAATCGTCGTCCCACAGCGGCGGATGCTCCGCGGGACGGCGCTGGCGGCGGGTTCGCGCCTCGGGCGGATCATCGGGCAACCGCGTGGTCTTGGCGCGCGAGGGGTCGTCGAAGAGCCGCGAGGCGCGCTCGTCCGAAGGGTCGGGCAGGCGCGAGGTGCGATCGTCCGACGGATCGGGCAGGCGCGAGGTGCGATCGTCCGACGGATCGGGCAGACGGGTCGTCCGTTCCTCCGAGCGATCGGGGAGCCGCGTCGTCGGATCCTGCGGCTCTCCCTCCCACGACGGGCGGTCGCGCAGCATCTCGGTGACCGCGGTCGCGTCACGGGGCCGGCGCTCCGGCCGGCGATCGCGCTCGCCGCGCGGCGGGGGAGCGACCCACCCGTCGTCGTCGGCGACCGGGTTGGGCGGCTCGGGCGCGTGCACCGCGCGCACGCGCGCGCCCGCGACGATCAGCCCACCCGCGCAGATCAGCGCCACGAACAGGCCCCACTGGATGCCGAGGTCGACGCCGACGCCGTGCACCGCGGGCCGGTCGAACATCCGCCAGACGAGCAGCAGCACCGCCCACCCGCCCGCGATCGTGATCGCGACCCCGTCCCCGCCCGGCAGGTGGAACGCCTTCTGCTGCGAGCGCGCCCAGACCAGGAACAGGACGGCGAACGAGACCAGCAGGATCGCGGCCTCGACGAACGTGAAGACGCCGAGCGCCGAGACGTTGCCCTGAACGATCTTGCCCCCCTGCGGCACCGACTTCTGATACCAGGGCAGCACCATCGACACCGCGAGGGCGATCGCCGCCAGCCCGGCCAGCTGCATCTCCTTGGAGACGCTGGCGAGTCGCGAGCTCATCGGATCGGGATGTCCTCCACTTCGCGTTCGCCGGAGGACGGGCGATCGAGCCGCTCGATCGTGTAGTCGAGCACGGCGCGCAGCGCGACCAGCAGCTCGCGCAGCGCGTCGGAGAGCTGGCGGGCGAGCTCGGGCGGCAGGTGACCGCGCAGCCCGTCGACCATCGCGATCAGCGCGCTCAGGTCCGGAAACGCGTGGCTCGAAGGCGGCGGCGGACCGTTGCCCCACCCGTTGGGCGGGAGCTCGCTCGTCGCCTCGCGCACCGCCTCCTCGGCGCGCGCCTGCGCCTCGCGCACGAGCTTCTCGGCCGCCTCGTAGGTCTCGCGATCGGGCTCAGACATCCTCGAACCCCACGACCAGCGAGCCTTCCTCGAGCACCGCGGAGATCGGCTTGAAGCCGGCCAAAGCGCCCGGGAGGACGATCGTGCGCTTGTGCCCGTCCACGCGCACGACGAGCTCGAGCCCGATCTTCTTCAGCGAGATGTCCCCGCGCTGGGCGAACGGCAGGTCCAGCCGCAGCGACGCGCCGCCGTCGGTGACGGTGAGCTCCTGGGTGAGCCGGTCGTGCAGGACGGCGGCCGGGTCGGTGTCGGCGAAGATCGCGGCGCCCAGCTCGTCCAGCCGCTCCTCCCCGATCACCTCCGACGCGAAGTAGGGCGCCTTCAGGACAGGTACGGCGAACGCGGAGGCGACCAGATCCAGCTGCTCCTGCTGGACGGCGTGCCAGGCGCCGAAGTACCCCTCGGAGAGCTCGTCCGGGAAGACGCGGTTCACGACCACCGCGTCGGTCAGATACCCGTAGAGGTTGAGGTACGTGTACGTGCGCATCGCCTCGGCCACGACCATGCGATCCGGCGTCATCACCAGCCGCATCGATACGCGCGAGGCGTCGCGCAGCAGGTCGTGCATCGCGACCAGGTTGCCGACCAGGCGCTGGATCTCCGCGACGACCTTCTCGTCGGGCAGCTGGATGTCGAGGAACATGCGCGCGAACGGCCGTGCGGCGGAGAGCATCGTCTGCTCCTTACCCAGCACCTTGTCCAGCCACCAACGGGCGGCGTCGGGGAAGGAGAGGAGCCGCAGCGTCTCGCCGGTGGGCGCGCAGTCGACGACGATCGCGTCCCACTCGCCCGATTCGACGTGCGCCTTGAGGACGAGCAGCGAGAACAGCTCGTCGCCGCCGGGCGGAACGGTCAGCTCCTCGGCGGCGATCCGGTCCACGCCGCGCTCCATCAGCAGCCCGCCGAGCCACTCCGAGACCGCGCTCCAGTGGTGCTCGAGCTGATCCTGGGCGAGGACCTGCTGGGCGTGCAGGTGCTCGGCGACCTGCGTGGGCTCGCCGCCGATCTCGGTCTGGAGCGCATCGGCGAGCGAATGCGCCGGATCGGTGGAGAGGACGAGCGTGCGGGCGCCGCCGGCCGCGATCCGCCGCGCGGTGGCCGCGGCGACCGACGTCTTGCCGACGCCGCCCTTGCCCGTGTAAAGAATGGTCCGCGGCCGCACGAACCACCCAGTCTACGTTCGCCGCTTGACCGTCACCTCACCGGTGGCGGAAGCCGTGTTCCCGGCGAGATCCGTCGCCGTCACCGTCATCGAGTAGGCGCCCGTCTTCTTCGGCGCCGTCCAGGTCAAGGTCTTCGTCCCGCGCCCCAGAACGCCGGGCGCCATCGTCGCGACGACCGTCGTCCCGCGCATGACCTTGACCGTGATCCGCGAGATCTTCGAGAGCTTGAAGCGCAGCGTGCCGGTCTTTCGTGCCGTCAGGGTCCGCGGCAGCACCGACAGGACCGGCGCGACGGTCAGATACTGGGTGAAGTGCTGTGCGGCGCTGCAGTACTGGATCGTCGCCGTGCGCTTGCACAGCTGGGTCAGGAAGTCGCGCAGGAGCTTGTGATAGCCGAGGTCGGACTCGGTCTGGCTGGATCCACGGGAATACAGCGACCAGGCGCCGGTGTCGAACGTCGGCACCTCCTTGCGCGCCGCGACGTCACCCGCGTCGAACAGGGCGCGCGCCGTCGGGTCGCCCGTGAGCGCGGCGAAGTCATAGAGCCCGACCAGCGACTGGACGAAGCCGTTGATGATGAAGAGGTTCGGCAGCCCGGAGTACTGCAGGTAGTGCGCGCCGTCGTCGGCGGGCACGCGCACACCCGCCGGGGGAGCGGTCTCGAAGATCCCGAGCCCCCGCAACGCGATCGGGAAGACGTCCGCCTGGCGCTGCAGGCGGGTCGCGGAGCGCGCCATCGCCTGCAGCCCGGTGCCCTGCGCGAGCGAGGAAACCCACGGCGGGTTCTGGCCGTCGAAGGGGAAGAGGTACTCCCACGCGAGCCCGCCCGCGCGCTCTGTCGCGAGCGGGAGCGCCTCGTCCAGCAGCGCGCCGGCGCGCGTGTCGTAGCGCTTTCCGCCGGTCCAGTAGCCGTTGAGCTTGCCGAACGTCGCGAGCCACTGGATCTGCAGCCCGTGCCCGGGGTAGAGCTGGAAGACGAGCTCGGAGCCGGGGAAGCTGAGCCGCGCGCCGCCCGCGAGCAGCGGCTGCGACGCCCAGTACTCGCGGTTGCGCTGGAGCGTGAGAAAGAGCGCGGGGAGCCGGCTCGGCGTGGCGAAGGATCCGCGCGCGGCCATGCCGTCGAGGTCCTTGACGACCCCGCCGAGCTCGAGCTTGCGGGTGCCCGTGAGCTTGGCCGCGGTGGCCTTGGCGTCGTCGTAGATCGCCCGGTCGGCGGCGGCCGCCTCCGGGGTCAGCTTGCCCTCGGCGGCCAGCCGTTTGAGCTCCCCTGCGACCGTCGGAGGCTTGGCCGCTTGAGCGGTCGCCGCCGCGGAAACACTGCACAAAATCGATACAAAGGCGCAACAAAGACTGCGTCGTAGGCGCATTTCTCAATGCTAGGCTCGGCCGTGCCGATGACCCGCAGTCTCCGTTGCATCGTGCCGTTGGTCGCCGTTCTCATGCTCGCTTCGTGCGGCGGTGAGAGCAGCGAGCAACCCGACCCGGCGCAGCGCGCGAGCGCTTCGACGGACGTCAACTCGCTGCTGAAGACGACGTTCGCCAACGTCTCCAAGATGCACTCGGCGACGGTCGACCTGAAGGTGCAGATCACCCCGCGCGGCGCGAAGGCGTCCGACGGTCCGGTCAGCGCGCATCTCTCCGGCCCGTTCGCGAGCCAGGGCGCCAACAAGCTGCCGAAGTTCGCCTTCACGGCGGAGCTGCAGTCGGGCGGGCAGAGCTTCAACGCCGGCGCGTCCTACGACGGGTCGAAGGCCTACGTCTCGCTGATGGGCACGCCCTACGTGGTCTCCGACCTCGTCACGAAGCAGTTCGTGGCGGGCTACGAGCAGTCGCTCAAGACGCGCCAGAAGGCGCAAGGCGGCCTGGTGCTCGGCAGCCTCGGCATCGACTTCACGAAGTGGCTGCCGGACGCCAAGAACGAGGGCGAGACCCAGGTCGGGGACGCCAAGACGATCAAGCTCTCCGGCAACGCCGACGTCAAGCAGGTCATCGCCGACCTGGAGAAGATCACCGAGAAGGCGTCCGCGCTCAACGTCCCCGGCACCGGCGGGCGGATCCCGCAGAAGCTCACGCCGGAGCAGAAGGCCGCGGCCGAGGCCGCGATCAAGGGGCTGACGGTGACGGTCTACACCGGCGCCGACGACACGATCCTGCGCCGGCTGACGGTCGATGCCGACCTCCAGGACGCCGCCGCGAAGATCGACGCGGGCGTCCTGCTCGATCTCACGTTCACCAAGGTGGGTCAGGAGCAGACGATCACCGCTCCCTCTAACCCGAAGCCCTTCACGGAGTTGCTGAAGGCGGTCGACGCGTCCGGTCTCGCCAACCTCGGCCTCGGCGGTGCCGCCCCGGGCGGCGGCACCGACTCCACCGTTCCGAACAGCTCGACGACGCCCAACAACGTCGACAAGTACGCGACCTGCATCGAGCAGGCCAACGGCGACAAGGCGAAAGCCCGTAAGTGCGCCGACTTGTTGACCGGGTAACAGACTCACCCCGCGCTCACGTGCCTCGGCCTCGTATGCTGCCGCAGCGGTGAGCGAGGCCACGAGCCCTACCAACCTGCGGCAGTTCCTGTTCAGCGGACAGGGGTGGCCGTACCTCCTCGTCCCGTTCATCGCGGTCGCGATCGTCCTCGACCAGATCGGGGCGAACTCGACCATCATCTTCTTCTCCTCCGCGCTCGGCGTCGTGCCGACCGCCGCGCTGATGGGAAGGGCGACCGAGGAGCTCGCGCACCGCGCCGGCCCGGGGATCGGCGGCCTGCTCAACGTGACGTTCGGCAACGCGCCGGAGCTGATCATCGCCCTCTTCGCCCTCAACAAGGGCCTGCAGGAGGTCGTCAAAGCCTCGATCATCGGTTCGATCCTCGGCAACCTGCTGCTCGTCATGGGCGCCGCGTTCCTGATCGGCGGGTGGGGGCGCGAGCGCAACAAGTTCGTCGCCGAGGCCGCCTCCGCGCAGGCCACGATGCTGCTGCTGGCCGTGGTCGCGCTGATCCTGCCCGCGATGTTCCTGCTCGCGCGCGGGGGCGAGCTGCCGCAGCTGGGCGACGAGGCGACGAACTTCCCCTCCAGCGTCGAGCACATGTCGTTCGCGGTGGCGATCGTCCTGCTGTGCTCCTACTTCGCGGGCCTGTGGTTCTCGCTCAAGACCCACCGCGACGTCTTCAACCCGGACACCGAGCACGAGGACGTCGCCGCGCAGGCGTGGAGCCTCAGGAAGAGCATCGGCCTGCTCGCGATGGCGGGCGTGGCCGTCGGCGTCATGTCGGAGATCCTCGTCGGCTCGATCGAGGAGGCGTCGGAGGGCATTGGCCTCTCGCCGTTCTTCGTCTCGCTGATCATCGTCGCGATCGTCGGCAACGCCGCTGAGCACTGGGTCGCCGTCTACTTCGCCGCCCGCAACAAGATGGACATCGCGATCGCCATCGCGATCGGCTCGAGCGCCCAGATCGCGCTCTTCGTGATGCCCGTGCTGGTGCTGCTGAGCTTCGTGATCGGCCCGTTCCCGCTCTCGCTGGAGTTCAGCGGGCTGGAGCTGGGGGCAATCCTGCTCGCGGTGCTGATCGCGTCACACGTCTCCCAGGACGGCGAATCGACCTGGTTCGAGGGCGTCCAGCTCCTCGCGGTCTACGTCGTCCTGGGCGTCGTGTTCTACTTCGTCTGACCTAGAACTCGTCCGGGTCGGGCTCGAGCTCGTCCTCTTCGTCGGCCTCGTCCTCGTCGGGGTCCTCAGGCGTGGAGGACCGGGCGCGGCGGGTCTCGAAGGCCTCGACGACCTCGTCGCGCTTGTGCTCGTCGATCGCGGGATCGTCGCCGAGCAGGATCCACTCGGCGCCTTCCTCCTCATCCTCGATCAGCTCGAGGTCGACGTGGGCGGAGTCGTCGACCACGAGGACGATCTCGGTCTCTGGGTTGAAATAGGTGCCCGGACGGGTGAGGAGCTCGTCAACGTCGAAGCGGCGCAGGGCAGGCATGGCCGGGAGGCTACCCGTCCTGACCGGATAGGCGCCTTTCGACCTCGCTCTCGACGTCCAAAGGGGGGATCCCGCGGGCCACGCGGCGGGCGTTGCGAGCCTCGACGAAGGCTCGGACCTCGTCCCGGATCGAACCCTCGTCCGCGCGCTCCGCTTCGTGGTCGAACGTGATCGTCGAGCGACCGATGTGGTCGTAAGCGCCGCGGCTGAAGAGCACGGTGGCGACGCCGACGAGCCCGCCGACGACGACGACGGCCACGATCACGATCGGTAGCGCATCCTGCACTTCAGTTCATTGTGGACTTCGCGTCAATAGCGGGTACCATAGGACGTGTTGACTGACCAGTCAATCGTGAGCTGGCAAGGAGTTTTGAGATGGTCGATTTCACACTGACCGACGAGCAGATCGCCCTCCGAGAGATGGCGCACGATTTCGCCGCCAAGGAGATCCGGCCCGTCGCCTGGGAGTTCGACAAGGAGGGCACCTGGCCGCAGGCGATCCTCGAGAAGGCCTGGGAGCTCGGCCTGATGAACGCCCACGTCGAGGAGCGCTACGGCGGCCCGGGCGTCAGTTATCTCGAGGGCGCGATCATCGAGGAGGAGCTCTGCTGGGGCTGCTCCGGCATCGGCACCTCGATCGGCGCCAACGGTCTCGCCACGGCTCCGTTGGCCCTCGGCGGCTCAGAGGCGCTGAAGGAGAAGTACTTCGGGATGCTGACGGAGTCCCCGATCTTCGCCTCGTTCTGCCTGACCGAGCCCGATGCCGGCTCCGACGTATCCGGCATGCGCACCACGGCCGTCCGCAAGGGCGACAAGTGGGTCATCAACGGCTCGAAGTGCTTCATCACCAACGGCGGCTACGCGTCCTTCTTCACGGTCTACGCCAAGACCGACAAGGACAAGGGCCACCGCGGGATCTCCTGCTTCATCGTGCCCAAGGACGACACGGTCACGGTGGACAAGAAGGAGGACAAGATGGGCCAGCGGGCGTCCAACACCGCGACCATCACGTTCAACGACACCGAGATCCCCCTCGACCACCTGGTCGGCGAGGAGAACAAGGGCTTCAAGCTCGCGATGATGACCCTCGACCGCACCCGCCCGGGCGTGGCGGCGATGGCCACCGGCATCTCGCGCGCGGCGTTCGAGTTCGCGACCCAGTACTCCAAGGAGCGCGTCCAGTTCGGCGTGCCGATCGCGATGCATCAGGGCATCCAGTTCCTGATCGCCGACATGGCGACCAAGGTGCACCTCTCGCGCCTGGCCGCCTGGCATTCCGCGGTGCTGCTCGACCAGGGCAAGCGCAACACGCTCGAGTCCTCGCACGCCAAGCGCTTCGCCGCCGACTCCGCGATGGAGGTCACCACCGACGCGGTCCAGGTCTACGGCGGCTACGGCTTCATCAAGGACTACCCGGTCGAGAAGCTGATGCGCGACGCGAAGATCATGCAGCTCTACGAAGGCACGTCCCAGATCCAGCGCCTCGTGATCGCGCGCGAGACGCTGCTTCCGCGCCGCATCGAGGAGCCCGCCGCGGCCTAAGCGGGAACCTCCAGCGCCGTGATGAATCCCAGGATGCGTTCCCAGGCGTCCTGGGATTCGTCTTTGTAGGACTCCTGGCGGCGATCGAAGAAGGAGTGCGGCGCGCCCTCGTAGACGTGGATCTCGTGCTCGACCGGCAGGGCGGCGTCGAACGCGGCGATCTGGTCGGGCGTGATGTTCTCGTCGGCGCCGCCGAAGAGGCCGAGCACCGGGACCTTGGCCTCGGGCGCGCGGTCGATCGACCAGCGCGTCCCGTCGGGCTGCAGGCCTCCGGGCCGCGACACGAGCGAGCCATAGAAGCCGACGACGCCCGCCAGGCCCGCGTGGCCCATCGTCGCCGACATGAACGACTGCGCGCCGCCGAAGCAGAAGCCGACCGTGATGGCCCGCTCGGTGCCGAGCGCCTGCAACGCGGCGGCGACGTCCAGCGCGATGTTCTCCGGCGTCGTCTGCTTGACGTGCGGCATCCATTCGAAGTCCTCGTCACGTGGGTCGAGCCCGGCGGTGCGGCCGAAGTAGTCGATCGCGATCGCCGGGTGCCCGGCGGCGGCGAAGCGCTCCGCCAGTTGCTCGTAGAAGCGGAACAGGCCACGCACGTCGGGCAGCACGACGACCCCGGTCGGGCCGTCGGCCTGCGCCAGATAGGCGCTGAACTCGGTCCCGTCGGCGGAGGTGAGGGTGAGCCGCTCGCCCGCCGCGCCGCCGGCGATCACCTGGAAGCGCTCGGGGAGCTCGGGGACGATCGCGTCAAAGGGGAAGCACATGAGTCGCAACGTACCCTTGCCGCGTGAGAAGCATCACCGCGACCGTGATCGTCGAAGGCCCCGGCATCGAGGCCGAGCAGCTCTGGCACGACCGTTCGCGCTGGGCGTCGTGGATCGACGGGTTCGGCGGACTCTCCAAGCTCGAAGGGGAGTGGCCGCTGGCGGGCGCGCGGCGGGTGTGGACGATGCGGGTGGGCTCGCCCACGGCCTCGCGCGGACTGATCGCGGAGCGCGTGAGCTCCTACGCCGCCGGCGACGGCCAGGTACTGACGTTCGAGGACGAGCGGGTGACCGGGGTCCAGCGCGTCCGCTTCGAGACCGACGGCGTCCGGACGCGGATCTCCGTGACCATGGAGCTCGCGACCAAGACCTCGCTCGCGCCGGCACGCAAATGGTGGCTGCGACGCCAGCTGCGCGGCGCGCTGAACCGCTCCCTCGCCCGCTTCTCCTACGAGCTCGCCGCGGAGCGCGACCGCTAGTCTCGCGACCCATGTTCGTGTTCAAAGCGGCGGTCGTCGGCACGGGCGACGCGGCGGACGAGATCGCCGCGGCGATCGAGGCCGCCGGCGTCGGAGTCGTGCGCTCCGCCGGCGATGCCTTCGACGGCCTCGGCGACGTCGACCTCGTGATCGAGGCGATGCCCGAGCGGATGTCGATCAAGCACCGGGTCTTCGCGGAGCTCGACGCCGCCACGCCCGGTCACGCGATCCTCGCGACCACCACGGCGGAGCTCTCGCTCACCGAGATCGGCGAGATCACGCTGCGCCCGCACCAGGTGGTCGGGCTGCACTTCGCGGGCCCGCGCGTGGTCGAGGTCGTGGAGGGCGACGACACCTCGCCGGAGACCGCGCAGGCGGCGGCGACCTTCGTCCAGCGGCTGCGCCGCACGGCGGTGCGGTGCGCCGAGTGTCCCGGGTTCGTGGTCAATCGCGTCCTCGGCTCGGTCGCTGCCGAGCGCGGGTCCTCGACCGAGCTGTCGGGCGCGCTGCGCGACGCGTACGGCGACCGCTTCCAGCCCGCGCGCGACGTCAGCGAGGACACGGCCGACGAGCGCGCCGAGTTGAAGACGTTCGTCGAGGCGTGCCTGATCCTCGAGGAGGGCGTGGCGGGGGTGCGGGACATCGACCTCGCCGTCGGCAAGCCCTTCGCGAAGGCGGATGCGCTCGGGCTCGACAAGGTGCTGCGCGCGCTCGAGGCGGCCGAGGACCGCTGGGGCGAGCACTTCGAGCCGCCGCTGATCCTGCGCCGGCTCGTCGCCCAGGGGCGGCTCGGCGCGACTGCCGGCCAGGGGTTCTATCCGCACCCGCTGCCGGAGACGGGGTATGAGGACGCCGTCGTCAAGCTCGACGTCCGCGGTGAGGTCGGCGTGGTGTGGATCGCCAATCCGCCGGCCAACTCGCTCTCCCCGGCGACGATCGACGGGCTCGCGCGGGCGTGGCAGGACGTCATCGCGCGCGGGTTGCGGGCGATGGTGCTGGCGTCGGCGAACCCGATGCTCTTCTGCGCGGGCGCGGACATCAAGGCGTTCACGACGTGGGACGAGGCGAGCGGGCGCGCCCACCTCGAGCGCATCCACGCGCTGGGGCGCGAGTGGGAGCAGTCGCGGGTCACGACGATCGCCGCGGTCAACGGGCTCGCGTTCGGCGGCGGGTGCGAGGTCGCGATGGCGTGCGACGTCCGGCTCGCCGCGCGCTCGGCGACCTTCGGCCAGCCCGAGATCAACCTCGGCATCATCCCGGGCTTCGGCGGGACGCAGCGGCTTTCGCGGCTGGTCGGCCCGGCCAAGGCGCTGGAGATGAACACCGTCGGCGACCCGATCTCCTCGTACGAGGCGTTCGAGTACGGGCTCGCCAACCGCGTGCTCGAGGACCACGAGCTCTTCGACGCCGCGCTCGCGTGGGGCCGCAAGCTGGCGGGTCAGGCGCCGATCGCGGTCGAGCAGATCAAGCGCGTCTCGCATGCGCCCGACCTCGACGAGGGCCTGGCCGCCGAGCGCGACGCGTTCCTGCGGGCGTTCGGGAGCGCGGACGGGCGCGAGGGAATCGCGGCCTTCATCGAGAAGCGGGCGCCGAAGTTCACCGGGCAGTGAGCGCGCAGGAGCTCGCCGCGCTGATCCGCTCGTCCGGGCCGGTCGTCGTCTTGACCGGCGCGGGTGTGTCCGTGCCGTCCGGGATCCCCGATTTCCGCACGCCGATGACCGGCCTGTGGGCGAACGTCGACCCGATGGAGGTCGCCCACATCTCCGTGTGGCGGCGCGACCCGGAGCGGTTCTGGTCCTTCTATGGGCAGCGGTTCGCCGTGCTGGACGGAAAGGTTCCCAACGGCGCGCACCGGGCGATCGCCGAGCTGGAGCGCCGCGGCTTGGTCTCTGGCGTGATCACGCAGAACATCGACGGTCTGCACGCGCTCGCGGGCTCCCTCGACCCGATCGAGGTCCACGGCTCGATCCGCACCGCCTCGTGCCTCACGTGCGGGGCGTCGTACTCGCTGGCCGAGACTCGGGCGCGCGGGGCCGTGCCGCGGTGCGACTGCGGCGCGGTGCTCAAGCCCGACGTCGTGCTGTTCGGCGAGATGCTGCCCGAACGGGCGATGCTGCAGGCGTCGGCGCTGGCGCAGTCGGCGGGGATGATGCTCGCGGTCGGCTCGTCCTTGGAGGTCTGGCCGGTGGCGGGGCTGCCCGAGGAGACGCTCAACGCGGGCGGGAAGCTGGCGATCGTGACCAAGGGCGACACTCCGTATGACGCGTACGCCGACGTGAAGCTGGACGGCGACGTGGTCGACGAGCTCGAGGCCGTCCTCGCTGCCCTCGACGCCGCCGCCGCGTAGGCGGCGCGGCGCGTGTGGCCGTGGCGCGTTGCCGCTCGTGTGCGGCGCGAGGGTCGAGTTTGTCGTGTACAGCGCGACAAACTCGACGCTCGTTGCGCGGCTACTCCGCCGCGTGGAGCGCGCGGGCGCGGATCGCGGCCTCCAGGCGGGCGAGCGCGGCGGTGACGACCTCGACGCCCGCCGGCTGGAGGCGGCCTTCGCGGGCGGCGGCGGCCGCCGCGCGGACCGGGTCGAGGTAGCCGCGGAGCTCCTCGAGGCGCTCGGCGAGGTCGCCGTGGGTGACCCAGCCCGCCAACTCCGCGACCGCCGTCGACAGCGCAGCCTCGAGCTGGAGTGCAGCCTCAGGGTGGCGGCCGCATTCGAGATCGGCGCGGGAGCGCAACGTCAGCTCCTCGCAGGCCAGCGACACGTCGCGCGCCGACAGCAGCGCCGCGAGCCGCTCGCCCGGGCGGTGCTTGGAGCGGCGGCGGACCCGCTGCGGTTCAAGCAGCGGGAGCTCGTGCGCCTCCGTCCATTCGCCGATCGCCAGCTCCGCGCCCGTTCCGGTGCCCGCGCGCATCAGTGAGGCGCGGCCCGGGTCGGGGGCGCCGGGCTCGGCGGAGGCCACGCGATGGGCGGAGAGGAAGCGCGCGAGGCACGCACCAGCGCGACGCTGCCAGTCCTCGTCGTCGGGATCGCCCGCCGCGGAGGCGTCGATCACCGTCACCCGCCGCACGGGGATCGCGTCCTCGGCGGCCGCACGCCGACGGCGCCGGCGCGGCGCCTCGGCCTCGGTCACGACGACCACCTCGCGCACCTGGTCACCCGCGAAGCGCCGTGCGACGTAGCGCCCGGGCGGAGGCCCGAGCGGGCCGGCGAACTCCCACTGCACGAAGCGGAAGCTGCGCGGATCGTCCGTCAGCGGTCCTTCTTGGCCTTGATGGCCGAGTCCGACGGCTCGACGGACACCTTCGGGTTGTCGATCTTGCCGAGGCGCTCGATCAGGCGGGCCCACTGGGTGGGCTTCAGGACCGCGTTGAGCTGCTTGGAGAGCTTGGTGTTGTCGCCGTACTGCGGGTGGAAGCCGATGTGGATGTGATCGGCGTGATCCGGCAGCGAGAGCGTGTTGTCGGCGTCCGGGAAGGTCATCAGCGAGATGATCTGGTGCGGCTTCATCGTGCCCTGCAGCGTGAGCAGGCGCTGGATGACCATCTCGGTGATCGAGCCCTTGCCCTGGTTGCCGAGGATCGGGATGCCGTTGATGGCCGCGATGTCGACCGCGGTCCCGGTCGTGTGCTCGGACACGTTGCCGGACGTCGTCAGGTAGGAGTGGCCGCACTCGAGCGCCGTGACGGTCGGGTTGAAGCCGGACGCGACGAGGAACTCCAGCGTGGCCAGCACGCGCCGGTCGATCAGACCCGCCTGGATGTCCTGACGACCGCACTCGTAGATCTGGATCCGCGGGTCGGCGAGGACGCGCTGCTGCAGCGTCTCCTTGCTCATCAGCAGGATCTGGCCGATCGTCGGCGCGGTGGCGTCGGGGCCGACGAACGGGTTCTTGCCCTTGGCGCGGTAGATCGCCGTGGACTCGAGCAGCTTCCAGCCGTCGAGGATCGGCTTCGGGTCGATCCGCGGCGCGCCCTTGCCGGCGGGGCGGATCTCGAAGCGCACGAACGGCTTCTTCTTCGACGAGGCGGCGCCGATGCGGCCGAGCACGGTGCCCGCCGGGACCTGCGAGCCGACCTTGAGCTTCTTGATGACGATCTGGTCGCGGGCGAGGCCGAGCGCGCGGGCCGGAGTCAGCGCGCCGTCGATCCGGCCGGTGCGCAGGAACTCCTGCTGGGCGCCGCCGGCGGCCATCGCGTTCGAGCGCGTCGGGTGCGCGAACAGGCGCTCCTTGACGGCGGGCTCGGCGGCCGTGGTCGTCGCGGTCGCGTCGGCGGCGGCCGTGGTCTCCGTCTCCGGCTTGCCGGCGGCGTCGGCGGTCTGCTTGGACGACGCGCGCGAGGCGGGCCGGTCCGTGTTCGAGGCCGCCACCTTCGGCTTGGCGTCCGGCTTGGGGAGCGCCAGCAGGCGCTTGATCTCCGCCGGGTCGGCCTTCTGGGGCTTCGGCGCTGCGTACTGCGCGGAGATCTTGGCCAGCTTCCCGTACGTGTACGTGTTGCCGTAAGCGTCCTGCACCTGGATGTAGTTGCCGAGGCGCTTGGAGTGACCGATGCTCGTCACCTGGACGTCGCCGATGGCGATCACCGGGGACCCGGCGTTGGCGTAGATCGAGATCCCGTTGTGCGAAGCCGAACCCTGAAGTGCAACTGCACGGTTGGAGCCGGTGACCTTGAGGCTGCGCTTGGTGACCTCGTCCTTGTAGCTCGCGGTGGCCGCGACCGGGAAGCGGCCTTCGGTAAGACCGGTGAGCGAGCCGACCAGGTTTGCCGGCATGCCGCCGATGATCTGGGCCCGCATCAGGACCGAGTCCACATACCAGTCCGCGTGGTTGTAGGCGTAGACGGCGCCGCGGATGTCCTTGTCGGCGCCGGCGGCCTTCAGGTAGCGCGCGGCGGCGAAGATCGCGTCGACCGGGTTGTACGGGTCCATCAGGCCGTCGTTGTTGCCGTCGACGCCGTACGTCTTCCAGGTCGCGGGCATGAACTGCATCCAGCCCTGCGCGCCCGCGGAAGAGACGTTGAGGTTGCGGCCGTAGTCGGTCTCGATCTCGTTGATCGCGGCCAGCAGCTCCCAGCGGACGCCGTACTGGGTGCCCGCCGCCTGGTAGATCGGCAGCAGGAACGGCGGGATCCGGAAGCGGTCGATGAAGAAGTTCGGGACGCCGGGCTTGGCCGCGCCGGGCGTGGCGAGCGTGACCGACGGATCGTTCTGCGCGGCGCCGGTGCCGGCAGCGGCGTTGTCGTGCGCGGGCGCGTCGTCGGTCGGCGCGGGCGTCGCGGCTTCCTCGACCTTGCCGGTCAGCGACTCGGTGTTGGCCTTGGTCTCGTCGGTCGCCTGGTTCGTCGTGTCCTTGGGCTTCTCGACCGGGGCCTTGGGCTTGGCCTTGTCCTTCGTCTTGGTCTTGCCGGAGCCGCCCTTCTGGTTCTGCGGCGTCGGTGTCGCGGTCGGCGTCGGGGTGTCCGTCGGCGTGGCGGTGACCGTGGGCGCCTGCGTCGCCGTCGGCGTGGGCGTGGTCTCCGTCGAGCCGAGGTCGACGATCGAGGAGACGGGCGCGGGCAGCCCGGGGATCTGCAGCTGGTCCACCGGCGTGCCGGGCGGCACCTCGACCGTGATCGTGAGCTGCTGGCCGGTGACCAGGGTCACGCGCACGTAGTGCATGTCGGCGTGGGCAGCGGTCACGAAAACGCCCGCGTAGAACGCGGAAGCGGCGAGCGCAACGGCAATTGGACGGCGTGACGAATTCATGAAACGGACGGCGGCAAACCTAGCGACGAATTCCAGGGTGCTCGTACTGACAACGCAGAATCATCACGAGTCTGTCGCTGTTTTGTCTCAATTGACTGCAAATCGGCTCACTCTCGACCTGTGGTCGAGGTAGAGGCCCTTGTTCCCTCGGTGCCTACGGTACCGTCCGGCATATAGGCGTTCGATAAGGAGTTGGGAAATTGGCCGACGAAGATGGCGGGGGGCTGCGGGACCGGCTTTCACGCCAGAGCGAGGAAGCGCTGGGCAAGCTCGCGTCCGAGTTGCTGGAGAACCCGCTGGTCAACAGCGCGATCACGAGAGCGTTCTCCGCGCGCGAGAAGGCCGTCTCCGCACAGGAGGCCGCGATGGGCGCGCTGAACCTGCCGTCGGCGGCGGACATCGATCGCCTCACGCGCCGGCTGCGCACCGTCGGCACCCGGCTCGAAGGGATCGAGGAGTCGCTCGACCGCCTGCAGGACGGCGTCGACAAGCTCTCGGTCAAGCTCGAGGCCGCCGGTCGTTCCTCCGAGCCGGGCATCAGTGAGCGCGTCGCCGCGATCGAGGGGCAGCTGTCCAAGCTGGTCAACGAGGTCGGCCACGTCTCCGACGCGATCGAGGCGGGCCCGGTGCCGGTGCACCGCGAGCAGGAGCGCCTCGCGGTCGACGAGGCCCCGCCCAAGCCCGCCGCGGCCAAGAAGAAGGCCGCGGCGAAGAAGAAGCCGGCGGCGGGCTAAGCCGCCGGGAGGGCCGCGAACGCGACGCGGCCCATTTCCTCCTCGGCGGCGAGGAGCGCCTCGTCGCCGATCCGCTCGTGCGTGGACACGATGTCGCTGACCACGCACACGCACGCGGCGGCGAGTCCGTGACGCGCGGCCACCGCGAACAGCGTGGCCGCCTCCATCTCGATCGCGACCGCGCCGTCCGCCCGCCAGCCGTCCGCGCGACGCGGGTCGGGGTCGTAGAAGAGGTCGGCGGAGACGATCACGCCCGCCGGCGCCTGCAAGGCGGCTTGCAGTTTCGGGTCGGGCGCGAGCGGGCGCGTCGCGCCGAGCGCGCGGCTCGCGCCGTCCCCCGGCAGCGCCGCCTCGGCGGACAGCAGCTGACCGAGCTGTAAGTCCGCGCTGAGTGCTCCGCAGGTCCCGACCCGCAGCAACCGCCGCGCGCCGAGCATGATCAGCTCTTCGGCCACGATCGCCGCGCTGGGGCCGCCCATGCCGGTGGCCTGAACGGTGAGGGGATGGCCATCGGCGGCGATCCCGCTGTACCCCCAGAGGCCGCGATGGTGGTTGAGCATCTTGGGGACGCCGGTGATCAACTGCTGGGCGAGCCGCAGCGCGCGACCGGGGTCCCCGGGGAGCAGAACGCGCTCGGCGACGGGCTCGTGGGGGCGGAGATGGAGGGTCTCTGTCGACATGCGGCGTGGTATCGAACTACAGTCCGGTCGTCATGGCGAAGGACAAGAAGAAGGACAAGAAGGACAAGAAGGACGATAAGGGCGTCGAGACCGACGCTCTCGCCGCCGTTCGTGCAGCGGTCGAGCGGACCCTTCAGTTGTCGGCGGAGGGCGCCGCGTCCACGCGCGAGCGTACGAAGGAAATCGTCGATGACATCGCCGCGGCCGCCAACAAGGTGCGCGGCACGCTCGAGGACATGAAGGTGCTCGACGAGGTCAAGCGGCTGCGCCGCGAGGTCGAGGCGCTCGCGTCCCGCGTCGCGTCGCTGGAGCTCCGGCCCGGCAGCGGCGCCGCTCCCGCCGAGAAGCCCGCGGCTGCCGCCAAGCGCAAGCCCGCGGCGCGCAAGACGGCTGCCAAGCGCAAGCCGGCCGCGCGCAAGCCCGCGGCCGCCAAGGCGCCCGCAGCGGTGACCACCACGGTCGCGAAGCCGGCGGCGGCGGCCAAGAAGCCCGCGGCGGCCAAGAAGCCTGCTGCGGCCAAGAAGCCTGCTGCGGCGAGGAAGCCGAGGGCGGCCAAGAAACCGGCGGCGGCGCGCAAGCCCGCGGCCGCGAAGAAGCCGGCGGCGGCCAAGGCGCCGGCGGTGGCCAAGGCGCCGGCGGTGGCCAAGGCGCCGGCCGTGGCCAAGGCGCCCGCCGTGGTCAAGCCCGCCGCGACGACGCCCCCGGCTCCGGCCGTGACTCCGGCCCCCACGCCGGTCGTCGCTCCGAAGCCGCCCGCCGGGAGCTCGTAGCCGGTGAGCGCCTCATTCGAGTCGGCCAAGGAGCTCCGCGAGGTGATCGACAAGATCTTCTCGCTGATGGACGCCGACCCCGACATGGGGCCGAAGCTACGCGCTGCGGACACGCCGCAGCGGTTCGAGTTCTCCGACTTCGACGTCGTGGTGAACATCCGCGCCACGAAGGGCGACGAGGAGGGGAACCTGTACTGGGAGTGGTCGGACGACGTCGCATGGGACTCCAAGGTCCAGATGACGATGTCGTCCGAGGTCGCCAACCGGTACTTCCAGGGCAAGGAGAACGTCGCGATGGCCGTCGCGCGCCGGCGGATCAAGACCGGCGGGGACATGAAGGCCGCGTTGGACCTGATCCCGATCACCAAGCCCGTGTACGCCCAGTACCGCGAGTACGTCGAGCGCGAGAAGCCGCACTTGAAGGTCTGACGAGCGGGGCGGACGTCGCGTGACGCTGGCCGACGTCGCCCGCTCGCTCTCGGTCTCCCCCGCCACGCTGCGCCGCTGGGTGGCGGAGGGGATCGTGCCGCTGCGCGACGGCGAGTGGACGCCGGCGGCGTTGGCGCAGGCGCGGCTCGTCGCCCGTCTGCGCGCCCGCGGGCACTCGCTCTCGCAGGTGCGGACCGCCGCCAAGCAGGGGCGGCTGGCGTTCGGCTATCTGGAGGACCTCTTCCCGGATGCCGACGTCGAGTTCTCGCTGGCCGAAGCCGCGCGCGAGACCGGCCTCGAGCCTGAGCTGATCCGCCGGATCTGGAGCGCCGCCGGATTCAACGCCGCGTCGGTCGAGCACCTGACCGCGGACGACCTGGCGCTCCTGGCCCGCTTCAGCGCGGTGCTGGACGCCGGGCTGCCGCTGGTCGCGTTCCTGCAGCTCGTGCGGGTCTATGGGCTGGCGCTGGCGCAGATCGCCGACGCCGAGGTGAAGCTCTTCCACCTGTTCGTCCACGAGCCGCTGATCCGCGACGGCGCGCCGGTCCTGGAGATGGCGGAGGAGCTCTCGGACCTCGCCTCGGAGCTGCTGCCGCTGACCGGGCCGATCATGGACTCCGTGCATCAGCGACTCCTGCAGCACTTCCTCGAGCAGGACGTCGTCGGGCACCTCGAGCTCGTGTCCGACGAGGCCGACCTCGGGCGGGTGCGGGTGGCGATCGCGTTCGCCGACCTCGCGGGCTACACGCGGCTGACCGAGGAGGTGGGGGAGGAGGAGGCGCTCGAGGTCGTCGAGCGCTTCATCGAGCTCGTCGGTGCGACGCTGCCCGACGACGCCCGCGTGGTCAAGACGATCGGCGACGAGGTGATGGTCGTGGGCACGGACGTGGTCGGGCTCGCCGACTGGGCCGTCGGGCTCGTCGCCTTGTCGACCGAGCGCCCGCTGCCGCGGATCGGCCTGCACTACGGCAGCGCGCTGTACCGCGACGGCGACTACTACGGGCGGGCGGTCAACCTCGCCGCGCGGGTGGGAGCGCGGGCGACCGGCGGCGAGGTCCTGGTCACGCGTGAGGTGCGTGAGGCGGCGGGGCGCAACCTCTCGTTCGCCGCGATCGGCGAGGTCAAGCTCAAAGGCTTCGACGAGGCCACCGAGCTCTTCCTGGCGGGGCTGCGGTGAAGGTCCTGGTGCTGCTCTCGGGCGGGCGGGACTCGGTCTGCCTGCTGGACCGGATGCTCGCCTCGGCGTCTTCGGTGTGGGCGCTGCACGTCAACTACGGGCTGCGCGGCGCGGAGTCCGACGCCGACGAGGCCTTCTGCGTCTCGCTCTGCGCGCGCCTGGGGGTCTCGTTGTCGGTGCTGCGGGCGGGTGAGCCGGTGGGCAACGTGCAGGCGTGGGCGAGGGAGGTGCGCTACGCGGAGGCGGAGCGGCTGGCGGCGGAGCGCGACGCGCTGATCGCGGTCGGCCACACGGCGACCGACCAGATCGAGACCGTCCTCTATCGCCTGGCGGCCTCGCCGGGCCGGCGGGCGCTGCTGGGCATGCCGGAGCGCTCGGGCCGTGTCATCCGGCCGCTCTTGGGGATGACGCGCGACGAGACCGCCGCGTACTGCCGCGCCCGGGGGTTGGGGTGGCGCGAGGACTCCTCGAACGCCTCGTCTGCGCGGGGCCTGATCCGCGCGACGATCCTCCCGGCGCTGCGTGAGCTGCACCCGGCGGCCGAGAGGAACCTCTTGGCGACACTTGCGGCGCTGCGCGACGAGGCGACGGTGCTCGACGCCGCGGTCGACGCCGCGCTCACCGAGCGTCGAGTTTCTCGCGTAGAGCTCGAGAAACTCGACGCTCGCGGCGGGGGCGGCGGGGCGGCGGGCGGTGTCGAGCTCGCCGCGCTGCCCGCCCCGCTGGCGCGGCTCGTCGTGCAGCGTCTGGCCGACGACGCCGCCGGTGGGCGCGCGCCGTCGCTCGCCGCTCACGCGGACGACGTGATCGCCCTCGCGGGGCATGACGGGACCGCCGCGCTCGACCTGCCCGGAGGTTTGCGCGCCATCTCTGAATACGGTCGCGTCAGGATCGAGCTCCTTGCCGCGACCACGATCCCCATGAGCGCGGAACTCTCGATTCCCGGGCGGGTCGCCTTCGCCGGCGGCGAGGTGATCTGCGAGCGCGGGGAGTTCCCGATCGCCGACGGGACCCTCGCGGCGGACGCCCTGGCACCCACGCTGGTGGTGCGGACGTGGCAGCCAGGTGACCGGATGCGCCCGCTCGGGCTCGGCGGCAGCAAGTCGCTGCAGGACCTCTTCACCGACCGCAAGGTCCCGCGTGAGCGGCGTCATCGGCTGCCTGTGGTGGTGTCCGGCGGCGAGATCGCGTGGGTGCCGGGTGTGGCCACGGGGGAGCGCTTTCGGGTCGAACCGCACAACCGGGCCCGGGTGCGGCTGGCCTGGCGCCTAGACTGCGCGGCCCCATGAGCGAAGAGATCGGCGAGATCCTCGTCCAGGCGGACGACCTGCAACACCGCATCCGGGCGATGGCAGAAGAGATCGCTCGCGACTACGAGGGCAAGGACCTGCTCCTGATCGGGGTCCTGAAGGGCGCCTTCCTGTTCCTGGCCGACCTCATGCGTCATCTGGACGTCGGCTGCGAGGTCGACTTCATGGCCGTCGCGTCGTACGGCTCCTCGACGGAATCGTCGGGCGTCGTGCGCATCCTGAAGGACCTCGACGCGCCGCTGGAGGGCCGCCACGTCCTGATCGTCGAGGACATCGTGGACTCCGGGCTGACGCTGCAGTACCTGATGCGGACCCTCAAGGGCCGCGGGCCGGCCTCGCTGGAGGTGTGCGCCCTGCTGACCAAGCCGAGCCGCCGGACGGTGGAGCTCCCGGTGCGTTACACCGGGTTCGAGATTCCTGACAAGTTCGCCATCGGCTATGGGCTTGACTACGCTGAGCGATACCGGAACCTGCCTTATGTGGCGGCGCTGGTACTGACGGACGATTGACCGATTGTCGGCGCTCTGACCCCAACCGTGAGCCGTTCACCTTCCTCGTTCGTTAGGGAAGGCAAAGGAACTCGCACCACACTGCCCGCACCCACTTGGGCCCTTCGAATCCCCTGGTAGCCTTGACTCTCTTGACTCGCCGTATCACTTTCGCGCGCGGGATGCGCGCCGGCTCATGAGCCGCTTCTTCAAGAGCGCCGCGTTCCCGATCTTGATCGTGATCGTGCTGGCGTTCTTCGCCTCCAAGTTGATCCAGAACGGGAGTGCTGCGCCGGCCACGAAGTACGGCCAGTTCCTGAAGCAGATCGACGACGGCCAGGTCGACTCCGTGGTCCTTCGCTCGAAGGACAACTCGATCGAGGTCACCCTCAAGGGGACGGACAAGAAGCGCTACACGACCGGCTTCCTCCAGGGCGACTCGGCTGCCGGCCTCGTGAACAAGCTGACCGTGGCCGAGAACGCCGGGCGCATCAACGGCTTCGACATCAAGCCCGCCCGCTCGAGCGTGATCCTCTCGCTCCTGACCTACGTCTTCCCGATCCTGATCTTCATCGGGTTCTGGATCTTCCTGATGAATCAGGTCCAGGGCGGCGGCTCGAAGGTCATGTCGTTCGGCAAGTCGCGCGCCAAGCGCATGAGCGTGGACTCCCCGAAGATCACCTTCCGTGACGTCGCCGGGGTCGACGAAGCCGTCGAAGAGTTGCACGAGATCAAGGAGTTCCTCGAGAACCCCAAGAAGTTCCAGGCGCTCGGCGCGCGGATCCCCAAGGGCGTGCTGCTCTACGGGCCTCCCGGCACCGGCAAGACGCTGCTGGCCCGCGCCGTCGCGGGTGAGGCGGGCGTGCCGTTCTTCTCGATCTCGGGCTCGGACTTCGTCGAGATGTTCGTCGGCGTGGGTGCCTCCCGCGTGCGTGACCTGTTCGAGCAGGCCAAGCAGAACTCGCCCTGCATCATCTTCATGGACGAGATCGACGCGGTCGGCCGCCATCGCGGCGCCGGCCTGGGCGGCGGCCACGACGAGCGTGAGCAGACGCTCAACCAGCTCCTGGTCGAGATGGACGGCTTCGAGGCCAAGGACAACATCATCATGATCGCGGCCACCAACCGGCCCGACATCCTCGATCCCGCCCTGCTGCGCCCCGGCCGCTTCGATCGCCAGATCACGGTGGATCGCCCGGACCGCAAGGGCCGCGCGAAGATCCTCGAGGTCCACACCCGCGGCAAGCCGCTGGCCAAGGGCATCGACGTCGACACGCTCGCGGGCCAGACGCCCGGATTCACGGGCGCCGACCTGTCGAACCTGGTCAACGAGGCCGCGCTCCTCTCCGCCCGCAGCGGCAAGAAGGAGATCGGGCAGAACGAGCTCGAAGAGGGGATCATGCGCGTGATCGCCGGCCCGGAGAAGAAGACCCGGGTCATGGGCGAGAAGGAACGCCTGATCACCGCGTACCACGAGATGGGCCACGCGATCGTCGGCCACTTCCTCGAGCACTCCGATCCGGTCCACAAGATCTCGGTCGTCTCCCGCGGGCAGGCCCTCGGGTACACGATCTCGCTGCCGAGCGAGGACAAGTTCCTCACGACGCGCGCGGAGCTGCTGGACACGATGGCGATGACGCTCGGCGGCCGCGCCGCGGAGGAGATCGTCTTCGGCGAGATCACCACGGGCGCGTCCAACGACCTCGAGAAGGTCACGGCGACCGCCAAGCAGATGGTCATGCGCTTCGGCATGAGCGAGAAGCTCGGGCCGCGCGTCTTCGGCCACGATCACGGCCAGCCGTTCCTCGGCCGCGAGTTCTCCAGCGAGCCGGACTACAGCGACGAGATCGCCCGCGAGATCGATGACGAGATCCGCCGGATCGTCGAAGGCGCCCACCAGGTCGCCAAGGACATCCTGGGCTCGCACCGCGAGCACCTGCAGACGATCTCGGAGATCCTGCTCAAGCGCGAGACGATCGAGCGCCAGGAGTTCGAGGCGCTGCTCGACGGCCGCGAAGAGGCCGAGCTCTGGCCCGACCTCCCGGAGGGCCCGGAGCGCCCGGAGCTCCCCGGCACGGTCACGCGTGACCGCGAGCAGGCCAAGCGCGGCCTGCGCCCCGGCCTCGCGGGTGGCGCGGCGGAACTCCGCCGCGACTTCCCCGAGAAGCCCGAACTGGCCTAATCCCGTCTCGGCAAGACCTTCCGCGCGCGTCCCTTCGGGGGCGCGCGTCGTGTTTAAGCGCCACGCGGCGGTAAGCCGGCGCCGGCGTCGCGGCCGGGATCTACCTGTTCCTGCTGAACCGCGAGCGAGTGGCGGCGACGCCCGAAGGCATCGTCACGCCGGTCTAGCCGAAGTTCGGGCCCGAGAGCTGGGCGTGGAACGTGGCGATCTCCGTCACGGCCGCGCCGACGAAGGCGGCGTGCGAGCGCGCGATATCGCGCTCCAGGTCGGCCATGTAGGACCCGATGCGGGCGACGCCCGTCTCCTCGGCGAGGTGACGTTCGGCGTGCAGTTCAAGCAGTTGGTTGTGGAGTTCGAAGGCGGACATCGTGGAGAAGAGATTCGCAGTGCTGTCGTTGATACACGCGGGGGCGACCACGCGTCTTGCGGTGCGTGGTCCCCACCTGGGGGGTGCGGCTAGCGCGAGGGTGTGAGGAGTTGGGTGGCGGCGGTCGAGAGTTGCAGGATCACGTCGGCGTGCTGCTCGGGGGTCCTGGCCTGTTGCGCCGAGGCGAGCGTCGCACGTACTGCGTCGAGGTTGTGGGCCTGGATCATCAGAGCGGGACTGTTGGCTTGGATCTCCATGGTCTCAGTCATCGTCACGCCCAAACCTGTGTTTAGGCTGAACGTCGGCTGTGGACGGATGTCGCTCGGAGCGGAAGTGGGGACGAAGGCTTCAGTTCCGCGAGTCGCAGCAGCGTTACAAGACGTGACGCACCGCCGCGGGTGGACAGGCGCGAGAGCGTCACGTGCAGCTCGGCCACGTCGTGTGCGACGAGCATCAGGATCGCGTCGATCTCGCCCGCGACGCTGTCGGCGGAGATCACGTGGTCAAGCGAGGCGACCTCCGCCGCGAAGCGCCGCTCCGCCGCGTCGTCGTGGCGCGCGAGCGTGACCAGCAGGTAGACCTGCAGCGCGAAGCCGGCGGTGGCGGAGTCCAGCCGCGCGGTGATGTGGCGGATCACGCCCGCCTCCTTCATCCGCCGCACCCGGTTGAGGGTCGCGGCGGGCGAGAGACCGACGATCCGGGCCAGCTCCACGTTGGGGCGGTCCGCGTCGGTCTGGAGCTCCTTCAGTAGTCGAACATCGATTTCGTCCAGTGCAACGGCCATACGACGAAACAATATTCCGTCAGAGGCCCGAACTGGGCGATCCACACAAGTCGCAAGCGATTGCGGCCGAAGATGCTCTTGTCATGGTCAATGGTCGCCGTCATACCGCCCTTGCGGCGTTGGTCACCGCGGGCCTCCTCTGGGGGCTCACGGTCCCGCTGTCGAAGCTCGTCCTGGACTGGCTCGACGGCGGCACGCTCACCGTCGTGCGCTTCGCGCTCGCCGCGCCGGTGCTCGCCTTCGCCGCCCGCAAGCACCTCAAGGCCGCGTTCACGCCCCGGGTCCTCGCCGCGGGCGCGGTCGGCTACGGCCTCGTGATCGTGCTTCAGAACCTCGGCATCGAGCGGACCTCGGTCAGCCACGCCGCGCTGATCGTCGGCGCCACGCCGGCGCTCGTCGCGCTCTTCTCGGTCATCTCCGGCCGCGGCAATTGCGCCCCGATCGCCTGGGCCGGCTTCGCGCTGGCGCTGGCCGGCGTCGGGATCGTCGCGGGCGGGGGCGGGGGAGCCTCGACGCTCGGCGGCGACGCGATCGTCCTGCTCTCGGTCTCGATCAGCGCCACCTTCGTCGTCATCCAGCCGTCGCTGCTGGCCGGGCGCGACCCGTTCGCCGTCTCGGCCGTGCAGATGCTGGGCGGCCTGCTCGCCGCGCTGCCCAACGCGCTGTCGGAGGGCCTGCCGCACGCGCCCGCGGGTACGACGCCCGTGCTCGCGCTGGCCGCGCTCGTCACCGTCGGCACGGTCGGGCCGTTCGCGCTGTTCGCCTACGGGCAGTCGCGCGTCGACCCCGCGCTGGCCGGCACGTTCCTCAACCTCGAGCCGCTGGTCGGCACCGCCGCGGGCGCGCTCGCGTTCGGGGACCCGTTCGGCCCGATGCAGCTGGTCGGTGCCGCGGTGATCCTCGCCGGGATCGCGCTCTCCACCACGCCCACAGACGGCCGCCCGCCGCGCCCGCGCAGGCGGCTCGTGTGGCAGCCCCTCTGGCGGGGTGCGGCTCACCGCACCTGAAGAGACAGGGCAACTCCCTCCCACTCCGAGAGGGAAAAGAGGAATCTACGTATCAAGCAGCGCCCCTCGAAACTCTCTTCCAACATGACCCTCCTGGCCCCCCGACCCGACCGCAGCCTGACTCCCCACACCTTTGTGGTCCCGGTGGTCCGCGAGCTCCCCAACTCCTCCTCTGATCCCCTCCCCGCTACCGGGTTTCTCCCCTCCTCCTCGACCTGGTAGCTCCTCCTCCTCGACCATCCACTGATCCCTCTACCGGCCGCGCCTGAGTCCTCCTCCCTCAGGCGCGGCCAGTAGCGTTTAAGGCCTTGTCCTTCCAGATCATGGGCGTCGTGAACGTCACGCCGGACTCCTTCTCGGACGGGGGCGCGTTCGACGACGCGGCGCAGGCCGTCGACCACGGCCGCCGGTTGGCCGCCGAGGGCGCGGTGATCCTCGACGTCGGCGGCGAGTCCACCCGCCCCGGAGCGGCGCCCGTGCCCGCCGAAGAGGAGCTCGAGCGGGTCGTGGGCGTGGTCCGCGGCCTCGCCGGCACGGCGCGGGTCTCCATCGACACGATGAAGCTCGTCGTCGCGGAGGCGGCGGTCGACGCGGGTGCGAGCTACGTCAACGACGTCACCGCCTTCCGCCACGACCCCGAGCTGGCCGCGTTCGTCGCCGACAAGGACCTCGACTGCTGCCTGATGCACATGCTCGGCGAGCCGCGGACGATGCAGCGCGACCCGCGCTACACCGACGTCGTCTCCGACGTGAAGGCGTTCCTGACCGAGCGGATGGCGGCCGCGACCCGCGCCGGCGTCAAGGAGGAGCGCATCCAGCTCGACCCGGGAATCGGCTTCGGCAAGACGATCGAGCACAACCTCGAGCTGCTGCGGCGGCTGCAGGAGCTGGCCGACCTCGGCCGCCCGCTCGTGATCGGCACGAGCCGCAAGTCGTTCCTCGGCAAGATCACCGGGCGCGATGTCACCGAACGCGTCCCGGCGACCATCGCCACCTGCGTGATGGCCTACGAACGCGGAGCGAGCGTGTTCCGCGTGCATGACGTCGCGGCGGTCGCGGACGCGCTCAAGGTGGCTGATGCTACGGTCGCGGGATGGCCGATGACGAGCCCGAGGACTACGACGACGACCTGAGCGAGGACGACGACGAGGAGGGCCTGGAAGTCGGGGTCACGATCGAGATCGTCGGCCTGTCGCTCTACACGCACCACGGCGTCACGCCCGAGGAGCGCAAGATCGGGCAGCGGATCCTGCTCGACGTCCGGTTCGACGCCGGCGAGCCCGATGCGCTGATCACCGATCGCGTCGAGGACACGATCGACTACGGCGAGGTGTGTCAGGTGATCGCGCTGATCGCCCAGGCGCAGTCCTACAAGACGCTCGAGCGCCTGTGCGCGGTGATCGCGGACCGGCTGGCCTCCCAGTTCGGCGCGGAGAGCGTCACCGTGAAGGCCTCCAAGCCCGAGCCCCCGATCCCGCTGCCGGTCGAAGAGGTTTCGGTCGAAGTTTGGCGCGAGGAACGTTAGTTCGTTTCCGGCGATCGATCGTGGATGCCACGGCGGCGAGGGCCCGCGAGAATCGGCGGAACCGGACTTAGTACTCACTAACATGTAGGGCATGGCACCCCGCCGCTCCGCCGAAGACCGCCGTGAGGAGATCACGGGCATCGCCCTTCGCCACTTCGCGGAGGGCGGCTACCACGGGACCTCGACCGAGGCGATCGCGCGCGAGGCGGGCATCTCGCAGCCGTATCTGTTCCGGCTCTTCCGCACCAAGCGCGACCTGTTCCTGGCATGCGCGGACCGCTGCTATGCCAACGTCGCGAAGGTCTTCGCGGACGCCGTCGCGGCCGCGCCGGACGAGACACCGCTGGAGGCGATGGGCAGGGCGTACGAAGAGCAACTGCTCCCCAACCGCCACATGTTGCTGTTCCAGATGCAGAGCTACGCGACGAACGAACCCGAGATCCGCGCTCACGTGCGCGCCGGATTCGTCGAGCTGGTGCGCACGGTGTCGGCGATGGCCGGGTTCACGCCTGAGGAGGCCTGGAGCTTCTTCGCGTACGGGATGCTGCTGAACGTCACGACGGCGCTCGACTTCCCGCGCGAGGCCTGGGAGTGATCTTCCGGCACCGGCGCGCCATCGTCTGGTGCGCGGCGGTGGTGGTGCTGGTGGCGGCGGTGCTCGCGCTGCCGGTATTCGGCGAGCTCGGCAACGAGAACGACTTCGACGACCCGAGCGCCGAGGCGGTGACGGCGCGCAACGCGGTCAACCGGGCCTCGGGCGCGTTCGCGACGCCCAGCGTCGTGGCGCTCGTGCGGCTCGGCGCGCCGGTGGCGTCGGCGCAAGGGCGCGAGCGGATCGCGCGGGTGGCGGCGGCGCTGCGCGACCCGGGCGTGGCCTCGGTGGTCGCGTACGGGCCGCGGGTGGGCGGCGACGGCGCCACGAGCGAAGCGGACCTGCTCGGCGGTGGCGCGCCCGCGGACCGGCGTCTCGTCTCGAAGGACGGTCGCTCGACCTACCTGCTGGCGACGTTCCGGCAGGACGACCTGGGCGCCCGCACGCGGATCGAGCAGCGCGTCCGGGGCATCCCCTACGTGACGCTCGGCGGCGGCGTCTACGCCGCGCGGCAGGTGTCCAGCCAGGTCTCGGCCGACATCGCGCGCGCCGAGCTGATCGCGTTCCCGATCCTCTTCATTCTCACGCTGTTCGTCTTCCGCAGCGCGGTCTCGGCGCTGCTCCCGCTCGCCGTGGGCGTCGCGACGATCCTGCTCAGCTTCCTCGCGATCCGGATCGTCAACCAGTTCAACGGGATGTCGATCTTCTCGCTGAACCTGATCAACGGGCTCGGGCTCGGGCTGGCGATCGACTACTCGCTGTTCATGGTCAGCCGGTTCCGGGAGGAGCTGGCCGGCGGGAAGGACCGCCAGGCCGCGCTGGCCGCGACGCTGAAGACCGCGGGACGCGTGGTCGCCTTCAGCGCGATCACCGTGGCCGCGGCGCTGGCGGCGCTGATCGTCTTCCGCCAGCGCTTCCTGTACTCGATGGGCGTCGGCGGGGCGCTGTGCGCGCTGATCGCGGCCGGCGTGTCGCTGACGCTGCTCCCGGCGCTGCTCGGGATCCTCGGCGAGAAGGTCAACGCGGGCGGGCCGAGGCGCTGGAAGGAAGCGATCGCGCGCGAGGCGCGGGCCGAGCGCAGCGGGTTCTGGTACCGCCACTCCCAGCGGGTGATGCGGCGGCCGGTGCTGTTCGCGACGGCGTCCGCGGTCCTCCTGATCGCCCTCGGGCTGCCGTTCACGACGATCAGGTTCACCGGCATCGACGCCTCGGTGCTGCCGAAGGACCAGTCCGCGCGGATCGTCGACGACGCGGTCAAGAACGAGTTCCCACCCAACGAGACCTCGCCGGTCTACATCTCGGTGCCCCGCGGCGCGGACGTGGCCTCCTACGCCGCCCGGCTGCCCGCCCCGGTCGCTCCGCCGCGGATCCAGGACGGGCGCATCGACCTGATCGCCCCCGGCCAGCCGCTCAGCGACGAGGCGAAGGCCTTCGTGCGCGAGGTGCGGGCGGTTCCCGCGCCGTTCGAGCGCAACGTGGGCGGCCAGACGGCGGGCTTCCTCGACCAGCAGGGCTCGCTGCGCGCCCACCTCCCGCTCGCGCTGGCGATCCTCGCCGCGACGACGCTGATCATCCTGTTCGTCATGACCCGCTCCGTCGTGCTCCCGGTGAAAGCGCTGGTGATGAACCTGCTGTCGCTGTGCGCGGCGTTCGGGCTGGTGGTGCTCGTCTTCCAGGACGGCCACCTGGAGTGGCTGCTCGCGTTCGACAGCCAGCACGCGATCGAGTCCTCGCAGCCCGTGCTGCTCTTCGCGGTCGCGTTCGGCCTCTCCACCGACTATGGGGTGTTCCTGCTCGGACGGATCAAGGAGCTGCACGACAGCGGACTCTCCAATGAGGAGGCGGTCGCGCTCGGCCTGCAGCGCACGGGCCGCATCGTGACGTTCGCGGCGGCGCTGATGGTGATCGCGATCGGCTGCTTCGTCACCGCTTCGATCATCTTCATCAAGCAGCTCGGGTTCGGCGTGGCGGTCGCCGTCCTGATCGACGCGACGATCGTCCGCGCGCTGCTCGTCCCCGCCTTGATGCGCCTGTTGGGCGATTGGAACTGGTGGGTTCCGCGCCCACTCGCCAGACTTCTGCCCGCATGAGGGAAATCGGCTACCTGGGACTCGGCTCCAACGTCGGCGACCGGCGGATGAACCTGCAGGCGACCGTCGAGTTGCTGTGGGCGCACGACGTCACGGTCCTGCTGTCCTCGTCGGTCTATGAGACCGAGCCGGTGGGCGAGGTCCTGGACCAGCGGACGTTCTACAACGCGTGCCTGCGGGTGGAGACGCGCCTGAAGCCCGAGCCGCTGCTGGACGCCTGCAAGGCGGTCGAGCACGCGTTCGGGCGGGTGCAGGCGGGGGAGGAGGGCTACATCAAGGACGGGCCGCGGGCGATCGACGTCGACCTGCTGCTGCTCGGGGCGACGGAGTACTCGTCGGAGCGCCTGACGCTCCCGCACCGTGAGGTCACCTCGCGGCGCTTCGTGCTCGTGCCGCTGCTCGAGCTCGATCCCCACCTGGAGGTGCCCGGGCGCGGGCGAGCGGTGGACGCGCTGCGCATGCTGCAGGGCCAGGACGTCCGGCGTGCGGGTCCACCCCTGGACGTAGGAGCCTGACGATGCTGCTGGTGGTCGACGTCGGCAACACGCAGACGCACCTGGGCGTCTACCAAGGGCTGACGCTGGTGCACGACTGGCGCTTCGCGACCGTACGCGAGTCGACTGCCGACGAGCTCGGCGCGGCGCTGACGAACCTCCTCGCCCTGCGCGGGGTCGGCTTCGCCGACATCGACGCCTCGATCGTCTCCGCCACCGTTCCCTCGCTGCGCCCGCAGTGGACGGCGATGGCCCAGCGCTATCTCGGCCACGAGATGCTGCTGGTCGGCCCCGGGCTGAAGACCGGCATGCCGATCCGCTACGACAACCCGCGCGAGATCGGTCCGGACCGGCTCGTCAACGCCGTCGCCGGCTACGAGCGGGTGGGCGGGGCGTGTGTGATCGTCGACTTCGGCACCGCGGTCACCCACGACGTGGTCAGCGCGGGCGGCGAGTACCTCGGCGGCGTGATCTTCCCGGGCCTGGAGATCTCCATGGAGGCGCTCGCGGCGCGGGCGGCGGCGCTGCCGGCGATCGATCTGACGCCGCCGCGGGCGCTGGTCGGCAAATCGACGGTCGACGCGATCCGCGCCGGCGTCCTGTACGGCTACGCGGGCATGTGCGACGGGATCATCGACCGCCTGCACGACGAGCTCGGCGACTTCAAGACGCTCGCCACCGGCGGCCTCGCCGGCGCGGTCGTGCCGCACTGCCGGACGATCGACATCGCCGACGACCTTCTCACCCTCACGGGCCTGCGGCTGATCTGGGAACGCAATCAGTGAACCCGTGGGACGCGGTGAAGGCGGGTGAGGTCGAGGCGCTGCGGGCGGAGCTGGCGAAAGACCCCTCGCTCGCCCACGCCCGCCCGGACGGGCGCCGCACGCTCCTGCACGTCCTGACCGACTGGCCCGGCCACCTGCCGCGCGCGACCGAGACGCTCGCCGCCCTCGTGGAGGCCGGAGCGGACGTCGACGCGCCCTACGCCGGCCCAAACCACGCCGAGACGCCGCTGCACTGGGCGGCGAGCAGCGACGACGTCGCGCTGATCGACGGCCTGCTCGACGCCGGGGCGGACATCGAGGCGCGCGGCGGGGTCATCGGCGAAGGAACGGCGCTCGACGACGCGTGGGCCTTCGGGCAGTGGAACGCCGCCCGCCGGCTGGTGGAGCGGGGCGCGACGCCGACGCTGCTCGCCGCGGCGGCGCTGGGACTGCCCCTGAACGCCGACGGCGACGTCACGCACGCCTTCTGGGCCGCCTGCCACGGCGGTCAGCGCGCCGCGGCGGAAACCTTGCTCGCCCGCGGCGCCGACCCACGCTGGGTGGGCTGGGACGACCTCACGCCCGAACAGGCCGCCCGCCGCGAAGGCGCGTCCGAACTGGCCGACTGGGTGGCGCAACTACCCTGAAGAGCGCACATGCGCTCGCTGCACGACCCATGGACGATCGGGGACCTCGAAATCCCCAACCGCGTGATGCTCGCCCCGCTGGCGGGCATCGGCAACTGGTTCGTGCGCCTGCAGGCCAAGCGCTTCGGCGCCGGGCTGGCGGTGAGCGAGATGATCTCGTCCTTCGCCATCCACTACGGCAACGAGAAGACGCTCAAGGAGTTGCTGGTCGTGCACCCCGAGGAGGGGCCGATGGCGATCCAGCTCTTCGGCCACGACCCGGAGATCATGCGCTCGGCCGCCGCCGAGGTGGCGCGCGTGGGCGCCTCGATCCTGGACCTCAACATGGGCTGCCCGGTCCCGAAGGTGATGAAGACCGGGGCGGGCGCGGCGATGATCAAGGACCCCGACCTCGCCGTCGCGGTCGCGCGCGCCGCCCGGGAGGGCTCAGGCCTGCCGGTCACCGTGAAGCTGCGCGCGTCCGTCAAGGCGGGCGGGATGGAGGGCCTGGAGCTCGCGCGGCGGCTCGTCGACGAGGCCGGCGTCGCGGGCATCACGTTCCACCCGCGCAGCGCCGCCGTGCGCCACAAGGGCGTGCCGGACTACGACCTCGCGGCCGAACTGGTGCGCGAGCTGCCCGTGCCGGTGATCGTCAGCGGCGGGATGGAGGGCGCGGAGCACATCCGCTGGGTCTTCGAGCACACCGGCTGCGCGGCGGTCATGCTGGCCCGTGGCGCACTCGGAAACCCGTGGCTGTTCGCGCAGGTGCTCGGCGACCGCACCGACGAGCCGACCGCCGAGGAGGTGCTCGCCGAGTGGCATTGGGTGATCGACCGGGCCGAGGAACACCTGGGTCCCGACCGTGCGACGCGGTATCTGCGAAAGTTCCATCCCTGGTACGTGGAGCGCCTCGGCGCGCCCAAGGCCGTTCAGGACGCGCTTCAACGCGCAGAAACCCTTGATCAACAGCGCGCGGTGCTGTTGCTATCCTGCGCGCCCTTCGCGCCTGTCTGAGGCGTAGAGCACCGGTTCGCCTGACCAGCGAACCGTTTCCATCTTCAGCCCCGCAGAAGGACTGACGCAGCATGCAGAAGGACGTCATCCTCACCCCCGAGGGTCTCGAGAAGCTCAAGCAGGAAATCGAGTACCTCTCCACGACGAAGCGTCGCGAAGTCGCTGAGCGCATCAAGGAAGCGCGCGAGTTCGGCGATATCTCGGAGAACTCCGAGTACGACGACGCCAAGAACGAGCAGGCGATGCTTGAATCGCGGATCGCCACGCTCGAGGACAAGCTCCGATCGGCTTCGGTGATCGACGCCTCCGAACTGTCACCGGATGTCGTACGCGTCGGCTCTCAGGTCCAGATCAAGGACGACAAGGGCAAGTCGCTGACGTACACGATCGTCGGCTCGACCGAGGCCGATCCCGGCTCCAACCGGCTCTCCAACGAGTCGCCGGTGGGCAAGGCGCTGGTGGGCCGCAAGAAGGGCGACGCCGTCAAGGTGACGCTGCCTTCCGGCAAGCAGCGCGAGCTGACCGTCACCGGCATCCAAGTCGCCTAAGTGGAGGCGAGCGAGTCCACCTCTGAACTCCTCGCCATCCGCCGCCGCAAGCTCGAGGCTCTGCGGGAGGCGGGTGTCGAGCCGTTCCCGCATGCCTATCCGGGCGTGACGGCGATCGCGGAGGCCAAAGCGCCCCACGAAGGACTCGAACCCGGCGACGAGACCGAGACGCGCGTCCGCGTGGCCGGGCGCCTGCACGCGCGCCGCGGGCAGGGCAAGGCCGCGTTCCTGGACCTCGTGGACCGCTCCGGGCGCATGCAGTTGCACGCCCGCGCCGACGTGATCGGCAAGGAGTCGCTCGACGCGCTCGTCGCCCTCGACCTCGGCGATCTGCTCGGCGTCGACGGCACCATCTTCAAGACCCGTCGCGGCGAGTTGTCGGTGAAAGTCGACGGCTGGGAGCTGCTCGCGAAGTCGCTACGTCCGCCTCCTGACAAGCATTCTGGGCTCACGGACACCGAAACGCGGCTTCGTCATCGCGAACTCGACCTGATGTCCAATGACGAGACCCGCGCGGTTTTCTTGACACGGGCCAAGATCGTCACGGCGATCCGCCGCTTCCTCGACGACGAGGGCTTCATCGAGGTCGAGACGCCGGTGCTGCAGCCGATCTACGGCGGCGCGCTGGCACGGCCGTTCGTCACCCACTTCAACGCGCTCGACCGCACGTTCTACATGCGGATCGCGACCGAGCTGTACCTCAAGCGGCTGATCGTGGGCGGCCTCGAGCGGGTCTACGAGATCGGCAAGGACTTCCGCAACGAGGGCCTCTCGCCCAAGCACAACCCCGAGTTCACGATGCTCGAGTGGTACGAGGCGTACGCGGACTGGGAGGTCGTCGCCGAGCGCGCCGAGCGCCTGATCCGGACCGTGGGCGAGGTCGTCGGCTCCGAGCGCTTCATGCGCAAGTGGGAGCGCGAGACGCTGGCCGGCTCGATCGCCGCGCGCGTGGACGGCCTGGACGTGTTGGCCAACCGAACGCTTGACTCATTGCAGGCCGCGATGCGCGAGCGCGGCATGGAGATCCCGGACGAACCGAACTGGGCTTCGCTCGTCGACTACCTGGTTTCCAAGCATGTTGAACCGACTTTGATCGAGCCGACGATGCTGCACGACTACCCCGTCGAGCTCTCGCCGTTCGCCAAGCGTCACCGGGCCTACGACGGTCTGGTAGAGCGCTTTGAAGCCTTCGCGGAGGGCATGGAGTTCTGCAATGCCTTCTCCGAGCTCAATGATCCGGACGACCAGCGGGCAAGATTCGAAGAACAGGTGCGTCACGCTGCAGCGGGCGATGAGAACGCTCCGCCGTTCGATCACGACTACATCTACGCGCTCGAGCACGGGATGCCGCCGACCGGTGGGATCGGCATCGGCATCGATCGCCTGGTCATGCTGCTAACCGGGCAGCGGACCATCCGGGAAGTCGTGCTGTTCCCGGCGCTCAAGTAGTTGCCGGTGTGGACCGATTGTCCACACCACTATGAGTGGCCTGGGCGTTGGTAGACTGAGGTATGGCTAAAGACGTGCCCCGAGCTGTCATCCGATTCGGCCTTCATGCCGAATACAGGGATGAGGGCCGGGGTATTTTCGTCTCTCGGGCCTATCCGTCACTGCCCTCCCGACCCAACCCAGGACCACCGAACGACCGAGCGCTAGGCGAGCACTAGTAGGAAGGAAGCTCCCCAACCCCATGTTCGAGCGATTCACAGAGCGAGCACGTCAGGTGGTCGTCCTCGCCCAGGAGGAGGCGCGGACGCTCAAGCACAACTACATCGGGACC
>NZ_JAPDOD010000053.1 GCF_027587205.1 Solirubrobacter ginsenosidimutans
CGGCCGCCAAGCCGGTCGCGCGCGCCGCCAAGCCCGCCGCCGGCGAGCCGAAACCGGCCGCCAAGCCGGTCGCCCGCGCCGCCAAGCCCGCCGCCGGCGAGCCCAAGCCGGCCGCCAAGCCCGCCGCGACGACGAAGCCGGTCGCCCGCGCCGCCACCGGCGCCGACTCTCCGCCCCGCGCCGCACCCTCCCCGGTGACCGACGCGATCGCCTCCCCCGGCCAAGGCCGCCCACTCGCTCCCCAGACGCGCGAGTCGATCGAGCGCCGCATGCCGGTCGACCTGCGCGGCGTGCGCGTCCACGACGACGCCGCCGCCCAGGACGCCGCCCGCTCGATCGACGCCCGCGCCTTCACCCACGGATCCGACATCTGGCTCGGCCACGGCGAGAGCGACCACGACGTCGGCCTGATGGCCCACGAAGCCACCCACGTCGCCCAGCAATCGGATTCCGTCGCCCGCGCGCCAAAGAAGGACGCGCCGGCGAAGAAGAAAGTCGAAGGCCCGCTCATCGACAAATGGCCTGAGCAGCCGACGGCGAAGGGGCCGGGCTCGATCGATCCCGCCGCCCAGACCATGCGGCTGTCCTCCCTCAAGGTCCCCGACTTCAAGGCGAAGCTGACCGACGCCACGTTGGTCGAGCTCAAGCGCCGGCCGCCGAGGGCCGACAAGCAGCGCGAGGACTGGGAAGGCAGCTTCGGCGAAGGCCCGGACATCTCCTACCTCAAGGCGAAGCCGCGCAAGATGAAGGATGTCGCCGAGCCGATCTACTACCTGAAGCCGAAGAACGGGACGAACACGTACGTCATCGGCCCGGAAAAGACGGTGCTCCGACGCGCGCGCCGTCCGAGCTGGGACATCAACGGCCAGCCGACGTCGTTCGACGTCGATCACAGATGGGAGTACCAGATCGGCGGCCCGGATCGCGAGGTCTCCAACCTCTGGCTCCTGCAGTCCGAGGCCAATCAGTCCTCCGGGCGCGTCATCAAGGACGAGGTGAAAGCCTCGATCGCCAAGCTCGTGAATGCGGCGCCGGACAATCTGCGCAACAAGCCGGAGGCCGAGGAGGTGCGCGACTCGTACAAGTCGATCTCCGTCGAGAAGCTCGTCCCGGCCAAGAACTACGACGGCAACCCGAAGAAGAACTACGAGAAGACCGACATCGAGACGGGGAAGTCGCTCGCGGCGCTCGAGGACGCAGGCGACGAGGCGGCTCGGCTGAGCGGCTCAGAGCAGGAGATCTCGCTCTTCGAGCGCAAGGAGGGCGGCAAGCACCGGGCGGTGCCGATCAACGCCAACGGCGTCGGCACGCTCAAGCATCCCGAGATCAGCAAGACCGTCGAGATCCTCGGCGTCACGTACACGTCGAGCGCGAAGTTCGTCAAGGCGAGGCTCTTCGCCAACTCCAAAGGCGTCGAGAAGTTCCCCGTCGACAACATCGAGATCGGCCCGATGGAGGGCGTGGCGTTCGGCGGCTACGTGAATCCCACCGCGATACACAACGCGTTGGTCCAGCAGCTGAAGGTTCCGCCGATGAGCCCGATCACGATCGACGAGATCGCGTTCGACTGGGACCAGGGGATCGTCGCGGCGGGCAAGCTGACGCCGTCGGTGCCGTTGATCGACAAGCTCGGGCTCGACCTGAAGATCGACGGCAAGGGCGTCTACCTGAGCCGGGTCTTCAGCGGCGGTGAGCTGGCGTTCCCAGGGCCGGTCAAGGTCACGGGCTCCTCGCTCGAGGTGCAGTTCGGCACGCACGGGTTCGCGTTGATCGGCCGCGTGCCGTTCGTGATCGAAGGCCTCGGTACAGGCCTCATTGAGGCCTCGGCGGCATCGAAGGGCGAGGCCCCGGTCTTCGAGCTCATCGGGACGCTCAATCTCGACAGCGAGCTGTTCGACGAGGCGATGATCACCGTCGGCTACAAGAACGGGAAGTTCAGCGGTGCGGGCAAGCTGGTCATCGGCCCGAAGAAACTCAAGGGCGTCAAGTCGGCCACGATCACCGCCGCGATCGACGAGGACCGCATCGAGGCCGCGGGCGACGTCGTGATGGACATCCCCGGCGTCGAGCGCGGCGCGGTGAGCCTCGTCTACGACAAGACGACCGGGCTCGAGATCGCCGGGAAGCTCCAGCTCTCCAACAGCATCCCCGCGCTCAAGAGCGGGACGATCGGCGTCAAGGTCAACAAGGCGCCCGAGGGCGCGTGGAAGGTCAGCGGCGAGATCGAGGCGACCGCCGGGATCCCCGGCATCACGGCGACCGTCACCGGGCGCTACGAGGACGGGGCGTTCGAGGTCTTCGGCACCGCCGCGTACGAGCGCGGGATGCTCAAGGGCTCGGTCGGCATCGGTGCGACCAACCGTCCGGTGGGCGACGACGGAAAGCCCGCGGGCGAGCCGACGAACAAGCTGACCGCCTTCGGCAAGGGCGAGGTCACCGTCCGGCTGGCCAAGTGGCTGCAGGGCACGGTCGGGATGCAGGTCACGCCGAAGGGCGAGCTGATCGTCAGCGGGAAGATCGGGCTGCCGTCGACGCTGGACATCTTCGACGAGAAGAAGCTCAGCAAGCGCATCTTCTCGATCGGGATCGACATCCCGATCGTCGGATTCAGCGTGCTCGGCCAGCGGGTGGGCATCTTCGCCACCATCGGCGGCGGGCTCGACGCGGAGGCGTCGATCGGCCCGGGTCAGATCCGGAAGGCCGAGCTGGGCGTGACCTACAACCCGGACGACGAGGCGGCGACGCACGTCACCGGCGCCGCGGAGCTCTACATCCCCGCCCACGCGGGCCTGCGGCTGTTCGTGAAGGGCGGGGTGGGCGCCGGCATCCCGATCGTCAGCGCGGAGGTGGGCCTGGAGGTGGGCGCGGCGCTCGGCCTCGACGCCGCCATGCAGAGCAACCTGCAGATCGACTGGACGCCGGGCAAGGGCCTCGTGCTCGACGCGTCGCTGAGCACGTTCGTGCAACCGAAGTTCGTGTTCGACCTGACCGCGTACGCGAACGTGACCGTCGACTACCTCTTCGGCACCTCGACGCTGTACGACGAGCGCTGGAAGCTCGCGCAGTTCGAGTACGGGTCCAACTTGCGCTTCGGCGTCAAGTTCCCCGTGCACTACGAGGAGGGCAAGGCCTTCGACGTCGCGCTCAGCGACGTCGAGTTCGAGTACCCGCAGATCGACGCCGGGGACCTGCTCAAGGGCCTCGTGAAGTCGATCGTCTGAGAGGAGTCAGCAATGTCCACCGGACCGACCCAGTTCCTCGAGGCCCCGGCGGGCGACTCGCCGAGCCGCGAGCACTCCGATCGCGGCGCGCTGCGCCACTACGCGGGCGACGCCGAGGGCGCCCAGCGCGAGTACGAGGAAGCCCTCCGGCTCGACCCCGCGAACGCGACCGCGCTCAACAACCTCGGCTTCCTGTTCGCCCAGCGCGGGCGCCACGAGGAGGCGCTGGCGCTCTGCGAGCGGTCGGTCGAGCTGGACGGGACGAGCGCCGCCGCCCGCACCAACCTCGGCAACACGCTCGTCGCCACCGGTGACACGGAGCGCGGTCTCGAGCACCTCGCGGCGGCGATCGAGCTCGACGCGGACAGCGTGCTCGCGTGGGACAGCCTCGCGACGGTCCTGCTGCTGACCGGCGACGTCGAGCAGGCCGAGCACGCCTGGCGCCGGGCAGCCGCGCTGGCGCCGCTGGACGCCTCGCTGCTCGTGTCGCTCGGCACCGCGGTGGCCGCTCGGCAGCGGCTCGGCGAGGCGGCGGCGATCCTGCGCCGAGCCGTCGACCTCGACCCGACCGAGGCGAGCGGATGGAGCCGGCTCGGCATCGTGCTCCTGCTGCGCTCGGACCTCGGCTCGGCCGAGGACGCGCTGCGCCGCGCGCTGCTCCTGGCACCCGACGACACCGGCGCCCGCCGGCACCTGGCGACCGCGCTGCTGGCCCGCGGGCGCCGCGACGAGGCCGCGCTCGAGCTCGAGCGCGTCCTGTCGCTCGACGCGGCGCACGACGAAGCCCGGATGGACCTCGGCGTCCTGCGGCTCTCCTGCGGGGACGCGGCCGCCGCGCTGGCGCTGCTCGAGGCCGTTGAGGCCACCGAGCGGGCGACGTTCTACCGCGCCGGGGCGCTGGGTGAGCTCGGGCGCGACGACGAGGCACGCGAGCTGATGCGGTCCGTCGCCGAGGGCGGCGGGAGCTACGCGGCGCGCGCGACCGCGTTCCTGGCGGAGACCGCGTGACCCGGGAGACCCTTGTCTCCTGCCTGATGCCCACCAGCGGGCGGCGACCGTTCGTCCCGCTGGCGATCGACTGCTTCCTGCGCCAGGACCACGCCCAGCGCGAGCTGATCGTCATCGACGACGGCGACGACCCGGTCGCGGACCTGATCCCCGACCACCCGCGGATCTCCTATGAGCGCGTCAGCCGCAAGCTGACACTCGGCGCCAAGCGCAACCTCGCGTGCCGCCGCGCGGCGGGCGAGGTGCTCGTGCACTGGGACGACGATGACTGGTCCGCGCCCTGGCGCATCTCCTACCAGTTGCGCGACCTGCGCGAGCACCATGCGGACATCGCCGGCCTGCGCGAGCTCTACTTCCTCCGGCCCGGCGAGCCCCGCGCCTGGCGCTACCGCTATCCGGAGCGCGGCGAGCGGCCGTGGGTCGCGGGCGGGACGCTGTGCTTCACGCGCGAGGCGTGGCTACGGCACCCCTTCCCCGAGCTCGACGTCGGCGAGGACACCCGCTTCGTGTGGACCGCGCGCGGGCTGCGCGTGCACGCCCACGCCGACCATCGCTTCTACGTCGCCACCGTGCACCCGGGCAACACGAGCGTTAAACGGCCCGCCGGGCGCCGTTGGACGGAGGTACCCGCCGCCGAGGCCGAGGCCCTGATGGGCGACGACGTCGCCGCCTACCGCGCCGCGGCGAGCGGTCGCGCGCTCCAAGCCCGCGTCCGCCCCGAGGACGAGCACGTCACCGTCAGCGTCCCGTACTTCCGCTGCCGCGACTACGTCCGCCAGTGCGTCGAGAGCCTGCTCGCCCAGACGCACCGCGAGTTGACCGTCGTCGTGACCAACGACGGCGACCCCGAGCCGCCTTGGGACGTGCTGGCCGACATCGACGACCCGCGGCTGGTGCGCTTCGATCTCACCCGCAACCGCGGGCGCTACTTCGCCGACCAGGTCGTGCTGCAGGCGACGCGCAGCCCGTACCTGATGCTCCACGACGCCGACGACTGGAGTGACCCGGACCTGATCGAGCGGCTGGTCGCCCGGCTGCGCGAGGACGGCGGCGCGCTCGCCGTCTCGGCCGCCTACCGCCACCTCGCCCCGGGCACGCCGGTGCGGGTCGTGCCCGGGGTGCGCTCGCACCGGATCGGGCCGCGTTTCGAGCACCGCGCGCATCAGGTCGGCGTGTTCCGCGCGCAGGCCGTCAGCGGGCTCGGCGGCTTCTACGCCGGGTTCACGATCGGCTACGACACCTTCCTGGTCAACGCGCTGCTGATGACCGACCGGATCATCGACGAACCCGCGCCGCTCTACCACTGGCGGATGCGCCCGGAGTCGCTGACGACGGCGCTGGACACCGGTCTGCGCTCGTCGCGTCGCATGCATGCGCGGCGCGAGCTCGAGCGGATGTATCGCTTCGCCTACCACGCGTTCCGCCGCCACGAGGCGGGGCACATCGACCGCACCACGCTGACGACGACGATCCGCGACCTCGCCCAGGCGCGCGTGGCGACTGCCGAGCGCGCGGAGCTCGGGCAGGAGGCGGCGCGACTCGCCCCCCTGCTGGGCCCACCGGCCGAACGCCGCCCGCAGCGCACCCGCGGCGCCGTGGCGGCGCCCACGGCCGACGCCACGGCGCTCCTCGCCGCTTCCGGGCTGCCGTGGAGCAGCTGGACGATCACGCCGGAGCTCGGCGCCGACCTCATCGCGCGTCTGCGCGACCGGCCGCCGCGCCACGTGCTCGAGATCGGCAGCGGCATCTCGACCGCCGTGCTCGCCGCCGAAGCGCGGCGGACCGGCATGCAGGTCACCTCGCTCGAGCACGACCCGGAGTACGCGGAGCGCACTCGCGCGCTGCTCACCCGCTTCGGCCTTCAGGACGCGGTCGACCTGCGCGTCGCCCCGCTGCTGGCCCGCGAGTGCGCCGACGGCCTCACCCACCCGTGGTACGACACCGCCCTCGACGGCCCATTCGACTTCGTGTTCGCCGACGCGCCGCCGCTGCGCCACGGGCGCGGGGCCGTGTTGTTCGCGCTCGAGGACGTCCTCGCGACCGAGTGGGAGCTGTGGCTGGACGACGCCGGCCGTGAGCACGAGCGGGAGTGCATCGCGCGCTGGGCCGAGCACATCGCGTTCACCTGCAGCGTGCGCGAGGAGCGTCGCGGCCTGGCGATCCTGCGCGGCGATCGCCGCCGGCCGACGCCCCCGCGCCGGGCCGCGGCGCCCGCGCCGCACCTCGTCTTCTGGTCGCAGCTGGATCTCCGTCGCGGCACGCGACCGAGGCCCGACGGCTGGGTCGAGGACCGCGCGCGGACGTGGCTCGCGTTCACGCTGCCGTCGATCCTCGCCCAGCAGCACGAGGACTTCGAGTACTGGCTCGTCTGCGATCCGGCCGGCCGCGAGCAGACCGAGCCGCTGGCGCGATGCGCCCGCGATCCGCGCGTGCGGCTCGTGTACGCCGACGAGGCACCGGCGGCGCTGCGCGCGCTGCCCGAGCGCGACCGCTACCTGCTGACGCGCGTGGACTCGGACGACCTCTACGCCCCGGGGGTTGCCGGCCGGCTCGCGCAGCACACCGACGCGCCCGAGTTCTTTCAGTTCAATCACGGCTACGCGTGTGACCTGCGCACGGGCGAGGTGCGGCTCTGGCCGGCGCGCTCGAGCCCGTTCTACGCTCACGTCTACGGCCCGGAACTGCGGTCGCGCGAGCGCTGGAGCGAGCCCGATCACACGCTCGTGCGTCCGCGGGCCCTGGAACTCGAACGCGGACAGTTCCTGGTGACGTTCCACGGCCGCAACGACTCGTCGCGGATCGCCCACGGGCGCGGAAGCGTGTCGGGCATCGCGGCGCTGGCCACGCTCGGCGCGTTCGGGCTCGGCGGACGGCGCTCGCTCGACGCGTTCGCCGTGACCGCGCGAGGTGACGCGGGCTGGCGCGCCGCGTTCGAGCGCGCCAAGGCCGACCTCGGCCCGCTTCGCGCGCGGTTGCCGGGAGCCCCGCTCTCGCTCGAGACCGCCGCGTTGTTCGCGGCGCTCTGCGAGCTGGTCGCCGCCCGCCGGGTGCTGGCCCTGGGCGCCGGGCTGGGTGCGCTGGTCGCGGCGCGCTCCGGCGCCGTCACCTGGCATGCCGTCGCCCGCGACGAAGGCGACGCCGAGGCGATGCGGGCGACGTTGCGGGCGACGGGTCTGCGCGACGACGGCGTCGTCACGTGGGACGCCCACCGGCGGGCGGCCGAGGCGCCCTACGACGTCGTGCTGCATGACTTCGGCGACGCGAGACAGCGCGCGGCGACGGTGCGCCACGCGCTCACGGCCACCGATCCAGCCGGCTTCCTGCTGCTCGCCGGCGCGCAGGAGCGGCCCTACGCAGCGGAGCTCGATCGCCGCCTCGCGCGGCTGTGCGCCGACGTCCATCCGGAGGCGGAGCAGCTCACGCGCGATGCGTCCGGGCGCCACGCGCGGCTGCTGGGACGCGTCCTCGGGCCGGCGGCGTGAACCGGCCGGCCCGAGAGGGGTGGGTCCTACGGGAGGTAGCGACGGACGAACTTCAGGCTGCCGCCTGGGCGTGAGTAGGCGATCGGGAGCGCGAGTGGCCCGCTCTCCTGGCCGTGGGAGATCACGCGGCCCGGCGCGACGACGATCGTCACGTGGTTGATGCTGTTGCGGGTCGGGCCGTAGAAGGCGAGGTCGCCCGGGAGGGCCCGGTTGATCGCGACCTCGTGGCCGTGGTCGGTCTGGGTGCCGGTGTAGCCGCCCGTCCAGCGCGAGCCGTTGACGATGTCGGGGCCCGCGTCGGGTCCGCCGAGCGCGTCCCACAGGCACCAGGTGGAGAACGAGGAGCAGTCCGCGTGGGTGGGGAACTGGCCCTTGCCGGCCCGCAGGCTCCTGGCGATGCCCTCCCAGCGCGCGACGGGGTCCTGCGTGTAGTGGATCGAGTCGCGGTTGGTCCAGCCGAGCATCGCCGCGCGGACCGCTCGCTCGCGCGCCGTCAGCTTCGGGACGCGGTGGCGCGCGAGGACCGCCTTGGCGTCGGCGATCTGCTCGTGACGCAGGGTGATGCGCGCCTGGGCCTCCGCTCGATCGACCGGGGTCTTCGCGGCGTGGAGGTCCTCGATCGCGTCATCGAGCATGTGCCGGCGGATCTCGAGCCGCTGGTGCCAGCGGCGCGTGATGGCGGCATCCGCGACGGCCGTCATGGCGTCACCCCGTGCGCTTCGCGGTCGTCGCCTTCGTCCTCGGGCGGGACGTCTTCGGGCATGTCGGCCGGGTCGATGCCGGGGTCGTCGTCCCCGTCGTGGGCGCCGTCCTGCTTCCGGAGCTGGTCGATGATCGACGTCGTCAGCGTGCCGTTGCCGTTGCCGCTCCCGTTGGCCGTCGGGTCGTACTGCGTGACCGCGGTGAGCGCGGGGGCATCCGGCACCGGCGCCGGCACGGGCGCCGGGACCGGGTTCGACGCGGTGATCCGGGCGACCTCGGCGGCGTTGGCGTTCTGCTGCGCGAGCGAGGACCCGCGCATGCCGAAGTAGGCGCCGATGAGTGTGCCGATGATGCCCGTGACCGGGCCGAGCGCGGTCACGATCGCGGTCGGGTTCGGGTAGCGGATGAGGGCGCCGAGCGTCACCGCGGTCATCGCGGTGAGGCCGGCAAGGATGACCCACATCGCGTAGGGGCCGTCCTTCGGGGGTGATGTCGGATCCATGGGGTCTCCGTCAGGGGCGTGTTCGTCAGGCGGTGGTGCGGGAGCGCAGCGACTCGTAGCGCTGGCGGCGGTTGCGGTAGTCCCACCCGTGGCCGTCGCCGCGCGGGCGCGCCTGGGCTGAGCGCCAGATGCGCTTGCGCTGCGTGGTGAGCGTGCCGACCAGCTCCGCGATCTGCCGCTGCTGGCCGGGGTCCGGGTGCTCGACCTTGCGCAGGCGATCGAGCTCGCGGCAGCGCTGGAGCTCACTTGGCGTCAGCCACGCGGCCGGACCGGCGGGCTGCGCCGTGCCCCACATCTTCGCTTCCTCCTCGCGCCGGCGGACGAGCCCGGGGAGTTCCCGCGGGCCCGCGTGGGTGTAGAGCCTGAACGCGGCCGGGACGCCGGCCATCCCGGGCTGGCGCAGAGCCTGGCCGAGCGACCTCGTCGCCGCCAGGATGCCGCCGCCGCAGTTGAACGCGATCGAGACGAGCGCGTCGAACTGTCCCTGGGTGAGCTGCAGCCGCAGGGCGTTGACGGCGCCCTCGGCGATGCCGACATCCGCGGCGAGCAGTTCCATCCCGCGCGTGCGGGAGATCTTGCCCATCCCGCGGGTGCCCGGGCCGGTGTGCCCGTAGCCGATCGTCCAGACGCCGACGGCGTCCTGGTACGGGTGGTCGATGAACCCCTCGAACGAGGCGATGAACTCGATGCCGTGCTGCGATGTCTTCATGGCGCCTCCGTCGGCGATGCGGCGAGCGCGGGCGGCGGGGACGAGAACTCCTCGTCGTCGTCGGGGAGCTCGTTCTCCGGGATGTCGTCGGCGGCCGGGTCCTCCAGCGCCGCGACGTCTTCGGTATCCAAGGTGTTTCCTCCTGGAAACGGGGGGACACTTACGCCTTAAAGACCCGCTTCGCGGGGCCGCTGATACGTGACCCTGGTCGCGACCCCTAGTACCCCTGGCGCAAAAGACCGGGGTAGAACCAGGGGTGATCCCTGATGTGCGGGCGGCTGGGAGCGAGCAGTATGCGGGTCATGCTTTCGATCACCCGAACCGTGTGGCTGCGAGGCCCACTGGCGACCGTCGTCGCCTCCTGGCTCGCCGCCGCCACGGTCGCTCTCACGCACGATCCCGACGCCGCACCCACTCGCGCGTGCGCTCGCCGCCGCAAGAAGATCCACCGCGGTCTCGAGGCCCTATAGGGTCGGCCACGTGACCGGATCTCCCCACCGGTTCGTCATCCGGTAACGAAAGGCCCTGCACTTGCTTCCCCGCCCAATCACCTTCGCCGTCGCGCTGGCCGCCCCGGTGCTCGCACTGTTCGCGACGCCGGCTCTTGCCTGGAGTCCTCGGTCGGCGCCGCCGGGCATGACCGCGCCGCACGCGCTGCCCGGCAAGGGCGCCGCCGCGGCGCGCGCCGAAACGGCGCGCTGGCTGGTCGGCACGCGCCTGACGCCCGACACCCGCGCGATCGCGGACCGCTACGGCGCGCAACTGCTCTCTCCGCGGGGGACCTACGTGGTGCCGCGCGCACAGGCCCGCGCGTTCGCGGGCGCGCTGAAACGCAGCAGCGCCTATCGCTTCTCCGAGCCCGACACGCTCGTGCGCTCGTTGCAGGAGCCGCCCCCGCCGCCGCCCCCGTACGACGAGTTCGCCGCGACCGACTGGCGCGGCTTCCTGCTCGGCAGCAGCCTCGTGCCCCCGCCCGTCACCAGCGCGCCGCTCACCGCGGTGATCGACTCGGCGGTCGACACGACGCACCCCGACCTGCAGGGCATCAGGGTGATCGGGGACCCGGCGGTCTCCGACCTGCACGGCACCGCGGTCGCCTCGACGATCACCGGCCAGGCCAACGGCGTCGGGATGGTCGGCGTCTTCCCGGGCACGCCGCTGCTCTCGATCGGGTCCGGCCTCGCGACTTCTGACCTGATCAAGGCCATCTCGATGGCCGTCGAGAACAAGGCCAAGATCATCAACATGAGCTGGGGAGGGCCCAGCCCGAACTTCGCGATGTTCGTCGAGATCGCCTACGCCGTCTCGCAGGGCGTGCTCCCCGTCGCCGCGGCCGGCAACGACCGCGACACCGCGCTCCCGGACGGGACGACCAACCCGGTCGTCTTCCCCGCGGCCTTCCCGCACGTGCTCTCGGTCTCGGCCATCGGCCCGTCGGGCAAGAGCAGCGACTTCTCGACCGCCAACGGCGCCGTCGACGTCTCCGCGCCCGGCGAGTCGGTCCTCACCGCCGTCCCCGTGGCGTTCGACACCACCGACGGTGTGCAGGACGGCTACATGCGGCTGGACGGGACGAGCTTCGCCTCGCCGATCGTGGCCGGCGTCGCGGCGTGGCTGGAGACGCTGCGGCCGGAGCTGAGCGGGCGCGAGGTCGGCGACATCCTGCGCTACAGCGCCACCGACGTGGGCGAGACGGGCTACGACTCCGACACCGGCTACGGCATGGTCAACCTCGCGGCGGCCATCGCGCAGCCGCGGCCCGCGAGCGACGGCATCGAGGTCAACGACGACATCGAATGGACCGATGGCAAGCGCTTCGACAAGCCGGACCCGTACCTCTACCGGGGCTTCACCCGCCGCGGGGTGGCGACCGGAGCCGTGGACACATGGAAGGACCCCGCCGACGTCTTCCGCATCCAGATGCCCCGCCGCTCGCGCTTCAAGGTGACGCTGCGGACCGCGCGCGGCACCGATCCCGACCTCGGCGTCTACAGCTCCAAGGGCACCTCGATCTACAAGCGCCGCGGGCTCGTCGGCCTCTCGACCAAGGGCGAGAGCAAGACGGAGACGCTGTCGTTCACCAACTCGAGCAGCCAGAAGGCGACGGCCTACGTGGTCATCTACGCGCCGAGCACGAAGGCCGACCGCTACGACGCGGAGTACGCGCTGACCGTCGAGAAGCGCTAGAGCTGACCGGGGTAGAAGCCGAGCCGGGCGAGCGGCTCGACCAGCTCTCGCTCCTCGTAGGAGAGGTGCGAGAGCAGCGTGTCGGTGAGCAGGTCGATCGCGTTTTGGAGCGGCTCGAAGTCGTCCGGGTGGGTGAGGTGGGCGACGAGCGCGTGGTCGACCGCCTCGATCGCGTCATGGATGACGTGGTGCTCGTCCGTGAGGCGATCGATCACCGGCTTCAAGCCGGGGTCGCGGGCGAGGTGGGGGAAGATCGAGTCGTCCTCGAGCGAGTGGTGGGTGGCGACGACGCGGCAGTAGCGCGAGCAGAACGCGCCGAGCGTCCAGTCGTTCTGGCGCAGGGCCATCTTGTTCAGCTCGGAGCGGGCGGCGCCGGCGGTCATGATCCCCGCGCGGACTTGTCGAACGAGGTCGCGCAGCTCGTCCAGCTCGCGGCGGAGCATGTCGTGGACGTCGATCAGATGCTGGCCGGCGGCGCGACCGCGCGGCGTGTAGGTCGTGTCGGGGTCGGGATCGCGGTGTGGGCGGGTCGATTCGTCCCAGGGGAGGTGTGTGCTGAGGCGGGTGCCGTCGTCGGGGGTGGGTGTGAGGGCGAGGCCCGAGTCGGGCGCGGCGGGCACTTCACGTTCGGCCGCCGCTCCCGCCACGCGGTCGCGGACCGCCACCGCGATCTCCGCCAGCGCCTCGATCACCCGCGGGTCGTCGGCCATGACGATGAACGTGTCGACCCGCTCCTCGAGCGCGAGGCGGGTGAGCTCCGCCACCGGGTCCTCCGGAAGCGGCAGGTTGAGCATCCGCCGGATCTCGCCCGGATCGCGACCCGCCTCGCGCGCCGCGCGGTCGATCGCGGCATTGCCCGCCGCCAGGTCGCCGTCCTTGAGGTACGGCAGGCTCGGCAGCCAGCCATCGCCCTTGCGCCCGGTCAGCGCGAGCATCCGCGGCTTGTACGCGCCGATCCAAAGGCCCGGCGGGTGCAGCGGCGCCGGACCGCGTGAGGCGCGCTTGAGCGAGTAGTAGTCGCCGTCGAACGTCACGCGTCCCTCGCCCACCCACAGCGCGCGCATGAGGTCGATCGCCTCCGCCAGTGCGTCCACGCTCTGGCCGGGCGTCAGCCGGCGACCGCCCATCTGCTCGATCGCGTCCCAGAACCCGCCGGCGCCGATCCCCAGCTCCGCCCGCCCGCCGCTCAAGCGGTCCAGCGCGGCGACGGCGCGCGCCATCACCGCGGGCGGGCGCAGCGGCAGATTGAGCACGTTCGGGGCGAGCCGGATCCGCTCCGTCCTGCCGGCCACGTACGACAACAGCGTCCAGGCGTCGAGCAGCTTCGGTTGGTACGGGTGGTCCTGGAAGGTGACGAGGTCGAGCCCGACCTGGTCGGCCAGCACCGCGAGCTCGACGACCGTGTCGGGCTGATCGCTGGACGGGGTGATGAACACGCCGAACTGCACAGCGTTCATGCCAGCTCCTGATCGATGGCGGCGTCCAGCAGCGCACGGGCGCGCTCGCGGTCGAGCGAGCCGGCGAGCCAGCGGTTCGAGAGGCCGTCGACGAGCGCGGTGAGCCGTTCCGCGGCGGCTTGGGCGTCCACGGCCGGCGCTTCGGCGGCGATCGCTCCGGCCACCAGCGCCACCCACGCGTCGGTCGCCTCGCGCACCTGCTCGCGCAGGTCGGGGTCGAAGACCGCGCTCGCCTGGATCTCCCCCCAGACGGCGCTGGTCTCGCGCGCCGCCTCGTCGAGCTCGGCCAGCAGCGTCGCCCGCACGCCCGAGGGCGCCGCGTCCGCCGCGCGCTCGTTGGCGTGGTCGAGCGTCGCCCGCACGAGCCCCTTGCGCGAGCCGAAGTAGTAGTAGATCAGCGAGACGGCGACGCCCGCCTCCGCCGCGACGACCTCGACGCGGAGGCCCCGCACGCCCGTCCGCGCGATCACCGTGATCGCGGAATCGAGGATGAGATTGCGGCGGTCGGGAGCCATCTCGGACCGGCGCACCATATCGTGCGCCCGATCTTGACTGAATTTTCAATCTAACCTACTCTGCCGCGTCATGGCGACGATCACGTATGGAGAGACGGCGGTCGTGGACCGCCCGGGCAGGGTCGAAGAGGCGGGGGTGGCGTACATCCCCGAGGCCGAGCGGGACTCGCGGCCGGCGAACCTGGCGGCCGTGTTCTTCGGCGGGAACCTCGCGTTCTCGGTGATCGTCTTCGGCTGGCTGCCGATCACGTTCGGGCTCGGGTGGTGGAGCGCGGTCACGGCGTCCGCACTCGGCCTCGCGCTCGGAACGCTGATCACCGCGCCGCTGGCGCTGCTCGGTCCGCGCACCGGGACCAACAACACCGTGGCCAGCGGCGCCCACTTCGGCGTCACCGGCCGGCTCGTGGGCTCGGCGCTGACGCTCGCCTTCGCCCTCGCCTACGCGGCGATCGCGGTGTGGACCTCCGGGGACGCGCTCGTGGCGGGTGCGCACCGGCTGCTCGGGACGCCGTCCAACGACGGCGCGCTGGCGATCGGCTACGCGCTGATCGCGGCCGAGATCGCCATCGTCGCCCTGTACGGACACGGCACCGTGGTCGCGCTGCAGAAGATCGTCGTGCCCGTCGTCGGCGTGCTGCTCCTGCTCGGCATCGTCGCCTTCGCCCCGCACTTCTCGGCGGGCGGCTCGCACGCGTACATCCTCGACGGCTTCTGGCCGACCTGGGCGCTCGCGGTCACCGTCGCCGCCGCCGGCCCGCTCTCCTACGCGCCCTCGCTGGGCGACTACTCACGCCGCATCTCGGAGACCCACGGCGACCGGCGCGTGCTCGCCGCGGCCGGACTCGGCGTCTTCGGGGGCCTGCTGGCGACCACGCTGTTCGGCGCGTTCACCGCGCTGTGCCTGACGAACCTCGGCGACTCCTACGTGGGCGATCTCGTCGCCGCCGCGCCCGGCTGGTACGTGCTGCCGATCCTGCTGATCGGGCTCGCGGGCGGCGTCGGCCAGGGCGTGCTGAACATGTATGCCTCGGGGCTCGACCTGGCGGCGATCGTGCCGGGCGCGAAGCGGGTGCACACGACGCTGATCACGAGCGTCCTGGCGATCGCGCTCGTCTTCCTCGGCACCTTCGCGCTGAACGCGGTCGACTCGATCACGGCGATGACGCTCGTCCTGAACGGCGTCGCCGCGCCGTGGGTCGTCGTCAACCTGCTCGGGTTCCTGGTCGCCCGCCGCCGCACCTACGACCCGCACGACCTGCAGGCGTTCAACGAAGGCCGGCGGGGCGGGCGCTACTGGTTCACCCGCGGGTGGAACCTGCGCGCCGTCGGCGCCTGGGCCGCGGGTTCGCTGTTCGGCCTGCTCGCCGTCACCACCGACCTCTACACCGGCCCGCTGGCGAACCTCGCCGGCGGCGTCGACCTCTCGCTCGCCGGCTCGGCGCTCGTCGCCGCCGCCGTCTACCTCATCGCGCTGGCCGTCTGGCCGGAAGGAGAGACCGCATGATCGATCCACTGACTCGCTGGGCCACCTACGGCGAGAAGCCCGACTACGCCGGCCTGATGACGTACGCCGGCCTGCCCTACACCGAGGACCCCGCCGAACTGCAGGGCGCGGACGTGGCGATCGTCGGCGCCCCGATGGACGAGCTGACCTCGGACTCGCCGGGAACGCGGTTCGGCCCGCGGGCGATCCGCGCGGCGTCCTGCGCGCCGGGCGGGCATTTGGAGGCGGGTGTCGACGCGCTGCGCGAGGTCCTGCGGGTGGTCGACTTCGGCGACGCCCCGATCCTCCCCGCCGACCCGGTCCGCTCGCACATCGCGATCCAGGAGACCGTCGCGCAGGTGCTCGCGGCGGGAGCGATCCCGGTCATCCTCGGCGGCGACCACTCGATCGCCGAGCCCGACATCCGCGCGGTCGCGGAGGTCCACGGTCCCGTCGGCCTGATCCACTTCGACACCCACACCGACACCGGCCGCGAGGTCTTCGGCGCGACGCTCTCGCACGGCTCCTGCATGTACCGGCTCGTCGAGTCCGGCCACATCGACCCGTCGCGCTACGTCCAGATCGGCCTGCGCGGCTACTGGCCGGGCGAAACGGAGTTCGGCTGGCAGGCCGAGCGCGGGATCGTCTCGCATTTCATGCACGACGTCCGCGACCGCGGCATCCGCGCCGTCGTCGCCGACGCGCTCGAGCACGTCGGCGCCGGCCCGGTCTTCCTCAGCGTCGACATCGACGTCCTCGACCCCGCGTTCGCCCCCGGCACCGGCACGCCCGAGCCGGGCGGGATGACCTCCGGCGAGCTGCTGTGGGCGTGCCGCGAGATCGCCAGCGCGGTCGACCTCGTGGGCCACGAGATCGTCGAGGTGCTCCCGGACCGCATCGGCTCCCGCGACATCACCGCCCTCGTCGCCGAACGCGTCGTCCGCGAGACGCTCACCGGCCTCGCCCTCGCCCGCGTCCGCGAACCGGCCCGAACCTAAAGGGGCCTGTCCCCTTTAGGTTGACGAGGCCCCACGCGCCCGCCCGCGGCGCGGTTTGAAGATAAAGGGGACTGTCCCCTTTAGGTGGGTACCGTGGGCCGGCGTGCCTGAACCGATGGATGTGTTGCGCTCGTGGAGCGTGCAGGACTCGCCTCCGGGCGCGGCGACGGCGGCGCTCGTCGCGCGCTGTGAGGACGTGCCGGTGGGGTGGTTGGACCGGGCGGTCTATGAGGAGCGGAGCGTGGTTGCGCTCTACAACCCGCGCACGGCGACGGCGCTCGTGCCCGCCGAGGAGGCCGCCGCGTTCGGGACGGCGTTCCTGCCCGCTGACGACGCGGGGCTGAAGGCGATCGTCTCCTCGGCGGTGCCGGAGCAGGACGAGGGGTTCGCGGAGCCGGTGGCGCTCGCGGTGGATGCGGTGTCCGACGCGCTGGACGGCGTCACGCTCTCGCGCAACGACCTGCACGAGGCGCTGCGGCAGCGGCTGCCGGTCGATCTGCTGCCGTGGTGCCCCGGGTGCAAGAGCCATCATGCGCGGCGTGGGCTGCTGGTGATGGCGGGGCTGCACGGGCGGCTGTGCATCGCGGGCCGCGCGGGGCGCCAGCCGGCGTTCGCGCGCACGGACCAGCTCGTGGGCTGGGACGCGCCGCCGCGAGAGGCAGCGGGCGCGGAGCTCGTCCGCCGCTACCGCGGCACGTATGGCGGTTCGACCCACACCCACTTCGCCGTGTGGGCGGGCATCGGGAAGGCGCACGCCCGCGCGTTGTGGGCGCTCACCGACGAGACCGCCGCGCCGGTCCCGCCGCGCGACGTGGCCCTGCTCGCTCCGGGCGATCCGATCCTGCTCGGGCGCGACCGCGAGGCGCTGATCGCCGATCCGGCGCTGCGCAAGAAGGTCTGGGCAGCGATCGGCGGGGCGGGCGTGGTCCTCTCCGACGGCCGGCCGGTCGCGCTGTGGCGGGCGCGCAAGAAGGGCGAGCGGCTCGAGGTGACGGTCGAAGCAATCGGCGAGGTGCCTGACATCACGGGCGAGGCTGAGCGCCTGGCGATCCATCGCGGGTGCACGAGCGTGACCCTGCGAACCGGCACCGGCTGACAGGTACGCTCGCGCGGTGCGTCGCGTCGCGATCATCGCCTCGGCCAGCGGCAACGGCAAGACCACGCTCGGGCGGGCCGTCGCGGCGCGGCTCGGAGTGCGCTTCGTCGAGCTCGACGCGCTGGTCCACGGTCCGAACTGGACCGAGACGCCCGACGAGGAGCTGCGGGCGACGCTCGCGCCGATCCTGCGCGAGGAGGGCTGGGTGATCGACGGCGACTACGGCCACAAACTCGGCACCTACGTGCTCGACGCGGCGGACACGGTCGTGTGGCTCGATCTGTCGACCCGCGTGTGGTTCCCGCGGCTTGTCCGCCGGACCGGCCGGCGGATGCTGCGCGGCGAGACGCTCTGGAACGGCAACCGGGAGAGCTTGCGCGACGCGGTCTGGGGCCGCCGCTCGCTGTTCGGCTACGCGCTGACGCAGCAGCCACGCCGGCGCCGCGAGTATCCACGGCGCCTGGCGCAACTCCCCGTCGTGCGCCTGCGCAGCCCGCGCGAGGTCGATCGCTGGCTGGGCGATGTCTGAGCTCACCCCCGGCACCGAGTTCGCCGACCACGTGATCCGCGGCGTCGCGGGCCGTGGCGGCATGGGGACGGTGTACCGCGCGACGCACGTCACGCTCGATCGCGAGGTCGCGCTGAAGGTGATCGCGCACGAGTTCTCCCGCGACCACGAGTTTCGCGAGCGCTTCCAGCGGGAGTTCCGCGCGGCGGCCTCTATCCAGCACCCGAACGTGATCCCGGTCTACCACGCGGGCGAGTACGACGGGCTGCTGTACGTGACGATGCGCTACGTCGACGGCACCGACCTCGCCCGCTTCCTGCAGGCCGAGGGCCGGCTGGAGCCCACCACCGCCGCGTATCTGATCGCCCAGGTCGCGGACGCGCTCGACGCGGCCCACAAGAACGGCATCGTCCACCGCGACGTCAAGCCCGCCAACGTCCTGATCGAGGTCGACGGCGACCGCATGCACGCGACGCTGACCGACTTCGGGCTGATGAAGGACCTGCGGGCGACGACGCAGATCACCCAGGCGGGCAGCGTGATCGGCACCTTCGACTACCTCGCGCCCGAGCAGCTCAACGAGGGCCCGGTCGACGCGCGGACCGACGTCTACGCGCTCGGCGGCGTGCTCTACCAGGCGCTCACGGGCAAGGTCCCCTACCCGCGCGAGACCGCCGCGGCGACGATGCTCGCCCACCTCGACTCGCCGCCCCCGAGCGTCCTCTCGATCCTGCCCGACGCGAGCGAGCTGCTCGGCGAGGTCGTAAGACGGGCGATGGCGAAGGACCCGCGCGACCGCTACCCGTCGGCGGGTGACCTCGGCCGCTCCGCGCTCGCCGCCGCGCAGGACCGCCGGACCAGCGCCGAGGAGCGCAGCGTCGCCGCCGGCGCCGCCGCGCCCGACTCGATCCTGCACCAGGAGCCGTCCGCGCCGCTCCCGCCCGCACTCGCGGTCGAGACCGGGAGCGGGAAGTTCGTCGGCCGCGAGGCGCTGCTCGACGTGCTCGCGAACCGCTACGCCGACGCCCAGGGCGGCGCGCGCCAGTTCGTGCTCCTCGCGGGCGAGCCGGGGATCGGCAAGACCCGCCTCGCGACCGAGCTCGCCCGCCGCGCCCACCAGGACGGCGCGACCGTCCTCTACGGCCGCAACGACCCCGAGTCGCTCGTCCCCTACCAGCCGTTCATCGCCGCGCTCGACCACTACGTCACCCACCGCGAGCACCTGCGGCTGCCGCCCGAGCTGGCGCTGGAGCTGACCGAGGTCGCCCGCTTCGTCCCCGGCCTGCGCAAGCACGTCCCTGAGCTCAAGCAGACCCTCGTGGAGGAGCCGGAGATGCGCCGCTACCGGCTCTTCGAGGGCGTCACCCGCCTGCTGGCCTTCGCCGCGCGCGAGCGCCCGGTCGTGCTGTTGCTCGACGACCTGCACTGGGCCGATCCGAGCACGACGCTCCTGCTCGGCCACCTGCTCCAGGACGCCGCCCCGATGCGGCTGCTCGTGCTCGGGACGGCCCGGACGTTCGAGGGCGAGCTGCTCACCCGCCTGCGCCGCCAGGGCGCGTTCGAGAAGCTCGAGCTGACCGGCCTGACGGCGGACGAGACCCGCGCGCTGATCGCCCGCGACGACGTCACCAGCGGGTTCGTTCAGCGGTTGGCCGATGAGACCGAGGGCAACCCGTTCTTCATCGAGGAGACGCTGCGCAGCCTGCCGGAGCTGCAGGAGCGCGCACTCAGCCGGGTCGCGGTGCCCGAGGGCGTCAAGGAGCTGATCGGCCGGCGGCTCGCGCAGCTCTCCGAGACCGCCAACCAGGTGCTCGGCGTCGCGTCGGTGGTCGGGCGGCGATTCGACCTCACGCTGCTCGAGACGCTCCTGGACCGGGACGTCCTGGACGCGCTGGAGGAGGCGGTCGCGGGCGGCCTGATCCGCGAGTCCGACGAGCTCGACACGTTCGCCTTCGCGCACGCGCTCGTGCGCGAGACGCTCTACGAAGGCCAGAGCACGAGCCGCCGCGTGCGGCTGCACCGGCGGATCGGCGAGACGCTGGAGGCCAGCGGCGCCGCCAACCCCGCCGAGCTCGCCTACCACTTCCACGAGGGCCACGCGCGCGAGGCCGTCGCGTACGCGCTCGCCGCCGCCGAGCAGGCGACCGCCGCCCTCGCGTGGGAGGAAGCGGCCGCGCACTACCGGCGCGCGGGTGACGATCTCGCCACCCGCCTCGCCCTGGGCGCGGCCGAGCTCCGCGCCGGCGACCCGGCGGCGCGCGAGACGTTCGCCGCCGCCGCGCGCCTGGCGCGCGAGCAGGGCGACCGCGACGCGCTCGCCGAGGCCGCGCTCGGGCACTCCGGCCGCCACGCGGCGGCGGGCGAGATCGACCGCGAGGGCATCGCCCTGCTCGAGGAGGCGCTGAGCGCCTATCCCGACGACAGCTATCTCGCCGTCCGGCTCCGGGCGCGGCTCGTCGAAGCGCTGCAGTTCTCGCACGAGGAGACGCACCGCGAGGCGCTCAGCGCCGACGCGCTGGCCATGGCGCACCGTCTGGGCGACCCGCGCGCCCACCTCGTCGCGCTCGAAGCCCGGCACGCCGCGCTGTTGCACGTCGATCACCTCGACGAGCGGCTGCGCCTGGGCGAGGAGCTGCTCGACCTGGCGACGCGCCTGGAGGAGGCCGAGCTGGAAGCGCTCGGTCACCACTGGCGCATCTACGACCTGCTGGAAGCCGGCCGGATCGAGGACGCCCGCACGGCCCATCGGCGGCTCAACACGCTCGCCGCGGCGCTGCGCCAGCCGCTCTATCACCACTTCGCGCTCGGCTGGGAGGTCGTGTGGGCGCAGATGGCCGGCCGCGTCGAGGACGCGGAGCGGCTCGCGCGCGAGGCGTTCGAATACGGCGTCCGCGCTCACGCCCACGACGCCGAGACGATCTTCACGGCGCAGAACCTGATCCTGCGCCGGCGTGAAGACGGGCTCTCGGAGCACGTCGCGACGATCGCCGCCTACGTCGAACGCAACCCCGCGTTGAGCGCGTGGCGGGCGATCCTGCCGATGGCGCACCTGATGGCGGGTGACACGGCCGCCGGCGTGGCGCAGTTCCGGGCGCTCTCGCAAGACCGGTTCGCGGCGATCCCGCGCGACATGTTCTGGTTCACCGCGATCGCGCTGCTGGGCGAGACGAGCGCGCTGCTGCGCGACGCCGAGCAGGCCGCGGTCCTCTACCGCCTGCTCGAGCCGCACGCGGCCAAGCTCGTGCAGATCAGCCAGGCCGCGAGCCTCGGTTCCACCCACCGCTTCCTCGCGCTGCTCGCCGCCGCGACCGGCGACCTCCCGCGCGCGGAGGCCCATTTCGTCGAAGGGCTCGAGCGCAACGCCGCCTGCGGGCTGCGCCCGGTGGTGGCGCTGATGCGGCGCGAGTTCGCCGAGTTCCTGCTGGCCGCCGGGGAGCGGGAACGGGCGACGGCGGTGCTGCAGGAGACGCTCCGCGAGGCCGAGGCCGGCGGCATGTCCCAGCTCATCACCCGCGTGCAAATGAGACTCGCGGAGCTTCAGACATCTGCATGAGGTGAGCCCCCGCTGAGGGCGCTTGGATTCCCACCAGTCAGCTTTCGAGAGGGGGAAGCAGGATGAGGGGATGGAGCGCGCTCGCCGCTGGGCTGAGCGCGATTGTGGCGACCACCGGCGTAGGGGTGGCCGGGGCCGCGGAGCCGACGTTCGTCAACGGGCTCGCGCAGAACGTGTTCTCGGCCAATACCGCGGACTGGATCCGCGGCGAGGGCTGGGTCCAATCGACGTATGACTCAGATCACGACGGGAAGCTGGATCGGATCCACTTCGACATCACGCGGCCGAAGGAGACAGCGACCGGGCTCAAGGTCCCGGTGATCCTCGAGGCGAGCCCGTACTACGCGAACCTCGGGCCCAACAGCAACTGGTCGGTCGACCTGGAGATCGGCGCGCAGCCGCCCACGCGGCCGTTCCAGCCGAACTTCGCGACCAAGAACACGTCGCCGAAGATCGCGACGACGTTCGAGTCGGCGTGGCTGCCGCGCGGCTTCGCGGTGATGCACGCCGAGAACCCGGGCACCGGGCACTCCGACGGCTGCCCGACCGACGGCGCGCCGAACGAGAACGACGCGATGAAGGCCGTGATCGACTGGATCAACGGCCGCGCTCCCGCCTTCACGACGCGCACCGGCACGACGCCGATCGTCGCCGACTGGGCGACCGGCAAGGTCGGCATGATGGGCACGTCCTACAACGGCTCGCTGCCGATCGCCGCGGCCGCGACCGGCGTGCAGGGGCTCGAGGCGATCGTCCCGATCTCCCCGGTCAGCGACTACTACGAGTACTACCGCGCCAACGGCATGGTGCGCGGGCCGGGCGGCTGGCAGGGCGAGGACTCCGACGTGCTCGTCGACGTCGTCTACACCCGCCAGGACGAGACCTACCCGCGCATGATCTGCCGCCCGCTGATCGAGCAGATCGGCCGCGACGAGGACCGGGTCTCCGGCAACCGCAACGCCTTCTGGGACGAGCGCAACCTGAACGCGCTGGTGCCGAACATGCACGCCGCGGTCCTGCTCGCGCACGGCAACAACGACAACAACGTGATGACCAAGAACGCCACCGCGTTCTACGACGCCGTCAAGAAGGCGGGCCTCCCGCATCAGTTCTTCTTCCACCAGGGCGGCCACGGCGGCGCGCCGCCCGACGTGATGGTCAACCGCTGGTTCACGAAGTACCTCTACGGCGTCAACAACGGCGTCGAGACGCTGCCGAAGTCGTGGGTGGTGCGCGAGGCCGCGTCCTGTCCGCCGCGGCAGTCGACCGTCACCGCCGCGGCGACGAACTCGACCACGATCACCGTCGCCGACGCGAGCGTCTTCCCGCTCGGCTTCACGCTCACGGTCCCGCAGGCGAGCGGGAACGTCACCCGCGTGATCACCAACATCGCCGGCAACACGCTGACGCTGGCCAGCGCGGTCACCGTGGCGCAAGGGGCGACCGTGAACCTCGTGTGCGGCAACGCCAACCCGACGCCCTACGCCGAGTGGCCGGACCCGACGGCCGCGACCGTCACTCAGAAGCTCACCCCGGGCGCGCCCGGGCGGGGAGCCCTGAGCTTCACGGCCGGTGGTGCCGCGAACGAGACGCTGACCGACAATGCGTCGATCACCGCGACGACGTCGATGAACGCCGCCACGTCCGGCACGCGCCTCGTCTACCAGACCAACGCGCTCACGCAGCCGGTCCGGATCAGCGGCACGCCGTGGCTGAACCTGCGGATCGCGTTCAGCAAGGCGAAGGCGAACCTGACCGGCATCCTGATCAGCTACCCGGCGACGGGCGGCAACGGGACGATCCTGTCGCGCGGCTGGCTGGACCCCGAGAACCGGGCCTCGATGTACCGCAGCGACCCGATCACGCCGGGCACGTTCTACGACCTGACGTTCGACCTGCAGCCCAAGGACATGGTCATCCCGGCGGGTCGCCGGCTGGCGTTCATGATCCTCTCGAGCGACAACGAGCACACGCTGCGGCCGGCGCCCGGCACGCAGCTGACGGTCGATACCGCGCACAGTGACGTCTCGCTGCCGATCGTGGGTGGCAACACCGCGTTCGCCGCGGCGACCGGCGCGGCCTTCGGCGACGTCGGCGGCACCGTGCCGGCGACGCTCGCGCTGACGATGGGCGCCGCGGCCTCCTTCGGGCCGTTCACCCCGGGCGTGGCGAAGGACTACACGGCGGCGACCACCGCGACCGTGACGTCCACCGCCGGCGACGCCGCGCTGACCGTGTCCGACCCCGGCCACCTGATGAACGGCACGTTCGCGCTACCGGAGCCGCTGCAGGTGACGTTCAGCAAGTCCACCTGGACCGGACCCACGTCCAACGAGGCGGTGACGGTCAACTTCAAGCAGCCGGTGAAGGCGACGGACGCGCTGCGGACCGGCGCCTACGCCAAGACGCTGACGTTCACCCTGTCCACCACCACCCCCTGATGGACCACGCGCCCGTCGACGACCGTGAGCCAGACCGGATTCTCCGGCAGCTCCGCGGCGGGCGCGTCCACCGGGTCGAGCGCTAGACCGGTGAGGTCGGCGCGCATCCCGACGCGGATGCGCCCGGCCACACCCTCCTCACCCGCCGCGTGGGCGGGCGCGAGCGTGTAGCCCGCGAGCGCCTCGTGCGCGGTCAGCGCCTGCGCCGGGACGACCGGCTCGCCGTCCACCCGCCGCAACTGGGCGGCGGTGAGCCCGAGCCGCGGGTCCGCGTCGGCGACCGGCCAGTCCGAGCCGAGCGCCAGCACGGCGCCGGCGTCGATCAGATCGCGCATGCGGAACGCCCGCGCGGCGCGCTCCGGCCCGAGCCGCGTGCTCCAGTTCCCGTCGGTCTTGACGGCCGCGAGGTGCACGGGCTGCATCGAGGCCGTCACGCCGCTGGCCCCGATCGCGGCGACGAGGTCATCCGGGAGCGTCTCGAGGTGCTCGAGCCGATGGCGGGTGCCGTTGCGGGCGCGCAGGTAGGTGTTGAGCGTGAAGCGCGCCGCGGCGTCGCCGATCGTGTGGGTGGCGAGCTGGAAGCCCGCCGCCGCGAAGCGCTCCATCACCCGCGCCATCCGCTCCGGGTCGGGCCAGAACGACGCCGTGCTTTCGCCCTGGGTGTCAGGCGCCTCGAGCCACGCCGTGCCGGCGTCGATCACGCCGTCGGCGAAGAACTTGGCGACGCCGCCGCACCACAGCCGGCCGCGCGCGTCGCGCAGTGCGATTCGCGCGGCGAGCGCCTCGTCGCTCATGTCCGGCGTCAGCCACTGCGGCACCCGCAGGCGCAGCGTCAGCTCCTCGGTCCCTTCGAGGTCGCGCAGGAGGTCGTGGGTCGCCGGCTCGCCGTCCATCACGTGCGCGCCGGTCAGGCCGAGCGCGTTGAGGCGCTGGAGCTGTTCGACGTGGCGAGCGCGCTGCTCCGGCCAGCGCAGCCCGGGCGCGGCGCGCAGCACCAGGTCCTGCGCGCCGGTCTCGTGCAGCTCGCCGGTCGGGACGCCGTCGACGCAGACGACCTCCGAGCTGTCGCCGAAGGCGTGCGGGCCGGTGACCTGGGCGAGCCGGAGCGCCCGCGGCGAGGCGAGCGCGGTGTGCATATCCGAGAGCCGCACGAACGCGGCCGCGCCGCCGACGGCCTCGCCGATCTCCGCGGGCGTGGGCGCCGCGTCGTAGTCCAGCCCCCAGGCGAACAGCCACCCGCGCTGGGGCTCGCTCGCCGCCAGCGCGGCGAGCACTTCCTCCCGCGTCCGGCAGCGGCTCAGGTCGGTCCCGCGGGCGAGCTCGGCGCCCCAGAACGGATGCAGGTGCGAGTCCACCAGGCCCGGGATGAGCGCGTTGCCGCGGGCGTCCAGCACCTCGGTGCGGGCGTCGCAGTGCTCGCGCACCGAGGCGGTGTCGCCGACCGCGACGATCGTGCCGTCGCGCATCGCGACGGCGTCGGCGAAGGGTTGCGCGGGGTCCAGCGTGCGGACCCGCGCGTTGATGATCGCGATCTCGGCGGCCACGCTAGACCGCCTTCGCGGGCTTGGCGACGGCGAGGTACGCGAGGCCGGCCAGCGTGATCAGCGTGACGACCATCGGCGCGGCCCACACCTGGTACCACGGCGCGCCGACCGGGGCGAGCGACGTGCGCGGCCAGGCGACGTTGACCGTCTCGAACGCGAGCCACGCCACCGCCAGCACATTGAGCACGATACGCGCCTTCGAGCGCGAGAGGACGCCCTGGTAGCGGCCGGCGAGCGCGGCGACGGCGACCAGCAGGAACGCGCAGTAGATCGCGGCGGTGCCGAACGTGATCAGGCTCCCGATCGCGGTCGCCTCGAGGCCGAGCAGGAGGCCGAGCCAGGCGACGAGGGTCGTCGCGACGATCCCGCCGATCGGCGCCTGGCGGGCGTCGACCTTGCGCAGGAAGCCCGAGAACGGCAGCACGCCGTCGCGCGCGACGGAGTAGATCCCGCGCGCCGTGCCGCCCTGCGCGGCCATGCCGCAGGCGATGAACGCCAGCAGGACGATCGCGGCGAACGGCTTGCTCGACCAGTCGCCGAAGCTCGACACCACCGCCGTCGAGACCGGGTCGATGTCCTTGCCCGCGACCACCGCGGCCGGATCGGGATGCGCGAGCGTGGTGGCGAACGCGTTGAGGATCACGAGCGCGCCGACGCTCAGCAGCGCCATCCAGACCGCCCGCGGGACGTGCTTCGCTGCGCCCTTGGTCTCCTCCGCGGCGGCCACGGTCGAGTCGAAGCCGATGAACGCCCAGCCGGCGACGGCGAGCGCGGCGAGCAGCGCGGCGAACGTCGAGCCGCCGCTCAGCGACTCCGCCCCGAAGGTGTCGAAGAGCGTGCCGAAGCCCTGCTCGCGGAAGACCAGCAGCAGCGCGAGACCGATGCCCACGGACGCGATCGCCTCGGCCGCCACGCCCATCCGCAGCGCGAGCTTCAAAGCATCCACGCCCACCGCGTTCACCAGCGAGCACAGCAGGACGAGCAGCGCGCCGGTGATCACGATCGCGTGCGCCGTCGGCGTGATCCCGAGCAGCGTCAGCGCCCACGGCGCGCCGAGGTAGGCGATCGTCGTGTTGGCGACGGCGTAGGCACACAGCGCGACCCAGCCGGTGAACCAGCCGTAGCGCGGCCCGATCAGGCGGCGCGTCCACTGATAGGCGCCGTTGGCGAGCGGCCACTTGCCGGCCAGCTCGGAGTAGACGCTGAGGAGCAGGCACTGGCCGGCGAGCGCGACCGGCAGCACCCACAGCCACGCTCCACCTGCGACGACCATGCCGACGAGCACGACCGCGTAGAGCCCGACGACCGGCGAGATCGTCGCGAAGCCCATCGCGACCGAGTCGAAGATCCCCATCCCCCGCTTGAGCTCCTGCTCGTAGCCCAGCTCTTGTACGCGGCGCGCGTCGCCGTCTGCGCTGGGCGGATCGAACGTCTCAGTTGCGGTCACGGTCGCCATCGTCTCTCCTTTGGGAAAACTAGCGGCGCTAGTCTGAACTAACAGTGCTAGTTTTGTCAAGGTGCCGCGCCCGTCGAAGCCGCTTCTGTCCCGCCGCGGGATCGCCGTCGAAGCGCTCGCGCTGGTCGACGAGGAGGGCATCGAGGCGCTGACGACGCGCAAGCTCGCGAAGCGCCTCGGCGTCGAAGGGCCGTCGCTCTACAACCACGTGGCGGGCCGCGAGGACCTGCTGGACGAGATGACCGCGCTGATCGGCGAGCAGATCGACACGGCGCCGCTCGAGCACGAGGACTGGCGCGTCGGGTTCGTGGAGTTCGCCCGCTCCTACCGCCGCGCGTTCGCCGCGCACCCGCACATCGTCGCCACCGTCAGCGCCCGCGCGGTCCGCACCGACGTGGCACTGCGCGCGTACGACCGCGCGTTCGCAGCCTTCGAGCGCTTCGGCTGGGACGGCCACACCGCGAGCGTCGTGATGGCCGCGATCGACTTCCTCGTCCTCGGCTCGGCGATCGAGACGTTCAAGGGCGGCTTCGACCGCCCCGCCGGCGCCTACGACCCCGACTACCCGCACCTCGCGGGCGCCCTGCGCGCCGCCGGCGACGACGACATCGACGACCTCGGCTTCGAGCTCGGGCTCGCCGCGGTCGTCGCCTGGCTCGAGCGGGTGGAGGCGAAGACCACCCAAGGGTGAGGCGAGCACTCATGTGGCGCCCTTAGCGTCGAAGCCATGCTCCGCCCGATCGCCGCCCTCGGCTCCCTGATCGCCGTTCTCGCCGTCGCCGCTCCCGCCCACGCCGCCGCGCCGAGCTGCCAGCGCGACGGCGCCACGTTGCTCGCCGCGTCCGGCAACGCCCGCGTCGTCTCCGTCAAGGAGAAGGCCCAGCACTCCGAGACCCGCCGCGTCCGCCTCTACGGCTGCTGGACGACCACCGGCCGGCGCTTCACGCTCTTCCTCCAGCGCGACTTCGGGCTCGACCTGATCGAGCGCGCCCACATCGAGATCGTCGGCGGGCGCTACATCGGGATCATCCGCGAGTTCGAGGGCGGCGCGAGCGAGTCGCAGACCGCGGGCACGTGGGATGCCTCCAAGCACGTCGCGCTGCGCAACTCCAAGCCCTGCGACGAGGTCTCGATCGGGGACTTCAGCGGCGTCGAGGACGCGGTCTTCTACAAGAACGGCGGCATGGCGTACTCGTGCAACGGCAACCTGCGCCTGACCGATGGCAAGGGCGACCGCGAGCTGGAGCCCCAGGGCGCGAAGGTCAACTCGCTGGCCGTCTCGGCCAACTCGTTCAACGCCGGCCCGGTCCTGCTCTACCGCGCCGATACGACGCTGAAGCTGATCGTTCTTTGACAGGATGCGCCCCATGCTGCGCTGGGGCGTCTCGATCCTGCTGCTGACGATCGGGCTGGCGGCGCCGGCCCAGGCCCTGCCGCCTGAGCCGCCACCGGCGCCGCTCACACCCGCCGACGGCGCGTCGGTGCCGGTCAACGCCGACGGCATCCCGGTGACGTTCGGCTGCCCCGTCTACACGCAGTACAAGACGGGCGAGTTCACGCTTCCCGGCGGGCCGAAGGAATACGGGCTCTCGATGTCGGCGGCGCCGGCGCTCGGCGCCGACGGGCGGCTGACGAACCCCGTAGCGACCGTCAGCGGCGGCTCGGCGCCGCCCCCGGGCGGCGACCAGTGCGCGTGGGTGCTCGCCGCGGGCGGCGCACAGCGCCCGCAGGAGACGCCCGGCACCTACTACTGGCAGGTCTGGCGCTTCTGCAGCGGGTGCACCAGCGGCTACGAGACCGGCCCGGTCCGCACGCTCACGCTGACGGCGAACGCGACGCTCGCGGTCAAGCCGCCGAGGACGATCTACGCCGGCTACCCGTTCATCCTGCCGGTGACCGCCACCGGCGTGGCGAACTTCACGCCGCTGGCCGTACGGCGCAGCGGCGGGGCGACGGTCGGAGCGGGGACGGTGACGAGCGAGAGCGCGCAGCCGACGGTGACCCTCTCGGGCTCGACGAAGCTCTCCGCGGAGGTGACGCTCGGCTCCCAGACCGTCGTCAGCCCCGAGGTGAGCGTCAAGGTGCTCAGGGCCAAGACGTGGAAGACGAAGGCGTCTGACGACGGCGCGTACAAGGGCTCGCGCTCCTCGAAGTTCACCGTCGCCAAGCACGGCCGCGAGCTGCGCTCTCTGACCGTGAGCGTCGCGATGCTCTGCCCGACGCCCGGGATGGTCGGCCAGTTCACGACCCAGATCGGCGTGGCCAAGGTGAAGACGGTCCGGCTCGCGCCCGACGGCTCGTTCGTGGGCGTGGCGGTGCCGGAGGAGGCGACCTCGATCCGGGTGCGCGGGAAGATCGGCAAGCGCAAGCTCAGCGGCGGCATCGCCGAGCTGTCGGTCGGCAGTTGCTCGGGCACGGCGAAGTTCACCGCCAAGAAGGGCTAAGTTCCGGCGCTTGCCGTCCGCCGCGTTCCGCCTGTCCGACCCCGAAGCGCAATACACCGCGGTGCGCTTGTCCAGCGACATCTCGGGCGCTGCGTTCACACGCGAGGGCGACGACTGGGTGCTCGAGCTCGAACTGGCGGACGTGCTGCGGCTCGAGTACAAGCTCGAGGTCTTCCACCGCGACGGCACCAACGCGTGGATCCTCGACCCCGCCAACCCGAAGCGCACGCCGGGCGCGTTCGGCGAGAAGTCGGTGATCGAGCTGCCGGGCTACGCGCCGCCGGCGTGGCTCGACGCCGAGGCCCTGCCCGGCCGCTTCGACGAGCTCGTGATCCGTGGCCGCGGACTCGGGGCGCTGGTCGGGATGCGGGTGTGGAGCCCGGCCGACGTCGCGCCCGGCACGCCGCTGCGCCTGTTGCTGGCCAACGACGGGCCGGAGTACGACGCGATGGCGTCGCTCACGCGCTTCAGCGCGGCGAAGATCGCGGCGGGGGAGCTCCCGCAGCACCGCGTCGCCCTGCTCGCTCCCGGCGACCGCAACGAGTGGTACTCGGCCTCGGCCGTCTACGCGCGGGTGCTGGCCAACGACGTCGTGCCCGCGCTGCGCGACGCGTTCGGGCTGGTCGGCACGCCGGCGGCGATGGGCGCGAGCCTCGGCGGCCTGGCGATGCTGCACGCGCAGCGGCGCTTTCCGCGGGCGTTCGGCGCGCTGTTCATGCAGTCGGGCTCGTTCTTCGTCCCGCGCTTCGACTCGCAGGAGAGCGGCTTCGGCCGTTACGCGCGGATCATCCGCTTCGTCCGCGAGACGCTCAACGACGGGCAGCACGCCATGCCCGTCCCGACGGCGATCACGGTCGGCCGCGCGGAGGAGAACGCCTACAACAATCGCGAGATGGCGCGTGCGCTGTCCGAGCAGGGGTACGACGTGTCCTTGGAGGAGGTGGCCGACCTGCACAACTACGTCGGTTGGCGGGATGCTTTGGACCCGCACCTGACCGCGCTCCTGCAGAAAGCCTGGAGACGATGAACGCGCACCACCACGAGCTGTACTCCCACGCGATCGGCACGCATGGCGCGGTCGTCGCCTACGGCCACTACGGCCGGCCGGTGCTCGCCTTCCCGTCGGAGGGCGGGCGGGCGTACGACTGGCAGGACAACGGGATGATCGGCGCGCTGTCGGAGCTCCTCGACGCCGGCCGGATGAAGCTCTACTGCGTCGACTCCTTCGACGCGACCTCCTGGTCGAACCAGTCGATCCCGCTCGAGGAGCGGGCGCGGCACCACGCGCGCTACGAGTCGTGGATCGTCGACGACGTGGTGCCGTTCATCCAGCACGACGCCGGCGGCGAGATCATCACCACGGGGATCAGCCTCGGCGCCTTCCACGCCGCCAACTTCGCGCTCAAGCGGGCGGATCTCTTCCCGCTGGCGATCTGCATGTCGGGCAACTACGACCCGTCGACCTGGAACGGGTGGGGCGAGCGCGGAGACGCGGCCTACTTCAACAACCCGCTCGACTACGTCGGCCAGTTCGAGGGCGACCACCTCGAATGGCTCCGCTCCCGGCTCAGCCTGCTGCTCGTCTGCGGGCAGGGGCAGTGGGAGGACACCACCGGCTCCCTGGAGTCCACCAAGCGTCTGGCCGGCCTGCTCGCCGAGAAGGGCATCCGTCACGAACTGGACCTGTGGGGCTACGACGTCCCGCACGACTGGCAGTCGTGGCGCGCCCAGATCGCCCACCATCTCCCGAGGTTCTGCTGATGTCTTCAGACCATCTGATCGGCCTCCTGCTCGGCACCGAGGAGGACTGGCCGCGCGCCTTCGAGACGCTGCTCGGGCGGATCGGGCCGGTGACGTACAACGGCGCGACGCACAACCTGACGACCGAGCGGATCACGATCGAGCCGTTCGACCTGCGCGACAAGCCGCGCTACAACCTCGTCGTCGACCGGCTCGCCTGGTGGTACTTCGTCCCGCGCGAATGGCTGAAGAAGGTCGCGTTGATGAACGACGTGTACCTGCTCAACTCGCCGTTCACGTTCCAGGCGATGGAGAAGCACGCGGCGTACTGCGCGATGCTGCGCCTTGGCCTGAAGGTGCCGGAGACGGTGCTCATCCCGCACAAGAACCCGCCGGAGAACACCCGCTTCGAGTACACCGCGGCGAAGTACAACAAGCCGTTCGACCTCGGGGAGATCGCGGCCAAGATCGGCTACCCGCTGTTCATGAAGCCCTACGACGGCGGGCAGTGGGTGGGCGTGACGCGCATCAAGGACGAGGCGATGCTGCGCAAGACCTACGACGAGTCCGGCGAGCGCCTGATGCACCTGCAGGCGTCGGTCGAGGGGTTCGACCACTTCGCGCGGTCTCTGAGCATCGGGGCCGAGACGATGGTCATGGACTTCCGCCCGGACGAGCCGATGCACAACCGCTACGCGGTCTCGCACGACTTCCTGACCCCGGAGACCGGCGACGAGATCCTCACGATCTCGCGCCTGATCAACGCGTTCTTCCGCTGGGAGTTCAACTCCTGCGAGACGCTCGTGCGCGGCACCGAGGCGCATCCGATCGACTACGCCAACGCGTCGCCGGACGTCGCCCTGACCTCGCTGCACTACTACTGGCCGTGGGCGATCAGCGCGCTGTTGAAGTGGTCGATCTTCTGCACCGTCACCGAGCGCCCGCCGCGCGCCGCCGACTTCGACCCGCACCTGTACTTCGAGATCGGCGACCGCGAGGATCTCTCCTACGAGGAGAAGCTGGCCGAGTACCGCAAGATCGCCGACCACTACTTCGAGGTCGACAAGTACACGGAGTTCTGCGCGACGGCGCTGAAGGACGTCGACGAGCTGATGCTCGACTGGATCTCCTCACCCGCGTTCGACGCGCTGCTGGTCGAGACCGTCCAGACGACCTACCCGGTGCACGAGCAGGAGAAGTTCCTCGCCCACTTCCGCGGCCTGCTCGGGCTGTGGGCGCACGAGCGCGGGCGGTCGCTGCAGACCGTATAGGCCGCGGGTCCGAATTTGCTCCCCCGGTCCAATAGCGTGGTCCGGGGGCCGCGGTTAGCGTGGCGCGCTCAGTGCAGCTGTCGCCGTCGGACCAATCCAAGCTCCTGCTCGCCGTCGCCGGCATGGTCGCGCGCGACCGGCGCGAGCGGGGCGTGAAGCTCAATCAGCCCGAGGCGGTCGCGCTGCTCTCGTGCTGGGTGATCGAGCGCGCCCGGGAGGGCCGCTCGGTCGCGGACCTGATGTCCGCCGGGCGCGAGGTGCTCGGGCGCGACGACGTGATGCAGGGGGTCCCGGAGCTTGTGAACGAGGTGCAGGTGGAGGCGACGTTCCCGGACGGGCGCAAGCTCGTGACGCTGCACGAGCCGATCGCATGATTCCTGGTGAGTTGGTCACAGCTCCGGGCGAGCTCGAGCTCAACGCGGGGCGCGAGACGAAGACGCTGCGGGTGATGAACACCGGCGACCGGCCGATCCAGGTCGGCTCGCACTTTCACTTCGCGGCGGTCAACGAGGCGCTGGCGTTCGATCGCGGCGCCGCCGACGGCTTCCGCCTCGACGTGCCGGCGGGCACGTCGGTGCGGTTCGAGCCGGGTGCCGAGAAGGACGTCTCGCTCGTCGCCCTCGGCGGGTCCAAGACGGTGCCGGGCCTGCGATGAGGATCTCGCGCGAGCGCTACGGGGCTTTGTACGGCCCGACGGTCGGCGACAAGCTGCGCCTGGCGGACACCGACCTCTGGCTCGAGGTCGAGGAGGACCGCTGCGTGGGCGGCGACGAGGCGGTCTTCGGCGGCGGCAAGACGATCCGCGAGTCGATGCTCCAGGGCATGCGAACGTCGGCCGGCGGCGCCCCGGACACCGTGATCACGAACGTCGTCGTGCTCGATCACTGGGGCATCGTCAAGTGCGACCTCGGGATCAAGGCCGGGCGGATCACGGCGCTGGGCAAGGCGGGCAACCCCGACGTGATGGACGGCGTGCACCCGGACCTCGAGATCGGGCCGACGACCGAGATCATCGCCGGCGAGGGGCGGATCGTCACCGCGGGCGGGATCGACGGGCACGTGCACTTCATCTGCCCGCAGATCGTCGACGAGGCGGTCGCGGCCGGGATGACGACGCTGATCGGCGGCGGCACCGGGCCGGCGGAGGGCACGCGGGCGACGACCTGCACGCCCTCCCCGTGGGCGATCCGGGAGATGCTGCTGGCGATGGACGAGCTACCGGTCAACGTGTTGCTGCTCGGCAAGGGCAACACGATGTCGCTGGATGGGATGCGCGAGCAGGCCCGCGCCGGCGCCGGCGGCTTCAAGCTGCACGAGGACTGGGGCTCGACGCCCGCCGTGATCGACGCCTGCCTGCGGATCGCCGACGAGACCGGCGTGCAGGTCGCGATCCACACCGACACGCTGAACGAGGCGGGGTACGTCGAGACGACGCTGGAGGCGATCGGCGGCCGGACGATCCACAGCTACCACACCGAGGGCGCGGGCGGCGGGCACGCGCCGGACATCATCTCCGTCGCCGGCGTGCCGAACGTCCTGCCGTCCTCGACGAACCCGACGCGCCCGCACACGGTCAACACCGTCGACGAGCACCTCGACATGCTGATCGTCTGCCACCACCTCAACCCGCGGATCCCGGAGGACCTCGCGTTCGCCGAGAGCCGCATGCGGGGTACGACGATCGCCGCCGAGGACGTCCTGCACGACATGGGCGCGATCTCGATGATCGGCTCCGACGCGCAGGCGATGGGGCGGGTGGGCGAGACGATCGTCCGCACGTGGCAGACCGCGCACGTGATGGCGCGTCGACGCGGGGGTGACGGCAACGAGCGCTTGAAGCGCTACGTCGCCAAGTACACGATCAACCCCGCGATCGCGCACGGGATCGCCGACGAGGTGGGGTCCGTCGAGGTGGGCAAGCTCGCCGACCTCGTCCTGTGGGACCCGGCGTACTTCGCGATCCGGCCGCGCCTGGTGTTGAAGGGCGGCGCGATCGCCTACGCGCCGATGGGTGACGCCAACGCCTCGATCCCGACGCCGCAACCGGTCCTCATGCGACCGATGTTCGCCGGCGGCGGGCGGCTGGCGGCGCGCTGCTCGCTGACGTTCGTCTCCCACACCGCGGTCGAGACCCTGCACGACCTCGGACTCCAATCCCGCGTGGTCGCCGTCAAGGACACCCGCTCGATCACCAAGGCCGACATGGTCGCCAACGACGCCTGCCCCGAGATCCGCGTCGAGCCGGACACCTTCAAGGTCTGGGTCGACGGCGACGAGATCGTCCCCGACCCCGCGACCGAACTGCCGCTCGCCCAGCGCTACTCGCTCTTTTAGTGATGGACCCGCTCGCCCTCCTGCTCGCGGACTCCCGCTTCCCATCCGGCTCCTACGCCCACTCGCTCGGCCTCGAGCAGGCGGTCAACGACGGCCTGACCGACGTCCCGGCCTTCATCCGCGCCCGCCTGCGCCTCGTCGCCGCGGCCGACGCCCGCTTCGCCGTCGAAGCCCGCCGCTCATGCATACAACCGGTATACCGGGGTCAGACCCCGGTATACATGTGGGATACAAGGGCGCTGGATCGCGAGTGGGCGGCGCGGACGCCGAGTCCCGTGCTGCGGGAGGGTGCGCGGCGGCTGGGGGCGCAGCTGCTGCGCTCGGCGGCGGCGGTGTGGCCCGGGGGCGTGATCGCGAGCTACCGGGTGGAGTCGACGGGGACGCCGCGGCCGATCGCGCTGGGCGTCGTGGCCGCGGCCGCCGGCCTCGGTGACGAGGACGTCGCGCTGCTCGCGTTGTACGACGACGCGGCGACCGTCGCGTCCGCTGCTTTGAAGCTGCTGCCGCTCGACCCTGCCGTGACCGCGCGCTGGCTCGCCGACCTCGCCCCGCAGCTGTCGCTGATGGCGCGCTCGGTCGCGCTCGACCGCGGTCCGCTCCCGGCGGCCGCCGCGGTCGCGATCGAGCTCGCGGCGCCCATCCACCGCGAACAGAGAGAGCGACTCTTTGCCAGTTGAACGAGCACTCCGGATCGGTGTCGGCGGCCCCGTCGGGTCCGGCAAGAGCAGCCTGATCGCCGCGCTCTGCGGCGCGCTGTCGGCCGAGGCGCGCCTCGGCGTCGTGACCAACGACATCTACACGACCGAGGACGCCGAGTTCCTGCGCTCCACCGGGGTTCTGCCGGTCGAGCGCATCGCCGCCGTCCAGACCGGCGGCTGCCCGCACACCGCGATCCGCGACGACATCTCCGCCAACCTCGAGGCGGTCGAGGAGCTCGAGGCGGCGACCGGGCCCTTGGACGTCGTCTTCGTCGAGAGCGGCGGCGACAACCTGACGGCGATCTTCTCCCCCGCCCTGGCGGACGTGCAGATCTTCGTCATCGACGTCGCCGCAGGGGACGACATCCCGCGCAAGGGCGGCCCCGGGATCGCCCGCGCCGACCTGTTGGTGATCAACAAGACCGACCTGGCGCCGTTCGTCGGCTCAGACGTCGAGCGCATGGTGCGCGAGGCGTCCGAGCGCCGCGACGGGTTGCCGGTGGCGGCGATCTCGCTCCGCGAGGACGTCACCTCCGTCGCGCGGTGGGTGCGCGGCAAGCTCGATGCCTTCCGCGATCACGGCCACCTTCACTCGAGCATGGAAGGCGTGCCGGATCACCATCACCACGATCACGTCCACTGAGTCCGGGTTCACGACGCTGCGGCGCGGGGCCCGGATCGCGCCGCGCGTTCTCGCTCCTGGCCGGATCACGCTGCTGCGCTCGCAGGCCGGGCCGCTCGCGGGGGATCACGACCGGGTCGAGATCGTCGTGGAGAGCGGGGTGTTGACCGTCGAGCCGATCGCGGCGACGCTCGCGCTCCCCGGGCTCGCGCGGACCGTCTTGGAGCTCGACGTGACCGTGGGCGACGGGGCGCGACTGGTGCTCGAGGATGCACCGCTGATCGTCGCCGAGGGTGCCGACGTGCTGCGGACGACGACGATCCGGCTCGGCGTCGGGGCGTCCGCGATCGTCCGCGACCTCGTGGTGCTGGGCCGTGCCGGCGAGGGACCGGGGCGGCTCGAGTCGGTCCTGCGGGTGGAGGGGCCAGACGGCGTGATCCTCCACGACGCGCTGCGGATCGACCCAGGCGAGGACGACGCGTACGTCGCGCTCGCGCCGGGCCATCGGGCGATCGGGATGGTCGCCACGTTCGGCGAGCGTCGAGTTTCTCGAGTAGAGCGCGAGAACGTCGACGGTCGCGGCGCGGAGACACGTGGTGGCGAGCTCGCGGACGGCGCCGGCCACCTGTGGCGGGCCAGCGGCGCGAGCGCCGCCGACGTCGTCGCTCAGCTCGCGCGGGTCAGGTAGCGCTCGACCGCGGCCGCGCACTGGCGGCCCTCCGCGATCGCGGTGACGATCAGGGACTGGCCGCGGCGGGCGTCGCCGCACGCGAAGACGCCGTGGGCGCTGGTCATGAACTCGGTCGAGGCGATCGCTCCGCGCTCGCCCACGTCGACGCCGAGTTGGTCGACCAGCCCACGCTCGACGCCGGTGAAGCCGATCGCGATCAGGACAAGGTCGGCGGGCAGCTCGTGGGTCTCGCCGGTCGGTTCGAAGTTCGGCGGATCACCCACGCGGTCGCCGAGCAGCGAGCGCACGTGCCCGTCGCCGAGGAACGAGGTGGCGTTGAAGGCCGACTTGCGCTCGCCGCCCTCGTCGAGCGCGTAGGTCGACCAGAGGCGTTTCGGGAAGTCCGGCCACTGCGCCAGCTCGGAGAACTTCTTCCCCGCGGGCGCCGGGTAGATGTCGAGTTGGGTCACCGAGGCCGCGCGCTCGCGGTGGGCGGACGCCACGCAATCGGCCGCGGTATCGCCGCCGCCGATCACGATCACGTGCTTGCCGCTCGCCGTGAGCTCCGGCTCCGCAAAGCCTGAGACGTCGCGGTTGCGCTGGAGCAGGTAGGTCATCGCGGAGTGGATGCCGCCCAGCCCGCGCCCGGGCAGCGCGACGTCGCGCTCGATCCGCGACCCGAGGGCGAGGACGACGGCGTCGTGGCGGGCGTTCAGTTCGTCGATGCCGAGATCGCCGGAGCCCACGTCGACGCCGTACTCGAACGCGATCCCGGCCGCTTCGAGCAGCGCCACGCGACGGTCGATGATCCACTTCTCGAGCTTGAAGTCCGGCACGCCGAGGCGGATCAGCCCGCCGGGGCCTTCATCGCGCTCGTAGACGACCACACGATGCCCCAGCGCGTTGAGCTCCTCGGCCGCGGCCAGCCCCGCCGGCCCGGAGCCGACCACGCCGATCGAGTAGCCCTTGCGCACCAGCGGCCGCTTCGGCTCGACCCACCCTTCGCGGAAGCCGCGCTCGATGATCCCCCACTCGAGCGACTTGATCATCACGGGGTCGTCATTGATCGCCAGCACGCACGCGGCCTCGCACGGCGCCGGGCAGATCAGGCCGGTGAACTCGGGGAAGTTGTTGGTCGCGTGCAGGCGCTCCAGCGCGAGCTGCCACTCGCCGCGGCGGACGAGGTCGTTCCACTCCGGGATCAGGTTGCCGAGCGGGCAGCCCTGGTGGCAGAACGGGATGCCGCAGTCCATGCACCGGCGGCCCTGTTCGCGCAACTGCTCCGCCGGCAGCGTGCCGAAGATCTCGTGGGAGTCGGCGGTGCGGGTGCGCGGGTCGCGCTCCGGCGCCGCGACGCGCTCGACCTCGAGGAATCCCCGCGGATCGGCCATCTACGCCGCCTCCGCCAGAGCGTGGGACCGTTCCAGCGCGCGCTTGTAGTCGTGCGGGATGACCTTCACGAACGGCGCCAGCCCGAAGTGCGCGAGCAGGTTCGCGGCCGCCCGCGAGCCCGTGCGCCGGCGATGCTCGAGCAGCAGTCCGTACACGAGCCGCGTGTCGTCCGGGTCGAGTGTCTCGAGCCCCACGAGCCCCTGGTTGCAGCGCGTCGCGAAGTCCCCGTCGACATCGAGCACGTAGGCGATCCCACCGCTCATGCCCGCCGCGAAGTTGCGTCCCGTCGGGCCGATCACGACGACGTGTCCGCCGGTCATGTACTCGCAGCAGTGGTCGCCGACACCCTCGACCACCGCGTCCGCGCCGCTGTTGCGGACCGCGAACCGCTCACCCGCCAGCCCGCGGAAGAACGCACGGCCCGCCGTCGCGCCGTACAGGGTCGTGTTGCCGGCGATCACGTCCTCCTCCGCGCCGGCGCGGGCGTCGGCGTCCGGCCGGACCGCGATCACGCCGCCGGAGAGGCCCTTGCCCGCGTAGTCGTTGACGTCGCCGTAGACGGTGAGCTCGACGCCGCTCGTCAGCCACGCCCCGAAGCTCTGCCCCGCCGACCCGCGGAACGTGGCCTTGAGATCGACCTCGATCCCGCGCCGGACGATCTCGCCGGAGAGCATCCCGCCGACCGTGCGGTCGACGTTGGTGATCGGGAGCGTCACCCGCCCGTCCGGCAACGCCGCGATCAGCTGCTCGTCGATCGGCGCGTCCGGCCGGAAGGACGCGGGGCGCGAGCAGCGCTCGCCGTCGCCGCCGGCCGCGAGCAATGGCGTCAGGTCCAGCCCGCTGGCCTTCCAGTTCTCGTTGCGATCCACCCGCAGCAGGTCGACGCGCCCGACGAGGTCGGCGAACCGCGCGATGCCCAGCGAGGCCATGATCACCCGCACGTCCTCGGCCAGCAGCGTGAAGAACCGCACCACGTGCTCGGGCTTGCCGGCGAAGCGCTCCCGCAGCTCGGGATCCTGCGTCGCGATCCCCACCGGGCACGTATTGAGGTGGCAGACGCGCATCATGATGCAGCCGAGCGCGACCAGCGGGGCCGTCGAGGCGCCCACCTCCTCGGCCCCGAGCAGCGCCGCGATGACGACGTCGCGGCCCGTGCGCATCCCGCCGTCGGCCTGTAGCACGACCCGCGAGCGCAGCCCGTTGCGCACCAACGTCTGCTGCGTCTCCGCCAGCCCGAGCTCCCACGGCACGCCGGTGCTGACCAGCGACGACTGCGGCGACGCGCCGGTCCCGCCGTCGTGGCCGGCGATGACGATGTGGTCGGCGTGCGCCTTCACGACGCCCGCGGCCACCGTCCCCACGCCCGCCTCGGCCGCGAGCTTGACGCTGATGCGGGCCGATGGGTTCGCGCAGCGCAGATCGTGGATGAGCTGCTTGAGATCCTCGATCGAGTAGATGTCGTGGTGCGGCGGCGGCGAGATCAGCTCGACGCCGGGCGTGGCGTGGCGCAGCCGGCCGATGAACGCGTCGACCTTGTGGCCCGGAAGCTGGCCGCCCTCACCGGGCTTGGCGCCCTGGGCGACCTTGATCTGCAGCTCGTCGGCATTGACCAGGTACTCGACCGTCACGCCGAAGCGGGCGGACGCGACCTGCTTGATCGCGGACCGCCGCGCATCGGCGAACCGCGCCGGGTCCTCGCCGCCCTCGCCCGTGTTCGAGCGCCCGCCGATCTCGTTCATCGCCAGCGCGAGCGATTCGTGCGCCTCGGGCGAGATCGAGCCGAGCGACATCGCCCCCGTGGCGAAGCGCTTCATGATCTCGGTCGCCGGCTCGACGTCCTCCAGCGGGATCGACGGTGTGTCGCGGAACGCGAGCTGGCCGCGCAAAGCGCCGTGGCGGGCGGCGGCGTCGGAGGCCTCGACGTAGCGCCGCCACTCGCCGCGCTGCAGGGCGGCGACCGTGTCCGGGTTCCAGCCGTGGCGCTCGCCGTCGCGGCGCCAGCGGTACAGCCCACCCGCCGGCAGATACGTCCGCGCGTGGCGTTCGAGCACCTCGCGCGCGAGCCCACGCAGCCCGATCCCGCCCAGCTTGGACGGCGTGCCGACGAAGTGGCGCTCGATCAGCTCCGGCCCGAGCCCGATCGCCTCGAAGACCTGCGCGCCGCGGTAGGCGTTGACGGTCGAGACGCCCATCTTGGACATCACCTTCAGCAACCCCTTGCCGAGCGCGGGGACGATCTCGTCACCCGCCAGCCACGGGTGGACCGCGTCCGCGCCGTAGCCGACGAGGCAGGCGACGTGGTGCACCTCGCGCGGCTCGCCGGAGTCGACGACCAGGGAGCAGCGGGTGCGCAGCCCGGCGCGGACCAGGGAGTGATGGACGGCCGAGACCGCCAGCAGCGACGGGATCGGCGCGCGCCCCGGGCCGACGCGCCGGTCCCCGAGCACGAGGATGTCGGCCCCGGAAGCGGCGGCGCTCGACGCCTCGCCCACCACCCGCTCGATCGCCGCTTCAAGGCCCGCGACGCCCAGGGACACCGGCCACGTGATGTCCACCGGCACCCACGGCAGCGGCGACGCGATCACCCGCGTCAGGTCGTCGCCCGTCAGCACCGGCGAGGCCAACCGCAGGCGGCGGCCGGTCGGCTGCACGTCGTCCAGCAGCGCGGGCCCGCGCCCGAGCCACGTCGTCAGGCTCATCACGAGGTCCTCGCGCAGCGAGTCGATCGCCGGGTTGGTGACCTGCGCGAAGCGCTGCTTGAAGTACGAGAACAACGGCGGCGCCATGTCGCTGAGCGCCGGCAGCGCGGCATCCGCGCCCATCGAGCCCGTCGGCTCCTTGCCGGCCTCGGCCATCGGGCCGATCAGGATCTCCAGGTCCTCGCGGGTGTAGCCGAAGGCGATCCGCAGCGCTTCGAAGGACTCCTCCGGGGGCGGGAGGGGCGTGCCGGGCGCAACATCCTCGAGCCGGATCGTCGCCTCCGCCGCCCACGTCCCGTACGGCTTGCGCGACGCGATCTCGCACTCCACCTCGCGGTCGGCGAACAGCGCGCCGCGATCCAGATCGACGATCCACAGCGCACCCGGCTTCAGCCGCCCGCGCCGCACCACCCGCGCCGGCTCCAGCGGCAGCGCACCGGTCTCCGACGCCAGAACCACCCACCCGTCGTCGGTCTGCGCCCAGCGCCCCGGCCGCAGCCCGTTGCGATCCAGCTTCGCCCCGAGCACCCGCCCGTCGGAGAAGGTGATCGACGCCGGCCCGTCCCACGGCTCCATGAGCTTCTCGTGGTAGGCGTAGAACCCGCGAAGGTGCTCGGGCAGGTCTTCGCGGCCCTCCCACGCCTCCGGCACCATCATCATCACCGCGTGGGCGAGCGGGCGGCCCGCGAGCACCAGCAACTCCAGGACGGCATCGAAGGACGCGGAATCCGACGCGCCGGACGGGATCACCGGCCGCACCTCGGAGAACTCGCCCAGCGAATGCTCCCGCGCCCGCATCCAGTTGACGTTCCCGCGCAGCGTGTTGATCTCGCCGTTGTGGGCGATGAAGCGGAACGGGTGCGCGAGCGCCCAGCTCGGGAACGTGTTGGTCGAGAAGCGCGAGTGGACGATCGCCAGCGCGCTCGCGAACCGCGGGTCGCAGAGATCCTTGTAGAAGCGCGGGAGCTGCGGCGCGCCGAGCATCCCTTTCAGGACCATCGTGCGCGACGAGAAGCTCGGGAACGCGACGGCGTCGCCCAGGCCTCGCTCCGCCCGGCGCCGGATGCCGTAGAGCCGCCGCTCGAACGCGAGCTGGCCGGCCTCGCGCGACCCGATGAAGAGCTGGCGGATGACGGGCATCGACACGCGAGCGCCTGAGCCGGGCACGCGCGCGTCGACCGGCACGTCGCGCCAGCCCAGGACCCGCTGTCCACCGTCGGAGACCAGCCGCTCGATCACGGTCTCGGCGGCGGACCGCCGGTCGACCTCCGGCGGCAGCATGCAGACCGCGACGGCGTAGCGACCCGCTTCCGGCAGCGCGAACTCGACCTCCGCCCGCAAGAACGCGTCGGGGAGCTGCGTGAGGATGCCGGCGCCGTCGCCAGTTTCGGCGTCAGCACCCTCAGCGCCGCGATGCTCCAGATTCCCGAGCGTCTCGATGGCGCGCGAGATCGTCTCGTGCGCGGGCTGCCCGTCGAGCCGAGCAAGACAGGCGACGCCACACGAGTCGTGCTCGTACGCAGGGTCGTAGAGGCCCATGGCTCGAGGCTACGGGTGGGCCGAACCCACTCCCTCGTACCGCCGGTCCAAGGCTCGTCGCGACGGTTGTGACCAGCGGTCCGATTGCAGGGCGCGCCCGGCGATTTAGCGTCGCCGACTATGAACGCAGCACTGCATACAGCAGCGGATGCGGTGACGCGGCTGGCCGCTGCGCGCCCGATGGTGATCGACGTCGTCCCGGCCTCGGAGATCTCCGAACATCACTCGGGCGGCGGTGTGACGCACGCCGGGCCGCCGATCGAGCCCGAGCGCATGTGCCCGCCGATGCGCGCCGCGCTCGGCTCCGCGCTCTTCATCGAAGGCGTCGCCGGGTCCCCGGCCGACGCGCTGAAGCTTGTTGAGGACGGGCAGATCCCGCTCAAGACCAATCACGACACCGGCGGCGTCGGCCCGATGGCGGGCGTCGTGAACCCGAGCATGCCGGTGTGGGTGGCGCGCGACGAGGCGACCGGGAAGGTCGCGTGGTGCCCGCTGAACGAGGGATCGGGCAAGGTCCTGCGCTACGGCGCGGACGGCCCGGAGGTGCTCGAGCGCCTGAAGTGGATGCGCGACGTGCTCGCGCCCGAGCTGAGGGCGGCGCTGTCCGCGCGCGGGCCGCTCGACCTCTTCGACCTGCACGTGCGCTCGCTCGCGCTCGGGGACGAGGCCCATCACCGGACCGAGGAAGGCACCGCGCTCACGCTTGCAGCGCTCGGGATCGAGCATCCCGAGGTGCGCGCCTTCATCGCCGGCAACGGCCAGTTCTTCCTGAACCTGGCGATGGTCTTCTCCAAGCTCGCGCTGGACTGCGCCGCGGACGTGCCGGGCTCGCCGATGCTGACCGCGATCGCCCGCAACGGGGTCGAGGTCGGGATCCGCGTCTCCGGGCTCGGCGACCGCTGGTTCGTCGGGCCCGCGGCACGGCCGTTCCCCGCGAAGCTCTACGACGACTACACGCCCGGGGACATGAACCCGGACCTGGGCGACTCGGCGATCGTCGAGACCTACGGCCTTGGCGCGCTGGCCGTCGCCGCGTCGCCGCTCTCCGTCCCGTCCGTCGGCTTGAAGCCCGAGGACGTCGCGCGCATCGACGCCGAGTGCCGCTCGATCGCGGCGGGCTTCTCGTCGGACATCAAGTTCCCGGACGGCCGCGAGTCGATCCTCGGGATCGACGCGCGCAAAGTCGCCGCCACGCGGCTGTCGCCGCCGGTCCACACCGGCATCGCCCACAAGCAGCCCGGCATCGGCCAGATCGGCGGCGGCATCACCCACCCGCCGCTGAACGCGTTCGACGAGGCCGTCGAGGCGCTCGGTTGACCCGCGCCGAACAGGTCCACCGCGAGCTCCGCGCCGCCTTGCTGCGAGGCGAGTACCCGTACGGCCAGCGCCTCGTCGAGGAACAGCTCGCCGAGCGCTACGCGACCAGCCGCACGCCGGTCCGCGAGGCGTTGCGGCGACTGGAGGGCGACGGGCACGTGGTGCGCGACCGCTCCGGCGGGCTGCGGCCCAACCCGCCGCGGGTGTCGGCCATGCGCGAGCTCTACGACGTGCGGGTCGTGCTCGAGGACCTCGCGGTGCGGACCGCCAACCCCGACAACCTCGACGGGCTGATCAGCGAGTGGCTGGACCTGCGCGGCGAGCACGACGACTCGCCCGACTTCGTCTACGCCGACGAGGCCTTTCACGAGGGCATCGCCCGCGCGTCCGGAAACGGCGCCACCGAGCGCTACATCCGCGACATCAACGAGCGGATCCGGCTGATCCGCATCCACGACTTCACGACGCCGGACCGGATCGAGGCGACGATCGAAGAGCACCTGGAGATCCTGGAGACCGTTCGCGCCGGTCGCTCCGATGCCGCCGCCGCGCTGATGCGCGTGCACATCGAGCGCAGCGCGGAGGTCGTCGAGCGCAGAGTGGGCGACCTGCTCGCGCGCATGTTCGAGGAGGAACGCCCGTGAGCATCGCCACGTCAGCTTTCGAGTCGGCGCTGGAGCGGTTGAGCGCGCAGGTCGTCGACCCGCCCGAGCGGCGGCCGGCGTACGACGTCTTCGGCGCTCCTCCGGCGTTCCTGCCGGCGCTCGGCGGGTTGCCGAAGACCGGGGCGATCGCCGCCGCGGCACGCGCGCTCGACGCCGGTCAGACCACCTGCGTCCAGCTCACCGAGCGCGCGTTGGAGCGGATCGCCGGCGATGAGTGGACCGCGTTCGTCGAGGTCTGCGCCGAGGACGCGCTGACCGAGGCCCTCGTGCGCGACGCCGAGCTCAAGGTGGGCCGGCGGCGTGGTCCGCTGCACGGCATCCCGGTCTCGGTCAAGGACGTCATCAACGTCCGCGGCGTCCACACCCGCTGCGGGTCGGACGCCTACGACGCCGTGCCCGAGGAGGACGCCGACGGCGTCGACCTCTGGCGGGCGGCCGGAGCCGTGATCCTCGGCAAGACGTCGACGCACGAGTTCGCGCTCGGCGTGACGAGCCCGCAGGCGCGCAACCCGCACGATCCGACCCGCATCCCGGGCGGCTCCAGCGGGGGAAGCGCCATCGCCGTGGCGACCGGCATGGGTCTTGCGTCGCTGGGCACCGACACGCGGGCCTCGATCCGCGTGCCCGCCGCCCTATGCGGCGTGGTGGGCCTGAAGCCGACCTACGGCACGATCTCCACCCGCGGCGTCGTGCCGCTGAGCTGGACGATGGACCACGTCGCGGTGATGGCGGGCACGGCGGAGGACGCGGCGATCGCGCTCGACGCACTGCGCCCCGGCGGCACCGCGATCGCCCCCGCCGCCGGCGGGCGCGTCAGCCACCTGCGCGTCGGCCTCGCCACCGCCGCGTGGGAGGGCACCGAGGCGGCGGTCGAGTCCGCGGTCGCCGCCCAGATCGACAAGCTGGGAGGTCTCGTCGCTTCGGTGGGCGAGACCGATCGCCCCACCGCCGCCGATTTCGGCGGCGCCAACGCGATGGGCCTGCTCGTCTCGCGCTGCGAGGCGGCGACGTTCCACCGCGCCCGGGGCCTGGACCGCTCGCTGTACTGGGCGGAGGTCCGCGACCAGCTCAACGCCGCCGACGGCGTCCTGGCCACGGACTACATCGACGCGCAGCGCTACCGCGCGTCGCTGAGGGAGGAGATGCTCGCGGTGTTCCGCGAGCACCACGTGCTCGCGATGCCGACCGCGCCCGTCCTGGCGCCGGCGGTCGAGCGGGCGGATGAGTACCTGACGATCCTGTCGCGCAACGCGATCCTCTGGAGCTTCGTCGGCTTTCCGGCGATCTCCATCCCGTGCCCGACCGACGGCTTGCCCGTGGGTCTGCAACTGGTGGCGGGCCCGGGTGGCGAGGCGCTGCTGATCGCTCTGGCGACAGCCCTCACGAAAGGTGACGCATGACCACGCTCGTGCCCGCGAAGCCGGGCCCATACGCGTTCGACCCCGAGAGCACGGCGCTCGTGATCATCGACATGCAGCGCGACTTCCTCGAACCGGGCGGCTTCGGGTCGGCGCTCGGTAACGACGTCTCGCTGCTGTCGAGTGCCGTCGAGCCGCTGCAGCGGGTGTTGGCCACCGCCCGCGAGCTCGGGATGACGATCATCCACACCCGCGAGGGCCACCGGCCCGACATGAGCGATTGCCCGCCGGCGAAGTTCGCGCGCGGCGAGTTCATCGGCACCGACAGCCCGAAGGGCCGCATCCTGATCCGCGGCGAGTACGGCCACGACATCGTCGACGAGCTCGCGCCCGCGCCGGGAGAGATCGTCCTGGACAAGCCCGGCAAGGGCTCGTTCTGCGCCACCGACCTCGACCTGATCCTGCGCAACCTGGGGATCAAGTCGCTGATCGTCACCGGCGTCACCACCGAGGTCTGCGTGCACACGACCGTGCGCGAGGCCAACGACCGCGGCTACGAGTGCCTCGTCCTCGAGGACTGCTGCGGCTCCTACTTCCCCGAGTTCCATGAGGTCGCCCTGCGGATGATCGCCGCGCAGGGCGGGATCTTCGGTTGGGTCGGCACCTCGTCGGACTTGCTGGAAATGCTTCCCGTCAACGTCGCCGCAGGAGCCTGATCAACCATGGCCGTTCCCTTCTGGACCCGCGGTGATCTCAACGCCTTCTTCGGCCTTGGGATCAACATGCTGGTCAACGTCCTGGTGCTCGCCGGGCTCTGCATCGGCGTGGTGCACATGGCGCCCGACGACGTCTACCAGGTCGTCCTGCCGGCGATCGGCGTCGAGCTGCTGATCGGCAACGTCTTCTACTTCTACCTCGCGCGCAAGCTGGCGATGAAGGAGGGGCGCGACACGGTCACGGCGATGCCCTACGGGCCGAGCGTGCCGCACATGTTCATCGTGACGCTCGTGATCATGCTGCCGACGTACCTCGCGACCAAGGACCCGGTGGCCGCCTGGACCGCCGGCCTCGCGTGGGCGTTCATCATCGGCTGCATCATCCTGATCGGCGCCTTCATCGGCCCGTCGATCCGCCATTTCACGCCGCGCGCGGCGATGCTCGGCACGCTCGCCGGCATCTCGCTCACGTTCATCTCGATGCGGCCGGGCGCGCAGATGTGGGGCGCGCTGTGGATCGCGCTGCCGGTCTTCATCATCATCGTCACGGGCTTCATCGCCGGCGTGCGACTCCCGGGCAACTTCCCGGTCGGCCTTGCGGCGCTGCTGGTCGGCACGGCGATCGGCTGGATCGGCGGCTTCATGGACACCGCCACGGTCACCGACTCGGCGAAGGCGATCGCCGTCGGCATCCCGTCGCTGAACCTCGACCTGCTGTCCGACGGGCTGTCCGGCATCTCACCGCTGCTCGCGACCGCGATCCCGCTCGGCATCTACAACTTCACCGAGGCGATGAGCAACGTCGAGTCGGCCGCCGCCGCGGGCGACAACTACAACCTGCGCGCCGTGCTGCTGGCCGACGGCACCGGTGCCGTGGTCGGCGCCGCCCTCGGCTCGCCGTTCCCGCCCGCCGTCTACATCGGCCAGCCCGGTTGGAAGGCCGCCGGCGGTCGCATCTCCTACTCGCTGGCCACCGGGGTCCTGATCTTCCTGCTCTGCATCTTCGGCCTGTTCCCGCTGCTGGGCGCGCTGCTGCCGATCCCCGCGATCGTCCCCGTGCTGCTGTTCATCGGCCTCGCCATCGGCTCGCAGGCGTTCGGTGCGGTGCCCAAGGCTCACTACGCCGCGGTCGTGCTGGCCGCGATCCCGTCGCTCGCGCAGTGGGGCTCGGGCATGGTCCACGACGCGCTACTGGCCGCGGGCACGAGCGTCGACAAGGTCGGCGTCGACGCGCTGGCCAACGGCGGCGTGCTCTACGGCGGGCTCGCCACGCTCGGCGCCGGCTCGGTGCTCGTGGGCATGATCCTCGGCTCGACCTGCGTCTTCCTGATCGACCGCAAGTTCATCCACGCGGCGATCGCCAGCACCGTCGGCGGCGTCCTGACGCTGGTCGGGCTGATCCACGCCGACGAGGTCCACGTCTTCTCGAACCCGAAGATCGCCCTCGGCTACGGCCTCGCCGCCGTCACCTGCCTCGGCTACGCGGCGATGAAGCTGCCGCCGCGCGAGATCGACCTCACGGACCCGATCGACGTCGAGGTCGCCGCCGAGTCCGGCTCGCTGCGCTTCGAGCGCGAGGAGGAGAGGGTGGCGGTCCCGGCATAGGTTGGGGGGATAGCCAGAGGTGACTTTCGGCGCCTGCGGTGTACCTTGGACATATGGGCACCGCAGCGCTCGCCGACCTCACCGGAACCACTTCACAGCCGAGCCGCCGTGCGCGGGCGGCCAAGACCGTCGACGGCGCCCTGCGCGGGGGAATCCTCGTGGGCGCCGTCGCCGCGATCGCGTGGCTGGTCGCGTCGGCCGTCGGCTCGATCATCTACCTCCTGCTGATCATCGCGACCGTCCTCGCGTTGGTCTACACGGTGGCCCGCGGTGACAAGGCGCGCCTGATGGTGTGGGCGGTCGTCGGTGTCGCGTGGGTGCTGGTGCTCGCCGAGCGCTGGGCGGTCAAGGACCACGGCGGCCTGATCGTGGCGGCCGCCTCCTACGTGGGTGTCGTCCTCGGCGCGCGCAAGGCGGGGATCGCCAAGAAGTCGCTCGTGCTCCTGCTGTACCCGCTGATCTCGGTCGCCATCTGCCTCGGCGCCGACACCAGCGTCACCGACCCGTGGGGCGTCTCGTGGCTGTGGGTGGCCGCGATCCTCGGCCCGGTCGTGGGTGCGCGCACGCTCCTGAACCCGAGCCCGCGCGACCACAAGCCGAAGTCAGCGGAGCAGCCGCTCTAGCAACTCGTGCAGGGTGAGGCGCTCCGCCGCGCTCAGCGGCGCGAGCAGCTCGTCCTGCACGCGGTGTGCGGTTTGGGTCGCCGCGGTCAGCGCCTTCTCGCCCTCCGGGGTGAGGGAGACCACGCGGCGGCGGCGATCCGCCGGGTCCAGATCGCGGCGTACCACGCCGTTCGACTCGGCCGCGTCGATCAGGCGGACCATGTCGGCCGGGTCCTTGCGCAGCCGCTCGCCGAGCGCCTTTTGCGAGGACGGACCGTGCTGTTTGAGCCTCGCGAGGAGCGCGAACTCGTCCAGCGCGACCTGGTCGGCGAGGCGGCGGCGAGCCTCGCGTCCGCTCATCGACAGCAGGTAGGTGGTCAGGTCCTCGAGCATGGTTGGAGCATACCAATGGTTGGTACGCTCCAACCATGCCTGAATTGAACGCGCTACATGAACGACTCGCCGCTCTTGAGGGGACTTGGGAAGGGACCGAGGAGCTCGCTCCCTCGCCGTGGTCGGCGGGCGGAACCGCCACCGCGACGCTGACGTTCGGCCTTGCCGCCGGCGGGTTCGCGGTCGTGCAGGACTACCGGAGCTCCGCGGGGCTGACGGGGCACGGCGTGTTCTCCGTCAGCGGCGACGAGGTGTTGTGGCACTGGTTCGACAGCATCGGCTACCCGCCGGAGATCCCCGCCCGGGGTGGGTTTTCCGGCGACGTGCTCGTGTTGGAGCGGACGTCGCCGCGGGGGACGAACCGGACCACGTTCGCGCTGGCGGGTTCGTCGTTGCGCCAGCGGGTCGAGTTCGACGGAGCGGTGGTGGCGGAGACCTCGTATCGGCGAGGTGCTTGAACGTCAACTGCGCCGGTGAGGGGGGAGGGAGTGGCAGTGCCACTCGTCCTGGGCTGCCGTGGACCCGCTCGGTGCGCGGCTCTGTTGGCCCGAATTGCCGTGCCGGTATACCGACAGTTACGGGCGTGGTACTGACACCCCCATCCGCGCCGGGCTTTCGGTGATCGGTCTCGGCGAGCAACAAGTCATGCGCGAAGGGGGTGCGTACTCCTAGTGCGGCCTGACCGTACTTAGCGTACGGACCCCCACCAGCGCGCCAATTCGACCAGTGCGAACCTGATCGAAACCCGCGATCTGGCCCGCAAACGCGCACGTTCGACCACGGAGCGTGATTCCCGTTCGCCTCCTACTAGCCTTGACCCGGCTTTGACCGCGACGCACGACACGGCCACAGCAGCCGCCGAAGTGCCGAGCCGCGGCCGCACCACCGCCCTCTGGCTCGGCGCGATCCTCCTCCTCGCGACCGTCCTGCGGGTGTGGAGCCTCGATCACGGGCTGCCGTACAGCTACAACCTCGACGAGCGGGCGCACTTCGTGCCGCACGCGGTGGCGATGTCCGGCGGGGATCTCAATCCCGGCTACTTCATCAACCCGCCGCTGCTGACGTACATCCTCGCCGCGTACCTGAGCGTGATCCACCTCGGCGGCGTCGAGAGCTGGTTCGCGAACGACCCGAAGGCCGTGTTCCTCGCCGCGCGCGCCGTCTCGGTGATCTTCGGGGTGGCGAGCGTCGCCGCCACCTACGCCGCCGGGAAGGCCTGGTTCGGCCGGACCGCGGGGCTCGTGGCCGCCGCGATCATCGCCGTCGCGTTCATGCCGGTCTTCTACTCGCGGCTCGCGCTCAACGACGGGCCGGGGGTGCTGCCGTGCGCGCTGACCCTGTGGTGCGCGGCGATCGTGCTGCGGACCGGCAGCACGAAGGCGCTGCTGGCGGGTGGGGCGGCGGTCGGTGCCGCGGCGTCGTTCAAGTACTCCGACGGGGCGATCGTGATCGCGCTCGTCGCCGCGGCGCTTCTCTCCCCTGAGCTGACCTTCAAGCAGGCGTTCAAACACCTCGTCTTCGCCGGGCTGATCGCCGGCGCGTTCGTGATCGTCACGAACCCGTACATCTTCGCGGACTGGGGGACATTCACGAACGACCTCGACCGCCAGCGCAAGTTCGCGTCCGGGCCGCCGCTGCTCGGCCAGCCCGAGCGCAACGGCTGGTTCTACTACGTGCGCAGCAGCAGTTGGGCCTTCGGGGTCGTCCCCGGTCTGTTGGCGCTCGCCGGCGGCATCACGCTGCTGGTGAAGGGCAAGCGGCGCGAGGCGATCGTGCTCGGCTCGCTGATCGTCCTCTACTACCTCTACATGGGCAGCCAGAGCCGCTTCTACGCGCGCTGGATGCTGCCGCTGTACCCGGCGCTGGCGATCCTCGCCGCCTACGCGCTCGTGCAGATCCGCCAGCGAGTGGTGTTCGGCGCGCTGGTCGCGCTCGCGCTGCTGCCGTCGACGTTCCTCGTGGTGCGCAACGCGCTCGTGCTCGGTCGCGAGGACACCCGCACGCTCACCCGCGACTGGCTGGTGGCCAACGTGCCGCGGGGCACCAAGGTCGCGTTCGAGCCGATCGCCCCCACCGAGTGGTACGGCGTGACGGCCGGCGGCGGCCCGAAGGCCGACCCGGCGCGTCAGTGGACGCGCTTCGAACGCAGCCAGGCGATCATCGACGAACTGGGCAAGGACTTCCGCGGCGCCCGCTATCCCGCGAACTTCCAGAACTACGAACGCACGCTCAGCCCGGCGATGATCGACGTCTACCGGCGCGAACACGTCTGCTGGGTGGTCACCGGATCGTCGCAGTACGGCCGCGCGCGGGTGGAGTCCTACCGCGTCCCTGAAGCGCTTCAGTACTACAAGGCGCTGCGCAAACAGGCCAAGGTCGCCTTCAAGGTCAGCCCGGTCGCCAAGGGCGACAAGCTCCCGCACTACCAGGTCGACAAGTCGTTCAACTACGTCGAGAGCGCGTATCACCGGCCCGGGCCGGAAATGATCGTGTACAAACTGCGCGACTGCACGTAATCAACGGTGTTATTCCGTTTCGTGCGCACGCTCCTCGCCGGACTCACACTTTTCCTCGCCCTTCCCGTCGCCGCCGCCCAGGCGCGCGTGGTGGTCGTCGCGACCAACACGCCGAACGCCGTCCTGCTGGACACCCGCAGCAACACCGTCACCGGGACCGTCGCCATGCCCGGCCGCACCCGCGCCGTCGCGGCGGCACCCGACGGCGGCCGCGCGTTCGTCGCGGCGGGCGTGACGATCTCGGTGATCGACCTCAACTCGCGCCTCGGCGCGGGCAGCGTGCTGATGAGCGGCTCGCCGGTCGCGCTCGCCGTCTCACCCGACGGCGGGACGGTCTACGCCGCACGCAAGGGCCGGATCGAGACGATGGACGTCGCGACCATGCAGCGGTCGGGGGAGCGCCCGCTGTCGGGCGTGCCGATCGAGCTGGTGGTGACGGCGACGCGCGCGGTCGAGGTGCAGGCCGGCGGCGCGGTCGCGGTGCTCGACCTCACCACGGGACGGTTGGTGCGGCGCGTGAAGATCGCGGGCGCCGCGGGCGTGAGCCTGGACTCCAAGGGCCACGCGTGGGTGTCGGCGACGACGCCGCGCAAGGGCAAGCGCAAGGCCGCGAGCCGGCTCATCCGGATCGATCCGGCCAACGGCGGGATCTCCGGCTCGGTCGCGCTCGGCACCGACGGCGGCGGCGGGCTCGGAATCTCGCCGGACGCCACGAAGGCCATCGTCGCCCCCGGGGCGAAACTCAAGGGCGTCCACCGCAAGGCCGCGCTCGTCGACCTCGCCCACGAGCGCGTCCTCGCCCGCCCGCCCACCGGCGGCGGCCCCGGCCATGCGGCGTGGTCGCCCGACGGCACCCGCCTCTACGTCACCGACTCGACCCGCAAGACGCTCTCGATCCTGTCCGCCGCGACCGCCAACCGCCTGCGCACGCTGACGATCGCCGGCACGCCCGGCCAGGTCGTCGAGCAGCCCGGCCTGGCGTTGCTGGTCGGCACCGACCTCGACGACACGCTCAACGGCACCCGCGGCGCCGACCACCTGATCGGCCTCGCCGGCAACGACCTCCTGCGCGGCCTGCGCGGCGACGACTGGCTGGAGGGCGGCCCGGGCAACGACACGCTCTCCGGCTCGAGCGGCAACGACCTGATCGACGCCGGCGACGGCGACGACATCGGCTACGGCTCGACCGGCAACGACCGGATGGCGATGGGCGACGGCAACGACACCGCCAACGGCGGGCTGAGCAACGACGTGATCGACGGCGGGCCGGGCAACGACAAGCTCGACGGCGGCGACGCCGACGACACGATCTACGGCGGCGAGGGCGACGACGTCATCAAGGAGGCCGGCCTCGGCAACGACATCCTGCTCGACGGCGGGCCGGGCAACGACCTGATCGACGGCGGGCGCGGCAACGAGAAGCTCGTGCTCGGCGGGCCCGGCGACGACCAGCTCTACGGCCAGAACGGCGGCGACAAGCTCGACGGCCAGGACGGCAACGACACGATCGTCGGCGGCCGCGCGGGCGACGTGCTGCTCGGCCACGACGGCGACGACACGATCCGCGGCGACGCGGGCCGGGACACGATGTACGGCCACGAGGGCGACGACATCATGGACGGCGGCGGCGACGACGACCGCGTCTCGGGCGGCGACGGCGACGACCAGCTGACCGGCGGCTCGGGCGAGGACGAGGTGTTCGGCGGCGACGGCGACGACCAGATCCGCGTCGCCGACACGAGCCGCGACTTCGTCTTCTGCGGCCGCGGCAAGGACACGGTCTACGTGGAGGACGACGCCCCGGACCGCGACCAGCTCGACTCCTGCGAGACCGTGCTCAAGATCCCGCCGGAGGCGTCCACCGACGAGCCGCCGCCCTCGGTGGTGCGCGGCGGGTTCGGCAACGACAACCTGATGGGGACCCCTGGCCCGGACTCGGTCTTCGGCTCCGACGGCGACGACACGCTCTACGGCGGCGACGGCGACGACTACGTCGACGGCGAGGACGGCAACGACAACGTCGCGGGCGGCAACGGCAACGACCAGGTCTACGGCCGCAAGGGCGACGACCAGGTCTACGGCAACGACGGCGACGACCAGATCGAGGGCGGCTTCGGCAACGACTACGTCGACGGCGGCAACGGCAACGACACGATCTCGGGCACCCAGGGCGAAGACCGCGTTTCCGGAGGCCCGGGCGACGACCGCATCGACGCCGTCGACGGCTCGATCGACCGCATCGACTGCGGCGACGGCTACGACGTCGTCTCGGTCGACCCGAACGACGTGCTCGTCAACGACTCCTGCGAGTCAGTCCGCCGTTAGAAGAAGCGGAAGCGGACCAGTGCGCCGACGGCGCCGAAGCCGTCGCGCCATGTGATCTTCTTGCCTTCGGCGTAGGAGCGGCCGTAGTAGGAGATCGGCACCTCGTAGAGGCGGATGCCCGGGCCGAGGCGCAGCACCTTGGCCGTCAGCTCGGGCTCGATGCGGAAGTCGTCGGAGATCAGCGTCAGCCCGCGCACGAGGTCGCCGCGGAAGGCCTTGTAGCCGACCTCCATGTCGGAGATCGTCGTGTTGTAGAGGACGTTGGAGAGCAACGTCAGGAAGCGGTTGCCGGCGTAGTGCCAGAAGAGATGGGCGCGCTGCGGGTGGGCGCCACCACGCAGGCGGGTGCCGAAGACGGCGTCGGCCTTGCCGCTCAGCAGCGGGTCGATCAGCGCGGGGATGTCCGACGGCGAGTACTCCAGGTCGGCGTCCTGGATCAGCAGGATGTCGCCCGTGGACTCGGTGATCCCGCGGCGCACCGCGGCGCCCTTGCCGCGGTTCTGGGGCTGGGTCAGGATCTTGACCGCGCCGTGGCGCTCGGCGAGCCGCACGAGCTCCAGCGGCGACTCGTCGGTGGAGCCGTCGTCGACCAGCAGGACCTCGAGCCGGAGGTCGAGCGCGAGCAATTCGTCGACGACCTGGCCCACGGTCGCAGCCTCGTTGAAGACGGGCACGACGACGCTCACCAGCGGCCGCCCCGCGCCGTTGGTGGCGTCAGGCATGGCGCGCCATGCTAGCCACCCGCGGTTCGGACCACGTCCCAGTGGTGGCAGCGATCATCGCGCTCGACCAGGTAGCGGTCGTCCTCCGGGTAGTAGCGCGCGACCTCATAGTCATCCCCGGCGAACGCCCGCACGGCGTCGTAGGAGTCCCACAGGGAGAACGTGATGAACTCGGTCAGCTCGCCGATCTCGCGGGTGAGCATCCAGGCGCCGCGGTTGCCGGGGGTGTGGGCGTAGTGCTGCATCCCGGTCTCGTCGATGTAGGCCGCGTAGGCCTCCGCGTCGGCGCTACGCACCGCACCGCGCCAGGAGCGGGCGATCATGCCGCCGCCCGGACGACGTCGGCGTTGGCGGACCAGCCGCCCTCGAACGCCTCGACCGACCCGTCGGCGACGAGCACGATCCGATCGGCGATGCGATCCAGGAAGTAGCGGTCGTGAGACACGGCGATGACCGTGCCGTCATAGCGTTCCAAGGCGTCCTCCAGGGCTTCGATCGAGTCGATGTCGAGGTGGTTGGTGGGCTCGTCGAGGACGAGGCAGTTCGGCGCGTCCTGCATCAGGCACAGGAACGCGAGCCGCGTGCGCTCGCCGCCGCTGAGCGTGCCGACCGGGCGCCGGCACTGTTCGTAGTCGAACAGGAAGGCCATCAGGAGCCGGACGGCCGCGTCCTCGGCGAGCGAGCGCCCCGCGCGCAGGGCGTCGAGCACCGTCGCGTCGTCGCGCAGGGACCCGGCGGCCTGGGAGAGGTAGCCGAGCGTGATGCCGTCACCCGCCCAGCGCGTGCCGGCCACGGGCTCGAGCTCCTCGGTGAAGATCCGCAACAGCGTCGTCTTGCCGCCGCCGTTGGGGCCGACGACGCCGACGCGCTCGCCGCGGGCGACGACGAGCTCGACGTCGAGCAGGACGGGATCGTCGCCATAGCCGACGTCGACGCCGTCGAGCGCCAGCACGCGCTGCCCGCCGCGCGAGGAGCTGCGCAGCGCCAGCGCCATCTTGCGCCGCTCGAACACCGGCCGGTCGACCTTCTCCATGCGGTCGATCTGCATCTGCTTGACGCGCGCCTGACGGGCCGCGCGCTCGTTGACGCGGATGTGCGCCCAGTGGCGGAAGCGGCGCACCGCGTCCTCGAGGCGCGCGATCTCCTTCTGCTGCGTGACGTACTGCTGGCGCTGGATCTCGAGCTCGAGCTGGCGGGCGACGACGTAGGCGCTGTAGTTGCCCGGCCACATCCGGATCACGCCCTTGTCGAGCTCGGCGATCTGCGAGACCGTCGCATCGAGCAGGTGGCGGTCGTGGGAGATCATCAGCACCGCGCCGTCGAACTCGTCCAGCAGCGCGCCGAGGCGCTCGCGGCGGGACATGTCGAGGTGAGCCTCGGGCTCGTCGAGCAGGAGCACGTCGGGACGGCGCGCGAGGCAGGCGGCGAGCGCCACGAGCTTGCGCTGCCCGCCGGAGAGCTCGCGGGTGGGCGTCTGGAGCTTGTCGCCGTCGATCCCGAGCGCGCGCAGGTGCCCGAGCGCCTCGCCCTCCGCCCGGTCGCCGCCCGCCTGCGTCCAGCGCTCCAGCAGCCGCTCGTGGTTGCCCAGCGCGCGGGTCATCTTGTCGAGGTCGGAGGCGAGCTGCGGGTCGGCCAGGCGCTGCTCGGCCGCCTGCAGGTCGGCCTCGAGCATCGCCAGCTCGGGGCGCGCCGCGCGGACGGTCTGGAGCGGGTCACGGGCGTCGCCGTCGACGATCTGCGGGAGGTGCGCGAGGACGAGGCCGCGCCGGCGGGTGACGTTGCCGGCGTCCGGCTCGTCGAACCCCGCGAGGATCCGCATCATGGTCGACTTCCCGCCGCCGTTAGGGCCGAGGATGCCGATCCGCGAGCCCGCCTCGACGTCGAGATCGGCCCCGCGCAGGATCGATCGGCCGCCGAAGGACTTGGTCAGCCCACGGGCGGCGAACTGCGGAACAGACGGCATATCCGCTAGCGTCGCGACTCGCCGTGCGGGCGGCAATCGAGCCAGCCGCACCGCGATCCACCAGATGGCACCAGCGATTCACATCGGCCCAGAGGCTCCGGAGCACCTCGTTCGCGCGGTGCAGGAGGGCGGCGGCGAGCTCGTGGAGCTCGACGCGGCCGAGGCCGTGGTGTGGGTCGGCGATCCCGACGCGCTCCCCGAGCTCCCCGCATCCGTGAAGTGGGTGCAGCTGCAATCGGCGGGGATCGAGCCGTGGGTCGAGCGGATCCGCGCCACGCCGGGCGTGAAGTTCACGACCGCCGCGGGCGCCTACGCCGGGCAGGTCGCCGAGCTCGCGCTCGGACTGCTGATCGCCGGCATCCGCAACTTCAACCAATACGCGCGTGCCTGGTCGTGGGACCCGCAGGACAGCGGCACGCTCTCGGGCTCGACGGTCGCGGTGATCGGCGCGGGCGGGATCGGCCGCGAGCTGATCAAGCGGCTGGAGCCGCACGACGTGAAGATCCTCGCCGTCACCCGCTCAGGGCGCGACGGGACGATCCCCGTCGAGCGGATCGGCGAGATCTGGGGCCAGGCGGACCATTTCGTCGTCTGCGCGCCCGCCACCGAGGACACCAGGCACCTGATCGGCGCGCCGGAGCTGTGGGTGATGAAGCCGCACACCTGGATCGTCAACATCGCCCGCGGTTCGCTGATCGACACCGAGGCGCTCGTCCAGGCGCTCGCGAGCCGGATCATCGGCGGCGCGGCGCTCGACGTCACCGATCCCGAGCCGCTGCCCAACGGCCACCCGCTGTGGGCCTCACCGCATGCGCTGATCACGCCGCACGTCGCCAACCCGCCGTCGACGATGGCGCGCGACCTGGCGAGGCGGGTGCAGGAGAACGTGCGCCGCTACGCCGCGGGCGAGGAACTGTTGGCGCCCGTGAACCTCACCCAGGGATACTGAGGCGGAGGGGTTCGTGTGCTCGTAGCGAACGCCACGAGCATGCTCAAGGAGTTCCGCGCCTTCATCCTCCGCGGCAATGTGGTCGACCTTGCCGTGGCCGTCGTCATCGGTGCCGCGTTCACCGCCGTCGTCAACTCGTTCGTCAAGGGCCTCGTCACGCCGCTGATCGCGGCGATCGGCGGCCAGCCGAACTTCGCCGCCCTGAAGTTCACGATCAATGACTCCGTGTTCCTGTACGGGGCGTTCTTCAACGCCGTGCTGTCGTTCCTGATCGTGGGCGCAGTGATCTTCTTCTTCGTCGTCAAGCCGCTCAACATGCTGGCGGCGCGGCGCAAGCAGGAGTCGCCGGAACCGGCTGCGCCCACGGAGGACGTGCGCGTGCTGATCGAGATCAGGGATCTGCTGCAGAACCGTCCCTTGTAGCCATACTGAGGAACGTGCCTTCCGACGCCGCCACGATCGAGGAACTCCTCCAGCCGCTGCGGGACGACCCGAAGCACTCCGCGGTCCTCCTCGACGTGGACGGCGTGCTCGCGCCGATCGTCGCCCAGCCCGACGACGCCCACATGCCGGAGACCACCCGCCGGCCGCTGATCGAGGTCGCCAAGCGCTACGGGACCGTCGCGTGCGTGTCCGGCCGACGGGCGTCGGATGCGCGGCGGATCGTCTCGCTCGGGACGATCGCGTACCTCGGCTCACACGGCTCCGAGGTGCTCCTCCCCGGCTCGATCGCCCCCGTCCTGGACGGCGAGCTGATGGCGTGGACGCAGCGGGTGCAGGCCTTCGCCCACGACGCCTTCGGCGAGAAGCTGCGGCGGCTGCGGGTGCGCCTGGAGGACAAGGAGGCGATCGCGGCGCTGCACTGGCGCGGCGTCCCGGACGAGGACGACGCGCTGGCGGCGATCGAGGACGTCGCCGAGGCCGCCGAGAAGGCCGGCTTCGTCACCCACTGGGGCCGCAAGGTGCTCGAGATCCGCCCGCCGGTGCGCATCGACAAGGGCGCCGGCCTCGTCGGGCTGCTGGGAGAGACCGACCTCGCCGCCGCCGTGTACGTGGGTGACGACGTCACCGACCTCGACGCCTTCCGCGGGCTCTCCGAGCTCCAGGAGCGCGGCCGGCTCGGCTACGCGGTGCGCGTCGGCGTGCGCTCGGACGAGACGCCGGTGGCGCTGGAAGAGGAAGCCGACACGCTCGTGGACGGGCCCGAGGGCGTGCGCGGACTACTGCGCGCCCTGCTGCTTTGAAGTTCGGCGACTTCCTGAAAGCCACGGTGCTGCTGAGCGCGGCGTCCGCGACGCTGCTCGCGGCGCTGACCGTGATCGGCCTCCAGAACACGTTGAGCGACACCGCGATCTACGTCTGCTTCGGCTGGTGGATCATCGCGACGCTGATCGGCTCACGCATGGGCTCGCGCACCGAGACGACGCACGCGATCGCCAACCTCCTGGCGGGCGCCAAGCACCAGCACTCGCTGCCCGAGCTCGCACCCGCGCGGACGATCCTGAACCGGCTCTGGCCGCTGTTGATCGTGACCGTCGGCTCGGGCGTGCTGTCGGTGTTCCTGCCGCAGATCGGCGGGATCGCGGCCGGGTTCGCGATCATCTGGGCGCTCGCCTGGCGGCGCCAGGAGGCGGCGGTGGCGGCCATCGAAGAGCGCGACGGCGTGCGCTTCTACGTCGACCAGACCTCGCCGCTGCGCGCGATCCGGCTGATCCGCACGCCGGGCTTCAGCGGCGACTTCCTGCACTCGCCCGCCTAGCGGGAATACGCCCTGGTTCCTGGCCGTCTTGGATGGTCATGGAGTTGTTGGGGCGCGATCCGCAGCTGGCCGCGGCCACGCGCGCGATCGGAGAGGTACGCCGCGGTTCGGGCCGGGTGCTCGGGCTGCTGGGCGAGGCGGGGCTCGGCAAGAGCGCCATGCTCGCCGAGATCGGTGAGCGCGCACGCGCCGCCGGGCTGCGGGTCGTCGCGGGACGCGGCGCCGAGCACGAGCGTGACGTTCCGTTCGGGGTGATGTGCGACGCGCTCGGCGAGCTGGCGGGCGCGCCGGGCGACGTGCCGGTGGCGGAACGCTTCCGCCGCCACCGCGCCGTGGCGGCCGGGCTCGAACGGCTGGCGCCCGTGGCGCTGCTGCTCGACGACCTGCACTGGGCCGACGAGGCGTCGCTCGAGCTCGTGCTGCACCTCCTGCGCCGGCCGGTGCCTGTGCCCGCGCTGTTGGTGCTCGCGACGCGTCCGGTCGGCCCGGCGGGCCGGCTGCTGGACGCGGCCCGTAGCGCGCGCGGCTGGGAGCAGCTCGAGCTCGCTCCGCTCGGCCGCGCCGACGCGCACGCGATCGTGGCCGGAGTGGCCGACGCCGCCGTCCGCGAGCGGGTCGTGCGCGAAGGCCGCGGCAACCCGCTGTTCCTCCGCGAGCTCGCCCGCGTGGCCGACCGCGCCGACGGCGCGCTGCCCGCGTCGCTGGTGGCCGCGATCGGCCTCGAGGTCGCTGCGCTGAGCTCGGTGCCGCGAGCGCTGATCGACGGCGCGGCCGTCACCGGCGACCCGTTCGACCCGGAGCTCGCCGCGGCCGCCGCGGGCCTGGAGGTTGACGTCGCGCTGCACGCGCTCGACGACCTCGTCGCCGCCGACCTGGTTCGCCCGGCGGCGGGCGGCGAGGACGAACCGGCGCCGCTGGGACTGACCGAGGTGGTCGAGCCGCGCGGCTGCCCGAAGGCCGCCGCGGCGCGCGAGGCCGCGCTCGCGAGGGCGGCCGGGCGAGATGCGGCGCGGCCGCAGAGCTCCGTGGCGGGTGCGCGCGACGTCACGCGGCCGCTCGGCTCCGCGGCGGCTGCGCGCGACGCGACGCGGCCGCTCGGCTCCGCGATGGGTGCGCGCGACGCGACGCGATCGCAGGGCTCCGCGACGGGTCCGCGCGATGCGACGCGATCGGGAGGCTCTCCGTCGGCGGCCCGCGAGGCGGCGCTCGCGGCCCAGCCGGGCGGCCTCGCCGTGGACGCGACAGGCCAGCGGGGCCTCTCTCTTCCCCCGCGCGAAGCCGGACGCGCGTTCGTCTTCCGCCACCCCCTCGTGCGCCGCGCGGTGTACGACGGCGTCGCGCCCGCGTGGCGTCTGGGCGCGCACGAGCGGGTCGCGGCGGCGCTCGAGCAGCGCGGCGCCGGGCCCGCGGCGCGGGCCTTCCACGTGGTGCGTTCGGCGCACGTCGGTGACCCGGAGGCGATCGCGGTCCTCTCCGCGGCGGCGGAGACCGCCGGAGAGAGCTCGCCCGCCGCCGCCGCGCACTGGTTCGCCGCGGCGCTGCGGCTGGTGCCGCACAGCGATCGCGACGCTCGCGCCGACCTGCTCGCCCGCGAGGCGACGGCGCTCGTCGGCGCCGGCCGCCTCGGTGACGCGCGCTCCGCGCTGCTGGAAGCCTTCTCGCTGACGCCGAGGGTCGAGTTCGTGATCGGCATCGCCCGCGTCGAGAGCCACCTCGGCCTCCACGCCGACGCGCGGCGCCGGCTGCTGGCCGCCCGCGCCGACGCGCCTCCGGAGCGCCGCGCCATCCTCGCGGTCGAGCTCGCCGGCGGCTCCTTCTACGAGGGCCGCGTCACCGAGCTGCGGCAGTGGGCCGATCTCGCGGTCGAGGCCACCCAGGACGACCCGCTGCTCCTGACCGGCGCGGAGGCCCTGGCCGCGCTCGGCGCGCTGTGGGACGGCGATCCCGTCGCGGCGGCGCCGCTGCTGGACTCCGCCACCGCGCGGCTGGACGCCATCGCCGACGCCGGGCTCGGGATGTGCCTCGTGATCGCCTTCTTCGTCGCGACGGCGCAGCTGCTCTCCGAACGCTTCGAGGAGGCGGCCTCGACCACCGCCCGAGCGCTCAAGCTCGTGCGCGAGACCGGCCAGGCCGCGCCGCTGGTGACGCTCCTCGGCGTGCGCACGATGGCGCTGCTGCAGTTGCTCGAGCTCGACGCCGCGGCCATCGAGGCCGAAGCGACGGAGGACGCCGCGCGCCTGCAGGGCGAGCCGCACCTCGTGCACTTCGCGCTCTGGATCCGCGCGCTCGTCCACGACGCGCGCGGCGAGGCGTCCGACGCCGACCGCGCCGTCTACGAGGGAAATCGCCTTACCGCGCTGGTCGAGCCGAGCAAGCTCACCCGCACCGCCGCGTGTGACTTCGCCGCGCTCGACGAGGACCCGCAGCGCGCGCTGGACGGCATGCTCGCCGCGGCCGGCCACTTCGTCGAGGAGGCCGACCCGACGTGGCAGCCGCGGCTGCTGCTGCGCGTCGTGCGCGCCGCGATCGCGGTCGGGGAGCTCGACGAGGCCGAGCGCTGGGCCCAGCGGGCCGCGACGTGCGCGGACCGGATGAAGCTGCCCGCGGGCGTCGTGCGCGCGGCGACCGCGTGCGCCGAGGTGCTGCTGGCACGCGGCGAGGCGGCGGGCGCCGCCGCGGTGGCCGAGGAGGCGGTGGCGCTCGGCGAGCGCGGCGGCGCGCCGCTGGACGTCCTCGAGGC
>NZ_JAPDOD010000054.1 GCF_027587205.1 Solirubrobacter ginsenosidimutans
GCCGCCCCGCCGCCGCCCGCCGCCCCGCCGCCGCGCGTCGCGCCGCCGCCCACCGCACCTTCGCGGTCCACGATCACGTCTCCCCGCACGACCTCGTCGCGCGCGACGCCGGCGAGGTTCATGGCGACCCGCTGGCCCGCCTGCGCGATCTCGACGGCGACGTCGTGCACCTCGACGCCGCGGATCCGCGCTTCGCGGCCCGAGGGCAGGACGGTCACGTGCGCGCCTCGCTCCGCCACACCCGACCACAGCGTGCCCGTGACGACGGTGCCCGCGCCGTGGATCGTGAAGACGCGGTCGACGTGCAGGCGCAGCGGGCCTTCTCCAGCACGCCCGACCACCCGCTCCGCCGCCCGCGACAGGGCCTCGCGCAGCGCGTCGAGCCCCGCGCCCGTCCGCGCCGACACGACCACGATCTCGGCTCCCGGCAGCAGCTCGGCTGCCTCGCCCACCGCCCGGGCCGGGTCTGCGAGATCGCACTTCGTCACCGCGACCACGCCGACCTCCACGCCCAACGCCGCCAGGACCGCCGCGTGCTCGCGGGTCTGCGGCATCACGCCGTCGTCGGCGGCGACGACCATCAGGAACAGGTCGATGCCGGTCGCGCCCGCGACCATCGTGCGCACGAAGCGCTCGTGGCCGGGGACGTCGACGACGCTCAGGCGGCGCGAAGGCAGGTCCAGCGGCGCGTAGCCGAGCGCGATCGAGATCCCGCGCGCCTTCTCCTCCGGCAGCCGGTCGGTGTCCTCACCGGTGAGCGCGAACACCAATGCGGTCTTCCCGTGATCGATGTGGCCCGCTGTTCCAAGGGTCAGCGGTGTGGCATCATTCAAAGGGTGACCGGCCTGCACGCCTTACGAGTATCCCCCCGCGTGCACTCCGCCGTCCGCTGATCCGCGCCTTCGCGCAGACCTGATCGATCCAAAGGAGCTCCACCGTGCTTGCCACGCTCGTCGTACTCATCCCTGTCCGCACCCTCACGACTCATCCTCAGCGCAAATGCGCGGCGCCGACGCCCTGATCCGCGCGCTCGAGCGCGCCGGCGTCGACACGGTCTTCGGCATCCCCGGTGGGGCGTGCCTGCCGATCTATGACGCCCTGCATGAGAGCCCGATCCGCCACGTCCTGATGCGCCACGAGGCGGCCGCCGGCCACGCCGCCGAGGGGTACGCGCGAGCGTCGGGACGGATCGGCGTCGCGATCGGCACGTCCGGCCCGGGCGCGACGAACCTCGTCACCGCGATCGCCGACGCCCAGATGGACTCGACCCCGACGCTGTTCATCACCGGCCAGGTCAAGACCACCCTGCGTGGCACGAACGCCTTCCAGGAGGCGGACGTGATCGGCATCACGCAGCCGCTGGTGAAGCACTCGATCGCGATCGAGCGTGCCGACGACGTCGCCCAAGCGGTGGTCGACGCCATCCGGATCGCCACCAGCGGGCGGCCCGGGCCGGTGCTGATCGACCTTCCGGTCGACATCGCCAACGCCCCCGCGCGCGACGACACCCACGAGCCGTACCTCCCCGGCTACCGCCCGCGTGAGCGGCCCAACGGCCGCCAGGTGCGGCGTGCCGCGCAGGCGCTGGCGACCGCGCGGCGACCGGTGCTCTACGCGGGCGGCGGGGTGACCAATGCCGATGCGTCAACGGAGCTGCGCACCCTCGCGGCGCTCTCCGGCGCGCCCGTGACGACGACGCTGATGGCGCTCGGCGCGTTCCCGGCTTCCGATCCCCAGTGGCTCGGGATGCTCGGCATGCACGGCACTAAGGTCGCCAACTGGGCGATGGACGAGGCGGACCTGATTGTCGCCATCGGCGCCCGCTTCGACGACCGCGTCACCGGCGCGCTGGACGAGTTCGCCCCGAGCGCGAAGATCGTGCACATCGACGTCGATCCGTCCGAGATCGGCAAGATCGTCACGGCTCACGTGCCGGTGGTGGGGGACGCGAAGCTCGCCCTGGAGGCCCTGATCGAGGCCTACGGCAAGTGCGACGCGGACGCGACGCGGCTCGCCGAGTGGTGGCATCGCATCCGCGGCTGGCAGGCGGCGCACCCGCTGCGCGAGCCGGAGCCGGCCGAGCCCGGCTGCGTCGCGCCCGAGTTCGCGCTCGACCAGCTCGCGAGCGTGCTCGGGGACGCGATCGTGACCACCGACGTCGGCCAGCACCAGATGTGGGCGGCCGGCCGGCTGGGCTTCGAGGCGCCGCGGCGCTGGATCACGAGCGGCGGGTTGGGGACGATGGGCTTCGGCCTGCCGGCCGCGCTCGGCGCCCAGGCCGCGTCCCCCGATGCGACCGTCGTGTGCGTCTCCGGCGAGGGCTCGTTCCTGATGAACGTGCAGGAGCTGGCGACCGCGGTCGAGGAGCAGCTCCCGGTCAAGGTGCTCCTGCTCGACAACGCGTCGCTCGGCATGGTGCGCCAGCAGCAGGACCTCTTCTGGGGCGGCCGCCGCACGGCCGTCGACCTCGGTTCGAGCCCCGACTGGGAGCTGCTGTGCCGCGCCTTCGGCTGGAGCGTGCGGTCGATCGGCGACGGCGACGAGGTCGAGGACGCCCTCGCCGAAACGCTCGCCGAGCCCGGACCCGCGCTCCTGCACGTCCGCATCGCCCCCGAGGCCAACTGCCTCCCGATGTTCAGGCCGGGAGGAGCCGCGCGCGAGATGATCGGCTAAACCCCCGCTAAAGGGCCAGACCCCTTATCCGCGGTTTAGGTTCGGATCGCGGCGTTGATTGGCTCTGCGCCGCGATCGGCCACCTAAAGGGAACCTAAGGGGTCTGGCCCCTTAGGTGGGGTTTAACTGCGGCGATGGTTGCCTCCAGCTCGTCGTCCGCCAGTGTGCGGGGGTCGAGCAGGAGGCGGGCGTGCTCGACGCGGCCGATGAGCGGCGGGTCGCCGGCGCGCAATGCGGGCGCCAGCGAGGCGTCCGGGAGCGCGACGACCGGGCCCGGGAGCTCGAGGAGTGGGAGCGCGCCGCCGCCCACGCGGGCGACGGATTCGATGATCTCGGCCCCCGGCAAGGCGGCGGCGAGACGCTCCGCGCGCGTCAACAGAACCTCCCGCGAGGCATGCAGCATCGCGAGCACCGGGATCTCGTCCGGTGCGTCGCGGTGCAACCGCAGTGTCGCCTCCAACGCGGCGAGCGAGAGCTTGTCGATACGCAGGGCACGGGCGAGCGGGTGGCGCTTCGCGCGCTCGACCGCCTCGGCGCGGCCGACCAGCAGCCCCGCCTGCGGGCCGCCGAGCAGCTTGTCGCCCGAGAAGCAGACCAGCGCCGCACCCGCCGCGACCGAGCGCCGGACCGCCGGCTCGTCATACAGCGCGTCGAGCGCTCCCGAGCCGACATCGTCGATCACCGGCACGCCGAGCTCGCACAGCGCCTCGACACCCACATCCTCGACGAACCCGAGCTGGCGGAAGTTCGACTGATGCACGCGCAGGATCGCCGCGGTGTCAGCTGTCACCGCCCGCGAATAGTCGTCGACGCGGGTCCGGTTGGTGGTGCCGACCTCGACCAGCCGCGCACCCGCCTGCGCGATCACGTCCGGCACGCGGAACCCGCCGCCGATCTCGACGAGCTGCCCGCGCGAGACGATCACCTCGCGGCCAACGCCCGCCAGCGCCGCCGTGGCCAGCAGCGCCGCACCCGCCCCGTTGTTGACCGCGAACCCCGCCTCGGCGCCGGTCAAAGCGCACAGCAGCGCCTCGACATGGATATGCCGCGACCCGCGCTCCCCGGTCACGAGGTCGAGCTCGAGGTTCCCGTAGCCCTCCGCCGCTCGCGCGACCGCCTCCCGCGCCGCCGCCGCCAGCGGCGCGCGGCCCAGGTTGGTGTGGATGATCACGCCGGTCGCGTTGAGCACCCGCCGCAGCGACGGCCGGGTCACATCCGCAGCCCAAGCTCGCGCCCGCGCGCCGAGATCCGTCTCCCCAAGCGCGCCGCCCAGCAGCTCCGCCCGCCGCTCCGCCAGCACCGCCCGCGCGGCCGCGACCGCGAGCGCCCGCGGCGCGTCGACCTCCGCGGCCAGCGTGTCGACCGGAGGGAGGCCGCGCAGCGCGCTCACCGCACGCGGACCTTCACCGACTTCGAGTAGCCGACCGCGAACGGGTAGGCCGCGTCGGGCCGCACCCGCACCCGCATCGGGTACGTCTTGCGCCGCGCGCCGGCGCGGAACCGGTACTGCGTCGTGAACCTCCCCGACGCGCGTGTCCGCACCGTGGCGAACGTGCGCCAATGGCCCTGCTCGCGCGCCTGGACGTCGATCAGCTTCCCGCGCGACGGCACCCGCCCGCCTAGGAGCCGTCCGGCGAGCCGCACCCGCGACCCGGCCAGCAGCGTTCGCGGTGACGCGGTCAGCGTCGCCCGTGCCGGCACCCGCACGTCGAGCGCCTTCGAGCAGACGAAGTAGCGGTCCGTGGCGTTGATCCGCCGCGCCGCCCGCAACCGCCGCGACGGCCCGGCCGGCACCGCGAGCGAGAACGACCCGTCCGCACCCGTCACCGCGGTCCCGCTCACCACCGACGGCGCACCGCTGCGCCGTTCCTTGCTCAGCAGGTTCACGACGACGCCCGCCCCCGCGCCCGCCACCGTTCCGGTCACCGTCGTCCGGCCGGACGCGCGCGTGACCGTGCTCTTGCGCGTGCCCTTCAGACCGGCGAGCACGGGTGTCGAACCCGAGCTCACGTTCGGATCGCACTCTGCGATCTGGTTCTGCGTGCGCACCTGCACCGGGCCGAACGACGCGCTGTTGGTCGCGGTCGCGTCGGTGATCACGAGCCGGATCGAGTGCGCGCCGTCCCGCAGCCCGGCGGTGTTGTACGAGAGCGTCCCGCTCGCGCTCGGCTTGCACGGCACCGCGCCCTTGAACGGCGGCACGCAGTCGCCGTCGTTGTCGTCGATGATCGCCGACGTCACGGTCGCCCCGTCGACCTCGAGGATGGCCTGATAGACGCCACCACCCTGGTCCGCGGCCGAGAAACTCGCGGACCGGACGCCGGTGAGCGGCTGCGCGGTGTCGAACAGGTCTCCGGACGGCGTGCCGACGAGCACCGGGTCGGCGAGGTCGCGCAGTGTGAAGTCCGCGCGGGGAATCGACATGAGCTGAGCGCCGCTCCCGGCGGTGCAGCCACCCGGGTTGCAATCCGCGAACGCCACCAGCGCGCCGATGTCGAGACCGGACTGTGTCACGCGCGTCGCCTCGGACACGGTGCCGTTGCCGAGGCCTGGGCACCCGGAGATCGCCCAGCAGGTCTCTACGTAGTGCTCGTTCAGACCGTCGGCGGCGTCCCGGAACAGCGACCAGTTCCAGGCCCAGCCGTCTCGGGCTTCCGTCTTGACGGTGCGAAACAGCGAGTACCCGAGGATCCGCGTTGCCGCCGGCGCCGTGAATGTCCAAGTCACACTCTGCTGCTGCGATGCGGTGCCGCTCGCGGGACCGGCCGTCAGCGCTCCGCCGCTTGCGCACTTGTCCTGCTTGGTCATGGGCGCCGTGCCCCCTGGAAGCCACCCCGCCGTCGCTGCGGGCGTCCCGTTGGGCGCTTGGCACGTGGAGGTCGTGTAGACGTCATCGGCGTGAGCCGGCATGGCGACGGACAACAGCGTGGCGACGGCCACGACCAGCAAACGGCGCATCGCGGCGAAGGCTAGCGGCGTACCCTTTGCCCATGGCCATCGAGGACAAGGACGCCGCCACCGATCTGTCCGTGGCACCCGTCGTCGGCCCCGATGATCCGCGCCGGTTCACGGATTCGGGCATCGAGGTCAAGACGCTGTACACGAGCGCGGACCTGCCGGAGAACCTCGATCTGGGCAAGCCCGGGGAGTTCCCGTACACCCGCGGCGTGCACGCGGACATGTACCGCAAGCGCACGTGGACGATGCGCCAGTACGCGGGCTACGCGTCGGCGAAGGAGTCCAACGAGCGCTACAAGTACCTGCTCAAGAACGGCAGCACCGGCCTGAGCATGGCCTTCGACCTGCCCACGCAACTCGGCCTGGACTCCGACGATCCGCGCAGCCTCGGCGAGGTCGGCCGGACCGGCGTGGCGATCGACACGCTGGACGACATGCGGACCGCCTTCGACGGCATCCCGCTCGACGAGGTCAGCGTCTCGATGACCATCAACGCGCCCGCCGCGGTGCTGTTGCTGCTCTATGAACTCGTCGCCGAGGAGCAGGGCGTCGAATCCAAGGTGCTCAAGGGCACTGTGCAGAACGACATCCTCAAGGAGTACATCGCGCGCGGGAACTTCATCTACCCGCCCGCGCCGAGCATGCGGCTCACCACCGACCTGTTCGCGTACTGCAAGGAGAACATCCCGCGCTGGAACACGGTCTCGATCTCCGGGTACCACTTTCGCGAGAAGGGCGCCTCCGCCGTCCAGGAGGTCGCGTTCACGCTCGCGAGCGGCATGGCCTACGTGCAGGCGGCGATCGACGCGGGCCTCGCGGTCGACGACTTCGCGCCCCGCCTCGCGTTCTTCTTCAACGGCCACAACAACGTCTTCCAGGAGGTCGCGAAGTTCCGCGCCGCCCGGAACATGTGGGCGCACGCGATGGCCGACCGCTTCGGCGCGAAGGACCCGAAGTCGCTGATGCTGCGCTTCCACACGCAGACGGGCGGCGTCACGCTGACCGCGCAGCAGCCGATGAACAACATCGTCCGCGTCGCGCTGCAGGGCTTCGCGGCGGTCTGCGGCGGAACGCAAAGCCTCCATACGAACGGCTTCGACGAGGCGCTCGCGCTGCCAAGCGAAAGAGCCGCCAAGCTCGCGCTGCGCACCCAGCAGGTGATCGCCCACGAGTCCGGCGCCACCGACACCGTCGACCCGTTCGCCGGCTCCTACTACGTCGAGGCGCTGACCGCCGAGATCGAGCAGCGCGCCTGGGCGCTGATCGAGAAGGTCGACGAGCAGGGCGGCTCGGTCGAGGCGATCACGTTCATCAAGACCGAGATCGAGGAATCGGCCTTCGGCTACCACGAGCGCTACCGGACCGCGCAGGACATCGTGGTCGGCGTCAACAAGTACGTCGAGGACGCCGCCGAGGTCGAGGAGATCTTGAGTGTCGACCCCGAGTCCGAGCGCCAGCAGCTCGAGCGCCTGAAGGCCTTCAAGGCCGACCGCGACAGCGAGCTCACGACCAAACGCCTGCAGGAGCTGCAGGCGGCGGCCAAGGGCAGCGACAACCTGCTGCCGCCGATCCGCCAGGCGCTCAAGGACCGCGCCTCCGTCGGCGAGGTCTGCGGCGCCCTCAGGGAAGTCTTCGGCGAGTATCAGCCGGAGATCTGAAGCGCGCGGTCGAGGTCGCTCCAGAGATCCTCGACGTGCTCGCAGCCGACGCTGAGGCGGATCAGCGACGGCCCGCGCCGGTCGATCAGCGACTCGACCCCGCCGAGCGACTTGGCGTGGGTGAAGACCTCGACGGCGCCGCACACCGCGTCCGGGTCGCCCTGCAGCTCGAACGAGAGCATCGCGCCGAACCCGTCCATGAAGCGCGCCGCCCGCTCGTGGAAGCGGTCGCCCGGCAGGCCGGGGTAGTGCACCGCGCTCACGGCAGGGTGCTCGAGGAGCCGCGAGGCGAGCGTCGAAGCACTGCGCTGGGCCAGCTCCAGCCGCACCGGCAGCGTGCGCAGGCCGCGCAGCGCGAGGAACGCCTCGAGCGCGCCCGGCGTGGCGCCGACCTGCGCCCGGGCGTGGCGGAGCGCCGCAGGGTCGCGGGTGCTGATCACGCCCAGCAGCAGGTCCGAGTGCCCGCCGATGAACTTCGTCGCACTGTGCATCGCGAACGTCGCGCCCAGCTCGAGCGGCCGCTGCAGCAGCGGCGTCGCGAACGTCGAGTCGACCGCGACCGGCACGCTCGCGGCGCACAGCCGGTCGAGCTCGCAGACCTCCAGCAGCGGATTGCTCGGCGTCTCCAGCCACAGCAGATCCGCCCCCGCGCACGCCCGCAGCGTCGCCTCCGTATCGGTCGTGTCGACGGTCTCGAGAACGATTCGCCCGACCGCCGCACGCTCGGCGAGCAGTGAGCGCGTCCACGCATAGCCGGCCACCGGCCCGACCACCCGCGCGCCCGCCGGTAGCGTCTCGAGGATCGCGGCCGCGCCCGCCGTGCCCGAGCTGAAGGCCACGGCCGAGCCGCCCTCCAGCGCCCCGATCGCCTCCTCGAAGGCCTCCCAGCTCGGGGAGCCCTCTTCGCGCGCGTACGTGTCGCCATGGAAGCTCGAAGCGAGCACGAGCGGCGCGTTCAGCGGCGAGCCGGAGGTGCGCGGTCCGCGCCCGGCGTGGATGGCGATCGTCGAGCGGTCCATGTGCATATTGTTGACAATCTGCAATCGAATCGGCAACCTCCGCTCGCATGGCAGCCCGTCACGCACCCGTTCCTGAATCCGCGGACGTCGTGATCGTCGGCGGCGGCGTCGTCGGCGTCAGCGCCGCGTTCCACCTCGCAGAGGCCGGCGCCCAGGTCGTCCTGCTCGAGCGCGACCAGCTGGGCAGCGGCTCGACGTCGAAGGCCGCCGGCGGCTTCCGCACGCAGTTCAGCGACCCGCTGAACATCGAGATCGCGCGCCGCAGCGCCGAGGCCTTCAAGGCGTTCGACCGCCGGCCGGGCTGGGAGATCGACCTGCACGAGGTCGGCTACCTGTTCCTGCTCACCCGCGAGGAGGACGTCGACGCGTTCACCCGCAGCGTCGCGCTGCAGAACGAGCTCGGCATCCCCACCCGCATGGTCACGCCGGAGGAGGCGCGGGAGCTGAGCCCGCTGCTCGAGGTCGACGGCGTCCTCGCCGCCAGCTACTCGCCGCAGGACGGCCACGCGACGCCCGAGGCCGTCGTCCAGGGTTACGCCTCCGCCGCCCGCGGCTTCGGCGCCCACCTGCAGACGAGCTGCGAGGTCGACCGGATCACCATGCGCGGCGACCGGATCGAAGCCGTCCACGCCAACGGGACCACGGTCAAGACCGACACCGTGATCTGCGCGGCGGGCGCATGGTCGCGGCGCTGCGGGGAGCTCGCGGGCGTCGAGCTCCCGGTCTCCGGCCTGCGCCGACAGGTGCTGTTCACCGAGCCGATGGCAGACCTGCCGCCGACGCTCCCGCTGACGATCGACTTCTCGACGACCTTCTACTACCACCGCGAAGGCCCGGGCCTGTTGATGGGCATGTCGGACCCGACCGAGACCCCGGGCTTCAACATCGAGACGACCGACGACTGGATCCCGGCGCTGCTCGACATCGCCCAGCGCCGCGCGCCCCGGATCGCCACCACCGGCATCCGCGGCGGGTGGGCGGGCCTGTACGACATGAGCCCGGACCACAACGCGATCATCGGCGAGGCCACGGGCGTCAGCCGCTTCCTCTACGCCACGGGCTTCTCCGGCCACGGCTTCCTCCAGGGCCCGGCGACCGGCGAGCTGCTGCGCGACCTCGTGCTGCGCCGCCCGACGTTCGCCGACATCACGCCGCTGCGCGTCGAGCGTTTCCAGAACGCCGACATCCGGCCGGAGCACAACATCGTCTAGATGCAACTCAAAGCCGCACCGGCGCCCTCCAACGTCGACGTGGCGGTCGAGGCGCTGCGCGACGCGATCGTCGACGGCCAGCTCAAGCCCGGCCAGCGCCTGAAGGAGATCCCGCTCGCCGAGCAGCTCGGGGTCTCACGCGGGCCGATCCGCGACGCGCTGCGGCTGCTCGAACGCGACGGCCTGATCGACGTGATCCCGAACCGCGGCGCCGTGGTCCCCGAGGTGCACGCCCTTGACGTGCTCGAGGTCTACGCGCTGCGCGCCGCGTTCGGCTCGCTCGCGCTGCAGAAGCTGATGCTCGAGGAGCGCTTCCCCGCCGAAGCGCTGGACCGCGAGCTGCGCCGCCTCCGCGGCGCGGTCGAGCGGGGCAACGTGCGCAAGGCCGGAGACGCGGACCTCGCGTACCAGTCGACGATCATCGCCGCGTCCGGCCTGAACCGCGTCACCCGCGAGTTCGAGCGTCTCACCTGGCAGGTCCGCGCCTTCATGACCGCGCTCGAGATCGGTTACGAGGACAAGCTGCCACGCATCCTCGCCGAGGTCGAGGCACTGCACGCGGCCATCGTCGCCCGCAAAGCGATCGAAGCGGAGGCGCTGTGGCGGGAGAAGTACGAGCGCTGGGTGCGCAACCTCGTCGAGCTGCTGCCCGAGACGTTCGACGAAGCACTGTGGACGGCCCTGACCTCGGGCCGTCCCCGCTAGCTGGCGCCCTCGCTGGGCATGTAGAACTCGCAGCCGACGAGCAGATCGTCGTCCTGGTCGGCGCGGTAGCGGTCGAAGCCCGAGCCGCAGAACACGCGCTCGTGCGCGCTGTAGCCGGCGAAGACGGTGTCGTCGCCGTCGCCCGCGTCGGCAAGGTTCGCGCCGCCGCGGGCGTCGATCACGTCGCTGCCGGCGCCGCCGTAGAGCTCCTCGTCGTTGTCGGAGCCGATGATGGAGTCGTCGCCGCGCCCGCCGCGGGCGATCTCGATGTCGGCGTCGACATCGTCGCGCTCGATCAGCTGCCACGGATCGTCGTCGTCGATGTCCCCGTCGTCGTCTGAGTCCACGTGCGCGTAGGTGCCGTCGTCGGCGACCGTGTGGTCGTAGTCCTTGTCGACGTTGTCGTCGTCGCCGAGCGTGATCCGCACCGGCGTGCGGCGGTCGGCGTAGTTGACGGTGTCCAGCCCGCCACCGCCGCGCATGACGTCAGCGCCGGCGCCCGCGAGCAGGATGTCTGACCCGTCGCCGCCGAGGAGGGTGTCGTCGCCTTCGCCGCCGTCGAGCCGGTCGTCGCCGTCGCCGCCGTAGACGACGTCGTTGCCCAGCCCACCGCGCAGCACGTCGTTGCCGCCCAGCCCGCACAACACGTCATTGCCGTCCGTGCCGGTCAGGACGTCGTCGCCCGCGGTTCCGCGGATCGTGCACGCGGCCTCGTCGAACGGCGCCGCGACGGAGACGATCGCCCCCGACGAGGAGTTGATCCACGGCGTGTAGTTGTTCGCGTAGCCGCCGCCGGAGGCGAAGTAGTGCCCGGTCGTCGCACTGGTCGTGACCGCGACGTCGATCGTCAGCTGCCCGTTGGCCTCGATCGAGAGCCCGTTGCGCCAGCGCAGGAAGTTGCCGCTGGAGATCTCCGGGTCGTCGGTGAAGGAGCCCGTGGTGCTGCCGGGCTTGTACGCGAACCCGTCGGGCAGGTCGATCCAGGCGTACTGCATGAAGACGTTGATCGGGTTCGGGTTGCGGAGGGTGAGCCGGTAGCCGTCGGCGGCGCCCGGGGTGACCGAGTCGTCGAGTGCGGTCAGCGTCGACTCGACCGGCGGCCACTCGCCGTAGGTGCCGTAGCTCTCCTCGGACCACTCGCCCTCGGCGGTCACGATGCAGCGCAGCTCCCAGTCGACGTCTGCGGCCTGAACCACGTACGTGTCGTCGTCGGCGCCGGGAATCCGCGTCCAGGGACGCTCGAATCCCTCCCGCTCCCAGCGGTAGGTGAAGGAGTACCGCAGGCCTTCGCTGTCGTTCCACTGGCCGGGGTCGCACGTGATCGCACGGCCGACGTAGGCGCGGCCGTCGGGCCCTGGGCTGTTGCCGACGATCTTCGGCGCGGAGACGAGCAGCTCGTCGGTGCGCTCGGCGGTCAGGCCTTCGGCGGTGACCTCGCACGTGAACCGGCCTTCGAAGTCGGTGCGGGTGAGCGGGCCGAGCTGCGGCGCGGTCGCGCCCGCGATCGCGACGTCGTCCTTGAACCACTGGTAGGTGACCGCGTAGCGGGCCGCGGCGGTGTCGTCCCAGACGCCTCGCGAGCAGGTGAGCGTGCCGCGCAGCTGCGGCGTGCCGCCGATCTGCGGCGGCGTGAGCGCCCCAGGCGGATCGACGGCCGCCGTCTCGGAGGCGGCGACGGTCAGCCCTTCGGCCGTGACCTCGCACACGAAGTCCTTGCCGGCGTCGGTCGTGCCGACCGCGAGCGAGCTCGCCGTGCCGGCCGCGACGCCGTCGCGCAGCCAGCGGTACGTGAGCGCGTAGGTCCCGTCCCACTCGCCGGGCGTGCACGTCAACGTCGTGCCGATCCGGCGGTCGCCCTCGATTTGCGGGGCATGGAGCACCGACGGTGCCGCCGGTGAGAGCGAGGACGACACGGCCGCGGTGAGCCCGGCGGCGGTCGCCTCGCAGGTGATCGCCTTGCCGACGTCGGCGGCGACGACGCGATAGCTCGCGCCCGTCTCGCCCGCGATGGCGACGCCGGCGCGCAGCCAGCGATGTGCCGTGATCGGATAGGTCGCGTCCCACGTGCCGTCGCCGCAGGTGAGCGTGCCGCCGATCCGCGGCGTCCCGGTCAGCGTGGGTGCGACGAGGTTCTCGGGTGCCTTGGGGGTCACGGCCGGCGACGCGACCGGGGAGAGCGCCTCGGCGCGCACCTCGCAGCTCAACGCCGCGGCGAGGTCGGCGACGACGACCGTGTGCGTGGCGGCGGTCTCACCCGCGATCGCCGCGGGGCCGCGCAGCCAGCGGTACGTGAACGCATAGCGGCTGCCGGCCGCGTCGTCCCACCCGCCCGGATCGCACGTCAGGACCCGCCCGAGGTGCGGGTCGCCCTCGACACTGGGCGCGACGAGGTTCTTCGGCGCGCGGACGGTCACCGCCCCCGAGACCGTCGGCACGAGACCGTCAGCCCGGACCTCGCACGTGACGGCGTGGCCGATGTCGGCGGCGTCGAGCACGCGGGTCACGGCCGTCGCCCCACCCACGGCGACACCGTCGCGCAGCCACTGGTACGTGAAGTCGTACTGCCCGTCCCAGCTGCCCGAGGAGCAATGCAGCGTGCCCTTCGCGCGCGGGTCGCCGCTGATCGCGGGCGCCGCGGTCAACACCGGAGCGGCGACGACGATTCCCGCGCTGGACGCCGACACGCCGCCGGTCGTGACCTCGCAGCGCAGTTGCTTGCCCACGTCGGCGGCGACGAGCACGTACGTCGCCTGCGTCGCGCCCGCGATCGCCGCGCCGTCGCGCAGCCAGCGATGCGTGAACGCGCCCGCGTTGAGCCACGTGCCGGGTGCGCAGCCGGCGGTCCCGCGCAGGTGCGGGTCGCCGGTGATCGCCGGCAGCGTCCGGTTCTCCGGCTGCGCGCCGCCCGCCGGCTGGGAGACGGTCACCGTCGCCGAGCTCGCGGTGGCCACGCCCGCCGCGGTCGCCTTGCAGAACAGGACGGTGTCGCCGCCGGCAACGGTGTAGGTCGATCCGGTCGCGAGCTGGGTGCCGTCGCCGCGGAACCACGCGTAGGTCAACGAGTAGGTGCCATCCCAGGCGCCGGAGCCGCAGGTCAGCTGCTGGCCCGGCCGCGGGTCGCCGGAGATCACGGGGCCGCCGAGCGAGCGCGGCAGCGGCGGGTGGACCGCGGGCGAGTCGGCGCCGACCAGCCCGCCGGCGACGCGAACCCGGCAGCGCAGCTCGTGCGCCACCTCGTCCCCCGTCAGCGTCAGCGTCTGGCCGGTGGCGAGGAGCGCGCCGTCGCGCAGCCACTCGAACGTGTACGCGTAGTCGCCGTCCCAGTCCCCGCTCGAGCACGTCAGGAGCCGCCCGACGCGGACGTCGCCCACAATCGCCGGCAGGGCGAGCACCTGCGGCGGCGTCGGGATCACGGCCGCGCTCGTCGCCGTCGTCCGGCCGTGGGCGCTCACGCGGCAGCGCAAGGGCTTGCCGATGTCGGCGGCGAGCACCGTGTACGACGCGCCCGTCGCGATCGGCGCGTCGTCGCGCAGCCAGGCGTAGGTGAAGGCGTAGTCGCCGGCGTCCCAGGTGCCCGGTGCGCAGCTCAGCGCGCGCCCGAGCCGCGGGTCGCCGCCGATGCGCGGCACCGAGCGGTTCAAAGGATCGGTCACGGCGACGGTCGCGCTCTCGGCCTCGGTGAGCCCCGCGGCGGTGACGCGGCAGGAGAGCGCGTGGCCGGCATCCGCCAAAGCCACGGTGTAGCTCGCCGCAGTGGCGAGCGCGATGTCGTCGCCGTCGCGCAGCCACTGGTAGGCGACCGTGTACGCGGGGACGCCCGCGTCGTCCCAGCCACCGCGCGAGCAGCTCACCGCGCCACCGATCCGCGGCGCGCCGGACACGCCCGGGAGCACGCGGTTGACCGGCGGCTGCGGGACGCTCACGGCGCTGTCGGCACTCGAAGCGTCCGCCGCGGTCACCTCGCAGACCAGCGCATGGCCGAGATCGGCGGCCGTGACCGTGTAGCGGTCGGTCTCCGCCCCGTCGATCGTCTCGTCGTCGCGCAGCCAGTTGAAGCGCGTGGCGTACGCCGGCAGGTCGCGGTCATCCCAGACGCCGCGCGAGCAGCGCAGCTCGCCGCCCAGGCGCGCCGGGCCACTCAACAGCGGCGCGGTGCGCGCCTCGGGGGCGCGCCCGGCGACGGGGTTGGACTCCTGATAGGAGTCGATCTGGCCGTTGACGGCGTGCACGATGCACTGCAGGTCGACATCGGTATCCGCGCCGGTGACGACGTAGGTGGAGGAGTACGCGCCGTCGATCTCCTCGCCGTAGTCGCGGATCCAGAAGAAGTCGTAGTCGTAGCGGGCGTCGGCGGTGTCGTCCCACTTGCCGCGGTCGCAGGAGAGCGTTCCGCCGACCCGCGGGTCGCCGCTGACCGTGGGCGGGACGAGGTTCTCAGGGCGATTGACGTCGGAGAACGCGCCGCGCAGCGCGCCCGCGGCGGACGGCAGGATCGCCACGACGACCAGCGCCGCGAGCAGCACGGCGAGCACCCGCGCGTGCGCACGTCGGTCGCCGGCATCCCTCCATCCGTTCCGAGCCCCCATCCGTGATCCCTCCGTCGCCCTCCGTGCGCACCCTATGCGGAGGCCGACCCTACGTTCGGACAGTCTTTCGGGCAAGCGATATCGTCGCGTCGTCTATGCGCCAGAAGGCTCCCGAGACGTTCGCGGAGCGGCTGGAGCAGCTCGAGGAGCTGCGGGCCGCGGTCGTGGACCACGCGTCGGAAAAAGCGGTCGAGAAGCAGCACGCGAAGGGCAAGTACACGGCCCGTGAGCGGATCGAGAAGCTGCTCGATCCCGGCTCCTTCCAAGAGCTGGACACCTATGTCCGGCATCGGACCACCGACTTCGAGATGCAGAAGAACCGGCCCTGGGGCGACGCCGTCGTCACCGGGCACGGGACGATCGACGGGCGCCGCGTGTGCGTCTTCAGCCAGGACTTCACGGTCTTCGGCGGCTCGCTGGGCGAGGTCATGGCCGAGAAGATGTGCAAGATCATGGACATGGCGGCCAAGATCGGCTGCCCCGTGATCGGCATCAACGACTCCGGCGGCGCGCGCATCCAGGAGGGCGTGGTCTCGCTCGGCGCGTACGGGGACGTCTTCCTGCGCAACGTCCGCTCCTCCGGCGTGATCCCGCAGATCTCGCTGATCATGGGCCCGTGCGCGGGCGGCGCGGTCTACTCCCCCGCGATCACGGACTTCGTGTTCATGGTCAAGGAGACCTCGCACATGTTCATCACCGGCCCCGAGGTGATCAAGACGGTCACGGGCGAGGAGGTCGGCTTCGAGGAGCTCGGCGGGGCGATGAGCCACGCCACCAAGTCCGGCGTCGCCCACTTCGTCGCCGACGACGAGGACGCCTGCCTCGAGGACGCCCGCTACCTCTTCAGCTTCCTGCCCTCCAACAACCTCGAGACGGCGCCGCGGGTCCAGCCCACCGACGACCCGGACCGGATGGACCCCGAGCTCGACGCGATCGTCCCGGACGCCGCCAACAAGCCCTACGACATCCGCGACGTCGTGCGCTACATCGTCGACGACGGCGAGTTCCTCGAGGTCCACGAGCACTACGCGCAGAACATCGTGGTCGGGTTCTCGCGCCTGAACGGCTACGCGATCGGCGTCGTCGGCAACCAGCCGAAGGCGATGGCGGGCGTGCTGGACATCGACGCCAGCGCCAAGGCCGCGCGCTTCGTGCGCTACTGCGACGCGTTCAACATCCCGATCCTCACGCTCGTCGACGTGCCGGGCTTTCTCCCGGGCACGTCGCAGGAGTGGGGCGGGATCATCCGCCACGGCGCCAAGCTGCTCTACGCGTACGCCGAGGCGACGGTGCCCAAGCTCACGGTGATCACCCGCAAGGCCTACGGCGGCGCCTACGACGTCATGTCCTCCAAGCACCTGATGTCGGACTTCAACTTCGCCTGGCCGACCGCCGAGATCGCGGTGATGGGGCCGGAGGGAGCGGTGAACATCATCCACCGCCGCGACATCGCCGCCTCACCCACCCCCGAGAACCGGCGCGAGAAGCTGATCGACGACTACAAGGCCCGCTTCGCCAACCCCTACACCGCGGCCGAGCGCGGCTACGTGGACGACGTGATCATCCCCCACGAGACGCGCCCGAAGCTGATCGCCGCGCTCGAGGCCCTGCTCACCAAGCGTGAGCCGGGCCCGAGGCGCAAGCACGGGAACATCCCGCTTTAGCCGACGTGCGAGATCGCGGCGGTGTTCGAACCGCCGCCGCTGCCGTCGGTGTTGGAGACCCACGCGGCGATCGCGTCGCCCGCGGGCGTCATCGCGACGCTCGGCCAGAGGCCGTTGCGTGACGTGTCCGAGATCGTCTCGTCGGCGCCGAACGGTCCGCCGGCCTGCGGACGGGTGGCGGCGTGGACCGCATAGCTGACCGACTTCGGCTGCTGGGTCTCGACCATCCAGGTCAACGCCGCCGCGCCGGCCGGGCCGCCGGCCAGCGAGAGGCCCTCGGCGTTCTGCGCCAGCGTCTGCGCGGCACCGAACGCGCCGTCGGCCGCGCGGGTGAAGACTTCCAGCGCGCCACCCTCCTCGTACCTGTTGCCCGGCTTGGCCCACGCGACGGTCGCGGTGCCGTCGGCCGAGAAGGCCGCGGCGACCTGGTTGCCCGAGCTCGTCCCCTTGCCGCCGCTCGAAAGGACCGCCGGCGCGGAGAGCGGCGCACCCACCGTGCCCTGGGCGACGCGCAGGCTCGAGCCGGTCTCGTGGCCGACGAAGTGCTCGTCGAGGTACGCGACCTGCACGGCGCCGCCGGCGCCCACGGCGAGGCCGACGTCGGCGTACCCGCCGGCGCCGTCGAGCGTCTGGTCGGCGCCGAACTTCGAGTCCGTACCGGCGGTCAGGACGTGCAGCGGTGACTCGGGGATGTCCGCGTTGCCGCCGAACTGCCAGGTCAGCACGGCGCGGCCGCCGTCGCCCGCGGCGACGTTGAGGATCGGCCGCGACTGCGCCTTCCCGGTCACCGGCGCGGGCGGGGAGAGCGTCTGGGGCGGGTCGAAGGCGGCTTGGCCGGGGCGCCGGATCGAGGCCTGGGCGCGCCAGCCCGCGACGTCGTGCCACGACCAGGCCGCGACCGCGGTGCCGTCCGGAGCGACCGACAGCTGCGGCCCGGCCGACGAGCGCGGGGTGGTGGAGATCGTGCGGGTGGCGCTGCGGGTGCCGTCGGCCGCGACGAACGTCGCCCGGACCCGCTGGAAGGGCTTGTGCCTGCGAACGGTCAGGACGACCGCGTCACCTTTGGCGTCCAGTTGCGCCGCCCAGACCTTCTCGAACGGATCCGCGGCGGTGATCGGGGTGGGTGCGGTGAAGCCGTCGCCGCTGCGCTTGGCGAGCGAGACGGTCGGGTCGAGGAAGCCGGTCTCCACGCTTCCGTCGAACGCGCCTTGCGCGGTCGGGTTGGCGCCGGTCGAACTGCCGAGCGTGGCGGGGGGCGTCCAGGCGGCGTGCGCGGCCGTGGGCGCCGCCAGGGCGGCGACGACGGTCGCCGCCGAGGCGAGCTTGCGCAATCTGTCCATCGTCATCCAGGCTGGTGCTCGACGCTGTGACGGCGGATCCACCAAGGTGTGAACGCACGTCCACCCGCCCACATGAAGCTGGCGCGCAACCGGCGCAAAATCGATTTTCCGGTCGAGTACGATGCCCCGAGTGACGCGACGTCCGACCATTCGTGACGTCGCCGGCGCCGTCGGGATGTCGGTCACCACGGTCTCGCACGCGCTCAACGGCAAGGGCCGGGTCGACGCCGCGACGCGCGAGCGCATCGCCGGCGCGGCCGAGCAGCTGGGCTACCGCGCCGACCGCACGGCGCGGCGGCTGCGCACCGGTCGCAGCGGCACGCTCGGCCTGGTGCTCCCGTCGTTCGGGCTGGGGACCGATGACGACGAGCTGGGTGCGCTGGACTACTACCTGCACCTGGCCGGAGCCGCGACCCGCGCCGCGTTCGCGTCCGGCCACCCGGTGCTCCTGACGCCGCCGTTGAGCACGGTCGAGGACCTGCGCGACCTCGGCGTCGACGGCGGCGTGGTCTGCGACCCGCTGAGCGACGACCGCCGCGTCGAGCTCTTCGAGACCCTCGAGCTGCCGGTCGTGACGATCGAGCGCGACCCGGCGCGGCCTGAACGCCCGTGGGTGGTGCGCGCCGACAACGAGGGCAACACGCGCGCGGTCCTCGATCACCTGGCGCAAGCCGGCTCCGAGCGGATCGCGCTGCTCGCCGCGAGCGGCGGGTGGGGCTGGGCCGAGGAGACGACGGCGGCGTACGAGGCGTGGAGCGCCGAGCACGGGCGCGAGCCGCTCGTGGAGCTCGTCGACCCGCGCACCGGCGAGCGCGGCGGCCACGAGCCGGCGAAGCGTCTGCTCACGCGCGAACGCCCGGACGCGATCCTCTCCCAGGCGGAGCGCTTCACCAACGGCGTGCTGTGCGCGGCGCTCGACCTCGGCCTGCGCATCCCGCAGGACCTGCGGGTCGCGGCCGCGCTCGACAGCCACCAGGCGCGCGACGCGGACGTCACCGCGATCGACCTGCGGCCCGATGCACAGGGTGAGGCCGCGATCGCCCTGCTGCTCGAGCGCCTCGCGGGGGCGGAGCGCGACGCGCCGCTGATCACCGCGTCGGAACTGATGGTCCGCGGTTCCACGTGACCCTGTCGGTCGGGACCGGTCCCACGACGAAGATGGGCCTTCAGACCCTGGCCGGCCGCACAGGACACCCTTAGCGTTGCGCGCGTGTCACGGCGCGCGCTCCTGCTCCTCCTCGTCCTCCTCGCCGGCTGCGGCACCGAGCCCGCGGCCGCGCCGAAGCGCGCCAAGCCCGACGCGCAGCAGGACCACGCCGCGATCCAGGCCCGCGTCGCGGCGTACGTGAAGTACATGCTCGCGGGCGACGGTGCCCGCGCATGCGCGCAGTTCACGCCCGCGTACCGCCGCGATCTTGATGCACGGGCGAAGGACGCCGGCATCGGCGACTGCGCCGAAGTCCTCTCGGCCTACGGCCAGACGGTGTCGACCGGGATGCCCAAGCGCTTTGCCGCGGACGCCGCCAAGCCCGAGCGGGTGGTCGTGCTGCAGGAGGGCGATACGGCCCAGGCGTCGGTGAAGTCCCCGAGCGGCGGGCTCAGCGTCAAGCGGACGCTGCTGCGACGCGTCGGCTCGCAGTGGCTGATCGACGAGCTCGGCCTCTCCCGCGGCTGACGCAGATGCTCCGCGGCCAGCGCGGCCAGACCGCCGCGGAGTACATGGGGATCCTGCTGCTGGTGGCGGCGATGATCGCCGCGATCTTCACCCTCGACCTGCCGGGCAAGCTGCGGCACGAGGTCGACGCCGCGGTCTGCCAGATCATCGGCGGCGACTGCGACTCCTCGCCGAAGGCCGCGGCGAAGACGCCCGGCGACGCCGACGGCGACGGCATGTCCGACGCCGACGAGCGCCGCCTCGGCACCGACCCCGCGAGCACCGACAGCGACCGCGACGGCATCCCGGACGGCCGGGAGATCGAGCTCGGCACCGACCCGGCGAACGCCGACAGCGACGGCGACGGCGTCCCCGACCGGCGCGAGGCCAACTCAGGCGGCAAGCTCGACCCGACCAGCGCCGACAGCGACGGAGACGGCCTGAGCGACGGCGAGGAACTGGCGCTCGGCACCAACCCGGCGTCGAAGGACTCCGACGGCTTCGACACGATCGGCGACGGGCTGACCGACGCGCAGGAGGTGGCGCTCGGCACCGATCCGAACCACTTCGACTCCGACGGCGACGGCAACCCGGACGGCTACGAGGTCGAGCGCGGCGACGATCCCACCAAGGACGGCCGGCCGCTGTACTCGAAGGCGTTCGACGCGTTCGTGCTCGACGACCCGGTCAGCCTGCTGCTCCCGACCGGCCCGGTCGCGAAGGCGCTCGGCAAGGGCTTCGAGCGCTTCGCGGTCGCGATGAAGGGCGCCTACAAGGCGCTGCGCGAAGCGAAGACGCTCGAGGAGGCGGCGAAGGCGCGGCGCCAGATCCTCGCCGTCTGGCGCGATCGCTTCAAGAAGGAAGGCTCACCGGCGCCGGCGGCCACGCCGCCGCCTTCCAGCGTCGACCCCGAGCGCCAGAAGCTGCTGCAACGGCTGCACGACGATCTGCGACGACGCGTGTTGAGCACGGACCCGGACAAGGGCGGCACGATCACCGCGAACTCGATCCGTGAGGCCGACGACGCGATCGCGCTCGAGAAGGCGGGAAGGGTCCCCACGATGCGTCGCGCCAACCCTAGGTCCGACAACGAACGCGGCGCGGACTTCGTGGACGCCAAGGGCCAGAAGTACGATCACAAGGTCGCGACTTCCGAGTTCAAGCCGTTCGACGCGAAGACGTTCACGCGGGAGGTCGAACGCGACGACATCCGCAACGGTGAGAAGATCATCCTCAACCGCGACGGCCTCGACGACGCCGGCTTGCGCTCGCTACTGCAGGAGATCGACGCCCGCGGGCTGCGCGACCAGTTCATCTTCTACCCGGATCTATGACGACCGCCATGAGCCACCTGGCCGACGCCGCTTACGTCGGTGCCGACCTCCGAGGCGTGAGCTTCGCCGGCTCGGAGGTGGACCGCGCCCACTTCATCCGCGCACAACTCACCCGCGCCGACTTCTCCAACGCCTACCTGAAGAAGACGGACTTCAGCGACGCCGTGATGCGCGGCGCCGTGCTGCGCGACGTCCGCGCCGAGAGCGCGAACTTCCACGGCGCCGACCTGCGCGGCGCCGATCTTCGCGGTGCCGACCTCGCCGCCGCATACCTGGTCGACGTCGACCTTCGGGGCGCTCGCCTCGACGGCGTGTACGTCAGTAAGGCGGCGATCGAGGATGTGCGCCTGGACGGCGCAAGCCTGCGTGGGCTGAGGCGGCTCGATGCGGCGCACGTGTACTCGATCATCGTCGGCGAGCAGCGGCTCGAAGGCGACGCTGCGCGAGCCTGGCTGAACGAGGCGGCCGGCGACGGCCTCCCACTCGAGGAGCTCGAACGCAAGCTCGCCCGTCCGCTCGCCCCCGCGGTCGTCTGGATCAATCAGAAGATCGATCTCTCCGGCGCCGGGCTCGGCGGTGCGGACCTCACCGGCCGTGATCTCTCCGAGGCGCTCCTGCTCGAAGCCGACCTCCGCGGGGCGAACCTCACGCGCGCCGACTTCACCCGCGCGTGGCTCTATGGCACCGACCTCGACGGAGCGCTGCTGGACGAAACCCGGCTCGCCGGTACTGGACTCAAAGGACTCAAGGGCACTCCGCGGATCGTCTCGATCGACACCGGCGACACCGTGCTCACCGGAGCAGCTGCGTCGGCCTGGCTCGAGGCGCGAGTCCGCCCACGCGACATGACCCGCGACACGCTGGTGAACGCCGACCTGGCCGGCGCGGACCTGATCGCAGTCCAACTGGAATACGCGGACCTGCGCCGCGCCAACCTCGAGGGGGCTGACCTCACGGGTGCCGACCTCGGGCATGCGACCCTCGACGAGGCGAACCTGCGCTCGGCCGTGCTGCGTGATGCGCACTGCGACGCGGCGAAATTCCATTGGACGGACGCGTCCGGCGCCGACCTGAGGCGGGTGGAGCTCACCGGCGCCGAATTCCTGCACACCGACCTCACCCACGCCCGCCTCGACGACGCAGGGCTCTACAACGCCGGGCTGCGGGGCGTCCGCCTCTATGGCGCAAGCCTCAGCGGTCTGCGCCACCTCGAGCACGCGTCGATCGAGTCGATCGACGTCGGTCCGCCCGGCGCGCCCGAGCTCCTCGAAGGCGACGCCGCGCGCGCGTGGCTGGTTCACCAGCAGACCGCATCCGCGTCGCCTGACGACGTGTAGGCTCGCGCGCATGCTGACCCGCCGAGCGATGCTCCGCCGCTCCGCTGCGGCGACCGCCGTCCTGCTGTTGCCCGAGGCCACCGCGCGCGCCGCCGCGCTGCGCGACGCGAAGTTCCGCCAGGGCGTGCTTTCGGGAGACCCGACCCCCGACGGGATCACGCTGCTGACGGTGATCGACGCCGAAGGGTCCGGCAGCGTGCGCCTGGAGGTCGCGACCGACGCCGCGTTCCGCAAGGTCGTCGCCTCGCGCTCGATCGCCACCAGCGCCGCCAAGGGTCACTCCGTCAAGGCCCGCGTCAAGGGCCTGAAGGCGCACGAGCGCTACTACTACCGCTTCGAGAGCAAGACCTCGCACTCGCCCGTCGGGCGCTTCCAGACCGCGCTCCCGGACGACTCCAACGAGACGGTCCGCTTCGGCTTCTTCTCCTGCGCCGACTACACGCACGGCTACTACAACGCCTACGAGCAGCTGCAGCGCGACGACCTGGACTTCGTCGTCTGCCTCGGGGACTACATCTACGCCGAGAGCTACCACGCCAAGGGCAAGACCGGCGTGCGCGACGACAAGATCGGCAAGGCCAACCGCGACAACCCGTCGATCGTGCGCGAGGCGGTCTCGCTCGCCGACTACCGCGACAAGTACGCGCTCTATCGCTCCGACAAGGCGCTGCGCGACGTGCACGCCAAGTTCCCGATGATCGCGACGTGGGACGACCACGAGGTGCAGGACAACTACGCCGGCCACGCGCCCGGCGGCGGCCTGGACCCGGCCAAGCACTACACCGCCGCTCGCAAGGCCGCGGGCTACAAGGCGTTCTTCGAGGCGATGCCGTTCTTCCAGACCGGCAAGAGCCGCGTCTACCGCGCGCTGCGCTTCGGCAAGAACGTCGACATGATCATGCTCGATCAGCGCCAGTACCGCGACGACCAGCCCTGCGGCGACGCGACCGTCGCGCCGTGCGCCGACCTCGACGCCCCGCGCGCCTTCCTCGGCCGCCCGCAGATGGACTGGGCCAAGCAGCGCCTCGCGAGCTCCGGCGCCGCCTGGAAGGTCGTCGGCAACGAGGTGATGATGATGAACGCCGAGCTGCCCGGCGGCGCGTACTACGGCTTCGATTCCTGGCAGGGCTACGTGACCGAGCGCGAGGAACTGCTCGCCCACATCAAGACCGCCGGCATCAAGGACGTCGTCTTCGTCACCGGTGACATCCACACGTTCATCGCGGGCGATGTGCGCACGGCGAAGAGCCGCGGCGAGTCGGTCGCGCTGGAGTTCGTGGGCGGCTCGATCACGTCGCAGTCCTTCGGCGAGACCGATCTGCCGATCGGCGGCGGCCAGGTGCTTAAGGGCAATGACGCCAACCCGAACACCGCGCCGGCGATCATCGACGCGCTGCGCGCGGTCAACCCGTGGGTCGACCAGGCCGACTTCGACCACCACGGCTACGGCGTGGTCGAAGCGACCGACAAGACCTTCGACGTCACGCTCAAGCGGGTGCAGACGATCAAGAAGCAGTCGAACGCGACGCTGCCGGCCACGGGGTTCCGTTACACGGTCGCCCGCGGCCAGACGTCGATCAAGGGCGTCAACGGCCCACCCGCCTGATCAGCAGCGCGACGTCTGCTTCGCCCCCGGCCGCAGGCAGGACCGGACGATCTTCGGGTCTTGCTTGCGACCGCGCACGGTCAGCAGCGCGGAGGAGCCGATCGTGCCCGGCTTGGTCACCCGGACCTCGAGCTTGGCGCCCTTGGACAGCTTGCGCTTCAGGCCGAAGCGCGAGCCCAGCGCCTTCTTGCCCTTCTTGAGGTTCTTGTAGGTCTTGCTCTTGAACGGGCAGCCCTTGCCCGAGCAGGAGACCTTGGCCGTTTCACCGCCGGTGAGACCGGAGATGTCGACCTTGCGCAGCGCCGTCCGCGAGCCGACGAAGGCCCAGCTGAACGTCGTGCGCGCGGCCAGCATGCGAGGGGGCGCTGGGCCGCACTGCTTGGCGCTGATCGCGGCAAGACGCAGCGCTCTAAGACAGATCGCCGGCCCCTGCGACACAAAGGTCGTGTCATCGCCGGTCGCGCTGCCCTCTTCATTGGTCGCGCGGACCCGCATGTGGTAGTTCGAGCCGGGCGCAAGACCCGTGAGCGTGGCCTGGACGGCCGCCGGCCCCACGCCCGCGGGCAGCGTCACCGGGGCTGACGTGGAGCCATAGGCCGTGGTCGGCCCGTAGTCGATGACGACCTGCGTCTCGTTGCCGCGCGGATCGACGGTGGCGGAAACGAAGGCCTCGGTCGTCGCCGCCCACACGGGAGCGAGGGTCGCCGGCTTCGGCGCACCGCTGAGGAAGCGGACGATTCGCGTGCTCGACTGGTCGGTGAAGTAGAGGTCGCCGTCGGGGCCGTTGACGATCTGCCACGGCTGACCCGTCGTGGGGTAGAAACGGAAGGTGCCGCCGGCGTCGATGCGGGCGAGGTTGGCGCTGGCCTTGCCTGTCACGTAGATGCGCCCGTCGGCTCCGGCCGCGATCCCGAACGCCTCGGTGAGCTTGTCGGCGCCCGCGGGGGCCAGCTCGGTCAGCGCGCCGCCGGTCTGGGTCGCCGGGAAGCGCCCGACGTGGCCCGTGTTGTAGAGCGTCACCCAGAGGTTCCCGGCACCGTCGGCGGCGATACCGTCCGGAGCGCTGCCCGCGGGAGCGTTGACGGCGGTCTCGACCGTCAGCCCCGCAGTGGGCGCGACGCGCCGGATCGCGTCATTGCCGGTGTCGGGGGCGAAGAGCTTCCCGCCGGCGAACTCGAGGTCGTAGACCGTGCCGAACCCCGGGGCGGTGTGAAGGTCCGTGCCGTCCGCGGCGACCGTGCCGAGGCGCCCGCACGTGGGGAGCGAGAAGAACACGCGGTTGGCGCTGCCGACGAGACCGACCGGACCGCAGGGAAGCCCGTTGACCGTGTGCGCGCTCGGCGTCGCCGCGATCGCGTCGAACCACACGAGCTGGCTCGCGCCCGTGACGGACACCCAGACGCGATTGTCCGGACCGGTCGCGACCGACGTCGGGTCGTCGCCCACGGCGTAACGATTGAGGACGGCGCCACCCGGCGTCATCCGCACCACGGAGTCATTGAACTCCTCCGCGACCCAGAAGTTCCCGTCCGGCCCGAGCACGATGCCGTTGGTGCCCGAGAGCAACGGGCCCCGGTCCTGGAACACGGCCGCCTGGGCCGACGAGGTGAAGAGCGCGGCCATCAGGCCGAGTGCCGCCAGGGTCCGTCCGAGCATCGGGCGACCGTACTGGAAGCGGGCGATACGCTCGCCGTATGAACCGCCGCCCGCGCCTCGAGCTGCATGGCAGCAGCACCTCGCCCGAGGAGGCCGCGGCCGTGATGGCGGCGATCGAGCAGTTCCTGCGCGACACCGCGCCGGCGGTCGCCTCTGAGCCGCCGCCGCCGAACCCGTGGGTGGCCGCCGCGCGGCTGGAGGGCGTCGAGCGCTTTCCGTCACGCGAAGCTTGGATGGGGTAACCGACCGGCTCGGCGGCCCCATGTGCCGGCCGGCCGGTTCCCACCTTTGCGCCGCTCCCTGCAAAAGGCCCCAGGTGCGAGGGAGCGGCGTTGAGCCTTCAAACGCGCCCGCTTGCGGGAACTTGCGGTGATTTCGCTCCCTGTCAGCCCACTGACAACGCGGGCACCCACCCGTAGGCCTCCACCTGCGGCGGAGACTGCGCCTTGAACACCGTCAAGCTGGCGTTCGCGGGTCCGGCGACCCGCTGCGGATCGGCGCCGGTGACGTGCGAGAGTGCCGCGCGGACGACCCCGCCGTGGCAGACCACGAGCCACGTCCCGCCGGCCGCGATCAGCTCGTCGAGCGCTCCGCCGACCCGCGCCTGCAGCTCCTCCCACGACTCGCCGTCGGGGGCCTTCAGTGCTCCTCCCCGCCACGCCGTCTCCGAGCCGGACGGGAAGTCGGAGAGCGAGCGACCGGCCCACGCTCCGGCGTTGATCTCCCGGAACCGGGCGTCGAGGCGGGCGCCGGGATAGCCGAGCAGCTCCGCGGTCTCGCGGGCGCGCTTGAGGTCGCTCGTGACCACGCGCCCTTCGTCGAACGGCGGCAGAGCGGGCTTCAACCGCTGCGCTTCGGCGCGTCCGGCGTCCGAGAGCGGCGGGTCGGCCTGGCCCTGGAGACGGGCCTGAGCGTTGTATGTCGATTGTCCGTGGCGGACCAGGAAGAGGCGGGCGGATAGCATGGCGCGCCCTGATGTTTACAAGGGTCCTGGTCGCCAACCGCGGCGAGATCGCCGTTCGTGTCATCCGAGCGCTCGACGAGCTCGGGATCGAGTCGGTCGCCGTCTACTCCGAGGCCGACCGTGACGCGCAACATGTCAAGCGTGCCACCGAGGCGTATCTGCTCGGTCCTGGTCCGGCTGCCGAGTCGTACCTGAACGTCGACAAGCTGCTCGAGGTGATCGAGCGCTCCGGCGCAGAAGCGGTGCATCCGGGCTACGGCTTTTTGGCCGAGAACGCGGCGTTCGCGCGGCGGCTCGAGGAGGCCGGGGTGACGTTCATCGGCCCGCCCGCCTCGGCGATCGACGCGATGGGATCGAAGACCAAGGCGCGCGAGCTGATGCAGGGCGCCGGCGTGCCGATCGTGCCGGGCACGACCGAGCCGGTCGAGTCGATCGAGGCCGCGTCGAAGATCGCCGAGGAGATCGGCTACCCGGTCGCGGTCAAGGCGGCGGGCGGCGGCGGGGGCAAGGGCTTCCGCGTCGCGCTGACGGCGGACAAGCTGGCCGACGCCTTCGAGGGCGCGGCGCGCGAGGGGGAGAAGTTCTTCTCTGACGCGACGGTCTATCTCGAGCGCTATCTGCCCGACCCGCGCCACGTCGAGGTGCAGGTGCTGGCCGACGCCCACGGCACCGTCGTCCATCTGGGCGAGCGCGACTGCTCGATCCAGCGCCGTCATCAGAAGCTGATCGAGGAGTCGCCGGCGCCGTTGGTGGATGAGGAGTTGCGGGCGCGGATCGGCAAGATCGCCGTCGATGCCGCGCTGGCCGTCGACTACCGCGGGGCGGGCACGATCGAGGGTCTGCTGTCCGAGGACGGCGAGTACTTCTTCTTGGAGATGAACACCCGCGTGCAGGTCGAGCACTGCGTGACCGAGGCGGTCACCGGCGTGGACATCGTGCGCGAGCAGATCCTGATCGCCGCCGGCGAGCCGCTGTCCTTCGGGCAGGAGGACATCCGCTGGCACGGGCACGCGATCGAGTGCCGGATCAACGCCGAGGACGCGTCGAAGAACTTCGCGCCCGCCCCCGGAACGATCGCGGCCTATCGCGAGCCGTCAGGCCCGGGTGTCCGCGTCGACTCGGGTGTGCTGGCGGGCTCGGAGATCTCCCCGCTGTATGACCCGATGGTGGCCAAGCTGATCGTCTGGGACGCCGATCGCGAGAAGGCGACCCGGCGGATGGCGCGGGCGCTGAAGGAGTTCGAGATCGAGGGCGTCAAGACCCTGATCCCGTTCCACAAGGCGATCATGGCCAGCTCGCAGTGGGCCAACGGGGAGACCTGCCGCGACCTGATCGAGGACCGCAAGTGGCTCAAGGGCCTCGCGACGCCGGCGCCGGAGAAGGCCGAGGACAACTCGGAGGTCGTCGCGCGCGACTACGTCGTCGAGGTCTCCGGCAAGCGCTTCAGCGTGACCGTGCACGGCGAGGCGCTCGCGGGCTCCGCGAACGGCGGCGCGCCATCCTCCGCCGCCGCGAAGCCGAAGCCCAAGCGCGAGCGCAAGTCGTCCGGCGGCGGTGGCAGCGGCGGCGACACGCTCGCCTCCCCGATGCAGGGCAACGTGTTCAAGGTGCTGGTCGAGAAGGGCGCAGACGTCGAAGAGGGCGCGCTGGTCTGCATCATCGAGGCCATGAAGATGGAGAACGAGATCACCGCGCACAAGGCGGGCAAGATCGCCGAGCTTCCGATCTCCGAGGGTGACTCGGTGACCGCTGGAGACACGCTGGCGGTGATCAAGTGAGTTCGCTGTTCGACGAGGCCGTCGACTGGTTGAAGATCCCGTCGATCTCGGCGGGCGAGCGCAACGACGCGGGGCTGCGCAAGGCGGCCGAGTGGGCGTTGAAGCGCGTGCTCGACGCGGGCGGGACGTGCGAGCTGGTGGAGACCGCCGGCGGCGCCCCGCTGGTCGTGGGCGAGCTGCGCGCGTCCTCGCGTGACGACGCGCCGACGGTGATGATCTACGGGCACTACGACGTCCAGGATCCCGGCGATCCCGCCGACTGGACCTCGCCCGCCTTCGAGCCGACGGTCCGCGACGGCCGTCTGTATGCCCGCGGCGCGACCGACGACAAGGGCAACTTCCTCCCGCTGCTGCACGTCGCCTGCGCGATGGCCGCCGAGGGGACGCTCCCGGTGCATATCCGCGTGCTGATCGAGGGCGCCGAGGAGACCGGTTCCGACGACGTCGGCGAGTGGGTGCGCGCCGACGACCGCGGCGCCGACGCGGTGATCGTCTTCGACAGCGGCATGATCGACGCCGCGACGCCCGCGCTCACGCTCGCGACGCGGGGCATGGTCTTCGCCCACATCGAGATCCGCACCGGGACGCAGCCGGCGCACTCCGGCATGTACGGCGGCGCCGCGCTGAACGCGTTCCATGTCCTCCATCGCGTGCTGAGCGCCGTCCTCCCCGGCCCCGACGGGCGACTGCCTGAACCGCTGCGCGAGGGCGTGATCGCGCCCTCGGAGGCGGAGCTCGAGAGCTGGAAGACCCTGCCGGGCGGTGACGGCGAGCTGGCGCAGGTCGGTGCGCGGCCTTCCGACGCCAACGCGGTCGAGGAGTTCTACGTCCGCACCACCGCCGAGCCGTCGCTGGACGTGCACAAGGTCGAGGGCGGCCAGGCGCGGACGATCGTCGTACCGGTCGTCTCCGCCGATCTGTCGGTGCGGATCGTCGGCGGGCAGCGCTCGGAGGTGGTCGCGGCCAACCTCGAGACGCTGCTGCGCGACGCGCTGCCCGACGGCGCCGAGCTGCTCTTCAGCGCCGACCGCGCCGAGGCCTCGGCGTTCGATCCCGAGACGCCCGCGCTGCTCGCCGCGCGGCGGGCGCTGGCGAGCGTCGGCGGCAAGGACGCGACGCTGTGCCGCACCGGCGGGACGCTCCCGATCCTGGCCGCGTTCGCCGAGCGTGGCATCCCGGCGATCGTCTCGGGCTTCTCGCTCCCCGACGACGCGCTGCACGCGCCCAACGAGTCCTACCGGCTCGTCGCGCTCGAACAGGGCGAGCAGGCCGCTCGCGCGCTCTACGAGGAGCTGGCCGGGCTGCGGTGACGGAGCCCGGACCCCGCCAACCCCGGGCCCGCCACCCCGACCGCGGGCCTCGGGCGTACCGAGGCGGCGCAGGGTGCTGACCCTCGAGCAGCTGCTCGACGGTCTGCGGGCGCTGCCGAAACCGGAGCGCCGAGCCGCTGCGCTGCTCGCCAACGAGGCCTTTCAGCGCGTCATCGACCTGCTCGCCGAGCAGGACGAGGACGCGCTGCTGGTCAGCGCCGGCGGCGACGACGGGCTCGTGGCCGCGGCGGCGCTCGAGGCGCTGCGCCGCCGGCCGTCGAGCCCCGACACGATCGGGCGGCGGCTGTTCGAGCAGCTCGAGCGGGTGCGCGGGCAGCGCGGGGTCTTCCTCCTGCGGGCGCTGGATGCGCACTCAGACGACGCGTTCATGACGCTCGTGTTCAGCCGCGTCGGGGTCCCGTGGCGCGGCGCGGCTTTGACGGCGCTGCGCGAGATCGCGTACCGCCGGCGCGACGAGCCGGTCGCGGTCGCCGGCATCCCGGAGGACCACATCGACGCCGCTGGGGCGCTGGCGGAATCCCTCCGCGGGACGCTCGCCGACAGTGCCATCGAGGCCGTCAAGGCCCTCGCCGCACAGCGCAGCGTCGCCAACCAGCTCCGGTCGATCGCCCGGGTCCGGCGCGCGGGCGAGATCCTGGAGGCGGGTGCGCGGCTCCTGCCCGACGAGGCGTTCGACCGCGACGTCGCGGCGCTGGCCGAGAGCATCCGCGGCGACAAGCCGCTGCTGATCGTCGGCGAGCGCGGGAGCGGGCGGCTGAGCCGGCTGCGAGGCGCGGCGGCGCTGCTGGCCGCCGAGGGGTGGATGGCGTTCGAGGCGGGCGCGGCCGAGATCAACGCGGGCATGACCTACGTGGGTGAGCTGGAGGGGCGCATCCGGCACCTCGTGCGCACGCTCGACGACGCGCGGGTGCTGTGGATCGCGCCGTCGTTCGAGGCGCTGTTGTACGCGGGCGTCACGCGCCAGAACCCGCAGGGCGGCGCGCTCGACCTGCTGCTCGCCGGGATGGCCGACGCGAAGGTGCACGTGGCGGGCATCCTCGCTCCCGGCCCGTACGAGCGCCTGATCCGCGCGCGGCCGCAGTTGCGCGAGGCGTTCGACGTCGTGCGGGTCGAGCCGATGGACGAGCCGCGCACGCTCGCCCTCGCCGCCCGGGCCGCGCCCGGCACCGATCGCGCCGTGCTGCGCGAGGCGCTCGCACTCGGCCGGCACTTCCTCGGCGACGCGGCGCTGCCGGGCGCGCTGCTCGGGCTGCTGGAGGCGACGCGCCGGCGCCGGCCCGGCGACGACCCGCTGACGATGAGCGACGTCTTGTCGACGATCACGGAGCGCTCCGGGCTGCCCGCGTCGCTGTTGGACGAGCGCGAGCGGCTCGACGTGGGCGGGCTGCGGACGTTCTTCAACGCGCGGGTGATCGGGCAGCCCGAGGCGGTCGAGTGCATGATCGAGCGGGTGGCGCTGCTGAAGGCGGGGCTGACCGACCCCACGCGCCCGCAGGCCGTGCTGCTGTTCGTCGGGCCGACGGGGACGGGCAAGACCGAGATCGCCAAGGCGCTCGCGGAGTACCTGTTCGGGTCCCCGGACCGCATGATCCGGCTCGACATGAGCGAGTACCAGAATCCCGGCGCCGCGCGGCGGATGCTGGGCGACGGGGAGCTCGACGATGCGTCCCTGGTCGCCCGGATCCGGCGCCAGCCGTTCAGCGTCGTGCTGCTCGACGAGTTCGAGAAGGCCGAGCCGGGGGTCTTCGACCTCTTCCTCCAGGTGTTCGACGACGGCCGGCTGAGCGACCCCCGTGGCGAGCCCGCGGACTTCCGCCACGCCGTGATCGTCATGACCTCGAACCTGGGGGCGAAGGTGGTCACCGGCGGGCTGGGCTTCTCACCGGCGACGGGCTTCGCCGAGGCGACGGTCAGCTCCGCGGTCACGCGGGCGTTTCGGCCGGAGTTCCTGAACCGGATCGATCGCACGGTCGTCTTCCGCCCGCTGTCGCGGCCGGTCATGCGGGAGATCCTGGCGGGTGAGCTGGAGAGCGTGCTGGCCCGGCGCGGGCTGCGCGGACGCCAGTGGGCGGTCGAGTTCGACGACTCGGCGCTCGAGTTCCTCCTGGCCGAAGGCTTCACTCCGGACCTCGGCGCGCGGCCGCTGAAGCGGGCGGTCGAGCGGCACTTCCTGACGCCGCTGGCGCTCGCGATCGCCGGGCACGACTACCCGGGCGGGGACCAGTTCCTGTTCGTGCGCGCGGGTGGGACGGCGCTGAAGGTCACGTTCGTCGACCCGGACGCGTCGGCCGGCCCCGCTACGCCGGCGAGCACGGAGCCGGTCACGCTGCGCGCGCTGGCTCGCGAGGGCAAGGGGTCGCTCGAGCCGCTGGAGGAGGCGTTCGGCGAGGTCTCCGGTCGTGTCGCCGACCCCGACTGGCAGGCGGTCAAGGGCGAGCTGCTGGCGCGGATGGGCGACGCGGGCTTCTGGGAGGACGAGGGCCGCGCCGCGGTGCTCGGCGGGATCGAGCTGCGCGACCGGATCGAGTCCGGCCTGCGCAGCGCGAACTCCCTGATGCACCGGATCCGCTCCGCCCGCCGCCCACCGGCCGAGCTGGTCCGCCGCGCGGCCCAGCGGGTGCTGCTGCTGGGTTCGGCGCTCGACGCTTTGGAAGCGGGTGAGCCGGCCGACGCGACCCTCCGCGTCGACGGCGACCCCGAGTTCGCACCCCGGCTCGCGGCGATGTACCACGCCTGGGCCCGCGAGCGCGGCATGCGCCTCGAAGGCGCGGAAGAACCCGCCAACCGCCGCTACCGCTGGCAGGCGACGGTCACCGGCTTCGGCGCGCTCCAGACCCTCCGCCCCGAATCCGGCCTGCACGTCCTCGAGGTCCCCGACGGCCGCGGCGGCTACGACCGCCGCCGCGTCCGCGTCACCGTCACCCCCGAGATCGGCCCGCCCGCGTCCCGCACCCAGATCGTCCGCCGCTACCGCGAACGCCCAACCCCACTCGTCCGCGACGCCGTCCGCGGCTGGCGCACCGGCCGCCTCGACACGGTCCTCGCGGGCGGCTTCGACCTCCTCGAATGACCTTAACGCCCATCTAAGGGGCCAGACCCCTTAGGTGGCCTTTAGGTCGAAACGGCTCTACGCCGGGCCGCGCGAAACCTAAGCGCGAGATAAGGGGCCAGACCCCTTAGGTGGGGTTTAAGTACGGTTGGCCGCACCCGGACGGGGTGCGGGTGGCCGTATGGGGGAAAGATGCGGGGCGATGTTCAGGGACGGCCCTGACGCGGTAGGGGCCGGTGGGCGAGAAAGTCGTCCCATGACCGAGACCGAGCTCGTCCGTGCCGCTGCTGCCCGTGACCCCCAGGCCATGACCGTGCTCTACCGCACCCACTTCGACCCGCTCCGCCGGCGCGCGCTCGCGATCACCGGATGTCCCGAGGACGCCGCCGACGCCGCCCAGGACGCGCTGCTGGCGACGTTCGATCGCCTGCCCCAGCTCGACGCCGACGCGCTGCAGTTCGGCGCCTACGCGACCACCGCCGCCCGCCACCACGCGTTCAAGCGCCGCCGCGTGATCGCCGAGCCGGTGGAGGAGATCTCCGACGAGGACCCGCTCGCCGGGCTCGAGCGCGAGGAGCTGCAGCGCCGCGTGCGCGACGCGATCCGCGAGCTCCCCGAGCGCCAGCGCCGCGTGATCTTCCGCGCCGACTTCGAGGAGCTGCCCCGCGACGAGATCGCCAAGGAGTTCGGGCTGACCGAGAACGCGATCGGGCAGCTGCTCTTCCGCGCCCGCCGCAACCTTCAGTCGACGCTGGCGACCACCCGCGCCTGAGCGCGCGTCACCAGCGTCAGCCCCGTCGCCGCGCACGCCAGCGCGACCGGGACGACCGCCAGCGCGGCGGTCAAGGAGGTGGCGTCGGCCAGCGCGCCGACCGTCAAAGGAGCGAGCAGCACCGCGAAGGAGGTCATGAAGACCGCCCGCCCGCTCGCCAGCTGCGCCCGATCCGGGGCCAGCGCGACGGTCACCGACAGGCCGAGCGGGAACAGGTTCCCGAGGCCGAGGCCGAGCAGCGAGAGCCCGACCAGCGCCTGCAGAGACGACGCGGCCGGCCACAGGATCGCGAACCCGAACGCGGTGATGACGAGCGCGATCGCGAGCAGGCGATGCGGCGTATGGCGGCGGGCGAGCGCGCTGCCGGCGATCCGCCCCACGACCACGCCGCCGAAATAGCCGACCATCAACGTCACCGACGCGTCGGCCGAGACATCCGCGGCGTCCTCGACGAAGCTCGCGCCCCACGCGGCGATGCACCACTCCGCGGCGGTGGTGCAGAAGAGCATCGCCGCGGCGACCCAGAAGGCCGCCGGGAGCGCGCGACCGCCCGAAGCGCCGGCGACCGGGGGCGTCTCGATCGCCGCGCGGCGGCCCGACCACCAGGCCAGCGCGGGCACGACGAGCGAGGCGAGCAGCGCCGCACGCCAGCCCACGCCGATCGCCGACGTCAGCGACAACGCCCCGATCAGCACCACGTAGGCGACGCTCGCCGCGACGTTGGCCTCGGTCAGCGCGATCGCGCGCCGCTCACCGTGATGGTCGGACAGCAGCGCCTGGATCGTCACCAGCAGCAACCCGCCGGCGACGCCCATCAGCAGCAGCGAGCCGATCGTCGCCTCCGCCGAGCGGCCGGCGGTGAGCCCGATCGCGGCCACGCCCATCACGGCGGCCGAGAGCCAGAACAGCGCCCGCCGGCCGATCGCCCGCTCGATCGGGCCGCAACTCAGACCCGCGAAGAGCGCACCCGCGGCGAACGCCGCGACGTGCAGCCCACCGACGCTGTAGCTCAGGTGGAACTCGTCGCGGAGGTGGGAGACGACGAGCCCCGGCGCCGCCTGAAGATACGCAAACCACGCGAGGAGCGCGTAGGCGATCCAGGTGACTCGATCGCGTGTGAACGCCATGACCAGTTACACGGTATATCGATAAACCACACGATGTTCAACCTCTCGCGAATCGGCGTGGAGTGGAGTCCGCGTCGAGCGCGTACTCGGGCACCGAGACACAGCGGCCGTCGTCGAACTGCACCCGCCAGCGCCGCTGGATCCACCCGGCCATGCCGACGACCGTCCCGGCCACGCCCGCCGCGATCCCCTCGGGCAGCGGCTGGGTCGTGATCACACGGCTGCCGACGTCAATATCAGCTGAGGCGGGGGTACCCACGCGGGCTTTAACGCACGGAAACGCGAAAGCCTTCGGTCGTATCCCTGACGACTAGTTCCCAGGGCTGCGGCTCGACCGGTCCTGTCGCCCCGCGGGCGATCAGCTCGGCGCAGCGGCGGCCCTGCTCGCGCAGCGACTGGCGCACCGTCGTCAGCCCCGCCCGCTCGCCGTCGCGCGTGTCGTCCCAGCCGACGATCGACAGCTCGCGCGGCACGTCCAGCCCGCGCGCGGCGGCCGCTCGCAGCGCGCCGATGGCGAGCTCGTCGCTCATGCACAGCAGCCCGGTCGGCGGCTCGGCGCCGTCGAGCAAGGCTCCGGCGGCAGCCTCGCCGTGCGCGCGGTCGTTGAGCTCGACCTCACGCCCGACCGTCACGCCATAGCCCTCGAGCCGCCCGCGGGTCACGCGGTGCGCCGGCACTTCGTCGCGCAGCGGCCTGTCCGCGCGATCGGCAAGCGAGAACGGCAGGCTGACCACCGCCAGGCGGGTGTGGCCGAGCGCGCGCAGGTGCGCCGACGCCGCGGCAGCGGCCGCGCGCTCGTCGATCGCCACGAGCGGATACCCCTCGAGCGCCGGCCCGCTCTGGACGATCACGGGCAGCCGCCGGCGCAGCGCGGCGGTGACGAGCGGATGCCCGTCGGGCAGCGAATAGAGCACGAAGGCGTCGACCGCGGCATCCATCACGAGCGCCGCGTCGCCCTCGCCGCCGGTCGCCGGGACGAGATGCAGCGCGATGCCCCCGCGCGCCAGCCCGCGCAGGAACTCGATCGCCGCGGGGTCGTCGAACGCGTAGGACAGCGCCTCGCCGAGCACGACGCCGAGCACACCCGTCTTGCCGCGCCGGAGCGAGCGGGCGAGCACGTTCGGCCCCGAGTAGCCGAGCTCGTCGGCCTTGGCGAGGATGCGCTCGCGCAGCTCGGGCGAGAGCTTCTCCGGCCGGTTGTACGCGTTCGACACCGTCATCGCCGAGACGCCGAGCGCCTCGGCGACGGTCGCGAGCGTGACCCGTGCGCCTCCCACGGGGAGTGATCCTAGGAGTTACCCGCACCCTGACGGGTACGGTCGGGGCGTCGCAGGTGGCAAACGTCGGGGACGCAGATCAGGGGTCGCACCCGACGCTGCGCGGCTCGCCAGGCGACAGCATGCGGAGCGTCAACCCCCTCCCCACTCAGGAGTCTCCCAATGCGCATCACCGCCGGTTTCCTCGCCCTCGCCACTGCTCTCACGCTCGGCCTCACGGGCGTCGCCTCCGCTCAGCAGACGGGCCCCGCGGGTCCCATGGGCCCGATCGGGCCTGTCGGTCCGATGGGCCCGGCCGGTCCGATGGGTCCCCTCGGCCCCAAGGGCATGATCGGCCTGACCGGACCGAGCGGCCCGAAGGGCGCCACGGGTGCGACGGGCCCGGCCGGCCCCGCGGGCCCCGCCGGACCGTCGTTCGCCCGCGGGCACTTCCGCTCCGGCACCCACACCGCCGGCACCTCGTACGTGACGATGGCGACCGTCGACATGCCCAAGGGCCTCTACGTCGTCAACGGCAAGGCCAGCACCTACCAGAAGGAGATCCTCGGGACGACGTGGTACGCGATGGTCAGCTGCCGCCTGCTGCAGAAGTCCGCGGCGGGCGCGGAGACGGTCCTGGACACCTCGCACACGGAGGTCTCCGACGACGGCAGCGAGCGCGCGACGCTGTCCGTGATGGCGTTCGCCGACGTGCCCGACGGGACCGACAAGCTGATGCTGCAGTGCAAGGACGACGGCGGCATCGGCGGCGAGATGAACGAGCTCAACAACCTCAAGGTGATGGCGCAGCAGGTCGGGGGCTACACGCTGGCCATCAACTGACCCGGGTCACGCCACCTCGGCAGGCGCTTGATCGAGCGCCTGCGCGAGGTGCTTGCGCGAGCGGACGCCGAGCTTCATGAACGCCCGCCCGAGGTGCGTCTCGACGGTCTTCTCGGTCACGAACAGCGCCTGGGCGATCTCGCGGTTGGTCTGGCCGCCGGCGGCCATCTCCGCCACCCGCAGCTCGCTGGGCGTCAGCCCGTCACGCCCCGCCGCGGCGGTCCGCCGCGGCCGGGCCCCGGACGCCACCAGCTCGCGGTGGGCCCGCTCGACCAGCGGCGTCGCACCCGCCGCGGCGGCGCCCTCCTGCCCGTCGCGCAGGTGCTCGCGGGCCTCGTCGCGCTTGCCGGAGCGCAGCAGCGCAGCGCCGAGGTCGATCCGGGCGCGAGCGAGCTCCAGCGCGCCCCGCGAGGTCTCCAGCACCGCGACCGTCTCGCGCAGCAGCGACAACCGCCGCGTTCCCGTCTCCGCCAGCGCGGCGGCGCGCAGCGCGACCCCGATCGCCCGCGGCATCCCGATCGCCCGCGCCAGCACGACCTCGGCGCCGGCCAGCTCGCGCGCCTGCTCGAGCCGGCCGAGCCGCAGGCACACCTCCGCCGCCGCCGACCGCCAAGCGATGATCTGCGGCGACCCGACTCCCATTTCCAGCTCGCGCGCACCACAGGCCAGCAGCTCGGCGAGCCCGCCCTCGAGATCGCCCAGCTCGGCCCGCAGCCAGCCCCGGGCGTACAACGCATGGCTGAACGGCAGATCGTCGGACCGCTGCGTCGCCACGAAGTCGTCCGCCACTGACAGCATCTCCGGGCCGGCCGTGCCGCGATCGAGCGACGCGAAGACGAACGCGTTGAGCGCCAGCGCGAGATAGCCCTGCGTGCCATGGACCACGCTGCGCAGGTCCAGCGCCGCGACGGCGTCGGCCTCGGCGGCGCTCAGCCGCCCTAGCCGGTAGAGCAGCAGGGCGCGAGCGCTGGAGGCCGCCGCGAGGCGAGCGTAGGCGCCGAGCCTGCGGGTCTCGTCGACCGCCCGGCTGTACAGGCGCTCAGCCTCGTCGAAGCGCTCGGCGAACTGGAGCGCCGTCGCCCCGGTGATGAGGACGTGACCTTCCGTCGTGCTCTCCGCCCCGGAGAGACCGCGCCGCGCCAGGTCGGCGTAGCGCTCGGCCGGGTGTCCCTGGATGACGCCCTCGACCGCGCAGGCGATCAGGTGCAGACGGTCCAGCGGGGTACGCGCGACTGCGGGCGCGGAGATCTCCGCGAGCTCAGCGGCGACGAGCGGTCGGGCGACGAGCGAGATGTACGCCGAGGAGATGACCTCGATGTGGAGCGCCTCGGCGAGGTCGGCGTCCGCGTCCGACAGCTCGGTCAAGGCGCTCTTCAGGACGGCGATCGCCGCCGGTGAGTCACCGGCGAGCTTCAAGCAGCGGGCGAGGCCGAGCGCGGCGCCGGCTCGCGCTTGCGGCCCCTCGGCCAGCCGCATCGCCTCGCGATAGCTCTCAGCGGCCGCGGGCACACCGGCCCGGCCCTCCGCGTTCGCCAGCTCGCTGTAGACCGTCGCGAGGTCGGCCGGCGGCTCGGCCAGCGCGCGCCGCAGGTGCGCGGCGGCGGCGAGCGGGTCGCCGAGCGAGAACGCCCGGGCCGCGGCCAGCCGCAGTGCCTCGACCACCCACTCGTCCCCGCGCGGCGCCGTCAGCGCGAGCTGCGAGGCGACCTCCTCCGGCGCACCGCCGCGCGTGTGCAGCAGCCGGGCGGCGCGGCCGTGGCCCTCGGTGCGCGCGCGGACCGGCAGGTCGTGGTAGATCGCCGAGAGGACGATCGGGTGCACGAAGGCGAGCCGGTCACCGTCGCGGGTCAGGACGTCCGCCCGGCAGAGCGCTTCGAGCGCCTCCTCGGCGGTGGGCGCGTCCAGGCCTGCGAGCTCGGCGGCGAGCGTCGGGTTGGCGCCCTCGCCGAGCAGCGCGACCGCGCGCGCCATCTCCGGCGCGGTCGGCGGCAGGCGGTGCAGCCGCTGCAGGACCACGGTGGAGATCGCCTCAGGCCCCAGCTCCCGGACGGCTGCGGCCTCGGCGTCTGTCGCACTTAGCTGCTTGTCCAACACGTCGTGCAGGAGCTCGCGTACGAGGAACGGGTTGCCGCCCGTGGTCTCGTGACAGGCCTCGCAGAACCCCGCCCCGGCGGCGGGATCGATCGCCGAGCGCACCCACTGGCCGACGGCGGCGCCGGTCAGCGCGGGCGGCCGCAGGACGCGGGTGCCGGGGTCGGTGACGAGGCCGCGCAGCACCTCGCTCTCCTGCTCGGCGCGTGGGCGGGTGCCGAGCACGAGCGCGACCGGCAGGTCCTCGAGCCGCCGCGCGAGGAAGCCGAGGAAGCTCAGGCTGGGCTCGTCGGCCCACTGGGCGTCGTCGACGCAGACCAGCAGCGACCCGTCCGCGGCGAGGTTCGCGCACAGCCAATAGAGGCCGTGCAGGCGAGCGTAGGAGGATTCGTCGAGGCCGGCGCCGGCGGCGTCGAACATCGACCGGGTGAGGCCGGCGGCGCCGGAGAGCCAGCGGTCGCGCTCCTCTTCGGCGGCGGCGAAGAGCGCCGGCTCGAACAGCTGACGGACGACGCCGAACGTGAATGAGCGTTCGAGCTCGGACGCGCGCGCGTGCAGCGTGCGCATCCCCGCCTCGCGAGCGGCGGCGCGCGTCGCGGCGAGCAGGCGGGTCTTGCCGATCCCGCCCGGCCCTTCCACGGCGAGCACCTGGCCCTGCCCGGCGCGGGCATTGGCCAGCGCGGCGTCGAGCGCCAGGAGCTCCTCCTCGCGCTCGAGCAGATCGAGGATCCCTTGCACGCAGCGCTCATCCTACGGTCAGACGCAAGCCGCCAGCTGATCAATCAGCGCGTCGATCGACGCGAGTGGGAGCCGGCCGTACCCGACGACGAGCGCGGGGTCGCCCGGGTTCGGGGCGAGCCGGTAGCCACCGAGCCCGCGGACCCGCACGCGGCGCTCGGCCAGACGCGCGACGACGGCTGCCTCGTCAGTTCCGGGCGGGAGGCGCAGCAGGAAGTGCAGGCCGGCGGCGACCCCGGTCACGCGGCACTGTGGGAGCCGCTCCTCGAGCGCCGCGACCAGCGCGTCACGCCGCTCGCGGTAGTCGCGGCGGGTCCGGCGCAGATGCCGGTCCACCTCGCCGGTCACGAGCAGGCGGGCGTAGGCGCGGGCGTTGATCGCGGGGCCGCCTGAGTCGACCGCCCAGCGCTCCCGCGCGATCGCCTCCGTCAGCTGCGGCGGCCCGACCAGCCAGCCGAGCCGCAGGGCCGGCGCGAGCGTCTTCGACGTCGTCCCGAGGTAGATCACGCGGTCCGGAGCGAGCCGCTGCAACGTCCCGACGGGCGCGCGGTCGTAGCGGTACTCGGAGTCGTAGTCGTCCTCGAGCACGATCCCGCCCCACGCCAGCAGCGCCCGCCGCCGCTCGGGCGCGAGCACCGCGCCGGTGGGGAACTGGTGGGCGGGTGTGACGAGCACCGCGTCGGCGTCCAGCGCGTCGACCCGCACGCCCTGTTCGTCCACCGGCAGCCCGACGACCTCCAACCCGGCGGACCGGATCGTCGCCCACGAGTCGTCCAGCGACGGATCCTCGACCGCCACCCGCTTCGCCCCGCGCGCCTTCAGCGCCCGGCACGCGAGCCACAGCCCCTGCGTGTACCCGCTGGTGACGACGACGTCCTCGGGCGCGGCCACCACGCCCCGCACCCGCACGAGATAGGCGGCGAGCTCGGCCCGCAACTCCTCGTCCCCGCGCGGGTCGCCGTAGTCCAGCGCGGCGTCCGGCATCTCCGCCAGCACCTTCCGCAACACCGCCGACCACGCCCGCCGCGGAAACGCGCTCAGATCCGGCGCGGTCGCCGTCAAGTCCCAACGAACACCCGTTCGGGGGTCAGACCCCTTAACAATCCCGTTTTGCTCTGAGCAGGGGTTTTCATACGAACGCAGTGTTGAGGGGTCTGACCCCTCTTTGGGCGGCGGGCCGGCGCCGGGCTGCGGGCCGCCGTGGGGCCCGAGGCCCGCGGTGGGGACGGCGCGGACGATCGGGGCGCTGCCGTGGCGGATCTCGATCCAGCCTTCGGCGGCGATCTGGGCGTAGGCCTCGCTGACGACGCCGCGGGAGACGTGGAGGGCCTCGGCGAGGACGCGCGAGGCGGGTAGGCGGGTGCCGGGTGGGGCGCCGCCGCCGGTGATCGCGGCGCAGATGGCGTCTTCGAGCTGGGCGCGCAGGGGCTCGGGCGCGGTGCGGTCGAGCGTGGCGAACAGCTCCAAAGTGGCTCGGTTCATCGGCCTCGAAGTGGCTCTGTTGGAAGGACCACTGAGACGGTACCGTGCTGCGGCATGAGCGACGAACCGGAGCTGCGTGACGGCCCGCCGTGGGCGATGGAGGAGATGATCCTGGCCGAGCCGGGGCTCGTCGCACCGATCTTCGCCTCCTCGGCGGCGCTGGAGGCGGCGGAGTGGATCCGCGAGACCGAGACGGTCGTGGTCACCGGCTGCGGGACCAGCGAGCACGCGGCGATGGCTGGCGCAGCAATGCTCGGAGCGCGCGCCCGCGACGCGTTCGAGGCGAGCCTGGACCCGCAGTCCGAGGGCGTCCTGATCGCGGTCTCGCACGAGGCCGGCACCGCCGCGACGCTCGCCGCGATGCACGCCACCAACGCGCGCACGATCCTGATCACGGCCAAGCCGGAGGAGGAGACGGGCGCGAACCTCGTCATCTCCACGCCGCTGCAGGACACCAGCTGGTGCCACACCGTCGGCTACGTCTCGCCACTGCTCGCGCTGACGGCGATCGCCGGCACGGCCGACGCGACGACGTGCCGCAATGTGATCGACGGCACGCTCGCCCTCCGCCCGCGCTTCAAGGACGCGGCGCAGACGCTCGTCGGCTGCGAGCGCCTGATCGTCACCGGCTCCGGCGTCGACGAGATCACCGCGCGCGAACTGGCGCTCAAGATCGAAGAGGGCCTGCACATGCCGGTCACCCCGCTGGGTCTTGAGAAGGTGCTGCACGGCCACCTTCCGGCCGCCGACCAGCGCACCGGCATCGTCGTGATCCGCATCGACCCGACCAGCGCGCCCCAGCGCGACAAACGCGCGCGCGACGTGCTCGCCGCCGTCGCCGAGCTCGGCATGCCGACCGTCACGATCGACGGCCTCCCCGAAGGCCACCCGCTGCTGGCGGGCGCGATCGCGCTCCAGCTGCTGACGTACGAGCTCGTGCTCGCCGCCGGCACCAACCCCGACCTGATCCGCCGAGAGCAACCCGCCTACAGAGCCGCCGCGGCGGCCGCCAACACATGATCGGCGCGGCGCTCCTGGCCTCGCTGCTGTGGGGCACCGCGGACTTCCTCGGCGGCCAGGCCAGCCGCAAGCATCCCGCCGCGATGGTCGCGTTCATCGGCCAGGCGATCGGCTTCGTCGCGCTCGCGCTGGTCCTCGTCTTCCACGGCGTGGACGCGAAGGCGATCGTCCCGGGCATCGTCACCGGCCTGCTCGGCGCGGTCGCGGTGCTGTGCTTCTACCGCGCGCTCGCGGTCGGGACGATGAGCATCATCGCGCCGATCGTCGCCACCAGCGCGACCGTCCCGGTGCTCTGGGGCGTGCTGCACGGAGAGCGTCCGGGCACGCTGCAGTGGATCGGGATCGTCGCGGCGCTGGCGGGCGTGATCCTGGCCTCCAACGAGCCCGGCGGCAAGCCGGCGAACTCGAAGCTGGCGCTGAAGCTCGCCGTCGTCGCCGCGCTCGGCATCGGGCTCTCGCTCGTCTCGCTCGACCGGGCGGCCGAGCACGATGCCCTCACGGGCGTCGCCGCCGCCCGCGCCGTCGCCGCGCCGATCCTGCTCGGCGTCGTCCTCTATCAGCGCGCCAAGGCGCCGGTGAGCGCGTGGCCGACCTTCGCGCTCGTCGGCCTGCTCGACACCGCCGCCAACAGCGCCTTCGCCGTCGCCACGACCAGCGGCCTGCTGAGCCTCGTCGCCGTGCTCGGCGGCCTCTTCCCGATCGTCACGGTCGCGCTTGCCTACTTCCTGCTCCACGAGCGGCTGCAACCGATCCAGCGCGCGGGCGTGCTGCTCGCGCTGGCGGGCATTCCGCTGATCAGCACGTAGGAGTCCGCTGGCGAATGGTCGGTCCGACCGATGGGGTGCAGCCGCCAGTGCCTCGGGCCGCACGCGCTCGCGATGCGTGCCTCTGGCACGTGAGCAGCGTGGGTGGCGCGAGGCGCCGCGGATGCGCCGCAGCGGGCGTACCGGGATTCGTCAGTGGGCTCCCAAATCCTCAGGGAACCCACAGGCTCCGTGAAACCTCTCCACAGGCTGCGGCGCAACCGTTGGAGTCATGAGATTGAGCCCCCGGACCACACGCCACGCGGTCGTTGACGGAGCCCCCGCCGCCGGCCGCTATCTGGAAGCAGACGACACGCTCGTGCCCGTGATGGGCACGGTGACCCGCCTCGGGCGCAGCCTGAGTGCGGACATCGAGATCGACGAACCCTCCGTCTCGCGCCGGCACGCGCTGATCGTCCGTCAGGACGGCCAGACCTACCTGCTCGACGATGGCAGCCGCAACGGCACCTGGCACAACGGGATCCGCGTCGACCGCGCCGTCCTGAGCGACGGCGACACGATCGACCTCGGAACCGCCCGCCTGAGCTACGTCGAGGTGGTCGAGACCGAGACCGAAGACCTGCGGCTCATCGCCGCGTGAGGTTCGTCGCGTGGATCGCCCGCTGGGCCTTGGACCGGCGGGCGATCGGCAACGCCGGGTCCTCGCCACGCTCGACCGCCTGCAGGTAAGCGCGATCCTCGCGCAGGATCGCGAGCGCCTGCGTGGCGTCGATCGCCCCGCCGTGGCCCGGCACGACGTGCTCGGCCTCCGCGACCAGCGGCTCCAGCCGGTTCAGCGTCGCCAGATACGCCGACACGCTGCCGCCCGGCGAGAGCATCGGGATCTCGACCGGCGAGAGATAGTCGCCCACGACCAGCACCCGCGCCCACGGGATCCAGATCGCCATCCCGTCCGCCGTGTGGCCGTCGGCGGGATGTAGCTGCAGGGTCTCTGAGCCGATGTCGATGTAGCCCGGCACGTCGAGCTTCTGCGAGCCCGGCAAGGACAGGGGCTTCGGCCGCGCCACGTAGAACTCGTCGTCGAAGTCGCGCAGCTCGCGCTGCGCCGTGCCCGGCTCGTTCATCAGGCGCGCCGCCGAGTTCTCCCCCAGCCCGAGCGGCGCCTCCGGGAACGCCAGGCCGCCGAGCAGGTGATCCCAGTCGGCGTGCGTCGCGAGCAGCCCGACGATCGGGAAGTTCGACTGCTCGGCGATCCCCGGCAGGATGTCGAGCTCGTCGGGGAAGACCGGCGAGTCGATGCAGAACGCCTCGCCGCCGCTGCGCACGAGCACACACCCCGTCGCGTAAGCGCGCGAGGTGACGGCGATGACGTCGGCGTGGAGCGCTACTGCCCGCAAGGCGCTTAAGCGGCGCCGAGCAACTTCGCTGCTTCGAGCAGCGTCTTCACTTCGGCCGTCGGCTTCTTCTGCGAAGCGTCGAGCGTCTCCTTGTTGCGGTTGACCCAGATCACGGGGATCTTGGCCTTGATGCACGGCTCGACGTCGTAGTAGTAGCTCGACGCGACGTGCACCCACCCCTTCTTGGTGCCGATGCGACGCTCGGCCTCCTTGAAGTGCGCGGGATCCGGCTTGTAGGAGCGCACCTGCTGGGCCGTGACGACCAGATCGAAATCGGTCTTGAACCAGCGACGGGTCTCACCGAGGAGCTTGTCGTCGATGTTGGAGACCAGGCCGAGCTCGAACTTCTTGCGGAAGCGATCGAGCTGCGTGTTGGTCTCCTTGAAGGCGGGCCAGCGCCCCACCGAGTTCGGGAGAAAACCGGAGCGCGACGGCTCGAGCGGCCAGCCCAGCTGGCGCGAGATCTGGACGGCGGTCCGGCGCAGGACCTCGGCGTAAAGCTCGTACGAGCCGCCCTTGATCTCCTGCTGCGTCTCGAGGAAGAGCGGGACGAGCTCTTCCTTCGACAAGGTGTAGCCGTCCTTCTCGGCTTCCTTGGAGAAGGCTTCGTACGCGCCGGTCTCCCAGTCGATCAGGGTGCCGTAGACGTCGAAGGTGACGTAGGTGACTTCTTTAGGGAGCGGCATTGCGGCCGTGCATGATGACATTTCCGCGCGCGCATACCTGGAGTAGCATCGGTAGCAGGAGAAAATAATGCTTGCGCTCGGCCTCCTGCTTGTGCTTCTAGGCGTCATTCTGGTGGCGGCGGAGGCCCACGTGCCGACCCACGGAGTGCTCGGTGCCGGCGCGGTCGTCGCACTCGCCTTGGGCGTCGCGCTCCTCTTCTCCGCGGGCGGCAGCGCCGCGCTCGTGGCCGTCTTCGCCGGCGCGGGGATCGGGCTCGCGGGCGGAGCGACGGTGGCCCTGATGGCGCGCAAGGCGCTCGGCACCCGCCGCCTGCGCCAGCACAACTCGCTGGTCGGCCGCATGGGCGTCGCGCGTGGCGCCGACAGCGTCTTCGTCGACGGCGCACTGTGGCGCGCACGTCAGTGGGAGTTCGAAGGAGAAGCACCGCTCGCCCGCGGCGATCCCGTGGTGGTCGAGCGCGTCAACGGGCTGACACTGACCGTGCGGCCCGCGAATGAATGGGAGGTGGCGCCATGATCGAGGCCCTGCTCGTCGCGATCATCGTGATCCTGGCCGTGGGCGTGGCCCTGGCCGCAGCGTCGGTGCGCGTGCTGCGCGAGTACGAGCGCGCCGTGGTCTTCCGGCTCGGCCGGATGGTCGACGTCAAAGGCCCCGGGCTCGTGTTGCTCGTGCCCGCGATCGACCGCATGGTCCGCGTGTCCCTGCGGACGGTGACGCTCAATGTCCCGCCGCAGGACGTCATCACCCGCGACAACGTCACGGCGCGCGTGGACGCCGTCATCTACTTCCGGGTCGTCGACCCCAACGCCGCCGTCGTCCAGGTCGAGAGCTTCCTCAAGGCGACGACGCAGATCGCCCAGACGACGCTGCGCAGCGTGCTCGGCAAGGCCGACCTCGACACGCTGCTCTCCGAGCGCGAAGAGCTCAACGAGGAGCTGCAGAAGATCATCGACGACCAGACCGAGCCGTGGGGGATCAAGGTCTCGACGGTCGAGATCAAGGACGTCGGCATCCCGGCCGCGATGCAGCACGCGATGGCCCGCCAGGCCCAGGCCGAGCGCGAGCGCCGCGCGAAGGTCATCAACGCCGAAGGCGAGTTCCAGGCCGCCGCCCGGCTGAGCGAGGCCGCCGACGTCATCTCCCAGAACCCGACCACGCTGCAGCTGCGCTACCTGCAGACGCTGAGCGAGATCGGCGTCAACCAGAACTCGACGATCGTGTTCCCGCTGGACCTGGTGAAGCCGCTGCTGGAGGCGACCACGGCGGCGACCAAGCAGGCCGAGCTGCCGGCCGGCAACGGCTCGCCTCCGGTTGTGAACGGACCACGCTTCTCACGCACCGAGACCTGAGGTCCGATCCATCGAACCTGAGGTTTGGCAGGGCCGGTCTTACCGCACGACAGCGATAAGCTCGGCCGTCCGCAATGGATCTACTCGAATATCAGGGCAAGCAACTCTTCGCCCGGCATGGGGTGCCAGTGCCCAGCGGCGCCCCGGCAACTACCGTCGAGGAGGCCGTCTCCGCGGCCGACGAGATCGGGTATCCCTGTGTCGTCAAGGCGCAGGTGCAGGTCGGTGGCCGAGGCAAGGCCGGCGGCATCAAGGTCGCGAAGGACCGCGCGGAGGCCGAGGAGCACAGCAGGGCGATCCTCGGGATGGACATCAAGGGGCACACGGTCCACGAGGTGTGGATCGAGGCGGCGTCGGAGATCGCGTCCGAGTACTACGCGTCGATCGTGTTCGATCGCTCCGCCAAGCGCCCGCTGATCATGCTCTCGACGCAGGGCGGCATGGACATCGAGGAGGTGGCGGACACCAACCCGGACGCCATCGCCCGCCTCCACGTCGACCCGCTGCTGGGCTTCCAGGACTTCCACGCCCGCCGGCTCGCGTTCGAGGCCGGCGTCGACGCCGACATCGTCCGCCCGCTCGGCGCGCTGCTGGCCAAGCTCTATGACGCCTTCGTCAAAGAAGAGGCGATGCTCGTCGAGGTCAACCCGCTGATCGTGACGCCTGACCGCAAGGTCGCGGCGCTCGACGCGAAGGTGACGCTCGACGACAACTCGCTCTTCCGCCACCCGGACAACGCGGCGCTGCGCAACACCGCCGCCGAGGACGCGCAGGAGCAGATGGCGCGCGAGCGCGGCTTGACGTTCGTCAAGCTCGACGGCAACGTCGGCATCCTCGGCAACGGCGCCGGGCTCGTGATGTCCACGCTCGACGTGGTCGCCCAGGCGGGCGGCTCGCCGGCGAACTTCCTCGACGCCGGCGGCGGAAGCCGCGCCGATGCGATCACCAGCGCGGTCGAGGTGATCCTCTCCAACGAGAACGTCACCGCGGTCCTCTTCAACATCTTCGGCGGCATCACCCGCTGCGACGAGGTGGCGAAGGGCCTGATCGAGGCGTTCAACCAGATCAATCCGACGGTGCCGTTCGTGGTCCGTCTGGACGGGACGAACGACGTCGAGGGGCGCGCCCTGCTCGCCGAGGCGAATCTGCCCAACGTCCACACCGAGGCGACGATGCTCGGTGCGGCGAAGAAGGTCGTGGAGTTGGCTGGCTGATGGCGATCCTGGTTACGAACGACACCAAGCTCTGCGTCTCCGGCATCACCGGCCGCGAGGGCACCTTCCACGCGATGAACAACCGCCGCTACGGGACGCAGGTCGTCTCGGGCGTCACGCCCGGCAAGGGCGGTCAGGACGTCGAGGGCGTCCCGGTGTTCAACACGTTCCACGACGCCGTCGAGACGACCGGCGCGAACACGGCGATGATCTTCGTGCCGCCGCGCTTCGCGGCGGACTCGATCCTCGAGGCCGAGGACGCGGGCATCAGCCTGATCATCTGCATCACCGAGGGCATCCCCGCCCACGACGAGCTGCGCGTCTACAACCACCTCGCGGGCAACCCGAACGTCCGCCTGGTCGGGCCGAACTGCCCCGGCATCCTGAGCCCCGGCAAGGCCAACGTCGGCATCATCCCCGCGTCGTTCTTCAGCGAGGGCAACGTCGGCGTCGTCAGCCGCTCCGGCACGCTGACCTACCAGATCGGCAACGAGCTGGCCCAGGCCGGCTTCGGCAACTCGAGCATCGTCGGCATCGGCGGCGACCCGGTCCCGGGCTCCTCCTTCATCGACATCATCGCCGAGTTCGAGGCCGATCCGGAGACCGAGCTGATCGTCATGGCGGGCGAGATCGGCGGCTCCGCCGAGGAGGAGGCGGCCGAGTACATCAAGGCCAACGTCTCCAAGCCGGTGGTCGCCTACATCGCCGGTTTCACCGCACCTCCCGGTAAGACGATGGGCCACGCCGGCGCGATCGTCTCCGGCAGCGCGGGCACCGCCAAGGCCAAGCAGGAAGCGCTCGAGGCCAACGGCGTGCGCGTCGGCCGGACGCCGACCGAGGTCGCCCAGATCGCGGCCGAGATCGCCGGCTCGCTCACCCGCTCCGCCTAAAAACCTGACGTACGTGGAGCATGCCCCGCCGCCCGGCGTGGCATGCTCCCGCCGCATGGCGCACCGATCGTCCCGGTCGCGGGTTGGAATCGTCCGATGACGCGTCTGCTCGCCTCCGCCCTCCTGTTGACCATGCTGTTGCCCGTCGCCGCCGCCCAGGCGCGTGCGGGTGACCCGGATAAGCGCTTCGGGCGTCAAGGCACCGTGACGCTCAAGGCCACCGCGGCCGACGCGGTCGGCGGCGCGGTCAAGGTGATCTCCGGCAACCGCGTGCTCGCGGGCGGCGCCGCCGCGGGGCAGTTCGTGGTCGTGCGGCTGCGCTCGACCGGCACGCTGGACTCCAAGTTCGGCACCGGCGGCCAGGTCGTCCCCGCACTGCCCGGCACGACGCTCGACGGCGTCCGCGCGATCTCGGTGTTCCGTGACGGGCGGATCGTCGCCGCGGGCACGCTGCGCCAGGCAGACGGGACGACGCGGCTCGTCGCCTTCCGGCTGCTCCCGACCGGGGAGATCGACCCGAGCTTCGGCGCGGGCTTCGGCTACGTGCTGGCCGGGCCTCCCGGCTCCGAGCTGGGCGCGATGGTGATGGACACCAACGGCAACGTGACCCTGGGCGGCTCGCGCCCCGGCGACATCCCGATCATCATCCGCCTGCTCGCCGACGGCAGCCCGGACCTGTCGTTCGGCGCCAACGCGACCGTCGACGGCGCCAACCTCGGCGTCAACGGGCGCATCACGGGCTTGCTGGTCAAGGCGGACGGGACGACGACCTTCACCGTCGGCGGGTTCCCGTCGACCAACTACGCCGCGACGTTCACGGTCATCCGCGTCCTGCCCAACGGCGTGCCGGACCCGACGTGGAACGGGACCGGCGTCGTGCAGGTGCCGCTCGGCCCGGGCGCGGCGCCGGGAATCGGCGCCGCCGCGATCCGGCAGGGCCCGAAGGGCACCACGCTGGTCGCCGGCACCGATCTGACGACCGCCGGCACCCCACGCGGCGCGGTGGTCCGCTTGACCGTGAGCGGCGCACTCGACACCCGCTTCGGCAGCCACGGCGTCGCCCGGATCGCGCGCGCCGGCCGCGAAATCCGGATCAAGTCGATGGTCCGCGACAGCACGGGCCGCATCCTGCTCTCCGGCTCCGGCCAGCCACCGGAAGGCATGGTCCTGCGCCTGCGGGCCAACGGCGCGCGCGACAAGACCTTCGGCAACAACGGCATCACCTACCCGCTGCTGGGCCGCCCGCCCGGGGGCGACCCGATCTACACGACGCTCGACGCCATCGACGCCAACGGCCCGCGCGCGATCATCGCCGGGTCCGCCGCGGGCCCGGGGCAGCTGATCCGCGGCAACCCCGCGGGCACGCTCTACACGGGCCGCTTCGCGTTCACCGTCTCGAAATTGAAGTAACGCGTTCGTGGAGCCAGGGCACGTGCGGTTCGTGCTCGGGCTTCATCAGGACGCTGCGCAGGACGCGTACGCCGTCGGTGTCCAGTTCGATGTCCGGGTGGGCGGCGGCGAAGTCGGCGGCGTCGATGCGCAAGGTGCTGAGGAAGATCGGGTCCGGGTCGGTCATCCCGGCGTTGAGGATGCGCTCGCTCTCGGCGTCGATCTCCGACGCGCGCGCCCGGTTCGGGAAGTAGCTGACGATGTCGAGCTGCGGCTCGACGTGCAGGCGCAGGTCGTCGGACTCCCGCAAGAGGTCCGCCCAGGCGCGGGCGGCACGGACGCCGGCGGAGAGGATCGGCGCGAGGTCGAGCGAGCGCAGCGTCAGCCACAGGGCGGCCGCGGCCGCCCCCGCGCGTGAGCACTCGAGCGAGATCTCGCCGAGATGCAGGTCGCCGCTGGTGAAGTATGTGTAGGGCGAGTCGTGCTTGTACAGGCGGCCGACGCTCGGGTCGCGGAACAGCACCGCGCCGCACCCGTAGGGCTGCAGGCCGTGCTTGTGCGGGTCGACGACGACGCTGTCGGCATCGGCGATCGCGCGGAAGGACGCCACCGGCACGAGCTCGTCGAGCAGCGTGAAGAAGCCGCCGTACGCCGCATCGACGTGGATGCGGACGCCGTACACGTCGCGCAGCTTCACCGCCTCCTCGACCGCGTCGACCGTCCCGAGCCCGGTCGTGCCGGCGGTGACGACGATCGTGCCGACGCGACCGCTGCGCGCCGCCGCCTCGAAGTCGTCGGTGGCGACGCCCTCGATGCCGAGCACGGCGCACATGCGCGAGTGCGTGTAGTGGGCGTTCGTGCCGAACGCGACCCCCTTGCCCGGGTGCAGCTCGCGCGCCACCCACAGCGCCTCGAGGTTCGCGATCGTCCCGGATGACGTCAGATGGCCGAGCGCGTCGTCCGGGAAGCCGAACATCTTCGCCAGATCGCGCACCACCTCGACCTCCAGCGCGCTGGTCGCCGGGCCGCCGTCGAGCGCGTGGTTGTTCGCGTTGACGTGCATCGCCGCGGTATAGGCGGCGATCGCGACCGGGTGCGGCGGCTTGAGCATCTGCCCGGCATAGCGCGGGTGGTGGAAGGGGTAGCTGGTCGCCATCCGCTCGCTGAACTCGGCGAACGCCGCCTCGAAGCGCGCCGGGTCGGGTGTGAGCGCCGGGTGGGTCGGCATCGGCCCGGCAGCCTCGCGCCAGGCCGCGACGGCTTCGAGAGCACGCGCGAGGTAGTCCATGCCGACGCTAGTTATCAGAACGTCCGTCACGCGGTGAGCCGGGACCGCGTTGACCCGGGCATGAAGCGAATCCTCCCCACGCTCCTGATCGCCACCGCCGCCGCGACCGCCGCCACGCCCGCGCTCGCCGCCGATCACGCCACCGGCATGCGCAAGGTCTGTGCTGATAGCTCGTACGTCCGGCACACGCCCAACCTGACCATGATCGGGACGCTGTTCAAGCACCAGAAGATCAAGGTCACCCGCTACGACACGTCCGGCAAGCACGCCTACGGGTTCGCGTATGGCCACGTGCAGAAGAACGGGTGGGTCAAGACCGCGGACCTCTGCGACTAGGCTTTCCAAGTGCCTCCCGCCCACCTCAGACTGCGCTCGGATGAGCACCTCGTTTCGCTCTTCCGCTCTGGGCGGGAGGACGCGTTCGACGTCCTGCACGAGCGCCATCGCCGGCGCCTGCAGGCCACCGCCACGCGCGCGCTGCGCAGCTCCGGCGGCGATGCGGAAGGCGTCGTCCAGGAGGCGTTCCTGCGCGCCCACCGAGCGCTGCGCGAGGATCGCCGCCCGCTGGAGGTCAAGCCCTGGCTGCACCGCGTCGTGCGCAACCTCTGCATCGACGAGCTGCGGCGCAACCGGCTGCCGACGACGGCGCTGGAGGACAGCGATCGGGCCGGGTCCAGCGAGGACGTCTACAGCACGCTCAGCCGCCGGCATGAGCTGCGCCGCCTGATCGAGGACCTGGCCGACCTCCCCGAGCAGCAGCGCGCGGCGCTCCTGCTGCGCGAGCTCGACGGGCTCAGCCACGAGGAGGTCGCGAGCGCGCTCGACGTCTCGGAGGCCGCGTCGCGCCAGCTCGTCAAGCGTGCGCGCACGGGGCTCGTCGCCGCCGCCGAAGCGCGCGATGCCGAGTGCGGAGAGATCCGCGAGCTCCTCCTGACCGCCCACGACGAGCGCCGCCGCCCGTCCGAGCACGCGCTGCGCCACGTGCGCGGGTGCGCGGCGTGCCGCGAGTTCCGCGACGGGTTGAAGGCCACGCGGACGAAGCTGCGCGCGCTGATCCCGCCGGTCGGCATGGGCCCGCTGGCCGGCGTGCTGCACCTCGTGGGCGGCGCGACGACCGGCGGCGGGGTCGCCGCCAAGGTCGCGGCGGGCGGAGCCGTCGCCGTGCTCGCCGCGGGCGGCGTCGCGGCGTGGCAGGCGGGTGAGCACCACGTCGTGCGCGGCACCTCGCCCGGGGTCGAGGCGGGCGGCAAGGTGCTGATCGGCAAGCCGATCCGGCCCGGCACCAAGCTTCCGTCGACCGTCGCGATCGCGAGCCTGACCGTCGAGCTCGGCGACCGCCAGGTCCACCACGCCAAGGTGACCTGCCCGCCGGGGATGCGCTCCAACGGCCTCGCGCAGCCGCGCACGCAGGACGGCAAGGTCGCCACCGCCAACCTCCGCATGTACAACCTCTCCGATCGCGACATCGATCTGCTCGAGCGCGGCACCGGCCGCCGGACGGCGGTCATCGACTACAAGGCCAAGCAGCTCCCCGCGCCGCTCGTGATCAGCGTGGGGACCTTGTGCAAACGCCGCTAGGCTCAAGTCTTATGGCCACGATCTCCTTCGCCCGTGGGGCGCCGTCTCTCGACATCGTCGACGTGGAGGGCCTGAAGAAGGCCGCCAATCTCGCCTTCGAGAAGGACCCGGCGGGCGCGACGGCCTACGGCACGAGCGTCGGCTACGTCCCGCTGCGCAAGTGGATCGCGGAGAAGCACGGCGTCGAGGTCGAGCAGGTGCTCGTGACCAACGGGTCGATGCAGGCGGACGCGTTCCTGTTCGAGCTGCTGGTCCAGGCCGGCGACGCGGTGATCGTCGAGTCGCCGACGTATGACCGCACGCTGCTGAACCTGCGCAACCGCGGCGCGGACATCCACATGGTCGACCTCGAGACCGACGGCATCTCGACCGACGCGCTCGAGACGACGCTGAAGACGGTCAGCCCGAAGCTCGCGCACATCATCCCGAACTTCCAGAACCCCGCCGGGTACACGCTCTCCGCCGAGAAGCGCAAGCGGCTCCTGGAGCTCGCGGTCGAGCACGACTTCACGATCTTCGAGGACGACCCGTACGTCGACATCCGCTTCGAGGGCGACTCGATCGACTCGATGTTCTCGCAGGACACCGCGGGCCGGGTCGTCTACGCGAGCTCGTTCTCGAAGACCGTCTGCCCCGGCATCCGCGTCGGCTACCTGGTCGGGCCGCAGGCGCTGATCAAGCAGATCCAGACGATCGCGACCAACACGTACATCTCGCCGAACATGGTCTCGCAGGCGATCGTGTACCAGTTCGCCTCCACGGGCGGGATGGACGGCGCGATCGCGACGGTCAAGACCGCGCTGAAGGCCCGCCGTGACGCGGTCGTCAACGCGCTCACCCGCGAGCTGCCCGAGGCGAAGTTCGCCGCTCCGTCCGGCGGCTACTTCATGTGGGTGGAGCTGCCCGAGGCGGTCGACGTGGCCGAGCTCGAGAAGGCCGCGGCCGAACGCGACGTGCTCTTCGTCAAGGGCACGGACTTCTTGCTGGAAGGCGGTTCCAACACGCTCCGCCTGGCGTTTTCCGGCGTGACCCCCGAGCAGATCGACGAGGGCATCACGAAGCTGGCCGAAGCCGTTCGCTCACTTGGCGTCGCGGCATAACTACGGCAGTGACCCCTCGCAGTACGGCGTGCTGTACGGCGAGGGGCCCGTTGCCGTGCTCATCCACGGCGGCTTCTGGAAGGCCGAGTACGGCCTCGAGCTGATGGATGCGCTCTGCGCCGACCTCGCCTCGCGCGGGTGGGCGGCGTGGAACATCGAGTACCGGCGCCTCGGCAACGGCGGCGGGGTCCCGTTCACGCTCGACGACGTGGGCGCGGCGATCGATCACCTCAGCGAGCTGCCGGGCGTCGACCTCTCGCGCGTCGTCACGATCGGGCACAGCGCGGGCGGCCACCTCGCGGCCTGGGCCGCGACCCGCGAGAATGCGCGCGTGGCGGTCACCGGCGTGGTCTCACAGGCGGGCGTGCTGGATCTGCAGCGGGCGTGGGACCTGCGGCTCTCCAACGGCGTCGTCGAGCGCTTCCTGCGCGGGCAGCCGACCGACGTCGCCTCGCCGATCGAGCGGCTCCCGCTCGGCGTTCCCGCCCTGCTCACCCACGGCGGGCGCGACGACATCGTGCCGGTCGAGATCAGCGAGCGGTTCGCGCGCGCGTCCGGCGCGTCGCTGATCGTGGAGCCCGAGGAGGACCACTTCGGCCACCTCGATCCCGGGAATCCTCTGTGGAAGGCGGTGCGCGCGTGGCTCTGACGCGCGGCGACGCGATGCGGCTGGACAACGCCGACCCGCTGGCGGACTTCCGCGAGCGCTTCGTGATCGCCGACGAGCACCGGCTCTACCTGGACGGCAACTCGCTCGGGCGCCTGCCGAAGGCCACGCGCGACCGGCTGCACCGCGTGATCGACCAGTGGGGCGACGAGCTGGTCAGCGGCTGGCCCGAGTGGATCGAAGCGCCGACCCGCACCGGCGACGCGCTGGCCGAGGTGCTCGGCGCGAGCCCCGGCGAAGTGCTCGTCGCCGACAGCACCACCGTCAACCTCTACAAGCTCGTCAACGCGCTGCTCGACGCGGACCCGGCGCTGCGCTCGATCTCCACCGACACCGACAACTTCCCGACCGACCGCTACGTGCTCGAGGGCATCGCCCGCGCCCGCGGGCTCGAGCTGACGATCTTCGAGAACGCCGACCCGCTGAACGGGCCGCAGCCCGCCGACCTCCCTGAAGGCGGCCTGGTCGTGCTCTCCCACGTCGGCTACCGATCGGGCGCGCTGGCCGAGCTGGAGTCGTTCGACGGCACGGTGATCTGGGACCTGAGCCACTCCGCCGGCGCGGTCCCGGTCGACCTCAACGCCCGCGGCATCCGCTACGCCGTCGGCTGCACCTACAAGTACCTCAACGCGGGCCCGGGCGCCGCCGGCTACCTGTATGTCGCGCAGGCCGAGCAGGACCGGCTGCGGACGCCGATCCAAGGGTGGTTCGGCCAGGACGACCAGTTCGCGATGGAGCGCCCGTACGCGCCCGCGGACGGCATCACGCGCTTCATGGCCGGCACGCCCCCGATCCTCGTGGTCGCGGCGGTCGAGGAGGGCGTGCGGGTCACCGCCGAGGCGGGGATCGAGGCGCTGCGCGCGAAGTCGATCGCCCAGTCCGAGCTGCTGATCGGGCTGCACGACGAGTGGCTCGCGCCGCTCGGCTTCACGCTCGGCTCGCCGCGCGACCCGTCGCGCCGCGGCTCGCACGTCTCCCTCAACCACCCTGACGCGTGGCCGATCTGCCGCGCGCTGATCGAGTGCGCCGACGTCGTCCCCGACTTCCGCGGCCCGGACAGCGTGCGGCTCGGCATCGCCCCGCTCTACACGCGCTTCGTCGACGTCTGGGACGCGATCGATCGCCTGCGGGACCTGGTCGAACGCGGCGTGCACCGCGAGGTCGACCAGACCCGCTCTCGCGTGACCTAGGAAGAACCGGCCATGGCTTCCTCGGTGCGCCGCTGCATCTCCTCCTCGGACATGTCCTCGGTGTGGGTGGCGAGCATCCAGCGGTGGCCGTACGGGTCCTTCAGCGAGCCGGCGCGGTCGCCATGGAACTGGTCGCTCGGGCGATTGAGCTCGGTCGCGCCCGCCGCGAGCGCACGGTCATAGAGCGCGTCGACGTCCTCGGTGTAGATCAGGATCGAGCTCGAGAGCGGCGCGTCGGCCGGCGGCGCGGCGAGCCCGAACTCCTCGAACGGATCGCTGACGGAGAAGATCGAGTCGCCGATGCGCAGCTCGGAGTGCATGAGCTTGCCGCCCATGACGAGCTTGCGGACGACCTCGGCGCCGAACGCGTCGGCGTAGAAGTCGAGCGCCTCGAGGCCGTGTGCGACGGTGAGGTTGGGGGTGAGGGAGTGGTAGCCCTCGGGAATCGGCTTGGCGGTCATACGGCCAAGCTACGCCCGCTCTAGGGCCACGTATTGTAAGAACGCGACAGGGCGCTGACGACCGTCTCGCGGAGCTCCGGATCGAGCTGCTCGACGAGCGATTGGCCGAGCGCATCGGCCCGCGCCAGGATCTCGCGCCCCTGGTCTGTGAGGTTGACCATCGAGCGCCGGCGGTCGGTCTCCGAGCGCTGGCGGGTCACGAAGCCGCGGCGCTCCATCTCGTCGATCACCGGGACGATCTGCGCGGGCAGGAGTCCACAGAGGCCGGCCAGCTCCAGCTGTGACGGCGGCGCGTCCGAGCTGAGGACCGCAAGGACCATGTACTGGCGCCCGCTCAGCCCCATGGCGACGAGCGGGTCCTCGGACTGGGTCACGATCGCGTTGCCGACCTTGACCAGCAGCAGCGCGGGGCGGTCGGTGATGCCTTGCGGAAACTCGATCACGACGTCCGAGGATAGACACGAAAAATCATTCATGCCTTGAATCATTCACCATCGAGGCGTATGGTGCCACCCCATGACCGTTCAAGAGGTGAATGATTCACGATCACGATGGCTTGCCCTTGCGGTGCTCGCCGTCGCGCAGTTCATGGTCGTCCTGGACGTGACGATCGTGAACGTCGCCCTCCCGGCGATCCAGACGGACCTCGGGTTCTCCGCCGACAGCCTGCAATGGGTCGTCAACGCGTACACGCTCGCCTTCGGCGGCCTGCTGCTGCTCGGCGGCCGAGCCGGCGACCTGCTCGGGAGACGGCGGCTCTTCGTCGTCGGCCTCGGGCTCTTCGGCGCCGCTTCGCTCGCCGGCGGCTTCGCCGGCTCGTCGGAGATGCTGATCGCCGTCCGCGCCATCCAGGGCGTCGGCGCGGCGCTGCTCTCGCCCGCCGCGCTCGCGCTGCTGACGGTCACCTTCCCCGCCGGTCGTGAGCGCAACATCGCGCTCGGCGTCTGGGGCGCACTGGCGGGCATCGGCGGAACGCTGGGCGTCGTCGCCGGCGGCGTGCTGGTCGACTCGGCCGGCTGGGAGTGGATCTTCTTCGTCAACGTCCCGGTGGCGATCGGCGGCATCATCGCCGCGCCGATGTTCCTGTCCGAGAGCCGCGGTACCGCGCGCTCATTCGACTTCACCGGCGCCGTGCTCGCCACCGGCGGCCTGCTCGCGCTCGTCTACGGCGTCATCCGCACCGACGCCGTGGGCTGGGGCTCGGCCGAGGTTCTCGGGCTGTTCGGCGCCGCCGCGATCCTGCTCTCCGCGTTCGTCTACGTCGAGTCGCGCGCGACCGACCCGCTGGTGCCGCTGAAGCTCTTCCGCGTGCGCGGGCTGAGCGTGTCCGTCGTCGCGCTGGCGCTCAACGGCGCCTCGTTCCTCGGCATGTTCTTCATCTCCGCGCTCTACCTGCAGCAGGTGCACGGGGACAGCGCGCTGGAAGCGGGCGTGCACTTCGTCCCGATGGGAATCGCCGCGATCGCCTCCGCGGTGGTGGGCGCCCAGCTCGTCACGCGCCTCGGCACCCGCGTCGCGTACCTCGGCGGGTCGGCGGTGGGCGTCGTCGGCCTGCTCCTCCTCAGCCGCGCCGGCGCGCATGCCGGCTACGCGACGGACATCCTGCCCGGCTTCGTGGTCTTCGGCCTCGGGCTGCCGCTGGTCGGCGTCGCCAACCAGATCGCGGCCATCGCCGAGGTCCCGCACGAGGACGCGGGTGCCGCGTCGGGCGTGATCACCGCCGCCTTCCAGGTGGGTGGGGCGCTCGGGCTCGCGCTCGTCTCCACCGCATCGACCTCGCGCGTCGGCGACGTCCTCGCCACCGGCGCGTCGCAGCCGGAGGCACTGGCGTCGGGGTTCGAGCGCGGCATGCTCGTCGCCGCGGGGATCGCGGTGGTGAACCTGCTGGTCGGCGCCATCCGGGCGCCGCACATCAAGCCGGACGCCGCACTCGTGGCCGAGGCCGTCGCCGGATAGCGTTGGGTGGGTGAGCGCGCCTGATCTCGAGAGTCGCCGCGGCATCCTGAACCCGGATGCCGCGGAGCGGCACTTCCGCCTCACCCGCTACGCCCCGTCCGAGGACCTCGCCCACCTGGTCGACCGCCACTGGGTGGTGGCGTGGGACCTCGAGCAGCCGTTCACGCAGGAAGTCGTGTCGCACCCGAGCTTCCACATGGTCTTCGAGCCCGGTGCGCACCTGATCTACGGCGTCGTCTCGCAGCGCTTCCGGCGCCAGCTGCAGCGGTCAGGGATCGCCGTCGCGACGAAGTTCCGGCCGGGCGCGTTCCATGCGTTTCACCCGGTCCCGGCGCACGCGCTCACCGATCGCACGTTCCCAATCACCGACGTGTTCGGGCCGATCTCGACCGAGGGTGACGAGCGGGTACGGATCGCCGCGATGGAGGAGGGGATGCGGGCGCGCGGGTTCGAGGACGACCCGCGGATCGCCGAGCTCACCGGGCTGTTCGCGGCGATGCTGGACGGGATCACGACCGTCGACGAGCTGTGCGCCCATGCGGGCTATTCCAAGCGGACGCTGCAGCGGCTGTTTCGCGAGTACGTGGGCGTGTCGCCGAAGTGGGTGCTCTCGCGCTTTCGCCTGCATGAGGCCGCCGACCGGATGGCCGACGGCGAGCACGACTGGCCGCGGCTCGCGCTCGAGCTCGGCTTCTTCGACCAGGCGCACTTCATCAAGGCCTTCAAGGCCGTGATCGGGCGCTCGCCGGCCGACTACGGGCTGAAGACGAGCACGATGTAGACGAAGAAGACCAGCAGGTGCACGGCGCCCTCGAGGACCGTCGTCCGCGGCCCGCTGAACGTCACCATGCTGAGCAGCAGCGTGAGGACGACGAGCACGATCCCGGTCGGATCGAGGCCGAGGATCACCTGCTCGCCCGTGATCAGGCCGATCGTCAGCACCGCGGGGAGCGTCAGGCCGAGCGTGCTCAGGCAGGCGCCGAGGCAGAGGTTGACCGTGCGCTGCAGCTGGTTGCGCGACGCGGCCTTCAGCGCGCTGATCCCCTCCGGGGTGAAGACGATCATCGCGATCAGCACGCCGGTCAGCGCGCCCGGTGCGCCGATCGCCTTGATCTCGGCGTCGACGACCTTGTCCAGGCTCTTGGAGAGCAGCACGATCGGGAGCGCGCCCGCGACCAGCATGGCGACCCACTTGCCGATCTGTCTCGCGGTGGGGTCGGGGACGTCGTGCTCCTCGATCGGCCCGTGCACGAACAGGTCGCGGTGCCGCCCGGTCTGGATGAGGATGAAGACCACGTAGAGGACGATCGTGGCGCCGGCGAAGAGGATCGCCTGCGTCGTCGAGAGCGTCGCCTCGTCGGTCGAGTGGGTGACGCTGGGCAGGATCAGCGCGATCGTGACCAGCGGGATGATCACGCTCAGGTACGCGCTCGCTCCCGGCAGGCTGTAGTCCTGCGTGTGGTGCTTGAGACCGCCGATGACGAGCGAGAGCCCGATCACGCCGTTGAGCACGATCATCATCACGGCGAACATCGTGTCCCGCCCCACGGTGGGCGCGCCGCCGCCGAGCATCACCGTGCTGATCAGCATCACCTCGATGGCGACGATGCTGAAGGTCAGGATCAGCGTGCCGAACGGCTCGCCCAGCATCTCGGCGAGATGGTCGGCGGCGACGATCACCGCGAACGCGCACCACAGGATCACGCCGAGCAGCCAGACCAGCAGCAGGGCCGTGATCGGCGCCGAGTCGAGGTTGGACTTCGACAGCAGCGAGTCCTTGAAGAAGAAGTAGACGACGAACGTCAGCCAACCCGCGGCGAGCGCCTTCATCGCAGCAGCTCCTCGAAGTCGTGGGCGACGAAGTCGGCGTCGAACGGCGGTCCGGGATCCTCGCCGAAGCGCTCGACGAACGCGGTTTGGAGCCCGACTGCCGCCGCGGCTCTGAGATCGTCGCGGTGCGCGGCGACCATGCAGACCTCGTCCGGTTCCAGCCCCAGCGCGTAGACGCTCTCGCGATAGACCCGTGGGTCCGGCTTGTACGCATGGGCGATCTCGGCGCCGAGGATCGCGTCCCACGGCAGCTTCGCGAACTTCGCGAGGTTGACGGACTGGGCGATGTGGCCGTTGGAGCAGGGCGCGATGATGAAGGTCTCCTTGAGGCGGGTGAGGCCGGCGACGACGTCGGGCCAGGGATCGAGGCGGTGCCAGCCTCGCACCAGCTCGACGCGGTCGGCTTTGGGCAGGGTCAGGTCCATGGCTCTGAGCACGCGGTTGAGCCCGATCTCGTGCAGGACGTCGAGGTTCACCCACGGCCGCTGACCACTGCGAACGGTCTCCAGCTGTGGCTGGTACTCGTCGCGCCACGCCACCGCCAGCTGCGGCGGCAGGCCGAAGCGCTCGGCCTCGCGCATCATCGAGGTGCGCCAGTCGACGCACGTCCCGAACACGTCGAACAGCAGCGCCCGCATCCCCTATCCATACTGACGGCTCATGGAGGAACTGCTCTCCGCCCTCAGCCTCGAGCAGAAGGTGCGGCTGCTCACCGGGGCCGACTTCTGGTCGCTGCACGCCGAGCCGGCCATCGGGCTGCGGGCGATCGTGACCTCCGACGGGCCCGCGGGCGTGCGCGGCCGTCTGTGGGACGAGCGCGACCCGTCGGCCAACGTCCCGTCGCCGACGGCGCTCGCCGCGACGTGGGACGAGCGGCGGGTCGAGCGGGTCGCCCGGCTGCTGGCGTACGAGGCGCGGCGCAAGGGCGTCGATGTGCTCTTGGCGCCGACGGTCAACCTCCACCGGTCGCCGCTCGGCGGGCGGGTCTTCGAGTGCTTCTCGGAGGACCCGTACCTCACGGGCATGCTCGGCGCCGCGTTCGTGCGCGGGTTGCAGGCCGAGGGCGTCGCGGCGACGGTCAAGCACTTCGTGGCCAACGACTCCGAGACCGAACGGTTCACTTTGGACGCGCGGGTGGGCTCGCGAGCGCTCCGCGAGCTGTACCTGCTGCCGTTCGAGCTGATCATGGCGGCGGGGCCGTGGGCGGTGATGGCGGCCTATAACGGCGTCAACGGTGTGACGATGACCGAGTCGCCGCTGCTGAATGCGGTGTTGAAGGACGAGTGGGGCTGGGACGGCGTCGTCGTCTCCGACTGGATGGCCGCGCGCGGGACCGTCGGCGCGGGCAACGCGGGGCTGGACCTGGCGATGCCAGGCCCGTCCGGCCCGTGGGGCGACGCGCTGGTCGCCGCGGTACGGGACGGCTCGGTCAGCGAGGCGGCGGTCGACGACAAGGTCGCGCGCATCCTGCGCCTCGCGGCGCGGGTGGGAGCGCTGGGCGGCGCCGCCGCCGGCGCCGCGCCGGCCACGGCGGCGTCGCCCACCGCCACGG
>NZ_JAPDOD010000055.1 GCF_027587205.1 Solirubrobacter ginsenosidimutans
GCCGCCCGAGCCGCCGCTGCCGCCGGGGGCGTTGTAGATGCCGTTGAAGGCAGCGCCGCCACCACCGCCGCCACCGCCGCCGGACGCGCCCGTGCCGGCCGTGCCGAGCGTGCCGTTGGTACCGGCCCAGCCGCCCGCGCCGGCGAGCTCGGGGGTGAACGTCGCGGTGGGGGCGTTGGGGCCGGCCGAGCCGGGCCCGCCGGGCTGGCCGGTCCCGCCGTTGCCGCCGGTCTGGTTGCCACCGCCATTGGCTCCGCCGCCGCCTGCGCCGCGGAAGCCGCCGCCCGCCCCGGAGCCGGTCACGCCGTTGCTACCGCCGCCCGCGGACGTGCCGCCGGCACCGCCGCCGCCGCCGTTGGATCCGCCGCCGCTGCCGCCGCCCGTGGCCGCAGCCTGGGACGTGCCGCAGCCGCTGCTGTTGCCGACCGTGCCGTTGCCCCCGGTCGCGCCGATCGTGCCGGTGGTCCCGACGCCGCCCGCGCCCGCGGTGCCTCCGATCGCGGTCACCCGCTGCACGGCGACCTTGGCGTTGTTGACGATCCGGAGGCCGTACGAACTGCCTCCGGGTCCCGCGGCGGCGCCCTGGAAGGTCAGCAGCTGCAGCACGACGCCGGCGTCGCCGTCGGCCATCGCGGCCTGCGGTCCACCGTTGATCGTGGTCGGCTCCGTGGTGCTGCGTGCGGCGAAGTTCGGGGTGTATCCGCCGTAGATCCCGAGGTTGGGCTCCAGCGCGAGCGACTCGGCGTAGGTGCCCGCGGCGACGTAGACATCCTTGCCGGCTGCCTTGGCGGCCGCGAGTGCGTTGGTGATCGTCTTCTTCGGGAAATCCCTGGTCCCGGAGCGCGTGTCCAGGCCGCCGCCACCGTCGACGAAGATCGCCTTGTTGAGGTCGCCGTCGATGCCGTCGCAGTTGGTGTCCTCGAACGCGAGATCCGGCTTGTCAGGCGCCCCCGGATACACGGCGGGATCGAGCGGCCGGCAGTCGGCCGGCGCCACTGCGCCGTCGCCGTCCCAGTCCTTGACCGCGGAATCGGGGCGCGCGGCGGCCCCAGATGACGCGACGATCGCCGCACACGCGGCAACGGCGGATATGGCGAGGATGCGGCGTCCTCGGCGCGACACATCAGACATCGAGACAGTCCCTTTTACTTGCCCTCCGGACTGACCGACCGTAATGCGAGCCGGGCCGCAGCGCTACCGGGACGCGCCATGTCGGCGTCGAGGCGCGCGCCTGGCCGTGCCGCTGCTGTCAGCGGAGGCGGACGGTTTGTCAGCGCACAGACCTCCAATTCCCTCACTGTTCGTCACACCTACTTTCGGAGCGACGAGGGTTCGGGTTGTCGATGCTCAGGCGTCGGTCAAGAACGGGTGGATCGGGCGGTCTTTTCGAAACGGCTCGAACCAGTTCTCAGGTTCGAGCGGGACGTCGTGCTTGGCGGCGAGTTCGCGCATCTCGTCTTCCGGGATCTCTGAGTAGTAGGCGAGGAAGTCGCCGTCTTCGAACATCAGGTCGATCAGGTCTTCGGGGTCGAGTTCGTGGCCGGCCAGCTCGGCGTTGACCTCGGCTTGGCAGAGGATGATCCAGAGGGCGATCTCTTCGCCGGTGCAGCGCGGGTAGTCCCATCGGGGTTGCGTGAGACGCCGCCCCATCTCGAAGACGCAGAGCGCGAGGTCCAACAGGAACCGGTAGGAGTAGGCGCGCCAGCTTCTCCACGGGGGAAGGAAGGCCGTGAACGGCAAGTCCTCGTAGTTGGCGAGTTCCGGCTCGAGCATCCGGATCGACTGCAGCGTCTCGTCGGTCAGGACGATCGTCGCGCTGTGGATCGCCTCGCGCTGCCACGTCTCCAACTGGCCGGCGAACGCGGCGCCGGCGAGCGGCTCGGGCACTGCCATGCGCCGAGCCTACCGCGGACATCGTCGACGCCCTGTGTGGTCCTCAGGTCTCGAACTGGTCGGAGTGGACCGTCACGGCCCACAGCACGAGGGCGTTGCACGACATCGCGATCACCGACCACACGGGGTAGGCGCCGATGGAGAGGAAGTTCATGAGGATCCCGACCATCGCGAGCACGATCGCCATCAGCACCCCACCCAGCTTGCGGGCGAACAGCAGGCCGCCGGCGACGAGCTGGACGGCGGCGACGATGACCGCGAGCCCGCCCCACGTGTCGAGCGAGGTCCAGAGCAGGCCGCTCTCCTGGAAATAGTCCTTCTTGGAGAGCGCGGTCACGCCCCAGATCAGATTGAGGAGCCCCGCGAGCATGAGGTAGGAGCCCGCGAACGCCACCCATCCGTGACCGATCGGCGGTGGCGCGTTGCGGTTCGCGTAGCGATCCGGGGCACGCGTCGCCTGCTTGGCCATGTCCAACCCTCCCGTTCGATGAATTCGACGGGAACCTCGAGCCCTCCGGGATGAGCCGACACCATCCGAGGGGGATGAGTCACGGTGTGGCTAAGGCTGCCACTGGTAGATCGTCGGGTCCGTCGGTGGCAGCGATCTCAGAGGGGCGCGACCGGTGCCGTCCGGTCACGCCGGGCGATGGAAGTCCCCGTCGCAGCGGTCCCATGCGCCGGCGCGCCGGGCCGCGGCTTGGCCGGCTGCGCTCTCGTAGCGCGCGAGACGTCCGAACGGGTTCGCGTACACGTACACCGACGCCCAGCCCGCGCGAAGCATCAGCCGGCTGAGGTCACCCTTCTCACTCGCGTCGACATAGGCCAGGGTTCGCCCGTATCGGTCGGTCGCGTCCTGACTGGGGTCGTTGACGAGCGTGACCTGCCGGCCGCGGCCGCGGCGGAATGCGATTCGGTGCATGTAGGCGCTGGCCGCCGTCCCGCCGCACTCGACAGCCACGCCCGGGCGCTTGGTCTCGGGCGTGTCGATGCCGATCAGGCGCACCGTGATCTGTCGCCCTGACGAGAGGCGCACGCGCAGCGTGTCGCCGTCGATGACGCGGACGATCCGGGCGGAGCGTTTCGCGGCAGGTGCCTGCGGCGTAGGCGTAGGCGTGGGCGTTGCGGTCGGCGTCGATGTGGGAGTCGGCGCCGGCGCGCTGCCGGGATTTGCGCTGCACGGGCATGGGAGCGCCTCGCAGGCGATGCCATCGGAATCCGCGTCGAGCCGATCCGGGTCATCCGTTGGGCCGCCGAGCGCGACGAAGTACGCCTGGGCCGCAGCCTGGGTCGCGAAGTGTCCGCAGTCGCGGTCCTGGGCCGGTGCCGGCGGCACAGCGACCACGCCGATCAGCAACACGATCACCAGCGCCGTCCACATTCGCGCGCGCCGCGACAGCGTGCCGACGATCCGGGTCACGCTTCGGCTCCTGCTGACCTCGTTGTGCACGACGCAACTGGTATCGGCGGTTCGTCGCAGTCCCTCAAGCGCAGAACGGGCGGGAACGCGCTACGCGGCTGGTCCAGCGTGGACTGCGATCTGCGCCTCGAGGTCACACAACGCGTGCAGAAACGCCTCCGAGAAGGTCGGGAATGGCTGGATCACGTCGAACAGGACGCTCAGAGAAGAGAGCGCAGAGCAGATCTCCGCGCGCTTCGGGACGCCATCTACGATCTCGCGATGCTCGAATGGCTGGGGCGTGCGGGAGCCCGCCGGCGGTTGGTGATCCTCGGCGTCTGGGCCGTGGTCGCGCTCGCTGGCGGCGTTTTCGGCGCCGGCGTCTTCGACCGCACGGAATCCGTGGATGGGGCGCACGGGCAGTCGGCGCGCGTCCAGGAGCGCCTGGATGAGCTCGCTCCCGACGGTGAAACGGTCGTGGCCGTGATCGGCGGGGCGGACTTCTACACGCCTGCGCTGGTGAAGAGCGCGACCGATGTCATGAACGAGCTGCGGACGGTGCCCGGGGTCCACGAGGTCCGTGACGCCTACACGGCGGGCGGGCTGATCGCGGGTGACAAGCAAAGCTCGCTCGCGGTCATCGAGCTCGACCCGAAGCTCGACGACGACGCGGCGCTCGTCGTGGCCGACAAGGTCGCCGCGAAGCTGCGCACGATCGACGCGCCCGAGGTGCTCGTCGGCGGCAAACTGTTGGCCGAGCGCACGTTCGCCGAGCAGGCCACGCGGGACGCGGTGCGCGGGGAGGCGATCGCGTTCGTCGTCCTCGCCGTCGTCCTGGTGCTGTTCGGCGGCGGGCTGCTCGCCGGTGCGATCCCGCTGCTCGCGGCGCTGGCGACGATCACGGGCTCACTGCTTGCGCTCAACGCGCTGGCGAGCGTGGTGGCGATCAGCGAGTTCGCCGTGAACGTCGTCACGTTGCTCGGGCTCGGGCTATCCGTCGATTACAGCCTGCTGGTCCTCGCGCGCTTCCGCGAGGAGCGCACCGCGACCCCGCACGCGCCGGTTTCCGACGTGCTGGGGCGGACGATCGCCGGCGCGGGCCGTGCGGTGCTCGTGTCCGGCCTCGCCGTCGCGATCGCCCTCGCTGGGCTGTACGTCTTCGCCGACCCGCTGCTGTCGGCGATGGCTCTGGGCGGCGTGCTCGCGGTCGGCACGGCGACGATCGCCGGTCTCACGCTCATGCCCGCGTTGCTCGCCGTCGCGCATCACCGCATCCCGTCGCCGGGCACACGCACCTGGGTCTGGCGGCGCGATCGCTCCAGCGCGCCCGGGCTCCTCGCACGGCTCGCCGCGTTCGCGCAACGCCGTCCAGCGGCGGTGGCGCTCACCGTCATCGCCGCGCTGCTCGCGCTGTCGATCCCGGCGCTCGGCCTCCAGGTGGCCGACGCCGACGCGCGCTCGTTGCCCGCGGACGCCCAGGAGCGGCTGGTGCTCGAGGCGGTGGAGCGCGACTTCACCGCAGGTCCCGTCGATCCGATCCAGGTGCTGATCGCGGCGGCGCAGACCGATCCGGCCGTCACCGGGCTGATCGAAAAGATGCGCAAGCTGCCCAACGCGAAGGACGGAATGATCCGGGATGACCTGCCGCCGTCGGTCACCGGGATCGAGGTCGACGCCGCGGGCCCCGACTCCGGCGAGCGCGCGCAGCAGCTGGTCCGCGCGATCCGGGGCCTCGACTCCTCGGTGGAGGTGCTTGTGGGCGGCGCGGCCGCCGAGCTCGTGGACGCCAAGGACTCCACGGCGCAGCGGCTGCCGCTGGCCCTGCTGGTCGTCGGCCTGCCGACGGCGCTGCTGCTGTTCGCCCTCACGCGCTCCGTGCTGATCGCACTGAAGGCGATCGTGCTGAACCTGCTCACGCTCGGGGCCGCGCTCGGCGTGGTGGCGTTGCTGCTCTCGGGCCCGCTCGACATCACGACGCCGCTGCTGCTGTTCATGTTCCTGTTCGGGCTCTCGATGGACTACGAGGTGTTCCTGCTCGCCCGCATCAAGGAGGAGTGGGACCGGTGCGGCGACAACGATCGGGCCGTGCTGAACGGCATCGCGGCCTCGGGACCGGTCGTCACGGCGGCCGCGATCTCGATCGGCGTCGTGTTCGGAGGCTTCGCGCTCGGTGAGCTGGCCGAGGTCAGGGAGATCGGCGTCGGGATGACGGTCGCCATCCTTCTCGACGTCACGGTGGTGCGCGGCCTGCTGCTGCCCGCGACGATGACCCTGTTCGGTCGCTGGAACTGGTGGCCTGGAGAATTCTGGCGCCACAGCAGACGAATGTCCTAGACCGCTTACTCGTGTCACGAGCGCTTTTGGTCGCTCTCGCGACAAAAGCGAGTGGAATTGCGTCCAATCCCCAAGTAACTTCTCATGGGAACTGACGTCGGTGTAGGAGGAGTCGCTGTTGTCCGGATTGGTTCGTCGTCGCCTGAGTAGCCGCATCGGCATGCTCGGCGTCGCAGTAGTCGTCGCGACCGGCGCGTTCGCCGGTTCGGCTTCCGCACAGGGGCTGCCGCCGCAGGAGCCCGGCGTCACCCTGCGCACCTATCAATTCGCCAACGGGCCGACGAAGACGTGCACGCTCAAGAGCGCGCAGACGCCCAACGTCGACAAGTTGATGCCGAACATCAACTGGACGACCGAAGCCGAGTTCGGCGCCAACGACAACTTCCAGTCAACCGTCCTGGCGAACCTGAACGCCGCGACGGCCGGCAGCTACGCGTTCCGCATCACGAGCGATGACGGTTCGAAGCTGAGCATCGACGGCGCGGTCGTCATCGACCACGACGGCCTGCATGGCGACACCTCCAAGGAGGGCACCGTCACGCTGACCGCGGGCTACCACGACCTGCGCATCGATTACATCGAGGCCGGCGGCGGCCAGGTCCTCAAGCTCGAATGGAAGGCTCCGGGCGCAAGCGCCTACGTGGTCGTCCCGACCTCCGTGCTCTCCACCGAGGCGGGTGTCGTGCGCGTCACCGCGCCGGGTTCGAAGTACTGCGAAGGCGCGACGGACACGGCCGGCGACGGCCTGCGCCTGGACGCGGTCAACCCGGACTACGACCTCACGAACCTCCGCCCGCCCGGCTTCGAGCCGCACGTCTCAGGCATGGACTTCCTGCCCGACGGCCGCATGGTCATGACCACCTCGGGCGACGTCAGCTCGGGCGGCTGGGTGCCGAACCCGGACTCGGGCGTGGTCTACCTCCTCGACCACGTCACGGGCGCCACGAACGCCTCCCAGGTCACCTACAAGGTGGTCGCCGACAAGCTGCGCAACCCGATGGGCATCCAGGTCATCGGCGACAAGTACTACGTCTCCGAGCGCGGCCAGCTCACCGAGCTCTCGCCCGACACCAACGGCGACGGCCTGATGGAGAAGAAGCAGCTCGCGACGTGGCCCAACGGCGGCAACTTCCATGAGTTCGCGTTCGGCCTGATCCACGACGACGACTACTTCTACATCGCCCGCTCCAACGCCATCAACAACGGCGGGGCGACCACCGACCCGCAGCCGGGCACGAACCCGGGCACGTTCATCAAGGTCAGCCGCTCGACGTGGCAGGTCTCGATCGTCGCGGGCGGCCTGCGCACGCCCAACGGCGTCGGCTTCGGCCCCGACAACGACATCTTCGTCAACGACAACCAGGGTGCCTGGCTGCCGGCCTCGAAGATGGTCCAGATCAAGCAGGACCGCTTCTTCAACCACTACACCAACCCACACGGCCCGCTCGACGACAAGCCGGTCACGCAACCCGTCCTGTGGATGCCCCAGAACGAGATCGCGAACTCGCCCTCGAACCCGGTCCTGGTCAAGGACGGTCCGTTCAAGGGCCAGATGATGTGGGGCGACGTGACCTACGGCGGCCTGCAGCGCGGCTTCCTCGAGAAGGTCGAGGGTGAGTACCAGGGCGCCGTCTTCCGCCACTCGGCCGGCCTCGAGGCCGGTGTCAACCGCACGATCATCGGCCCCGATGGCGCGATCTACGTCGGCGGCATCGGCGAGGGCGGCAACTGGGGCGAGGACAACAAGCTCCGCTTCGGCTTCCAGAAGCTCACCCCCAACGGCAAGAACGTCTTCGACTTCGCGACCATGAGCCTCGTCGACGGCGGCTTCAAGCTCACCTACACGCAGCCGGTCGGCGACACCGCGATCGCGCGCCTCAAGGACGCCTACAAGTTCGACCAGTGGCGCTACGTGCCGACGTCGCAGTACGGCGGCCCGAAGGTCGACGAGGAGTCCCTGACCGTCAAGGACGCCAGCATCTCCGCCGACAAGCTGACGGTCACCGTCCACCTCGACGGCCTCAAGCCGGGCCGCGTCGTGCACGTGCGCTCGCAGCGCCCGTTTGCGTCGAACACCGGCGAGGAGCTGTGGAACACCGAGGCGTGGTACACGCTCAACAAGCTCCCGGGCTACGTCGCGCCGGTCGGCGACGGGGCCTATGAGCTCGAGGAGGCCACCCTGCTGGGTGGCGCGAAGTTCGACACCGAGCACGCCGGATACACCGGCAGCGGCTTCGTGTCCGGCATCCAGACCGCCGGGTCGTCGTCCGTGAAGATCGACGTCAACACGGCCAAGGCGGGCGACTACCGCTTTGCGCTGCACTACGCCAACGGCCCGAACCCGTTCCAGGGCCCGAAGAAGCTCACGCTGATCGTCAACGGCACGAGCCGCACGATCACGCTGCCCTCGACCGGCACGTGGAAGACCTGGGGCTACTACCTCGACACGGTCGCGCTCAACGGCGGCGCGAACACGATCGAGTTCAAGTACGGCACGACCGACGACGGCAACGTCAACCTGGACTCGCTGCGGCTCGCCCCGGCGGGCACCACGCGCTACGAGGCCGAGTCGGGCACGCTGGCCGGCGGCGCCAACGCGCAGACCGAGCACCCGGGCTACAGCGGCCTGGGCTACGTCGGCGGCTACCAGAACCTGGGCGCCAGCACCACGCTGCAGATCAACGCGCTCGCCGACGGCGTGGCGGATGTTACGTGGGGCTACGCGAACGGGCCGAACCCGTTCCAGGGCACCAAGCGCCTGAGCCTGTACGTCAACGGTGTGTTCCAGAAGAAGGTCTCCTTCCCGGACACGGGCGCGTGGCCGAACTACCGGACGCTGAACGACAAGATCACCGTCAAGGCCGGCAACAACGCGATCCAGCTCAAGTACGACACGGGTGACGAGGCCAACGTCAACGTCGACTACCTGGACTTCAAGCAGAACGAGCCGATCCAGTGCGGGACCGTCGCCGCCAACGACACGTTCGACGGCACCACGCTGGACAAGTGCCGCTGGACGACGGTCCTCAACGAGGACGCGACGGGCTACTCGCTCGCCGGCGGCAAGCTGCAGATCAAGGCGGCCAGCGGGGACATCACCGGCACCGACGTGAGCGCGAAGAACATCGTGCTCCAGCCGGGTCCGACCAACGGCAGCTGGGCGATCACGTCCAAGGTCTCGATCGACGGCACCGACGACTACCTGCAGGCCGGCCTTGTCGCCTACAGCGGCAACTCCGCGTGGGGCAAGCTCGTGGTCATGCGCCGCCCCGGTGGCGAGTGGACGACCGAACTGGGCCGCAACAGCGGCTACCAGAACGGCCCTGCCCTGCCCGCCAACGCCCAGAAGGCGATCACGCTGCAGATGTACGCGCGTGACGGCCAGCTGCGCGGCCGCTACTCGCTCGATGACGGCACGACCTGGACCGAGGTCGGCGACGGTTTCGACATCGGCGGGATCGGCGCGCCGAGCGTCGGCGTGGCCGCCTACAACGGCACGGGTGCCGAGACCGGCACGTTCGAGGCGTTCACCGTGGGTGCGCCGCCCGAGCTGCCGGCCTCGCCGCCGTGTGCGACCCCGTTCATCCCCGAGGCGGGCTACACGGCGCTGTTCGACGGCACCGACGCGTCGCTGGTCGACTGGCAGTACGCCGGCAGCGGTCGCTTCGTCCGCCAGGACTGCACGATCAAGTCCGTCGGCGGGTTCGGCCTGATGTACACGAAGAAGGACTACAAGGCCCCGTACTCGCTCAAGCTCGAGTGGATGATGCCCGGCGACGACAACTCCGGCATCTTCGTCGGCTTCCCCGACAAGGGCACGGGCACCGATCAGACCTCCATCACCGACGGTGAGGAGATCCAGGTCGACCCGACCGACGACCCGGCACACACCACCGGCTCGATCTACGGCAAGCAGGCGGCGGACGCCGCCGCCCGCGACGCCGCGCTCAAGCCGGCCGGGCAGTGGAACGCGTACGAGATCCAGGTCAGGGCGGACCGGATCACGGTGTTCCTCAACGGCGTGAAGATCAACGACTGGGTCGACCCGGACAAGGCGCTCGGGCTCGGCCGCATCGGCCTGCAGATGCACGGCTCCGGCGACGACGTCTTCTTCCGCAACGTGCGCGTCGGCGCGCTCAACACGAGCGTGGATGCGGGCACGACGGTCGGCGGCAACGTCCCGGCGACCCTCGCGCTGAAGCTGGGCGCATCGGCCTCCTTCGGGTCGTTCACGCCCAACCTCGACAAGACGTACGAGGCGGCCACCAGCGCCGAGATCACCAGCACGGCGGGCGACGCCGCGCTGACCGTGGCCCCTGCCCCGGCATATCTGGCCAACGGGACCTACACGCTCTCGGAGCCGCTGCAGGTCGCGTTCTCCAAGGCCGCGTGGGCAGCCCCGGTGTCGGGTGACCCGGTGACGATCACGCTGCGCCAGCACATCGGCGCCAACCAGCCGCTGCGCACCGGCAGCTACAGCAAGACCCTGACGTTCACGCTGTCGACGACGACCCCGTGAGCCTCCCGGCACCGGCCGCCCCACGCGGGCGGCCGGTGCCGAGTGCAGGTTCGGCCTCGTATAGCGCGTGATCGTGAGGCGAGCGCCGTTGCGTGTGGAGGTTTGACGGCAGCGGTGCGTCCCCGCGCGAGAGCCGGGTCGTGGATGTTCAACGCACTGAGGTCAGGCACACCGGAGATCTCGGGGCCCCGGTACGCGCACGGCCGCTCGAAGGGCAGTTGCGCGGCGGCGGTCGCGATCATGCTCAACAGCATCCTGCTCGAGGGCAGTTTCAAACCTCCGAGGGTCCGGCGTGGGAAGTCGCTTCCGCGCCCGGTGAACGCCGGGCGGGGTGGTGCACATCGTCCGGCCGGGTGGGGGTTCCGTACACGCGTCATCAAAGCGTCATCTCGTCGAGGAGCGACGCATTGCCGGGCTGCCGTGCGTCGTGATCCGATCCAGGATCCAGCTGGACTCGCCCTATTCAGCCGACGGGTACGGTGGCCGTTCCGACCTACGCGTTATCTGGATCGGCTGGCGGGAAGGGCACGTCGGTCGGTTCGGTCTGTTGCGCGTAGCCGACGGTGATCGTGGTGGTCCCGCGGCGAAACGCCGGTGCGAACGTCTCAGCGCATACGTCGACACCAGCTTCGGCGTCGAGCACTCTCCGCGTGCAGCCGAGTGCGCAGATCCGCATTCTGTGACAACCACGAGCCCTTGACCTGGGTGAAGGCTGGACCGCTCGAAGCCCCCGCTCCCGTTGAGGATGCCCTGGGGTCGGAGGGCGGGGAGCGAGGGCTTCTGGCGTCAACCGCACGAGCGAGGTCAGGACCTTGATGCTCGTGGGAGGCTTCATGCAGCACAGGGTCCGTTGTGCTCTATGAAGTAGTGCTGACTCTCAAGTCAGCTGTCACTTTGAGCGGGGCCACCCTCCGAGGGTGGACGAGGATCGAAGCCAGCCCCGCTCGGCTTGAGCCCGGAGGCCCTAGCGAGGTGCCCTAGTGGGGCATCTTGGCGCACTTGGCGCGGGCCTTCGTGCGGGTCTTGCCCTGCTTCTTGTTAGCAGTCTTGACACACTTGGCGAACGCCTTCTTCTGCTTGGCCGTCACGACCTTCTTGGCGGCGGGAGCAGTGGTGATCGGCTTGGCGACGACCGGAGCGGCAGCCACCTGGCCGGCGGCGACAGGCGCAGCGGCGACGGGGGCGACGGCGACCGGGGGCGGGGTCGGGTTGGCGGGGGTCGGAGCCGGCTGCGTCAGCGGCGGGTTCACGACAACGGTGATGCTGGGATCGGGAGCCGGCGAGTTGGTGCCCGGTGCCAGCGGCAGGGCCGGCAGCTTGCCGCCCTTGTAATAGTCCTGCCACGACTTGTTCCAGGCGAAGTAGTCCGCCAGGGTCCAGGTGACCTTGCGCTTGCTGCTCGGGGCGGCGAGCGACGGGCGAAGCGTCCACGAGATCGGGAAGTCGCCCTGCGTCATGTCGGTGATGAGATTGCGCTTGTCACTGCGTGTGACCGGGTCATCGGCCCAGGCAGTGAGGTCCCCGCGCTCGCCGAACAGGAAGGACTGGCCGTCGAACGGGGTGAGGTTGAAGAACGACCACTCCTCGCCCGGCTTGTCCACATCGTTGACACGACGGGTGTCATAGTCGCCATCCGGACGTGGGAAGAGCGACACGAAGGCGGGCAGGTCGCCGTCGAACGTGGGCGACGAGAACGCGTTCGGGTCGGTAACGGTGGCGAAGGCCGAGTGGCCGTCGAACGTCGGAGCCGTGTACCACTGCGTCGTGTCGTAGCCGAAGCCGATGCGGTAGGTGTGCAGGTTGGCGATCGCGCTTACGCCGAACGCCGTCACCTTGGGCGTCAGGATCGGGCGGTTCTTGGCCGAGACCATGCCGCCCGCCTCCTGGGCGTACGGCTCGTTATCACCGGTGCCGTGGTCGGAGACGCAGACGATCGTGTCGAACGTACTGGTCGTGCCCTGCGCCGTGAAGCCGTTCATACCGGTCGCGGTCTGGCCCGGGTCGACGTCGGCGTCACTGTTGACGGTGCCGGTGTCGAACGTGTTGTAGATCTTGTAGCCAACCATGTCGGCCACGAGCACCTGGTCGACGGACGCATCCGCGTCGTCGTCTACGCTGACGTGCAGATCCTCACCGATCGTGCCGGCATCCAGCAGGCCGATGTCGATGTGGTCCGAGAGGTTCTGCGGCAGGCCGCGCTCGCCCTGGAAGCAGCCCGGTTCCAGCGTCCGGGCGTTCAGGCGGTAGGGGCTGAGGTCGTTGACGCCCGGGTCGCCCGGGAGGGCGAATGCGGGACTGGCGGTGAGCGCCATCGCGGTCGTCATGGCCGCGACAAAAGGCTTGTGCCTCATGGAGTGAAATCCCTTCACTCGTGCAATAGGACCGTCGCGCCGGCTAGAGCTCCGGGACTCTTCAGCGGACTGTGAGAGACCGTATCCGAGAGGCTGAGTGTAAGTCAGCGCATCGATGGTTTAGTTCGTCCCAAATTCCTGGTGGAGAATCATCTACATATCAAGGTAGAGGTTCCGCTACGTCCCTGCTACCGGTTTCGGTAGTGAACGCCGAAGACGTGTTCAGTCTACTGTCCGGTGACGACTGATTCGCGCAACAGTGGAAGGCAGACAGTGATCTTCGTCCCTACGCTCGGGGCCGATTCCACGCTGGTCTGCCCATGGGCGTCGTCCGCGAAGCGTTTGACGGCGAAGAGGCCGAGACCGGTGGCGCGCTCGCCCTTGGTGGTGAAGCCCGGCTCGAAGATGTGTTGCATCACCTGCGGCAGGATCCCAACGCCCGAATCCTGCACAGCGAGACAGGAGTGCGTGTCCGTCTCGTAGGTGGCGATGGATAGCTTGCCACCGTCCGGCATCGCGTCCATCGCGTTCAACGCCAGGTTCATCACTGTCGCACTCATCCGCTGCCGGCTCGCGAAGACGACGCCCTCGAAGAGATGGAGGTGAGCGACGACATGCACTCCCGCCTTTCGTTCGGAACGCAGTACGTCGGCCACCTCGCGGACGGCCGCATTCCAGGTCGCCGGTGCGGGATCGGAGTGGCGGGAGTTGACGAGAAACTCCAGCATCGAGCGCGCCCGGGAGCGGTCGGTACTCGTGCGAATGAAATGCTCCCGGCTGATTGCCAGGTCGACCGAGCCGTCGCCGGCCTCTTGCCAAAGCTCCCGTATCTGCGCGTCGAGGAAGGAGGAGACTTCCGGAAGCGTCGGATCGGTGGTACGGATGAGGGACGAGAGCACGTCCAGCACCATGGCGTACTGCTTCCCTGGATCGGGTGTGTCCGTAACGTCCACCGACACTCCGCACACACCGCGTACCTCGCCGTCTTCGGTGTACAACGCGCGCTTGCGGTCCAGGTAGGTATGTCCCTCGATGATGACGCTGAAGTCCGCCTTGCCGTCCTTCAGAGCGCGTTCGTCGGCCGCTCGAACCTGCTTGGCCACCGCGAAGTCCAGGATGTCCTCGACGGTCTTACCCAGCATCTCGACAGCGGTGAGGCCGACTCGTGCCGCGGCAACCCGGTTGCAGAGCGTGTAGCGGCCGGCCAGATCCTTGGCATAGATCGCGGCGGGCAGGCTGTCGAAGATCTGCTGGTCGGCCACAGTCGCAGGCTGGGGGCTCACGGCTGGGATCAGGTTGAGGCGCCGAGCCGCCGTGACGGCGGTCCCGATGTTGGCCACCCCCAGCTTCCGGTACGCCCCCGTCGAGTACTTGTGCACCGCGTGCGTCGTGATGCCGAGCTCGCTCGCCACTTGCTTGACCGGCGCGCCGGTCGACCGAAGCTTCAGCACCTCGAGTTCGCGAGGCGTGAGCGCCGGATGCTGCCGATCTTCTGAAATCTCGACCTCCTAGGGCAGAGATCAGTCGTCGCGAGTGTACCTCTCGAATTCCGGCGACGACACCAGAGACAAGAAAACCGCGCTGCTGCGCGGCTTTCGGAGTGGCGAGACCCGGACTCGATGGATTTGCGTAATGAGATGCCGTTCAGTGCCCGATGGGCGCGTCCAACCCTGAGCACGCAGGTCGAAGAGGTGCTCGCGGTAACGTGAGGCCGACCTTTCGGAAGCCCTCGGCTTAGCGACGTCCCGGCGGTTTGGGGGAACCCGTAGAGTGGCGGTGAGCGAGGAGCGGGCATCCGTGACCTCGTCGCCAGCACCATGTGATCGATGTCCGCTCGACTCCTCTTCTCCTTGATCGCGATCTGGCTCGGCGTCTCCGCCGTGCTGGCCGTCGCCTTGTCGTTCGTTCCCTCCGACGAGGGTGACGCGCTCGTCAGCTTCCACGACGAGACGATCACGCCCGCTCAGCTCGCCAGCGCCCGCAAGGCGGTCCTTTCAAGCCAACAGCAGCCGCTCACCCTCGACGGCCCCGACTACGCCAAATGCGTCGCCGCGCAGACCCAGCAGCTGCGCGCCGCCAAGCAACCGATCCCCGCCGCCGAAGCGCTCCGCAAGCAGTGCGCGAAAGTCGACACGCAGGTCTCCGAGCAGGCGCTCACCAGCCTCATTCAGGCGGCGTGGCTGCGCGCCGAAGCCGACGATCTCGGCATCACCGTCACAGACGCCGAGACCGCCAAAGCGTTCACCGAGCAAAAGAAGCAGGCGTTCCCCAAGGCCGCCGACTACGACAAGTACCTCAAGACCAGCGGGCGGACCGAAGCGGAGCTGCTCGACCAGGTCCGCAGCGGCCTGATCGCCCAGAAGCTGCAGCAGCACTACACCAAAGCGATCGCTGCCCCGTCTGACGCCGAACTGCGCAAGCTCTACGACGAGCAGGTCAAGACCATGCCCAAGGGCTCCACCGCCCCCGAGTTCGAGCAGGTCCGCGACCAGATCGCCCAGCAGGTCCTCAGTACCAAGCAACAGCCAGTCCTCGCCGCCGCGCTGAAGAGCATCACCGACCGCTCCCGCCCGCACACCGAATGCTTGACCGACCTCAAAGTCGAACAATGCAACGGCGTCAAACCCAAGCCGACGCCGGCGGCGCCGCAGGTCAGCGAGCAGTCCACGCCGCCCGCCGATCCGCAGGCCACGCCCACGCCCCGGTAATCGGCTTCGCATCAGCGCCGCCTGCCGCCAGAATCTTGACAGAGTCAACATGGCTGGCGATGATCGCGCAATGCTCCGTGGACGCGAGGACGAGCCGGACCGCGAACGTCGGCCGCAGCGAGACACGCAGCCGTCGGAGCGCGAAGACCGCAGCGACGCGAGCGCGCCCTGGTTGCTCGGCATGCAGCAGAGCGCGGGCAACCAGGCCGTCGCCCGCATGCTCGCCGCGGCGAGGGCCCGCACCGGTCGCTCGGGGACGCTGCAGCGCGACCCCGTCACGGGCACCACGACGGAGTCCGCCAGCGGCGGGCATCACCCAGACTTCCGGTTCCAGTTCCCCGGCGAGCCGGACAAGCGGGGCTACGACCTCGACGAGTGGGCGAAACCCAACAGCCCCAAAGGCGGGCCCGCGCACGCCGCGACCCTCAACCGGCAGGACATCGTGAACCTGATCACCGCGTGGGACGGGTCGGAGCCGCTCGCGTACTCGTTCAGCGACGATCTGGTCGGGACATCCGCGTGGGAGGAGTGGGACGGACAGCGCAACGTCGGCGCCGAGAAGACCGTCACCCACGACGTGCACCATGACCTCACACAGTCCGAGGCGGGCAAGCAGTTCGCGATGCACTTCCTGTCGCTCAGGCACATGATGGAACGCCGTCAGTCCGACCTCGACGCCACGCTCCCGCCGAACGTCGCGATCTCGAAGTCGTCGGGCAAGCCGAGGGAGAAGGCCATCGAGTCCGAAGTCCCCGTGAACTGGAGGGCGCTGCTGAAGCGGGCGCGGCTCGTGCTCAAGCAGAAGTTGCTCGCGGGCGACGTCGCGCCGGCGACCCAGGACGACGTCTCGATCGTCCCCGACCTGATGTTCCCAGGCCCGTCAGGTGACACCAACATCGACCTCTGGGTGTCGAACAAGCTCCTCGTGCGGGGCGCCAAGAACAAGGCCAAGAGCGCCCAGACCCCGATCAAGATGAAGGGCGAGACGCTCAAGACCAAGTTCGTCAAGCGCGAGCGAGATGTGCCGTTCGGCATCGGGCACCTCAGTGTCGAGATCTTCTACGAATGGCGGACGGCGAGCCAGCTCCTCACACTCGCGCAGGCCGGCCCGGCGGCGGTCGTGCCGCAGCAGCTCCCGGTCGTGCAGCCGACCGCGACCGAGACGGTTACCGAAACCGAACTCGAGCCCGTCGAGAAGGACGAGGGCAAGGAGCTCGTGCCGATCGGGCAGTGAGCCCGGCGAGCACGGTTGCTCCTTAACGGCCCAGCTCAATTGCTCGCGGGCTGTGCTGGTGACCGGGACCGTGACGTGGCAACGGACTTCGATTCGGCTGGAGCGCGTCTGCTGCTGGGCTTCGAGTCGTCGGTCATGTCGTTGGTGGCCCTGCCGACCTGCCGGAGTCGGCGGGACGCTTTCGGGACGCCGGCGGATTTCGGGCGGTGGGGCCGGGGAGCCGAGAATCACGCCGTGTCGCCGATGGCGAGACCCGGACTCGAACCGGGGACACCACGATTTTCAGTCGTGTGCTCTACCAACTGAGCTATCTCGCCGCGGGCGCTTAGGCTAGCGCGTCGGCGAGCGATGGGCCGGTGGCGGGCGGCGGGGTCGGCCAGGCCTTGCGCAGACGGAAGGATGCGGCGAAGGCGACGAGGCCGAGGCCGACGCCTGCGACGAGCAGCGTGGAGCGGACGCCGAGGGCGGTGATCAGCGCTCCGGCACCCACGAAGGAGGTGGCGAACGCACCCGCCACGCACATCCGCTGTAGGGAGAAGAGGCGGCCGTGCAAGGACTCAGGGGCGGAGGAGGCGAGGAGCAGGCGGTCGTGGACGAGCGCGGCGCCGTTGCCGAATCCGCCCACCGCGAGGGCGAGCACGACGAGCACCGGCGAGCGCAGGACGCTGCACGCGACGAGCTCGAGCGCCATCGCGAAGACGCCGAGCAGGTACACCTGACGCCAGCGCCACGGGCCGGCGCCGGTGAAGCGGGCGCTCAAGGAGCCCAGGACCATGCCGATCCCGCCGGCGGTGATCATCGCCGCGAGCCCGGTGCCGCCGAGCCCCAACTCGTCGCGGGCGAGGATGACCTCGCCGACCGACGTCACGCCGATGCACAACACAACGCCGGCGGAGGACCAGAGCAGGACGCGGACTTCGGGGCGGGCGGCGACCTCGCGCATACCCGCGCGGGCGTCGGCCAACAACGACCGCGGGTGGCGGCGGCGCTCGGCAGAGGCCTCATCCGACGAGGCGGCGACCGGCGGCAGCGAAGCGATGATCAGCGCCGACACGGCGTACGTCACCGCGTTGATGCCCAGCAGCGCGCCCGGCGCCACCAACGTCAGGAGCAAGCCACCGAGCGCCGGTCCGACGGTCGTGCCGGCGTCATCGAGCGCGCCGAACAGCGCCAGGGTCGCCGCGCGGCGCTGGACGCCCGCCACCCGGGTCAGACCGGCCAAGGCGGCGGGCGAGAACATCGCGGAGCCGATGCCGGCGAGCAGCGCGCCGACCATCATCACCGGCAGCGATCCGGCGATCATCACCACGGAGAAGCCGGCGCAGCGCAAGGCCTCGGCCACCCACGCGCAGCGGCGCCACCCGACGCGGTCGATCAGGGCACCGACCAGGGGGCCGAGGACGACCGCGGGCAGCAACTCGGGGAGCAGCACGGCGGAGATCGCCATCGGCGAGCCGAAGCGGTCCAGCGCGAGCAGGGGGAGTGCGAGCAGCGCGAGGCCGGTCCCGAGGGACGACTGGGCGTGCGCGACGAAGAACCGCCGCGCCGCGGAGCTCGCGAGCGCGCTCCTCAACATGTCAGGCCGCGGCGACGGCGGTGCGGCGCATGCGCCGCGGGACCAGCTTGGAGCCACACGCGGTGTGGACGAGCACGGCGACGCCGAGCATCAGGACGAGGTCGCCGATGCTGAAGACGGTGTGGATCGGCAACGAGGACGGGGTCGCGATGGTGTCGCCCAGGAAGAGGAGCTTCGGGTGGGCGAGGATCTGGGAGTTGGCGAACTCGCCGTGGGTGTCGGCGCCCTGGAAGGAGGCGAGGGTGTCCGGGTTGGCCGGCATGACGCCGCCGTTGGCCGCGATGGCGGTGAAATTAAGCGCGCCGCCGATTGCGGCTATAGCCACGCCCGCGATATGCCGATTGCAGAACGCGAATGCACCGAGCAACACGTACGAGAGCATGTGGACGCTGGTGTGGAACGTCTGATGGCCGCCCGGGATCACCGAGATGATCAGGACCTGGAGCGCGATTGCGGCGACCGCGAGGCCGGACCGGCGCAGTGGCAGATCCGCGAGTGCGGTGAGGTGCCCGCGTGCGAGCGGGACGCTCGCGAGGATGGCGAGATAGATGAGTCCGATGATCATGGCTCCCTTTGAATCGGCCGGTCGCGCCGAGGGCAGCACTCCAACAAACGTCGAATTGCTCAACTTCGCCCAGGGGGCAGACGACAACCCGGAGTGGAACGGCTCTCAAGGGGGGAGCCATGACACGGAGGTCAACAACCATGTACAAGGCACGCCTTTACCGTCTCGCGCTGGTCGCGGGCGTCGTTGCGGTGTTCCTCGAGGGGCTCGGCGCGAGCTTCAAGTGGGGCTAGCCGGTATGCAGGTCCGTAACGGCCGCAAGTGGTAGTGCCGAGGGTGTCCGGAACGGGCACCCTCGCCTTTTGTAGACCCTGAGGAAATGTTCGCCCGCGCCGCCAAACTCGACCCTCTCAACTCGTATGTCTCCGCCGTCATCGCTGTCGGCGCCGTCTGCGCGTTGGGAATCGTCATCGACGGCGTGGGCGAATTCTCGCTTGCCCTCACCCCCGAGATCGCGATCTTCGCGCTCTGCGCCTTCATCGGTGATTTCCTCCCGCTGAAGGTCTTCACCCGCGGGGCCGAGGGGGAGATCACCACCTCGACGTGCTTCGCGTTCGCCGCGCTCCTTGCCGCCGGCCCGCTGGCGGCGCTGATCGCGCTCGTCGCCGCGAACCTGATCGTCGACGCCTTCCGCCGCAAGGCGGCCCAGAAGGTCGCCTTCAACGTCGCGCAGTACGCGATCTCGGTCGCCGCCGCCGCGATGGTCTTGAAGGCCACGACCGGGATGCCGCGCCCGGACGGCCCGCACCTGGAGCCGAGCGACCTCGCGGGCGTGATGCTCGCGATCGCCGCGTTCTTCGTCGTCAACTCGACGCTGGTCGCGACCGTGATCGCCCTCGTGCAGCGGACCAGGGTGCTCCGCTACCTGATCGACGACATCTTCAACCAGGTCGCCACCGGCGGCCTGCTGCTCGGTCTGGCGCCGGTCGTCCTGCTGGCGGCGGACTTCTTCCTGCCCGCGATCGCGCTGCTCTTCCTGCCGCTCTACGCGGTACACCGGGGCGGTCGCGACGCGATCGCCAAGCAGCACCAGGCGTTGCACGACGCCCTCACCGGCCTGCCGAACCGCGAGCTCTTCCGCGACCGGATCGACCAGGCGGTCAGCCGCAGTCGCCGCGATGGCGACGCGGCCGTGGTCATGATCATGGATCTCGACCACTTCAAGGAGATCAACGACACGCTCGGGCATCACATGGGCGATCTGCTGCTGCAGGAGGTCTCGCGCCGGCTCCGGGTCGCGTTGCGCGACTCCGACACGGTCGCCCGTCTCGGCGGCGACGAGTTCGGCATCCTGCTCCCGCGCGTCGACACGACCGAGGACGGGACCACCGTCGCACAGAATCTGCTCGCCCACCTGCGCGAGCCGTTCGTGCTCGAGGGGATGCGGCTGGAGATCGACGCCAGCGTCGGCCTCGCCCTGCATCCGCTACACGGCGAGGACAACGAGACGCTCCAGCAGCGCGCCGACATCGCCATGTACTCGGCCAAGCAGTCCGGTCGCGGGTTCGCCGTCTTCGAGGCTGAACTGGACCGCCATTCGCCGCGCCGCCTCGCGCTCGCGGGCGGGATGCGCGTCGCGATCAACGAGGGGCAGATCCAGCTCTACTACCAGCCCAAGGCCGACCTGCGCACGGGCCGGATCATGGGTGTGGAGGCGCTCGCGCGCTGGGATCACCCGGAGTTCGGGATCGTCGGGCCGAGCGAGTTCGTCCCGATCGCCGAGCAGACCGGGCTGATCACGCCGCTCACGTCGTTCGTCCTGGACGCCGCGATCCGCCAGGTCCGCACGTGGAACGACTCCGGCCTGGAGCTCTCGGTCGCCGTCAACCTCTCCGCCCGCTCGTTCCTCGACACGCAGCTCGCGGTCGAGATCCCGCGTCTGCTGGCGCGCTGGGACGTCGAGGCCGAGCAGCTCGAGCTCGAGATCACCGAATCGATGCTCATGACCGACCCGGCCCGCGCGGAGGCGACGCTGACCCGCCTGAGCCAGATCGGGCTGACGCTCTCCGTCGACGACTTCGGCACCGGCTATTCGAGCCTGGCCAACCTCAAGCGCCTCCCCGTCGACGTGATCAAGATCGACAAGTCCTTCGTGATGGAGATGGCCGTCGACGCGTCGGACGCCGCGATCGTGCGCTCCACGATCGACCTCGCGCACAACCTCGGCCTCAAGGTCGTCGCCGAGGGCGTGGAGTCCGAGGACGCCTGGCGCCAGCTCGAGACGCTCGGGTGCGACTTCGCCCAGGGCTACTACCTCTCACGGCCGCTGCCCGCCGAGGCGGCCACGCGGCTGATCCGCGAGCGCGGCACCGGGCGCGACGTCCCGCCGCCCGCGCTGCGGGTCGTTCGCGGCCTCGCGCTCTAAAGCGCCGTCGGCGCCCGCGCACGATCTCCTGCAACGATTTACAGAAGTCGGCGATTTGCCGACATTAGGGGCGTGCACCGCGTCGCATTGCTCCTCGCCGCCCTGCTGAGCTTCCCCGCGACCGCGGCCGCGAACGGCAGCGGCGGGATGCTCGCGGGCCCGACGGCGCAGCGCTTCACCGCGACCCCCGCGAGCGTCGCGCCCGGAGCGAAGGTGACCTTCGCCCTGCGCGCCACGGCCGGCGCGCGCGTCCGCGTCGACGTGATCGCCGCCGACAAGTCCGCGGTGCGGGTGCGGCTCGGGCGCGTGGGGGAGAGCGGATCGGTGCGCGGCGACTGGACCGCCGCCGTCGCGGCGGGGAAGTACACCGCCCGCCTCGTCGTGACCGGCGCCGGCGTGACCCGCTACTACCGGACGCCGCTCAGCGTCGTCACGCCCCCCGCTCCCACGCCCACGCCGGTCCCCGCCACGCTCACCTCGACGGCGTCGAAGATCTTCCCCGTCCAGGGCCCGTTCAACTTCGGCGGCCCTGACGCCCGCTTCGGCGTCGGCCGCCCCGGCCACACCCACCAGGGTCAGGACATCGTCGCCGCCGAAGGCACCCCGGTCGTCACGCCGATCGCGGGCACCGTCCACTGGACCGCCTACCAGGCGAAGGGCGCGGGCTACTACGTGGTGATCGCCGGCGCCGACGGCCGCTATTACGCCTTCATGCACTTCCAGGAGGGCTCGACCGCCGTCACCAAGGGCCAAGCGGTCACCGCCGGCCAGCGGATCGGCCTGGTCGGCGCCACCGGCGACGCCAGCGGCCCGCACCTGCACTTCGAGATCTGGGTCAACGGCTGGTGGGCGAGCAAGGCGAGCACGCCGATCGACCCGCTCCCCGAGCTTCAGGCCTGGGCCGCGTAACGCGCGGGAGGTCCCGCGACATCTGACGGTCGGGTCGCCGCCCCGGGCGACCGGCATCCGTCCGACATCGCGAGGCTCTCCTGTTCTCCATCACACGGTGCGCGCTGGTGTGCGCGCTGCCGCTGCTCGGCGCCCTCGCGCCGGCACACGGCCCCGATTTCCGCGACCCGAACTCGGTCGCGACCCTCGTGACGCCGCGGATCGCGCTCCCGCGTGGCTTTCAGCCGCGCCGGCTGGTCGTCCCGAACGTGCGCTTCACGTTCACCGGCTTCGCCGAGAAGCGCCAGGTGCGCGACGACGTCGCCGGCCCGCTGCGGCGCCTGTTCGCGGCCGCGAGCGCGGACGGCGTGCCGCTCGCGGGCGTCTCCGGCTACCGCTCGGAAGCGACGCAGCGCAGCCTGTACGCCGACCAGGTGGCGCGCGACGGACGCCAGCAGGCCGACCGGGTGGTCGCGCGCCCCCGGCACAGCGAGCACGAGACGGGGCTCGCGATCGACGTCTCAGGCGCCGACGGGCGCTGCCAGGCCGAGGCCTGCTTCGCCGGCACGCGCGAAGCGCGCTGGATCGCCGCCCACGCGCCCGACTACGGTTTCATCGTCCGCTACCCGAAGGGCGCCGAGGCGATCACCGGCTACGAGTACGAGCCGTGGCACCTGCGCTACGTGGGCGTCCGCCTCGCGCGGGAGGTCGCCGCGAGCGGCGTCACGCTGGACGAGTTCCTCGGCGCGCGTTGAGCATCGCACCCATCAACGCCGCGCAGCCGTCCTTCGAGAGCGGCTCGTTCAAGTTGCCGCACTTGGGTGACTGCACGCACGACGGGCAGCCCGATTCACAACGACACTCGCTGACCAGCCGGTGCGCGTCACCCACGAGCCGCTCGAACGCCTCGAACCCGCGGCGGGCGATCCCGATCCCGCCCGGGTGGCCGTCGTAGATGAAGATCGTCGGCGACCCGGTCTGCGGGTGCCAGTTGGTCGAGAGCCCGCCGATGTCCCAGCGGTCGCACATCGCCAGCAGCGGGAGCACCGCGATCTGCGAGTGCTCGGCCGCGTGCAGCGTGCCGAGGTCGTCGTCGTCGAGCGTGTACCAGAGCGCCTGGGTGGCGAAGGAGGTGCGCGGGAGGTCGAGGCCGATCAGGTCGATCGGCTCGCCGTCGGCCACCCGCCGGCGCTGGTAGGCGAGCACCTGCTCGGTGACGACGACGGTGCCGAAGCGGACCTGGACGCCGAGCGCCGTGCGCTCCTCCAGGACCCGCTCGATGTGGGTGTCGGTCTCGCGCTTGGCCTGCGTGTACCAGTTGCCGTCGAAGGGGCGGACCAGCGCGCGCCGGTCGGCGTACTGGAACGCGTCGACCTCGAACTGGCGCCCGCCGTGCAGGTAGATGGCGCCCTGGTGGACGGTCGACGGCGCCGGGCCGGCATCGACGTCGCCGATCACCTCGCCGTCGTCGAGGTTGATGATCGCGACGCCGTCGCGGGACGCGCTGCGCAGGGAGAACTCCCCCGCCGCGTACTCCTCCGGGCGGCGCGGGACGAACGCGCCGTCCGGGCGCTCGCGCAGGTCGCCGGCGCCGACGAGCACGGACGCGAGCTCCCGCCAGCGCGGACCGAGCACCGACGCGTCTTCGGCCGACAAAGGCGCCTCGTGCGCCGCGCACAGCAGGTGCGCGGCATAGAGCTGCTCGTTCTCGTGGTCCAGGATCGCCGCCTCGACGGGCCGCTCCAGGAACTCGTCGGGATGGCGGCAGAAGAACTGGTCCAGCGCGTCCGCGCCCGCGACGTAGACCGCGAGCCCACGTCCCCGTCGCCCCGCCCGCCCCCACATCTGCCGCAGCGACGCGACCGTCCCCGGGAACGTGACGCAGATCGCGGCATCCAGCGCGCCGATGTCGATGCCCAGCTCCAACGCATCCGTGGCGACGATGCCGAGCAGCTCGCCGGAGACCAGCCGCCCCTCGAGCTCCCGCCGCTGCTGCGCGGTGTAGCCCGCGCGGTACGGCGCGATCCGCGCCGCCAGCTGCGGGTGGCCCTGGCGCTCGAGCTCCAGCGTGGCGAAGCGCGCCATCAGCTCGACCGCCTTGCGCGACTTCATGAAGACGATCGTCCGCGCGCCCTCGATCACCAGCGACGCGAGCAGGTCCGCCGCCTCGGCCAGCGGCGAGCGCCGGGCCTGGGACGCCTCGTCGGTCACCGGGGGATTCCACATCGCGATCGTGCGCTTGGTCCCGGGCGAGCCGTCGCGCGAGATCACGCGCACGTCGTCGAGCCCGGTCAGGCGCGTCGCCAGCTCGCCGGGGTTCGCCACGGTCGCCGAGGCCAGCAGGAACCGGGGCGTGGAGCCATAGAGCTCGCACAGCCGCCGCAAGCGCCGGAGCACGTTGGCGACGTGCGACCCGAAGACCCCGCGGTAGACGTGCGCCTCGTCGATCACGACCACCTCGAGATGCCCGAGGAAGTGCGCCCACGCCTGGTGGTTCGGGAGGATGCCGACGTGCAGCATGTCCGGGTTGGTGAGGATCAGGTTCGCCTTGCGTCGCAGCTCCGCCCGCAGCTCCCGCGGCGTGTCGCCGTCATAGATCGCCGGGCGGGCGGACTTCAGGCCGAACGCGTGCAGCGCGCGCGCCTGGTCCTGGGCCAGCGCCTTGGACGGATACAGGAACAGTGCCCGGGCGGCCGGAGCGGAGGCGATCGTGTTCAGCGTCGGCAGCTGGAAGCACAGCGACTTCCCCGACGCGGTGCCCGTGGTGACGATCGTCGTCTGCTCGAACGCCGCCTCCAGCGCCTCGGCCTGGTGGCTCCAGAGCGAGTCGACGCCGCGCCGCCCCAACGCCGCCAACACGTCCGGGTGCAGCTCGTCCGGCAGCTCCACCATTTCCGGGAACCGCTCGTGCTGCATCGCCTGGCGCACGAGCCGCTCGTCCGTCCGCCCGGCCGCCAACAGCTCGTCCCACGGCTCGATGTCACGCACGATCGCCACACGCCTAGGATGACGCGGTGGCCAAGCTCCGCTGCGTCTTCTACGACCCGGATGCGGTCGATGCGGGAAGTCGTCTGTCCGAGCGGGCGTTCGAGGCGTGCGAACGCGCCGAGGTCGTCGTCTTCGCGCTCGCCGGCGAGGACGCCGTCGAGCTCGAGGGCGAGCTCCAGGGGATCCCGTTCGTCATGCGCGCCCTGAACCTCACCCCCGAGGAGTGCATCGGCGTCGGCCCGTCCTTGGCCGACGCCCCGCTCGGCGCCGTCTGGGTGAGCCCGCTCGAACTCGACGTCCGCGGCCGGCACATCCGTGTGGCCGAGGACGGCGACGAGCTGCTCTATGACGCCGTGATCAGCGAGTTGGCGCAGCGCCGATGAGCGAGAGCGCGAACAGCTCGTCCTCGTCGGTCATGAACCGATCCAGCACCAGGCCCGCCGCGTGCAGGTCGGCCTCGAGCCGCTCGCGGGTGAACTTGGCGCTGATCTCGGTCCGCAGCTCCTCGCGGTTGGCGAAGTGCACATCCAGGCCGAGCTTGCGCACGTGGACGTCCATCGGCCGCACCGCCCGCAGGCGCATCTCGATCCACTCCTGCTCGCGGTCGTAGAACGCCACGTGCTCGAACGCGTCGAGATCGAAGTCCGCGTCCAGCTCGCGGTTGAGCACCGCGAGGATGTTGCGATTGAACGCCGCGGTCACGCCCGCGGCGTCGTTGTAGGCCGCCTCGAGCACCGCGGGGTCCTTGACCAGGTCGGTCCCGAGCAGGATCCGGTCCTCCGGGCGCAGCTCCGCCGCCAGCGACTGCAGGAAGCGCCGCCGCGTCCCCGGGAGGAAGTTGCCGATCGTGCCGCCGAGGAAGACGATCACGCGCGGGCCTTCGGCCTCCGGCAGCGCGTCCAGGTGGCGCTCGAAGTCACCCACGACGCCGAACACGCGGATGCCGGGGTAGCGCTCCACGAGCAGCTTCGCGCTCTCGAGCAGGACGACCTCGGAGACGTCGAACGGGACGTAGCGATCGAGCGTCTCGGCGTCACGCATGGCGTCCAGCAGCAGCAGTGTCTTGGTCGGCACGCCGCTGCCCAGCTCCACCAGCTCCGCCGCGTGGGTCTCCTCGATCAGCGCCGCGGCGTTGGCCTCGAGGATCGCCCGCTCGGTGCGCGTCGGGTAGTACTCGGGCAGGCTCATGATCTGCTCGAAGAGCCGCGAACCCTCGGTGTCGTAGAAGTGCTTCGGCGGGATCTCCTTGAACGGGCGGGTGAGGCCGTCCAAGACATCGAACGCCAGCGTGCGCTCGTCGGCACCGAGGCGGGAGACGATCTCGATGTCTCCTAGAGCGGTATTCATCGCGCGATCCTGACTCCGGCGAAGAGCTGCCGGCGTTCGGGGAGGTCCCAGTTGCGGAACTGCAGGGAGGCGACCCGGGGATGGGTCGCGCACGAACCGCCGCGCAGGACCCGATAGTGGTCGCCGAAGAACACTTCCGAATACTCCCGGTACGGGTAGGCGATGAAACCCGGATAGCCCGTGAAGTAGCTCACGGTCCATTCCCAGACTTCCCCGACACCCTCAAGCTGGTCCCAGGTCGCCGCCTTCTCCCACTCGACCTCGGTCGGGAGGCGCGCCTCGTGGGCGCGGGCGAAGGCGTCGGCCTCGAACCAGGAGACGTGGACGACGGGAGCGTCCGGATCCCCGGCCTCGGCCGTGGCGTGGTGGGTGATGTCGTACTGCTGCTTCCAGGCCCAACCCTCGTCGGACCACCACTCGCGGCGTTCATAGCCGCCGCCCTCGGCGAACGCGAGCCAGGTCGCGTTGGTGATCGGCGTGCGGCCGATGCTGAAGCGATCGGTCCACTCGCCGTGACGCGGGCGCTCGTTGTCGTAGGCGAAGCCGGACGGCCCGGCGCCCATCTCGAACGCGCCCTCGGCGACGTCCACGAACTCGAGTCCGGTTCCGGACACCGACGCGGGTCCGCCGAATGACGGCGGCAGGATGCCGGCGAGCGTCATCGCCTGCAGCATCGTCTCGGTGTGCTGGAGCTCGTGGCGGATCACGAGCTCGTGCAGATCGCCGTCGCCGACCGGCGCCTCGAGCGCACGTTGGCGCACCGCCGCCATGTACTCGAGCAGTTCGGCGCCGCGCAGGAACTCCAGGTCACCGCGCACCTTGCGGGGCGTCTCGAACGCGTCGTAGAGCGCGGCGAGGTCATCACGCAGCAATTCGCGGCCCGCGGCCCGGTGGTTCAACCACAGGTCCTCGTACGCGGCGACGTGGCCCAGATCCCATGACAGCGGGCTCATGATCGGCGCCAACACCGTCGTCAGCTGCGCTTCGTCGAGGTGGGAGACGAGCTCGAACGTCCGCTCGCGTACCTCCTCCATCACGCCGTGCAACTCAGCTACCACTGGTCTGAACATACTCGTCCCGTCTCGTTGGCTCGTGAAACATTACGAGTGGTTCCGGCCAGCGGATGACCTAAATCAGGCTCGATCCCACCCAATCGTCGGCGCCCCGCGAACCGCGCGGGACGTAGAAATACCCACCGCCGACGGGGGTGATGTAGTCGGTCATCGGCTCGCCCGCGAGCCGGTTCTGGACGGCGACGAACTGCCGCTGAAGGTCCTGGTTGAAGGCGACGAAGATCAGCCCCTGGTCGAGCTGGCCCGCCCGGTCGAACCCGCGCTGGTAGTTCCAGGCGCGGCGCAGCAGGCGCTGGTCCGCGGTCTCGGCCGTGCGCGGGTTGGCGAGCCGGATGTGGGCGTCGAGCGCGATCCGCTTGCCGCCGGGATCGAGGTCCAGCCGCGGGTCCTCGAACTCGCTGTGGCCGCCCAGCGGCGCGCCCGTGTCGCGGCGGCGGCCGATCATCGTCTCCTGCTCGCGCAAGCCGACGCGGTCCCAGAACTCGAGGTGCATCCGGATCAAGCGCACCGCCATGTAGGTCCCGCCGCCGGGGGTCCAGACCAGCTTCTGCATCAGCGCGTCGTCGGATGTGTCCGGATTCCCGGTCCCGTCGCGGAAGCCGAACAGGTTGCGGCGGGCGCTGCGCTTGTCCGGGCCGCGATCGGCGCCCTGGAAGCCGTCGATCCACCAGCGCAGCGCGAGCGCGTCCCGCGTCGGGCGCAGCAGTTCCCGCAGCGCGTGCGACGCGGTGTCCATGTGGTGCGCGCTGATCAGCACGACCACGTCGCCGTGGGTCAGCCCGGGATCGAGCCGGTCGCCGTCGAACGCCGTCATCCGCGTGAGCTTCGGCGGCGCCGTGAGGCCGTAGCGGTCGTCGAAGAGCGAGTGGCCGAAGCCGATCGTGACCGTGAGCCCGTCCGGGGCGATCTCGGTGCCGAGCGCACCTGAGTCCAGCGGCGGGTCGTCGGGCTCGCGCACCGGCATCCGCCAGCCCTGCGACAGCTCGCGCGCTCGCCCGCTGAGCGTCGCGAGCGACGCGGCGAGGATGGCCTGATCGGCCGCGATCGCGTCCAGCGAGGCGAGCACGACCGCATCGCGTGGCTCGGTCAGCACCCCGGCCTGATGTGGACCGTCGAACGGCACCCGCTCGTTCAGCGCATCCGGCCCCTTCGGTTCGGCGGGCGCGTCGGCGGCGGTCGCCGCGACCGCCCCGCCGGCGCCGACCGCGCCGAGCGCGAGCGCGGAACGGGCGAGGAAGCGGCGTCGGTCGAGCTTCACGGCCGCAGCTCCGGGATTGCCGGCGGATATTGCGTCTCGAGAGCGTGCGGGACGCCGGCGAGGATCTCCAGCCCGGCGCCGAGGCGCCCGTTGAGGTGCTGGCGCTCGCTGCGGCTGAGCTCGTCGAGCGCCGGCCACTCGCCGCCGTGGGCACGCTGGATCGAATCGAGCTCGCGGTGCAGGTTGAGCAGGCCGGCCTCGACCGAGGCGATCGCGCCGTGGCCGGCGAGCAGCGGCCGCAGCGTCGCCACGACCGCGTCCGTAGCGTCCACCGAGGCGGCGGTGGCGCGCACGCCCGCGCCGCTGTACGGCGCCGCGACGCCGCTGAGCATGTCGCGTTGCGCGTCCTCGAGGATCTCGTGCGCCCGGATCACGTAGTCCAGCGGTGTGATCTCGACCTTCGGGACGGTCCGGCGGAGTTGGCGCACGTGGCGGGCGAGCCGCGCGGCGACCGGGCGCAGCGCGGGCAGCGGCTCGTCTCGCCACAACCCGCGCTCGAGCGCGAGGCGGTCGCCGGTGATGGCGGAATCGAGATCCCCGAGGGCGCCGTACGCCGCGCCGATCAGCAGGTAGCGCTCGTAGACCTGCACCCACGCGCGCCGTGCGGCCGCCCGGTCACCCGCCGCCAGCGCCTGGCGCAACGCCGTCACCCGCGCCGCCATCGCCGCCGCCTGGCGGGCGCTGTAGCGGCGGTAGGCGGCGATCGGGCCGTCGAAGGCGGACTCCGGGACGAGCGAGTTCTCACCGCGCGGGTTGCCGTTGACCGGCACGCCGGCCGCGGCGTCCGCCACCTCCCGTGGCGAGCGGTCGGTCCCGGCGATCTTGGTCACCTCGATCTCGCGCGTCGCGGGCGGCGCGATCGGGTGCTCACTCACCGGCGCCTGCCGGCCACCCCCACAACCGGTGAGGCAAAGGACGGCGACCAGCAGCGCGCGGCGCATCTACTTCAAGCGGAAGGACTTCGTCTGCGTCACGGCCGTGCGGCCGCTCTGCGAGATCGAGATCCGCAGCGTGTAGCTGCCCTTCTTGAGTGTCTTCTTGGCCTTGATGACGAGCTTGACCTTCTTCTTGGCGAGGCTCCCCTTCGCGCTCGCCACGACCTTCTTGTTGGCGAGGATCTCGAAGCGCAGCGTCGTCTTGCGGGTCACGTCCTTGCCGGAGCCGGTGCAGGAGACGGTGATCCGCTTGCCGCCGCCGCTCGTCTTGCAGCTCAGCTTGACCGCGACCTTGGCGGCCGCCGGCGTGGGCGAGGGCTTCGGCGTCGCGGTGGCGGTCGCCGTGGCGGTCGGCGCGGGGCTGGTCGTCGGCACCGGCGTCGCGGTCGCCGACGGGGTCGGAACGACCGGCGCTCCGGCCGGGTTGCCGGTGCGCTCATCCAGGATCAGCTTCGGCGCCCGCGCGTGCGCCGGGTCGAAGTCGAACATCTCGTCCAGCGTCGGCGCCCGCTCGTCGAAGGACTGATCGCCGATGCGCCCGAGGCTCCAGTTGTCCTCGATGAACTTCAGGATCGAGGTCTGCTCGGTCTGCTTGTGATCGATGAAGTTCTGCTTGGCCCATGGCGAGACGACGAGCAGCGGCAGCCGCGGGCCCGGGCCGCAGCGCCCGCGATAGTCGCCGGCGGGGACCGGCTGGGGTCCGCACTTGCTCGCCCCGCCGAGGCTGTCGGCCGCGATGTCCGAGCCCTGGAGCGGCGTGATGTGGGCGTGGTCGTACCAGCCGTCGGAGTCGTCGTAGGCGAGGAAGACCGCGGTCGAGTCCCACTCGGGCGACGACTGCAGCCCGTTGAGCACCCGCACGATGAACCGCTGCTCGTCGAGCGGACCGGAGTAACCCGGGTGCCCGTCCTCGGCGCTGACCGCCTTCAGGAACGAGACCTGCGGCAGGTTGCCCGCCTCCAGCGCGTCGGCGAAGTCGGTGAGGTCGTACAGGTGGTTGGCCTGGTCCGTCGTGCCGATGGGGCCGGTCGGAGGCAGATGGTGCTGGTTCGACGTCGAGAGGTAGTACTGGAACGGGGCGTGGTGCGGGAGGTAGTCGGGGACCGCTGCTCCGGCGGCGTTGGTGTGCGTGCCGGCGCAGACCGCGATCGCGCCGTTGCGCGACGTCGGCTTGAAGCCGCCCGCGAACCAGCCCCACGTCACGCCGGCGGTGTTCATCAGGTTGCCGATGTTCTTGCCGCTGAAGGACGCGGTCGCCGAGCCCGCGCAGTCGTCGAACAGCGGCTGCGAGTTGGCGATCATCGTCCCGGTCAGGCCGGAGGCCGCGCCCACGGGGCTGACGCCGTGCGTGTTCCCGCTGATCAGGTTGATCGCGCCGATCGTCGACGGGCCGAACGTGGTGCCGAAGTGGCGGTCGCTCATCGCGAAGTGCTGGGCGTAGTTCCACATCGCGGTGACCGTGTTGCCGTCGTAGTAGGACATGACGATCCGCTTGTCGGAGCAGTTGCCGGTGTCCGTGTTCTCGGGGAAGCGGTTCATCGCGCCGCCGTTGAAGGCGCGCTGTTCGGCGTCGTAGTTGTGGTTGAAGTCGCACGTGACGGCCTCGGAGCGATCGAGGCGGCGCGGCTTCTGCGAGTTCGGGTTGTTGTTGATCAGGTCCGGCGTGAGCCCGTCGACGGTCTGCTTGCCGATGCTGCCGTTCCACAGCGGCTGGCCGGGATGCTGGTTCTCGGCGACGGGATAGGTGCCGAAGTAGTGGTCGAAGGACTGGTTCTCGCCGAAGATGACCACCACGTGCTCGATCGGGGTGTTCGCCGGCGGCGGGACCTTGGAGTCTGCGCTCGCGACGGCGAGCGCGCCCGCCGCGATGACCAGCCCCGCGGCTCCACCGAACAGCGAGCGTCGCAGTGCTCTCGAGTTCACCACGTTGCGTCCCCTCCTTCGCTGCGGCACGTCTCCAGACCCGCTCGGCCGCCTGGACAAACGAACCACCCGCGAGGGTGGCTGTCAAGTCAGATGAGGCGGCCGAACCAGACCAGTGAGAGGCTGCCGGCGGCGACGAGGAACGCGATCGCGCCACCCGCGAAGATCGCGGTGATCTCGTGCTTCTCGCTCTTGGACGAGAGCCGCGTGCCGAGGTTGGCGTAGATCTCCTTGACCTTGTCGGTCTCGGTCGCCGTGTAGGACTTGCCGCCGGAGAGGCGGGCGATCTCCTTGAGCGTCTCGGTGTCCGGCGGGACCTGGACGCGCTGGAGGAAGCCGAAGGAGTCCCGCAGCTCGACCGCGCCACCGGGGGTCCCGAGCGCGATCGCGTAGATCGGGATGCGGGCGCGCCCGGCCTCGCGGGCGACGTCCAGCGGCTCGCGCGTGCCCGACGTGTTCTTGCCGTCGCTGAGCAGGACGATCACCGACGGGAGGCGCCGGACGCCGCTGCCGTCCGCGTTCGGGACCGGCGTACGCGCCGCGAACAGCCCGCGCTCGAGCCCGTCGCCCATGGCGGTGCCGCCCTCGGCCACGAGCTGGTCCAGTGCGCCGCGGATCTGCGAGCGATCCGTGGTCGGGGCGACGCGCTGCTCGGCGAAGTCCGAGAACGTGATCAGCCCGAGCCGGAACGTCGGCGGGACCTTCTGCGTCAGCGTCTTGGCCGCGGAGACGGCGGCGTCGATCCGGTTGGGCTGGACGTCGGTCGCGTTCATCGAGCCGGAGATGTCCGTGACCATCACGATGTTCGCCGCCCGCTGGGGCGCGGCCACCGTGCGTTGGGGACGGGCGAGGGCGAGGACGAGCGCACACAGGGCGAGCAGCAGCAGGAACGGCGGAAGATGGCGCCGCCAGCCGGGTCGCGCGGTCGTCAGGCCCGGCACGAGCGCGGGGTTGGCCCACGAGGCCGAGTCCCGCCTGCGGCGCCGCTGCAGCGAGCCGTAGGCGAGCATCGCCAGCGGCACGAGGATGAACCCGGCGAGCAGGACCGGTTCGGCGAAGCTCATCCGCGCGCCGTCCTCATCCGGTTGGCCACCGCGGCGCGGGCGGGCGCGCCGGTGCGCATCGCCATCTCGCCGCGACGCAGGTGCGAAGCGAAGATGCGCAGCCAGTCGCCGCCGGTGGACAGCTCGACGTGGTCGGCGCCGGTCCGGCGCAAGGCGGAGCGGACCTCTTCGCGCTCAGCCGCCGCGGCGGCGGCGAACCTGTCGCGGATCCGGCGCTTGCGCGTGTCGACGTGGACCTGCCGGCCCGTCTCGGGGTCGATCAGCCACAGGTCGCCCGCGTTCACGAGCTGCTGCTCGCGCGGGTCGACGATCTCGACCGCCATCACGCCGTGGCGGGCCCGCAGCGCCTGGAGCGGGCCTTCCCAGTCGCGTTCGCCGCGGAAGTCGGAGACGATCACGACCAGGCCGCGCTGGCGCCCGAGCGTCGCGGCGCTGGCGAGGGCGGCGCCCAGCGACGTCGCTCCGGCGCCTTCGGGCTCGGGCTCGTGACGCAGCTCGGCCAGGAGCGCCAGCAGGCCCAGGCGGCCCTGGCGCGGGCGCATGATCCGCGGCTGGCCACCGCCGAAGGCCAGCACGCCGAGCCGGTTCCCGCGCCGCGAGGCCACGTGCCCGACGGCCAGCGCGACGCCCTCGGCGACGTCGGTCTTGCGCCGGTCGGCGGTGCCGAACACCATCGACGCGCTCACGTCGAGCACCAGCCACGTCGTCAGCGCCCGCTCACCCACGTGGACGCGCACGTGGGGCTCGTTCAGGCGCGCCGTCGCCATCCAGTCGATGTGGCGCACGTCGTCGCCCGGGAAGTACGGGCGGATCATCGCCAGCTCGGTCCCCTGACCCGTCTGCGGCGTCAGGTGCTCACCGGGGACGAGCGACTCGATCCGCTTCATCACCGCCAGGTCCAGCGAGCGCAGGACCTGGGGCGGGACAGGACCCGGTCCGGGCTTGTCCGGCGAGCGCTCGGGCGCGGGCGGGACAAGGCGCGGGCGGCCACTCATGGCAATCTCCCGCCGCGCATCAGGCCAAAGCCGGCGCCGGCGAGCAGGAGCACGATCGCGCCGCCCGCGAAGGCCGACGTGACCTGGCGCTTCTCCTTGACCTTGGTCAGCCGCGTGCCCAGGTTGCGGTACACGGCGGCCAGGCGCTTGGCGTCAGCGGTGGCAAAGAACTGCCCGCCCGTGTCGCGCGCGACGTCCTGCAGCGTCAAGAGGTCGGGCGGGACCTTCTCCGTGCTCGTGATCGCGCCCGTGTTCGGGTCGGTGTGGGTGAGCGTGCCGTTCTGCGAGCCCAGCGCCACGGTGTAGACCGGGATCTTGTACTTCTTGGTGTCCTGGACGACCGTGATCGGGTCCGCGCCGCGGGTCGAGGCGCCGTCGCCGAGCAGCACGATCGCCGCCGGCAGCCGCCGCTCGCCGCCGAGCCCGTCCGGGATCGGCACCCGCGCCGAGTTGATCGCCAGCTTCAGCGCGTCGCCCATCGCCGTCGCGCCCGCGACCTGCAGCGCCCCGATCGTCGCCTTCACCTGCGCGTGGTCGGTCGTCGGCTCGGCGAGCTGCTGGGCGGCCGAGCCGAAGCCCACGACGCCGATCCGGAACTCGTCCGGCACCGAGTCGACGAACGCGATGCCCGCCGCCTGCGCCGCCGCCAGCCGCGAGGGCAGGACGTCGGTGGCCGTCATCGAGCCCGACGTGTCGAACACGAGCATGACCGTGGCCTCGCGGCGCTCAGCGGCGACGGTCCGCTGCGGCCGCGCGAGCGCGATCAGCAGCGCCGCCAGCGCCAGCAGCGCCAGGACGGCGGGGATATGGCGCGCCCACGAGCGCCCCGCGACCGCGATCAGGAGATCGACGTTCGTGTAGCGGACCGCGAACTTGCGCGCCCGCCGTTGCGAGAGCGCGTAGACCACCGCCACCAGCGGGATGACCGCCAGCAGTCCCAGCAGAAGGGGCGCTTGGAACGTCACGTGGCGTACGGACGCTCCTGCGCGAGCTCGATGCGCGGCATCGGCACGCGCTCCAGGACGTCATCGAGGACCCGGTCGGAGTCCACCCCCGCCGCCAGCGCCTCGTAGGTGAGGACGATGCGGTGGCGCAGGACGTCGCGCGCGAGGTCGCGCACGTCGACCGGCAGCATGTAGTCGCGACCGCGCAGCAGCGCCAGCGCGCGGCCCGCGTGGATGAGGTTGATCGAGCCGCGCGGCGAGGCGCCGAACTCGACCCAGTTCTCGTCGCCGGGATCTCTGGTCGCCGTGGTCAGCGCCACGGCGTACTCCATCACCCGCCGGTCGACGTAGACCGTGCCCGCCGCCCGCTGATGGTCGGCGAGATGCTCGGCCGAGAGGACCTCGCGCGCCACGGTGCCGGTCTCCAGCGAGCGCTCGACGACGGCGACCTCGTCACGGTGCGACGGGTAGTCGACCACGAGCTTGAACATGAAACGGTCGACCTGGGCCTCGGGCAGCGGGTAGGTGCCCTCGGACTCGATCGGGTTCTGCGTGGCGAGCACGAGGAACGGCGCCGGGACGCGGTGCGTCTCGTGGCCGATCGTCACCTGGCGCTCCTGCATGACCTCAAGCAGCGCGGACTGCACCTTCGCGGGGGCGCGGTTGATCTCGTCCGCGAGCAGGAAGTTGCAGAACACCGGGCCCAGCTCGACGTCGAACTTGCCCGTGTCGGGATGGAAGATGCGCGTGCCGACGAGGTCCGCGGGCACGAGGTCGGGCGTGAACTGCAGGCGCCGGAACGTGCCGCCGAGCACGTCGGACACGGTCTTGACGGTCAGCGTCTTCGCCAGGCCGGGAACGCCCTCGAGCAGCACGTGGCCACCGGCGAGCAGCGCGACGAGCACCCGCTCGAGCATCGCTTCCTGACCGACGATCACCCGCTTGATCTCGAAGAGCGCGTTCTCCAGGTCGTCGTGGGCGGCGCGGGACGGATTCGGCTCTACGGGCCGGTCCAGGGCGTGGAGCCGCCGGTCCTCTGGGGTCACGTCTGGTCTCCTGGGGTCATTAATTCCGTAGGTCATCCGCCCGCCGGTGTGTCTGGACGCGTTCCGAGGTCAACGGTCAGGGTACGCCGGTTGCCCGCGCGCTCCACCGTCACTTTTGCCTGTTCCCCGGGCTTGCGTGCCGCAACCGCTGAAGAAACGTCGTCCGAGGACGTGATCTGACGCCCGTCGATCGAGGTGATCTTGTCGCCGGTCTGCAGCCCGGCCTTGTCCGCCGGCCCGCCCGTGACCACACCGCCCACGACCGCGCCCGACAGATCCGGCGTATCGCCGTTGCGCACGCCGAGGTAGGCGCGCACGACCTTGCCGCCGTTCATGATCTGCGGCACGACGAACTTGACGCTCGAGACCGGCACGGCGAAGCCGACGCCGGAGTTGGAGCCGCTCCCGGACTTGATCTGCGAGTTGACGCCGATCACGCGGCCGTTGCCGTCCAGCAGCGGGCCGCCGGAGTTGCCGGGGTTGATCGCGGCGTCGGTCTGGATCGCGTCGGCGATCGGATAGTCGTTGGGCGCCGTGATCGTCCGCCCGAGCGAGGAGACGATGCCGGAGGTCACCGTGCCCTCCAGGCCGAACGGCGACCCGATGGCGATCGTCTGATCGCCGGGCTCGAGCGCCTTGGAGTCCCCGAGCTCGATCGGCTTGAGGCCGTTCTTGACCGCGCCCGGGTCGACCTTGAGCACCGCGAGGTCCGACGACGGGTCCTTGCCCACGAGCTGGGCGGGGATCGGCTTGGTGTCGGCGCCGATGCGGACGCTGAAGGAATTGGCCTCCTCGACCACGTGGTCGTTGGTGACGATGTGGCCCTGGTCGTCGTAGACGAAGCCCGAGCCGGTCGCGCTCTGGCCCGCCTGGATGAAGACCACGCCGGACGACACCCGCTTGTAGATGTCGCTGATCGACTCGCTCCCGCCCGTGGATTTGGGCCGGGATTGGTTCGGCTGCGTCGCGGGCGGAGAAGGCGGAGATGCCTGGACGATCGGTGCCGGATCGTCGTCGATCACGCCCGCGACGGCGAGCGCGCCGACCACGAGCGCCATCGCAACGGCGCCGCCGAAGAACATGACGAGTGAGCGCATAGCCCTCGCATAAGAGCGCGCGTCTTTGATCGCTGCTTAAAGACGCGCCCGTCTTCTGTGATTCTTACCTTCTCTACCGATGCTGAGGATGAGCTGAATGACGCGCGTGCTGATCGTTGACGACGAGCCCGCGGTGCGGGCCGCGCTGGATCGCGCGCTGCGCCTGGACGGGTATGAGATCACGCTCGCGGCCGATGGTCGTGAAGCGTTGGATCACCTGGCCGACTCGCGCCACGACGCGGTCGTGCTCGACGTCGCCATGCCGGGGATCGACGGGCTACAGGTCTGCCGGCGCCTGCGCGACGCCGGCGATCGCACCCCGGTGCTGATGCTCACCGCCCGCGACGCCGTCGACGATCGCGTCGCCGGCCTGGACGCGGGCGCCGACGACTACCTGGTCAAGCCCTTCGCGCTGAAGGAGCTCAAGGCGCGCCTGCGGGCGCTGCTGCGGCGCGCCGAGGCGCCTGAGGAAGAGGACGGCAGCCTCCTGCGCTACGCCGACCTCACGCTCGACCGCGGCGCCTGGGAGGCCAAGCGCGGCACGCGCAAGCTCGAGCTCTCGCGCACCGAGTTCCAGCTGCTGGCCCTGTTCCTGGAGCACCCGAAGCAGGTGCTGACGCGGTCGCAGATCTTCGAGCGGGTGTGGGGCTATGACTTCGGGTCGAGCTCGAACTCGCTCGGCGTCTACATGGGCTACCTGCGCCGCAAGACGGAGGAGGGCGGCGAGCCGCGCCTCCTGCACACCGTCCGCGGCGTGGGCTACGTGCTCCGGGACTGATGCTCCGCTCGCTGCCCCTGCGGCGCCGGATGACGATCGCGGTCGCGCTCGCGGTGGCCGTCGCGGTGGCGCTCTCGGCCGCGGTCGCGTACGTCGCCGTGCGCGACCAGCTGATCTCCGAGGTCGACGGGCAGTTGCAGGACCAGAGCACGTTCGGGCTCTTCCCCGGCCGGGGCGGCGGGCGCGGCGAAGGACCGCCGCGGGTCGGGACGCTCCCGGCGCGCCGCGGCGGCCCCACCCCCTTCGTCCAGGTGCTGGACACCGACGGCAACGTCCTCGGGCAGATCGGGCCCGAGAGCGCGCCGCTGCCGGTCGACGGGCGCGCGCGCGACGTGGCGGCCGGCGTCGGGCCGGACTTCTTCAGTGACGCCGACGTCAGCGGAACGCACATCCGCATGCTCACCACCCGCGCCCCGAGCGGGTTCTCCGCGCTCGGCCACCCGATCGGCGCGGTGCAATACGCCCGCTCGCTGGAGGGCGCCGACGCGGTGCTCGACCGCCTGCAGCTGATCCTGTCGCTCGTGATCCTCGGCGGCGTCGCCCTGGCGGTCCTGCTCGGCCGCCTGGTGTCGCGCAACGTCGTCGCGCCGATCGCCCAGGTCACCGAGGCCGCGCGCCACATCGCCGCCACCGAGGACCTCGGCCGGCGCATCCACGTCGAGACCCACGACGAGATCGGCGAGCTCGCGCAGCACTTCAACGCGATGCTGGACACGCTCGAGCGCTCGGTCGCGGCCCAGCGGCAGCTGGTCGCCGACGCCTCGCACGAGCTGCGGACGCCGATCACCAGCCTGCGCACCAACATCGAGGTGCTGGCGGAATCCGAGGCGCTGCCGGCGGACGAGCGGGCGCAGCTGCTCGAGGACGTCGAGGAGCAGACGACCGAGCTCGGGATGCTCGTCGCCGACCTGATCGAGCTCGCCCGCGGCGACGAGCCGCGCTCAGAGACCGAGGACGTCCGGCTCGACCACCTGGTCAACGAGTCGCTGACGCGCGCGCGCCGGCACGCGCCGAAGGTCCACTTCGAGGCGGTCCTGTCGCCGGCCGTGGTCGAGGGCACCCGTGAACGCCTCACGCGCGCGGTCAACAACCTGCTCGACAACGCCGCCAAGCACTCGCCGGAGGGCGGCGTCGTCGAGGTGGTCGCGGACGTCCACGGCCTGCGGGTGCGCGACCACGGCACCGGCGTCGACCCCGAGGATCTCCCGCACCTCTTCGACCGCTTCTACCGCGGCGCGTCCTCGCGCGGGCGCCCGGGTTCCGGGCTCGGGCTGGCGATCGTCCGGCAGGTCGCCGAACAGCACGGCGGGAGCGTCCGCGCCGCCAACGCTTCCGGTGGCGGCGCGGAGTTCGTGCTCGAGCTGCCGGCGACGGTGCCGGCCGCTATGGATTCGTCGTTGACAAGGTGAACGTCAGCGTCTTCGCGTAGGCGCCGGTGCGCAGCGCGTCGGTCGCCGCGATCGGCTGGGTGAACGTCACCGGCACCGCGTCATTGCTCACCGGGCCGGTGTAGGTCTTGACCACGCCCAGGCCCTGCAGCGGCTGCGGCAGGACGAACGCCCCGTTGATCAGGTACCCGGGGTGATCGGTGCTGAGGTCGGCGACGGTGAGCGTCGCGTCGGCCGCGGTCGTCGTCACGTTGGCGGTCGTCGAGGCCGTGTAGCTCTTGCTGATGCCCGGCGTGAACGGGGCGAACGTGGCCGGCCCGCCGAGCGTCAGGGCCAGCGTCGCCGGGACGCTGCCGCCGACGTCGCCGGGTGCTCCCACGCCGACGCTGATCGGGTCCGAGACCGTGTCGACCCACACGTTCCCGCCGTGGCCGGTCAGCGTGGGCGCGTTGGCCAGCACGAAGTTCGCCGTGGCCGAGACGCTCACGTTGATCGTCACCGGCGGGAAGGAGCTGTGCGGCGGCAGGATGTCCACCCGCGTGCAGTTGCGGGTGGTCGTGCCGGTGCAGGTCCATCCGGTGCCGGCGATGCTCGTGACGGTGAGTCCCGTGGGAACGCGGTCTGACAGCGTGATCGTGCTGCCGTCGGTCGGCTCGTCGGAGACATTGGACGCGGTCAGCGTGATCGTGCCGGTCCCGCCGCGGTTGAGCTGCGTGTGGGCGACCATTATCTTCAGCGGCTGCGGCACGAGCTTCCAGGGCGAGGGCGGCGTGCCCGGGTAGGCCAGCGGCACGTACGGCACGGCGTTGGTGATCGGCGGGATCGGCGTCGTACGCGGGACGTAGCGGGTGGCGACGACGTTGCCCTTGCGGTCGAGCGTGCCCATGCAGAACCCGCGGGCGCGCGCGGCGTCGATGATCTGGACCGACGCGTCGCTGGAGTTCAGGCCCGCGGGCGTGTCGATCGGCCCGTCGTGGAGCAGGATGATCGCGCCGGCGCGCAGCTGGTTGACGATCGCGTCGCGGGTCGCGGCCAGCGTGTTGGCCGGGTCGTAGTCGGTGGTCTCGATCCGGGCGGTGTTCGACGTGTAGCCCATCGCGGCGAGGTTGGCCAGCGTGGCGGCGTTGGCCTCGAAGAACGGCGGGCGCATCGCGCGGAACGTGATCGGGATGCCGAGGCGGTTGAACGTGTCCTCGGCCTTCGCCATCTCCGCCACCTGCAGCGCCGGGGAGAGCGCATTGAGGTGCGGGTGGTCGTAGGTATGGCTGAGCACCACGTGGCCTTCGTCGCGCTCGAACTTCGCGATGTCGAGGTTGGCCTCCGAGCGGACCGCGACGTCGAAGAGCACGGCCGGCGAGTAGCGGTCGCGCATGTTCTGCATCGTGTGCGGGCGGTAGAGCGAGGGGCCGTCGTCGAAGGTCAGCGCGATCCGCCCGGCCGTGCAGGCGTTGTCGATCTGGTGATCGCTCGCGGTGCCGATCGCCGACTGGTTCGCGGCGTCGTGGACGGCGGTGCGCTGTGGGGCGGTGAGGCCGAAAGCGGTCGTCGCGTCGTCGACGTGGGCGACGAAGGAGGCGTGGTCGGCCGGGGCGGCGTTCCAGATGATGTCCAGCAGTGAGCAGCCGTCGGCGCGCTCGGGGTTGACGACGCCGGAGTCGATCACGGGCGTGGGCGGGCCGAACGTGACGTTCTGGCCGGCGGCGAAGCCGTTCGGGCAGGCGTCGACCGCGGTCGGGATGGTGTCCGCGCCGGTCGCGAGCGAGGCGTCGCCGCCGCCGTTGACCGTGGGGGCGTTGGCGAGTGATGCGGCGGCGTTGTTGGCGACTGTGACGTTGACGGTGATCGGCGGATAGGACGCGCCGGCGGCGAGCGCGTCGCTGCGCGTGCAGGTGCTCGTCGTCGTCCCGGTACACGTCCAGCCCGTGCCTGAAGCGGTGGTCGGGCCGGCACCGAAGCCGGGGTTGTTGATCAGTGATCCGAGCCCGGTGGGGAGCCGCTCGGTCACGGTCACCGGGGTGCCGTCGGTGGGGTCCGCGCCGCCGTTGGTGACGGTCAGCATGAGCGTTCCGGCGTACACCGTCGTGTTGGGCGCGGTCGTGCGCAGGAACGTCGGCGCGGCGTGCGTCGCGGAGACCGTCAGGTCAGGCGCCGCGAACGCGGGTGACGCCGGGACCAGCAGGAACAGCCCAGCAGCTAGCGCAAAGCGCGAAGCCCTCATCTAGACCTCTCTCCCTAATTCGTAAAGGTATCTACCTTTACGAATTAACCTACTGCAGCGAAAATCGCAGCGCAAGCGCCGGGTTCGTTCGGGATCCTTACGAGGGCCGGTCGGGTTAATCGGGCCGCTTGAGCGACTCGGTGACCTGGTGGCGTCGCATGCGGGCGACGGCGCGGCGAAACGCGCTGTCGCGCACCGCCGGCGGGGGGACGGTCGCGCGGACGCGGGCGACCCACTCGTCGAGCGGGAGCTCGCCGGAGATCAGACCGTGCAGGGCGGTGGTGACCGGCGCCTCGACGTGGGCGCGGCGCAGGGCCGTGGCGAGGAGCGGGACCATGTCCAGCGCTTCGACGGCCTGGCCGATGCGGGCGGGGATCTCCGAGGCGGGAACGCCCTGGCCGAGCAGCTCGCCCGCGCGGCGGTTGCGCGACTGGGGGGCGAGGGCGGTGCCGACGAGGTCGCCGGTGCCGGCGAGGCCGATCATCGACTCCGGCTTGCCGCCCTGACGCTCCGCGTAGCGCCAGACCTCGGCGAAGATGTGGCCGGCGGCGGCGCCCGCGGCGTTCAGTCCCTGGCCGGCGGTCGCGCCGGCCGCCAGTGACGCGGCGTTCTTGGCGACGCCGGAGAGCTCGACGCCGACGGGGTCGTTGGACTGTTCGCAGACCACGCCCGCGCGCATGAAGACGTTGGCGATCGCGGCGGCGAGCTTGACGTTGGAGGACGCGGCGACGAGGCCCGCGCCCTCGGTGACCATCTCGCGCGCGTGCGCCGGGCCGCCGAGGCAGGCCACGCGATCCACGCCGAAGGCCTGGTTGAGCAGCGTCGTGGGCGCGAGCCCGTCCGGCGGGACGAGGCCCTTCGCCATCGAGATCACGGGCGTCCGGGCGGGCAGCCCGGTCGCCTGCAGGTTGCCGATCACCTGCGAGAGCCCGCGCGAGGGCACGCCGAGGAAGACGTAGTCCGCGCGTGAGAGCCCGGCCGACATCGGCTCGACGCGCAGCTCGCGCGGGAACTGCACCTCGGGCAGGTAGGCGGCGTTCTCGCGCTCGGTCTCCAGGCGCTCGGCCTGCTCGGTCGAGCGGGTCTGGAGCGTCGTGCGAAAGCCGCCGCGGGCGAGCAGGACGGCCACCGCGGTGCCGAACGAGCCGGCGCCGAGCACGACCGCGCGCCGTCCTCCGGGCGAGGGGATGGTCAACTGGGGCCGCGGGGGCATCGCGGGACTCTACCCCGCAGGTGGTGGAGTCGTTACTGGAGTTTCGGCTCGGGGAGCTGGCCGGTGTCGGGCATGCCGGCGCGGGTCCGGATCCGCCGCTCGCCGCCCTCCTCCTCGTTGGTGAACGTCTTCGTCGCCCAGCCGAGGTTCTCGCGCCACTTCTTCAGGTACAGCGAGGCGATCTGCGGCTTGACCGAGGCGTAGAGCTCCGAGTGGAACGCTTCGCGCTTGTCGCGGATCTGCACTAGCACCTCGTCCGGGCCGATGTCGTACTTCGCCAGGACCGGATCGGCCTTCGCCTTGGCCACCAGCGCGTCCTTGGCCGCGGTGCCCTTCGCCTGCCCGTCGGCGAACCACGCCGGGTCGCCGCCCGCCATGTTCCAACCGACGCCGGCCATGAAGCCGGCGACGTAGCCGTCGGTGGCGGCGACGATCGCGTCGCCCACCCGGCGCTCCTCGGCGGCGTCCTCGAGCGTGGCGAGGGTGGCCTTGATGGTCACGTACGCGCCGAAGACGCCGACCATCGCGGGGCCGCTCTTGCCGATGTTGGCCAGTGCGCGGGCGACCGTCTGGATCGCTCCGGCGGCGCCCTGACCGGCGGCCGCGCCCTCGGCGGCGGCCGCGCGCGCCGCGGCCGATTGCGCGAGCTGGGCCTCCGCTTCGGCCGCGCTCAGCTCGCCGCGCACGACGCGCGCGCACATCTCCTCGACCTCGGCGTCGACCGCGTACTCCTGGCCGATCTCTGTCGGCACCTCGAGGTTGCCGGGGTTCAGCTCGACGGGCGGTGTCCGCGCCACCGTGGCCATGCGGGCGACGTGCTGATTGCCGTAGCCGGCCTGCAGCGCGCCCGCGTAGCGTGCCCGGGCGGCGGGATCCCACTGCCCGAACGAGGCGGGCGGCCCGAGACCGAGGCCGAGAGCGGGTGAGGCGGGCCCCGGGGTGGCGACGACGGGCGCCGCGGGCGCCTGGGCCGGCTGGACACTCTCGTGCTCCGCCATCCGTCGCGGACACTAGTGTCAAACGGGCATGTGGATCAAGCGCTTTCTCGCCTTGACGGCGTTAGCGGCCGTGATCGCGGCCGTCGTCGTCGTGACGGGCTCGCGTGGATCCTCGACGCCGGAGGCCGCCGCTCCCACCGCCACCGCGACGAAGACCAAGAAGGCGAAGTCACCCACGGCCAAGGCGACGCCGACCCCGCTCCCCGGCGAGGTGCGCGGCGCCGCCGCGCGCCGGATGCCGGTGCCGATCCTGATGTACCACGTGATCTCCAAGGCGCCGGCGGGGGTGCCGAACGCCGAGCTGTGGGTGGACCGGCACGTCTTCGCGGACGAGATGCGGGCGCTGCGGGCCGCGAAGTTCCAGGCGATCACGCTCCAGCAGGCCTACGACGCGTGGAAGCACGGCGGGCCGCTGCCCAAGCACCCGGTCGTGGTCTCCTTCGACGACGGCTACCTCTCGCACTACACCCACGCGAAGCCGGTCCTGCGCGCACTCGGTTGGCCCGGCGTCCTGAACCTCCAGCTCAACGTGCTCGGCCAGGGCGGGCTGACGACCAAGCAGATCAAGTCGATGATCGCGGCCGGCTGGGAGGTGGACTCGCACACGCTGACGCACCCGGACCTGACGACGCTCGACGACGCTTCGCTCAAGCGCGAGCTGGTCGATTCGCGGCGCGAGCTGCAAAAGCGCTTCGGCGTGCCCGCCGACTTCATCGCCTACCCGGCGGGGAAGTACGACGCGCGGGTGGAGGCGGCGACGAAGGCCGCGGGCTACCGGGCGGCGACGACGGTCGACGAGGGCGTGGCGCGCGGGCGCGACGACCTGTTCGCGCTCAAGCGGGTGCGGGTCAACGCCTCCGACACCGCGACGACGCTGCTCGCGCGGCTTAAGTCGTCTTCGCCCGGGTGAGGATCTCGACGAGGATCGCGGCGTCCTCGTCGGTGAGGTTCTGCAGCGTCTCGGGCGCGGTGCCGATCCGGTCCTTGTAGAGGCCGCGGATGACCTTGCCGCGCTCGGTCAGCGCGAGGGTCTTGACGCGCCGGTCGGTCGGGTGGGCTTGGCGCTCGGCGAGGCCGGCCTTCTCGAGCCGGTCGGCGATGCCGGTCACGCTCGAGTTGTCGCAGTGCAGTGCCGAGGCGAGGTCGGAGAGCTTCATCGGCTCATCCGGCTGCAGACGCTGGAGCGCGAACGCCTGCTGCGGGGCGAGCCCGAACTCCTGCGCGATCGAGAGCATCTGCCCGCGGTGCGCGAAGAACAGCTCGAGCATCAGCCGCCACGCCTCCTGCTGCCGTGAGGAGGGGACTGCGACCTTTGCCATAGGTCCAATGTAGCACTACATAGATATTTGACATGCCAAAATATCTATGTACCCTTAGCGATATGTCGCTAGCTGCCAGTGCTGGGATCGAGGTCGAGGGTCTTGTCCGCGAATTCAAGAACGGTCCCAAGGCCGTCGACGGAATCCACTTGCAGGTGGCGCCAGGTGAGATCTATGGATTTCTTGGCCCGAACGGCGCCGGTAAGTCGACGACCGTCCTGATGCTGACCACGCTGCTGCCGCCGACCGCCGGCACGGCGCGCGTGGCGGGGCACGACATCCTGCGCGAAGGCCCCGCGGTGCGCGCCGCGATCGGCGCCGCGCTGCAGGAGGCGGCACTCGACCCGCTGCTCACGGGGCGCGATCACATGCGCCTGCAGACCTCGCTCCAGGGTCTGCCCAAGGCCCAGCGGCGCGCCCGCGGCGACGAGCTGATCGAGCGGGTCGGGCTCTCCGACGCCGCCGATCGCAAGGTGGGCGGCTACTCCGGCGGCATGAAGCGCCGGCTGGACCTCGCGCTCGCGCTCGTGCACTCCCCGCGCGTCCTCTTCCTCGACGAGCCGACCACCGGGCTCGATCCTTCCTCGCGCGCCGACCTGTGGGCCGAGGTATCGCGTCTCGCGCGCGAGGACGGCGTCACCGTCTTCCTCACGACCCAGTACCTCGAGGAGGCCGACGTGCTCGCCGACCGCGTCGGGATCATCGACGCCGGGCACATCGTCGCCGAGGGCACGCCGGAGGTGCTGAAGGCCGAGATCGGCCGCCCGTCGGTGGAGGCCGTGCCGGCCGATCGCGCCGATCGCGACGCGGTGGCGCAGGTGCTCAGCCAGTTCGGGTCGGTCGTTCCCGCCCCGCCGGGTGCGGCGGCGGTGCGCCTGCAGAGCGGCGAGGACCTCGTCGCGGTCGTGCGGGCGCTCGACGGCGCGGACCTGCGCGTCGCGGACCTGCAGCTCCACCAGCCTTCGCTGGACGACGTGTTCCTGGCCAAGACCGGCCGCAAGCTGGCCGCCGAGGACTCGCCCGTACCCGCCGAGGTCACGGCGTGAGGCTGCTGCTGCAACAGGCGGGGGAGATCGCGCGCCGCTCGATCCTCCAGACGCTCCGCCAGCCGGCGATGGTGATCCCGCCGATCGTCTTCCCGCTGATCCTGATGGGCATCAACGTCGGCGGGCTGGCGCAGGCGACCAACATCCCGGGATTCCCGCCGGTCGACAGCTATCTCGACTTCGCGATCGCGTTCCCGTTCATCCAGGGGTCGCTGTTCGCCTCGATCAACGCGGGCAGCGCGGTCGCCCGTGACATCGAGACCGGCTTCCTCAATCGCTTGGCCTTGACCCCGATGCAGCGGGCCGCGCTGCTGCTCGGGAACCTCTCGGGGGTGATGGTCGTGGCACTGTGCTCGTCGCTGATCTATCTGACGGTGGGGTTCATCGCCGGGCTGCACATCGAAGCCGGTTTCCTCGGCGTGCTCGTGCTGCTGGTGCTCGCGCTGCTGATCGCGCTGGCGTTCGCGTCGATCGGCTCCTTCGTCGGTCTGCGCACCGGCTCGGGCGAGGCGGTCCAGGGCGTCTTCCCGCTCTTCTTCGTCTTCCTGTTCCTGTCGTCGAGCTCGCTGCCGCGCAACGTCATCGAGCAGGACTGGTTTCGCACGATCGCCACCTACAACCCGATCTCGTACCTGTTCGAAGGCCTGCGCTCGCTGATCATCTTCGGCTGGCAGGGCAAGGAGCTGGCGATGGGCTTCGGCTTCGCGGCGGTGATCGCGGTCATCGGCGTGGTCGGTTCGGCCTCGGCCCTGCGGACGCGGCTGGCGCGGACATGAGGCGCTTCTTCGACGTCGCCGGCGGGGTCGCATACCGCGGCCTGAAGAAGATCGTCACCAACCCGCAACTGCTGCTGCCGTCGCTGATCTTCCCGCTGTTCTTCTTCGTCGCCTTCGCGGGCGGGCTCTCGTCGGTGGGCAACGTGCCGGGCTTCGACTTCCCGTCGGGCTACACCGCGTTCCAGTTCGTCTTCGTGCTGCTGCAGGCCTCGGCCTTCGGCGGTGTGTTCACCGGCTTCGGCATCGCGTCCGACTACGAGAGCGGCTTCGCGCGGCGGATGATGCTCGCCGCGCCCAACCGCCTCGGCATCCTCGCCGGCTACGCCATCGCCGCGCTCGTGCGGGCGGTCACCGTGGGTGTGCTGCTGTTCATCGTCGCCGCCGCCACCGGCATGCAGATCGGTGGCGACGGGGTCGACGTGTTCGGCCTGATCGTGCTCGCGCTGATCGTCAACCTGACGGCGTCGATGTGGGCCGCCGGGGTGGCGATGCGGCTGCGCACGATCCAGGCCGGACCGGTGATGCAGATGCCGGTGTTCATCATCCTCTTCCTCGCGCCGGTCTACGTGCCGCTGGCGCTGCTGGAAGGCTGGATCCACGGCGTGGCGAGGTTCAACCCGTTCACCACGCTGATCGAGGGCGGGCGCGATCTGATCTCCGGGCAGCCGGTGGACCTCCTGCTCGTCTACGGGATCGCCATCGTGATGGCGCTCGCATTCACCGCCTGGGGCATCACCGGCCTGCGCAAGGCGGAGACCGCCGGCTAGGTGCTTGAAAGTCAACTGCGTCGGGTGGGGGAGGGGAGTGGCGAGCCACCCGTCCCGTTCGGCCGTGAGTCCGCTGCGCTGCTCGTGGTCGACAGTGCGCGTTTGAGGATCGAGTCGTGGGTTTCGATCAGGTTCGCACTGGTCGAGCTGGCGCGTTCGAGGGGGTGTTTCGTTTTGGTTCACAGGGGGTGAACCAAAACGAACTACCCCTCGCAGACCGCGGCATCCGGGGTGATCGGCGCGCGTGAGAACGCACTTTCTGTCTCCGTGGCCCCTACCTTGACGGTCAGTCTCGCCCACCTACCAAGGTGGGGAGGCCGGCCACCAAGCTGGACTCACGGTAGCCCGGGACGGGTGGCACCACGAAGCCGCCCCCTCCCCACCCGGCGCAGTTGACGTTCATCAACCAAGCGTCATGGCTGGCGCGCGGCGAACGCTCTCTAGGCGGGGAGCGCCTCCGGTTCGCCCTCGAGCGAGATCTTGGGCAGCGCTCGATCGAGCCAGGCCGGGAGGGCCCAGGCACGGTCGCCCAGCAGGGTCATCACGGCGGGGGCGACGATCATCCGGACGATCAGGACGTCGATCAGGATCGCGCTCGCGAGGCCCAGGCCGATGGTCTTGACGACGACGTCCGGGTCGCCGACGAAGCCGAGGAAGACCGCGGTCATGATCGCGCCGGCGGCGAGGATGATCCGGCCGACGCGGCCGAGGGCGCGGGTGACGGACTCCTCCGGCGTCGCGCCCTTGAGGTACTCCTCGCGGATCCGCGACTGCAGGAAGACGTTGTAGTCCATGCTCAGCCCGAACAGGATCGCGAACATGAAGAGCGGGACGAAGCTGACGATCGGGACGTCCATGCCGGTCTGGAAGACCAGGACGACCACGCCGTAGGCGGCGCCGATCGAGAGCAGATTGAACGCCGCGGAGACGAGCGGGACCCAGATGCTGCGGAAGACCGCCATCAGCAGCACGATGCTCAGGCCGATGACGAGCGCGATGAAGATCGGCAGCCGGCTGGCGATCTTGGCCGCCATGTCGTCGAGCGTCGCGACCGCGCCGCCGACGTAGACGCGGTTGGGGAGCGTGTCGCGCAGATTGGTGACGAGGTCGCTCGTCTTCGGGTCCTGCGGGGAGGTCTTGGGGATCACCGTGAAGGTCGCGGCGTCGTGCTTGGGCGAGATCACCGGGTCCGAGACGAACGCGACGCCCGGGGTCTTCTCCGCGGCGGCCTTGGTCTGCTGGAGCGCGTCCATGTTGTCGGTCGCGAGGACCAGCGGGCCGTTGAAGCCGACGCCGAAGCCTTCGGCGAGGCGGTCGTAGGCGATGCGGGTGGTCGTGCCCTTGGCGTCGTTGCCGTCGTCGGGCATGCCGAGGCGCAGGCCGAGCACCGGGGTGGCGAGCGCGACGAGGACCAGCGTGCCGGCGATCGCGGCGGTCTTCGGGCGCTTGGTGATCCGGGTCGCCCAGTTGCCGAACGCGCGGCTGGGCGCGACGCTCTCGGGGTTCTTGGGCTTCAGCCGGCGGGCGAACGCGCCCATCAGCGTGGGCAGGACCGTGACCGCGCCGACCGCGACGGACGCGACGACGATCGCCGAGCCGACGCCCATCCGCCCGACGAACGGGATGCCGGTGGCCAGCAGGCCCGCGATGGCGACGACGACGATCGCGCCGGCGGCGACGACGCTCGTCCCAGCCGTGCTGTTGGCGACCCGGGCGGAGTGGGCGACGGAGTCACCCGCCGCGAGTTGCTCCCGGTAGCGGCCGACGATCAGCAGCGCGTAGTCGATGCCGGCGCCGAGGCCGAGCATCACGCCCAGCGTGGGCGCGAAGCTGGGGAAGTCCGTGAACGCCGCGCCGAAGCGCAGCAGGAGGATGCCGCCGGCCAGCGCGATCAGGCTCGCGATCAGCGTCAGCAGCATCGCGGCGATGCTGCGGAAGACGAGCGTGAGGACGATGATCGCCACCGCGAGGCCGATCAGCTCGCCCACGGGGGCGGCCAACTGCTCCGCCTGGTCGACGATCGGGCCGCGTCGTGAGACCTCGAGCCCGGCCTTCTCGCCGATGCTCGAGACGTCGGCGAGCCGCTCGCCGGGGGCGCGCTGCAGGTCCTGCGCGGGCTTGTCGTACTGGACCGTGAGGAAGCCGATGCGCTGATTCGCGCTCAGTTGCAGCGGCGAAACGCCGGTGACGTGGGGCTGGCGCTTGACCGTTGCCGCCGTCTGGGCGATCGCCGGGTTGTCCTTCAGCGTGCCCTTGCCGGTGGCGAAGACGAGCGTGGCGGTGTCGCCGGACTGCGCCGGGAACCGCTGCGTGAGCAGGTCGATCGCCTTCTGGGACTCCGTGCCAGGAGTGCTGAAGCTGTCGACGAACGCGCCACCGCCGAGCGCGGACGCCCCGCCGATGACGACGAGGATCGCGGCGACGATCGCGAGGGAGCGTTTCCAATGCCCCGCGGCCGAGGCGGCGAGACGTCCGAGTGCGTGGGCCATGCACTACACGGAATCACACTTGCTGCGAAAATGCAATGAGTGCAGAAATGCGCTTGATGAGTTGTTGCGCTGAGAATAGAATCCGAGTGGTGAAAGCCATCGCCGGCCATCGCGAACGCAAGAAGCAGCGGACGCGCGAGCAGATTGTCGAGTCCGCCTTCGCCCTGTTCCGCGAGCGGGGCTTCCAGGCGACGACGGTGGCCGACATCGCCGCGGCGGCGGACATCGCGCCGCGCACGTTCTTCGCCTACTTCCCCTCGAAGGAAGCCGTCGTCTTCTACGACTTCGACGGGCTGTTCGGCTCGCTGAAGGAGACCGTCGAGTCACGGCCGGACGGCGAGACCGCGATCGACGCGCTGCGCCGCTGGCTGGAGCTCTCGATGCCGGCGCACCACGACGAGAGCCCGGACGAGCAGCTGCGCCGGCGGATGTGCCTCGACGAGCCGCAGCTCGCCGCGCATCAGCAGCACCTGATCGCAGGGCTGGAGGAGATCCTCCGCGTGGGCATCGCGCGAGACCTCGGGCAGCCGCCGGACGCCCTGCAGCCGCGGCTGGTCGCGGCCGCGGCGGTCGCCGCGTTCAAGGCGATCGAGCACGACGGCGCCGGCGACAAGACGAAGTCGATGGCGCTGTTCGACGAGACGCTGGTCTTCCTGCGCGGCGGCGTCGCCGCGCTCCAGGCGCGAGCCTAGGCTTCGCCGCTGCGCAGCGCCGCGCCGAGGCGCTCGCCGGCCTGCTCGAGCTCCTCGAGGTTCGTCGCCTCCTGCACCATCTGGAGGTCGATCATGCGCTTGCCGAAGCCGTCGAGGCGATCGGTGCCGACGATCGCGTGCAGCGGGACGCCCGCCTGGCGGGTGCGGGTGCCGATCTCGCCCACGAGCTTGCCTTGCAGCGTCTGCTCGTCGAGCTTGCCCTCGCCGGTGACGACGGCGCGCGCCGCCCGCATCCGGTCGTCGAAGTCGAGCGCGTCGAGGACGAACGGCGCGCCCGCCTCGAGCGTCGCGCCGTACTTCGCCCACAGGCCGCCGCTGAGGCCGCCGGCGCAGCCGGTCATCGGCACGCCGCGCGGGTCCTTCGGGAGGGTCTGCGCGAGTTCGCCGAGCCGGGCTTCGAGCCGCGCGATCATTTGCGTGTCGGCGCCCTTCTGCGGGCCGAAGACCTTGGGCGCGTCCTCGAACGGCGTGCGGACGTCGCAGAGCACGACGATCTTCGCGCGGCCGATGCCGCCGGCCGCTTCGATCGCCGCGATCGCCCCTGCGCCGCCGTCGGTCGTCGCGGACCCGCCGACGGCGACGAGGATCACCGCCGCGCCCGCTTGCGCCGCGGCCGCGATCAGCTCGCCGGTGCCGTAGGTGCTGGCGTTCCAGGCGTCCTGCTCGGGCATCAGGCCGAGGCCGCTGGCCATCGCCATCTCGACGATCGCCGTGCCACCGTCCTCGATCAGGCCGTAGCCGGTCTTGACGGGCGCGCCGAGCGGCCCGGTCACCGTGTGCGCGCGCAGCTCCCCGCCGAGCTGGGGCAGGAGCGCGTCGAGGGTTCCCTCGCCGCCGTCGGCGACCGGGCAGAGGTCGGGCGGCATCAACCCGCCGCGTTCGAGCCCGCGGCCGATCGCGCCCGCGACCTGCGCGGCGCTGAACGTCCCCTTGAACGAGTCGGGGGCGACGAGGACGGGGCGCTCGGGAACAGCCATGGCGCGGGATCGTGGCAGGCCGTGCGCCCGACGACAACGCACTGACACACGCCGCGCCGACCGGACATGTTGGTGGCGTGGAGATTGCCGGGGTTCAGGCCGCCGTGGGCGTGCTGTCGTCGAAGTGGAGTGTCGCCATCCTCGCCGAGCTCTCCGGCGGCACCCGCCGCTTCAACGAGCTCCTGCGCAGGATCGACGGCATCTCCCGCCGCATGCTCGCCGCCACGCTGCGGCGCCTCGAGGAGGCGGGGCTGATCACTCGCCGCGTCTACGCCGCCGTCCCCGCCCGCGTGGAGTACGACCTCTCCCCGGCCGGCAGCGCGCTCTTCGCCGCGCTGACGCCGCTCTCCGGCTGGGCGCTCCAGCACCGCCCCGAAGCCGCCTGACGGCGGGTTAGCCGCACCGTCCGCGCCGCGGAAGCGGACCCGGCGGACGCCTGCCGCCCGCACGGAACCCGGTCCCCCGCACCGGGAGCCTGGAGCGATGCTCGTACCCCGGCTCTTCTTCCTCGGCGTCGCCGTGATCGCGCTGCACGTGATCGACGACAGCTTCCTCCAGCCCCAGGCGGGCACCTCAGCGTCAGACCATCTCGTGAGCGGGCTGGTCCCGCTTGCGTTCCTGGCGTTCGCCGCGTGGGGGTTCCCGCGGCTGCGCGGGGGTCGACAGGGAGCGCTGGCACTGGTGCTCGGCGTGCTCGGGCTGGCCGCGGGTGGCGAGGCGGTCCACTACGCGGCCGGCGGCGACGACTTCACGGGCTTCGCGTCGATCGGCGCCGGGGTGCTGCTCCTGGGGGTCGGCGCGAGCACGCTCTGGCGCACGCGCCGGAAGGACGGGCATCGCTTCGTGCGCCGGGCGCTCCTCGGCGCCGCGGGCCTCGTCGTCTTCGCCTTCGCCGTGCTGCCCGTCGGCATGTCGTACATCACCGTGCACGTCGCGCGCGACGCCGTTCCGGCGCCACAACTGGGAGCTGCCCACGAGAACGTCACGCTCACGACCGGCGACGGACTCAGGCTGCGGGGCTGGTACGTCCCGTCGCGCAACGGCGCCGCGGTGATCGCCTTCCCGGGTCGCAAGGGCCCGCAGCCGCACACCCGGATGCTCGTCCGCCACGGCTACGGCGTGCTCCTGTTCGATCGCCGCGGCGAGGGTGCGAGCGAGGGAGACCCGAACTCGTGGGGCTGGGGTGGGGGGCGCGACCTGCAGGCCGCGATCGCCTACCTGCAGCACCGGCCCGACGTCGACCGTGACCGCATCGGCGGCATCGGCCTCTCCGTCGGTGGCGAGTTGATGATCGAAGCAGCGGCCACCACCCCGGGCCTGAAGGCGGTCGCGTCCGAGGGCGCCGGCATCCGCTCGCTCCGCGAAGCCCTCGAAACGCCCGGAAACGCGAAGTGGGTTCCCTCCGTGTTCAAGGCGGTCGAGACCCTCGCCACCGCGACGTTCTCCAACCACGCCCCGCCGCCCAACCTCAAGACCCTCGTCACGAAGCTCGCCCCGCGCCCGCTCCTGCTCATGTACTCCGGCCGCGGCCAAGGCGGCGAGATCGAGCTCAATCCGGTCTTCCATCGCGCGGCCGGACCCTCGTCCACGCTCTGGCAGATCCCCGGCGCCGGCCACATGGGCGGCATCCGCGCCCAACCCGCCGAGTACGAACGCCGCGTCATCGCCTTCTTCGACGCGAATCTAAAGGGGGTCTGACCCCCTTTACATAAATGGGGTCAGACCCTCTTTAGGTTTCAAGTTGGCAACTTGGGCAGGGCGCGGGGCGGGTTAGGGTGCGCGCCATGGTCTCCGGTCCCCCTGCGCCTGCCGCCTCGCTCGTGGCGAGCGTCGCGCCCAACCGGGCGCCGAGCGACGCGGTGCACGTGAAGCTCACGCTCACCAGCGATGTCGCGGATGTGAGCGAGATCGTCTTCTACTTCCCGCGCGGCGTCGGGATCACCAACGTGGGGATCGCCGACGGGGCCAAGGCGGGCACGGGGACGATGACCGTCGCCGGGCAGGAAATGCCGGTCGCGCCCGCGGTGACCGCCAAGGGCCTGACGTTCACGGTCGGCGACTCGGTGCTCGACGGCGTCTTCTCGCAGGCCTCGGGCCGCTACACGGCCAAGCTGCGGGTCAAGGTCCCGGAGTCGGTCGCGGCCTTCACCCGGTTGTCGCTCGACCTGAAGGCGAAGACGCTGTTCTCGCTGCGGGCGTGCCCGCTGCCGTTCCGCGCCGACCTGGTCGGCGCGAAGAAGCGGATCCTCCTGCACCGCGCCGCCTGCCGCGACTAGCTTTTCAGCTGCTCCATCGAGCACTCCGAGGGCTGCTTGTCGTCGCGCCAGCGGAGGATCTTGGTGCCGTGGCGGATGCGGTCGTTGGAGGTGTGGTCGAAGGTGACCTCGACGACGAGCTCCGGGCGCATGTCGATCCACTCGAGCTCGCGCTCGTTGTTCCAGCGCGAGGGGTCGCCCATCCCGCGCTCGCCGGTCTCGTAGGGGGCCAGCTTGGCGGGCAGCTCGCGCTTCTCCTTGGCCTTCAGGCCGGAGGTGTGGCCGACCACGCGCAGCTTGCCGTCGGCGTCGTGCAGGCCGAGGATGAGCGAGCCGACCGTGCCCTCCTCCTTGCCCGGGCGCCAGCCCATCACGACCGCGTCGATCGTGCGGACGCGCTTGATCTTGGACATCCCGACGCGCTCGCCGGGCCGGTACGGCGCGTCCTGGCGCTTGGCGATCACGCCCTCGGCGCCCTGCAGCCACGGCTGGGTGCCTTCGGGGTCCTCGGTGCACGGGGTGAGGTCGACCGGGGCGGCGATCATCCCCTCCAGGCGCGCGCGGCGCTCGGACTGGGGCAGCTCGAGCAGGGAGTCATCCCCGAAGGCGAGCAGATCGAACGCGATGAAGCGCGTCGGCGTCTGCTCCGCGAGCATGTTGATCCGCGACTCGGCGGGGTGGATGCGCTGGCCGAGGGCGTCGAAGTCCTGCTTGCCGTCGGCGTCGAAGAGCACGATCTCCCCGTCGAGGACGTAACGCCCCTCCGGGAAGGTCAGCTCGGGAAAGTAGCGGCGCAGCGGCTTCCCGCTGCGCGACTGCAGATAGACGTCCGCGCCGTCGACGAAAGCGAGAGCGCGGAAACCGTCCCATTTGGGCTCGTACACCCAGCCGTTGCCGACCGGTAGGTTCTTGGCCGGCCGGGCGAGCTGGGGAAGCAATGGTGGTGAGAGGGGCAGCGCCATGGCGCAGCCCACACTAGGGCACTAGGAGAGCGGGCGGCGCTCGTCGAAGCCGGGACGATCCTCGGCTGCGAACGCAACTCCCACACCCAGTGCGGCGATGAGAGCGATGATCAGCATGCTCCTAGTATCGACGCTTGTGGCACATTGTTTTAGGCTTGGTTGACTCCAGGGTCGATAGGCAAAGCCTTGACGTTGCAACAGCTCACCTATTTCCTCGCCGCGGCCCGCCACGGGTCGTTCTCGGCGGCCGCGCATTCGCTGCTGATGGCGCAGCCGAGCCTGTCCGAGCAGGTGCGGCGTTTGGAGGCCGAGCTCGGCGTCCCGCTCTTCGTCCGCGCCGGTCGCGGGCTCGAGCTGACCGAGGCCGGGCGGCTCCTGCAGCCCCACGCCGAGCGCACGCTCGCCGAGGCCGAGGAGGCCAGGGAGTCCGTCCGCGAGGTGCGCGAGATGACCGGCGGGACGGTCGCGTTCGGCACGTTCTCCAGCGCCCACCATTACCTGACCGGCGGGCTCGTCCAGGATTTCGCGGTCAAGCATCCCGGGGTCCGGATCCGCGTGATCGGCCAGAACTCCGCCGAGGTCGCCGACGCTGTCCGCGACGGCGAGCTCGAGGCCGGCCTGATCGTCCTCCCGGTCGACGACGCGGGCCTGGACGTGCGGGTCGCGGCGCGCGAGGGGATGCTCTACCTCTCCGCCGACCCGAAGCGTGTCGAGCGGCCGATCACGATCGAGATGCTCGCCGAGGCGCCGCTGATCCTCGCCGACGCCCGCTGGCGCCAGGTCGACCCCACCCGCCGCGTCATCCGCGAGCGCGCGCAGCAGGCGGGCGTGACGGTCGAGCCGATGATCGAGGTCGAGTATCTGACGGCCGCGCTGGATCTCGCCGCGCGCGGCCTCGGCGACACGATCGGCACGGCGTCGGTGCTCAAGGCCCGCGGGTACGCGCGCCGGCTGCATCCGGCCGCGATGGACCCGCCGATGTACGCGACCTACGCGTTCATCACCCGCCGCAACGCCCATCTGTCCCCGGCCACGCGCGAGTTCATGAAGCTGGCGGAGCGTCGCGTCGAGGCGCTGGCCTGAGGCAGATACGATCAACGCATGGCCGATGCGACGGTAGCCGAAGAGGAATACCTCCAGACGATCTTCTGGCTGCACGAGGCCGGGCTCCCCATGACCGGCGCCAATGTGGCGCGCGCGATGCAGCTCTCCGCGCCGACCGTGCACGAGATGGTGGGCCGCCTCGAGCGCGACGGCTACATCACCCGCGGGGCCGACAAGTCGATCTCCTTCACCCCCGACGGGCTCGAGCACGCGCAGGTGGTCGTCCGCCGGCACCGGCTGATCGAGCGGTTCCTGACCGACGTGCTGAAGATCCCGTGGGATGACGTCCACGAGGAGGCCGAACGGCTCGAGCATGCGATGTCGCCGAACCTGGAAGCGCGCATGATGGACGCGATCGGAGACGCCAAGACCTGCCCGCACGGCCACCCGATCGAGCCCGGCACCCGCATCGAGGGCGTCCCGCTCGGGGACACCGAAGAAGGGGCGAAGGTCCAGATCCTGCGCTTCGAGAGCGAGGCGGAGGACCTGCTGCACCTCTTCAAGCGCGAGGGTTTCGAGCCCGGGCGCAAGGGGACGGTCGCCAGCGTCGACGAGGACCACATCACGGTCGACTTCGACGGCGACAGCGCGTCGCTGACCCGCTCGGTGGCCGAGACGGTCTCCGTGCTCGCCGATCCCTCCCCGCCGCCGCGGGTCGCCTTGCCGAAGCAGCTCGTGCTCGGCAAAGAGCGTTACGGCCGATAGCTAATAGCCGTCATCAGCGATGCGACTTGGACCGCGGGCGGTTGCGGGCCAAAGTGCTTGCTATGCGTATTGATTCCGTCACCGATGCCACCTTCACCGCCGAGGTGCTCGAGTCCGACAAGCCCGTCCTTGTCGACTTCACCGCCGCGTGGTGCCCGCCGTGCCGCGCGATGAACCCGATCCTCGACGAGATCGCCGCCGACCGCGACGACCTCCGGATCGTCAAGCTCGACGTCGACGACAACCAGTCCGTCGCCGCGCAGTACAGCGTCCTCTCGATGCCGACGTTCATGCTCTTCCAGAACGGCCAGCCGATCCAGACGCTCGTCGGCTCGCGGCCCCGCAAGCGCCTCGAGCTAGAGCTCGAGCAGGCGCTCGTGCAGGAGCCGGCCGGCCGGTGAGGTCCCAGCAGCCGGCGTGAGCAGCTGGAGCCGGTGGCGTGGCGGGTCGCTCAGATCCGCCGCGCCGACGATCGGCCCCGGCCGCTCGAGCCAGCTGGCGGGCACGAGGCTGAGCCCCAGCCCCGCCCGCACCAGGAAGCGCACGGTCAGCGGGTCGCCGACCTCGAACAACGGGAGCGGGCTGAAGCCCGCCGCCTGCGCCGCGGCCATGACCGTGTCGCGCAGCGCCGTGCCCGGCTCGGCGAGGATGAACGGGCGCCCGCGCAGCGCGTCGAGCGTGACCGTCGCGCCGTTGAGCTCGTCGTCCACTGGGACGGCCACGCGCAGCGGCTCGTCTGGCAGCGCGTGGGTGCTGACGCCCGCGGGCTCCTCGGTGAGAGCGAGGACGGCGACGTCCACCGCTCCCGCCTGAACGAGGGCGATCACTTCCGCGGCGGAGCCCTGGCGCAAACCGATCTGGATGTTCGGGTGGTCGCAGTGGAAGTCCGCGAGCGCCTCGGGCAGCCGGGGTGCGTCGGCCGCGGTGGCGGCGACCCTGACGACCCCGCGTGTGACGCCGGTGTGGCGATCCATGTCCGCCTTGGCCTTGGCCACTTCGGCGAGGACCGCCTCGGCATGTACGAGCAGGTCCGCCCCCGCCGCGGTCAGCTCGACCCCGCGTGACGTCCGCCGCAACAGCGTCAGGCCGAGCTCGGCCTCCAGGCGCCGGATCTGCTGCGAGAGCGCCGGCTGCGTGACGTAGAGCGCTTCAGCGGCGCGCGTGAAGTGCTTATGGCGCGCGACCGCCGCGAAGTACTCGAGCTGTCTCAGCTCCATGTGCTGGACACGCGCAGATCGGCGACCGAGCGGCCCGCCTGGAGTACGAACTCGCCCGGCTCGGTCTCCCAGCCCTCGTCCCAGTGCTGGAACGCGCGCGGGCTGAGCGGGATGTCGATGACGATCTCCTCGCCCGCATCCGCGTCGATCACGGCGAAGCCCACCAGCCAGCGGGGTGGCCGGTCGATCGCGCTGTCCGGGCGGGAGGCGTAGACCTGGATCACCTCGCGGCCGCGGCGCGTGCCCGTGTTGCACAGCCGCACCGTCGCGCCGTCCATCGCGAGGTACTCCCAGCTCGTGTAGCCGAGGCCGTGGCCGAACGGCAGGAGCGGCTCGGTTGTTCCTCGGTAGCCGATCGCGAGTCCCTCGGCGTACTCGAGGACGCCGCTTACGGGTGTGACCGACGGGAGACCGTCGTCGCTCGCCGGCCAGGTCGTCGGCAGCCGCCCGCCCGGCTCCGCGGCGCCGAAGATGACGTCCGCGAGCGCGTTCCCGGCCTCCTGGCCCGGGAACCAGCAGAGGAGGGTCGCGGGCACCTCGTCGAGCCAGGGGAGGAGCACGGGCGCACCCGCGTTGACGACGACGATCGTCCGCGGCTGTGCCGCGTTGACCCGCCGGACGAGCTCGTCCTGGCGGCCAGGGAGCGCGAGCGTCGAGCGATCGAAGCCCTCGCTCTCGACCTCCGGCGTCGTGCCGATGACGACGATCGCGACGTCGGCGTCGCGGGCGAGCGCCACCGCGCGCTCCAGTTCGGCGTCCTCGTCGTCCCGGGGCGGCTGGAACGCGAGCCCGAACGTCACCATCTCGCCACCGCCCTCGCGGCGCAGGACGACGTCGAGCGTCTCGCCCTCGGCCAGCGTGATCGGGACGCCGTGCTGTGGTGGGGCGAAGAGGGCCTCGGCGACGTCGGCGCCGGGGCGGAGTGCGAGCTCGCCCTCGAACGCGAGGGCGTTGCGCAGCGTGAGGCGATACTCGCCCGGCCCCGATGGGCCGACGAGGTGCTCGCCCGCGCGCTGGGCGCGCAGCGTCGTGTGGACCTCGATCGCCGCCGTGCGCGGGTCGAGCGTCCCGAGCCAGGTGAACTCCCCGACCTCGCGGTGCTCGGCGGAGATGACGGTGCCGCCGGCGTCGAGGAAGCGCACGTCGGCGCTGGTGATCTCGGCGATCGGCAGCCGGGTCGCCGTGCGCACGCCGGGCGCGTGGGTGACCTCGGCGCGCAGCGCGGCGCGCACGCCGTCGAGCGGCGAGACGGTGTAGCTGGGGAAGACGGTCGCGCTGCCGCCGCCGAGCGTGCGGGCGACCGCGGCGTTGGGCCCGACCACGGCGACGCGGCGCAGCGAACCGGCCTGGAGCGGGAGCAGCGACCCGTGGTTGCGGGCGAGGACGAAGCTCGCGGCCGCGGTGGCACGAAGTTCGGCCGCGACCTCGTCGTCGGACCAGGGGCGTGCGGTGATGGGCGCGCGGGCGGGCGGAGCGGCCGCGCCGGGGAGCGCCGCGGGGCCGGGCGGAGCGGCCGCGCCGGGGAGCGCCG
>NZ_JAPDOD010000056.1 GCF_027587205.1 Solirubrobacter ginsenosidimutans
AGCTCGGCGACCTCGTCGCGCGCGGCGAGACCGTCGACGCGGGCGCGCAGCTCGTCGAGCTCATCACGGCCGGCGACGTCGTCGCGCGAAGCGAGGCCCTCGAGGTGGGAACGCAGCTCGGCGACCTCGTCGCGCGCGGCGAGACCGTCGACGCGGGCGCGCAGCTCGTCGAGCTCACCGCGGCCGGCGACGTCGTCGCGCGAAGCGAGCCCCTCGAGGTGGGAACGCAGCTCGGCGACTTCGTCGCGCCCGGCGAGGGAGTCGATCCGGCCGCGCAGGTCGGCGAGGCCTTCGAGGCGCGAACGCAGCTCGTGGACCTCGTCACCGGAGGCGAGATCGTCGATCCGGGCGGCGAGCGAGTCGTGGGCGAGATCGAGGCGCTGATGGAGCTCGGCGACGTCGTCGCTCGCGGCGAGGCCGTCGACGCGGCGGCGCAGCTCGGAGAGCTCGTCGCTCGCCGGCAGTGCGTCGATGCGGGCGTGCAGCGCGGCGAGCTCGTCGTTGGAGACGGTGCCGTCGATCCGGCGGGCGAGCGCTTCGACCTCGTCGCGGCGGGCGAGCTCGTCGCGCACACCCGCGAACTCGCGGCTCGCATCGCCGAGGACGGCGATCCGTGCGTGCAGCGCGGCGATCTGGCGCTGGGTGTCGCCGACGAGGCTCTGGACCTCGCGCTCGACGGTCTCCTGGTCGGCGACGCGCTCGGCGACCTGCTCCTGCTGGTTGAGCTGCAGGCGCAGCTCGGCCAGGGCGCGGCGCAGCTCGGCGACCTCGGCCGGAACGGCACTCGTCTCGCTCTGGAGCTGGGCGACCTGGTCGGCGAGCGACGCGTGGCCCGCGACGAACGCGCTCAGCGACGCGATCTGGCCCGCGGCGGCGTCCTGCCGGGCGACGGCTTCGCGCAGCTCGGCGACTTCGGCGGCCGCCGAGTCGTGGCGGGCGACGGCCTCGCGCAGCGCCGCGAGCTCAGAGGCGTGGGCGATGTCGCCCGATGCGGACTCCTGGCGCTCGACGGCCTCGCGCAGCGCCGCGACCATCGCGGAGAGCGCCTCGTGGCGCGCGACGGTGTCACCGGAGGTGGACTCGTGGCGCGCGACCGCGTCGCGCAGCGCCGGCAGCTCCCGCGCGGCGTCCTCATGGCGCGCGACCGTCTCGCGCAGCTCCGCGAGCTCACCGGCTGCGTCCTCATGGCGGGTAACCGCCTCGCGCAGCGCCGCAAGCTCGTCGCCGTCGGCGTCACGTCGTGCGACGGCCTCACGCAGCTCCGCGATCTCGCCGGCAGCGCCCTCGTGGCGCGTAACCGCGTCACGCAGCTCCGCGAGCTCACCGGCGGCGCCCTCATGGCGCGCAACCGTCTCACGCAGCGCCGCAAGCTCGCCGCCGTCGGCGTCACGTCGTGCGACGGCCTCACGCAGCTCCGCGATCTCGCCGGCGGCGCCCTCATGGCGGGCCACGGTCTCGCGCAGCGCGAAGATCTCATCCGCCGCGGCCTCTTGACGCGCGACCGCATCGCGCAGCGCCGCGATCTCGCCGGCCGCCGACTCCGTGCGCGCTCGCAGCTCGTCCGCGTCGGCCTCACGGCGCGCGGCAGCCTCGCGCAGCCCCGCAACCTCACCCGCGGTCTCCTCGTGGCGCGCGACCGTCTCACGCAGCGCGGCGAGCTCATCCGTTGCCGCCTCATGGCGCGCGATGGCCTCGCGCAGCGTCGCGATCTCACTCGCGGCCGCCTCCTGGCGGGAAACCGCCTCGCGGACCGCGGCGACGTCGCCCGCCGCCTCGCGCAGCGCAGCGATCTCGCCCGTCACGGCCTCGTGGCGCGCGACGGCCTCACGCAGCGCGAAGATCTCATCCGCCGCGGCCTCGTGGCGGGCGACCTGCTCACGCAGCGCGGCGACGTCGGCCAGCGCCTCGCGGAACTCGGCGAACTGCGCCGTCACCGACTCCTGGCGCTCGACGGCCGCCCGCAGCTCGGCCACGTCGCCGGCGGCGGCGCCGCCACCCGCGACGGCCTCGCGCAGAGCCGCGACCATCCCGGACAGCGCGTCGTGGCGCGCGGCGGTGTCGCCCGCGGCGGACTCGTGGCGGGCAACCGCCTCGCGCAGCGTCGCGATGTCGCCCGCGGCGGCCTGGTTGCGCTCGACCAGCTCGCGCAACGCATCGACGTCCGACGCGGCGGCAAGGTCCGCGGAGGCGGCCTCGTGGCGCTCGAGCGTCTCGCGCAGCGCAGCGACCTCGGCGGCGGCCTCCTCCTGGCGCGTCAGCGACTCGCGCAGTGCGGCGACATCGGCCACCGCGGAGCGCAGCTCGGCGACGTCGCCCTGGTTCTCGACCGCCTCGCGCAGCGCCGCGACCATCGCCGACAGCGCCTCGTGGCGCGCGACGGTGTCGCCGGCGGCGGACTCGTGGCGCGCGACGGCCTCACGCAGGACATCGAGGTCCCCGAGGGCGGAGGAGGTGCGCGCGACGTCCTCGCGCAGCGCGGCGATCTCGGCGCCGCGCGCCTCGTGGCGCTCGACGACCTCACGCAGCGAAGCAAGCTCACCCGCGAGGTCCTGCTCGCGCATCGCCTCGACACGGGCGCGGAGCGTCTCGGCGTCGCGGGTCAGGTCGTCCAGGCGGCGGCGATCGTCGCCGGCCAGCCCTTGGGCGGCGGCGCGCTCGACGGTGACGGCGGAGAGCTGCTCGCGGACGGCGTCGGCGCCGCGCTGCACCTGCTCGACGCGCTCCAAAGCGGCCGACAACTCGGCGCGCGAGGCCTCTCGTTCCCGCTCGCGTTCGCGCTCCAGGCGCTCCAGCGTCGCGGCGAGCTCCTCACGGGCGACTTGTGCGGCCTCCTCGTGCTCGGCGCGCAGCGTCTCCAGCTGGGACGAGACGTCGGCGCCGCCGAGACGGGCCTCGAAGCGGCGGGCGGACTCGGCGATCGCGTCGACCGCGCGCTTCTCGGCGGCGGCGACGGCGTCGGCCAGGCGGCCGTCGGCGCGCGCCTCGGCGGAAGCGCGGTCGCGCTCGAACTGGTCCAGGCGGGCGGCCAGCCGGGCCGAGGCGGCCTCGGCGTTCGCCAGCGCCTGGCGTCCGGAATCGTCGTGCTGCGCCCGCTCGAGCCGCTCCAGGCGGGCGAGCTGCTCGTGGCGGTCGAGCTCGGACGGCACGCCGGACAGCGCACGCTGGATCTCGCCGCGCAGCGCTTCGGCGGCGCGGTCGGCGGCCGCGCCACGGCGCTCGGCCTCACGGCGCGCCTCGTCGAGCTGGGCGGGCAGGCCGCCCGCGACGCGCTCGAGCTCGTCGATGCGCTCGACGGCGCTGAGCAGCCGCGCGACGACCGCGGCGGCGTCGTCGAGGTCGCGGAAGTCGCCCTGGATGCCCGGATCGGTGTGCGCGAGCCGCTCTTCGGTCTCCGCGTCGGCGAGCGCGCGCTCGGCCTCGCGGCGGGCGAGCTCGGCCTCGACCCACGGCGTCGCCTGCAGCGGGCGGAAGATGACGAGCGTGCCGGCGGTCCGCCAGCCCTCCCACGGCTGGACCTCGGGCTCGATCGCGGCCTTCAGCGCGCGGACCACGACCGGGTGCTGCTGGCGCATGCGCAGCAGCATCAGGTTCAGCGGCAGCTCGAAGGAGAGGTCCTCGAGGAAGAGCGAGAAGTCGAAGCCCTCGTCGAGCTTGACCGGGACGAAGACGGCCTCCATCGGGAACTCGTCGCCGTCGCCGCGACGGCCGACCAGCTGCACCGAGCCGGAGACGCGCGGCGGCTCGGCGAGGTCGAGGAACTCGCGCCACGCCTGACCCGCGGGCGGCAGCGTGCCGCCGATCAGCGAGGCGAAGAAGTTCTGCCCGAGGATGGACTCGGACGGCTGATCGAAGAGCAGCTCCGCCGGCTCGGACCACTTGGAGACCGATCCCTGGCCGTCGGTGAGGACGAAGTACCCGTTGACGATCTGGCGCAGGATCGCGTCGAGGGCGTCGACGGGGCCCGCTGCCGCTTCCGCCATCACGGCGTCGGCCGTGTTGGATGGCGGGTTGGTCAGGGGGTTCATCGAGGAGGTCTCCGGAGGGTCAGGCTTGCGGCGGGTTCTCCTCTCTAATCGGCAGGCGTAGCCATTCGTCCAATAGGGTTGCCGCCGCACGCGAGTCGAGCGATGCTTTTCCGCCCGCTTGGAGCGCCAGCGAAGTCGTGAACCGCTCGTCGTAGAGCTCGACCGGCACGTCGATCGCGCGCGCCAGCCGCTCGGCGAACTCACGCACCTCGATCGTCTGCGCGGAGTCGCGCCCGGAGAGCGAGAGCGGGAGCCCGACGACCACCCGCTCGGCCTCCAGCTCGCGGATCGCCGCCTTCAGCGCCTTGAAGCCGTTCTTGGTCTGAGGCCGCAGCACCGGGTCACGCGGCGTCGCGAGCGTCCCAGAGGGATCGCTGACCGCGACGCCGCAGCGCGCCGAGCCGTAGTCGAGCGCGACGACGCGCACTCAGCCGGCGAGCGCGCGCTCGATCTCGGCGCGCGCCGCGGCCAGGGCGTCCGGCAGCTTGTCCGGGTCCTTGCCGCCCGCCTGGGCCATGTTGTCGCGCCCGCCGCCGCCACCGCCGACCGCCGCCGCCGCGACCTTCACGACCGCGCCGGCCTTGACGCCGCGCGAGATCGCGCCCGGCGTGACGGCCACGAGCAGCGACGCGCGGCCCTCCCCCGGCGCGCCGAGGACGACCACGGCGGGATCGCCGAGCTCGTTCTTCAAGCGGTCCGCCATGTCCGGCAGCGCCTTCGGGTTGGGCACGTTGCGGATCTCGAACACCGCGCGGATCCCGTCGATGTCGACGATCTCCGTCGGCGCGGCCGCGACCGCCGCCGCCGTCGCGCCCGACTCCAGCTGCTTCTCGAGCTCGCGGCGCTTCTTGACCGCCGCCGCGGCGACGTCGGCGACCGCGTCGGGCTGCGTGCGCAGGGCGATCGCGGCGTCGTGCAGGACGCGGTCGTGCTTGCGCAGCAGGCCGATGCCCAGCGGACCGGTGACCGCTTCGATCCGGCGCACGTTGGCGGCGCTGGAGGTCTCCTGCGTGATCTTGAAGACGCCGATCTCGGCCGTGGCGCGCACGTGGGTGCCGCCGCACAGCTCGCGCGACCAGTCGCCGCCGCCCACCTCGACCATCCGCACGACGTCGCCGTACTTCTCGCCGAACAGCGCCATCGCGCCCAGCGACTTCGCCTCGTCCAACGTCGTCGTCAGCGCCCGCACCGGCTGGTTCTCGAGGACCATCGCGTTGACGCGGTCCTCGACCCACGCGCGGTCCTCTTCGCTCAACGGCGAGCCGTGGGTGAAGTCGAAGCGCAGCTTGTCCGGCCCGACGTAGGAGCCGGCCTGGTGGACGTGGGTGCCGAGGCGCTCGCGCAGCGCCGCGTGCAGCAGGTGCGTCGCCGTGTGGTTGCACTCGGTCGCGCGGCGGGCGTGCCGATCGACGCGCGCGAACACCCGCTCGCCGTCGTGCAGCTCGCCGGTCAGCGGCTCGAGCACCAGCGCCTGATCGTCGCCGAGGCGCACGACGTCGACGACCTTGGCGCTGCAGCCGCCGTCCTCGCACTCGATCACGCCGCCGTCGTGGACCTGCCCGCCGCCGGTGGCGTAGAACGGCGACTCGACGAGCTTGGCCAGCACGCGGCCGTTCTCGACCGTCACGCCGGCGATCGCCGTCGTCTGCTCGGTCGTCTCGTAGCCGGTGAAGACCGACGGAGCGCCCGCGGTCGCGGCGAAGGTGCGCAGCTTCTCGCGCACGTCCTCCCCGCCCTCGCGGCCCGCCGAGGCGCGCGCCCGGACGCGCTGCTCCTCCATCAAGGACTCAAAGCCCTGCTCGTCCACGCCCAGCCCGCGCTCCGCGGCCAGCTCCAGCGTGAGGTCGAACGGGAAGCCGAACGTGTCGTGCAGCTTGAAGGCCTCGTCGGCGCCGATGCCCTCCTCGCCGTTGGCGGCGGCACGCGCGATCACGTCGTCGAGCATCTTCAGGCCGGACTCGAGGGTGCGGTTGAACGCCTCCTCCTCGTTGCGCAGCCACATGTCGACGGTGTCGGCCTGCTCCAGCAGCTCGCCGTAGTGGGCGCCCATCGTCTCGCGGACGACTTCCGCGTAGCGCGGCAGGAAGCCCGGCGCGATGCCGATCCGCCGCCCCTGGACGATCGCGCGGCGCATCAGGCGGCGCAGCACGTAGCCGCGGTCCTCGTTGGACGGGACGACGCCGTCGGCGATCAGGAACGACATCCCGCGGGTGTGGTCGGCGAGGACGCGCAGCGCGCGGTCGACGTCCTCCGACGAGCCGGCGGCCTTGCCCGAGAGCTCCTCGCCCAGCTTGATCAGCGGGATGAACTGGTCCGTGTCGAACACGCTCGTGACGCCCTGGAGGATCGCCGCGAGCCGGTTGAGGCCGAGGCCGGTGTCGATGTTCTGCGCCGGCAGCGGCGTCAGCGTGTTCACCGGGTTCTGCTCGAACTGCATGAAGACGAGGTTCCAATACTCGAGGAACCGCTCGTTCTCGCCGCCGGGAAGATCATCTTCCTTACCGAACGCGAGGCCGCGATCGAGGTAGAGCTCGCTGCAGGGACCGCAGGGACCGGTCGGGCCGGCCTGCCAGAAGTTCTCCGAGCGCGGGCACTCGACGATCCGCTCACGCGGCACCCCGATCTTCAGCCACGCGTCGATCGCCTCCTGGTCCGGGCCGAGACCGAGCTCCTCGTCGCCCTCGAAGACCGTGACCCAGATGTCGTCCGGGTTGAAGCCGAAGCCCTCCAGCGACAGCTCCCAGGCGAACGCGATCGCGCCCTCCTTGAAGTAGTCCCCCATCGAGAAGTTGCCGAGCATCTCGAAGAACGTCAGGTGGCGCGTGGTCAGGCCGACCTGGTCGATGTCCGGCGTGCGGAAGCACTTCTGACAGCTCGTGAGGCGGTGGTGCGGCGGCTTCTCACGGCCCTGGAAGTACGGCTTGAGCGGGTGCATCCCCGCGGTCGTGAGCAGGACCGACGGATCGTGTTCGGCGGGCACCAGCGAACCGGACGCGAGGCGCTTGTGGTCGCGGCTCTCGAAGAAGGTCAGAAAGCGGTTGCGGATCTCGTCGGATGTCACGCCGGTGAGTCTAGGCTGCCGCCCACGATGCGAGTCACCTCGACACGAGTGGTCTACGAGAACCGCTGGATGCGGGTCCACGAGGACCTCACGGAGCTCCCCGACGGCACGCCCGGCCTCTATGGCTGGATCGAGAAACCGGCGTCGGCGATCGTCGTGCCGCTCGAGCAGGACCACGTGTGGCTGGTGCAGCAGTACCGCCACCCGGTCGGCGAGCGCTTCTGGGAGTTCCCGCAGGGCTCGTGGGAGGAGACCGCGCCGGAGTCGGCGGAGGCGCTCGCGCGAGCCGAGCTGATGGAGGAGACCGGGCTGCGGGCCGAGCGTCTGCAGCCGCTCGGCCGGTTGTACTTCGCGTACGGAATCTCCAATCAGCCCGTCGACGTGTGGCGCGCGTCGGACCTCACGGAGGGCGAACGCGCGCTGGAGCACACGGAGCAGGGCCTGATCGCCCGCCGCTTTCAGCGTGCCGAGGTCGAGCGGATGATCGCCGCCAACGAGATCCGCGACGCCGCCTCGGTCGCCGCGTGGCACCTGGCCACGCGCTGACGCTACATCCGCAGGCGGCTCCGCTTCCCGCTGCGCATCTCGTCCTGGATACGGCGGATGCGCTCGTTCTGCGCGTCGTCGGCCTCCTGGTTGATGCGCACCTTCTCCGCCCACACCGCGGTCGACTCGTGGTTCTCGAGCGCCGCCTGCACACGCGGGCGGACCTCGTCGAACAGCGACGCGTACGGCTTGTCCGGATCAGCCATGAGGTATTCCCACGTGAACTCCGGGCCGGCCTGCTCGATCACGCGGACCCAGCCGTTGGAGCCTTCCTCGGCGCCCTCGGCCTCCCACGCGGCGATCATGTAGGCGTACGTCGCCTCGGGGTTCTCGGTGCGAAGGATCTCGTTGTTGCGGGCGACCGGACGGAACGCCGAACCAGCCGCGTTCTTGACGCCGGCGTCCTTGACGGATTGGGGCCAGGCGTCTACGTCGTCCTGTAGGTGTTGGAGCATCTCTTCGCGAGTCATCGTGTGACTATTGTGGCCCACCCGACGATGACGTCCCCCCGCAATAGGCAAGCCGACTGCCCCGGAGCCGCACCGTAGAAGGGTTCAGAGAGTTCCAATTCGAGTTCGCGATGGGTTCCCACAGGCGGGGATCCGGCCACGCGGCAGGGGACTGCGCGGGAGTGGTAGCGCAGCCGGACGGCGTCGACCTCGGCCCCCGGACGGTGCAGGCGAGCGCCACGAACGGCCACGCGGTCGACCGCCAGCTCGGCCCGCGAGCCGACGACGACGCGATTCGCACCCGCCTCGGTCCGCAGCACGTAGAGCGGCTCGACGGCCGCGACGCCCAGCCCCTTGCGCTGGCCGACGGTGAAGTGCTGGAAGCCGTCGTGCTCACCGAGGACCTCCCCGCCCGAGGACACGATCTCCCCAGGGGCGTCTTCCAGGCCGGCGTGCCGCTGCAGGAAGCGGGCCTTGCCGGTCCCGGCGAGGAAGCAGAGATCCTGTGACTCGGCGCGGGTGGCGACCGGCAGCTCGGCCTCGGAGGCCAGCGCCCGCACCTCCGGCTTGGTCAGCTCGGCGAGCGGAAAGCGCATGCGGGCGATCGACTCCGGCGCCAGCGCGGCGAGCATGTAGGTCTGGTCCTTGGCCGGGTCGGCGGCGACCCGCAGCAGCCCGTCCGGCGTGACCCGCGAGTAGTGGCCCGTGGCGAGGTCGGCGGCGCCCAGGCGCGTCGCCATGTCGAGCATCGCGTCGAGCCGGACGTGCCCGTTGCAGCCGACGCACGGGTTCGGCGTCTCCCCCGATCCGTAGCCGTTCAGGAACGGGTCGACGACGCCCGCGCGAAACTCCTCGCGCAGGTCGAGCGTGAAGTGCGGCATGCCCATCCGGTGCGCGACCGAGCGGGCGAGTCGGACCGCGTCGGCCGAGCAGCAGGACGCCGCGGCGTCGTTCTCCTCGTCGCGCCAGAGCTCGAGCGTCACCGCGACGGCCTCGCGCCCGGCGCGGGAGACGAGCAGCGCGGCGACAGCGGAGTCCACCCCACCGCTCATCGCGACCAGCGTCCGGCGGGGATCGAGCGGCACGGCGGCGTCGATGCAGGCGGCGCCCAGGGCTCGGTGCAGCGCGTCCCCGACGAGGTCGGCGGCGTGCAGCTTGCCCGGCGAGAGCCCGCCCAGCTCCGCGGCGATCTCGCGCGTTCCCACCCGCCCGGCCTCGAGCAGCAGCTCGCCTGAGACGAGCGTCACGGCCGCGCTGGCGGCCGCGGTGAGTGCGCCGCAGCCCTCGGCATCGAACCCGGCCTCGACGACGCGGTCGCCCGCCACGCGGACGGAGATCCGCACGAGGTCGCCGCACAGCACGCCGCCGGCGTGCCCGTCGAAACCCCCGGAAAGCACGACGCCGCGCCCCATGGGCGCGGCGAGGTGTTCAGTGAAGCGCTCGCGGTCCATCGACCGCAGATTCTATTTGGCGCGATTGATGGCGCAGGCGGTCGCGCCGAGGTCGTTCGCTTTCTTGTCGAACGTCCGCCAGGCCTTGCGCTCGTCCGCCGTGTAGTGGATGGCGACATCGTCGTAGATCGACTTCGACTTGCCGGCCTTCACGAACTTCCGAAGCAGCTTGATGTCGATGTCCGTCGCCTTCAGGAATGTGGTCTTGAAGCTCTTGAACTTGGCGGGAGCGGCCAGACGCTTGATGCCACTGCGGTAGTCGACCGTGAGTGCCAGGGCGCGCTTGTAGGACTTGACCCGTGCGGGCCGGCCCGGGACCGTCGGGCCCGACCACCGCTCCTGGCGGGTGTTCTGGTCGGTGCACAGCGAGTTGATGTCGCGCAGGTACGCGTTCGTGTGATTCGGCTGGATGCTGGCGCGACGCGCGTCGGCGATCACCTGATTGATCGACACCGTGTCGGCGTAGCCGGTGAGGACCGAGCCCTTCAGGTCGCGGTCGATGACGACGATCGTCGGGCTCTGCGTGACGCCGAGGTCATTGACGAGCGCGCCGTAGGTCGAGAGCTTGTCGAGCGCCACCTGCTTGACGACGACCTCGCCGTCGTAGCGGTTGGCCTTCTTGAGCTCGTTGCGGACGTAGCGGTCGTCGTCGGCGAGGGGGCGCCACGGCTTGGCGTCCTCCGACAGCACGCCGAGCACGAGCACCTTGCGCTCCTTCAGCGCGGCGGAGACGTCCTTCGGAAGCTTGGCGAGCGCCTCAGCCGGGACCGCGGCGATCGGGGCGGGCTGGGACTTGACGTCCGGAGCGGACGTCGTCGCCTTGCTGCCGGCGACGGCGGTCGCGGCGGGCGCGGCGGTGGTCGCGGTGGACCCGCCCGCGACCTTCTTGGCCGCCTCGACGGCACGGCCGAGGCCGGTCTGCGGCGTCGACACCGGAGGCGCGGTGGTGGTGGTGGATGTCGTCAGCGGCGGGACGGCCGGCTCGCTCTTCGGACGCAGGAGCGTGAACCAGGCAGCAAGGAACACGACGGCGCCGATGAGAATGATGCGGACGGGCTGGGAGATCTGGCTCACGAACCAGTGAATCGGCATCTCGCAGCCCGAGGTTGAGTCACATGGGGTGCCGACCCGACCCTGGACGCACATTCGGTCGAAATCTGGCGCGCATCGACTAGGTTGCTGAACCATGGTCCACCGTTTCGCCCTGGCTTGTGTAGTTCTGGCTTGTCTACCGACCGCCGCCGCGGCCGCAGCTCCTCCGAAGACCACCGTCACGGTGCCGCCGCCGCCGCGCACCGACTGGTTCTCACCTCCGACGATCGAGTGGCAGGCCGACCAGCCAGCCACCTTCCAGTGCAGTGATTGGACCCGCAAGACGTGGACCGCGTGCGTCTCGCCGTACGTTCCCGCGCGTGGCGAGATCGGCGGCCAGGACCTGTACGTGCGCGCGGTCGGCTCCGACGGCAGCACGGAGGCGAACCCGGTGCACATCTTCTGGGTCGCAGATTTCCCCCAGGATGCGGTGACCGAGGAATCGGCGATCACGGGCACCTTCGAGCCGGGCCACCAACTGACGTGCTCCGAGGGCCGATACACGTTCCCCGTGGCTGCGCCGTTCGTGTTCGAGTGGACACGCAACGGGAATCCGATCGGGACGGGCCAGACCTACACGGTGACCCAAGCCGACGTCGGCGCGCAGGTCTTCTGCGGCCTTCGGATCTACTACACGCCGGACCGATTCATCTATTGGTTCGGCGATCCGTACCCCGCCGAGCCGAGTTCCGACGTGCCGGTGACCGAGCCCTGTACGAGTTCAGAAGCCGCGACGCGCCACGCGGTCGACCCTGCGGGCGACGGGCTGGACAACGACATCACCGACATCTGGGCTCGGACGGACGACCACTGCGGCTTCGAGCTGACGCTGGGGCTCAACACGTTCTGGGATGGCGTCTACCAGAACTTCTACCTCAACTCGGACGGAAGCCCGTCGACCGGTGATCCGTCACACGCCGGGGCCGATCGCCGGTTCCGCATCTTTCGGGCCGCCGACGGCCAGCGCGTCGAGCTCGCCTGGTGGAACGACGCCGCGCTGGACTGGGCGGTCGCGCGCAAACTCCCCTACACCTGGGATCCGGCGGGGAAGCAGCTCAGCTTCGGCGCGTCGTTCGACGATCTCGGGCTCAAGCCGCACACGATCGCGCGGATGGCCTTCGACACCTTCACAGACACGGCCGAGCTGACGTTCCCGGTGACGCCGAGCGACGAGCCGCCCACTCCGACCCCCACCCCCACCCCGACCCCGACCCCGACGCCGACGCCGACCCCGACACCGACGGGAACGGACACCGGCGGCACGACCCGGATCACCGGTCACATCGCCAGGCTGAACGGGACGCCGCACCTCACGGGCAAGGCGAGAGTCGGCAAGCGCCTGACCTGCAAGGCGGGCACCTGGAGCGGCGCGCCGAAGCTCAGCTACGCGTGGAAGCGCAGCGGCAAGGCGATCAAGGGCCAGAAGCAGCAGACCTACACGGTGCGCAAGGCCGACCGCGGAAAGCGGTTGAGCTGCGCCGTCACCGGGACCAACGCGGGTGGGACGAAGACCGTCACCACCCGCGCGGTGCGCGTCAAGAAGTAGGCGGCGGGACCGTCAACCGAACCCCCACCTCGGCGAGCTGTGCCGCGTCCACCGCGGCCGGCGCGCCGGTGAGGGGGTCCGAGCCCGAAGCGGTCTTCGGGAAGGCGATCACGTCGCGGATCGAGTCGCGGTTGGCGAGGATCGCCACGATCCGGTCGATGCCGAGCGCGAGGCCGCCGTGCGGCGGCGCGCCGTATTTGAGCGCGTCCAGCAGGAACCCGAAGCGCGACTGGGCCTCCTCCTCGGAGATCCCGAGCGCGGTGAAGACCTGCTGCTGGACCTCGGGGCGGTTGATACGGATCGACCCGCCGCCGATCTCGGAGCCGTCGAGGACGATGTCGTAGGCGCGCGAGCGCAGCGACCCCGGGTCCTCGAACGAGCCCAGCGGCGCCGTGAACGGGTGATGGAGCGCGTCCCAGCGCTGCTCGCCCGCGTTCCACTCGAACATCGGGAAGTCGACCACCCACAGCAGCTCGTGGCGGCCTTCGGGGATCAGGTCGTAGCGGCGCGCGATCTCCAGCCGCAACTCGCCGAGCGAGACGGCGGCGACGTTCGGGTTGGCGTCGGCCACGATGCAGAGCAGGTCGCCGGCCTTGGCTCCGAGCACGCCCTCGATGGCGGATCGGTCGGCGTCGCTCAGCGCCTTCGCCGCGGGCGAGCGCCACGTGCCGTCCTCCTGGACGACCGCCCACACGAGCCCGCCGGCGCCGTAGCGCTTGACGACCTCGGTCAGCTGGTCGGCGACGGCGCGGGTCGCCTCGCGCGCACCCGCGTTGAAGCCGCGGACGACGCCGCCGCCCTCGAGCACGCCCTTGAAGACCCGGAACTCGGTGTCCTTGACGGCGTCGGCGAGATCGGCGATCTCCAGGCCGAAGCGCAGGTCCGGCTTGTCGGAGCCGTACTTGAGCATCGCCTCGTCGTAGCCCATGCGGCGCCACGGCGCGGGCGGCGCCGGGAAGTTCGCGGCCTCGAAGACGCGGGTGAGCAGGCCCTCGATCGTGGTGAGGACGTCCTCCTCCTCGACGAAGCCCATCTCGAGGTCCAGCTGCGTGAATTCGGGCTGGCGGTCGGCGCGCAGATCCTCGTCGCGGAAGCAGCGCGCGATCTGGTAGTAGCGCTCGTATCCGCTCATCATCAAAAGCTGTTTGAACAATTGGGGCGACTGCGGCAAGGCGTAAAACGCCCCCGGGGTCAGTCGCGACGGCACGAGGAAATCGCGCGCGCCCTCGGGCGTCGAGCGCGTCAGGATCGGCGTCTCGATCTCGAGGAAGTCGTTCGCGTTGAGGTAGTCGCGGATCGCCCGGTTGGTCGTGTGGCGCATGACCATCGCGTCGCGCATGTTCTCGCGGCGCAGGTCGAGCATCCGGTTGCGCAGGCGGATCATCTCGTCCACCGGCCCGTCCTCGTCGATCGCGAACGGCGGCGTCAGCGACTCGGCCAGGTGCTCGGCGTCGGTGACCGACAGTTCGATCTCGCCCGTGGCCAGGTTCGGGTTGACGTTGCCCTCCTCGCGCCGGACGATCTCGCCGGCGGCGGATACGACGTGCTCGGGCCGCAGGCGCTGCGCCAGAGCATGCGCCTCGGGCGAGGTCTCCGGGTGGAAGACGAGCTGGACGATGCCGGAGCGGTCGCGGAGGTCGATGAACACCAGGCCGCCGTGGTCGCGCCGGCGGTGGACCCAGCCGGCCACGCGCACGTTCTCGCCGACACGTCCGGCGTCGAGCTCACCGGCCCAGGCGTCACGGTACGGGTTCGCGCGTGGAGGTCTCAAATCTGTCCCCTGATGTGGTGCATGACGGACTCGGGCGCGACGAGTTTGTCCTCACCGCCGTCGCGGTCGCGAAGCTGGACGCCTTCGTCGCCGAAGATGGCAACGTAGCGGGCGCGGGTGCGTGACGCCTGCTTGAGCTGGCCCTTGAGGCTGCGGCCGGCGAGTTCGAGTCTTGCCGTGTGGCCGGCGCGGCGGGCGTCGGCGGCCAGGCGGAACGCGGCCTCCTTGTGCCCAGGCTCGTAGGCCACGTAGAGCTCGACCGGAAGCTCGACCGGCGGCGGTTGCGTGGACGCCATGAGCATCCGCTCGACGCCCGCCGCCCAGCCGATCCCAGGCGTGGGCGGCCCGCCGATCGCCTCGGCGAGGCCGTCGTAGCGGCCACCGCCGCCGAGCGTGTTCTGCGCCGCTTCCAGCGCACCCGACTGGAACTCGAAGAGCGTGCGCGTGTAGTAGTCCAGACCGCGCACGAGTGTCGTGTCGACGGTGTAGGAGAGATCCGAGGCGCGCAGCAGGTCCTGGACCTCGGCGAAGTGGTCGAGGTCCTCCTGCGGCAGCCGGTCGATCAGCCGCGGGGCCTTGGCCATCACCCGTTGCGTGGGTTCGTGCTTGGCGTCGAAGGCGCGCAGCGGGTTGAGGTCGATCCGGTCGATCACCTCGCGGCTGAGCTGATCCTCGTTCGCCCGCAGGTACGCGATCAGCTCCTCGCGGTAGGCCGCGCGGGATTCGGGCTGGCCGAGGCTGGCGAGCACGAGGTGGACGTCGCGCGCCCCGATCGCCTCGAGCAGCTCGGCCAGCAGCAGGATGACCTCCGCGTCCACGGCCGGGTCGGCGGACCCGATGGCCTCGACGCCGATCTGCCAGAACTGGCGGAACCGGCCGGCCTGCGGGCGTTCGTAGCGGAAGAACTGCGAGAGATACCAGAGCTTGACCGGCTGCGGCTCCTTGTGCAGGCCGTGCTCGAGATAGGCGCGGACGACGGGCGCGGTGCCCTCCGGGCGCAGCGTCAGGCTGTCGCCGCTGCCGTCCTGAAGCGTGTACATCTCCTTCTGGACGACGTCCGTCGCCTCCCCCACCGTGCGGCTGAAGAGGTGGGTCGCCTCGAAGGTGGGCGTCTCGATGCGGCCGTAGCCCGCCGCGCCGAGGAGCTTGGCGGCGGTGTGCTCGAGGCGGGCGCGCTCGTCCGCCAGTGAAGGCAGCACGTCATACGTGCCGCGCGGCGCCTGGATCTTCTTCGTCACCGGTGGGCGAGTTCGCGCAGGAATGGGTTGCTCGCCCGCTCGGCGCCGAGCGTCGTCGGCCCCATGTGGCCGGGCAGCACGCCGGTGTCGTCGGGCAGCGTGTCGAGCAGCTTCGCGATCGAGTCCAGCAGCGTCTGGTGATCGGCGCCGGGCAGGTCGGTGCGGCCGATCGAGTTCTCAAAGAGCACGTCGCCGGAGAACATCGCCTTCTCCGCCGGGATCGAGTAGGTCACGTGGTCGCGGCTGTGGCCGGGCGTGCCGATGACGTCGATCTCGAAGCCGGCGAGCTGGAGCTTGTCGCCGTCCTTGACGGTCTTCTCGGGCGAATAGGACTCGAACGGCCCGAAGCCCGGGAAGCGCATGTGGGCGTTGATGTCCTCGAGGATGAAGACCTCGCCCTCGGGGCAGTAGACCGGCGCGCCGGTGCGGCGCGCCATCTCGGCCACCGCGCCGACGTGGTCGAAGTGGCAGTGGGTGATCAGGATCGCCTCGACGGTCGCGCCCAGGTCGTCCAGCGCGGTCGTCAGCGTGTCCGGCTCGTCGCCCGGATCGATCAGGATCGCCTTTTCGGCACCTTCGAGGCGAGCGATCCAGGTGTTCTCCTGGACCGGCCCGACTGTCAGCCAGCGCGCCTCCATGGCTACTTCTTCGCCGCTCCCTGGCGTTTGAGCATGCGCGCGTACACCCACTTGTCGGTGGTGTAGGCGAGCGGCGTGTAGATCACCAGGGCCAGCAGGGACAGGAACAGGCCCTGCTGGATGCTGGCGCCGTTGCCGAGGATCCCCACCTGGGTGAGCACGAAGAGCAGGACGGCCATCGCGCCGGCCTTCAGCGCGGCGCTGTTCCAGGAGGGCGGCTTGGACTGGCGCCGCTCGCGCGCGGACAGCTGCCCGGCCTTCTTCTGCTCCTCCGCGGTGGGCTTACGGCCGGTGCGGCCGCGTGCCTCGATCGAACCGGCGGCGTTCCCGCGGTGCTTGGTCGTCCGCTTCTTGCGCTTCGTCTGGGCCATTGCCTCTACGAGAGTAGATGATCTTCAAGCGGTTTCGGGCCGCGGAGCGGGACGTCTTCGGGGAAGTCGACGAGCGCCGCCCGCGGGGCGGGCGCGACGAGCTCGGCGCCGGTGACCGTCGCGTGCTCGCGGACCGCCGCGACCACTTCGGCCGCGGTCACGCGCGTGTGGTCCTCGATGTTGGTCGAGACCTGGACGCCGTCCGTGAGCCGCAGCCCCAGCGCGCGGACGTCGAGCGTCTCGCGCAGGTGGCGCGCGATCGCCTTCGCGGTCTCCAGATCGGCGTCGACGAGGACGTTGAAGGCGACCAGCGGGGGCCGCGCGGCGACGAGCGTCGCGCCGGCGGTCGGATGGCTCGCGGGGCCGAAGTCGGGGTCGACGCCGTCGAGCCCGCCCGGCCGGCGCAGCTCCGCCCGCGTCCGCCCGCCCCCGAGCTCCCCGTAGAGATACACGGGGATGCCGAGGCGCCCGAGCTCCTCCGCCAGCACCAAGGCCTCCGCGCACGCCGCGCCGCGCTGGTCGTCCTCGAGGTAGACGATCGGGGCGACGTCGACCACCCCCACGCGCGGGTGCAGGCCCGCGTGCGTGGTGAGGTCGACCAGCTCGATCGCCGTCCTCGCCCCGTTGAGCACCGCCTGGTGCAGCTGCCCGGGCGCGCCCGTGAGCGTGTACACGGCGCGGTGATGGTCCCAGTCGGAGGAGTCGTAGATCAGGCCTGGCCCGAACGCCTTCGCGATCGCGCCGATGACGTCCTGATCGCGGCCTTCGGAGATGTTCGGGACGGCGAGCAGCGGCGGCATATGGGCGGAGATCGTGGCAGCCGAAAGTCGTTCGCTAGGCTAATTAGCGATGCAAACCATCTCCACCACGGATCTCGCCCATCGCCTGCGGCCGGTGATCGCCCGGCTCGCGCGGCGCATGCGCCAGCAGGCCGGTGGAGATCTCAGCCCGACCCAGGGCGCCGCGCTGAACACGGTCGCCTGTCACGGGCCGCTCACCCCGTCAGAGCTCGCCGCGCGCGAGAAGATCCAGCGCCCCACGGCGACGCGCGTGCTCGCGCGCCTGGAGGAGGCGGGACTGATCCAGCGCACCGCCGATCCCGCCGACCGGCGCTCGAGCCTCGTCTCCACGACGCCCGCCGGCACCGACCTGCTCGCGTCCGTGCGTGACCGCAAGGACGCCTATCTGGCTCAGCGGCTGGACCGCCTGAGCCCCGAGGACCTCGCCGCACTCGATCGCGCCGCCGGCATCCTCGAGCGTGTGCTCGAGGAGGGGGCCGAGTGAGCCCCGCCATCGCGCGCACGTTCTCCTCGCTCAAGGTCCCGAACTACCGCAAGTACTTCACCGGTCAGATCGTCTCGATCACCGGCAACTGGATGCAGACCGTCGGCGAGATGTGGCTGATGGTCAAGCTCACCGGTTCCGGCAGCCTGGTCGGCCTCACCGCGGGCCTGCAGTTCCTGCCGATCCTGCTCTTCGGCGCCTGGGGCGGCCTGCTCGCCGACCGCCTGTCCAAGCGCCGCGTGCTCACCTACACGCAGCTCTCGCTGATGATCCCGGCGCTGACGCTGTTCGCGCTGACGGCCTCCGGTGCCGCGCAGCCGTGGATGGTGCTCGCGCTCGTGCTCGTCCGCGGCGGCGTGCTCGCGATCGACAACCCCTCACGCCAGTCCTTCGTGGTGGAGATCGTCGGCTCCGACCGCGTGGTCAACGCCGTCGCGCTGAACTCCGTCGTCGTCCACAGCTCCCGCATCATCGGCCCCGCGCTGGCCGGCACGGTCATCGCGCTGATCGGCATCGCCCCCTGTTTCCTGGTCAACGCGTTCTCGTTCCTGGCGATGTTCATCGCGTTGCGGACGATGGACACCAAGGCGCTGCAGACGCCCAAGCCGGTGACCCGGCGGCCGGGCGAGGTGCGCTCGGCGCTGCGCTACGTCCGGCGCACGCCCGAGCTGCTGGTCCCGCTGCTGATGATGGCGCTGGTGGGGACGATCTCCTTCAACTTCCAGGTCCTGCTGCCGCTGCTGGCCGACTTCACGTGGCACGGCACGGCCACCACCTACGCGCTGCTGACCGCGGCGATGGGCGTCGGGTCCGTCGGCGGCGCGCTGGCCGCGGGGGCGCGCGGGCGCGTCTCCCCCAAGCTGCTGGTCGGCTCCTCGCTGCTGTTCGGCTTCGCGATGCTGCTCGCGGCCGGAGCGCCGACTTTGGAACTGCAGATCCTCGCGCTGGTGCCGCTCGGCGCGGCGTCGGTGACGTTCGCGGCGGGCGTGAACTCGACCTTGCAGGTCGCCGTCGAGCCGGCGATGCGCGGCCGCGTGATGGCGCTCTACAGCATCGTCTTCCTCGGTTCGACGCCGATCGGCGCACCGCTCGTCGGCTGGCTGGCGGGTGCCGCGGGCCCGCGGGCAGGGCTGCTCGCGGGCGCGCTCGCGGCGTTGCTCGCCGGAGTGGCGGCGTGGGTGTGGTTCGCGCGGGCGGGCGAGCTGGACGCGCTGTCCGTGCCGCGCGGGCACGGCGGACGGATGCGTGCGCCGCAGCGCCTGGTCGCCTTCGCGCGCGATCGCGTGAACTAAATCGCAACGCCCGAATCGGACGCGGACCGCTAGCGTCACGGGCATGCTCCAGCCGCCGTTCGCGGAGCGCCGCCCAGTCGTCCGCGAGGCCGTCGAGTGGGCCGCACGCATGCACGCCGACCAGCGCCGCGCGCTCGATCGCGCGCCCTTCGTCCTGCACCCGCTGGAGGTCGCGTCGCTCCTGAGCGGCCGCGGGTTCGACGACGAAGTGCTCGCCGCTGGCATCCTGCACGACGTCGTCGAGAACACGACGGCGACGGTCGCCGACGTGGCCTCGCGCTTCGGCGAGCGGGTGGCGGAGATCGTCGCGGCGGTCAGCGAGGACCCGTCGATCGAGGACTACGACGAGCGCAAGGCCGCACTGCGCGAGCGGGCGCGGGCGGGTGGGATCGCCGCGCGAGCCGTCTACGCCGCGGACAAGCTCGCCAAGGCGCGCGAGCTTCGCTCCCAGGCCGCGAGCGACCCGTCGGTGCTGGTGGACGCGCACAACCTGCTCAGGCTCGAGCACTACCGCCAGAGCCTCGCGATGCTCGTCGAGGCCGGCGACGACCAACCGATGGTCGATCAGCTCGCGTTCGAGCTGTGGGCGCTGCGGGCGCTGCCGCCTGAGGCGTGATCGCCCGGTAGATTGGCGGGTGAGGATGAGCACGCCGACCGCGTCGAGTCCGCTGGAGACCGTCGCCCGCAATCACGGGGCGACGATGGCCTCGCGCCACGGCCGGCGCGTGCCCGCGAACTTCGGGTCCGTGGGCGCCGAGGAAGCCGTCTGCCTCCGCGCGGTGGGGATGGCCGACCGCTCGGACCGCGACACCTTCGAGCTGCGCGGCACGCCGTCGGTCGTCGAGGGCGCGCTGATCGCGGTGGGTGAGTTCGCGTGGTGCTCGTTCGTCACCGCCGACCGGGCGCTGGCACGCTGCGAGCACGAGCACGCCGCGGCCTGCCGCTCGTTGCTGGCCAATCTCGACGGTTTGAATGCCGCGAATCGGACCGCCGCCTTCGCCGCCATCGGCCTGATCGGGCCGCGCGCGAAGCAGCTGCTGATGGAGATCGACCTCAACCCGTCGGGCGTCGTGATCCAGGAGGCGCTCGGCTGCTACGAGATCATCCTCCCCGCCGAGCGCGGCCCGCAGTTGTGGGAATACCTGCTCGAGGCGGGTGCGCCCTACGACCTCGCCTGCGTGGGGCACGACGCGCTGGACCGGCTTTCCGCCGCCCACCGTTTCGATGAGACCACCTGAGTGCCCCGTCGCCTGATCCCGCCTGCGGCGGGGCGCGCCGGCGCCCCGCCGTCGGCATGATCAGTGGTCGGGTCGGAAGGCGAACCAGCGGTGCCAGCGCGCGACTCGTTCGCCCAGCTGCGCGCCCTGGACGTCAGCGGTGCGGAAGTGGATCCCGCCCCACACCCGCGCCTCGATGATCTCGTCGAGCACCTGCGAGAAGCGCTCGAAATGTCGCGTCTGCCCGGGGAACCGCGGGCTGCTCACGTCGAACGCGATCCGGTCGGTGTGGAAGAAGTCCTGCAGCGTGTTGATGATCGAACTGGAGACGCAACTGTGCCCGGACGGATGGTCGGGGAAGTTCGGCGTCGCCAGACCCGCCTGCGTCGACGGGTCGAACAGCGGTAGCCAGTTCGGGTCGGCTTCCGTCTTCGGATTGCCGTCGGTGCCGGCGTTGCGGATGGCGTCGATCGGGCGCCAGAACAGGTGACGGTACTTGTCGTTCCAGCACGAGATCGCCGCGTCGGCCGCCGCCAGCGTGACCCTGCCGAACAGGCGCGCGTTCTGCGCCGGGCTGAGCTGGTAGCGAGCGGAGAGGTCCCGCAGAACGCCGCCGTAGAGCTGCAGCGGCTGCGCCTGCCAGAAGACGGCCGCCATCGTCTGGTCCGCGGTGCGGGTGGTGCTGGCGAGCGCGCCGATCTCCTTGACCTCGTTGAGGTCGCGCGCGTACGCCCGGCTCGTCAGGGGGTTCGGGCCCGGGGTCCCGAACCAGCGTGCGCTCGGGATGACGAACGGCCGCACGTCCCCCACCCACCAGGCGGGGTCGACCGCCGTCAGCGGCGGCGAGACGCGCCACGCTCCGGGTTCCGTCCCGAGCGGGTACGGATACGGCGCCCCGTGGGCCATCCGTCCGTCGTTGGCTCGCGCGGCCAGCATCGCCGCGGCCGCGGCCTCACCCGCGGCGATCCCGCGGGCCCGGCGCTCATCGGCGGGCAGCTTGGCCAGGGAGGCGTCGTAGTTGGCCTGTAGCACCGTGGCCTGCGCCGGGTAGAGCGCGACGAGCACCCGGAACGCCGCCGTCGCCGCTGCCGCGTCCTGCGACGCGGGGCGCCGCACCGGCGCGACACGCAGATACGGCCGGTGACTCCGGTCGATCGCGTTCACGGCGTCGTAGACGGCGCCGTGAACCATCGCGAAGCTGAGCGTGGAGGCGTGTGCCGTCGGCGGCGGGACGGTCGTCAGGATCGTGTTCTGCGCGTGCAGGTTCCAGTCGATGATCGCGTCGCCGCGCGCAATCGCCGGGAACGCGAACAGCACGCCAAGACAGATGACAACGAGCCGTTTCATGACGCCGGCTCGATGTTCTGGTTGACGCGGAACGTGTTGTCGGGGTCGTAGGCCGCCTTCACGCGCGCCAGCCGCGCGTAGTTGCCGCGGTAGCTCGCCCGGACCCGCTCGCGCCCCTCGTCCATCATCATGTTCACGTAGGCGCCGCCCGCCGAATACGGGTGCAGCGCCTGCTGGTAGTCCACGCTCCAGGAGCGGATCGCGGGCACGTTGGCGGGGTCGGGGTCGACGCCCGCGTAGACGGCGTTGAAGGTCGCGTCGCGATACGCCCAGGCCGTGTCCTCGTTGCCCACGTCGTGCGCGGCGCCGTCGATCGCGTACAGGTGCATCGTCGACTTCATGGTCGGCATCTCGGCGCCGAACCGGGCGTGCAGCGCCACGGCCTCGTCAGGGAGGTCGTTGACGAAGTCCGCGCGCCAATACCACTGCTCGCCCTTCGGATAGAGGGCGTCGAACGCGCCCTGCAGCATCGCGTGGGGCATCGGCCCAGGGCCGTGCATCAGCGGCTCCGGCAGGGCGTCGAGGAACGGCTGCATGTCGCGCGTCGCGTCCTCCTCGCTCCCGACGTGGCACCAGACGACGCCGCACACCTTGCGCATGTAGAGGTGCTCGGGGAACGGCGGGGCCGGCGGCACGGTGCAGAACGCGAAGAAGCCGTTGAGGTCGCGCGGGGCGGCCGGGAGGAACTCGCGGTAGACCGAGAGCACCTCGGTCGCCTGCTCGACCGGCCAGAACGTCGGCCCGCCGATGACGGTGCCCACCTCGTGCAGCCGGAACAGGAAGGAGGTCACGACGCCGAAGTTGCCGCCGCCGCCGCGCAGCGCCCAGAACAGGTCGGGGTGCTCGTCGGCGCTCGCGCGGACGGCGCGACCGTCCGCGAGCACGACCTCGGCCTCCAGCAGGTTGTCGATCGCCAGCCCGAACTTGCGGGTGAGGTGACCGAGGCCGCCGCCGAGCGTGAGGCCGCCGACGCCGGTGGTCGCGATGATGCCGCTCGGGGTGGCGAGGCCATGCTCGCCCGTGGCCGCGTCGACTTCACCCCACGTGCACCCGCCGCCGACGCGGACCGTCCGCGCGGCCGGGTCGACGTCGATCCGCTTGAACGCCGAGAGGTCGATGACGATGCCGTCGTCGCACGTTCCCAGCCCGCCGCCGTTGTGGCCGCCGCCGCGGATGGCGAGCGGCAGGTCGCGCGCGCGGGCGAGGGCAACCACGGCAGCCACGTCGTTGGCGTCGGCGCAGCGCGCGATCAGCGCCGGCCGGCCGTCGATCAGCGCGTTGTAGACGGGGCGGGCGTCCTCGTAGGCCGGATCGCCGGGGCCGATCAGTAGGCCGCGGAAGCCGGGCAGGTCCTGGGTGGGACTCATGAGATCGCTCATGGGCGCGACGCTAAGCGCCTCAGACGTCCGCGTCATGACCCGCCCTGACCCACTTTCGGCCGTCCGTGATGCGACCCGCGCACCTACGCGCCTGGTCAGATCTGACTATCGTCTGGCCGTGGGCGCCGACCTTCCCGGTCCGCTTTGTCTCCCTTCCGCATTCCCGTTCGTCGGGCGCGAGAGCGAGCTGGCGGCGCTGCGCGAGTTGCTCCCGACCGCCGACGACGCGCGTCGGGTGGCGGTGCTGGGCGGTGAGGCGGGCTCCGGGAAGAGCCGCCTGGTGCGCGAGCTCGCCGCCGAAGCGGCCGAGCGCGGCGCGCTCGTCCTCTACGGCGCGTGCGACGCGGTCGTCCGCGCGCCCTACGGCGCGTTCGTCGAGGCGCTCGAGCACCTCGCCCGCGTGCTCGAGCCCGCAGCGCTTCGCGCCGCTCTCGGGCCGACCGGCGGCGAGCTGGCGCGGCTGATCCCCGATCTCGGGGACCCGGCGCCGCGCCCCGAGACCGACCCGGACACCGTCCGCCATCGGCTGCACACCGCCGTGACGGACCTGCTGACAGCAGTGAGCCGCGACCGGCCCGTGCTGCTGGTGCTCGAGGACACCCACTGGGCTGACGCGCCCACGCTCGGCCTGCTCCGCCATCTGGCGCGGGCGAGCGGGCGGGCGCGGCTCCTGCTGCTCGTGACCTTCCGCGACGCCGAGGTACCGGACGGGCTGTCGGAGACGCTCGCCGACCTGCGCCGCTCCGACGACGTCGTGCGACTGCGCCTCCCGGGACTCTCCGGCGAGGATGTCGGCGACTTCGTTCGGCGGGCCGGAGCGGGAGCCGACGTCGCCGAGCTCGCCCGGACGATCAGCGACCTGACCGCGGGCAATGCCTTCCTGGTCTGCGAGCTGTGGCGGGCGCTCGTGGACACCAACGTCGTCCGGGTGGTCGACGGCGAGCTGCGGCTCGTCCGCCCGCTGGCCGAGCTCGGCACTCCGGAGAGCGTGCGCGAGGTCGTGGGCGGGCGGCTCGCGCGGCTGCGACCGGAGACGAGCGACCTGCTGGAGCTCGCCGCGGTCGCGGGCTCGGAGTTCGGCCTCGACGTCCTGCGCGCCGTCGCGGGCCCCGGCGAGGCGAACGTCCTCGGCGCCCTGGACGAGGCCGTGCGCAGCGGCATGATCGAGGAGCTCTCGTCGGTGCGGCTCGAGTACCGCTTCGCGCACGAGCTCGTCCGGCGGGCGCTGTACGACCGGCTGACCGGGCTGCGGCGCGCGGAGCTGCACCTGCGCGTCGGCGAGGCGCTGGAGGCGAGCGGCGCGCGCGGCGCGGCGGAGCTCGCGCACCACTTCACCGCCGCCGCGCCGCTGGCCGGCGCCGCGCGCGGCATCGCCTACAACGTCGACGCCGCCCGGCACGCGGCCGCCGCGCTGGCCTTCGACGAGGCCGCGGAGCGGCTGGAGGTCGCCCTTGGGCTGGGGGTGGTGTCCCCGGCCGAGCGCGCCGAGCTGCTGATCGAGCTCGGGCAGGCCAGGCACCGCGCGGGGCGGGCGGTCGAGGCGCTCGCCGCGTTCGCCGCGGCGGCGGACCTCGCGGACGCTTCCGAGCTCCTCGCCCGCGCCGCGATCGGATACGAGGACGCCTGTTGGCGCCCGGTCATCACCGACCAGCTCGCCGTGGACCTGCTCGAGCGGGCGGCGGCGGGGCTGGGCGAGGAGCCGTCGCAGCTGCGCGTCGGCGTGCTCGGGGGTCTCTCCCGCGCCCTGCTGATCCGCGGCGAGCATCTTCGCGGAGCCGCCGTGCGCGAGGAGGCGATCGCGATGGCCAGGCAGCTCGGCGATCGCGCCGCGCTCGCCACCGTGCTCGCCGCGAGCTACTGGTCGCGCGAGACCAACCCGCCGGGGCGGGTGCTCGAGGCGCTCACCGAGGCCCGCGACATCGCCGCCGAGCTGGGCGACGTGGAGCTCCGGACCGTGTCCATGAACTGGCGCGCAGGGATCCTCATGGCGCTGGGCGACATCGACAGCGCGCGGGACGAGGTCAACGCCGTGCGCGAGATCGCCGAGCGGGCCGCGCAGCCGTTCCATCTCCACGTGGCCGAGCATTGCGGCTCGGCGATCGCCTTGTGCGAGGGCCGGCTGGCCGACGCCGAGGCGATGGCGGAGCGCTCGCACGAGTGGAGTCGTCTGCTGACCGGCCGCGACGCGTCGGGTGTCTTCGGCATCCAGATGTTCGGCGTTCGCCGCGAGCAGGGCCGGCTCGACGAGCTCGCCCCGGTCTTGCGGCTGCTGGCCGGCGAGGGCGGGCACTGGCGCCCCGGGCTGGCGTCGCTGCTGGCCGAGCTGGGCATGGAGAGCGAGTGCCGCCGCGAGCTCGCCCGCGTCACCCGCGAAGGGCTCGACCAGTTCCGCGCGTCACTCTGGCTCGCCTCGTTGACGTATCTATCGGACGCCTGCGCGGCCGTGGGCGACGAGGTGACCGCCGAGGTGCTGTATCGCGAGCTCGCGCCGCTGGCCGGTGACAATGTGCTGATCGGCCACGTCGTCGCGTGCTACGGCGCGGCCGACCGCTACCTCGGCATGCTCGCCGCGGTGCTCGGCGACTTCGCGCGCGCGGAGCAGCATTTCGAAGCGGCGCTGGAGCTGAACCGGAGGATGGGCGCGCAGACGTGGCTCGCGCACACCGCGTACGAGTACGGGCGCTCGCTGCTCGTTCGCGGCGGCGACGAGCGCGCCGCCGCTCTCCTCGGCGAGGCGGAGGCGCTCGGCTCGCAGATCGGCATGCCCGCCCTGCGCCGGCGGATCGCGGCGCTGGGAGCGGAGACGCACCCCGCCACACCGTCGCTCCCAGACGGTCTCTCCTTCCGCGAGGTCCAGATTCTCAGCCTGGTCGCCGAAGGCCTCAGCAACCGCGAGATCGGCACCACGCTCTTCATCAGCGAGCACACCGCCGCCAACCACATCCGCAGCATCCTGCGCAAGACCCGCTGCGCCAACCGGACCGAGGCCGCCACTTACGCCCACCGCCACGGCCTGGTCGAGGTGTAGTCATGGGAGTACGATGAGCGTCGATGCCGTTGTACGTGATCGAGCGCACCTTCGCTGAAGAGCTCGAGCTCACGACGGACGCCGTCCGCGAGATCGACGAGATCAACGCCGACGAGAACGTCCGCTGGCTCTTCTCCTTCCTCAGCGCCGACAAGCGCCACACCTACTGCCTCTACGAGTCCCCTAACCCGGAAGCGATCCGCGCCGCCGCCAAACGCGCGAACGTCCCCGCCGACGCGATCGTCGAAGTCAGCGGCCTCGCCTCCCCGGACCTCGCCCCGCGCCTGCGCGAGTGGGCCGCGGTCCAAGCCACCACCTGACCCGCCTCACGCCCGCTCCGCGATTCCCGCGGACTGGCCGAACGGCGTGCTGATCGTGTCCCAACTGTCGTGCTCGCGGCTTGGGTCACGCGACGACGCTCGACGTGTGTCATCACCAAACACCACTCGCCGGCCGTCGGTTCCGCTCGCGCGACTCGACCGCGACAAGCTCGCGTTCGGCCCGGTTCGCATCGTCCGGGAATCCGATCGCGCCGCGTTCGGCCAATACCTGCGCGCTCGACGCGAGCGCCGTCGCACTCGCTCCCGGCACCGCAACGAAGGAGCGGCCGTGCCCCCGCTGCTCAATGGTGGGTTCGACGCCCACCCGGACCCGGACAAGTACATCCATGCGGCGATGCAGTGGCATTTCGGCCGCGACACGGGCTCGCCGTTCTGGCTCGAGCGCGCTCGGTCGCTTGGCTTCGATCCGCGTACCGACGTCCGCAGCTTCGACGACCTGTCGCTGTTTCCGAACGTCACCGACGAGCTGCGCGACGTCCCCGCGACCGATCTGATCCCGCGCGGCTACGGCGATCATCCCGACATCGTCGGGGTCTTCGAGAGCGGCGGCACGACCGGGTCTCCCAAGCGCATCGTCTTCCTGCGTGACACGTGGGAGCACAACCGCGAGTGGACGGTCGCCCACTACGCAGCGCGCGGTGTTCCGCGCGGCCGTGGTTGGCTGGCGCTGTTCCCGAGCGGGCCGCACATGGTCGGCGAGCTGTGGCGCTCCCACGCGGCGGCGATGGACGGGACCCTGTTCACGATCGACATGGACCCGCGCTGGGTCAAGAAGCTGCTCGCCGCCGGCCGCCGCGACGAGGCCGACGCCTACTCCGAGCACCTGATCGAGCAGGCGAAGTTCGCCCTCGAGACGCAGGACATCGGCGTGCTGGTGGCGACGCCGCCGCTGCTCGAGCTTCTGGCGCAACACGATGACCTCATCGCGCTCGTCCGCCAGAAGGTCCGCGCGATCGTGTGGGCGGGCGCCCACATGGACGCCGACACGCGAGCCCTGCTGCGCACCGAGGTGTTCCCCGGGATCGAGCTGATCGGTCTCTACGGCAGCACGATGGTGCTCGGCGCGGCGCTGGAACGGCCCGGCCTGAGCGCCGACGACGCGTGCATCTTCGACCCGCCGTCGCCGCAGATCTCGTTCCGGGTCGTCGACCCCGCGACCGGCGGCAACGTCGGCTACGGCGAGCGCGGCCAGGTGGTGATGAACCACGTCAGCACGTCGTTCCTGCTGCCGAACAATCTCGAGCGCGACGTGGCCACGCGGATCCGTCCGCCCGAAGGGCAGGTCGGCGACTCGGTCGCCGACGTCACACCGGTGGGCGCCTTCGAGGGCGCCGACGTCATCGAGGGGGTGTACTAGATGGCCGCCACTCACGACCTGCTGATGCTCGACGCGCTCGGCCCGGCCGGCGCCTACCAGACCCGCGAGCGGCAGACGATCACCGACGTCGCCGGCCACCCGCTGGCCGAGTTGAGCCAGGTGCCGCGCCTGTTCGTGACCCGTGCGATGGCGGCGCTGCGCAAGGCCGACCCCCTGCCCGTCGACGAACGGGTGGCGGCGATCGCGCGCGCCGGCGAGCTCTACGCCGGCGTCGTCGACGGCGTGCCGATCGCCGACCACGAGCACCTCGTCAGCCGCACCACCGGGCTGCCGATCTGCGTCGTGCGCGAGGCGACGCAGATGATCGCGCGATCCGCGGCGGAGGCCTACTCGAGCGCGCAGGCCGCCCGGCCGGCCGGGGCGGTCAACGACTGGCGTGACCCGCTCACGCATGCCGGCCGCGGCGTCTGGACGCGTCGCGGTGAGGTGTTCGCGGTGCACGCGCCCGGCAACGAGCCGGCCGTGCACGGCCTGTGGCTCGAAGCGCTGGCGCTCGGCTACCGGGTGGCGGTGCGGCCGTCCAGCCGCGATCCGTTCACACCCCACCGGCTCATCTCGGCGCTGCGCGCGTCCGGCTTCCGCGACGACCAGATCGTGCTGCTGCCCTCGAGCCACGACGTCGCGGAAGAGATCATTCGCGCCGCCGATCTCGCCCTGGCCTACGGCGGCGCGAACCTCATGCGCAAGTACGCGGGCTTGGCCTCGATGCTCCCGCAGGGGCCGGGCCGTTCGAAGATCCTCCTGACCGCTGAGGCCGACTGGCGCGAGCACCTCGACGTGATCGTCAGCTCGGTCAGCGCGATGGCCGGTCGCGCGTGCACCAACACCACCGCGGTGTTCGTCGAAGGCGACCCCACACCCGTCGCGCAGGCCATCGCCGAGCGTCTCTCCGCGCTCCCGAGCCTGCCGCCCGAAGACGAGCACGCGGTGCTGCCGGTGCTCCCGCTCGCCGAGGCGCAGCCGCTCGAGGACCATCTGCTCGCCAAGGCGCAGGGCACCCGGGCCTGGCTCGGCGGCGACGGGATCATCGACGATCTCGGCGACGGCAGCGCCGTGCTGCGCCCCGCGGTCCACCAGCTCGCGCGGCCGGACGCGCCCCAGGCCGGCATCGAGCTCGCGTTCCCCTGTGTCTGGGTCGCTCCGTGGACGCGCGAGTCCGGCTTGGAGCCGCTCAAGGACACGCTCGTGCTCACCGCCATCACCGCTGACACGGAGCTCGTCGACGCCCTCGTCGCCGACCCGACGATCCGCAACGTCTACGTCGGCGATCGGCCCACCTGGTGGCTGGAGCCCGGCATCCCCCACGACGGCTACCTCGGCGGCTTCCTGATGGGCGCCAAGGCCGTCATCCGCGACTGAAGGAGTCTGGCGATGCGTGCAGCACTGTTCGTCGAGCCCGGCCGGATCGAAGTCGGCCAGCGGCCTGATCCCGCGATCGTCGAGTCCACCGACGCCGTCGTCCGCGTCGTGCTCGCGTGCGTCTGCGGGACGGATCTGTGGTTCTACCGCGGCGACTCGCCCTTCGCGCCCGGGCCGATCGGCCACGAGTTCATCGGCGTCGTCGAGGACGTCGGCCTCGACGTCTGCACGATCGCGCCAGGGGACTTCGTGATCGCGCCGTTCGGGTTCAGCGACGGCACGTGCCCACACTGCCGGCACGGTGTCACCTCGGCCTGCGTCGCCGGCGGCCTGTACCCGACGAGCGGGGACGGCGGCCAGGGCGAAGCGGTGCGGGTGCCGTTCGCGGACGGCTCCTTGGTGGTGGTCGGCGGTTCCGGGCACTCCGACGAGCAGCTGGCGTCGCTGCTCACCCTCTCCGATGTCATGTCGACCGGCCATCACGCGGCGGTGTGCGCCGGCGTGGGCGCGGGCGACGTGGTCGCCGTCGTGGGCGACGGCGCCGTCGGGCTGTGCGGCGTGCTGGCCGCCAAGCGACTCGGCGCTGGGCGGATCATCGCGCTGAGCCGCAACCCGCGCCGGCAGGCGGTGGCGCGGGAGTTCGGCGCCACCGACATCGTCGAGCAGCGCGGCCCGGAGGCCATCGAATCCGTGATGGAGCTCACCGGCGGCGTCGGCGTCGATGCCACGCTCGAGTGTGTCGGCACCCGCCAGGCGATGGAGACGGCGCTGTCGATCGCGCGCCCGGGCTCGACCGTCGGCTACGTCGGCATGCCGCACGGCGTCGAGCTGCCGGTCGGCGAAATGTTCGCCCGCAACACCGGCGTGCGCGGCGGGATCGCCAACGCCCGCACCTACATCCCCGAGCTGCTCGAGGACGTCCTCGAGGGCCGCATCAACCCGGGCCGCGTGCTGGACTACTCGACTGGGCTGGACGGCATCTCCGACGCGTACGTCGCGATGGACGAGCGGCGGGCGATCAAGTCGCTCGTCCGGGTCGGGACCGCGTGAGGACTGGCATCGAACCGCCCCGCGAGGGGACCCGAAGCGCGATCAGGTAGAACACCGCGCCGGCCACACCGCCGACGACCCAGGAGATGTCGATGCCGCCGAGCGGCTCGACCAGCGGGCCGGTGATGATGGTCTGGTCGATGAACGGAACCTGGACGGCGACGGCGAGGAGGTACGCGATCAGGCCTCGCCACTGCACACCGCCGTACCGGCCGTGGGGAGTGAAGAACGAGGGAACGTCGTACTGGCCGTGTCTCACCAGGTAGTAGTCGGTCAGGTTGATCGCCGTCCACGGGATGAAGACGTAGAGCAGCACGTCGAGGAAGTTCACCAAGTTCTCGATGAAATGCCGGTAGCCGAGCAGCGCGCAGACCGTGCCGGCGGCGATCACGAGCAGCGAGCCGATCACGCGCATCGAGATCGAGTGACGCACGTCCTTGAAGCAGCTGGCGATGCTCGCCAAGGCGAGCATCCCGGTGTAGGCGTTGGCCACGTCGGATCCGATCAGACTCAGCGCCATCACCGGTAGCACCCACTGACCGGCGACATCCCGCACCGCAGCGACCGTCGAGGACGCATCTGGGAGGAGCGCGAAGAGGTATGCGCCGAGGACTCCGCAGAAGCTGGCGGGGATGGCGCAGCCGAGCACCACCGCCCAGAACGTCTTCGTCTTGTTGACCGTCTCCGGCAGGTAGCGCGAGTAGTCGGACACGTACGGTGCCCAGCTCGCCATCGCGATCACGAACAGCCCCGTGGCGCCCATGAAGAGCGCGAACGACGGCGCGTCGTTCGCGGCGGCTGGCCCGCTCAACCCCCCGTGATCGATCGCCCGGATGAACACGACGACGAACGTGATCGCGAGGATCACCGTCATCCACCGCTGCCACCGGTGGATCCAGTCGTAGCCGTAGAGCGTGATGACGGCCACCGGCACGGCCAAGATCGCGATCCAGCCCGGAAGGCTGATCGAGCCGACGAGCAGGTGCAAGGCATCGGCTTGGATCACGAGCTGGGCGGCGAGGAAGCCGACGTCCAGGACGATCGAAGCGGCGAACACGACCACGGCGCCGTAGAAGCCGAACTGACCCCGGCTCTGAATCATCTGCGGCACGCCCAGCGTCGGCCCTTGGATCGCGTGGAGCCCGACGAGACAGAGACCGATGGACGTGCCGAGCACGATCGCAATGCACGCCCAGAGGAAGTCGAGGCCCAGCGAGATCACGATGCCGCCGAGCACGACGTTGAAGATGTTCGCGTTCAGCGCGAACCAGAGCGTGAACTGATCGCGAATCCTGCCGTGACGTTCCGCAGGCGGAACCTGGTCGATCGAGCGGACCTCGATCAGCGACACGGTCGCCCCTTGGTGTTTTCACCCGTCCCCGACAGATGTTCAAGTGTCGGACATCCGTGTTCACGCGTCAACGCGGTTTGTCGCGGCTCCTAAAACGCGCCATTGTTCCGGATTCCTCATGTCGGCGACGAGGGAGAGCGAAGCAGAGATCCGGAGACTCGGTCGGCTCGTGCAAGAGCAGGCGGCGCTCCGGCGCATCGCGACGCTGGTGGCGCAGGGCGCTCCCCTGGGGAACGTGTTCGCCGTTGCGGCAGAGGTGATCGCCCGCGTATCGGGCATTCCGTCGGTGAGCATCGCCAGATACGAGGCCGACGGCACCGCGACCGAGTTCGTCGCGAACGGCACCCCGAGCGCCGACGTGCGCTCCACCGTCGACGTTCCGATCCTCGTCGACGGACGCATTGCGGGCGCGGTCATCATCCCATCGACTGACACCGCGCCGGCGCCGGTGGACGCCGCCGCGCGCCTGACCGATTTCACCGAACTGCTCGGGACGGCGATCACGAGCGGCCAGGCGCGCGCCGAGCTGCGGCGGCTCGCCGAGGAGCAGGCGGCCTTGCGTCACGTCGCGACGCTGGTCGCGCAAGGAGCCGAGCCGAACACGGTGTTCACCGCGGTTGCCGTCAAGGCGGCGCAAGTCCTCCGCGTGGGTGCCGTCAGCCTCCTGAGCTATGACGCGGGCACGCAGACCTTCACCAAGATCTTCGGGACGCACGGGGAGCGTTCCGCGGTGCCGGATGGAACCCAGTCGCGGGTAGCCGATTGCCCTGAGGGAGTCCTGGTCGTGGAGACCGGCCAGGCGGCCCGCATCGACGACTGGTCCCAGATCCCGGGGCTCGTCGCCGCGCGGCACCGCGAATTCGGCTTCGGCCAGGCAATCGCTGCCCCGATCGTCGTCAACAGCACCATCTGGGGCTACATCGGCGCCTACGCGGAGGCCGACGAGATCCTCCCGCCCGAGTCCGAGAGGCGGCTTGCGGATTTCACCAACCTCATGGCGACCGCTCTCGCGAACGTCCAGGCCCGCGACGAGTTGCGCGGGCTCGCGGAGGAGCAGGCGGCGTTGCGGCGAGTCGCGACGATGGTGGCCCGCGAGCGTCCCGCCGAAGAGGTGTTCGCCTGCGTTGCCGAGGAGGTGAGGCGGCTCGTACAGGCCGAAGCCGCAGCGGTCTGGCGCTACTGCTCCGATGGAGACGCGATCGTCGTCGGCAGCTGGGGCACGATCGCCAAGAAGCTTCCGGTCGGGCGCCGCGTGAAGCTCGACGGGGACAGCGTGGCGGCCATGATCTTGCGGACCCAGCGCCCCGCGCGCTTCGACGAATTCCAATCGCCCGCAGGTTCGATCGCCGCCGCGGCACACGAGGTGGGTGTGCGCTCGGCGGTGGGAGGCCCGATCCTCGTCGACGGCGCTCTATGGGGCTCGATCGTGGCCGGAACATCCAGCCCGACGTCGATGCCCGCGGACGCCGAAGCCCGAATCGCGCAGTTCACCGAGCTGGCGGCGACAGCGATCTCCAACCTCCAGGTGCGCGAAGCGCTCGCGGCGTCCCGAGCTCGAGTGATCGCGACCGGCGACGAGCAGCGCCGGCGAGTCGTGCGCGACCTGCACGACGGCGCCCAGCAGCGGCTCGTCCACACCATCGTGACGCTGAAGATGGCCCGCAAGGAGCTTGAGCGGTATGGACCGGAGGCCGCCGCCCTGGTGGACGAGCCACTGGAACATGCCACCAGGGCGACCAACGAGCTGCGCGAACTCGCCCACGGCATTCTCCCGACCGCGCTCACGAGAGGCGGTCTGCACGCCGGGATCAGCGAACTCGTCTCCACGATGTCCATCCCGGTCCAAGTCGCGATCTCCGTGCAGCGCACCTCTCCCGACGTCGAGGCGACGGCGTACTTCGTCGTGGCCGAAGCGCTCACCAACGTGGCGAAGCACGCGCACGCCCATAGCGCCACGGTCCGCGTGCACTTGGACGACGGCAACCTGCAGCTGGAGGTGCGCGACGACGGGGTCGGCGGTGCCAAACCCGACGGAACCGGGCTTGTCGGCCTCAGCGACCGGCTGGCCGTCCACAACGGAACCCTGCGGGTGGAGAGCCCGCCGCATGGAGGCACGGTCGTTGCGGCCTCCATACCGGTGGCCTGAACAGCGATCTCGAGCTGCCTCGCTAGACTGCGCGCCTGCCCCGCCGGAGTAGCTCAGTCGGTTAGAGCAGCGGAATCATAATCCGCGTGTCGGGGGTTCGAGTCCCTCCTCCGGCATCACCGCGTTTCGTCGCTTTCTTCGCTCTAGCAGGGCTTTCACGCAGTCGCTTCGCCTGGCGTCCGAGCTCGACGGACCCCAGCGAAACGCCCTGTTCGCGTCGCTTGTGTCCCCCGGCGTGTCCCCCACAGGGGCCGACTTTCCGGGCTGAGCGCTAGAGCGGGCATGGCGAACTGGCGAAAGACCCGAACCCCGAGCGTGTACGTGTCGCACGCTTCGGACTGCCCGGCGAACGCCGACCCGAAGGCCCGGTGCCGCTGCGAGCCGTCCTTCCGCGGCCGCCGCCGCCATCCGGTCACCGGCACGCCTGAGTGGCAGAAGCCGGTCGTCAAGAGTCGAGCCGAGGTCCTGACGTGGCTCGGCACCGCGAAAGCCGGCGGCGAGCACCTGCGCGAGATTGCCGCCCGCGGTCCGTTGTTCGAGGAACTCGCCGACCAGTGGCTCGACGGTGTCGAGCGAGGCCGGATCGGCCGACGCCGCGGCAAGGGCAAGGCATACGCCGACACGACAATTCTCGCGATGGGCCGCTCCCTGAAGTACCACGTGGTCCCAGAGTTCGGCCCGCGTTACGCCTCGGAGATCACCGAACTCGATTGGCAAGCCTGGATCGATGCCCTCGCCCGCCGCGGCCTCGCTCGCTCCACGATCGCGAAGCACATCTCCGTCGCCTCGGACATCTACGCGTGGGCCGCTGCACCGTCGCGCCGCTTGGTCCCGCACAACCCGCTCCGCCTCGTCGAGCTCCCACCCAACGACGAGAAGCCCCGCCTGCGCGTCGCCTTGGCGCCCGAAGCTGCGGCGCTCCTCGCAGCTCTCGAGCCGGTCGACCGTCTCCCCTACGCGATCGCCTTCTACGCGGGCCTCCGCCGCGGCGAGATCGCCCGCCTGGAATGGCTCGACGTCCTCGACGGCGACCGAATCGCGACCCGGATCACGGTCCGCCGCTCGAAGAGCGAAGCCGGGACCGGCCGACGCCCACCGATCGCCGACAACCTCCGCACGATCCTGTTGGAGGCTTGGCTTCGCCAGGGCGAGCCGCACGAGGGCAAGGTCGTGGATCGGTCGGTGATGTCGGGCAAGATCGCCAGACAGGCCGAGAAGGCCTGGGACCTCGCGGGCCTGAACCGAATCACGCTCCACGAGTGCCGCCACACCTACGCCTCACTGCTGATGGCGGCCGGCTACACGATCAAGGAGCTGATGGAGTTCATGGGCCACGCCGACCTACAGATGGTCAATCGTTACGTGAAGCTCCTGCCGCAGCCAGGCGAAGACGACGCGGCCGACCGACTCAATGACTACCTCCGACGCTCCGAGTCCAGCTGACCTCCCGTCCCAGCGAGGCGAGATCTGGAACGACACCGACGCGATCGCGCGCCACCGGGCGATGACGCCGTCACAGCGGCTCACGCTCGCGATCGAGGTCAGCCGCGCCGCGCTGCTGTTCGCCCGGGCGGGCGGAGCCGTCGACGTGGCGTCGACGTTCGACCCGGCCGGCCTCGTCGCGGCGTTGAAAGAGGCCTGCGTCGACTACGTGATCGTCGGCGGCCTCGCCGGCGCGGCCCACGGCGTCGTGCGGGCGAGCGCGGACATCGATCTCGTGCCGTCGCCGAGCGAGACTCTGGCCGCGCTCTCGTCTCTCGGCGCCGCCTACGCGGACGACGTCATCCGAACGCGCTGGGGCGACGTCCACTTCCAACGCGGGCTCTCGTATCTCCAGCTCCGCGACAACGCCCTCGCCGTCCGACTCGGCGACGCCAACGCCGCCGTCTGCTCGCTCGCCGACTTCCGCTCGATGAAGCTCGCTCTCGCCCGCCCGCGTGACCTGATCGACCTCGCGGAGCTTGATGAGCTTCACGCAGCATCAACATGAGATCGGTCAAAATGACCGATCTTGTGCAACCTCGACTCAGACCCTTCTTGTACAAGATCGGTCAAAATGTCCTATTCTGTGCACGATGCCAGGCAAGGCCTACAACGCGCTCATGGACGTGGCCGTGGACCAGTACGGCTACGTGACCGCTGCCGACGCCGCAGCCGTCGGAGTGGTCGCCGACCGCCTGCGCAAGATGGCCGAGCGCGGAACACTGGAGCGGATCGCGTACGGCCTCTACCGCGTGCCGGCGGTCGCGTTGACGAGCCTCGACGAGTACATGGAAGCGACGCTGTGGCCGCGCGGAGGCGGAGTGATCTGCCACGACACGGCGCTGGACGTGCACGGGCTGTGCGACATCAACCCGGCCAAGATCCACATCACGGTGCGCAAAGACCTGCGCATCACGCGTCGGATCCCAACCCTGTACCGGCTCCATTACCGCGACCTCGAAGAGCACGAGACCACCTGGCACGAGGGCATCCCGATCGTCACGCCGGCACGGGCGATACGCGACGGCATCGAGACACATGTGGGCACGCACCTAATCGAGCAGGCGATCGCGAACGCCCGAGAGCGCGGCGCAATCACCAGGGCCGAAGAGGCCGAATTCAAACGCCTCACCCTCCTCGACCGGCACGCCGCGTAGGTCTGACTCGATGCCCACCGAGCGCCGCAAGCCGCCGCACAACGTCAACGTCCTCATGCGCTGGGTCAACGAGCACGCGAAGGCGACTGACGTCGGCCGGAATCGCCTGCAGCGCTGGATCTCGTACATGATCGTCGCCGCCATGCTCGACCGTGTCCGCGACGAGGACGACGATCCGGTGTTCGCCCTCAAAGGAGGCGTGGCGATGGAACTGCGGCTCGGGCTGAAGGCGCGAGCCACGACGGACTATGACGCCGCCTATCGCGAGCGCAGCGGCGACATGCTCGCGCGCCTCGACGAGGCACTCACCGGCGACTACGGCGATTTCGTGATCACCGGAGGCCGGCCCCAGGCCATCGGGAACACCGCCGCGGTCCGACTCGAGGTCAAGCTCGTATACCGAACGCGTCCTTGGGGCACGGTCACGCTCGAGGTCGCCCCGACGGAAGGCGATTCAGGCCGGGAGATCGAACGGGTGCCCGCGATCCCGCTAGGTCCGTTCGGGCTGCGTGGGCTCGAGGCTGTCCCGTGCGTCGCGGTCCGCTACCAGATCGCCCAGAAGCTGCACGCTTGCACGGAGGACTTCGCTTCAGGACCCCCGAACAACCGCGTCCGCGACCTCGTCGACGTGCTCATGCTCCAGGGCCTCATCGACGACATGGCGCGGGTCCGAGAGGCCTGCATCGAGATCTTCCAGTTGCGCGCCAAGCACCCGTGGCCGCCAACCGTGATCGTCTTCGAGCGCTGGCCCGAGCTATACGCCGCGCTCGCTGCGCAGATCGACTTCGATCCATCCGACGTCAACCGAGCGGCGGCCGACGTCCAGGCGCTGATCGACGCGATCGACGCCGCTGACGGACCAACGTAGAGCCGTCCACGCACGCTGATCAGACCGCCGGGTCGAGCAAATCAGCCGTCGCGTCCTCGGGCGGATAGCCGTATGCGTAGACGAGCAGGTCGACATCGCCGTGGTTCGCGCTCTGCAGCGGCGTCCCGGGCGGCACGTTCACGACTCCACCAGTCGGCACGTCCACACGCTCCGGCGTCTCGCCCAGATAGATCGACAACTCGCCGGCGAGCACGACGAACGTCTCCTCCTGGATCGGGTGCCGATGGCGCTTGCCTCTCGCTCCGGGCTCATAGCGCCACACATTCCCCCGCACGTGCGTCGATCCGATGGCGTCGCTCAACTCGGCGACGTGCCGAGCCGGCTCGCCAGGCTCGTGCGGCCGGGTGATCCACTCGAACTCGTCCGGCCGAATCGCGCGAAAACTCATCCGACGAGCCTAGGACGCACGGGCTCTACGAGATACCGCGCGTTCCGCTGCGCCCAGCGCTCGAGCTCGATTGGCTGGACCAGGATCAGCTGCCCCGACGGAATGAGCTTCAGCTCGGCCTGCACAAACCGCTCGAAATGGCTCACGCTCATGCCGATCGAGATCGCCGACTCCTCTCGTGTGTAGGCATACCGGCGCACCGGCTCGATCGGTCGCTGCGGCATCTTCTTCGGCATGTGATCAGAGCTCCCGTCCACGTTGTTGTCCTAGTACTCGCTGCGTCGCCCGCTCGGCCATCGCCTCGTAGCGACTCTTCACGTCGTCTTCGCTCTGGACCTCGAAGGGCCGCGATCCATGCGCCTGCTCAATCTCGGCGCGCCGCTCGTCCGCGATCACTCGCGTGGCAGCCAACTCGCGAGCCCGGGCCGCATCGAGCCGCCGACGGCGTCCGGGGAGCCAAGTGCGGCCGCGCTCCTCGAGCGCGCGCCGCTCGCGCGTCGCAGCGGCGAGTTCATCCTCGCGCTCGCGGGAGGCGGGCCTTCCGGAGTCGATCGCCAGTACCTGCGCTTCACTCGACTCCATCGACCGCCTGAGCCGCTCGAACGCTCCGATGCCCGCCTGGTCGACCGGCGCGAACTCAGCCCGCCCGTCCTCCTCGCGCTCGGCGACGTAGAGCCGATTCGACTCGCGCCCGCGGCTGAGCGCCACGTACGCCCACTCGTTGCCGACGTTGCCGCTCGCCAGGACGAGCGAGTGATCCACCGTGAGCCCTTGCGCGACGTGGCCGGTGATGGCATAGCCATGCAGCAGCGTGGGGTCGCCGTCCCGCGTCGTCCCGTGCAGGAACTCTCGGTCCAGCCGCACGCGCCGACCGTCGACCTCCAGGGCCAGGGCGATCGCTGCCGGATCGGCTTCGGTCACTCTGCCGCGCTGTCCGTTGCTGACGCCGAGACGCGAGTCGTTCTGCTTCACGACAACCCGATCGCCGACCCCGAACGAGCCGCCGGCCAGGTCGACTTCCGGACCGCTCACGTCTCCACGGGCTCGAAGCTGCATTCGCGCACGGCTATTCAGATCGGCAACATCGGCCCGCAGCCGAGCAATCATCACGCTCTGGTCGCTGTCGCCCAGAGCAAGCCAGTCGGCGACAAGCCGTGTCCGGATGTCGTCGCTTGTCGGCTCGACAACCAAGCGCTCGTGGCTGGCGTACAGACCGAGCGCTTCGTCAGCGCGGCCCTCACGCAAGTGATCGAGAGCGACACGCTCCCATCGGTTGACCTGTCGCACGTTCTCGGTGAGCTCGATCGCCAGCCCTCGCTGAACAAGTCCGCGAAACGCACCGCCAGCACCGATCTCGGGCAACTGCCGGTGGTCGCCGATCAGCACGACCTTGCCCTCAACGCGCCCGACCTGGTCGACGAGCTCCGCCAGCTCCCGAGTGGGAACCACGCCGGCCTCATCAACCACCAGTACGCAATGGCGAGGCAAACCGGCCCCACCCCCGCGGCGAAGATCGCCGAGCAACGCCGCGATACTCGTGCTCTGAATCCCGGCGCCGGTCTGCATTTCGTTCGCCGCACGCCGCGCCGCCGCAACGCCGAGCACCGGAAAGCCGGCGGCCTGCCATGCCTCCCGCGCTGCACCGAGCGCGAACGTCTTGCCCGTCCCTGCCTTCCCGGCCACCACCGCGACACCGTCCCCGCTGAGACACAACGCCTCGACCATTCGCCGCTGCTCCTCGGACAATGTCGACCTGGACTCAATCGCCCGCTCGACGTCGTCATCGCCGGCCATACCGGCGCGACCCCCACGGCTGGATGCCACACGATCGATGAACCGCTGTTCAAGCGCGAGATGTTCCGGAGTTGAGTAGCGCGTCCGCTCGACCGCCACTGGCATCACGCGCCCATCCCGGCGTCGGAATACCTCATCCGGGTCACGTGTTTCGTCGTCCGGCACGAGCGCCACTGCTCGCGTCTCAAGAAACAGCTTCGCGGCCCGCTCCAGCTGACTGGCCTCGACGGCATTCCCGGTGGGTAGCGCCTCGCAGAGCGCCTGAATCACCTCGCCGGTCGAGAACGTTGCTGACCGACTAGTGATGCCAGTCGACCGAACCAACGCATCGAACACCTTCTCCCAGCGCGGCTCATCGACGTCACGTCCACGCACACGCGCGACGAACAGCGCGAGCTCGCGCTCGCCAAACCCAAGCTCCCCGGCTCGCACCTTCCACTCGGCGACTAGCTCGCCGGCATCGACCTTCGACTTGACCGCCCGCGTCGCCAACGCCGCGGCTTCCGCAGCCCGAGCTCCGGACGTGCCACGCTCTTCCAACGCCGCATCGATCTCGGCGCGGCGCCGACTGAACGCTTTCATCACCACGCGCGGCACTCCGACGACCTCAGCGATTCCTTTCCGCACTGGGCTCCACTCGATGCCGAGCGTCCGCGTCAGCTCACTTCGCAGCACGGCCTGGTAGACGAAGCTCGCGGTGCGCGCGTGCGCGTACAGCCGCCGGCCATCAAGCGCCGACCAGCGCCCGTCAAGCCCGCGCCCCAAGTTTGCGACGAGCACGTGCGTATGCAGCTGCGGATCGCCAGCGCGCGACGTCCTATGCCGAAACGCCGCGGCAATCAGCCCAGGCGCCTCCTCGACAATGACACCGCCATGGCCACGCCGGACAGCTGCTGCGTTCCTCTCGAGATATCCAGCTGCTTGCAGCACCGCGATGTCATGCGCAGCGCGAACGCGCTCATGGAGCCTGACCTCGCCGATCCCAAAGAGCACGCTGACGCTCTTCGGCGCCGAGAACGTGAGATCGAACCCGGCCACGCGCGCCCGACTCGACGAGCTCCGCAACTCGCGGCCGTCCTGAGGATGCGCTCCGGCGAGCACTCGCCGCAGAGCGTCAGCTCCGACGTCGTCGCGAAGCCCGATTTCGTATCCGGCCGATCCGATCCAACGTCCGCGTGCCTCGTGTGGGCCGAGATAATAGTCCTCGACGCCACTCCCGACGCTCTGCACGACGTCGACCCGCGCCTCGGCCTGGTCGAGGTAGTACTTGGCCTGTCCGGCCGCGAGCTTGCCGATCGAAAGCACTGTTCCTCGCCCTAAGCCGCCGAGGGACGCGTTCTGGCAAATAACCTCGTCCGAGTAGCTCTTGATCGATCTCGATTGCGGTCTCCCACTACCTATCTAGCCGGTGAGAACCTCCTCGCGGCCACGCGCGGCCTGCGCCGCTTGAGCCTTCGGTCGAGGCGTGACGACCCCGAGGATGATTAGCCTCCCGGCGCTGGCCCGCCCAGCGGGGAGCGTTACCCCCGCCTGATGTGCCGCGGCGACGGATGGCGAGTGGCCCGAGGAGCACCTGCACCCCGGTGCAGGGGTGTGCACGGGTCTTTGCAGGATCTCGGCGTGCGATCTGGAGGACCTGCTCTTCGCCGGACTGCGCGGGCAAGGGTCACAGTGCACCATGCTTGTCCTAATGAGCACTATTCAAACGAAGCTAGTCCGCATTCTGATGGCTCTTGCGGTAGCGGGCGCGGTCCTCCTCGCAGTCGCTGCAGTGGTCGCCTTCATTCGCGTGTCCGCCGACTGGCTCGCAGCGACGGACGGAATCGCAGACCCGACGAAGCGCGCAGAAGAGACCGGTCGCGCACGCACTGTCGTCCTAGCGGTCCTCGCTGGCACGCTGGCTGCGGTGGGGGCCTATTACACCCATCGCAACTACCAGCTCACCAGGCAAGGGCAAATCACCGAACGATTCACGCGCGCCGTCGATCAACTGGGGAATCGCGACAGCATGGACGTACGCCTCGGGGGAATCTATGCGCTTGAGCGCGTTGCGCGAGATTCCGCATACGACCATGGCCCAATCGTTGAGATCCTGACGGCCTTCGTCCGCGAACGCACTCCGATCCCGGATGAAGACGTCATCGAAAACCTCATCCAGATGGAACCCGACGTCTACCCGAAGCCGCCGGAAGCAGACGTCCAGGCCGCGCTGACCGTGCTCGGGAGACGCAAGGCCGCGTACGATCCGCCCGCGCCATGGCGGATCAACTTCGCGGGCTGCTATCTGCCAAGGGCGCATCTGCAGGGAGCACAACTGCAGCGGGCCGACCTCTCTTACACGGTCCTGACCGATGCGAAGCTCGAAAGGTCGGTGCTGACTAATGCACGGCTTGTCGGCGCCAAGATGTACATGACCAACTTGACGGACGCGAAGCTAACGGGCGTGAATCTTCGTGAGGCGTTCGCGAACCGAGCAGTCTTTGCCTCGGCCGATCTGTCTGAGGCCGTTTTGGCAGGCGGTCGGTTTCGGGGCGCAGAATTCGTCTATGCGGCGCTTCGGGACGCCAAGCTTGACGACGCTGATCTCGAAGGTGCGAGCCTCAGCGGCTCGAATCTCGCCGGGGCGAGTCTGAGTGGTGCAAATCTCGCCAACGCATCGCTGACGCGGGCGGACCTCAGCGCATCGCACCTGGACGGCGCCCGATTCGGCGGCGCCGATTTCCGGTCGGCCCGGCTCGGAAATGCCCGCTACGACTCAGACACGGTATGGCCGAACGGCTTCGATCCGGTCGCGGCCGGCGCGGCTTGCATCAGCGCCTCGGCAGACGCAGGCTCTTGACTTTGGTCAACGAGGTTGTAGACGATTGACAGATGCTTCCCGGTGAGCGTTCCACGTGACCGACCTGCTCCGAATCCGAAATGAGGAAGTGGATCTGGGTGAACACCCGGACCCGGGGACCCTGCGAGGCAAGGTCGAGCCGTGGTTGGCGGCCGTCCTTCAGAGCGAACACCTATCGCTGCTTCTCGGGAACGGGCTTGCGATGGCGATCGGCTACGCCGCCGACGCCGTGCCGCCAACGATGGCAGCGAGTCCGTTTTCCGGCCAACTGGCGGACGAAGTCGAGGCCGCGGCAAAGCGGTCAGCTGCCGCGACTGGCCGAGGCAGTCCCAACATCGAGGATCGAATTCGAACCGCCCTGGCGCTTCAGGCTGGGTTGGAGATCATGGGCGACTCTCGATCCGAGCTTTGGGCTGATCAGATCGACGGAGCGCTTCGCGGGCTGCTGTCCGAGGTTCTCGCGGGCGAGCGGGGAATCAAGAAAGCAGTTGAGGCCGCGTCCGACTCCGGACTTACAGCACATCGACTGCTTGTCTCATTTCTCCTGACGTTCGCGAGCAGGAGCGCCTCTCGCGATCGCCTCAACCTCTTTACGACGAACTACGACCGCATTGTCGAGTTCGGATGCGATCTTGCTGGCCTCCGGCCGATCGATCGATTTGTCGGAGCGCTCGAACCAGTCTTCCGTTCATCGCGCGTCGACGTTGACCAGCACTACAACCCTCCCGGTATACGCGGCGAGCCTCGCTATCTGGAGGGAGTACTTCGACTAGGCAAGATCCATGGCTCTCTGGACTGGCGTTTCCGGAACGGCGCACTGCGCCGCGTCGGCCTGCCATTCGGCGCCGATCCAGGGCATCCCGAGATCCTGCCGGACCCCGCGCTTGGACTCATGATCTATCCGAATCCGGCCAAAGATGTTGAAACCCTTCTTTATCCGTATGCCGAGTTGATGCGGGACATGTCAGCGGCGCTCTGCAGGCCCAACTCCGCCTTGGTTACCTACGGATATGGATTTGGGGACGACCACATCAACCGCGTCATCGCAGACATGCTTGCGATTCCTTCGACGCACCTGGTTGTTATTTCTTTTGACTGGTGCGAAGGTCGGCTGGCGCGCTTCCTCGATCGTTCAGGTCGTCCCGCCCAGGTGACGCTGATGGTCGGCAGCCACTTCGGCTCCCTGCCGACACTGGTCGATCACTATCTTCCTAAGCCAGCGATTGACACCATCAGTCTCCGAGAGGCCGAGTTGCGCCAACGTCGGCAGCCGAGACCATCTGAAAGTTCCGATGTAGGTGGAGGGGGAGTGTCGTCCTGAGCACTCCCGTTGAGCACGCAGCTTCCCTATCTGTGGGTACGGTCGAGTCGGTTGCTCCGCACGAGATCCGCGTATCGTTGGACCTCGATGCCCCTCAAGCCGTAGCGCTCAACGCTGGAGAGCCGCAACGGTTCCCGCGAATCAACGGTTTCGTTCTGATCCCGAACGAGATCGGCTCTGTCGTCGGCATCGTGACGTGGCTTGGCGTGGAGCGGTCGCCATTCCCAAAACGCACTGGCCTTCGCGACTTCGGCCTCGTTGATCTGCCTTATCCGCTCCGTAAGCTCACGCTGGTGCCCCTCGGGACTCTCAAGTCCCGCGTGGTAGGGGAAACGCTGGTCTACGAACTTCAACGTGGCGTCGCGAGTTTTCCCTCAGTCGGTGATCCGGTTTCGCTGCCTACTGCGGCACAGCTTCGCGCTCTGGTAGAGGCGCGAGACGTCGACCGCCGCGTGACGATTGGGCATTCGCCTCTTGGGGCAGACGCACGCGTGTCGGTCGATCCCGACAAGCTGTTCGGACGACACCTGGCGGTTCTCGGCAACACGGGCTCTGGCAAATCGTGTTCAGTTGCTGGCTTGATCCGATGGTCTCTCGAGGATGCGGCTGCAGCGCGCGTCGACAAGTCGAAACCCGTCAACGCTCGGTTCATCGTGCTCGATCCCAATGGGGAGTACCGCCGAACATTCGAAGATCTGGGCCAAGTGCGCCTGTTCGAGGTCGTCGGTGGGCAAATCGCTGAGTCCGAAAAGCCTAAGGCGCAGCCGCTGCGAGTGCCGGCGTGGATGTGGGACAGCCACGAGTGGGCCGCATTCGCACAGGCCGCGCCGGCAACCCAGCGTCCACTCCTGCTGCAAGGTCTTCGGAACATGCGCTCCGGCGCGATCCTCGAAAGCGGGCCCGCCCTCCGTCTTGCGCGCATGGTCGGAGGGCATCGTGTGTTGTTGAGAGACCGCGTGGCGAGCGTCCCGGCGTACACGGGCCGCTACAAAGGCGCTAAGGACTGCGGAATCCAACTTGACGCCTTTGCTGAGGGTCTCGAGCGCTACCGAGGCGAGATTCCCGCGGCCGAGGGCGAGCTCGATGCGCTCATCGGAGGAATTCAGAGTGCGACAGCGTCGCGACGCAACGAATGGACGCCGCCAGGCGAGAATCGTCCGGTCGTCAGCTTTGATGATTTCAGCGAGGGAGCGCTTGAGGACGTCCTGGTCCTGATCGACAAACTTCTTGCGACACTTCCGTCCCCACACCCGCTGGGTGGGTCGAACGAAGACGCGCCGATCGAGTTCGACCCCACCGAACTCGCGGGCCATCTTGAAGTGCTCGCCGGAAGCGCAGAGTTCGCCCAGGCGGCTGCGTGGGCGGGAACGTTGCTCCTACGCGTTCGATCAATGCTCGCCGACTCCCGGGTGGGACCGATCGCCGCACCGCCGCAGGACATCACCCTCGCTCAGTGGCTTGAGGACTATCTCGGACTCCCGGACGGATCCAACGGCTCGATTGCAGTCCTCGATTTGTCACTCGTTCCCGCGGAGGTATTGCATCTTGTCATCGCGGTACTCTCACGCCTCATCTTCGAGGCACTTCAGCGTTATCGGCGGCTGAACGGGGTTGAGCTCCCAACAGCCTTGGTACTGGAAGAAGCGCACACTTTTGTTCAGCGGTATCTACCCGATGAAACGATCTCGTTGGCTGGGCGTCAATGTCGGGAAACTTTCGAACGAATCGCCCGTGAAGGTCGAAAATTTGGGCTCGGCTTGGTCCTGAGCTCCCAGCGACCCTCGGAGCTTTCCCCGACGGTGCTCGCACAATGCAACACTTTCCTTCTTCACCGTCTAGTCAACGATCAAGATCAGCAACTCGTTGCGCGCCTCGTTCCCGACAACCTCGGCGGCCTTCTACGAGAATTGCCAAGTATGCCTTCGCAGCAAGCGATTCTTCTCGGATGGGCGACGCCGGTGCCAGTCCTTGTCGAGATGCGACACCTGCCGAAAGAACAGCGACCGCATGCGGCTGACCCTCAGTTTTGGGGTGTTTGGACAGGATCCGAGAAACGGGAGGCCGGATGGGAGCCCGTGATTACGGATTGGACGGGCGATTCGGGCTAGATCGATCCACGCCGCATCCGTCTACGGGTGACTCTTGTGTCCCCTCCCGTGTCCCCCAACCCTGCCAACAGGCGGCTGAGAGCCAATTCCGATGACAATCATAATCCGCGTGTCGGGGGTTCGAGTCCCTCCTCCGGCATCACCCGAATCGCCCGGATTTCCCGCCCTAGAGCGCGAAATCAGCAGAATCCTCTCAAGCGCCCGAACCTCAGCGGACCCCCGTTGACCCCCTCTCGCGTGACATTTGTGTCCACCCGTGTGTCCACCCGAAGTCGGTTTGGTTCGGCGGCAGGATGTCGCTGCGCTTCCGCCGCACGAAGACCCCGAGCGTCTACGTCGCGCACGAGCTCGGTTGCCCCGCATTCGCGGCGGATGGGCCGCGCTGTCGCTGTACGCCGTCCTATCGCGGGCGCCGCCGGCACCCGGTCACCGGAAAGCCGCTCTGGGGCGGGACGACCAAGAACCGCGCCGAGGTCCTGAGCTGGCTGGCCGACGCCGAGGTCGCCGCCGAGTCCGCGGCGATCCAGCCTCCGCTCGGCCCAGCGCTCGAGACGCTCGGCGACCAATGGATGGAGGGCGTCGAGGCAACGATCGGCCGGCGCCGCGGTAAGGGCAAGCAGTACGCGCAGACCACGATCGACGGTTACCGCCGCTCGTGGCGGCACTTCGTGCGGCCCGAGTTCGGGCCGATGGTGGCCGAGGAGATCAGCGAGATCGAATGGCAGATGTGGGTGGACCAACTCAGTCGTGAGGGGCTGTCGCGCTCGCGGATCGCCAACCACGTCGCCGTCGCATCCTCGATCTACGCCTGGGCCTTGTCCCCCAGCCGTCGCCACGTCACTCGCAATCCGCTGCCGGATGGTCGAGCTGCCGCCGAATGATGAGAAGCCGCGCCTGCGCGTCGCGTTGGCGGCGGAGGCCGAGCAGCTCCTGGCGGCCCTGTCCCCCGAGGACCGCGTGCCATACGCCATCGCCTGCTACGCCGGGTTGCGACGCGCCGAGATCCATCGCCTCGAGTGGCCCGAAGTTCTCGACGAGGGCAAGATCGCCAGCCACATCCTCGTGCTGCGCTCTAAGAGCGAGGCCGGGACCCAGCGCCGCCCGCCGGTCGCCGAGCCGCTGCAGCAGATCCTCGCGAGACTTGGCTGCGCCGCGGGCGGCCGACCACGGGAGCGGTGTGCGAGCGCTCCGTCATGTCCGGAAAACTCGCATCGGCCGCGACGGCAGCGTGGGAGAAGGCCGGACTGCAGCGCATCACGTTGCACGAGTGCCGACACACCTACGCTTCGATGCTGATGGCTGCCCACTACACGATCAAGGAGATCATGGAGTACATGGGCCACGCTCGATCTGCAGATGGTCAACCGCTACGTCAAGCTGCTCCCGCAACCACGTGACGACGACGCCGCGGGCCGGCTCAACGTCTACCTGCGGGCCTCGCGCACGCATTGACCATCGGCCGACGCATCCGGCCCATAACACGGATTTGACGTAAAGGACGACGCTGCCGGGGGCTGGCAGTGTCCCGTCGGCGAGACATCGGCAACCACTGTCGTCGCTCTACCCCAGCTCGTGCTCTCAGTGGCGCAGCGTGAGGTGGATGACGGTCTCGGCGGCGCCGGATGGCATCACCGCGACGGTCACGGCGAGCGACTTCAGCTTGCGGATCTTGCCCGCGAGTCGGCGAACGAGCTTCAGCCGGACGTTCGCCGTCTCACCGGCGGCGGCCGAGAAGTGTCCGCGAGTCAGGGTGAGCGTGCCCTTTGCCATGTGCAGGCGCTTGGCGGTCGCCGCGGCGACCGTGACCTTGACGGTGCCGTGGCAGGCCTTGGCGCAGTGCATCGAGAGGGGCAAACCCTTCTTGGCGGCGGTGGCGAGGTGCGCGCGGGTGAAGGCGATCCGCGAGACGACCGGTGTCGTCGGGGTTGGCGTCGGGGTCGGGGTCGGGGTCGGCGTCGGCGTTGGCGTCGCGGGGTCGATGAACAGCTCCTCGTCGGGCGTGAGCCAGGGGTCGCTGTAGCCGTCGATCACGTGCAGCGCGATCAGCAGGCAGTCTCGCTGCGGGGAGGTCGGGATCTCATCGAGCGACTGAGGACAGTGCCCGCCGCCCGGGCCGACGAGCCTGCGGTTAGACGTCAGGGGAAAGCGTACGTCGAACTCGCGCCCGGCCGGCATCGTCCACGCGTGCCCTGCGTCGTCGGATGGGATCGCCGGCCCGTAGGCGCCCGCGATCGTACGCGCTGGACACGGCGGGTAGTTCGCTTGCGGCCCGTCCCCGTCGGCGTACAGGCAGGTGATCGGATGGGTGGCATCGATCGCCATCGACACACCCGGGGGCAGCACGATGTCCAGCTCGGCGAGTTGGTCCCCGCTGCTGCAGGCGGTGTCGGTCGTCGCGCCGAAGACCGCGCGGGCGTAGAACACCTCGCCGGCCTTGGGGAGCTTTGACGGGTCGGCGAGATAGCCGGCCTTGGCGATCGCACCGATCTCCTGGAGGTTGATCACGCACTTCACCTGCGTGCTCGTCGCGGGCACGCCATCGTTCCACTGCTCGGCGGCGCGGGCGGTCGAAGCGGCGGCGGAGAGAACGCAGGCGGATGAAAGGACCGCGACGAGCGCGCCCAGCGACGCGATCCTGCTCCCTGCCCTCATGACGCGGACTCCCCGACCGCCGCCGCGACGGCGTGCTGCAGCGCCGCGAACAGCTCCGTCCAGCCGCTGAACGGCTGCTGCGGCCCGTCCGCGACGACGAGCCGGCCGGCCACGGGCCGCTGCGCCGCATCGAGCTCGACCCGGGCGATGATCATTGGCTGGTTGCGGGGCACCCCTCCACCCTGCTCTGTCGCGGGCGTGCCCGCATCTCGGTAGGGACCACAGAAGTTCTGAACGACGTAGCCGGTCGTGGTTAGCTGTCTGATCATGGGGGAGCGTGGCTTCAGCGACCTGCTCGAGCGAGTCGCCGAGGCCGATGCGCTCCGCGCCGCCGTTGCCGCCGCCCGGCAGGGGCAGGCGTGTGGACTGCTGCTGGAGGCGCCCGCGGGCATCGGGAAGACGGCGCTCCTACGCGCCGGCGCTGCTGCCGCCCGCCAGTCCGGCATGACGGTCCTCACCGCGCGCGGCGGCGAGTTCGAGCGGGCCTTCGCGTGGGGGGTGGCGCGCGAACTCTTCACGCACGCCTTCCGAGACGCTGCGCCGTCGTTCGACGGCGCAGCGGCGCTCGCCGCGCCGCTGTTCAGCGCGGACGCCGTGCCCGCCGATGACACGCAGGCGTCGTTCGCGCGTATCCACGGGCTCTATTGGCTCGCCGTCGCCCTCGCCGAACGCGCGCCGCTGGCCCTCGTGGTCGATGACCTGCACTGGAGCGACGAACCGTCGCTGCGCTTCCTCGCCTACCTCGCGGTGCGGCTGGAGGGACTCCCGCTGCTGCTGCTCGCGGCGACGCGTCCCGCGGCCGGCGAGCCGCACGGGCACCGGCAGGTGTTCGATGCCCTCGCAACTGCCGCGCCCATCACGCTGCTGCACCCGGCGGCGCTGAGCGCGGCCGGCAGCGCCGCGCTCGTCCGCGACGCGTTCGACGAGCGCGCCCCCGACGCGCTGTGCAGCGCCTGCCACGAGATGACCGGCGGCAACCCGTTTCTCCTGCGCGAGCTGGCGGGTGACCTGCGGGCCGATGCGGTCGAGCCCACCGTGGCGGCGGCCGCAGCCGTCCGGCAGATGACGCCGCAGATCGTCTCGCGCAGTGTCCTGTTGCGTCTGGCGCCGCTTCGCCCGGAAGCCTCCGCGCTCGCCCAGGCCGTGGCGATCCTCGGTGCACGCGCCGACTTGCGGCGCGCGTCCGCGCTGGCCGGCATCGACATGTCCACTGCGTCCGCGTTGGCCACCGCCCTGTTGCGCGCCGACATCCTCGAGGACGACCTCGGACTCAACTTCCGGCACCCGATCGTCCGCGCCGTCGTGCTCGACGAGCTCGGCCGCCCGGAGCGTGCTCGGCTCAACGCCGCCGCCGCACGGTTGCTGTACGGCGACGGCGTCCCGGCGGAGGAGTTCGCCTCCCACTTGCTCGCCGCCTCGGCGAATGGCGATCCGTGGACGGTCGCGCGTCTCGGCGAGGCCGCTGCCTCAGCACGCGCCCGCGGGGCGCCGGAGATCGCGGCCGCCTGCCTACGCCGCGCACTCGACGAACCGCCCGCCCCGGCCGACCGCGGCCCCCTACTGCTCGAACTGGGCACGCTGCAGGCCGTGCTCGACCCCGGGGCCGGCCACGCGGAGCTCCGAGAGGCGCTGGCGCTCGCGCCGGGTCCTGACGAGCGTCAGGTCGCGACGCTCGCCCTCGCGCACGCGTTAACGTTGTCGGGCGCCTTCGCGGACGCAGCCGCGGTGCTCGACGAGGACGTCGCAGACGCCCAGCCCGACGTTGTGGTGGCGCGCCTGGCCGCGGTGCGCTGGGGCGTCGAGACGCAGGAGTTGCGCCAGTTGCTAGTCGAAGGGCTCCGGACACGCGTCGCGGAGCAGGGGGAGGCAGTCGACCCGCGGCTGTCGGCAGCGTTCGCGGTCGAGACGGCGGCGGCCGGGCGTGATCGCGCCGCCGCCCTGACGCACGCCCGACGAGCGTTGGCACACCCCGAGCTGTTGACGCAGAGCGCGAACGTGAGCCTGATGCCGGAGGTCGTCAGCGTCCTGGTGTTCGCCGACCACTACGACGAAGGCGACACCGCGATCACGGCGCTCCAGACCATCGGCCGAGCGAACGGCTGGCCCCTTACCGCAGCGATGGCCGCGACAGTCGCCGCCATGTCCGCCTATCAGCGCGGCGCGATCAGCGACGCCGCCGCCTCCGCCCGCGAGGCACTCGAGGCCCAGGACACGATCTGGCTCACGACGATCGCCCTGGCCTTTCTGCTCGCGGCGCTCGTCGAGCGCGGCGAGGCGTCCACGGCGCAACGCGAGCTCGCGGCCCGCGGCCTCGATCACGAACTGCCTCCAATCTGGCCGGCCAACGTCCTGCTGCACCATCGCGCCCGCGTCCACGCCGCACTCGGTGACCTCGACGCCGCCGCCGCCGACCTGCGCCACAACGGCGAGCTGACAGCGGCATGGCGCGTCGAGGACGCAGGGATGATGCCGTGGCGCTCACAGCTCGCGCTGGTGCTCGCAACGCGTGGCGAACACGCCGCAGCGCAGGCACTCGCGGCGTCAGAGCTCGAGGCCGCCCGGCGCTGGGGCGCGCCGCGGGCGATCGGCGTCGCCCTGCACGCCGCCGGAGTCGCCGCCGCCCGCGACGGCGACCTGGCCTTGCTCACGGAGGCCGTCGCGGTGCTCGACGCCTCCGACGCACGCCTCGAGCACGCGCGCGCCCTGACCGAACTCGGTGCGCTGCTGCGCCGACGCGGCGAGCGCTCCGCGGCCCGCGAACGGCTCGGCCAGGCCCTCGACCTCGCGCACCACTGTGGCGGCCTCGCGATCGCCGAGCGGGCCCGCCAAGAACTCCGCATCGCAGGCGCGCGACCCCGCCGGGATGCGCTTCGCGGCCGTGACGCGCTCACACCCAGCGAGCTTCGCGTGGCCCGGATGGCGGCCGACGGAATGACGAACCGGTCGATCGCGCAAGCGCTATTCGTGACGCTCAGGACGGTCGAGCTGCACCTGACCAGCAGCTACGCCAAACTCAGAATCGGCTCCCGGACCGAGCTCGCCGACGCGCTGATCGCCGCCGCGTCGTGAAAGCATGGAGGAGAACACACGCGGGAAGTGGCTACTCACGGCGGAGCGATCGACCGCCAGCGCGCCGCGAATGCTCGGCCCTTGCCGGCCGCTCACGTTGGCGCCCGGCGGCCGGCACGGCACCGCGGGCAACGGTTGTGCGTGGCATTTGAGGTCAATCCCCGAAGAGCACGGGCCGAGGTTACGCTCGATGCCTGGCCGGCGAGTTGGCCCCTCATCCATCGCCGTGTTAGCCCCGGCGGCATGGCGGCATGGCGGCTGGGACCGCCGCGATCCTTCCGGCCGGAGTCATGACGCGTATGTGGTGATCTTGACCGGGATCGGGACGGACGTGACCTCCTCAACGATCCGTTCGACCTCGACGTGCACATCCGTGACGTCGGGCACCACGTCCAGAACGTCGGCTTCCAGGACGCCGGCCGGGCACCCGACCAATACGACGGCCTCGAACGCCACGACCCTCTTCGCGACCAGTTCCTCGTCGCGCTTCGACCGACGCACCGGCTCGCCGCCGAGCCACGCATCCGCCTCATCGACGGCATCCCGGTCCTGATCCGGCCCGAGTCGGGCCTGCGAACCAGCCCAGGCCGGGCTGGCGCGGCGGGATCTATGACTTCATGCGCCGCGTCCTGACGACCGAGCACGGCAAGGCGCTCTACAAGCAGCGACAACACATCATCGAGTCCGTGTTCGGCAACACCAAACACAACCGCGGCATCACCCACTTCCATCGCCGCGGAAGAGCCGCCGTCAGAACCGAATGGCGGCTCTACATGGCCACCCACAACCTGCTCAAGCTCCACAACTACCACCTCGTCCGACAGGCGGCCTAGGGGCCGCCCGCCGGCGGCTGCGCCGCCGGCGCTTCGACGCCGACGCGAACGAGCCGCGCGAGTCAAGTCCCGAGACGTGGTGTAGGAGCGTGGCGTGTCGATCGTCGGTGACGACGTCGGCCGCGGCCCGTCGGGTGGGCGCGCGCGATTGGTGTGAGTCGGATGCGCGGACAGCAGCGGTTCGTGGTGTAGCTCAGGATCGTCGGGCAGAACGTCAGTTACGAGCGACACGGCAAGGGGTTATTCACGGCGCGCTGCGTTCAGCACGTCGAGTGTCCTCGACCGGCAGACTTGGGCCTAACGAAGTGCTCGTCGGCCGTGGGTTGCTGATCGCCGGTGCAGACGCGCCCGGATGCCGCGGCGCCGTTCGCGCACGAGCGAAGCGCCGGAAGACGAAAAAGCCTGCGCGTGGGGTGCCGTACATGTCGGTCAGTCCGGCGTCGAAGCGGGCGTCGGACGGTTCGCCAAACCACTTGTAGACGTAGACCCGCGTCAGCGTCGACCGCCGGCCGCGGCGCGGGGCGTCATAACGGTCGGCGAGCGTGAACAGCCAGCGCGTGCTCTGCGCCGCACGCGACTCGGAGTATCCGAACTGCGCGCTGTCGCCGAATCGGACGATGCCGCCGGTCTCGGTCAGCCAGAGTTCTCCCGGCGCCGTGGCGAGCATCTGACGCGTGTCGGCGGAGGTATGGAGGTTGACGTCCTGGTAGTTATGGAGTCCCCAGAGACGCGGACGTCCCGGCGCGCGGCGCATGAACGCCCGCAGATAGGGGAACAGATTCGCGGTGTCGAGCAGGTCGGCGGCCATCACGCGGAAGCGCCGCGTGCGGCTCTGGTGCAGCAGCACGCGGTAGTAGCGGACCGCGAGATTCGGGCTCGTGAAGGTGGGCTGTGAGATGTGGTTGACCTCGTTCCAGGCCGAGTAGGTGCGCACCCACGGGAAGCGGTCATCGAACGTTCGGATCGCTTCGCGGTAGGCGCGCGCACTCGGCGCGCGGCACGCCGGGTCCGGCGCGTAAACGCGGCCGTCGAAGCACCCGCGATGTGCGGTGAACGTCACCAGCACGTCCTGCCCGCGCGCCCGCGCGGCGTTCATGAACCCGGTGACCTCGGCCTCCTGGCCGTGCCGGTACCAGTCCCACGGCACGAGATAGCGGACTCGCGTCAGGCCAAGACTCTGCCACGCCGGGTTGTCGAACATCGCCGCCGCCTGCTCGCTCACGCCGACGCGGTAGGAGCCGACGGCGGTGTCCGCGGCGAGCGACGCCGCCACAAGCGCGATGAGCACGCCAAGCAACCGCATCTCGACACTGACGCTATCCGAAACCCGCTCGCTCCGCGTCGGATCCCTTAACCGTTCGTTGACGCGGGGCCATGCGCGGGCGTAGCGTCGGCGGCACGCCCCCTGTCATTCGCGCTCCACCCGTCTCACGGCAGTTCCTCACGCACCGAAGGTCTTTGAGGAAAGGCGAGAGACATGCGTATCAAGCGTTGGTCCGACCCGGCAGTTGCGGCCGTTGTCGCGCTCGCGGTGCTGGCCGCCGCCGCACCGGCGGCAACAGGCGGGAAGGGGAAGACCCTTCGCCTCGTCGCCGTCCAGAAGCAACAGCAGTTCATTGATCTGGCCCCCACCGGTCCGTCGCTCGGCGACCAGCTGGTGTTCTCAGACACCGTCTACCGCAACGGTCGCGAGGCCGGCACCGACGGCGCGGTCTGCAGCATCACCCAGATCGTTCCGCCGTACACGGTGGCGACGTACCAATGCGTGGCCACGATCCGGCTGCGCAACGGGCAGATCACCGTGCAGGGGCTCAACGAGTTCCAGGGCCAGGGCGACCCCGGGCCGTTCAGGTTCGCGATCACCGGCGGGACAGGCACCTATAGCGGCGCGTCCGGGGAGGTGGTCGTCCGCTACGACAAGGCCGGGAAGGGCCACTACACACTCCGCTTCGACGCACGAAAGAACCACCGGCGCTAGACACGCGCGACGGCTGCGGGCCGCGGCGCCCGGACGCACTCACGCCATCACGGTGCCGACGGACGTCGCGGAGCCAGCCAATGCACATCGTCGACGCCGGCCCCTGATCCGCGCTACTCATTCGTGCGGTGTGCGCGCGGACGCCTCAAAGGTTCGGCGGACAACCTGTCCCTATTGCGACCGCGCGACCGAGCGACAGTGCAGGCATGAGCGATCAAAATGCCCTCATCACCGGCGCCACCTCCGGCATCGGGAAGGCGTTCGCCGAGCGCCTGGCGAGCGACGGCTACGACCTCAACATCGTCGGCGGGCGCGAGAAGCGCCTGGCGACTTTCGCCGCCGAACCACTGTCGTCACCGTCGAGACCGTCGCGGCGGACCTCTCGACCGACGAGGGAGTGGCGACCGTCGCGGACCTCGCGGCATCACGGCCACTCACGTTCTTGGTCAACAACGCGGGTGTGGCCCACTACATGCCGCTGCCCGAGCTCGCCCAGGAACCGCTGTCTGACGGCGCGATCTCTGGCGCGGACGGTCGCGGGGCGTCCACGCGTTACTGGCGCTGCCCGCTCCGCGCGTGACCGTCATCTCGACCTGCGGCGCGTCGAAACCGGGGGCACTTCGACATACCCGTGTACGTCGCCGACCGCGTTCTACCCGCGCACCGGTACGCGGTAGCGTGCCGACCCGGCCGTGCGAGTGAGGACGCCATCCGGGGTTGTGCCGGAGCGGGACCGCGCGCAACCGCTGCTGGCGTACGTGTAGGTTTGGCCGGATGCGACAAACCCGCGGAACAGTCGCCATCGGACCAGCGTCTCCCGGCATCTGGCTGGCGCGGCCGCGGAACTCGGTCGACACCAGCACACCCCGGGCTGCGCCCGTCACGCCCACGCGGCCTGCCCCGCCGTCTGGCTGGTCAGGAGGCCAGCTGCGGGCGCAGCGTCACCGTGAGCAAGCAAGACTCGACGGCCTGACAGTGCAGGTGCTCCGGCTTCTCGCGAACTCGTGACCGTTCACCCCGGTCAACGCGAGGCGGCGCCTATCGGGCGCTGAGCGAGCCCGACGTGGTGGCGGTGCTCCGGCCGGCGGAGCGCGACCCGTTGATGAAGCGGCCGCGCGCGGTGAGAGCGCGTCGTGTCGCGCGCCGTGACGACGCGGTCGTCCATGGCGGGGAACGGCGCACGCGGTTGCGCTGACGCCGATTCCGCGCCGGCCAATTCGAGGCTCCGCCGGATGTGCCTGCTACGACGTTCGCGGGCGCGGATCGGGACCCGCCGTGACCGCCCACGTGCCGGACGCCGTGGCTTCGGGGAACGATGTCGCGGCAACCACCGCCGAGGTCGAAAGCGCCAGGCGTGGTCTCCGCCGCCGCCCGTGGGCGGGTCGAAGGAGCTCTGGCTCAGCAGCCGGGCCGCCGGCGCGGTCGGCGTACTGAGTGTCGGCGTCGTCGAAGCGCGCCCGGACGCGGTGGGGCCAGCGCAAGCCATCGTTTCCACACGGCTGATCGTCGGCCGCGCGACTGGGTTTGCCTCCGACCGCTAGCGCGCTCAGGCGTCGTTCGGAGCAAGATCCGGCTCGCTCGTGGGGCGTAAGCTCGACTCGAAGAGGAGGTGACGATGGCTCACAGCAAGGAGCCCGCGACGGACGAGCGGATTGTCCGTCTGCTCGAGGAGATCAAGGAGCAGCTCGCCGACATCAGCACGCGGCAGGAGCAGATGGCGCATGACCTGGCCCGGCTGCTCAAGCACGCGTAGCGTCGCGTCGCACGCCGACTTCTCGGGTGGCGGGTCAAGGCGGCGCTGGGGGCGCCGCCGTTGCTGCCTCGACCGAGTGGGCCGCTGCGGTCAGTTCGTAGCCGACCGAGTAGCGGACCCGGTGCGCTCGCGCGCCCAGGCCAGCAGTTGGTGCGTGACGCCAGCGGTATCGGCCCTGAGCAGCAGCGTGAGCTCCTCGATGTGCGCGGCCGGGATCTGCGCGAGCGCGTGCTCGGCGACGGCGATCTGATCGGCCGCGGTGTTGGTGCCTGCGTTGCCGGGTCGTAGCTCGCCGCCGAGCGCCTTACCGGTCTCGTGCGCGTCGGCGAGCATCGGGTGAAACCCGTAGCCGCCTTTGAACGCGCCGGCCGTGCCCTCCTTCTCTGAATGAGCGGTGATCAGCGCCCGCGTCGAGATCGATCGTCAACGCCGTCGGGGCGCCGGCCTGCTCCCAGACCCGCGCGCGAGCGATCGCATGGACGGCACGCAACCGATCAAGCGCGCCGAGATCTGAGGCGATCATGTCGATCACCCGAAACGCCGTCGACCGCGACGCGACCTCCCCGAAGAGCGCCGCCTGATCGCTCATCGTCGCCAGCTCAGACAGGCAGTCGCCGCCGTCGGCGAGCACGACCGCGAGATCGCGGAGCACACGACCGGGGTCATGACCGCCCCCGCGCCGGCGCAGCGGACGCAACCGCGCAGACAACGCCCGCGTCAAGCCCGTCCGCTCCGCTACTCCGACCAGCAACGCGCTACCGGCGTGCGAGACCGATCCCGCTCCATCCGAGCTGACCTTTAGCGTGGAACGGCGCCCATCGCGCATCACCCGCAAGGTGATCCCCCCGAGTCGAAGCCTTCAGCAAGCAGGCCGAGATGCGGCCGTCTCCGAAGTTGCCGATGAGCAGATCGCCGGAGAAGCGCCCGAAGCCCGCCGGTGCCTGGGCGAGGCCCCATGGGGCGTTCAGGTGACCGAATTGGGCGACGCGGAGCCGGCCGGCGGTGTCAAACGCATCGACGATGCCCAGGCCGCGGCCATGGGCCTCGTCGTCGCTGCCGGCTTGCTGCTTG
>NZ_JAPDOD010000057.1 GCF_027587205.1 Solirubrobacter ginsenosidimutans
AATTTCCCCCGGGGGAGATTGCAGGGCGGGTGATGCGCTGGGGGTCGGATCGCCGCGATGCTGGCGGCACGTTCATTCGCGGCGGCCTGGTCGGCCGCGACCCTATGCGGAAAGGAGGCCAGCAATGGCCGCCACCCATGCAGTTCCCCCCGCGGGCGCTGTGGCTCGGAGTTACGAGCACACCGAGCGCGTCGTCTGCGCGATCTTCATGCTCGTCTCCCCGCTCATCCTCCTTGTCGCGACGATCGTGCATCCCAAGCACGGCATCGCGAAAACGGACGGGGCGGAGTACTACGGCGCCGCATACGAGCACACGACCCGGTTCTACATTGCGCACACGGGCTACTTCTTGACAGGGGTCACCCTGATCGTCGCGTTCATCGGGATGAACCGGCTGGTGCGGCCGACCCATCCCAAGGCGGCCTTCTGGGGGCTCGTGCTCTCGGCCATGGGGTTCGTGGGCTGGGGCGCGATCGACGGCATGGACTTCATGACCTTCAACGCCGGCAGGTTCACCGCGGGGTCGCAGTGGGCGGGGAGCCTGGGCGGGAGCCTGGACCACAACACGATGCAGACCTACATCGACAACGCGCTGGGCGACAACTTCGTCCTGATCCCGGTATTCGGCGTCTTCTTCTTGCTCATCATCGGACTCGTCGTGAACGCCGTCGGACTGCACCGCTCCGGCATCGTCAACTTCTTCCACGCGCTGTTGCTGCCGATCGGCGTGACCGGCGTGATCAGCTTCCTCGACTATCCGCCGCTGGAGATCGGCTCCGGCCTCTGCGTGTGCGCCGCCGTCATACCCATCGGGGTGCGGCAGCTGCGGGCGCGGCACGACGCGACGGCAGCTCAGGCGGCCGCGAGCTGATGGCCGCCCGCTAACCACTACTCCACAAACAGGACGATGAACTCGAATCCAGCCCGATCCCGTGCCGGTCGGCCTCCATCCTCAGGCGTGGTGAACGTCGAGTGATCGCGTCGATCGCGCCGCCGCTCGCCCACGCCGGGCACGTGTGGCCCACACTGCTCTCCCTCGTTCCAATACTGTTCGCCATCGCCCTGCTCGCCGTTCAGAGCGTGCGCGATCGGCGGCGCGGCAGGCAGCCCGCGGACACGGCCGACTGGCCTGACCCCTCGGGCGACCGCCTCGAACGCTGAGCCCAGCGGCGGTTCAGCGCCGACCCGCGTGCAGGCGGCGGGCTGTCTACCTCCGCCGACGCGTGCCGCGCAGGAGCCGCCGCTGCTTAGGCGGACTCGATCAGGCCGAGGTCGCGAGCGTGGTCGAGGACCTGGTCGCGGGAGGTACCGTCGAGCTTGCGGTAGATCGACTTCGTGTGCGAGTGGATCGTGCTGTAGGAGACGAAGAGCATCGCCGCGACCTCGCGTTTGGTCCGTCCTTGGGCGAGGAGCCGGAGTACCTCAAGCTCGCGCTCCGTGAGCACGCTGCCAGGGCTCGCCCGGACATGCGCCGTCGTCAGTCGTCGCGCCACGTCCTCGACGCGCTCGGCCAGGATTCCCGGGTCGGGGCAGCTCTCGATCACGGTGCGCGCCTCCGTGAGCATCGCCCGCGCCTCGGGACCCGCGCCGAGGGCTCGGCGGACGAGCGCTGCTTCTAAGAGCGCCTCTGCGATCAACAGCGATTCAGTGTGGCCTCGCAGCTGTTGGAGTCCCAGGCCGATCGCGCGGTCGGCTGGCTCCAGTTCCCCGCGGCGCGCATGTAGCGCACCGCGTATCACGTGGTAGTAGCCGACGTGAGGGAGGTCCGCGATGCCGTGTGTGCGCGCCAAGTCGAGTGCCTCGTCGATCCAGCGATCAGCTTCGGCGAGGTCGCCGGCGACCAGCGTGGCCTTGGCCAGAATGCAATGCGCATCGGCGGCGACGATCCACTGCTCGTGCCGTGGTGCCAGCGCGACCGCGTGCTGTAGCGGCGCGATCGCCGCGTCGCTCTCGCCCGTCAGAACGAGCGCCCAACCGAGGTTGAAGGCGGCCAATGGCTGCCACCCGGACTCCCGCCTGGTCTCGGTCAGGTAGGCGGCGCGGGCGGCGGCGAGCATGGCGCCGACATCAGACCACGACCATGTCGAGCGTGCCAGCGTCGCACTCTCTTCAACCGTTCCGGAGCCGTCGGGAAGCTCTCCCTCGTAGTCGGCCTCCCGCGCAGCGGCCAGGGCCTGTCTGGCCTGCTCAGCGTCGCCGACGAGGCTGAGCATCCATGCCTGAACGATGCAGAGGCGAGCATCCGTCCGGACGGCGTTTGGTGGGAACGCTTCGAGCCAGTGCGCGAGGGTCGCGAGCCGCCCCGAATTCAGATACGCGAACCAGTGGGTCGCGACGAGGGTCGCAGCCGTCTGGAAGTCACCGCCCGTGATCGCATGCCGGATCGCTTCATCGACGTCGCCTGCGGACGCAAACCATGCGCAGGCCCGCTGGTGGAGCTCGGGCTCGCTGTCGTCAGCCCGCCGGCGGAGCTCGTCGCGCAGCAACTCAGCGAACAGATGGTGATAGCGAAACCACTCACGGCGCTCGTCCAGCGCAACGAGAAAAAGATTGGCTCGCTCGATCTCGGCCAGCACCCTGGCCGCGTCGCCTCTGCCCGTCACGCTGTCGCACAGCGACGCACACATGCGATCGAGAATTGAGGTCTCCAGCAGAAACCGGCGATGCTCGTCGCTCTCGGACGCCAGCACGACCTCGGTCAAGTACTCGACGATGTGGCGGCTCGAACCGCCGAACTCCGCCAGCGCGGTCGTCGGATCGCTCACATCCCGAACTGAAAGAAACGCGAGATACAGGCCCGCCGGCCAGCCCTCGGTGCGCCGCTGCAGGCTCGCGATCGAGTCCGGCGCAATATCAAGCCCGAAGGCGTCACCGAACAGCTCCGCGGTCTCGGCTTCGGTGAACGCAAGCTCGCCTGCGCGAAGCTCGAACAGCCCGCCGCTGGCGCGCAAGCGCGCGAACCCGAGTGGCGGGTCCAAACGCGACGCCACCACCAGCTGAACATTCGGCGGCCCTCGCTCGATCAGCATCGCGATCGATTCGTGACACGCCGGGTTCGTCACCCAGTGGTAGTCGTCGAGCACGAGCGCGATCTCGCGCTCCATCGACTCCAGCTCGTTCAGCAGCCGAGGGACGATCGCCTCAAGCATCATGCCGCCCGCCGAGCGCAGCGCCGGCTCGACCGCAGCGCCGAAGCCCGGCTCGATGCCACGAATCGCCGCGACCACGTAGTCCCAGAGCACCAGCGGATCGTTGTCCCCGCGATCCAGCGACACCCACGCGAACGACCGCGAGTCAAGCTCCCGCCACTGCGCGAGCAGCATCGTCTTCCCGAAGCCAGCCGGAGCAACGATCGAAACGACGGGCAGACCGCACGCCGCCGCAGCGTCCGTGAGCCGCCGCCGCGGCAAATTCCCCGAACGCAAACCGGGAGGATGCAACTTGCTACCGAGGACCGTGGCACTCATCGCGCGAGAGCTCATTTCATTGCCGACCAGCGACGCGCCCCCTTGACGGGCGTCGCCGTGAGGATCGTGTCGATCCCCACGCGCGAGCGAATCACCCCGAACGGATGATCTCCGCTCCAGCAGCGCGACGCGGGCCTGATCTTCAGCGTGAACAGTGTCTGCGCCGCGTTCAGTCGATCGGCTCGAACTCGTTGAGCTTCCAGGTTTGGTCGAACCATGGCTCCAGCGGTCCGTAGAGACGGAAGAGCTGAAACCAGGACTTGCCTGGGATGGTCTCGACCCAGTTGCTTTCCATTCCCTCGGGCGCCGCGGGTCCGAAGTAGAGGTCATAGGAGCCGTCGTCGTTGCCTTGGAGGGTTCCGGAGTTGCTCGCCAGGGCGGGGTAGATCGTCGATGCGACCTGGATCAGCGAGCGGGTCTGGGTGTCATAGACATCGACCGCCCAGAAGTTCTTTGCCGGCGGGTCAGGGTCGACGTGCAGCCGGTAGGTCTTAGCGCCGTTGAGCAGGTCGCCGTTGACGTCGTGCACGGTGTAGGCGTACGCGGACCCGGCGCCGATCTGGGCGTGCGCCATGGCCGGGGTGATGACGGTGGCGAGGTAGTGAAACTGCGTGCGGGCATCCAGCAAGCGTGCGCCGTTGCGCAGGAACTCGTGGTTGCCGCCGACGAACGCGTTCTTCCACGAGCCGTAGAGCACCGCGCCGGGATCGCGCGGGGTGTAGGCGATGGCTCGCGCCATGCCGCCGCCGATCCGGGCGGCGTTGTCGAGGACTGCGCGCATCCGGTCATCCGGCGCGAACGGCTGACCCTTGACGATGCCGATCGCCGCGAGCTGGCCGGCGCGCTCGGCGTCAAGCGCCTCGACCGGCTCTTCCTGCACGAGTTCGTCGACTTCCTCATAGAACGAGAAGTCGTTGGCGTGGATCGTGTTGAACACCGCGTCGGCGATGTTGATGAACACGTTTTCGGCCGGGCTGTCGGCCTCGGCGAGCGGGTAGATCCTGGTCTGCTTCATCGCCGGGACACCACCGAGGGCGCGCAGCACCACCCAGTTGGCAAACGTCGGACAGCGGTAGCTGAAGTAGCCGTCCGGGACCTCGCCGTCGTAGCCGGGGGGCAGGAACAGGTAGCTGCCGCCCTTCCCGCGGTCGGGGCCGGCGATTCCCATGTCGGCGACGTAGCGAAACCAGAAGTCGTCGACCACGCACAACGATTCAGGCGGCGCCTCGATCACCGTGGGCCCCCACGCACGCAGATCGAGCATCGTCGTGCCGTAGGTCGTCTCGGTGTTCGGCGTCAAGAACAGCGACCCGGAGTTCGCCCGTGGTTCGGTGTACCCGACGACGTTCGGCGACGTGATCCCGACCGACCGCAACCCGCGCCGCATCGCCACCAGCGACGCGCCCGGCACGGCGTTGAGGAACACCTCGATCCCGCGCATCAGATCGAGCGCGTCGTAGATCGTGGTCACCGTCTCCGGCGTCGGCACCCCATCGAAGAAGTCGAGCGCGCCGAACGGCGACTCGACCCGATCCGCCGACGACAGCGTCGCGATCGCCTCCCGCATCTGCTCCGGCGAAAGACTCCCGGGCAACGCTCCCGACATCACACTCCCCCTGCTCGATCACCCACACGGCCGGGGGCCTGGCCCGGCCGCACACGTCGCGCCGTCTGGCCCCCCCGGATCACGGCCACCCTAGGCGCCGGACAAGTGACCGGTCCTCGCCCGAACCGGGTGATTGCGCGCAACGCCGGCCGCGCTTCGCGGGCGGCGGCCTGAATCTGAGCGGGCGCTATCGCAACCCGCCGCGCTCTCGCTTTCGTGTCTTCAGGCGCTCTCGGATCGGAGTTCATCTCCAACACGGCACGACGCCGCGGCTAGCGGTTGTGGTTGACGACCTCGATGTTGTTCCCGTCGGGATCGAGCACGAACGCGGCGTAGTACCCGTCGTGGTAGTCGGGCCGCTCGCCGGGCTCGCCGTTGCTCTGATAGCCGGCCGCGATCGCGTCGGCGTGAAACCTCCGCACCGCGTCGTCGTCGCCGGAGAAGGCGATGTGGATGTGCTCGGTCGGCTCGCCGGCGAACACCCCGAACACACCACCGTGTCCGCTGACCGAGAACTCCGTGCGCTCCGCGGTTTGGCCGCGGATGGTCAGCCCTGCGGCCGCACCCGCCGCCGCGTAGAACGAGCTTGACGGCTCCAGATCGCTGGCCCGGATGGCGACGTGGTCGATGTTGCCGCGGGGTCGATCGCCGTCGCGGTAAACCGCTTCGAAGCCGTTGCCGGCAGCGTCCTTGAGAAAACCCGCGTAGTAGTCGTCGGCGTAGCGCGGACGCGGGCCTGCAGGTCCGTCATCGACCAGGCCGGCCTCGACACCCGCCTGCCAGAAGCGGTCGACGTCGGCCTGCGTCTTCGCGATGAAGGCAACGTGGCTGCGCCGGGTAGGCGCACGGTCGTCGTTGTCCCGCATGAGGACGAAGTTCCCCCACATGGTGAAGCTCGGCGTGTCGGCAGTCTGCTCGATCCCGAGTTCTCGCAGCCCGGCACCGAGGGCGCCAACGGCAAAGGAGAGATCAGAGACTCGAAGGCTGACATGGTCAAGCATGGCCGGGTCCTTGGTGATGGTTCACGTGGTCGGGATCGTCGTGCGCTTGAGCCCAGACGGCATCATGCCCACCTAGGCGGGCTCGTCCTCCACCACCGCTTATGCGCCCCGAGCCGGAGCGCACGGCGCGTGAGACAGAACCGCCGCGGTCGGCTCAGCGGCTCGCGGCGCTCAGTTCCGCGTTCTGGGCGGCCCGAAGCTTCGCCCAGATCCGAACGATCGCCTCGATGTCTTCTTGGTCGAGAGGTTCTATGAAGTGCCGAAGAATGGCGTCCTCGAACGTCCGCGCGACCTTCTCGCTATAGCGCCGGCCCTTGCTCGTGAAGCTGATCAGCGACTTGCGCCCGTCGCCCTGATCGGCGCCGCGTTGAAGATGTCCGGCATCGACCAGTTCCTGTACGAGGCGCGAGGCGCGGGTGGGACTGACGCTGACGAGCTGGTCAGCGAGCGACCGCACCGACTGCGGCTCCTCGTCGTGGAGCCGACACAGGATCTCGGTGGCGCTGAACGAGATGCGGTGCTGCTCGCGCAGCTCCCGGTCAATCCGATCGGTGACCGACGCGTGAGCGAACAGCAGAGCGAACCAAGCGTCCTGCTGCTCTGGGGTGATCACCTTGGCCACGGTGTGGTTGGGCTTCGAAGGGGTCGTGCCGGACAAAGTCCAAAAAGTCTAACACCGCGCAACTACAACCTAGGGCAAGCACCACTCTGTCAATCCAAATGCGTGCGCCCGCATCTGACAGATGGAGGAGACCTGCCGCGCGGGGCCCGGCGCGGAAAGTTATCGTCGGCCACAACTATGTGCGTGCGCAGGCATCTGTTAGCGTGTTGGTCCTGTACTGCCCACGAAGGAAGTTGGCGCACCATGAGCAGCATCAGCGTTATCGGCCTGGGGAACATGGCCAGCGCCCTGGCCGCCCGGGCGCTCGCCGGAGGCAACGCGGTGGAGATGATCGGCCGCGACCCGGCCAAGGCCAACGAACTGGCCGCCGCACTCGGCGGCGGCGTCACGGCGGGGACATTCGGCACCATCCCGGCCGGCGACCTCGTCATCCTCGCTGTGCCCCACGCCAGCGCCGTGCCGGTCGTCGCCCAATACGGGGACGCGCTGGCCGGCAAGATCATCATCGACGTCTCCAACACCTCCAACGCCGACGCCACCGGGCTGGTCACCCCTGAAGGCACTTCCGGCGCGCAGGAGATCGCCAAGGCCGTCCCGGCGAGCGCGAACGTCGTGAAGGCGTTCAACACCGTCTTTGGTCACATCCTGGCCCAGGGCGGCCCGCTGGACGTGCTCTTCGCGGGCGACGACGCGCGGGCCAAGGCGAGCGTGTCGGCGTTCATCGAGAGCCTCGGGCTGCGCCCGCTGGATGCCGGCGGCCTGGACGTGGCGCGCTGGCTGGAAGGGGCGGGCCTGCTGATGATCAGCCTGGCCCGCAATGGCGTGGGGAACTTCAACTTCTCCCTCGGCGTCGACCTCGCCGGCTGAGCGCGCCCGCACCACCTCTTCCTCCGCCACATCACCCCCTAAGGAGCAGCAACATGCGTGTCTTCGTCACAGGCGGGACCGGCCATACCGGTTCCTACATCATCCCGGAGCTCATCGCCGCCGGGCACGAGGTCACCGGCCTGGCCCGGTCGGACACCGCCGCGACGGCGCTGTCCGCGCATGGCGCGAAGGTGCGCCGCGGCGACCTCGAGGACCTCGAAGGGCTCATGGAGGCAGCCGCCGACTCCGACGGCGTCATCCACGTCGCGCACAGGCAAGACCTGCTTCCGTTTGGCGGGATGGACGCCGTGTCCGCCGCAGAGCTCCCGATCATGCTCGCGTACGGCGAGGCACTCGCGGGAACCGGAAAGCCGCTGGTCGCCGCGGGGAGCATCGGCTCGTCCGGGCAGCTGGGCCGGCCGGCCACCGAGGAGGACCCGGCCCTTCCCGTCGGCGATGAGCACAAGGGAACCCTCCGGGTTCGCAATGTCGTGGAAACGGCTGTACTCGACCTCGCCGAACGGGGAGTGCGGTCTTCGGTCGTGCGGATTGCCAATATCGCGCACAGCACGACCGATCGTGCCGGCTTCCTCCCGACGCTGATCGCGCTCGCGAAGGAGAAGGGCGTCGCCGGCTACCCCGGAGACGGCGCGAACCCGTGGAACGCCGTGCACGTCCGCGATGTCGCTTCCCTATTCCGCGTGGCGCTGGAGAGGGGCCCGGCCGGCAAACACTGGCACGCGGTCGCTGACGGGGCCATCCCGCTCCGCGAGATCGCCGAGGCCATCGGCAGCCGCCTGGGCCTGCCCGCCGTGAGTATTCCTTTGGACGAACTGATGGTGCCGGGATACTTCGGGTTTCTCGCGAACATCGTCACGCAGAGCTACCCGGCGTCCAACCTCATCACGCGCCGGACCCTCGGCTGGGAACCCGCTCAGCCCGGCCTGCTCGCCGATTTGGACAACGGTCACTACTTCCCGTCTGACAGGGCGCTGAGCGCATGACAACGGTGGGATTCATCGGAAGCGGACAGATCGGCACCGCCATCGCGCGGCTCGCCATCGAGGCCGGATACCAGGTCGTGCTCAGCAACTCGCGCGGTCCCGAAACGCTCGCGGACACGGTCGCGGAGCTGGGGCCGCGGGCGTCCGCGGCGACGAGCGGGGAGGCCGCGGCGGCCGGTGACATCGTCGTCGTCACGGTGCCGGTCAAGGCCTTCCCCGACCTGCCCGCCGCGGCACTCGCTCAGAAGGCGGTCATCGACACGTGCAACTACGGCCCCGAGCGTGACGGCCACATCCCCGAGCTCGACGGCACGTCGCTCACCTCGAGCGAGCTGCTGCTGCGGTACATCCCGGACGCCATGGTCGTGAAAGCGTTCAACAACATCTTCTACAAGCACCTGCTGTCACTCGCCCGCCCGGCGGGGGCAACCGACCGCTCGTACCTGCCGATCGCCGGGGACTCCGCGCCGGCCAAGGCGGCGGTGACCGAATTCATCGAATCCACCGGATACAGCGTGGTCGACGCGGGACCGCTGGCCGACAGCTGGCGGCAGGCGACGGGCACGCCGGTGTGGGGAACCCCGTACGGGCCGTACTCGAACGAGAAGGGCCAATCAGCCGGCGAGGACGCCATCCGCGCCGCACTCGCCACCGCAACGCGATAACCGCAAGTTGGCACCGGCAGCGGCTTGGCCGGTGACCGGCCTCAGCCACATCCCCGCGGAACTCCACGACGAGATCCGCGCCGAGGCGGGTACACCCTGTTGCGAGGCGCCGCGCAACAGACGAGCGAACTCAGGCTTCGTGCAACGGGTCGGACGCTGGAGCCAAACACGAGAGGTCAAGGCATGAGCAACCGAAAGCCGGCCCGAGTGAGGGCGGAGCCGGGGAAAGCCGATAGAGGGTTGGTGGAGGCGCCGGAAATCCCGGGCGGATATCCGGACCTCACCGCGTCGCAGCTTGACCTCATCCGCGAGCGTTCGACGGAGACGGTCGTCGACCCGGGCGCGACCGTGGCCAACGCCGGGGATGTCGACTTTGACTTCATGCTGGTCGAATCCGGCGATTTGGAAGTCGTGAGGCTCGCGGCGTTCGGGCTACCGGAGCAGATCATGGCGATCTTCGGCCCAGGCTCGTTCCTGGGCGAGCTGGACATGCTGACCGGGCAGGCAGCCATGTTCTCGGCGCGTATGCCCGCCGGCGGCGTGATCCAACGGATGCCACGTCCGGTCTTCCGGCAGCTTATGTCCGACGCCCCGGAGCTGTCCGACATCATTCTCAAGGCGTTCATGGCGAGGCGCGAGTTCCTGCGGACCAGTGAAGCGGCGCTGAGTGTCCAGATCGTCGGCGGTGCGCTGTCGGCCGAGACGCTGGAGCTTCGCAACTGGGCCACGCGCCTAAGCATGCCGCACACCTGGCTCGACGTCGAAACCGACGACGGTTTCCGGATCCTGAAGTCCTTCGGGCTCGACGTGACAGACCTCCCGGTCGTGATCACCCGAACCGCGATCCTTCGCGATGCGACCCCGAACGTACTGGCGCACGAGCTCGGGCTCGCGTACCGCTCTGTACCAGGGAAGGTCTACGACCTTGTTGTCGTCGGTGGTGGACCCGCCGGATTGGCGGCTGCCGTCTACGGCGCCTCTGAAGGCCTGGGCACGCTGGTGCTGGAAGGGGTTGCCGCAGGCGGGCAGGCCGGCGCGAGCGCACGTATCGAGAACTACCTCGGCTTCCCGTCCGGCCTCGCCGGCGCGGAACTGACTGCCAAGGCGCTGGTACAGGCCCAAAAGTTCGGGGCCGAGATAAAGAGCCCGTTCGCGGTGACGTCACTGCGAATGGCGGACGACCTTGTGGTGACCCTGTCGGACGGGAGCGAGGTCTCGGCCCGCTCGATCGTGATCGCGAGTGGCGCCCACTACCGGAAACTGAGCCTCGAGCGGTGGGAGGACTTCGAGGGCAACGGCATCTACTACGCCGCAACTGAACTTGAAGCCCGTGCGTACGGGATGCACGGCCCTCAGGTGGCCGTGATCGGCGGGGCCAACTCCGCCGGGCAGGCGGCTCTGTTTCTCGCGAGCCGCGGGTCGCGGGTCCGGCTCGTGGTGCGCGCCGACGATCTGGGAATCGAGATGTCGAGCTACCTCGCGACCCGCATACTCGCCGACAGTCGTATCGAGTTGCACTTAGGCACCGAAGTCGTCGGAGTCGACGGTGGCGACCGTCTGGACTCGATCGTGCTCGCGAACAAGATCAGAGGGACTCGCGAGAGCGTGCCCTGCACGGGACTCTTCTGCTTCATCGGCGCCGTGCCCGCGACGTCTTGGCTCGAGGGCGTCCTACTTGACCGAAGCGGCTTCATCCTGACTGACATCGATCTACCGGAGACGCAACCGCGCGACTCGTTCGGGCTACTCGGCCGTCAGCCTCTGGCGTTCGAGACCAGCATCCCAGGACTCTTCGCCGCCGGCGATGTGCGTCACGGCTCGATGAAGCGGATCGCAGCTGCCGTGGGTGAAGGTTCGAGCGCGATCCGCTCGGTCCATCAGGCGATCGGCAAGTAGCGACAGATCACGATGCCCGTTGGTGTCATCTCCCAGGACTGGGGATGAGGCGCCCCGGGTTTCGCGGAGACTGTGATCTGCCCCGGACTTGGTGGAGTCACAGTCTCCGAGGACCGTCCCACCGCAAACCCTGGCCCTCGCAGTGCGTGTTGGCGGCGTGTGCGGCTACTGGCACACCAAGCAGATCCAGCGCCTCACAGCCGACGGCATTCCCGTCCTGATCCGCCCCGAATCCGGACTGCGAACGACGCCGAGTCATCGACCGACTTACGCGACAGCCCCGTCGAAACGCGACACTTGCCGGCCGCCGGTGCCCGGCGTCGCCGCTGTCTCGCCGCGAAGTGTGCCCGTCCGCCGCCGAGGTCGACGGCGCCCAGTTGCGCGCAACCCAAGCGCCGTGGGAGGATCGCCCGACGACCGCGAACAGAGGGTGCCATGCGCCGGATGCAGCTTGGGCTTGTCCTGGTCACCGTGATGCTGCCGACAGCCGCTCCGGCCTCGGCCGCGCCGCTGCAGTTCTCGGCGGTCATGAAGCCGCAGATCAGCGGTGACGTGAACGCGCCGCGGGTGGGCGAGACCCTGACGGAGATCTCCGCGGTGTGGTCGCGCGCCCCGAAGTCAGTCGAGTACCGCTGGCTCGACTGCGCCCCGGGCCAGTCGATTGAGCAGTGCAGGGCGATCCCCGGCGCGACCGGGCGCTCGTACACGCTGCAGGCCTCCGACGCCGGGCTCTACGTGGTCGTGGCGGAGACGGGGCACGACGCCTCCGGGCAGACCGCCGTCGCGGTGACCCCGTCCACGTCACAGGTCCAGCCGGCCGACGGGCAGCCGATCCCACCCCCGCCGGAGCCGCCCCCGGTGCCACTCACCTATCCCACGCTGTCCGGCACGGCGTACCTCGGGGACACGCTCACCGCCACGCCGGGCACGTGGTCGGCGGGCAGCTACACGATCTCCTATGAGTGGCTGATCTGCGGGCTGGGTCGCTGCGTGCCGATCGACGGCGCGACCGGCTTGAGCCACACGATCGGGCCGGCCGACGTGAACTACGCGATCGTCCTGCGGGCTGCGGCCACCGCCGCCGGCGGCACGTCCTACGCCATGACACCGATCCAGCTGATCGCTCGCCGGCTGTCCGCGACGACGCAGCTAAAGCTGGCGACGCTGCCGCATCGGCTGTACACGCCCTACCTGCTCCGCCACGGCGAACACCCGGAGTTCCTGGCGCCGGCCGCCGGCACGGTCACGATCACCTGGACGGCGGGCCGCGTCACGCTCGGGCGCGGGACCGCGCGCTGCGACGGAAGTCACGTCGCGCACGCTGTGCCGTTCCGCTTCACCCGCCAGGGGAAGGCGCTGATGCGGCGAACGAAGTCACGGAAGATCACCATCACCGGCGAGTTCTCGCCCGCCGACGGCACCCCCGCGACGAAATACAGCCGGACCTGGCGCCTGCTGGCCCCCACCTGACGGCGGGCTCAGCCCACGCGCAACGTGTGGCGGCGGTTCTGGTAGGTCCCGCCCGAGTCCTATAGCGACGCTGCGCCTGACTCGAAAGTGTCGTCAGTGTCATTGTCCAGGACCGGTTCGGCGGGTCTGTTCGACTGAACCGGTTGGCTCGGGGACGATCGACCCAGGAGAGACGCCCTACGGTGGCGCGGTGCTCCCGCCGCTGCTGGAGAGCACGCGGCGATCGACCCACGAGCAGGGAGTCGTGGTCCTGGCCGGGGAAGCCGAACGTCACCGGCTGGCAAAGCTCCACGGAGGCGGGGAGGACTGGACACTCGTCGTGGCGGTCGGCCCGCGGGCGTCGTGGCCGGAGTTGGTGCAGATCGGCCCGCACATGCTCGAGTCGTCCTCGGGCAGATCGATGCGGTGTCCGGGCGCGACGCCGTCACGCGCCGGTGAGCTCGGGCAACGCTCGCGCGAGTTCGGCGGCGCTGTGCTCGGGCGGCAGCTTCAGCAGAGCTGGCGGGTTGGCGCGGGTCTCGGCGACGATGCGGTCGACGACGTACGACTCCGCCCGGCGCACCCGAGTGCGTACGGGTGCGCCAGGCGGGCGGACGGGAGGGTCAGCAGACGAGCGCGGCTTCGGTGGCGCTGCGCGACTCGATGGCCTCGAGGCTGTGCTCGAATGCCTTGCGGAGCTTGCTCTTGCCGATGCTGCCGAGGACGAGGCCGAGCAGCTTGCCCTTGAGGTTCTTGCCCTCGCGGACGACGACGGCGTGCACGACCGTCGTTCCCTCCGGCAGCGTCAGGAGCGTGTAGGTGTGGCCCGATCGCCCGCCCCAGACGTTGGAATCGGTGGTCGTCATGACGATGCGGTGGGGATCGGACCAGTCGTAGCGCAGCCGCTCCCAGACGCCGCCGGACCCTTCGGTGACGTCGGCCCAATCGGGCCCGCGGTCGTGGACCTGGAGATATTCATCGGCGCTGTTGGCGAAGATCTGCGAGCGGCCCGGTCCGAAGTCGGTGAGCCCGGCGATCAGCTGCTCGGGAGTCGCGGTGGTCTTCTTGGAGAAGTGCAGGGTGGCCATGGTGTGCTCCTTGTCTGGAAGGTCTTTCTGCTGCTTCCACGATCGCGCTTCCGTGCCCCCGTCGCACCCGTGCGGGACACTGGTCTGCGACACCGGGGCAGGTAGGCCTCGACGATGCAGTCGAGCAGCATCCGCCTCTCGATGCTCGGCGCCCGCGCCGCTAGCCCAGGGCGCGGCGCAGCTCTTTGCGCGACGCGATCTCGAGCTTGGTGAAGACGTTCTTGAGATGCCACTCGACGGTGCGGGAGCTGATGAAGAGCTCGGCGCCGATCTCAGGGTTCGTGTGGCCGGCGAGGGCGAGACGCGCGATGTGCTCCTCGTGCGCAGTGAGGTCGCCGCGCGTGTCGTCGCGGCGCTTGCGGGCGGTCTCGCCCGTCGCCACCAGTTCGTGGTGCGCGCGCTCGGCGAAGCCGTCGGCGCCGACCGCCGCGAACAGGTCGTGCGCGGTCCGCAGCGGCTCGCGCGCATCGGAGCGGCGGCGGCTGCGGCGCAGCCACTCGCCGTGCAACAGGTGAGAGCGCGCGAGCTCCGTCCGCAGCGGCGTGCGTTCGAGGTGCTCGACCGAGGCGCGATAGTCGGCTTCGTCGTCGGTCAGCAGGGCGCGTACCCGCGCGGCTATGCCCCGCTGCCAGTCGCTGTCGACGTCGCGGGTCGAGACCCAGTCGAGGGCGGCTTCGAGCACCGGTTGATCCCCCGTGCGCGACGCCGCCTCGGCCAGCTCACCCACGACGAACATGCCGAGCGCGACGTGGTCGCGGTGCTCGAAGGCCTGCCGTGCCGCCTCGCGGGCCGCGTCGTAGCGGCCGATGCCGTTGTAGAGCACCGCCTTCGCGTAGGTCGCGACGTCGACCATCCGGCCCAGCCCGCGCGCGCTCGCGCCCGCCACCATGCGCTCGATCAGCTCGCCTGCCCGCGCCTCGTACCCGCGCCAGGCCGCGAGCAGCAGCTCGTTGTAGCCGACCGCCGTGCTGTCCGTCGCGACGGCGAGCGCCCGCTCCTCGGAGATCAGCACCTCGGCCTCGGCCAGCTCGCCGCGTGCCAGCGTGCAGCGGGCGAGGAAGTTGAGCGCGAACTGCAGTTGCACGAGCGCGCCGGCGTCGCGGGCGACACGTACCTGCCGCGAGGCGAGCTCATGCCAGGCGTCGATGTCCCAGAGGTCCAGCGCGATCAACCCGGCCGCGCGGAACCCCGTCAGCCACAGCCAGTGGCCGAGCTCTCGATCCGGAGTGGGCAAGGCGAGCACGGTCTCCAGCGCGGGGCGCATCTCCGGCGCGGTTCCCTCACGGAGCCGGGTGGCGAGCGCGTCGAGGACGACGTCGACCGCGGTCGGCGCGGCGGGCGCCGGCGGGGCGGCGCGGGCGGCCTCGAGGATGGTGCCGTCGTCGGCGGACCAGATCGCGGCGCCGAGCGCCTCGAGCTGCGTCATGCGGGCGAGCTGCGGGTCGAGCGGCTCCAGGCGCCTGGCCGCGTCGCCGAGCAGCCGGGCGGCGTCGCCCGCGCGGCGGTCGTCGAACGCTATCCGTCCCCGGAGATGCTCCGCCTCCGCTGCCTGCAAGGCCGAGAGCGGCCCGGCCGCGCTCAGCAGCTGCTCTGCCTCGTCCAGCGCTCCCGCGTCGCGCTTGGCGTGCGCCGCCGCCAACAGGCGGCGGGTGCGTTCGACGGGGTCCGGCGTGAGCTCCGCCGCGCGTGCGAGAAAGCCGGCGGCGGCCGCGACGCCGCCGCGGGCCTGCGCGTCGGCGGCCGCGTGCTCGAGCTCCGCGGCCACCGCCTCGTCCGGCCCCGATGACGCCTGGGCGTGGTGCCACGCGCGCCGATCCGGCGCCTCGGTGACCTCAGCCAGTGCCGCGTGCAGCGCGCAGCGTTCGTCGGCCGACGCCGAGCGGTAGGCCGCGGAGTGCAGCAGCGGATGCCGGAAGCGGATCTGCGCGCCGACCTCGACCAGGTCAGGATCGAAGTCCGCGGTGATCCCGAGCCGGTCGGCCGCGCGCCGCACCAGCGAGACGTCGGCCTCCGGGTCCGCGGCCGCGAGCTGCAGCAGCGTGCGGCTCTCGGCGGAGAGCGCCTCGATGCGCCGGCGGTAGCCGTCCTCGATGTCGAGCGGAGCGGGTCTGGCGAAGCCGCCGTCCGCGGTCATCCAGCGCGGCAGCTCGAGCAGCGCGAGCGGGTTGCCTTGGGCCTCGGCGACGATCCGCTCCCGCACGCCCTCGTCGATCGGGCCTGGGACGACGGTCTCGAGCAACGCGCGCGCGTCCGCCTCGGCGAGCCCGCTCACCGCCAGCTCCGGCAGGCCGCCCAGGAGCTGCTCCTGTCGCACCGCGAACACGAGCCCGAGCGGCTCGGCCAGGGCGCGTCCGGCGACGAACTCGAGCACGCGGGCGGAAGCGTCGTCGAGCCATTGGAAGTCGTCGATCACACACAGGAAGGGTTGCGCGTCGGCGGTCAGCAGGCCGAGCGTCGCGAGCCCCACCAGGAGACGGTCGGGTCGCTCGCCGGCGGCGAGCCCGAGCGCGACCTCCAGCGCAAGCCGCTGCGGCTGGGGGAGGATCGGGAGCCGGCTCAGCAGCGGCGCGCACAGCAGGTGCAGGCCCGCGTAGGCGAACTCGAGCTCGGACTCGACCCCTGCGATCGAGGCGACCCGGAACCCGGACGCCCGCTCGGCGGCGTAGCCGAGCAGGGCCGTCTTGCCGACCCCGGGTTCGCCACGCAGCACGAGCACGCCGCTGCGGCCCTCACGCACCTGCGCGAGCAGCTGGTCCAGCCGCTCACACTCGGCGGCGCGTCCCCGCAGCATGGCCGCGGAGCCTAATGGCCGACCAGTGCGCTGGCCAGGGATCACACCTCTGCGACCCGCGGCAGATCATGGCCGGCGCCTGGCTCTAAGGCACCGGCATCAGCTCGGCCTCGCGCTCAGGCAGTGCATCCGCGAGCTCGCGGCGCGAGGTGATGCCAAGCTTGCCGAGGATCTTGCGCATGTGCCACTCGACCGTGCGGTGGCTGAGGAAGAGCTGGGCGCCGATCTCCGCGTTGGTCAGCCCGTCGCGGGCCATGCGGGCGATCTGCGCCTCCTGCGGGGTGAGCTCGTCGCGCGTGTCGTCGCTGCGCTTGCGGACGGTCTCGCCGGTGGCGGCCAGCTCGCGGCGCGCGCGCTCGGCGAACGCGGCCGCGCCCATCTCGTCCAGCGCGGCGTAGGCAGACTTCAGCTGGACGCGCGCATCAACGCGACGCCCTTCGCGGCGCAGCCACTCGCCATAGACGAGCTCGGCGCGCGCGTGGTGGACGATGACCTTCGAGCGGCTGAGCTGCTCGATCGCCTCACGGTAGAGCGCGTCGGCGTCGTCGCCACCGGCCAGCAACGCACGCGAGCGGGCTTCGATCCCGCGCGCCCATGGGGTGGTGCTCAGCGACGAGCGCTCCGCCAAGCGCGTCAAGGCCAGATCGGCCGCGGCGGTGTCGCCGTTACGCACCGCGGCCTCGATCAGCTCGGGTAGCACCCACACGTTGAAGCCGAGCCCGTCATGGTCGTACGCGCGCTGAGCGGCTTGGTGCGCTTCGGCGTATTCGCCGTATCCGAGGTGCAGCGTGGCGACCGCCCACTCGCCGACCTCGACCGCGAACCCCTCGCCGCGCGCGGTCCCGCCGGCGATCGCGGCCTCACGCAGCGCGAAGGTGCGTTCGCGGTCGCCGCGCCAGGCGGCGAGCAGCACGGCGAAGTCGGCGATCGGGACGCTCGAAGTCGCCGTCGTGATCGTGTCGGCCTCGTGCACGAGTTGCTCGCAGACGCCGAACGCCCCGGCGAACAGCTGATGGGCCGCAGAGTAGTTCAGCGCGAATGGGAGGACGCCGAGCGCGCCGCGGTCGCGAGCGGTCGCGGCCAGCCCGGTGGCGATCGCCGCGCAAGCGTCGTCGTTCCACAAATCCATCGCGAGCTGACAGGCGAGCCAGCACCAGGCGATGTTCTCGTGCCGGAAGCCCTCCTCCTGGAACACGTCGAGCGCGTACGCGACAGCTGGCAGCGCAGGCTCGTATCCGCGGGCGAGCCTGGTGGTGAGGCCGCGGAGCAACAGGTCGATCGAGCGCACAGAGCCCGAGGCGGCGGCCGCGTCGGCGGCTTCGAGGACGCCTTCGGCGCGCGCGAAGCGCCCGCTGCGCACGGCCGCCCACAGCGCTTCGAGGTGGGTCTCGCGCGCGAGCTCAGGGTCCAGCGGCTCGAGTCGGCGAGCGGCGGCGCTGAGCATCGCCGGCGTGTCGCTCCCGCGCGTACGGGTGAACGCGATCCGCGCCCGCAGACGATCCACCCGCGCATGCTGCAGCTCGTCGAGCGGGCAGCTTGAGGCGACGGTGAGCAACGCCTCGGCGGCGTCGGTGGCGCCCGCGTCGAACTTCGCGTGCGCGGCCGCCAGCGCGCGCGTCCCGCGTTGCCCGGGGTCGGGCGTGAGCTCGGCCGCGCGCTCCAGGAAAGCCGCCGCGGCGGTCATGCCTCCGCGTGACCGTGCGCGCGACGCCGACTGCTCGAGTTCGACGGCGATCTCTTCGTCGGGCACGGGGGTCGCGTGCGCGCGATGCCACGCGCGGCGGTCGGGATCGACGCTCGGATCGGTGGCATCGGCGAGCGCGGCGTGAACGCGGCGACGCACGGCGGCGGGCGCGGCGCGGTAGGCCGCCGAGCGCACGAGCGGATGCCGGAAGCGCACGCGCGCTTCGAGCGAGATCAACCCCTCGGTCTCGGCGGCGCTGATGGCGTCGGGCGGGATCCCGAGCCTCTCGAGCGCACCGAACATGAGGGTCACGTCCCCGACAGGTTCGGCCGCGGCGACGAAGAGCAACCGCTGCGTCGCCTCGGGCAGCGCCTCAATGCGACGCAAGAAGCTCGCTTCCACGCGGCCCGCGACGGCCTGCTGCGGGAGGCCGAACCCGCCGGCGAGCTCGGCCGGCGTCAACCCGCGCGGCAGCTCCAGCAGCGCCAGTGGGTTGCCTCGGGTCTCGGCCACGATCCGGTCGCGCACCTGCTGGTCGAGACCGCCGGGGAGGGCCGAGTCGAGCAGCTCGCGTGCGTCGTGATCGTTGAGCCCCGCGAGCGTGAGATCCGCCAACCCGCCGAGCACTCGCTCCTCGTTCGGCTCGCGGACCGCGAAGACGATCGCCAGCCGCTCCGCCGTCAAGCGTCGCGCGACGAACGACAGCATCTGCACCGACGTCTTGTCGAGCCATTGCACGTCATCGACGAGGCACAGCAGTGGCTGCTCGTCGGCGGCGTCGGTGAGCACACCCAGCGCCGCCAGCGCCACCAGGAAGGGATCGGGGACGGGGCCTTCGAGCAGCCCGAACGCGACCCGCAGCGCGTCGCGCTGCGGCGGCGCGAGTGCGGCGGCGCGGTCGAGCAGCGAAGCGCCGAACAGCTGCTGCAGGCCGGCCAGCGGCAGCTCGAGCTCGGATTCGACGCCGGCCGCCCGCGCCACCGCGAACCCGGTGGCGATCGCGGCCGCGTAGTCGAGCAGGACGGACTTGCCGACGCCGGGCTCGCCGCGCAGGACGAGCACCGATCCGTGGCCGCCGCGCGCCGCTTCGAGCACCCGCTCGAGGGCGACGCACTCGGCGTCGCGGCCCAACGGCGCACTCACTTTGGCGACGTCCATTCCAGGTCCCGTCGCGACGTTACCGCAGGCGGCGCATCAGCATCACGATCGAGGCGAGACGACCCAGGTCCACCACGGCCAGATCGTGAGGGGACGACACCGGGATGCCGCCCGTGCCCAGACCGGTGCTCGCACGGGTGCGAGCACTGACGGCGGAGACGACCTTGTCGAGACCGAGCAGCTTCGACGAAAGGGAACCACCATGAACGTCAAGGACAAGGTCGCCGTCGTGACGGGCGGCGCCAGCGGCATCGGCCTCGCGCTGTCGACCCGCTTCGCCCAGGAGGGTGCGCACGTCGTGCTCTCGGACCTCCGCCAGGACGCCACCGAGCGCGCGGCCGCCGCGATCGGCGCCTACCCCGTGGCCGCCGACGTCGGCCGCGAGGAGGACATCAAGCACCTCGTCGAGGCCACGATCGAGCGCTTCGGGCGCGTCGACCTGTTCGTCTCCAACGCCGGCATCGCCATCGACGGTGGGCTCGAGACGACCACCGAGCAGTGGCAGAAGATCATCGGCGTCAACCTCATGTCCGAGATCTACGCGGCCAAGTACGCGATCCCGCACATGCTCGAACAGGGCAGCGGCTACCTGCTCAACGTCGCCTCGGCGGCAGGGCTGCTGGTGATCTACGACACGGTCTCCTACACCGTCACCAAGCACGCGGCGATCGGCTTCACCGAGTGGCTGGCCTCCATGTACGAGGACAGCGGCATCGGCGTCAGCGTGCTCGTCCCGGCGGCCGTGCGCACGCCGATCCTGGCCGGCAAGTTCGACACCCCGGAGGGCCGGGACGCGATCACCACCGACAAGCTCGCCGACATCGTCATGGACGGGCTCGCGGAGGAGCGCTTCCTGATCAACACGCACCCGTGGGTGCTCGACAAGTTCGCGGTCAAGGGCCGCGACTACGAGCAGTACATCGCGATGATGCGCGCCGGCCATGCCGCCGAGCTCGCACGGACGTAACCCGAAAGGAGAAGGAAACAATGACCACCATCGACCATCAATCGGCGGTCGAAGCGAGGATCGCGCAGCTGCGGGAGCTGTTCGCCGACGCGCCGGAAGTGGGCAAGGTCGCGCTGGAGAATGTGATCGAGCAGTTGCGGTCCGACGCCGCGACCACGCCGCCACCGCCGATCGAGAGCGCCGGCCGGGTCGGCAGCCGGCTGGGCAAGGTGTCCGAGCTGACGATCCTCGTCCCGCTCGCGCCGGGCGGCGGCCCTCGGCTGCGGACGTTCCTGCAGCTGTTCGGCGGCAACCTCGCCGGTGCCGACGATGTCGGCAGCGTGCACGACATGCGCTTCGTGTTCCTCGACGACGACACGCGGATGCTGTTCGCCACCACGTACGACGGGGACTGGGACGCGTACATCGACGACTTCGCGACCAAGATCCCGGACTTCCTGGACATCATCGATTCGGCCTGGGAGGGTTGGCCGGGGATCCGCAGCCCCGAGGCCAAGGACTACCTGGCCGCCCATCAGGTCACCGCCGAGGGCTGGTACGTGGCCAACGATCTGACGGTGGCCGAGACGCGCCGCCTGAAGAAGATCGGCCGGGCCGTCGACGAGTTCCTGGACAAGATCGGGGACTGAGCGTCATGGCACGCAACGACCGGCTCGAGCTCGAGGACATCCAGGCCACGGTGCTGCGCTACCGGCCTGAGCCGTACTACGGCACGCACGTCATGCTGCGCGTGGACGATGCCCGGGCCGGTCGTGAGCTCCTGCGCGGGCTGGCGCCTCACGTCGACTCCGCCGCCGAGTGGCGGCAGCCCGGCGAACCGTGGATCGCGGTCGCGATCACCTACGCGGGGTTGGTGGCGCTGGGCCTGCCGGCGGAGTCGCTGAACAGCTTCCCGGAGGCGTTCCGGGTCGGCATGGCGGGACGTTCCGGGCAGCTGCTCGATGTCGGCGACAACGACCCGGCGCACTGGCATCACCCGTTCGGGTCCGGCGAGATCCACCTCGGTGTGAGTGTGTTCAGCGGCTCCGAGGAGGCGTGGCACCGGACGCTGGAGACGGCCCGGCAGCACTATGCGGGCCGGCCAGGTCTGGCTGTCGTCGCGACGCAGGACTTCGGCGCCCAGCCGGGCGATCTCAACCCGCTCGGCTACCGCGATTCGATCGGCCAGCCCGCGATCGAGGGCAGCGGCGTCGCGCCGCTGCCCGGTCAGGGCCGGCCGATCAAGGCGGGCGAGTTCATCCTCGGCTACCCGGGGGAGAGCGGCGGGCCGCTGCCCGCGCCGGCACCCGGCGTGTTGGGCCGCAACGGCACGTACGTCGGCCTACGCAAGTACGAGTCGCGGGTCGCCACCTTCAACCGCTTCCTGCGCGAGCATGCGCAGACCGATCGGGAGCGTGAGCTGCTCGCGGCGAAGCTGGTGGGTCGCTGGCGCAGCGGGGCGCCGCTGACGCTCGCGCCCGAGGTTGACGACCCGGAGCTCGGCGCGGATCCGTCACGCAACGACGACTTCACCTACGCCGGCGATCCCCACGGCCACCAGGTGCCACTCGGCTCGCACATGCGACGCATGAACCCGCGCGACACCAAGATGGCGTTGCTCACCGACGTCAACCTCCACCGCATCATCCGCCGCAGCACCACCTACGGGAAGCCGTACGACCCGGAAGCCCTCGGCGACGCGGAGGACGGCGGTCGCGGCCTGTACTTCATCTTCCTCAGCGCCAAGGCGATGGACACGCTCGAGTTCCTTCAGCGCGAGTGGATCAACAACGGCAACTTCATGAGCCTCGGCGCCGAACGTGACCCGAACGTCGGCCTGCAGGAGGCCGGCGCGACGTTCACGATCCCGCAGACGCCGGTCCGGCGACGCATCCACGAGATCGAGACCTTCAACGCGCTGCGCGGCGGCGAGTACTTCTTCCTGCCCTCACTGAGCGCACTGCGCTGGATCGCCAACCTGCCGTAGCGATAGGGTCGGCCGGTGGACCGGCCGGCGGTGACGCTCCTGGGACGGCAGGCGGAATGTGACTTCCTGAAAGCGGCGCTGGCCGAGGCGCGTGAAGGGCGAAGCCGCGTCGTCGTCCTGCGCGGCGAGGCCGGCGCGGGTAAGAGCGCGCTGCTGGACTTCGTCGTCGGGCACGCCGCGGGCTGGCGCATCTGCACGGCAGTCGGCATCGAGTCCGAGATGGAGCTCGCCTACAGCGGCCTGCACCAGCTCTGTGCGCCGATGCTCGACCAGCTCGACCAGCTGCCTGGCCCGCAACAGAATGCGCTGCGCACGGTCTTCGGCCAGCAGACCGGCCCGCCGCCGGATCGGTTCTTGGTCGCGTTGGCCACGCTGACGCTGCTGGCCGAGGTCGCCGAGCGCCGACCACTCCTGTGCGTCATCGACGACGCCCACTGGCTCGATACCGCCTCGGCCCAGATCGTGCTGTTCGTCGGCCGCCGTCTGCTCGCGGAACCGCTCGCGCTCGTCTGCGCGGCGCGCAGCCCGTTCGATCCCGAGGTCCTCGTCGGGCTGCCGGAGCTGCGCGTGAGCGCACTCGGCGTGGTCGACGCCCGGGCGCTGCTGGTGGGCAACCTGAACGTCCCGTTCGACGCCGCGGTGTGTGAGCAGATCGTCACCGAGAGCCACGGCAACCCGCTCGCCCTGCTGGAGCTGCCGCGGACCTGGAACATTGCCGACATCGCGGGCGGTTTCGGGCTCCCGGCTCGGCATGCCGTCGCGGGCAAGATCGAACAGAGCTACGCCAAGCGCCTTGAGTCACTCCCGGCCGACACGCAACTGCTCGTCCTGGCCGCCGCTGCTGAGCCGCTCGGCGATCCGCTGTTGCTGCAGCGCGCCGCGCAGTACCTCGGCGTCGACATGACCGCGTCCGGCGCGGCCGTGGATGCGGGCCTGCTCAGCGTCAGCGCGCGCGTGGCCTTCGCCCACCCGCTGGTGCGCTCCGCGGCCTACGGGTCGGCGACGGACGAAGAGCGCCGACGCATGCACTTCGCGCTGGCCGAAGCGACGGACCCCGAGCGCGATGCGGACCGGCGCGCCTGGCATCGGGCGCGTGCGACCGTGGGCGCCGACGAGGACGTCGCGGCCGAGCTCGAGCGCTCTGCCGAACGTGCGCAGGCCCGCGGGGGCGTCGCCGCGGCGGCGGCTTTCCTCGAGCGCGCAGCGGCGCTCTCACCGGATCCGGGCCGGCGCGCGCGGCGCTCCTTGGCGGCCGCCGAGGCCAAGCAGTTGGCCGGAGCGCCTGAGGCCGCTTCGGCGCTTCTCGTGGCCGCTGCCGCGGGCCCGCTCGATCCGCTCGACAGCGCACTCGCAAAGCGCCTGCAGGGAGAGATCGCCATGGGCCTCCGGCAGGCGCCGACGGCGTTCCCATTTCTCCTCGACGCGGCACGCCTGCTGGAATCGGTGAACCCGGATCTCGCACGCGACACGTACCTGACGGTGTTGCAAGCCGCGAGCGTCGCCGGTCGATTCGCCCCGCACATGACGCGCTCGGGTGCCGAGGCTGCCCGCGACGCGCCGCCTCCGGACGGCACACCGCGCGCCGTCGACCTGCTCGTGGCCGGCCTGGCGGTCCGTTTCACCGACGGTCATGCCGCCAGTACGCGACTGCTCAAGCGCGCGGTAGACGCCCTGCGAGAGGAAGGCCCGCAAAGCGTCCGCTGGCCGGTGTTCGCGCGTCGCATCGCCTTCGATCTCTTCGACCTCGAGGCGTGCCGTGCGCTCGCGACGCCGGGCGTCGAGCTGGCGCGCGGGCGAGGCGCTCTGGGCCTGCTCCCGCACGCGCTCGAGCTCATGTCACTCCCGCGGATCTTCGCAGGCGATCTCGGCGGCGCGGAGACCCTCCTCCAGGAGGCCGACACGATCGCCGAGGCTACCCACACGGAACCGATCGGGTTCGCGCGCTTCACCCTCGCGGGCTTCCAGGGCGACGAAGAGGCGCTGGCGGCGCTGAGCGCCGCCGTCCTGCCGAGGGCGACCACCCGCGGCGACAGCATGACCGTGACGTTCGGCGAACACGCCCGCGCGCTCGCGTTCAACGGCCTCGGCCGCTACGACGCGGCGCTTGGAGAGGCGCAAAGCGCCGTCGCGCAGGATGAGCCGGCCACCTCGACTTGGTCGTTGCCCGAGCTGATCGAGGCGGCCGCCCGGTGCGGCGCCGACGCGGCCGCGGCGGACGCGTTCGAACGCCTCAGCGAACGGACGCAGGCCGCCGGGACCGAATGGGCGCTGGGCATCGAGGCGCGCTCGCGTGCGCTGCTCGTACCGGAGCCCGAGGAGCTTTACCGCGAGGCCATCGACCGCCTGGGGCGTGACGGCATCGCCCCGGAACAGGCCCGCGCGCACCTGCTGTACGGCGAATGGCTGCGCCGCGACGGCCGGCGCGTCGACGCCCGCGAGCAGCTCGAGGTGGCGCACGGCACATTGAGCACGATCGGCATGCGGGCGTTCGCAGAGCGCGCACGCCGGGAGTTGGAGGCGACGGGCGCGACCGTGCGCAAACGAACGCCGGACACCCTGGACGATCTCACCGCCCAGGAGACCCAGATCGCCGAGCTCGCGCGCGACGGCTACTCCAATCGCGAGATCGCGGGCCAGCTGTTCCTCAGCGCGCGCACCGTCGAGTGGCATCTGCGCAAGGTCTTCGCGAAGCTGGGGATCAAGTCGCGCCGGGAGCTCGTGTCGGCGCTGGAGCGATCGCCCGCCCTGGCCGTCAGAGGCGGGGTGTGAGATGGCAGACGCAGATCGTCCGTACGTCGTCCGGCCGGATCGGTTGTACACGCGCGACTTCCTGATGCAGGGGTGGCGGCCCGGAGAGGATCATTCCGTGACGCTCGACGGGCGCATCTATGACTACGTCAAGGCGCACGGTGGTCGTGCGCCCGACATGGACGAGGGGTTGGCGCAGCGCGTCCACGATCATTTCATCGATGTCGCACTGGCCACGTTCCTGATGCGAACCGGCCGGCCGGTGGTCGGGATCATGGGTGGGTCGACCGCGACGGCCGCCGACGGCAACTACCGGCGTGTCGTCCGCTTGACGGCCGCGTTGAACCGGCGCGGATACCTGGTCGTCTCCGGCGGTGGACTCGGGATCATGGAGGCCGCCAATCTCGGCGCCTACCTCGCTGATGCCTCCGACACCGAGCGCGACGACGCCGTGGACGCACTCGGGGCCGCTCCCCCATGGGCGCGCGACGCTGCCGGATATATGGGCGTCGCGGACGGGATCCGGGAGCGCTTCGCGCCGGGTGGGACGAACCTGGCGATCCCGACGTGGGTGACGGCCGGCGAACCGATCAGCCAGTTCGCGTCACACATCGCGAAGTACTTCTCGAACAGCATCCGTGAGGACGGACTGCTCGCGGTGGCCACGGCGGGCATCGTGTTCGCGCCGGGCGGCGCGGGCACGATGCAGGAGATCTTCCAGGATGCCGCCCAGAACGCCTATCGCGTGTTCGGTCGCAGCCCGATGGCGTTTCTCGACCGCCAGCACTACTGCGAGGAGACCGCTCTCTACCCGGCGCTGACGCGCCAAGCCACGCGACTGGGGTTCGCCGACCTGTTGAGCATCGCCGACGAGCCCGGACAGATTCTTGATCGGTTCCCGATAGTGACGACGCGGCCGGATCTGGAGGACATGCCGCCGGAGATGCTCGTCCGGCGCATCCGCAACCGGGGTTGAGTCACGCGGCCGCGGCGAGGAGATCCCAGCGCGGGTCGTCGCTGCTCCAGCGATTGACGATCGCGTCGACGCTGAGCGTGTGGACGGACTGATCGAGGATGCCGTTGGCCGCGGCCAGGTCGAGGACCTGCAGATAGGTGCTGACGGAGTCCGTGGGCAGCGCGGCGGCGACGCTGGTGACGCTGTCGGCCACGTCGCGCATGTCGACGAGGACGAACACGCCGGCGACCTCGGCGCCCTCGCCGGTCAACGCGGCGGCGAAGCGCTCCACCGCTGTGCCGCTGGCCACGGCGTCGTCCACCAGCAACACGCGCCGACCCGCCACCTCGGCCCCGCGGACCCGCGGCTCGTCGATCTCGTGACCGCGATACCCCGGCTTGCGGACGAACGCGAACGGCAGCCCCGCCGCCAGCGAGATCGCCGCGGCCAGCGGCACGCCGGCGGTCTCGGCGCCGACAATCACCTCGACGCCCAGCTCGCGAGCGAAGCGCGCGCCCCGGGTCCCGAGATCGCGCAGCAGGACAGGATCGGCGAAGGCGCTCTCCAGCGACAGCGGATGGATCGGCGTGCGGCCGCCGTCCCAGCGGCTGGCGCCGGCGCGCACCAGCCCGGGGGCCATGGCCAACCGAGCGGCGAGGGCACGATCAACATCTTCGGTGGGGGCGTACGAGGTCACGATTCTTGGCTCCTGCTGCGCTCGTTGGTGATGTCACCAGCGTCCCGCGCAGCACCCTGGGTCGCACCCGTGCGGGACACTGGTCTCGACAACCAGGGCCCCGGAGGCGGCCGGCGCACCCTTGGCGTTCACGATCGCCGCGCCGCGCCGCAGGCAGACGGGTCACGGCTTTGCGGATTCCACAGGCAATCGGGGCGGAAGTCTTGGGATTCCCCCGGCGATCTTCGGCCGCGGGACCGGTAAACCTGTTCTGTCGGGTCAGCCGTACTCGGGTGGGACGACTGGTCGGATCGCGCCGGGTGCGATGCCGTGTCGGCGCTGAGGGCGCCCGACGGGTTTGTTGCGCGTGCGCGGCCGCGGATGGCGATGTCCAGGTTTGGAGAACGACGCGCACATGCACACGGTCAATGGCGGGCGCACTGAGGGGCTTCGGCTCGGGATGGCGACGCGTGAACTCCACCGGACGGTCGCGCGGCTGCGCGCCGGACTGCTGGTCGCAGTGGCGGTACTTGCGGGCGTCGGGGCGCTCTGCCCGGGGGCCGCGAGGGCCGCGGCCGGGACGCTGAGCAGCGGGAGCTACAGCGGCGCGGTGGGCGCGATTGCCTATCAGTTGTATGTCCCGTCGTCGTATTCGCCGACGACGTCTGTGCCATTGGTGGTGGCGTTGCACGGTTGCACGCAGACCGCCGACGGGTTCCGGCAGCTGACGCGCTGGGACGCGCTGGCGGAGGCCAAGGGCTTCATCGTCGTGTTCCCGCAGCAGGACACGGACTCGAACTCGCTCAGGTGCTGGGACTTCTTCGCGGATTCGAGCATGCACCGCGGAGCGGGCGAGCCGGCGCGGATCGCCGCGGTGACGAGCCTGATCGAGAACACCTACAACGTTGATCCCCACCGGGTCTATGTGAACGGGCTCTCGGCCGGAGGGGCGATGACGTCGGTCATGGCGGCGACCTATCCGGACTACTTCGCCGCGATCGGCATCGGCTCGGGCTGTGAGTACGCGGCGACGGCCGCCTGCGCGGGCTATCAGAGCGCCGACCCCACCCAGGCCGCCCAGGCGGCCTACCAGGAGATGGGCGCACGGGCGCGCCCGATGCCGTTCATCGACTTCCAGGGCGATCAGGACAAGACGGTGCCACCCGTCAACGCCGACCAGTTGGTCAAGCAGTGGCTGTTGACCGACGATCTGGCCGACGACGGCGCGGCCAACCACTCCGTGGCGACCACGCCCGCGTCGACGTCCTCGGGCAATGGGTCAGCGAGCGAGACATACACGCTCAGCACCTACGACGACCACGCGAAACACGAGCTGGGGGACTATCGGGTCGTCCACGGCATGGCCCACGCCTGGTCGGGCGGGGACGGGTCGCAGCCGTACTCCGACCCAACCGGGCCCGATGAGACGGGGGCGATGTATGCGTTCTTCATGCGCCACCCCGACTCGTCACTGACGCGCCCGGCGCCCCCGGCGGTGAGCCAGCCGTCGCCGACCGCGTCGCCGTCGCCGACCGCGTCGCCGGCCGCGTCGCCGGCGCCCGCGGATGCGCCGGTGTCGCCGGCCGGTCCCGCCCGAGTGCCGACCGTGTCCAAGCTGGGGCTCACCCACGGCCGGATCGCCTTCACGATCTCAGGCCCAGGATCGGCGACGCTGCGGCTCCAGCGACGCGTTGCCGGCCGCTGCGCGACCGTAGCCCGCAAGCGCCGCGACGACTGCGCTCGCTACACGACCAAGGTCAGGATCGCGCGCACCGTGGCCCACGCCGGTCGCATCGCCATCGCCGTGCCCAAGCACAGCGGCGGGCACCGGCTGCCACGCGGGCGCTACCGCGCGATGGTGACGCCCGCCGACCCGGCAGGGCGCACGGGCAATCCGCGGACCCTGGCCGTCGTCCTGCACTAGCCCGATCAACCCACCGCAGGCCGCGGCCGCCAAACGACGACTTCAGGCATGTCACCGCCAAGGGGGTCGTTCTGGCCCGCAGGGCCGGGGAGGGGAGCGGAGATACGACCGTCGGGCCAAGCATTCGAAGGGCAAGTGTTGCCTGAGCACAGATTCGCTTCGAAAATTCGAGCCCTACGGGGCTAACGCGCGGTGTGCTCTATCGACATCCTCTAATCATCGGTCTCTTCGATGCAGCTGCAGTCCTCACCACACCGCTTCTTCCGGACGATTTTCTCGGGCAGCTGAACCCGCTCTGGTCGACACGCGAGCCGCGCGGCCGTGTGGAAGCCGTGGTATCCGAGACCCGCGAATGCGTGACGCTGTGGCTGCGGCCGGGTCGCGGTTGGCCCGCGCATCTGCCGGGCCAGTACGTCCGCGTGGGTGTCGACGTCGACGGCGTGCGGCACTGGCGCACCTATTCGCTCACGTCGGTCCCGGGCAGGCGCGATGGTCGGATCGCGATCACCGTCAAGCGAATCGCGGGTGGGCTGGTGTCCGACTACCTCGTCAGTCATGCGCGGCGGGGCATGGTGGTTCGGCTCGCGCCGCCGACCGGGCAGTTCGTGCTCCCGGAAGTGGTCGAGCACGCGCTGCTGTTCGTGACCGCCGGTAGCGGCGTGACGCCGATCATGGGGATGCTGCGAGCGCTGTCGCAGCGCTCGGGGGGCCTTCCCGACGTCGTGCACGTGCACATCTCCCCATCGTTGGACGACACGATCTTCGGCGGTGATCTCCGCGCGCTCGAGTGCCGGCACGAGCGCTACACGTTGCACGAGCACCACGATGATCGGCACGGGCGGTGGGACGTCGCCGAACTCGACCGCTGCGTGCCTGACTGGAGTGAGCGCCAGACCTGGGCGTGCGGCCCGGCCGGCTTGCTCGACGCACTGAGCACGCGCTTCGCGCGCGCCGGCGTCTCCGATCAGTTGCACCTCGAGCGCTTCCGCCCCGTTCTCGCCTCCGTCGACCTGGACCGCGAGGGCGGCCGCGTCCGCTTCCTCGCCAGCGGCAAAGAGGTCGAGACCGACGGAACGACACCGCTGTTGGTGGCCGGCGAGCAAGCGGGCGCGCTGCTTCCCCACGGGTGTCGCATGGGCATCTGCAACTCCTGCATCGGGCGCCTGCGGTCTGGCGCCGTACGCGACCTGCGCACCGGCGACGTCCAGCACGCCGAAGGCCAGATGGTGCGTACCTGCGTGTCCGTGGCTGCCGGCCCGATCGAGATCGATCTCTAACCAGGACTCCCCTCATGAACACGTTTCTCGAACATCTGACGCCCGGCGACCTCGACGACATCGGCCGTGAACTCGATGCCATCCGCGACGAGGTCATGGCCGACCTCGGCGAGCGTGATGCCGCCTACATCCGCAAGGTCGTGAAGGTCCAGCGCGGCCTCGAAGGCGCGGGACGCGCCTCCCTGCTGGTCTCGCTGTTCCCGCCCGCGTGGCTTGCGGGCACGACCGCGCTCGCGGTCGCCAAGGTGCTCGAGAACATGGAGCTCGGGCATAACGTGATGCACGGCCAGTGGGACTGGATGCGCGACCCCGAGATCCATTCCGCGACGTGGGAGTGGGACAACGTCTCGGCCGCCGAAGGCTGGAAGAAGTCCCACAACTACGAGCACCACACCTACACCAACATCCTCGGGAAAGACCGGGATCTCGGCTACACGGTGCTGCGCCTCGATCCCGACCAGCCGTGGAAGCCGTTTCACCTCGCCCAGCCACTGCTCAACGTCGTACTCGCCGTCGGTTTCGAGTGGGGCGTCGCGCTCTACGACCTCGAGCTCGACGAAGCGCGCAAAGGACGCAAGCCCTGGAGCCGGGTCGCTTCCGACGGTGGCCGGCTCGCCCGCAAGGCCGCACGACAGATCACCAAGGACTACGTCGCGTGGCCGCTGCTCTCGGGCCCATCCGCCGTACCGGCCCTGCTCGGCAACCTGACGGCCAACGTGGCGCGCAACGTCTGGACCCACGCCGTCATCTTCTGCGGGCATTTCCCCGACGGCGCGGAGACGTTCGACTTCGACGAGTCAGACCTCGACGGCGAATCCCGCGGCGGCTGGTACGTCCGCCAGTTGCTCGGCTCCTGCAACGTCGACGGACCGCCCGTCGTGCATCTCATGAGCGGCCACCTGAGCTATCAGATCGAGCACCATCTGTTCCCGGACCTGCCATCCAACCGCTACGCCGAAGTGGCACCGCGGGTCCGCGACTTGTGCGAGCGCTACGACCTGCCGTACGTGAGCGGCACGCTGCCCCGACAGTACGCGCAGGTACTGCGCAAGATCCTGCGCATGTCACTGCCCGGCGGCGAAGGCACCCCAAACGCGGCAACGGTGCGCGAGGCCTCTGATCTGCCCTTGGCTGCCTAGGAGCTGACAGCGCGTCCAGTCAGGCGGTGTGTGGACATGTGTCGCGGTACGCCTGGCCGGGCAGGTATTGAGCCCACTCGGTGTGGGTGAGATTGCGCCGGATGACGCCGCAGATGCGATGCTGGAGCGCGTCGCGATCTCGGCTCCAGAGGATCGGGTCCCACAGCCGGACGGTCCCGTCGTCACCGGCGCTGGCAAGCTGGTCGCCGCGCGGGCTGAAGGCGAGGGTGTTGACCCAGCCGGTGGCGTCGTTCAGCGGTTGGCCGAGCGCGTGATGAGCGGACACGTCCCAGAGCCGGACGGTGTGGTCGGCGCCGGCGGACGCGAGGGTGTTGCCGTCCGGGCTGAAGCTGAGCGCGCTGATGACGTCGGCGTGGCCGGTGAGCGGCGGGCCGAGCGGTCGAGAGGTGTTGACGTTCCATAGCCAGATCGAGCCGTCGCCGCCGGCGCTGGCGAGGGTGCGACCATCGGGGCTGAAGGCCAGCGCGTCCACGAACCGGGTGGCTCCGCGCAGCGGTGCGAGCGGGCGGCGGCGGGGGAGGTCCCACAGCCGCACCGTGCCGTCCTGCGCGCCGGCGGCCAGGATCTGGCCGTCTTTGCCGAAGGCGACGCTTCTGATGGCACCCGCGCCGGGGTTGAGCGGTGGTCCGGTGGGTTGGCCGCTGCGGGGGTCCCAGAGGCGCACGGTGCCGTCGTCGCCGCCGCTCGCCAGCGTGCTTCCGTCAGGATCGATCGCCACGGCGTACACGTTGCCGCTTTGGCCGTTGAGCAGCCGGCCGAGAGGCCGCCGGCCTTGGAGGCTCCAGAGGCTCAGCAGGCCGTCCGCGCCGGCGATCGCCAGCCTGTCGCCGTCAGGATCGGCGGCCAGGCTGAGGATCTCGCCCAGATGGCGCACCGGTGGGCCGAGCGTTCGCGCTCGACGCGTGTCCCATAGTCGCAGCGTGCCATCCAGGTCGGCGGAGGCGAGCGTGCCGGCGGGCGTGAACGCGATGGCGCGGATCCAGCTGCGATCGCCGGGCAACTGTCGGTCGAGCGGATGCGCGGCCGCCGTGTTCCAGAGTTGGACCGCGCCAGTCTCGTCGGCGGTGGCCAGGAGGTCGTCGCGCGGGCTGAAGGCCAGGGCCAGCACGCCGGCGACGTGACCGACCCCCTCGAGGTTCGCGTCCCGATTGCTGTCGGTCACCAGCACGCCGCGCGGGCGATGCGTGGCCACGCTCCACAACTGCACCGTGCCGTCCTGGCCGCCGCTGGCCAGCGTGCGCCCGTCGGGGCTGAAGGCCACGACACTATCGATGCCGGTGCGGCCCTCAAGTGCCCGGAGCGGCCGGCCGGACCGCACATCCAACAGTTGCGGATCATCGTCGATATGGGCCACCGTCCGGCCGTCCGGGCTGAATGACACACTCTCGCCGCCCGCGCCCAACTCGGTGACGTGCCACAGCGGGCGGCGGGCGGCCACATCCCACATCGACAGTGTGCCGTCACCGGAGGTCGCCAGCAGTGCGCCGTCCGGGCTGAACTGGAGCTCCGTGATCGACGTCGTGCCGATCTGCAGTGGGCGGCCGAGCGCCCGGCCGCTGGCGACGTCCCAGAAGCGCACCGTGGCGTGCTGCCCGTAGGCGTTGCTGAGCCGTGCGCCCCCCTGGCCGCTCGCCAGGGTCGTGCCGTCGGGGCTGAAGGCGACGGTGGTCGCGGTCGTCTTGTGCTGGACGAGCGGGCGCCCCCGCGGCCTGCGGGCGGCGAGGTCCCAGAGCCGGACCGTGTCGTCGTCGCTTGCGCTGGCAAGCAGCCGTCCGTCGGGGCTGATCGCCACGTCGTTGACCGGTCGCGCGTGGCCCGCGAGCCAGCCGATGTGGCGTCGCGAGGCGACGTCCCACAGCCAGATCCTGCCGTCGTCGGCGCCGCTGACGAGCGTACGACCGTCGGGGCTGATCGCGATGCTCTCGACGGCGGCGCCGTGCTCGAGCGGTCGTCCGACTCGGCGGTAGCCAGTGAGTGTGGGCAGCATGGACAGCACGGCATTGCGGGCCTCGCTGGTCGGCTCGCGGCGGTAGGCCTCAAGCCCCAGCAATCCCGCCAGTGGGGGGTCGTCGCCGAGATGCGCCACCGCGCTCGTGGCCAGGGCGCGTGAGGCGGCGGCGCGTTGCTCGAACCGCGCACGCTGCACGCCGCGCACGGCCACGATCGTGGCGATGCCGGCGATGGTGGCCAGGAGCGCGAGCGCGGAAGCCATCAGCCGGCGACGTCGCACGTGATCGCGCCGTTCGGCGTCGTGGCTCACATGCAGGAAGGCGCGTTCGGCGCGATTGAGTTCGGGATCGTGGTGGGCGTGCCATTCCACGGCGGCTGCGAGGCGGGCCCCGCGGTAGAGGTCGCCGGGGTCGCGGCCGGCCGCGTCCCACTCGCGCGCGGCCTCGGCCAGCCGGCGGTGCAACCGCCGTCCGTCGGCGTCCTCCTCCAGCCAGCCGCGCAGCCGCGGCCATTTTCGCAGCAGTGCCTCGTGTGCGAGCTCGACCGACCCGGCGCTGACTGTCAGCAGCCGCTCGTCGATGAGGATGGCGACAACCTGGGCCACGTCCTCGTCGAGCTCGGCGAGCGGAATCCGCCGCCGCTCGATCGCCCCGTCGCTGCCCTCGGTCGTGAGCCGCAGCAGCACGCCGCGGGCCGCGACCTGCTGCGCGGTGTCGAGGCGGGCGAACGCCTGCTCGGCATGGCGAGCGACCGCGCCGCGCACGCCGCCGCTGGCCTCGTAGCTCGACAGGCGCAGCTGGCGCCCGTCGCGCCGCTGCCAGAGCTCGAGGAGCGCGCTCGACAACATCGGCAGCGCGCCCGGCTCGTGCTCCACCTCGCTGAGCAGCGCCTCAGTGAGCTCGGGCTCGACCTCCAGGCCGGCCCGCTTGGCCGGGCGCTCCACCGCCTGGCGCAGCTCATCGCGGCGCATCGCGCTCACCAACACGTGATGGCCGGCCAGCTGCCGCGCCAGCTCCGGGTAGACGCCGCAGCGGCCGTAGTAGTCGGCGCGGATCGCCAACACCACCGCTGCGCCGTCCCGCTTGGCGGCCAGCTCGCCGATGAACGCGCGGCGCTCGGCTTCGTCGCGACACACCGTGAACGTCTCCTCGAACTGGTCGACCGCCAGCACCATGCGGCGGTTGCGCTCGATGCCCGTGGTGGCCCGCGTCAGCTCGGCCAGGGGATGTTCGCCGGGCCGCATGAGGGCCCGCTCCCAGCCCTCACTGCCCGGCAGCACGCCGCCCGCCAGCGCGGGCATCAGTCCGGCGCGCACCACTGATGACTTGCCACTGCCGGAGGGCCCGACCACGCCCAACAGCCCGGCGCCGACCAGGCTCGCGACCAGCTCTGCCACCAGCCGCTCACGCCCGAAGAAGAACGGCGCGTCGTCGACATCGAAGGCCGCCAGTCCCTTGAACGGGCACAGCACGGGCGCTCCCGGCTCGTCTGCCGCGGCGACGCGGTCACGCGCTGTCTGGAGCGCGAGCACACCGCCGGTCAGCTCTTCCTCCTGGGCGCGCAATCGCTCGCGGTCCGCCTCAGTTCGCCACGCGGCTACGCTCACCCGGCGCGCGGCCTCCCGCTGCGCCCATTGGCCCGCCAGCTCGTGCATGCGCCGGGGCACGCCGCCGCTGCGTTCCCACAGCCGGTCGGGCGGGACGGCATGTTCGACGGCGAACGCCCGTACGACCTCGGCATCCAGCGGCGCCAGCGCGAGCACCTCCTCCGGTTGCGCCTCGGCCACTGCCCGCACATCCCGTCCGCAGACCAACACCAGAGTCGGCGCGACGACGGCCGTCCGCCTCAGCTCAGCCGCCGGAAATGCCAGCTCCCCGTCGGCGACGTCAACGACCATCAGCGTCGGGCGCGCAGCGGAGGACTGCGGACCCGGGCCAGCCGCCGCCGCGGCGGGCGGACCTGGGCCGCCGACCAGCCGGACGACGCCGCCCGCGCGATGCACTTCAGTGGCCAGCTCCGCCGCAAGCCGGGTCTTGCCGATCCCTGCGACCCCGCACACCCCAACGACCCGCCCGGTACCGCCGCGCGCGGCCCGCCAATGCTCGCGCAGCCGCTTCAACTCTGCGTCGCGGCCGACCAGCGGTGGTGCCAAGGTGGCGTCGAGCGCTCGCGGCAGCTCCGGGGCGTCCAGCTCCAGCGACTCGTCGTGGGCGAGCACGGCCTCGTGGAGGCGCGCCAGCTGTGGACCCGGCTCGACGCCGACCGCTTCGACCAGTCTCTGGCGCGCGTCTCGAAACACCTCCAGCGCCTCGGTCTGGCGTCCGGAGCGATACAGCGCCAGCATCAGCTGCCCGGCGAGCCACTCGCGTTCCGGATGCTCGACCAGCAGCGGCCGCAACTCACTTACCAAGCCTGCGTCAGCGCCTGCGGCAAGATCGGCGTCGACGCGCGCCTCGATCGCCGCCACCCGCTGTTCCTCTAGCCGGGCGATCTCGTTGCGCGCGAACGACTCGAATTCCAGCTCCGCCAGGGCGGGGCCTCGCCACAGCCCCAGCGCGTCGCGCAACAGCGCCGCTGCCCGCTCCGGCTGTCCCGCGGCCAGCGCCCGCCGCCCGGCTTCCACGCCCCGCTCGAACCGCTCCAGGTCGAGTTCGCCCGGCCGCACCCGGAGCCGATAGCCCGCCGGCGTGGTCTCGATCAGCGCCGGATCGCCGAGCGCCTTGCGTAACCGCGAGACGTAGACGTGAACGGTCTTGACCGCCCCCGCCGGCGCCTCGTCACCCCACAGCGCCATCGCGAGTCGCTCCGCGCTCACGGGCTCATTGGCACGCAACAGCAGTACCGCCAGCACCACCCGCACCTTGCCGGCGCCGAGCGCCACCGCACCCCGCTCGCCGCGGGCCTCCAACGGCCCGAGAATCCGGAACTGCAGGCCCATCAGTGCCGACTCTACGGCGGTGTTAGCGACTGTTGCAACGATGAAAGCGCGGCGAAAGCGAGCGGGCGCACCGTGACCGGCAGTTCACCCACCCGCGCTCCGTCAGGAGGCCCACATGTCCGCCCAGCTCAGCGCCGCGCCCCGCCGCGACCAGACCGTCGCGCCGGCGCGCCGGCGCGCCCGCATCGCACTTGCCGTCGCTGGCGTCATCGCGGCGATCGCCGCCGGCGGCCTGGTCGCCGGCGAGGTCCTGCTCCCCGACCATTCCGGGCCCGCGCAGGACAGCCCGTATGTCCCCAGCGAACAAGCGCTGCGCAGCCTCAGCAACACGGTCGCCGCCGAGTACCGCATCGGGCTCGCTCCGACCGACGGCGCGAACGTCGCGCCGGACGAAGGCGTGCTGCGCGAGCTCCGCCACAGCATCGCCAACCAGTACCGCAGCCGCTAGCCGCTGCGAACAGGACAGGAGGCTCGAGATGAGGATGTTGCCCACCGTCGCACTCGGGATCGGTCTGGCGCTCAGCAGCACCGGCGTCGCCGTCGCCCAGTCGAGCGACACGATCGTAATGAGCGGTCTACACAATCCACGCGGGCTGACGTTCGGGGCGGCCGACCGCCGCGATCGGTTCGAAGACGGCCCGCACGCCGCGCTCTACGTGGCCGAGGCGGGAACCGGAGGCGACCTGCGCTGCGCGACGATCCGCGGCCCTGTGTGCGTCGGGCTGACCGGTTCGATCTCCCGCTACTGGCACGGGCGGCAGCAGCTCGTCGCGCAGGGACTGCCGTCCTACGCGCCCTTCGCGCCGCCGTCCGCAGGGGCCGTCGGCCCTAGCGACGTGTCCTTCGCCGGCGGACGCGGCTACGTGCTCATCGGGCTGGCCGCCAATCCCGACGTGCGCGCGCAGCTGGCCGAGCACTTCGGCTGGATCGCCCGCTTCCGCTCCAACGGACGCGTGACGTACACCGTCGACGTCTCCGCCCATGAGACCCAGGCCAACCCCGACGGGGGACTCGTGGAAAGCAACCCAAACGGCCTGCTCGCCACGCAGGCCCACGCGTCGTCGCCGACGCCGCAGCCAACAGCCTGCTCTCCCTGGATCGCCTCGGACAGGTCTCAACGCTCGCCGTATTCCCCTCGCGTCCCCAGGGCCGCTCCACCGACGCCGTCCCCACCTCGGTCGCGCGTGGGCCGGACGGCGCGCTCTACGTCGGTGAGCTGACCGGCGTCCCGTTTACCCCCGGCCAGGCCAACATCTGGCGTCTGGCGCCCGGCCAGCCGCCACAGATCTATTGCACCGGCTTCTCCTACATCATCGATCTCGACGTCGACCGCCACGGCCGCCTCTACGTCCTCGAACACGCCAGCGCCGCCAACGGCCCCTTCGCCGGCACCCCCGGCCAACTGCTTCGCGTCGCTCCGGATTGCACCCGCACCCCGATCAGAACCGGCCTGCCCGCGCCGACGTCCGTCGCGATCGGCCCTGACGGCAACCCCTACATCTCAATCAACGGCACCTCAGCCACAACCGGAGAAGTGATCCGCGTCGAACTCGGGCGCCACGACACGCCCCTCGACGCACAGGCCAACTAGCGCCGTCTCACGATCAGAGTCGCCGGGGACGCCTCCGGCGACTCTGAACACGCCCGCGAGCGCATGCGTGTGACGTTTCGGTCGGTCACGATCGTCCGCAACCGCAGCGGAGAGGACCGCGCGGTTCATGCCGGACGCCTACCCGAGTGTTGAAAAGCCTTGCTCGCGCCCGCATCGTCGGCCGCCCCGCTCATCGGACTTCGCCCACGCCTGGCGTGGAGCAGGCCCTGCCCGTTCAAGAAGCGCCGACACCGGGGAACAATCCGGGCCAATGCGCTCACTATTGCTCACGGCCGTCGCCCTCGGACTCGCGGCGCCGCCAGCCGCTCAGGCCGCGGCGTTCGAGGTGCCCTCCCCGCCGACGGCGGGCGTCAGCCTCACCGTCAACGACGACCAGGCGACGATGCGCGTGAGCGCCAAAACGTTCAGGACGATCGCGGGCCGGCCGGCGCTGATGCGCTGCTTCGGCGCCAGCGGCGGCGAGGCCGGTACCGGCGGGCGCGTGCCGCGCAAACGCGCTCCGATCTCGTTCGGGTTCGTGAGCCGTGCAGAGGACTTCTGCATGCTCGCCACTCGCGGCCACCCGAGCGTCGATGGGTGCCTGCGCGCCTACGCGCAGCAGACCTGGTGCGTGCGCGCGGCGGCCGCGCTCACCGACGCCGGCCGTGCCTACCTGGACGAGTTCGCCCGCACCGCCGAGCTCTCGACGGCGTTCACCGCAACCGAGAGCGGCCCCGCGTACGGCCGAACGATGCTGCAGACGCTGCAGGCCGACGTCGACGTCGACGTCGTCGGGCTGGCCACGGCGGACGCTGCCCCGCCGCACCGCAGCATCGGCTACTTCGAGGAGGGCACGACGTCGGTCATCGCGACCGTCCTCGCGGATGGGCGCGTGCGCTACGTCCAGCGCGTCGCTGACGTGTACTCGACCAACGACCCGCGCATTCCGACCAACCTGGAGAAGCTGTCGTTCTTCACCATCAAAGGCCAATACTGAAATCCCGAGCGCAGGCCGGGCGCACCACGCCGGCGACGATCTGAACCGCACACGCGATCACATCGTCGCTTCAGCGTGGCGAGCACACGTTGATCGGACGTGATCGTCGTCTAGGGGGCCTCCTGCGCGGGGTGTCCTCATGCCAATGCAAACGCTGAGTTGCCGACCCAGGAGGAGACGTTCGTCGTGTTGGCCGGCGAGCTGTCAATCTATCTAGACGAGCCGCCGGAGCGCGTAGACGTGCCGACCGGCGGAGTCGTGAACGTGCCCGCCGGGACGCCGCTGCAGAGCGCGAACCACGGCGATGTCGACCTGGTCGTCTACGCCTACGGGTATCCGCCGGAGGACACGACGGCCGAACTGCTCGATCCCGCGGTCTGATCAGCGCACGCGGGCGCTTGAGCTCGGCCTCCTAGGCCTTGGCGGGCGCGCCGCGCGCGCCTGGCTGATGATCGGGATCCCCTCGTGGTGGGTGATCTCGCGCTCGGCGAGGTCGCGGTGATGGAGCCGGTACGCGGCCGGGACCTCGCGCGTGATCCGCAGGTCCTGGCGCACAGTGACGTGGATCTTGGCCGGGTTGACGTCGCACGGTGCTTGTAGCGGCGCGATCGTTGTTCGTGCGCCGGCGCTCGCGTTGCGAGTCGCATGGCGGGAATCGCGCCCTCGAGCGTGCGGCTGGCCCCGCAGTCGATCCCGTGAGCCTCGGGGTGCGTTGCCTTGGCGCATGAGATGCGAGCCGGCGTACCGCCGCTCCGAGGCCGGGATTATTGGCCACAGGGCCAGTCTTCCTGCACGGTACTCCCCCGAGGCCGCCATTGCGAGATGTCGCCGGGCCAGTGCCCGTTCGTCGATGTTGGCAGCGGCGCTGCGCCGGTTAGTGGCCGAGCGCCGAGAGTCCGGGGGACGCAGGGAGCGGATGGCGTGAGAAGAAGGCGGCCAGGGCGTTCGCCATTGCGCCGGGATTTTGCACGTGGAGCAGGTGCGTCGCGGCGGGAAGCTCGAAGGCCTCGACGTTCGGCAGCCAGGCGAGCAGGAGGTCGCGTCGCTCGCGGAAGGTGGGGATGCTGTTTTCCCCGGTGACGATGAGCGCCGGCTGGGCGATGCGAGCCGCTTCGTCGTGGCCGAACGTCCACTGTGTCACCGCGGGCAGTTCCTGGCCGAAGAACGTGTCGGCGTCGGCCACGGCCTGGTCGAACGCGTTTGGGAGCGCCTGATCGAGCGCGGCGCGGTAGTCGGGTCCGCAGACGCCGCGCATCCAGGTCTCGACGGCTCCTGGCTTGTCGCCTGCGCGGTAGCGCTCCAGCGCGGGCTCGACGACCGCCTTGACCATCTGCAAGTGCACGGCGCTGGGGGCTGCTGGCCGCGCCGCGTCCAGCAGGGCGAGGGAGTGCACCGCGTCGGGGGCGTCCAGTGCCAGTTGGAGCGCCATGCTCGCGCTGGAGGAGTGGCCGACGACGTGGGCGCGCTCGATCCCGAGGTGGCGCATCAGCTTGCGGCAGTGCTGCGCCTGCTGGGCGAGGCTGACCGCACCCGGCAGGCGGTCGCTGCCCGCGTAGCCGCTGCGGTGGTAGCGGAGCACGGTGAAGCGGCTAGTGAGAGCGCGCTGTTCGATCAACGGCCGGAAGAAGTCGGCGCAGACGCCGGCGTGAATGAGCACGACCGGCTCGCCGGTGCCGCGGATCTCGTACTCGAGCTCGATGCCGTCGATCGGTGCCCGCTGCATTGCCGCACTCCTCTCGCGTTGAGCGCACGTTCGGCCGCAGCTGCCGCGATGTCACTCGATCCTACGCCTGACCCCACTCGATTTCGACCAGGCTGAGCCCACGCGGGGAACAACGGCCCGCCGCGCTACCGCGAGCGCGTGTGCGGCTCGATCACGAATGTCGAGCCGCACTGCGCGGTATGTGCGGGTCATGTATTGAACCGACGTCGATGGCGAGCCGGGTTAGGCGGCGACGTGGCGGCGGATGCGGATGCGCACGCCGGTGGCGGTGGCGGTGGCGGCGGCCAGCAGGATGACGCCGGCGGCGACGGAGATCAGCGTCCAGTCGTTCCCGGTGTCCGTGGCGGGGGCCGGCGTGACCGCAGGCGCCGGGCCGCTGGCGGGCTCGCGCGGCCAGCGTGCGTTGTGCTCCGAGACCGGGACGGACTGGGCGGTGGCGGGGCCGGCGAGCAGCGCGAAGGCGAGCACGGCGGCGACGGCGAGGCGGTGGATGTGGGTGGTGATCGTCATGGTTGGGAGCCTGCGCCACGCCGGTCTAAACGCGGTCGCACGGCCGTTTAGACCACGCGTAGACCGGGCTCGGTAACCGTCACGTTGATTGAGCCCCGAGGAGGTGATTGGGTTGACGCGACGCATGCAGATCCGGCTCCTCGGACACCTCGAGGCCAATGTCGACGACCGCCTACTCGAGCTCGGCGGCTCGAAGCAGCGGGCGGTGCTGGCGATGCTCGGGCTCGAGGCCAACCAGCTGGTCTCGGCCGACCGCCTGATCGAAGGGCTGTGGGGCGAGGAGCCGCCGGCCAGTGCGGCCAAGATGGTTCAGACCTACGTCTGGCGGCTGCGCAGGGTGATCGCCGCCGATGCCGGGGCGGAGATCGTCACGCGCGGGCGCGCGTACGAGCTGCGGATCGACCGCGAGTTGATCGACGCGCTGCGCTTCGAGCGGCTCGTCGGCGAGGCGACCCGCGGAGCCTCGGGTGACGCCGCGCGCCAGGCGCTGGCGCTCTATCGCGGCGAGCCGCTGGCGGACATCGCCTCCGAGCCGTTCGCCGCTGCTGAGATCCGGCGGCTGGAGGAGTTGCGGGTGACCGCCGCCGAGCTGGCCGTTGACGCCGACCTGGCCGCCGGCCGCCATCAGGAGGTCCTCGGTGAGATCGACGCGCTGCTGGCCGAGAGCCCGCTGCGGGAGCGCCTGCACGCGCAGCGCATGCTCGCGCTCTACCGCTGCGGGCGCCAAGCAGACGCGCTCGAGGCCTACCTCGAGGCGCGCGCGACGCTGGTCGACGGGATCGGCGTCGAGCCCGGGCCGGAGTTGCAGCGCCTGCAGTCCGCGATCCTGCGCCAGGACCCGGCGCTCGCGGTTGAGGACGCGGCGCCCGAGTTCCCGCCCGAGCTCGAGGCTGCGGCCGCGCAGCCGTTGATCGGCCGCGAGCGTGAGTTGCAGGCGCTCCGACGGCGCTGGCGGAAAGGCGGTCTCGTGACGCTCGCGGGTGCGTACGGCATGGGCAAGACGCGGCTCGCGGCCGAGCTCGCCCGTGAGCTCCAGCGCGAGGGCGCGACCGTGTTTTACGCGTCCGGGCTGGGGCCGGCCGAGGTCGCGTTGGCGGCGATCGCGCGCACGGCCGAGAGCCGTCGCCCGGCGCTGCTCGTGCTCGACGACGGCGACCGCGCGGGCGCCGAGGTCCGGCTGGCGCTGTTCTCGCTTCGCGACGGCGCGGTGTGCGTGCTCGCCACGGGCGTCCAGGCGGCGGCGCTGGCGCGACTCGAGCCGCGCGAGGCGCTCGTGCTCGAGCCGCTCGACGCCGAGGTCGTCGCCGCCATCGCGAGCTTCTATGCCCCGCCCGGCGGCGACGTCCCTGTCGACGAACTGCTGCGAACGAGCCGTGGGGTCGCGCGCCGCGTCCACGAGGCCGCGAGCGAGTGGGCGCGCCACGCCGCGACCGAGCGCGTCGACGCGCTCGCCGGCCGCGCGGCGATCGGGCGCGGCGAGGCGTGGGCGCTCGAGTCCGAGCTGGCCGGCAGCGTCGCCGATTTGCAGTCGACGCTCGAGCGGGTCGAGGATCGCCCAGCCGCGACGCCGTTGGTCTGCCCCTACAAGGGTCTCGCGAGCTTCAACCGCGAAGACGCGGAGTACTTCTTCGGCCGCGAGGGGCTCGTGGCCGAGCTTGTCGCGCGTCTGGTCGGCGCGACGCTGCTGGCCGTCGTCGGCGCATCCGGCAGTGGCAAGTCGTCGGTCGTGCGTGCCGGACTGCTTCCGGCGCTCGCGGGCGGCGTCCTTCCCGGCAGCCAGCATTGGGCGCAGGCCGTGATCCGGCCGGGCACGCATCCGGCACGCGCATTGCGCGCGGTGCGAGACCGCGGCGTGCTCGTGGTCGACCAGTTCGAGGAACTGTTCACGGCCTGCCAGGACGAGCGCGAGCGGACCGAGTTCGTGAGCGCGCTGCTGCGCTTCCCGCGCGTCGTGGTGGCCGTGCGAGCGGACTTCTATGCGCGCTGCGCGGCCTATCCGGAGCTCTCGCGGGCGCTCGGCGCCAACCACGTGCTGGTCGGGCCGATGACGCGCGAGGAGCTGCGGCGCGCGATCGAGCGTCCGGCGCGGCGGGCCGGCCTGGCCGTCGATCCGGACTTGGCCGACGCGCTGCTGGCGGACGTCGAGGGCGAGCCGGGCGCGCTGCCGCTGCTCTCGACGGCGCTGCTCGAGCTCTGGGGCCGGCGCGACGGGCGCCGGTTGCGGCTGGCCGCCTACGCGCGCAGCGGCGGCGTCCAGGGTGCGGTCGCGCGGCTGGCCGAGGACGCGTACGTCAGGCTCGGGCCCGCGCAACAGGCCGAGGCGCGGCGGCTGTTCCTCCGCCTGAGCGACGAGGACGAGAGCGGCGCGATCGTGCGCCGCCGGATCGCGCTCGACGAACAGGACGCCGGCGTGGTCGCGCGGCTCACCGACCGCCGCCTGCTGACGGTCTCCGAGGGGACGGTCGAGGTCGCGCACGAGGCGCTGCTGCACGAATGGCCGCGACTGCGCGGCTGGCTGGACGAGGACATCGAGGGACGCCGCCTGCGCCACCGGCTGCGCGAGGCCGCGGGCGCCTGGGAGGCCGACGCGCGCGATCCCGCCGGTCTCTACCGCGGCGCCCGATTGGCCGCCGCGCTCGACTGGGCGGCCGAGCACGGCGACGCGCTCGACGCCACCGAGCGCGCCTTCCTCGAGGCCGCTCGGCGCGCGAGCGGCCGCGCCCAGCGGCGGCTGCGGGCAGGGCTCGCCGGCGTCGTGTCGCTGCTTGTGCTGGCCGTGATCGCCGGCATCCTCGCGCTCGACCAGCGCAACCAAGCGCTCGCACGCGAGACCGCCGCCGACGCGCAACGCCTCGGCGCCCAGGCGCTCGCCTCCGACGACCTCGACCTCGCGCTGCTGCTGGCACGCCAGGGCGTCACGCTCGACGACACCGTGCAGACGCGCGGCAACCTGCTCGCCGCGCTGCTCAAGAGCCCGGCGGCGATCGGCGTCATCCGGGGCGTCGGCCAGCCCGAGAGCCTCGTCCTCAGCCCCGACGGCCGGACGCTCGTGACGACGGCGAATAGCCGGACGTTTGACTTCGTCGACGCGCGCACGGGACGCACCACCGTGCCCACTGGGGGCTGGTTCGACGAGCTGTGGCGCGGCGCGCCGTTGGTCTTCGATCGCGCGGGCTCGCGCATCGCGCTCGGCGCGACCTACTCGAACATCGTCGACCTGCGCTCGCGACGCGAGCTCGCGAGGCTCCCAACGGTGGGCTGGGTCTACAGCGTGGCATTCTCGGCCGACGAGCGCGAGCTTGTCGCCCTTCACGAAACCGCGAGCGGGACAACCGAGGTGGGGCGCTTCGACGCCGGCACCGGCGCCCAGGTCGGTACGGGGCGCACCGTTCTCGTGGGACCCGTGGTCGAGACCGACCAGGAGGCAGCGACGGTGCTCGCGACGCGCGACGGGCGCGCCGTCGTGACGCTCGTCAACGGGCGGGTGGCGATCCGCGACGCCCGCACGCTGGCCGCGCTACGCACGTTCGGCGACGGCTTGACCGGCCACATCGCCCTCACCCCCGACGGCCGGACGCTGCTGCTCGGGCGCAAGGACGGCCGCATCCAGTTCGTCGACCTCGTCTCGGGCGCCGAGCGGCGCGTGCCGGGTCGCCACCAGGGCGCCGTCCTGCAGCTCGTCATCACCCCCGACGGACGCACGGCCGCGAGCGCGGGTCGCGACAACCGGATCCTGCTTTGGGACGTCGAGCGGCGGACGATCCGGGAGACGCTCGTCGGCCACTCCGAGCGCATCACCGGGCTGGCCGCCAGTCCCGACGGGCGGACGCTCTACAGCAGCGGGCTCGACGGCAAGATCATGCTCTGGGACCTCAGTGGCGAGCGCCGGCTCGGCCGTCCGTTCGCGCTCCCGAACGAGGCCGCCGGCCCAGCGCTGAGCCCGGACGGCAGGACGGTCGCGGTCGCCCACCCCGACGGCACCGTGACCGTGGTCGAGCTCGCGACGCTGCGGACGCGCTCGCTGCGGGTCAGCGACGAGGCGCTTGGAGGCGTCGCCTTCCTGCGCGACGGCAGGCTGCTGGCGACCATTCCCCGTGCAGCAGGATCGCCGTCCGGATACGGCGTCGAGGTCGACCTCGCGAGCGGCCGAATCGGGCCGCGGCACGCCGAGCTGGGCTCGCCGCTGGCACCCAGCGTCGACGCCGGCGGGCGGCGGATGGCGATCGTGCAGCGCGGCGCGGCACTGGTGCAGCCGCTAGCGGGCGGCCATCCGGCCGACCGACCGCACTACTACCGGCGGCGCGGCGGAACGCTGAGCGTGGCGCTCAGCGCCGACGGCCGCAGCCTCGCCGTCGCGACCCGCGAGGGCATCGAGATCATCGACGTCGACCGGATGCGGATCCGCTCGTTCCTGATCGGGTCCGCCACGACCGAGGCGCCGCCGCAGTTCTCGCCCGACGGGCGCGTGCTGGCGGCCGGCAGCCGGGAGGGCTGGGTGCGCTTCTGGTCGACCCAGACGTTGAAGCCGCTATCAGCCAAGCTCGCCGCCCACCGCGGCTCCGTGCTCTCGCTCTCGATCAGCCGGGACGGACGCACGCTGGCCTCGGGCGGCACGGACGGCACACTCCGCCTCTTCGACCTCGCGACCCGCCAGCCGCTCGGCGCGCCGCTGCCCGCCGTGGCGAACGGCGCGACGGCCCCTGTCTTCGCGCTCGACGGCGCGTACGTGTTCGCGATCACCGCCGCCGGAAGCGGCGTCCGCTGGGACCTCCGCCCCGCGTCGTGGATGCAGCGGGCATGCACCGTCGCCGGCCGCACGCTCACCCGCGCGGAGTGGGACGACGCCCTCCCGGCCCGCGACTACGCCCCGGCCTGCAGCCGATGACGTCGTCGTCGAGCTCGCACCCCCGACCGGGTTTCGCACGGGGATCAGGCGTTCGTGAAGGGCGCTCCGCAGCCGGCGCTCGAGGGCTATGCCCTCAGGCTGGGAGTCGCCAATAGAGCGACAAGCGAATGCCGGCGGCCAGCCCACAGATCGATTTCTTTGTGAGCTATACCCAGGCCGATGGGGAGTGGGCCGAATGGATCGCAGCAGAGCTCGAGGGCGCGGACCGCACGGTGTTCCTGCAGGCGCGGCACATCGTGCCCGGGGACAACTTCGTCCGGAAGATGGACGACGCGCTGAAATATTCAGACCACGTGATCGCCGTCCTCTCGGACGACTACCTGGCGTCGGAGTTCGCGAGTGAGGAGTGGCAAGCGGCGTTCGCGGCCGACCCGGTTGGCGACGACCGCCGCCTCATCCCGGTGAAGGTGAAGGAATGCACTCCAGCGGGCCTTCTTCGCACCCGCGTGCACGTCGACCTCGTCGGGCTCAGCAAGGCCGGCGCCAGAGATGCGTTGCTGCGTGGCGTGGGCGAAACGCCGACGCGCGCGACGTCGTTCCCCGGGTCCGAGGCCCCCCGTTTCCCGGACGCTTCGAAGCGCGTGTCCAACCAGCTTCCGCACCCCAACCGCTGGTTCGTCGGTCGCGACGCCGAGCTCGCGGCGATCGAGGCCCGGCTCGCCAAGCCCGGGGTCCAGTTCGTGGTGCTCGCCGGGCCGGCCGGCGTAGGGAAGACGCAGCTCGCGATCGAGTTCGCCGAGGCGCATCGCGACCGCTATGAGCTGGTCTGGTGGGCTCACGCCGGCAGCTTCGCCGCCGACCTGGCAGCGCTCGGAGACGCGGTCGGCGCCCCGCGGCAGCTGACCGTCCAGAAGCGGGCGGGGTGGGCGAGCGGATGGCTCGAGCGGCGCGATCGATGGCTGCTCGTCGTCGACGATGTCGACGACCCGGCACGCGGTCTGGAGTTGTTGCCGCGTGCCGGCGCCGGGGACGTCCTGGTGACGGCCCGCGCCGACGTCGGCTGGCCCGGCGGCGCCGAGGTGCCGTCGGTCGACGTGCTCGGCCTGGACGGCGCGGCGCAGTACCTCCAGGAGCGCAGCGGCGAGCACGACGCTGAGGCCGCCGCGGCGCTCGCCGCGGAGCTGGGCAGGCTTCCTCTGGCGTTGGAACAAGCCGCGGCATTCATCGCCGAAACCGGACCGATGTCGCTGGCCGCGCTGCGGCTAGAACTTCAAGCGCGCCCGAAGGCGGTATTGGCCGCGACCGGGGCGCACAACGACATCATCGCGACGATCTGGTCTCAGTCGCGCGAATTGATGCCCGACGCCGCCATCGACCTCATCAGCCTGACGGCGTTCTTGGCGGCGGATGACGTGCCATACCCCCTGCTCACTAACCACGCTCACGTTCTGCCGGAGCCCTTGGCCTCTTGCGCGGGCGACAGGCTCCAGCTCGCAGCCACGATCCGTACGCTGCGCCGCTACGGGGTCGCGAAGGCGGTCACCGACGGGATCGCCGTCCACCGGCTCCTGCAGACCGTCGTTCGCGCCTCGCTCCCTGACGACGCGCGCGATCGTTGGGCCACAGTTGCGGGAGAGTTCGTCCAGGCAGCGGTCGAGGCACTCGACCCGCCGGGCAGGCCGTCGCCTGCCGGCGACCGCCTGCTGCCGCACGTCCTCGCGTATATCGAGTGCGTACCTGGCACCTCGGTCCTGCTCCTGTGGGCCGCCGAGTACACCAAGTCTCGCGGCGACTTCCGCGGCGCGAGAAGCCTCTTCGAGCGAGTAGGACCCACACTTCATGCACGCTGCCAGGTGGCGTTTCTGACTGGCCGGTTGGGCGAGCACGAACGGGCGATCCGTCTCTACGAGCAGCTCCTGCCCGATCAGCTGCTCGTGTTCGGACCCGATCATGAGGAAATGCTCGGCGCCCGCCACAACATCGCTCGGTTCACCGGCGAGGCCGGGCGGCTCGACGAGGCACTTGAGCAACTCGCCGCACTCCTAATCGACAGCCGCCGCGCGCTCGGTCCTGACCATGAGCGCACCCTCGGCATCCGGCATGGCATCGCGTATTTCCTCGGCGCGAGCGGACACGAGGACGAAGCGCTGGAGCAATTCGCGACGCTGCTTGCCGACCATGAGCGCGTGGTCGACGAAGATCACGCGGACACGCTTGGCGTCCGGGGCAACATTGCCCGCTTGCTCGGCGCCTCCGGTCGTCATGCGGACGCGGTCGAGCACCTCGCGGAGCTCGTACCCCGCTTCGCGCGGGTGCACGGCGCCGACCATCCAGACACTCTCGGCGTCCGTCACGAGCTCCAATACCAGACGGAGCAGGCCGGGCGCCACGAAGAGGCGCAAAGACTGCTCCGAGAACTGCGCGAGGATGAACAACGCATATTCGGGCAGTCGCTCTCAGAGGAGCGCTCGGTCCGGTCGTCGTCGGCGCCGGCGACGTGGAGTTCTCGGGGCAGTTGAGGGTCCGGCGGGGGGTACCCCCTGCCAGCCGTGGTGACGGCGGCGTCATCTCAGGTAACGCGAACCGCCCGCAACCCCGCACCTCACAACCACAGGAGGACGCGATGCCTTCCGTCGTCGCCACCCACGACCGCACGAGCGCGGACTATCAACAACAGTGGGACAATCTGGTCCCGCAGGGCTACCGCCCGATCAGCCTGTCTGTCTACGGAGCCGCGAGCGACCCGAGGTACGCCGCCGTCTGGGTGCAGCGATCAGGGCCCGCGTTCGCGGGGATTCACGGCGTCGGCCACGCCGGCTTTCAGACGTTCGTCAACACTTGGGCGGCGAAGGGCTACAGCCCGACGATCATCGCAGCGACCGGCCCGGCCGACGCGCCAGTGTTCGCCGCCGTCATGGAGCTCGAAGGCCACGGGGTGTCATTGACACGCCACGGCTTGAGCACGGGCTCGGACAGCGACCAGGGGACGATCGAGTTCTGGCTCGCCGAAGCCCGGCGGCGTGACTGGATTCCCCGCTGGATCGCGGCGTATGGCACAACCAACGACCGTCGCTATGCGATCGTGCTGGACCCAAACCCCGGACACGTCGTCTGGTCTATCGACGGGCTGCACGGCGAGAACGCCGGCACATACCAGCAGCGCTTCGACGCGCAGCGACAGCAGTGGGCGCGCCCGGCGTTCGTGACAGTGACGCCCGACGGCGGCTATCTGTCCCTGTTCCGCGACGACTCCCTCGGGGACGACTGGGCCGCCCGCCACGGCCTGACCAGCGGCGACTACCAGCGTGAGGCCGACACCTGGATGCCGAAGGGCCTCTACCCGGCATATGTGCAAGCCGGTGGCGCGGTCGGCAATACGCGTTTCGCCACGTTCTTCGCCCGACAGGACCGCCCGCTGCCGCGCGTCTTTCGCGCCACCGGGCCGGCCGTGCCCTCTATGCACGCGATCGACGACGTCGTGGAGGAGCGCATGCGAGCGACGGGAACGCGCGCGACCGCTGTCGCGGTGACCCACCACGGCAGACTGGTCTACGCGCGCGGGTTCACCTGGGGCGAAGCCGCCTACCCGACGACGCAACCAACCTCGATGTTCCGGCTGGCGAGCTGCTCGAAGCCGATCACCGCGATGGCGATCTTCCAGCTCGTGCAGGAGAAGCGCCTGTCACTCGAGGATCGCCTCGTCGACCGAGTCGGATTCGAACTGCCGCCAGGCGCGACACGCGACGCGCGCTTCGCCAACATCAGGATCAAGCACCTGCTCACTCACAGCGCGGGCTGGGAGAACCCGCCGGGCGACTACTGGCAGGCGGCCCAGGCATTCGGGCAGGCGAACATGCCCGTGAGCAAACGGCGCTTCGCCGGCTACATGGCCAGCCGGCCGATGCAGTTCGCACCGGGCACCAAACAGGTCTACTCGAACCTGGGCTACATGATGCTCGGACTCGTTGTCGAGTCCTTGCGCGGCAGCGACTACACCCGCGCGGTTCAGGACACGATGCTCACGCCGCTTGGCCTGACCCGTCCGCACCGGACGCCGACCCGGCAAGCAGACCAACGTCCCGGCGCCGCCCGCCAGCACGACGGCGCTCTCCGCGTCGGGCCCAGCGCGATCGCGGGCCCCGCCGGCGGCCCGCACCCGCTCGCCGCGCTGCCCTATGGCGGCGAGGACTACGCGCTCTTCGACTCCTTCGGCGGCTGGTGCATGGCGCCCGTCGACTACGCGAAGCTGCTCGCCGCCTTCGCGCTCGGCGCGGCCAACCCGCTCCTGAATCCCGACAGCGTTCAAGCCATGTGGACTGTGCCGCCGGTCTCCCCGCCGTCGACGGGCTTCCGCTACACGCACGGCTGGGCGTCCTGGAACGAGCCCAACGGAGTTCGCGGATTCGAGCACGGCGGAGCGATGCCCGGTGTCGCCACCCGCATCCTGCTCCGCACCGACGGCTGGGGCTACGCCATCTTCAGCAACGGCGGCAGCGTGGCCGACATCTACTACGCCATCGCCGGTCTCCCCGCCTCGGCGTGGCCGACCCATGACCTCTTTCCCCAGTACGGCATCCCGGCCTACCAGCTCCCAACGGTCACTCCGGCGGCTGCGACGCCGATCGCCGACCACCGGCCGGCCGCCTTGCGCGGCGAAGCGGCTAGCGAGCTGGAGCCACTGAGAGCCGCCTAAGCAGACGCCGTCGCTTCCGGCACGATCAAATCTGAGCCGCCCCGGGTCTCGCGGAGACCGGTGATCTGCCCCGGGGTTGGTGGAGTCGGGTTTCTAGAGTCGTCCGGTATTCGGAGGATTCAATTTGCCCCGTAGATACCCGCCTGAGGTCCGTCGTCAGGTAGTCCAGGCTGTGACGTTCGGGATGTGCGAGCCGACGATCTACAACTGGCTCAAGCAGGAGCAGATCGATCGCGGCGAGATCGACGGCCTCAAGACCGACCAGGCGATCGAGCTGGCCGCTGCCAAGCGACGGATCCGCCAGCTCGAGACCGAGCTGGCGGTCTCGCGCAAGGTCAACGAGGTCTTCCTGGATCAGAACCTCGCCCCAAAAGCCTCTACCCGGTGATCGAGTCTCTGACCGGGCAGGGCATCGACGTCAGCCACGCCTGCCGCGTGCTGGCCGTCTCCCAGTCGGGCTATTACGCGTGGAAGACGCGGCCGGCGTCACCGCGCGAGCTACGCCGGATCTGGCTGGCCGGCGAGATCACCGACATCCACAAGGCCTCCGGCGGCACCTACGGCGCGCTGCGCGTGACCGCCGAGCTGAAGTACGGCCGCAGCATTCGTGCCGGGCACGGCGCGGTCGAGCTGATCATGCGCCAGCTCGGCATCAAGGGTCTCGCGACGCGCCGCCTGCCCAGAGGCGCGCGGGTCGGGAAGGTCACCTCGTTGGACCTGGTGCGCCGCGATTTTCGCCGTGACGCGCCGGATCGGCTGTGGATGACTGACATCACCGAGCATCCGACCCGCGAGGGCAAGGTCTATTGCTGCGTCGTGCTCGACGCGTTCTCCCGGCTGGTGGTCGGTTGGGCGATCGACAGCGCCCAGACCACCACGCTGGTCCTCAACGCCCTTGGCATGGCCACGCGGCGCCGCCTACCCGCCGGCGAGCTCGTGATCCATTCCGACCGCGGCGTGCAATTTACGTCCTGGGCCTTCAGCCACAACGTCACAGACGCCGGATTGGCACCCTCGATGGGCGCCGTCGGCAGCCCCTACGACAATGCCATGGTCGAGTCCTTCTGGGCGCGGATGCAGGTCGAGCTGCTCAATCGCAAGACCTACAAGACCCGGATCGAGCTCGCCACCGCGATCTACGACTCCATCGAGCTCTTCCACAACACCCGACGCCGACACAGCTCACTCGCCATGCGCACCCCGACCGAATACGAACACCTACACCACACCACCATCAACGCCGCCTGACTCCAGAACCCCGACTCCATTTTTCGCGGGGCAGATCAAGGTCTCCGTCGAACTCGGGATGGCTCAAAACGCACTACCAGCGCAAACGAGCCGAGCACAAAAGCCCGACCGAAGCGCTCCGCAGCCTCAAGCGACAGCTCGCCGAGGTCGTCTACCGCCAGCTCCGCCACGACCACCTGACTCGGCCAATTTCAGATTCAGGATTGACATAGAGGCGCTATCAACTCACGCTCGAGCGTCCTGAACCGGCGAGCGCTGACACATCGTTATCAAGCCAACCCGCCGAGCCGGTAGGCAGCGACTAGAAGTGAGTCAAGCGTTCGCCGGACAAGACCATCCATCAACTGCCGCCCGCCATGCAAGCGGCTCGCAAAGGCTCTCACTGAGGCGACTACGGAAAGCGCCGCCGCGGATCCTGACTCCGCCGGGTCGCCGGCGGCGGTACCGCCGCGGGGCCGGCGGCTTGCGGGCACGGTCGGCCAGCATCAACAACGACCGCTGGGCGTGCTCGTCGGGCAGTGCCGAAGCCGGCGTGTTCCGGAACGTCAATCACTAGGAGGGGTAGTCAAAAACTCTGGGATGCCCTCCTAGTGACCGGCCTCCAGCGGGGAATTAGGTTGGGCCATGCCGCAGCCGACGCATGACGAACACGGAGGCCCATGGCATGGCGGAAATGGTCATCCCCGGTACCTACATCGAGGTCCGCGCGGAGGGTTTGATCTCGGCCGGACAGATCGCGACCGGGATCGTCGGAATAGTGGGGACCGCCGCTCGTGGTCCGGTCGGCACCCCGGTCACGCTGTCCGGCTTCAGCGCCGCGCGTGACGCGTTCGGAGCGGCCGACACGTTCACGCGACCGAGGGACGGGGCGAATCCGCTGACCCTCGTGCGGGCGCTTGAGCACGTCTACAACAACGGCGCTTCGGGCGTGATCGCGGTGCGTGCGGCGGGCTCGACCCAGGAGACCGCGGACTTCGCGCTGCGCGACGCGTCCGGCAACGCGACGGTGACGCTGTCGGCGAAGACGCCCGGCAGCTGGGGCAACGACATCCACATCGCGGTCGCCCAGGCGGAGGACGACGCACGGGTCGACGGCGAGACCCAGAGCGCGACGTTCGACAAGCTTGGCTACTCGCCGGTGGTCGCCTCGCCCGAGAACCAGCTGCGAATCCTCCGCGGCACGACGCGCCGTATCGAGACGCCGCAGCTCGACTACAAGCGCATCCGCGAGGAGGACGTGCTGCCCGACGCCGACGAGCGCTTCCGGCTCTCGGCGACACCGGTCGAGGACGTCGAGACGCTCAATGTGGTCCGCATCCTCGACGCCGCCGGCGGCGCGGTCCGCGAGTACGGGTCGGGCGCGATCCTCTACGGCTCGGGGGCGGCGCCGAAGGCCGGCGAGGTGCGGCTGAACAACAGCACCGGCGAGCTCACCTTCGCCGCCAAGGAGGCGCCTGAGACGGGTCAGCGTGTCCACGCGCGCTACGGCGTGGGCCACGACGACCCAGCGTCCGGGCACGTGCTCATCACGACCTGGGACGGCACACTGACCTTCCGCGCGGGAGAAGCGCCCGACGAGGCCAACGGCGACCGCCTGACCGCTTCCTACGTGGTCTCGCGCGAGAGTGCGGTCGAGGTCACGCTCAGCTACGGAGTGACGAGCGAGAGCTACGTCATCCCCGCGGGCAAGGCGCTCGGCGACCTGCTCGGGCCGAACTCGCTCGTCAGCGCCGCCACCGACGCGACGCACGGCGGCGCGCTGCCGGAGGCGCCGATCGACGCGTACTTCGGAACCGGCACCAACACGCCTGGCGCCGACGGCGCCGACGCGACACCCGACGACTACGCCGCGGCGCTCGAGGCGATCTCGAACGAGTTGGTGAACATCGTCGTGCTGGCCGGCCAGGACGCGACGCAGATGGGCTCGAAGCTGGCCGGGCATCTGCACGCCACCGAGGCGGTCGACCTCGAGCGCATCGGCGTGATCGGCGCGCGCGGCTCGACCGTGGCGGAGTACCTCGGTCAGCCGCTGTCCGACGAGCGCGTGGTCGCCGTCGCCCCGGGCCTGGCGCTCGAGGACGGCACGGCGCTCCCTGCCGGCTACACAGCGGCCGCGGTCGCCGGACTGATCTCGTCGCTGGCTGTCCAGAGCAGCCTCACGAACAAGACCCTGACCGTCCCCGGGCTGTCGCTGAAGGCCAACCGCGGCGAGCAGGAGCAGCTGATCCACCGCAACGTGCTGGCGGTCGTCCCGAAGGACGGCTTCCGGATCGTGAAGGGCATCACGACCTCGGGTGAGGGGACGCCGTTCGCCGCGATCCCGACGCGGCGGATCGTGGACTACGCGAAGTACGGCGTGCGCTCGGCCTCCAACCCGTATATCGGGCGCCTCAACAACGATCGCGTGCGCTCCGCGCTGAAGGCCACGCTCGACGGCTTCCTGACTCGGATGGTGCTCGACGAGGCGTTGACCGGCTACGCGCTCGACGTCACAGCGACGCGCGCGCAAGAGATCGCGGGAGAGGTGAGCGTGGTGATGACCCTGCAGCCGACGTTCAGCATCGACTATGTCCGCGTCGTCATGAACCTCAAGTAGCCGGGAGGAGCGATGGCGAATACCGTCTTCAGAGCGATCGACTCGACCCTCGTACTGGGCGTCGACGACGCCAACTCTCCGGAGGGCGCGGCGGCCGACGCGTTGATCTCGCAGTTCGACCTCAGCAACGTCGTCGGCCGGCTTACCGCGGTGACGCTGACCGTCTCGAGCGACGTGCGTCCGTTCTTCGAGCTCGGGAGCCGCTACGCGAGCGTTCTCCGCCCGGGCGTCGTGCTCGTTTCCGGCAAGGCCGACCGCGCGCACGTCAACGGCGCACTTCTGCGGCTGCTGCTGGGCGACGGCGCGACGAGCCCGCCGGCCGCGGCGAACTTCGTCCAGCCGGCGCTCAACATCGTCACGACGCTGCGTGACCCGGCGTACCCCGACGGGTCGACGAAGGTCATCGTGTTCGGGGCGAAGTTCGACTCGTGGGGCTACACCATCCCCGACGACGACTTCGTGATGGAGTCGGTGACCTTCAAAGCGTTGCGGGTCGCCTTCGAGGAGACCTGAGCCGGTGGACGCGACCGCGGTGCCGACGGGCCGCTGGCTCTCGGCTGAGGACCTGCTGGCCCCGAGCGCGCTCACGCACGACGTCGACGTGCCCGAGCGGATCCTCAGGCCCGGCGTCGGCGAGACGGGCGAGGCCCCCGGGCGAGTGCGACTGCGGCCGCTGACCATCGGCACGCTGGCCGCGATCTCGCGCGCGGCTCGCGAGGACGCGCGGCTCGTGCCGCTGCTGATCATCAAGGAGTCGCTCGTCGAGCCCTCGCTGAGTCTCGACGGCGTCCGCGCCCTGCACGTGGGGCTCGTCCAGTTCCTCGTCTCGCGCGTCAACGAGATCTCGGGTCTGACACCCGACGGGGAGCTCGCCGAGGACGCGGCGGCGTCGCCTGCCGGGCAGATGCATCTGCTGCTGGCGCGGCACTTCGGCTGGACGCCCGAGCAGGTTGCGCAGCTCACGCCCGCGCAGGTCGCGATCTACCTGGCGGGCGCGGCGCGGCTGGCGGAGCTGGAGCCCCGCGAGTGATGCCGCTGAACCGGCTCGAGCGCACCGGCGAGCGCCTGCTGGCGATGGAGGCGCTGCTGTGCACGACGCAGATGGCCAACCTACCCGTGGCGCCGGGTGGCGACCTCTGGGAGTGGCTGGTGGCTGCGCTCGAGCGCTCCGCGGTCGAGGCGCCGGAGGAGCCGGTGGACGACCGGGTCAGGCGCTGGAGCGGTGAGCGCCTCTCGACCGCGCGCCGCGCGCGCCCGGACGGGGCCTCCGCGGAGCGCAGAGAGGCCGCCGCTCGGCTCGGAAGCGAGGCGCGGCGGTATCCAGCGGGCGAGCCGGCCGAGGCGACCACGCTCCGCGAGCGCGCCGGCGGTGGGACCGCGGCGCGCAACGGGCGAGGGGCGAGAGACGCTGCGGCCGCGGCCTGGACGGGGAGTGCGGCGCCCCGCGGGTACGCCGCGGACCGGCCGCAGCGCGCGCGGTACGCACCGGACCCGGACGAACGCGCCGCCGGCCGTGCAGAGCTCAACCACACGCCGGCCGCTGCCGCGGCGGGCGGCGGCGGCCCCGCCCTTGACCCGCCGGCCCGCGCGCCGGGCGCGACCGGCGCCAAACCGGCCGCCGCCG
>NZ_JAPDOD010000058.1 GCF_027587205.1 Solirubrobacter ginsenosidimutans
GCGGATGCGCCAAGGCCTTGGCAATCCGAGCCTCCGAGGTCTCCCCCGAAGGACGATGTCCATTAGTAGATGAGGTTGGTGAAATGGTGGGCATGGTCAGCACCCAGACTAATTCACAAACATAAGGAGTTGCATGGACGATCTGTTGAAGCTTTAGCCGCTGACGCCATTGATACTCGATCAATCGTTCAAATCGATCATCTCCGAGCTCGAGGCGGTGGAGATCTCTCTTGGCGCACGAGAGGGCACCGCGCCTGAGCGGGCGCGTCTGGCCGCCGTTCATCGACGCGCTCCTGCCACATGTCGTCCCCCCCGCTCTCCGCAGCGGGGCATTCCCACCGAACGGCCGAAGCTCGGCTGAAGTTCATGAGCGAACATGGCGCGTGGCCAGGCTCCGAAGTTGCCGATCGAGCCGGTTCGCACGCCATCAACCGCTCGGCTCTAGCCTCCTCGTGGCGCGCGGCCGGCCGCGTGCTCGCCGTCGAATGGAACGGGAGCACGGTCTTTCCGGCGTTCCAGTTCGACGCCGACGTACAGCCGCGACCCGCGATCGCGACCGTCCTGGCCCACCTTCGCGCGGCCGGCCTCAGCGAGTGGCAGCAGGCGCTCTGGTTCAACGCCGTGACCGGGTGGCTGGGCGATCGCCGCCCCGTCGACCTGCTCGACATCGAGCCCGCGGCGGTGATCGCGGCGGCGGCCGCGTTCCACGACCGGCCGACGTGATCTACGAACCGATCGCCGCGGGCACGGAGTTGGTCCGCGTGCACCATCGCCGCTTCGCCCCGGACGAGTTCAGCACGCCGCGCCGGCTCCCGTTCGGCCCGCCGGTCATCCCCACGCTCGACGCCGCCCGCGACGATGCCACGGCGATCGCCGAGGCCCAGTTCCACGACGTCCCGCCCGGCGGTGATGTGCCGCGCGCGGCGCTGGAGGGACGCGTCCTCACCCGCCTGCGCGCCACCCGCGCTCTCCAGCTCATCATGCTCAGCGACCCCTCACTCCTCGAGGCTCCTGCGTCCGACTACGCACACACCGCGGAGGTCGCCAAGCGTCTCCACGACGACGCGCCCGCGGCCGACGGCATCGCCTGGGCCTCGCGGCACTTCCCCGCTCAGCGGGCGCTCGTGCTCTTCGGCGACCGGATCGCCGACCTGATCGCGCTCTCCCGCCCGCTGCCCCTCGATCGCGGTGCCGGGCTGCTCCTCGCCGAGGAGGTCGCGATGCGTGCTGACGTCGGCCTCCTCCTATGAGAGGATCGTGATGGTGATCGGGCGAGAACGTGAACTGGCCCGGTTGCGCCAAGCGCTTGACGCGTTGCAGGCCGGCGCGCCCGGCGTGGTCGCCGTCGTGGGCGAGCCGGGGATCGGCAAGTCGCGGCTCCTGCGCGCCCTGCGCGAGGACGCGGACGCCCGCGGCCTCGTCGTGCTCAAGGGCAGAGCGGCGGAGTTCGAGCGCGATCTGCCCTACGGCGCGCTCGTCGACGCGCTCGACGAGCACCTGCGCACGCTCGACCCTCCCCGCCTGCGCGGCCTGGAGCTCCAGCAGCTCGCCGGGATCTTCCCCGCCCTGGAGGACGAGGCGCCCGCCGCCCCGACGCTCGCCGCCGAGCGCTACCGCACGCACCGCGCCGTGCTCGAGCTGGTCGGCCGGCTCGCCGCCACCCGTCCGCTGGTGCTCACGCTCGACGACATGCAGGACGCCGATCCGGCGCTGCTCGAGCTGCTGGTCACGCTGCTGCGCCGGACCCCGCAGGCGCGGGTGCTGGTGGCGATGGCGATGCGCAGCGCGCAGATCCCGCTGCTGCTCGCCGAAGCCCTCCACCACGCCCAGCGCGACGGAACGATCACGCGCCTGGACCTCGGCCCGCTCGACCCCGGCGACGCGCTCGCGCTGATCGGCTCCGGCGTGCCGCCCGCGCACCGCGACGCGGTCCTGCGCGAGAGCGGCGGCAACCCGTTCTACCTCCAGCAGCTCGTGCGCGCCCGTGCGGGAAGCGCCCAGCTCCCGACAACCGTGACGGAGGCGATCCGAGGCGAGCTGCGGGCCCTCGACGCGCCGGCGCGGCGCCTGCTGGAGGGCGCGACGGTCGCCGGCGACCCGTTCGAGCCCGACCTCGCGGCGGCGGCCGCCCAGATCGACCCCGACGAAGCGCTGGACCAGCTCGACGGGCTGCTGGCGGCGGGCCTCGTGCGCGAGACGAGCGTGCCGCGCCAGTTCACGTTCCGCCATCCGCTGGTGCGCCGCGCGGTGTATGAGAGCGCGGGTGGCGGCTGGCGGCTCGCCGCGCACGCCCGCGTGGCCGCGGCACTGGAGCGCCGCGGCGCCGCGCCCGTCCAGCTCGCCCACCACGTCCAGTTCTCCGCCGCACACGGGGACGAGGCCGCGATCGCCCTGCTGCGCGCCGCGGGCGACGCCGTCCGCCCGCAGACGCCCGCGAGCGCTGCCCGCTGGTACGAGGCCGCGCTCCGGCTGCTCCCCGGACCCAACGCCGAGCGCCGCCGCTGCCTGCTGGAGGACCTCGCGGGCGCGGAGTCGGCGGCCGGGCGCCTCGAGGAGAGCCGGCGCGCGCTGCTGGAGGCGCTCGCGCTCGCCCCGGACCGCGGCAGCCCCGAGCACACCCGCCTGGTCGCGGGCTGCGCGGCCACGGAGCACTGGCTCGGCCGCCACGACGAGGCCCGGCGCCGGCTGCTGGCGGCTTTGAGCGAGGTCGGGGACTCCCCCGTCCTGTGGCTCGAGCTGGCCTTCGACGCCCTCTACGGGCTCGATCTGGAGACGAGCGCGCGGCGCGCCGAGCAGGCGCTCGAGCACGCCGACCGGCTCACGACTGCCTCGGCGGCGGCGCTGCTGTCACTCGTCCGCGCCGCCGGCGGGCAGCGCGAACAGGCCGAGCAGGCGCTCGACGCGGCGCTGGCCGCGACCGCCCAGCTCGCCGACCACGAGCTGGCGGAGCGGCTGGAGACGCTCTGGTACCTCGCCTGGTCGGAGACGTTCCTGGACCGCTACGACGCCGCGCTGGAGCACGCCCGCCGCGGGTTGGAGCTGAGCCGCGCGACCGGGCAGGACCGCCTGATCGTCCCGCTCACGCTCTCGTTCGTCTTCCCGCTGGAGATGCAGGGCCGGATCGGCGAGGCGCGCGACGCCGGCACGGCGGCGGTGGACGCGGCGCGCCTGAGCGGCAACCACCACCACCTCTCGTGGGCGCTGTGGGAGTACGGGCTGACGTGCTGGTACAGCGGGGACACCGCGGGCGCGCGGGTCGCGCTGGAGGAGAGCCGCGAGCTGGCCGACGAGACCGGGCGCAACATCCTTTGGGAGTCCGAGCCGGGCTGGGCGCTGAGCACCGTGCTGGCCGAGGAGGGCGATTTCGCGGCGAGCCGCGCGACGACCCTTCGCTGGTGCGGCGGCGTCGAGTTGCCGCTGGTGGTCCCGGCCGAGCGCAGCATCGGCTGGGACATCCTCACCGACACCGCGATCGGCCTGCTCCAGCTCGACGAGGCCGAGTCCTACGTCGCGCGCATCGAGGCCAACCTCGTGCGCCCGCTGGCCGGCGTGCTGGCGAAGCGCTCGCGGGCGGCCTTGGAGCTCGCGCGCGGCGACGCGGGTGCGGCGGCGGCGACCGCGCGTGAGGCGCAGGCGCTCGGGCAGGCGGCGGGGCTGCGGTTCGAGTGCCGGCGCGCGCAGGTGCTGCTCGGCCGAGCGCTCGCGGCGGGCGGCGACCGCGCGGGTGCGATCCGCGAGCTCCGCGACGCCGAGCTCGCACTCGACGAAGGCGGCGCGCACGCCCACCGCGACGACGCCCGGCGCGAGCTGCGCAAGCTCGGCCACCGCGTCGATCAGGTCCGCCGTCGCGCTGCGCCGACCGACGCGCTCGGCGGCCTCGCGACGCTCTCCGCACGCGAGCGCGAGGTCGTCGCGCTGGTCGCCGCGGGCCGTACCAATCCGGCGATCGCGGAGGAGCTCTTCCTCTCGGTCAAGACCGTCGAGACCCACCTGCGCAACGTCTTCGGCAAGCTCGGCGTGGCCTCACGAGCCGAAGTGGCGGCGACGTTCGCGCGCGGCGCCGAACGCGTCTAACAGCGTCGCTGCGGCGTGTTCGAGCCGAGCGGGATGCACATCGAGCGGCTGCTCGGGTTGACCCCGCGCCGGATCACGTAGCGCGTCACCTTGCTGATCATGTTCGGCGAACTGATCACGACATCGATGGTGATGCCGTGCCGCAGCCGGTGCTTGAAGAGCTTCGTGAGCGAGGTCTCGCCGTTGGCGTCGAGGACCTTGCGCCGCTGCTTGAACGGGCACCCGCGGCCTTTGCACAGCACGTCGACCTGCGCGCCGGCCGGCGCGTCGCGCACCTGCATCAGCTTCACGCGCGGGTCCGTGCGGCGGGTGACCGTCCAATCGCTCTTGACGATCGCCAGCACCTTGCCTGGCTGGTCGCCGCCGGAGCAGTCGTCGTCGATGCCGTTGCCGGGGATCTCCCGCGCGCCGGGGTGGACCGTGTTGTTGACGTCGGAGCAGTCGACCGAGGACGGGTACCCGTCGCCGTCCTGATCGATCGCGGGCGACGGCGGCGCGGGCGTCGGCGTGGGCGTCGGCGAGACACCGGGCTGCGGGGTGGGCGCCGGCGACGCGGGCCGCGCGATCGTGTGCGTCGCGCACCGTCCGTCCGAACGGCACAGGTCGTAGCGCACCGACGCGATCGTGTTCGGGCTGGTGTCGATGCGCCGGTCGATGTTGCGGTAGACCGCGCTCCCGTCGCTGGTGTCGTAGCTGAACAGGCCCTGACCGCTCGTTCCGAGCGCCGTGACCGTCATCTTCACCGCGCAGCAGTCCGGCGTGCCCGCATCCTTGACCTGGCCGCGCGGGAACACCGCCGTCGCGGGCAACAACGCGCCGCTGTCGGGGTCATTGAACGGATTGTCGGCGACCACGCCGTACGCCCACGTGACATCGAACTTGAACGCCTGCGCCGGGGCCGCGAATGCCAATAACGCCCCAACGATCGCTGCCCCGACGACTGCCCGCATCGCGGGCGAGGATGCCAGGTCACCCTCGCCCTTGTCGAGTCCGTCAACTGACTTTCACTCACGGACGCACGCGGACCGTGAGAGAGCGGCTCGCCCCGCGCGCATACGGAAACGCGGAATCTTCGTCGGCGACGACTCGGAACCGGTACGTCGTCGCACTGAACGTGCGACGGAAGCGATAGCGCAGCGAGAACCGTCCGCTCCGCGACGTCCGCACGCGACGTCGAGTCGTCGCGACGGGAACCCAGCGCCCGGGCTCGCGAGCCTCGAGCGAAACGAGGAGCCCGCCTTGAGGGATGGGTCCGGCAACCCGGCCGTCGAAGACGACAGACTTCCCATTCCGTACGCGGGCGTGACGAGCGCGCGCGGTGATCTGAGCGGGAACCACGACATCAACGAGCGCCACCGCCGAGGCGCCTTCGCTCGAGGGCGCGGTGTAACTCACGCGCAACGTTCGAGATGGGCCGCGAGGGACTTGCAGCCGGTACGCACCGCGGGCATCCGTCACGGCCGTACCTACCGTCTCCCAACCGCCGAAGGGCGCATTGCTCTTCGGCAAGTAGCCGCGGCTCTCCACGACCACGAGAGCTCCACCGATCGCATTGGAGTCGGCATCGACGAGGCTGCCTCGCAGCTGAAAGGCCTTCGCAGACCGTTGCCGGCGAGTACCAGGAGCGGTGATCTTCAACTGGGCCGGCCGGGGGTTTGCCCGCGCGGTTCCTTCCGCGTTTGTACCGATCTCGTACGCGTCCGACTGCCAGACCAGAGTTCGATTTCCCGCCGCATCTTCCGCGACCACCCGAAAGTCGTGACTGCCGACCCCGAGGCGGGTGTTATCCATCGACAGCGATGCATCGCCCACCGCGGTGGGACATGGTTGCGGCGACGAGAATTCGTAGAGGTACCCAGTTTCGCCTAGCGGCCGGCATGAGCTACCCCCGAGAATCGACTCCGCGAATTGCAGCCAGGGTCCTTCGTGGTGCGGGCGAACCTCTCCGAGCAACCGAAACACACCGACCCCTTTATCCGTGACAGAGAACCGGATCGTCTCGACTCCTGTGTGGACCTGATCCGACACGACGGGACCGGTTGGCGCTACCGCCGTGGGTGGCGAAGCGTCCGATATGGAGGCAGCGAACGCCCCGAGCTCCATCGTCGCTGCGACCTTCGGCTCGACGTCGCAGATACCGCCGCAGCCAGCAGTCATCTCGAGCCAGGAACTTGCAAATTCGCTCGCCCGAACCAGGTTGGCGGAACTCGACCACCACGGACGGCTTCCTTGGCAGCCCATCGTGTCCGGTGCGCCGTCAGGGCTCTTGTAAACGATCATCGATTTCGGCTCACCCACTGGTGCTTGCCATCGGAAGCGCGCGAGCGCCCAGAACGAGAAAGCACGTCCGCACACCCAGGCCTTGAACTCCGAAATCGTGGTGGCGTCTGCAGATCGAAAGGTCCAGCTCAGCTCTTGCGAACCGTCAACGTGGGCGCCGTCTCGTTCAATTTCGAGTCGAAGTGCGCCGGTTGGCCCGTCGGCGCAGCTATCCCTGACGCCTGCACGAGGCACGGCATTGTCAGCGGACAGAGTCCAGCCGTCCGTGCCGACGGTCCGGCCCGACGGCGTGTGACACGAATACACAACCATCGTCCCGGCGTGCGCAGGCTGGACCGACAGCCCAACGGCGACGACCAGAGTGGCGATGACCTGAATGCAGAGGCGTTTGATGAGCACTCGGAGCTCCTACATGTGGGTCGGGAAATCTATACGCAACCGACCTCTGTAGGCGGGAGCGACAAGAACTCGCCCCCTTCCAGACCTGCCGCGTCACCGCCGCCCTGTCGAGCGGCGGCGACGCGATTTCAGTTAGCGGCCGACGACGCCCGCGTCCGTGACTGCGCGGACGGTGACGCGCTTGGCGCGCGCGGTGGTGCGCAGGATCAGCGAGCGGGTCGTGACCTGCTTGACGATGCGGCGGCCGTCGGAGAGCGCGATCGTGACGACGTAGCGCTCGGCGCCGATCGTGGCCTTCCAACTGACGGCCAGGCGGGTGCCGCGCTTGGCGGCCTTGACGCCCTTCACGAGGCCCGGCCGGAAGACCTTCGGCGCCTGGTAGTGGCCGACGACGAATTGGTCGGAGACCATCCCGTCCTGCTCGACGATCGCGACGATCTCGCGCTTCTCGCCCGCGCCGCCGGCGGGGTGGAAGTTCAGCGCGCCGGTGAGCTTGCTCACGGCGCCGATGGCGCCGGAAGTGCTGGGCCCGCGCTCGATGAACGAGACCGTCTGCCCGGGCTCCTTGGTGACGGAGTAGGTGAGCTTGCGCTGCGCGCCCTTGCCGGTGACCTGCACGTCGACCTTGGGCCGCTCCATCGCGTTGGCGACCTTCAGCGAGGTGACCGGCGCGGAGCCGTCCTCGACGATGACCTTCCACTCACCCGCGCTGGGGCGCATGACCGCGACCTGCGTGAGGTTGGCCTGCGGGTTCTTCATCAGGAAGAACGGCTTGGCCTCGACCGGCATCAGGTCCTCAGGGGTCGAGATGCGCTCGCCCTTGGGGCCGACAAGGGTGATCTTCGGCGGGGCGCCGGCGCCGGTGGCGGCGAAGACGGTCCCCGGCAGGCCCGCGGGGACGGTGATCGTCCGCTCCTCCACTGAGGCGGCCATGGCGCGGTTGAGGTTCTCGCGGTACGGGCCGAGCGAGCAGCCGGAGAAGTACGGCGTCGGCAGCGAGTCGCCCCACTTGTAGCCGAAGCCCGGGCGCCAGTCGTCGACCCAGTAGTCGATGACCATGCAGACCGCGATGCCCTTGGAGGAGACGAGCGCGTTGACGCCGCGGCAGAAGTCGACGAACTCCAGGCAGCCCTTCACTCCGCCCTCGGCGTTGAACTTCTTGCCGAGCACGCCGACGTCGAGGTGCCCTCTGATCGACGCGAACCCGTCCCAGCCGTAGTTGAACTTGCCCGACACCTTCAGGAAGCCGTCGGTGTGGGCTTCGAACGTCGCGTCGGCGAACGGGATCGGCCCGACCTTCATCTTGCCGAACGCGCGCATGACCGACGGGCGGTCGTCATAGGTGGCCAGGCCGAGGCCGGCGTCGAGCGAGACCAGGCTCGCGCCGAGGACGCTCGGACCGCCGGTCAGCCCGACCTCGCCGCAGAGCGCGAACGTCGGGACGCCGTAGTCGTACGTCGTCTTGTAGCCGAGGAACTCGTACGTCTCGACGCCCAGGTGCGGGACGCATTCGCTCTTCTTCGGGTCGACCTCGACGCGGAACTTGATGCGCTGCAGGAAGACCGGCCCGAACGGACCCGCGCCCGGCGAGCCGAACTGGAGCTCGGCGCCCGCGAAGTTGAAGTCGCCCTTGTAGATCCCCGCCTTGGCCTCCAGCGAGGCGTCGAGCACCGGCAACCGCAGGTTGGCCTCGATCTCCCACAGGCCGTCACCGTCGTAGCGAACGAGCAGCCCGTTGAGCGCGATCGGGCCGATCGACGCGCTCGGGACGGTGAACTCGAACGCGTCGTCGGCGGACGCGACCGTCCCCAGCGGCGTGCTCGAGCGCTGCGTGAGCACGATCGGCTTCTCCGACGTCGGCGCCCCGAACGCGTCCGGCAGCTTCACGTAGAAGCTCGTCCGGCTCACGCCGGCGGACGGCAGCTCGAAGAAACGCGGCGCGCCGGTGATCCGCAGCCCATTGACGGTCTGCCCGTCATAGGCCGCGACGTTCTGCAGCTTGCCGTCGCGCAGGACCCAGTGCAACGGCCCCGCCTGCACCTGCACGAAGCCCGCCTTGAACGGGAGCGTCGCGATGGCGTCGCCGCCGATGATCTCGAAGCGCTGCAGGAGGCCGGATCCGATCACGTTGAGCATCACGCGCTTGCCGTTGCGCGGGGCGATCGTGATGCCATTAACGGTGACGGGGAACTCCGAGCGGTACTGCCTGCCGTTGTCGAGCGTGTAGCGGCGCAGGCACGGGCCGGTCGCGACGATCTTGGACACCCGCATCCAGGACTGGCACTCCGGCTCGAGCTTCTTGAGCACCATGCCGGTCTCGTCGGTGGCGCCGTCGTCGTCGGTCACCTTGAGCTTGAGGACCGCGGGCGCCTCGTCCTTGTAGGTCGTCGTCAGCGTGGGGCTCGCTCCGGTGTCGACGTCGTAGACGCCGTTGCCGTCGAGGTCCCACTGGTAGCGGACGATCGTGCCGTTGCCGTCGGTGGACTCGCTCGCGTCGAAGGTCTTCGGCTTGTCGAGCGCCACGATCGGCCCGAGACAGACCTGGGTCGGCCCCATCGGCGCGCATTGACGGGCGATCCGGGCTTGAGGCGGGAGGTTGATCTTCGGGCCGTGGATGACCGTCGGCACCGGCTCGGGGGTGTTCGTCGCGGTCGGCGTGGGGGTCGGGGTCGGGGTCGCCGTGCCGCCCGCCTTGACCACGATCGTGCGCGTCGCGACGTCGGTGGCCGTGACGGTGCCGATCCGGCGCACCCGCAGAGCGACGCGGTGCGCACCGGGCGTGGTGAACGTGTGGGTCATCGCCATCGACGTGCCGTCGTCGAACTGGTCGTCGGCGTCGAGGTCCCACGCGAACTCGAGCTTGGCGTTGGTCGGGTTCTTCGTCGTGTCGGTCAGCGTCACGAGCTCGTTGACCGTGGGCTCGGCCGGCGTGACCTCAAACGACGCTTCCAGCGGTGTCTGTGCTCCGGCGGTGGCGGCGCCCAACAGGGCGAGGATGCACACCCAGAAGAGCAGGGTCGGTCTCAGCAGTTTCATGCCCGCAACCATCCGGGCCGGCGGGCGCGCGGGCATCGGGCGACACCCGGATCCGGGTGCTCAGGGTGCGGGCAACCGCCCCCCGGCGCACGCTCGAGGTGTGGTTACCTCGGGGTCGGGGACCGGATCCGGGCGCCCGGCGACCTTGCAGAGCGCGAAGCGACCGGTGGTGAAGTCGAGGCTCGCGCGGTAGAGGTGACCGATCTCACCGCCGGAGGAGGCGGCGCTGCGGCCGATCTCACTGGTGACGGCGACGCAGGAGTAACTGCCGGCGGCCTTCCGGGGGTCGAGCTCGGGCGGCGGCTCGCCGACGGTCTTCGGGAACGGCTCGCAGCGGGCGTGCAGGACCGGGCCGTCGAGCCGGCGTGCCCGGGCGTCGGCGACGATCGCGGACCCGAGGTCGCGCAGCATCGCCGGCCGCTGGGACGCCGTCGAGCGGCCGAAGCGCGGGCGCTGCTCGCGGATCAGCGCCGCGACGCTCGCCGCGTGGCGCGCGGCCTCAGCGTGCCGCTCCGCCGCGGCGTGTGCCCGTTGATCGCGGCGGATGGCCGGTACGAGGATGGCCGTGAACGCGAGCGCCGCCACCAACACCAGCGCGAGCCCGAAGCGCGCGCGGCGGCCGGTCCGGTGCCACAGCCATCCCGGCAGCTGATCGATGCTCGGCATCGGCTGATAGCGCTGTTCGTCCACGACGGCCAGTATCGGGGCGCATTGTCGTCAAGCACAAGCACCGGTTGGTGACGGTCGGCGTAAGCTGTGCTTACGAATGCTCGACTTGCGCCGGCTGCGACTGCTGAGTGAGCTGGCCCGGCGCGGCACGATCGCCGAGGTCGGGCGGGCGGTCGGCTACTCGGCGTCGGCGGTCTCGCAGTCGCTCGCGCAGCTCGAGCGCGAGGTGGGCATGCCGCTGCTGGAACGCGACGGGCGACACGTGCGCCTCACCCCGGCGGCGCGGCGCCTCGTCGCGCGCACCGACCTCGTGCTGGCGGAGCTCGATGCCGCCGAAGCCGAGCTCGCCGCCGAGCATGGCACCGTGCAGGGCGAAGTGATCATCGGCGCGTTCCCCAGCGCAGCGGCCGAACTCGTCGCTCCCGCGGTGCGGGCGCTCGCGGTCGAGCATCCCGCGCTCGCGTGCTCGATCCGGGAGCACGAGCCCGAGGACGGCATCGGGCTGCTGCGCTCCGGGGAGCTCGACATGCTGCTGTCGGAGCGCTACGACGACGTGCCGGGCGCCCCTGCCGGCGGCCTGGAGGAGCACGTGCTGCTCTCCGAGCCGCTGCTGCTGGCGCTGCCGGCGGCGGTGGCCGAGCCGGTCGCGCTCGCGGACATGGCCGGCCGGCCATGGATCAGCGGGATCGCCGGGACCCAGTACGTCGGCGCCGTCGAGCAGGCCTGCCAGGCGGCGGGCTTCACCCCACGGATCGCGCACCGCGCCGACGACGCCGGGCTGATCCTCGCGCTCGTGGCGGCCGGCCTCGGCGCCGCATTCGTGCCGGAGTTGGCCGCTACGCCCACCGCGGGCGTGCACTACGTCCGCGCACTGCCCGCGCCGCCGCGGCGTCACATCAGCGCGCTCGTGCGCCGCGGGGCGGTGCAGCGCCCGGCGCTCGCCGCGACGCTGGCATCCATCGCACGCGTTACCGGCGCATTACCGCGCCGTAGCCGCCACCCCCGAAGCTTCCTCCCATGAACAAGATCAAGCTTCTCGCGGTCAGCACCGCCATCACCGCTTCGCTGCTCCTGCCGACGCTGGCCGAGGCCCGCGCCACCTGGACCTAGCCGGCTCGCACGCCGCCGCGGAACACCGCGGCGACGAGCGGGACGCCTGGACGGTACGCCAGATGGATATGGCTTCCAGCATCGAGCAGGATCGCGTCGGCGCGGGCACCCGGCGCGAGATGACCAACGTCCGAGCGGCGCAGCGCTAGTGCTCCGCCCTTGGTTGCGGCCCAGACCGCTTCGTCGGTGGTCATGCCCATCTCTCGCACCGCGATCGCGATGCAGAACGGAAGGTTCGTCGTGTAGCTCGAGCCGGGGTTGCAGTCGGCGGCGAGCGCGACGGTGACGCCGGCGTCGATCAGGCGCCGCGCGTCGGGATAGCGGGCGCGGGTCGAGAACTCCGCGCCCGGCAGCAGGGTGGCGACGGTGTCGGAGTTCGCGAGGGCGTCGATGTCGTCGTCGGTGACGTGGGTGACGTGGTCCGCGGAGGCCGCGTGCAGTTCGACCGCGAGTTGCACGCCGGGCCCGTGGCCCAGCTGGTTGGCGTGGACTCGCGGCGTGAGGCCCTTCTTGATGCCCGCCTCGAGGATCGCGCGGGTCTGGTCGCCGTCGAAGGCGCCCTTCTCGCAGAAGACGTCGATCCAGCGGGCGTGCGGCGCGCAGGCGTCGAGCATCTCGCCCTTGACGAGGTCGACGTAGGCGTCGGCGTCGTACTCCGGCGGGACGACGTGGGCGCCGAGGAAGGTGGTCTCGGGTGTGCGCGGCGTCGCGATCTCGAGGCTTCGCCGCTCGTCGGGCACGGTCAGGCCGTAGCCGGACTTGGTCTCGACGGTCGTCGTGCCGGAGCGCAGGGCCTCGTTGATCAGCCGGTCGAGGTTGCCGCCGAGCTGCTCGTCGCTGGCTTCTCGTGTGGCCTTGACCGTGGTCTTGATGCCGCCGGCCGTGTACGGGCGGCCTTCCATGCGGGCGGCGAACTCCTCCGCGCGGTCGCCGGCGAAGACCAGGTGGCCGTGGGAGTCGACGAAGCCGGGGATGACGGCCCGTCCGGCAGCGTCGACGCGCTCCCCGTCGACGCCTTCAGGTACCGAGCCTTTAGGTCCCGCATAGGTTACGAACGCGCCGTCGAACACCAGCGCCGCGCCTTGCACTGTGCCGATTTCAGGGTCGTTCGTGACCAGCGTTCCGATGTTGTCGATCAGCATAAAGCGCCCCTAAGGGGTCTGGCCCTTTAGGTGGGGTTTAAGGATCAGCACGGGCGGCCGCCGATGAACGTGTGAGTGACATCGGCGGCGGTCGCGGCGAAGACGATCGATTCGAGCAGCGTGTCGCGTTCGGCCGTCTCCAGGCGCGGCGAGTCGAGGCCGACCGTGACGAGATCGGCGAGCGCGCCGGGCTCGATCCGGCCGGCGTCCTCCCACCCGAGGCTCGCGTGGTTGGTCGCGCCGCGCAGCAGCGCCTGCGCCGTGAAGTGGCCGCGGCGCTCGGTCTTCAGCCGCAGGTTCAGCTCGACCGCCCGGGCTTCCTCGAAGAGGTCGATGATCGCGTGGCTGTCGGATCCGAGGCTGAGGTTGGGGCCGGCGTCGCCGATGCCATCGGCGAGGTCGCGCTCGGTCGTCGGGCACATGCAGATCGTGGTCTCGGCGAGGAGTTGCTTGTCGGCTTCGGTGAGGTGGGTGGCATGGATGGCGGTGGAGTTCGGGCCGAGCGCACCGTGCTCGGCCAGCAGGCGCACCGGCGTGAAGCCGTGCGCGGCGAGGCAGGCTTCATTCTCCGCGCGCTGCTCGGAGACGTGGAAGTGCAGCGGCTTGCCCTCGGCCCACTCGACCACGATGTCCATCTGGCGGGCGGGCACGGCACGGACGGAGTGGATAGCGGCCCCGACCTTCGCGCCTTTGATCTCGTCGACGCGTTCGACCCAGCCGAGCGCGTCGCCGTCGCTGAAGCGCGCCTGAGCGCCGGCGGGCGGCTCGCCGAAGCCGCCTGCGATGTAACAGGCGTCGAGCAGCGTGAGCCGGATGCCGACCTCCTTCGCCGCCGCGATCAGCGCGTCGCTGTGGTGCACGTAGTCGAACTCGCCCACGCAGGTGATCCCGGCCTTGACCATCTCGGTGTAGGTGCCCTTGGCCAGCTCGAACGTGTCGTCAGGCGTGATCCTGCCCGCGAGCGCGTACATGTCCTCGCGCCAGGTCCAGAAGCTGCCGCCGCCCCGTTGCGTGCGCCCGCGCAGCGCTCGCTGGAACGCGTGCGAATGCGCGTTGGCGAGGCCGGGGAGCGTGACGCCGCGCAGTCGCACCTCGCGATCACGTCGGACGCCGGGGGTGACCGCGGCGATGCGCTCACCCTCGACCTCGATCAGGACGTCCGCCGCGACCGAGTCACCGCCCAGCCACGCGAAATCGGCGTGATAGCGCGTCATTCCGCCATCGGCACGCGGACGCCGCGCTCGGCGGCGACCTCGGAGGCGCGGTCGTAGCCCGCGTCGACGTGGCGGATGACGCCCGTGGCGGGATCGTTGGTCAGCACCCGCTGGAGCTTCTTCGCCGCCAACTCCGTGCCATCCGCGACGCTCACCTGACCGGCGTGGATCGAGCGGCCGATGCCCACGCCGCCGCCGTGGTGGATCGAGACCCAGCTGGCGCCGGAGGCGACGTTCACCATCGCGTTCAACAGCGGCCAGTCGGCGATCGCGTCGGAGCCGTCGAGCATCGCCTCGGTCTCGCGGTAGGGCGAGGCGACCGAGCCGGTGTCGAGGTGGTCGCGGCCGATGACGATCGGGGCGGCGACCGCGCCACTCGCCACGAGGTCGTTGAACGCCGCGCCCGCGAGGTTGCGCTCGCCCTGGCCGAGCCAGCAGATCCGCGCCGGCAGGCCCTGGAACTGGACCTTCTCGGCCGCCATCTTCAGCCAGCGCGCGAGCGACTCGTTCTCCGGGAAGAGATCCAGCACGGCCTTGTCGGTGACGGCGATGTCCTTGGGATCGCCGGACAGCGCGGCCCAGCGGAACGGGCCGCGGCCCTCGCAGAAGAGCGGGCGGATGTAAGCGGGAACGAAGCCCGGGTACTCGAAGGCGCGCTCGTAGCCGCCGAGCTTGGCCTCGGCGCGCAGCGAGTTGCCGTAGTCGAAGACCTCGGCGCCCTTGTCCTGGAAGCCGACCATCGCCTCGACGTGGCGGGCCATGGACTCGCGGGCGCGGTCGGTGGCCCCTGGCTTCTGACGCTCGTCGGCCCAGTCCTCGAACGCCACACCCCGCGGGACGTACGCCAGCGGGTCGTGCGCGGAGGTCTGGTCGGTGACGATGTCAATCGGCGCGCCGCGCTGGAGGAGGTCGGGGAAGACCTCGGCGCAGTTGCCGAGCAGGCCGATGCTCAACGGCGTCTTGGCGTCGCGCGCCTCGATCGCGAGCTCGAGCGCGTGGTCGATGTCACGCGCCTCGACGTCGAGGTAGCCGGACTGCAGGCGGCGCACGATGCGTGAGGCATCGACCTCGACCGTGATCGAGACGCCGCCGGCCATTGACACCGCCAGCGGCTGCGCGCCGCCCATGCCACCCAGGCCGCCGGTCAAGGTGATCGTCCCGGCGAGCGAGCCGTTGAAGCGCTTCTCCCCCACCGCGGCGAACGTCTCATACGTCCCCTGGAGGATGCCCTGAGAGCCGATGTAGATCCACGAGCCGGCCGTCATCTGGCCGTACATCGTCAGCCCGAGCGCCTCGAGGCGGCGGAACTCGTCCCACGTCGCCCAGTCACCCACGAGGTTCGAGTTGGCGATCAGCACGCGCGGCGCCCACTCGTGGGTCTGCATGACGCCGACGGGCTTGCCGGACTGGACGAGCAGCGTTTCGTCGTCCTTCAAAGTCTTCAGCGTGCGGACGATGGCATCGAACGACGCCCAGTTGCGCGCCGCCTTCCCGGTGCCACCGTAGACCACGAGCTCCTGCGGGTGCTCCGCCACCTCAGGATCAAGGTTGTTTTGCAGCATCCGCAGCGCGGCTTCCTGCTGCCACCCCAGACACGAGAGGTCGGTTCCGCGCGCCGCGCGGATGGAAGAGACGGTCATGGCACCTCCAGATGGCCGGTCACAGACTCGGCGGCGCGCACGGCGCCGCCGTCACGAACGAAGGCCACGGCGGCCTCGATCTCAGGGGCGAGGAAACGGTCGGCGCCGGCGCCGGCGCACGTCTCGCGCAGCGCGGCGAGCACCGCGCCGGTGGCGGCGGCGGGCGCGAGGGGCGCGCGCAGGTCGATGCCACGCGCGGCGGTCAGCAGCTCGATCGCCAGCACGCGGGTCAGGCCGTCCAGCGCTCGGCGCAGCTTGCGCCCGGCGCTCCAGCCCATCGAGACGTGGTCCTCCTGCATGGCGGAGGACGGGATCGAGTCGACGCTTGCGGGAACCGCGAGGCGCTTGAGCTCGGAGACGATGGCCGCCTGCGTGTACTGGGCGATCATGTAGCCGCTGTCGACGCCCGGATCCTCGGCGAGGAACGGCGGCAGGCCGTGGTTGCGTGAGACATCGAGGAAGCGGTCGGTGCGCCGCTCGGCCATCGATGCCACATCGGCGGCGGCGATGGCCAGGAAGTCGAGCACGTAGCCGACGGGCGCGCCGTGGAAGTTGCCGTTGGACTCGACGCGGCCGTCGATGGTCACGACGGGGTTGTCGATCGCCGACGCGAGTTCCCGCGCCGCCACCATGGCGGCGTGCGCGACGGTGTCGCGCGCCGCTCCCGCCACCTGCGGCGCGCAGCGTAGCGAGTAGGCGTCCTGCACCCGCGTGTCCTCCGGCCCGCGATGGGACGCGACGATCGGGCTGCCGTGGAGGACGGCGCGCATGTTCGCGGCGGCGGCCGACTGGCCGGCCTGCGGGCGCAGCGCGTGCAGGTCGGCGGCGAAGACCCGGTCGGTGCCGAGAAGGCCCTCGACGCTCATGGCGGCGGTGATGTCAGCGACGACGAGGAGATTGCGGAGGTCGGCGATCGCCAGCGCGAGCATCCCGAGCATCCCGTCGGTCCCGTTGATCAGCGCGAGGCCTTCCTTCTCGGCCAGCACGACCGGCTCGATGCCGGCCTCGCGCAGCGCGTCGGCGGCGTCGCGCCGTGCCCCGGTCGCGTCGCGGACCGGACCCTCCCCCATCAGCGCCAGCGCGCAGTGCGAGAGCGGCGCCAGGTCGCCGGAGCAGCCGAGTGAGCCGTACTCGTGCACGACCGGGGTGATCCCCGCGGTCAGCAGCGCGGCGTAGGAGGTGGCCGTCTGGACCCGCACGCCCGTCCGGCCGGTGGCGAGCGTCGAGAGCCGCAGGAGCATCAGCGCGCGCACGACCTCGCGCTCGACCTCGTCGCCCGAGCCCGCGGCATGGCTGCGGATCAGCCCGCGCTGCAGCTCGAGGCGCTTCTCGACGGGGATGTGCAGCGTCGCGAGCGCGCCGAACCCCGTCGACACCCCGTAATGCGGCACGACGTCGGCCGCGAGCGAGTCGATCACCGCGCGGCTGCGCGCGATCTCGGCCAGCGCATCCGCCGACAGCTCGACGGGCGAACCTTCGCGTGCGACGGCGACGACGTCCTCGAGTGACGGCGCACCCACACCGACCATGACCGGCGACATGAACATGGGCCGCATCAGACCATCGCGCCCGCCTGTGGGAAAGCAACTCGCGGCGGTACTGTCTCGGATCTGAGACAAAACGCCCCCGCCGCCGCCCAGGCGCTGCAGCTGCTCAAGCTCCTCGCCCGCCACGCCGCGCCGCTGCCGGCGTCGGCGATCGCGCGCGACCTCGACCTCCCGCGCAGCAGCACCTACCACCTGCTCAACGTGCTGATCGACGAGGGGTTCGTCGTGCACCTGCCGGAGGAGCGGCGGTACGGCCTCGGCGTCGGCGCGTACGAGCTCGGCAGCGCCTACGTGCGTCAGGACCCGCTGCGCTGGATCGCGCGCACCGTCCTCACCCGCCTCGTCACCGCCACCACCCACAACGCGCATCTTGCGCTGCTGCAGGGCCGCGAGGTCCTGTACGTGATCGAAGAGCGCGCGCCCGGGCGCCCGGGCCTGGTGACCGACGTCGGGGTGCGCCTCCCCGCCCACCTCACCGCCTCCGGCCTGGCGATGCTCGCCGCGTTGCCGGCGCAGCAGGTCGACGCGCTGTTCCCCAGCCGCCGGGTGCTCACGCGCCGCCACGACGCGGGTCCTGCCTCGCTGACACAGCTGCGTGCGCTCTTGAGCGCTGCGCGGAAGAGTGGCTATGCGGTCGAGGACGGCTTCGTGACCCCCGGCTTCGCGTCGGTCGCCTGCGCGGTGCGCGATCACACCGGTCATCCGATCGCCGCGGTGGCGGTGACCTACGAGGCGGGTGAGTCGGCCGAGGCGCTCGCCGTGCACGTCGCGCGCGCCGCGGACCAGGTCTCGCGGCGGATTCGTGGTAGCCGTACTTGACGTCGCATTCCGATATGGGAATATGTCTGTCAGATGGCCCGTGCAGCGACGACAGCGGACGCGTTCAACGCGGTGGCAGAGCCCCGGCGGCGTGAGATCCTCGATCTCCTGGCCGGCGGCGAGCGTCCTGTCAACGACCTCGTGCAGCTGCTGGGCATGAGCCAGCCACAGGTGTCCAAGCACCTGCGTGTCCTCCGCGAAGTGGGAGCGGTCGACGTGCGTGATCTAGGCCGTCAGCGGCTCTACCGGCTCAACGGCCACGCGCTCAAGCCCATTCACGACTGGGTGAAGACGTACGAGCGGACGTGGTCGGAGCGGTTCGAGGCGCTGGACGACGTTCTCGAAGACCTCAAACAGGAGCAAGACGATGCCCGCGACCACCGGTAGCGCAATCCTCACCCTTCCGTCCGACACCGAGATCCTCATGGTGCGCGAGTTCGACGCGCCACGCGAGCTGGTGTTCAAGGCGTACACGACCCCCGAGCTGGTCAAGCGCTGGTGGGCGGGCAAGCGCGGCAACGTCACGATCGCCGACATCGACCTGCGAGTCGGCGGCCGATGGCGCTACGTGATGGTCGCCGACGCCGGCTTCGAGGTCGCCTTCCACGGCGAATACCAGGAGATCGTCCCGAACGAGAAGCTGGTCAACACCGAGATCTTCGAAGGCGCGCCCGAGGCGGGCGCGGCCGTCGTCACCTGCACGTTCGAGGACCTCGACGGCGGCCGGACCAAGCTGTCGATGCTCACGAGCGTGGACACCAAGGAGATCCGCGACATGATCATCGGCACGGGCATGGAATCCGGCGCCCAGGAGGGCCTGGACATCCTCGAACAGATCGCGATCGAACTCGCCGCCTAGAAATTAAGCCCCACCTAAGGGGCCAGACCCCTTAGGTGGGATTTAAGTTCGGGCGAGGGGCGAAGGGACGGGCTGCCGAGCTACCAATGGCATGCCCAGACAGCCACGCCTCGAGCTCGCAGGCGGCATCCACCACGTGTGGTCACGAGGAGCCGCGAAGCAGACGATCTTCATCAACGACGACGATCGCAGGCGCTACCTGTGGAGGCTCGGGCGGGTCGTGCAACACATGTCCTGGCACTGCCTGGCCTACTGCTTGATGGGCAACCACATGCATCTCTTGATCGAGACTCCGAAGGCCAACCTCGGAAACGGGATGCAGCGGCTCCATGGGCCGTATGCGCAGGCCTTTAACCGCCGTCACAAGAAAGCAGGCCACGTCTACGGCGCACGATACGACTCGAAACTGATGAACAACGACGCCCACCTGTGGGTGACGACGAACTACATCGTCCACAACCCGGTCAAGGCCGGCCTGTGCCGTGCCCCTGACCAGTGGCCGTGGTCGAGTCACACCCACTTCGTCGCCGGCACGTCGCCCGCCTGGATGTCAACCGGACGGCTGATCTCGTTCTTCGAATCGATGGGCGGAGATCCCCGCGAGCGCTATCTGGACTACATCGCCGCGAGCACGTCGCTTCCCTAAACCCCACCTAAGGGGCCAGACCCCTTAGGTGGGGTTTAAGTCAGGGACCAGAAGCCATCGGCGCCGACGTGGCGCTCTGTCGCGACGCGGCCGAGCGCTTCGCGGGCGTCCGGGACCGACAGCCCGCACAGCTCCGCGACCTCCTTCGAGGCCAGCGGCTCACCCGCCCACGCGAGGGCCTCCACGACGCTCGCCGGGGCTTCGCGGCGGGCGACGTCCGGGAGCAGGTTCGCGAGCAGGACCTCGTAGGTCAGGAAGGGCTGGAAGCCGGGCGCGACCACCTGCAGGCCGTCGCTGACGCGGGTGATCTCGTAGCTCGGGCAGGTGTAGCGCCGCCCGCCCGCCCATCCCGCGAGCTTGGAGTCGAGCACCAGCGCCGCGGGCATCGGCGCGCGGGCCAGGGCCTTGTCCTCCGCGACCGCTGCGAGCACGTCGTCGCGGACCATCCACCCGGCGAGCGCCCGCGGGTCCAGCCCGGCATCCAGCGCCGCGCCCATGATCGTCTCGGGCGCGTCGAGCAGCTCACCCGAGAAGTTGCGCACCCGCAGCGCGCGCAGGAGCGGCCGGGTGTGCTCGGGCGCGTGCAGCCGGGCCGCCACCACGGCGGTGCAGGCCGGCAGCGACACCGCCATCCGCTCGGGCGCCGACGTGACCATCGGCATCCCGTGATCGTGCGCGATCCGCCGGTACGCGCCCGCCAGCTGCTTGACGCCGAACCCGGAGTTTGCGAGCTGCTCGGTGGACTCCGAGAGCACGACCATCCGCACGTGCCACTCGATCGCGTCGCCGTACAGCCAGTTCAGGTGCTGCCGGAACGGCTCGGCGGAATAGGCCCACGGGCACGCGGGATCGGTGAACTCAGTGATCAGGACGTCGGCCATGGCCGCCATCCTATGAACGCACATGAGTCAGCTTTCCAAGGCGATCGAGCTGGTGGGCACGGCGGTGGCGCTGGTCCTGCTCGCGGGGATCGTCCTCGTCCTGCTCAAGGCCAACCGGGCCAACGACATCGTCGAGGCCGTCCGCGACGCTGCCAACTGGCTTGCCGGACCGTTCAACGGGATGTTCGAGCTCAGCTCCGCTCGCCGCTCCCTCGCTGTGAACTGGGGTATCGCGGCGGTCGTGTACTACGGCGCGTCGCGCGTGCTCGCCGGCTTCGTCAGCCGGCGAGCGTGAGCGAGAGCGGCAGGAGCGCGATCGCGCACCCGATGCTGATCGCCAGCCCGGTCGCCGCCGTCCGCGGCGAGTAGCCGTAGACCTGCGAGAAGGAGACGACCGAGGTCGGCACCGGGCCGAACGCGAGCAGCCAGACCGCACCCGGAAGGTCGACCCCGGCCAGCGTCGCGAGGCCCAGCAGCGCCGGGACGAGCGTGAAGTGCAGCGCGAGCGCGCGGACGGTCATCGCCACTTGCGGCACGCCGGTCCAGCGGTTGCGCGGCCACGAGACGCCGAGCAGCATGAAGCCGAAGAACGCCATCACGATGCCGAGCACCGCGACGACGGAGTCGACGAAATCCGGCGCCGGGAAGACGAGGCCGAGCAGCAGCCCGCTCATGGCGGCGATGGTCGGCGCGTAGTCCGCCAGCGCGGTCTTTGCGGACTGGCTCTTCGGCGCGTGGGAGCGCATCGCGCGCACGCCGATCGCGATCCGCGCCTGCGTGAGCATGTCGTAGGCGATCACGAACACCGCCGCTTCGGCCCCGAGCGCGGCCGCGGCCACGGGCGCCGTCCAGAACGTCGGGTTGCCGAACATCCAGAACGAGAACAGCGCGCCGTCCGTGCGCTTGCGGAACACGCGGGAGGCGACGGCGACCGACGTCAGCTGGGCGACGAGCAGGACCCCGATCGCGGCAACATTGCGGACGCTGACGTTGAAGCTCCAGCCGGCGAGGACGGACAGCAGCCCGATCCCGCCCGCGAGCTGGAGCCGGAAGAGGATCGTGACGTGCTGCTGCAGCCACCGGCGCGTGCCGAGACCCGCGAGAAATGCACCGAAAAGCGGGAGGGCAGCGACCACGCCTAATTCGATAGCAGACGAACCACCCCCCGATCGGGGGTTGGCTGTCATCTGGGCACGCTAGCGTGGGTGGAGCACGTGCCGACCGTTCACGGCCTCGAGTTCGCTTACAGCCTGTATCCGCTCCCTCCAGGGCGGATGCCGTTCCGGCGCTGGCGCTGGGAGCTCTGGCACGGATCGCAGCTGATCGCCGCGGGTTGGCGCCTCGGGCGGCCGGATGCGGGTCGAGCGCTGCGCGTGTACGCCGCCGAGCACGGCCACAAGCTCTTCGGGCTGCCGGTCCCGCCGCGCGACCCGCGCACCGGGCGCGGCGACCTTCCCCCGGGCACTACGGAGCGGCTCGCGATCGGGCCGATCACCGCGCTGCTGGTCCCGCGGGCGCTCGAGCGCCCCGCGGTCTCAGCTCCCGTGCCGTAGGTGCTTCTGGGCCTTGCGCTCGGCGCGTGTGAGCTTGCGCCCGCGCTTGACGTCGATGCCGCCCATGATCGAGATCAGACTCAGGCGAATCGTCGGGCCGCCGGGATCGGGGTGATCCTCCCCGATGTCGGTGCTGTTGCCGCCCATGAAGGCGAAGTCACTCAGCTCCACGTTGACGCCGTCGGGCACGCGAATCTCCGCCCCGCCCATGAGCGCGACGACGGTGAGTCGGACGACGTCGTCGGCGAGCTCTGCGTCGCAGAGGTCCAGATCCGAGCCGCCCATGAAGTTGATGACCTTCAGGTGCGGGCCGACGCGCCAGCGCCCCTTGCGCTCGCGGCCGCTCATGATCGAGACGAGCCAGTTCGCCCCGTCCTCCCCGCGCTTGACCGGCATGCGCTTGCCGCGGGTCGCCGGGTGCGCCTGGTCGCCGGGGGCGACGACGTCGGCGATCAGCCGCTGCAGCTCGCTGTGGGTCCGCGACTCATAGACGGTGGTCAGCCGCTCGTCGAGCTCATCCATCGTCAAACGGCCCTCGCCGGCGGCGCGTCTGAGCACCTCGGCGTGGTGTTCGCGGTCTGCGTCGGAGGCCCGGAGCTCGGGGAGCGAGTCGTCGGTCACCGTTCTCAGCGTACATTCCGGGCCATGTTTGGGGCTGTGACTTGAACGGGGCGGAAAGCGTCCTGCGGACGCTGGCGAACTCCGGGGTGTCCGTCTGCTTCGCGAATCCCGGGACCTCGGAGATGCATCTGGTGGCCGCGCTTGACCGCGTGCCGTCGGTGCGCGGTGTACTGACGTTGTTCGAGGGAGTGGCCTCGGGCGCGGCGGACGGCTACGCGCGGATGGCGGGCGATCCCGCCGCGACGCTCCTGCACCTCGGGCCGGGGTTCGGGAACGCGTTCGCCAACGTCCACAACGCGTACAAGGCGCGAACGCCGATGGTCAACGTGGTGGGCGATCATGCGGTCGCGCACAAGCCGCTGGGAGCGCCGCTGGCGAGCGACATCGAGTCCGTCGTCCGGCCCGCTTCCCAGTGGGTGCGGACGGTGCGGGACGCGCGGTCGGCGGCGCTGGACACGGCCGAGGCGGTCGCGGCGGCGCGTGCCTCCGGGGTCGCGACGCTGATCGTTCCCGCCGACGCTGGGTGGGAGCAGAGCCTCGGGGCCGTGCCGGCGCTGGCGGTGCCGGTTCTGTCGCCGGTGCCGGACGAGGCGGTCTCGGCCGCTGCTGTGGCGCTGCGGCGACCGGGCGCGGCGCTGCTGATCGGCGGGGCGGCGACGTCGGCGCGCGGGGTGGACCTCGCGGCGCGGATCGCCGCCGTGACGGGCGCCGCGTTGCTGCGGGACACGTTCGCGCCGCGGCTCGCGCGCGGCGGCGGGCGGCCGCGGCCGGTGGGTGTGCCGTATCTGACCGAGATGGCGGTCGATGCCTTGTCCGGCTTGTCATCGCTGGTGCTCGTGGACACGCGCCGGCCGGTCGGGTTCTTCGCGTACCCGGGGCAGCCGAGCCTGCTGGCGGACCCGTCGACGGATCTCGTCGCTTTGGCTTCGCCGGGTGAGGATGCGCTCGGCGCGTTGGAGGCGCTGGCAGCGGAGGTGGGTGCGCCGGCGTCGGTGGTGGTTCCGGCTTTGGAGCGGGTGGCGTTGCCGACGGGCGGCGCGTTGAACGTCGACAACCTCAGCGCGATCGTGGGTGCGCTCCTGCCCGACGACGCGGTCGTCGTGGACGAGGCGGTGACCGCGTCGGTGCTGTTCGTCGAGCGCACCGCGGGCGCGGGCGAGCACGACTATCTGTTCCTGACCGGCGGGTCGATCGGGTGGGGCATGCCTGCCGCGACCGGTGCTGCGGTGGGGGCTCCGGGCCGGCCTGTGATCTCTTTGGAGGCCGACGGCTCGGCCATGTACACGATCCAATCGCTGTGGACCCAGGCTCGGGAGGGCCTCGACGTGACCACGATCATCATCGCCAATCGCTCCTACGCGATCCTCGAGTTCGAGTTCTCGCGCGTCGGTGCCGAAGGGGACGGACGGGCAGCGCACGAGTTGATGGACATCGGGCGGCCTGAGCTGTCGTTTGCGGGGCTCGCGCAGTCGATGGGGGTGCCGGGGCGGCGGGTCGACGACGTTTCCGGGATGGTGTCGGCGCTGCGCGAGGCGCTGAATGAGCCCGGGCCGCACCTGATCGAGGCGATGGTCTGATGCGGGCGATCGTCACGGGCGGCGCGTCGGGCATCGGCGCCGCCGCGGTCGCTGAGCTGCGCGCGCGGGGAGCGCGGGTGATCGTGTTCGACCGCGATGTGGTCGAGGGCGACGACGCGATCCGCGTGGACGTCACCGACGCCGCGGGTGTGGACGCGGCGGTCGCGGAGGCGATTTCGCGGCTGGGCGGCCTCGACGTGCTCGTCAACAACGCGGGGATCGGCGCGGCGGGGACGATCGCCGACAACTCCGACGAGGAGTGGCACCGGGTCTACGACGTCAACGTCGTCGGCATGGTGCGCGTGTCGCGGGCGGCGCTGGGCGCCTTGCGCGAGTCGTCATCCGCCGCGATCGTCAACACGTGCTCGGTCGCGGCGACCGCGGGAATCCCCCAGCGCGCGCTCTACAGCGCGACGAAGGGCGCCGTGCTCGCGCTGACGATGGCGATGGCCGCCGACCACGTCGGCGAGGGCATCCGCGTCAACTGCGTCTGCCCCGGCACGGCCGACACGCCGTGGGTCGGCCGCCTCCTCGACGCTGCCGACGACCCGGACGCGGAGCGGGTGGCATTGAATGCCCGGCAGCCGATGGGCCGCCTCGTCAGCGCCCAGGAAGTCGCCGACGCGATCGCCTACTTGGCCACCGCCACCGGCGCCACCGGCACGGCCCTGTTCGTCGACGGAGGCATGCAGAACCTCCGCCTCCGAAAATAAACCGAACCTAAGGGGTCAGACCCCTTAGGTTTCCTTTAGGTCACGGTTCACCGCGCAACGCGGCTTCGGGCCTGCGATACAACCTAAACGCGAGATAAGGGGCCAGACCCCTTAGGTGGGGTTTAGAAAGCGTTACGCCGCTTGAGCTCCGCCATGACCTTGCGGCGGCGGAAGAGGCCGGCGCTGGCGAGCTTGGAGAGGGCTTCGCGGCGCTCGTGGGACTCGGCGCGGGCGCGGACGAGCTCGAGGCGCAGCTCCTTCGCGTCCTCGCGCGCGGCCTCGAGGGAGGCGCGGAGCTCGATCGCGTCGGCGCGGGCGGAGTCGATCAGGCGGCGGCTGGCCTCGAGCTCGGTGCGGAGGCCGTCGGCCGTCTCGAGCGCGGCCTTGAGCTGCTTGAGCTCGCCGTCGTCGTGCTCGGTCACGAGTACCGGGTTCCGGCGGGTCTCCCCCTTGGGGGCCAGTGCGGCTCGCAGCTCCTCCCCGGAGACGTGCGGCGGCTCGGTGCTGTGATCCGTCTCGCTCATGGGGTCGTGTTCGCGGCGCGCGAGCCGCTTCCTTCAGGCGACCGCGAGGACGAGCGCGCCGGTCAGCGCAAGCAGCGAGAACGCCGCGCCGGGATGGTTCTGCGTCGTCTGCACGAGGACGGCCACGACGATCCCGCCGGCGTTACCCGCGAGCCAGATCACCGCGGTCGCCGCGCTGCTTCGCGAGCGGCGCTCGGTCAGCTCGAGGATCACCGGCAGGCTCCCGAGCAACACGACGCCGAGCGGGATGACCGCGACCACGGCCGCACCGGGCGCGAGGGCGAGGAACACGCAGCCCGACGCGGTCACCACCGCGGCGACGCGCAGGAACCGCCGCTCCGCGCCGCTCCGGACGAGGAGCTCGGGCAGAAACGCCGAGCCGACGACGCCCGCGAGGACCATCGCGCCGAGCAGCCAGCCGGCGGTCGCGTCGCTGACCCCCGCGGGCTCGAGCAGCGCCTGCAGCCAGGTCGTCAGCGCGACGAACACGCCGAACCCGAGGAACGCGACGCCGGCGAGGCGCCGGATCGCGCGGTCGCCCCACACGGCGCGCAGCTCGGCCCGCCCAGCAAAGGCGGGCGCGGAGAGGTCGGCGTGGGCGGGCGCGGAGAGGTCGCCGTGGGCCGGCGCGCCGAGGCCGGGCCGGGCCGAGGCGGAGAGGTCGGCGTGGGCGGGCGCGGCGCGGTCGGGCCGGGCCGACGCGGAGAGGTCGCGGTGGGCGGGCTCGCCGAGGTCGGGCCGGGCCGCGGCGGAGAGGTCGGCGTGGGCGGAGGCGGTGAGGTCGGCGTGGGTGGGCGCGGCGAGGTCGGGCCGGGCCGAGGCGGAGAGGTCGGCGCGGGCGGGCGCGACTCCCCGCATCGCGAGCGTCAGCCACGTCGCCGCGGCCACGGCCACGATCAGGTCGACGACCAGCAGCGGCGTGAGCGAACCCGCGTCGCCCAGCGCCGGGCCGAGTGGCAGCGCGAGCGCGGTGCCCGCGAAGATGCCGGCGGAGCCGAGCGAGATGCCCTTCGCCAGCGCGTCCGGCACCGACACGAGCGCGATCTTCGTGACCGCGTTGAGGATCAGCGGTTGGGCGACCGCGATCAGGATCTGGCCCGCCAGGGCGGCCGCGAAGGTGTCCGAGCTGAGCCGCACCGCCCCGCCCACCGCAGTCAGCCACGCGCCGAACAGCAGCGCGCTCCGGAACCGCCGGTCCAGCGCCAGCCCGGCCGGCAGCGCCAGCACCACGTAGAGCAGCGGGAAGACCTGGGAGAGCCAGCCGACGGCGCTTTCGGAGACGTCGAAGTGCTGCGCGACGTCGGTGGTGATCGGCGCGTAGGTCAGCCACAGCAACTGGTTGGCCGCCGCGACCGCGGCGTAGGCGGCGACGGTTCCCCAGCGCGCGGGCACGCGGCGGGACGATATCGGTGGTTAGACCTCTGCGCGCGCGCCGCGGGTGGCGCCCGCCGATGCGGCCACGACGCACAGGACGGCGATCCACTGCGACCACTGCAGCGACTCCTGGAGCACGATGAGGCCGATGAGGGCCGCCATCGCCGGCTCGAGACTCATCAGGATGCCGAACACGCGCGGTGGGATCTTGCGGAGGGCTTCCAGATCCAGGGAATACGGGATCACCGACGACAGCAGCGCCACGCCCAGCCCGGCAAGCAGGATCCACGGCGCAAGCAGCGCCGTGCCGGCGTCGACCGCCCCGAAGGGCACCGCCACCACCGCCGCGACGGCCATTCCCAGAGCCAGACCGTTGCCTTCCGTGGTGTGGCGGCCCAGCGCCGCGCCGACCAGGATGTACAGGCCCCAGCACGCGCCGGCGGCGAGGGCGAACAGCACACCGACGAGGTCGAGGTCGCCGTTTCCGTCCATCAGCAGGACGACCCCGCCTGACGCGAGCACCGCCCACAGGGCATCCAGCCAGCGCCGCGACCCGGCCAGGGCCACCGCGAGCGGCCCGAGGAACTCGATGGTCACCGCGATCCCCAGCGGCAGCCGGGCCAGCGCCAGGTAGAAGCAGAGGTTCATCACGCCGAGAACCACGCCGTAAGCGAGCACGACCGTCCACGCGCCACGGCTCATGCGCAGCGACGGCCGCCACAACAGCGTCAGCACGACCGCCGCGAAGAACAGCCGCAACGCGACCGTCCCGAAGCTGCCCACTTCGCCGAACAGGTGCTTGGCCAGCGCCGAGCCCACCTGAACGCTGACGATGCCGAGGAGTACGAGTGCCGGTGCCGGGACCGCGCCGAAGCTACGTCCGGCCAGCGCGGTCAGGGAAGACCACGTCGGCGTGCGCCGCGTAAAGTCCTGTCGACGTTCAGGGTGGCCATGCGTGGATTATCCACGATCGATGACTTTCCCCGTTTGAGCGGGTCACAACCCACATGCTGCTCAAAGGCAAGAACGCGGTGGTCTATGGCGGCGCGGGCTCGATCGGCGGCGCGGCGGCACGTGCCTTCGCCCGCGAGGGCGCGCACGTCTTCCTCGCCGGACGCACACCCGCGCCACTCCAAGCCCTCGCGAAGGAGATCGGGGCCGAGTGGGCGGTCGTGGACGCCCTGGACGCCGCCGCAGTCGACGCCCACGCCGACACGATCGGCCGGATCGACATCTCGTTCAACGTCATCAACCACAACGACGTGCAGGGCACGCCGATGGCCGAGATGGACGTCGAGGACTACCTGGCGCCCGTCCTGACCGCGGTGCGCACCAACCTGATCACCTGGCAGGCCGCGGCGCGCCACGGCGCGGGTGTGATCCTCGTCTTCGGCGGTGAGGGCGACCCGCCGCGCGGCTACCACCTCGGCGGCCTGCAGACCGCCTTCCACGCGCTGGAGGCGATGCGCCGTCAGTTCTCCACCGAGAACCGGGGCGTCCGAGTCATCACGCTGCGCACGGGCGGCGTGCCGGAGTCGATCCCCAAGAACTTCCAAGGCCGCGACGCGATCACCAAGAGCCTCGACGAGTCCACGCTGCTCGGCCGCAGCGCCACGCTCGAGGACGTCGGCAACGTGGCCGCGTTCGTCGCCTCCGATCAGGCCCGCACGATGACGGCCGCCACGGTGAACGTCAGCGCCGGCGCGCTGATTGACTAGGCCGCAACCCCAAGGTCGACGTCTCCCCCAGGTGCCCGAGCTTCTCCGGGTTGAGCATCGAGTAGATCGAGGCGATGCGTCCGTCGACGACGTCGAGCCCCATGACGTTGACGATCCGGCCGTCGGAATCGACCGTCCTGAACCCCGGGTGGCCGTTGACCCAGACGGGTTCGAGCGTGACGCCGAGCGTGTCGACCTGCCCGTAGAAGGCGAGCAGCGCGCGAGCGATGGCGGGCGCGCCGTGCATCGCGTGCGGGATCGAGCGGGCGATGCCGCCGCCGTCGCCGATCAGCACCGCGTCCGGGGCGAGCACGGCGACCAAGCCCTCGAGATCGCCCTCGCGCGCGGCGGCGAGGAACCGCGCCGCGAGCGTGCGTCGCTCCCCGGGGTCCGCGTCGAAGCGCGGGCGCTCGTCGGCCACCCGCTTGCGCGCCCGCGAGAGGATCTGGCGGCAGTTGTCCTCGCTGCGATCGACGGTCCCCGCGATCTGGTCGAACCCCAGGTCGAACGAGTCGCGCAGGACGAACACGGCCCGCTCGACCGGGTTCAGCCGCTCCAGCAACACGAGCATCGCCAGCGACACCGACTCCTCGGTCTCGGCCGCGGCGGGCGCCTCGGGCTCGATCAGCGGCTCGGGCAGCCAGTCGCCCACGTAGGTCTCGCGCCGCACCCGCGCGGAGCGCAACACGTCGATCGCCAGCCGTGACGTGACCGTGGTCATGAACGCGCGCTCGTTCTCGACGACCACATCGCTCGAGGACGCACGCCGCAGGTACGCCTCCTGCACGACGTCCTCGGCCTCGGCGACCGAGCCGAGCATCCGGTAGGCGATCGAGAACAGCAGCGGGCGAAGATCGTCGGTCACGGCTGTCACAGCTTTTCACGCCGTCTCGTCGAAGGGGGCATGCACATCCTCATCGCAGGCGCCACGGGCGCCGCCGGCCGTGCGCTCATCCCACGACTCATCGCGACCGGCTACGCCGTCACCGGCACCACCCGCACCGAAGCCAAGACGGGCGAACTGCGCGCGCTCGGCGCGAACGCCCAGGTCATGGACGGCCTCGACGCCGCCTCCGTGAAGGCCGCCATCGACGCCACCCAGCCCGACGTGATCGTCCACCAGATGACCGCGCTGACCGGCATCGACATGAAGAACATCGACAAGGCGTTCCACCTCACCAACCGGCTGCGCACCGAAGGCACCGAGCATCTCCTCGCCGCCGCCGACGGCCGGCTCCTGATCGCCCAGTCCTTCGCCGGCTGGCCGTACGAACGCCGCGGCGGCCCGGTCAAGACCGAGAACGACCCGCTCGATCCCGCCCCGCCGAAGGGCATCCGCGAGACCCACGCCGCGATCCGCCGGCTGGAGCGGCTGACGACCGAGGCCGGTGGCATCGTGCTGCGCTACGGCGGCTTCTACGGCCCGGGCAGCGGGATGGCGCCCGGGGGCGAGCAGACCGAGATGATCCACAAGCGCCAGTTCCCGCTCGTCGGCAACGGCGAGGGCGTCTGGTCCTTCCTGCACACCGACGACATCGCCACCGCCACCCTCGCGGCGATCGAGCGCGGCCGCCCCGGCGAGATCTACAACATCGTCGACGACGAACCCGCCCCCGCCAAGGAGTGGCTCCCGTACATCGCCGAGCACCTCGGCGCCAAGCCCCCGCGCAAGGTGCCGGCGTGGATCGCCAAGGTCGTCGCGAGCCCCGCGGCGGTGATGATGATGACCTCCTCCCGAGGTGCGTCCAACGCCAAGGCGAAGGCCGAACTGGGCTGGCGCCCGACGCACCCGAGCTGGCGCGACAGCTTCGCCGCCGGCGCCTGAGTGTCGGTCACCTGAACATTCGTCCAGCGGACTCCGCGGTCCGGAAGAATCCGGCCGCCCCGTCGGTTGGTCCAGTGTGATGGTGACGGAGCTGGGCAGATGGGCGGTACGGGTAGGAGTCGTGACGGCGGCGGCCGCGGCGGTGGGTACGTCGCCCGCCGCCGCGAGCGAGCAAGGCCTGGTGGCGCAGTGGAACTTCGACGAGGGCACCGGCCAGGTCGTCCACGACTCCGGCCCGTTCGGGCTGGACGCGACCCTCGGCCTCACCGCCCAGGCGGATGCCGCCGACCCGGTCCGGATCGCGGGCGCGTCCGGCGGCGCGCTGCACTTCGACGGCACGACGTTCGTGCGCCTGCCCGACACACCCAAGCTCGCCGTGCAGCATCTGACCATCGAGGCGACCGCCCGGGCGAATGGGAGCCCGGGCTCGTACCGCTACCTCGTCGCCCGTGGTGGCTCGAAGTGCGTGTCCGCCTCCTATGGGCTCTACACCGCGCCGAACGGCGGCCTTGCGTTCTACGTGTTCGACGGCAGCCGGTACGTGCTGTCGGCGACCGCACGCCGCAAGGACGTCTGGGACGGCAAGTGGCACAACCTCACTGGCTCCTTCGACGGCGCCGCGCTGCGGCTGTTCGTCGACGGCCGCGAGGTCGGGGAGCCGATGGCGGCGCCGCTGCGGATCAGCTACGCGATCCCGTCGAGCAACGCGCTGATCGGCCAGTACGGCGGCGAGTGCGACCTCGGCTTCACCGGGGACATCGACTCCGTCAGCATCCGCTCGGACGCCGGCACCCCGGGCCCGACGCCGGAGTCACCCACGCCGCCCTCGTTGCCCGCCGCCGCTCCCGGCACGACGCTTCCCGCCGCGGAGCCCCCGCCGGTTCCGACCCGGCCGACCGACCCGAAACCGACTGCCTCCACCTGCGCTGTGCGTCTCTCGCGGGCGACGATCGTGGCCGGCCGTCGGACCATCATCCGGGCCCGGCTCGTGCACGCCCCCAAGCACCGCAAGCTGCGCGTCTCCGCCCGCCGCGGCTCGTCCCGCAAGGCCGTCGCCACGGCCCGCTTGAACCGGGCCGGAAGCGCTCGCCTGGTGCTCAGGGCACAGCGCGTCGGGCACCTCACGGTGCACGTCACCGGATGCGCCTCGGCGCAGCTGCGGATCCGCAAGTAAGGCGCAGCGCTAGAGCGGCGAGCAACTAAGGCCCAGAGCCGAAAATGAGGCTCCGTACTCCCCATGTAAGGGGCCTCCCTCAGCTCCAAAATCCCTTACATGCTCGATCAATCAAAGGCCCAGCAACGCAAGTGGTGGGCGCTCGCGCTGCTCGCCACCGCGCAGTTCGTCGTCGTGCTCGACGCGTCCGTGGTCAACGTCGCGCTCCCCTCGATCGGGAAGGATCTGCAGCTCTCCCGCGAGGGCCTGGCGTGGCTGGTGAACGCGTACGTGCTCGCCTTCGGCGGGTTCCTGCTGCTCGGCGGGCGGATGGCGGACCTGCTCGGCCGCCGGCGGGTCTTCATGGCGGGCTTCACGCTGTTCGCGGTCGCGTCCTTCGCGGGCGGGCTGGCGACGAGCGGCGGGACGCTGATCGCCGCTCGCGCGCTGCAGGGCCTCGGCGCCGCGATTCTCTCCCCCGCCGCGCTCAGCCTGGTCACGACGACGTTCGCGGAAGGCGCCGAGCGCAACACGGCGCTGGGCGTGTGGGGCGCCGTGGCCGCCGGCGGCGGCGCGGCCGGCAGCCTCCTGGGCGGCGTGATCACGCAGACGCTCGGGTGGGAGTGGGTGCTGTGGATCAACACGCCGATCGGGATCGCGGCGGCCGCGCTCGCACCCACGGTCCTGCGCGAGTCCAAGGTCGACGCCGCGACTCGCTCCTTCGACGCGCTCGGCGCGTTCACCGTCACCGGCGGGCTCGTCGCCCTCGTCTACGGCGTGATCGACGGCGTCAAGCCGGAGTTCGTGCTGATCGCCGCCGCGTTCCTGGCCGCGTTCGCCCTCGTCGAGACCCGCACCGCCAACCCGCTGGTCCCGTTCCGGATCTTCCGCAGCCGCGGCCTGACCGGCGCGACCGTGACCGGCGTCCTGATGGGCGGCGCGCTGATCGGCCTGTTCTTCTTCGCCACGCTCTACCTGCAGCAGGTCCTCGCCTACGGCCCGCTCGAGGCCGGCCTCGCCTTCCTGCCGCTCGCGCTGACGATCGGCGCCTCCGCCGGCGTCGCGTCGCAGCTCTCGACCACGCTCGGCCCCAAGCCGGTGCTCGTCGCGGGCCTCGCCACGCAGGCCGCCGGCCTCTACTGGTTCAGCCACGTCTCGGCGAACGGCAGCTTCCTCGGCGACGTCCTCTTCCCCAGCCTCGTCGTCGCCCTCGGCATGGGCCTCGCCTTCGTGCCGCTGACGATCGTGGCCATGAGCGGCGTGAGCGAGCACGAGTCCGGCCTGGCGAGCGGCCTGATGGCGACCGCGCAGCAGATCGGCCAGGCGATCGGCCTCGCGCTCCTGACCGGCGTCGCCACCACCACCGCGACCACGCCGCAAGCCCTGACGAACGGGTTCGAGAACGCCTTCCTCCTCGCCGCGGCCTTCGCGCTGATCGCCGCCCTCGCGGCCTTCCTGATCATCCGCCGCACCCGCCTCCCGCAGCCGGGCACCGCCGTCCCGGTGCCGGCCTGAACATAAAGGGGGTCTGACCCCCTTTATCTAAATGGGGTCAGACCCTCTTTAGGTAAGAGCGATGGGGCGGACCGGGGAACCGGTGCCGCCCCGGAGCTTCAGGGGGAGGCAGACGAAGGCGAACTCGCGCACGCCGTCGGCCGCGAGGTCTTCGAGGAAGAGCGATTCGATGATGTGGATGCCCGATTGCACGATCAGGATCGTGTGGCCCGGGAGGGAGCCGAGCTCTGGGTCGCGGTCGTCCGGGACGTCCCAGGCGACGTTGTCCGCACCCACGGCACAAGGCCCGCGAGCGGCGAGCCAGCGGGACGCTTCGGCGGTGATCCCACCCGCCCGCAGGTAGGCGGGGCGGTCTGCCCACAAGGCGCCCGAGCCGAGCCGGACGAGCACGACGTCCCCGGGTCGCAGCGAGAGCCCCGCCGCCGCTGTCTCGAGGTCGGAGGCGCTAACGCGGTAGCCGTCGTCACAGCGCCCGCCCGGCGCCACGTCGAGCAGCACGCCGCGGGTGACGATCGGGGCCACGGTGTCGATCCCCAGCGCCGTGAACCCCACCGGCGTCTGCACCCGCCCGTCGACCTCGACGCCCCCGTGCAGGCGACCCTCGTAGGCCTGATGGCAGAGCGCGTCGATGTGGGTGCCGGAGTGCTCGGTCATCACCAGCAGCGCCGAGGCGCTCGTCCGCGCCTCCGCCGCATCGCGCTCGTGGCGGCGGTGCAGGTTGAGGATCACGCCCGGCTCGTGCGCCGGCCACACCGGCGCACCCGCGAAGCGCGGCTGCTCGAGGTCGTACGCCCGCGCGCCACCCAGCGCGTCGAGGAGGCTCATGTCACACGACGTACCCACCGATCAAGGCGCGCACGCGCCCGCCGATCTACCCGGACAATGCGCCGCCTCCTGCTCCTGCCCATCCTGGCCGCGTGCGCGGCCGTCGGACTGACCGGCTGCGGGAAGGAAGCGAACGCGCTCGATCCGCAGCTGCGCGCGAGGACCTTCACCTTCGACGCGTCGGTCGCGCCCAAGGACCGCGAGTGGATCCTCGCCGCGATCGACAAGGTCCGCCCGGAAGCGCGGCAGCTGATCGACGACGTCGACGGCATGGTCACGATCAGCACCTTCAACCAGCCCAACGGCGCCGCGGTCGGCACCACGCTGCAGGTCGGCGAGCGGCAGTTCGCGGTGCGCTTCAACCTCGGCTACCTCGACGGGGAGCGCAAGTCCGACCGTGACGTCACGGTCGCCCACGAGCTGGGCCACGTCGTCGATTTCGCCCTCATGCCGTCCGACCTGCGCAACCAGCTCGCGGCCCAGCTGCCGACGAGCGGTGCCTGCTTCACCGCCGACTCGGGCGACTGCACCGCGCCGGAGGAACGCTTCGCCGACACGTTCGCCAAGTGGGCGCTGCGCGGCGCCGTCTCGGCCTACGGCGCCGGCTACGGCACGCTCGCCCCAGCATCGCTGGAGAGCTGGGGCGCGCCGCTGGCGTCGCTGGCGATCGCCGTCGAAGTCGCCTCGCGCTAATCCGCGCTCAGCGGACCGTGATCTTCTTCGTCAGCGTGGTCTTCTGCTTGTTCTGCGTGAGCGTGACGGTGGCCGTGTACTTCCCGGCCTTCAGGCTGCTCGCCGTCGCGAGCGCGAGCGAGACGCTCTTGCCGGGCAGGATCCGGGTCGCCTTCAGCGTCCCGTTCTTGGTGCCCAGCGCGCTCTTGAGCGTCACCTTGCCGGTCACCGGAGCGATCGTGTTGCCCGTGTTCTTCACGCTCAGCACGAGCGCGCGGCTCGTGCCGGTCCCGGAGAGCTTCGCCGCGCCCGCCTTGAGCCCGTAGGTCGCGGTCGCCGCGTTGTAGCGCAAGGTGTCGAGCAGCCGGTACCCGGTCACGATCCCCTTGGTCTTGGCGATGTCCGCCGGCACGCCGATGACCTCCAGCGCGCCGTACAGATAGCCGGCGGCCGGCACGCTGCCGAGCGTGACCGTGACGTCCTTGGACGCCCCAGGCGCGAGCGCGAACGACGGCTCGCTGACGCTGACGCCGCCGAGCGTCGCGCGGCGGTTGGGCGAGACGACCCCGCTCGCGGACTGCGTCCACGGGCGCGCCGCGACCGTCACGGTCAGCGCCTTCTTGGAGTTGTTGGCCACCTTGAGCGTGTCGGTCGCTCCGGCCTGCGCCACGCGGTCGACCTTCAGCGTCGAGCCGGTCGAGCCGGTCGAGGTCGAGAGCGCCAGCCCGCCTTCCGCCTGCGCGGCACGCCCACTCGAGTCGTCCGCACGCGCGATCACCGCGCCACCTACGGCCGCCGCCAGCACCCCTGCCGCCGCAACCGTCTTCAGACCCGCACCAGACACCATCAATTGCACTCCAAGACCCTCGCTCTTCGCGTCACGTTGCTCAACAGACCTACCACGTGAGAACCCTCAGACGACGCGATCGGAGCGGCGAGTTTCTCCGTAGCCTGTCGGGCGTGACCCGACTCGAGATCCGCTCGTGGCTGATGGACATGGATGGCGTGCTCGTCCACGAAGAGCAGGCGATCCCCGGCGCCGACCGGTTTCTCGGGAACCTGCGCAGGCGCGGGGCGCCGTTCCTGGTGCTCACCAACAACTCGATCTACACGCGCCGCGACCTCGCGGCGCGCCTGAAGACGAGTGGCTTGGACGTACCCGAGGAGGCGATCTGGACGTCGGCCCTGGCGACGGCGAAATTCCTCGAGGACCAGCGCCCGGGCGGGTCGGCGTTCGTGATCGGCGAGGCAGGGCTGACCACAGCGCTGCACGAGGCGGGCTACACGCTGACCGAGCGCGCGCCCGACTACGTGGTGCTGGGTGAGACGCGGACGTACAGCCTCGAGCGGATCACGCTCGCGATCCGGCTGATCGTCGACGGCTCGCGCTTCATCGCCACCAACCCGGACGCGACCGGGCCCTCACCCGACGGCCCGATGCCCGCGACCGGCTCCGTGGCGGCGCTCATCAGCCGCGCGACCGGCGTCGAGCCCTACTACGTCGGCAAGCCGAATCCGCTGATGATGCGCAGCGCGCTGAACGCCATCGACGCGCATTCCGAGACGACCGCGATGATCGGCGACCGGATGGACACCGACATCGTCGCCGGGCTGGAGGCGGGGCTGGACACGATCCTCGTCCTGACCGGCATCAGCACCCGCGAGTCGGCCGAGCGCTTCCCGTACCGGCCCGCGCGGATCGTCGAGTCCGTCGCGGACCTGGCCGCCGAGCTCGAGTAGGGCTTCCCGCACCCCCGCCGACGTGGTGCCGGGGGTGTGCGGCGCGCTCGGCGCGACCGAGAATCAGCCTCGATGAAGCGGATCGTCCTCCTCGTGGCCATCGCGATCACCGCCACCGCGCTCGTGGTGACCGACACGGTCCAGCTCCCCAACCTCGAGCATGCGTTGACGGACCTGTCGGAGACGCTCGGCACCTGGACCTACGCGCTCGTCGGCGGGCTCGCGTTCCTGGAGACCGGCGCCTTCGTCGGCCTGATCGCGCCGGGCGAGACCGCGATCGTGCTCGGCGGCGTGGTCGCCGCGCAGGGGCAGATCGACCTCGTCACGGTGCTGCTCGTCGCGTGGGTCGCCGCGGCTCTGGGCGACATCGCGTCCTTCATCCTCGGCGCCCGGCTCGGCCGCCGCTTCATCCACACCCACGGCCAGCGGGTCGGGATGACCGCCCCGCGCGTGGACCGCGTCGAGGCCTTCTACGCCCGCCACGGCGCGAAGGCGATCCTCGTCGGCCGCTTCATCGGGATCATCCGCGCGGTCTCGCCGTTCCTCGCCGGCGCGTCCGGGCTCAAACTCCGCGCGTTCCTGCCGTGGAGCATCATCGGCACGGCCGTCTGGGCCAGCGCCTTCACGCTCGTGGGCTACGCGTTCAGCGAGTCCTTCAGCAAGGCCGCAGGTGCACTCACGCACGGCGCGTTCGCGCTCGCCCTGCTCGCCGCGGTGGTCCTTGCGGTGCGCGCGCACCGCAAGGCCGCTCACACGTCCGCCGGTTAGCGCACGCCGATCAGGTCGACGACGAACACCAGGGTCTCGTTCGGGCCGATCACGCCGCCGGCGCCGCGCGGGCCGTAGGCCATGTCCGGCGGGATCGTGATCCGGCGCCGGCCTCCGACCTTCATCCCCGCGACGCCCTCGTCCCAGCCGCGGATGACCTGGCCCTTGCCGAGCCCGAACTTGAACGTGTCGCCACGATCCCACGACGCGTCGAACTGGTTCCCGGTCTTCCAGGACACGCCGACGTAGTGGACTTCGACGATGTGGCCGGCGCTCGCCTCGTCGCCCTCGCCCTCGACGAGGTCCTCGAGCTCGAGCTGGTACGACGGCGCCTGGTCTGGGATCTCGACCTCTGGTTTCTCCATGTCGTAGGACGCTAGCTCAGACCGAGCTCCTTGGACTTCGCCTCGACGTCGATCCCGTGCAGGCGGGCGAGGTTGCCGCCGAGGATCTTGCGCTTGGCCTGGTCGGTGAGCTGCGGATAGCCGCGCTCGGTGACGATGTCCTGCGGCAACTCGAAGTTCCAGAACGCCTCAAGCGCCCACTGCGGGTGCCAGATCGGCGCCTCGCCGCCGTAGAGGATCTTGTCCTCGCCGCACCACCACAGCATCTTCCCCAGCATCTCGGCGAAGACCCGCGGCTGGCGGGAGATGAAGTTGACCGTGGCGGCGATCGACGCGTACAGGTTCGGGAAGCGCACGATCTGCCAGAGCACCTCGTCAAGCCACGGCAGGCCGACGTGGAAGATGACGAAGTTGATGTCCGGGAACGCCGCGGCGGCGCCGTCCATGTCGAACGTGCGGGTGTGCTCGATCGGCTGAGGCCCGAGCGGGACGCCCTTGTGCACGCCGATCAGGTTCACGCCCAGCTCCTGCGCCTTCTCGAACACCGGGAAGGCCACGCGCGGGTCGTCCATGCGCCACGGGAACGGCTGGCCGTAGTCGTAGCGGACGTTGTAGAACTTGAACGCCTTCGCCCCGAACTCCTTGACCTGGATCTCCATCAGGTCCAGGGCCTTCTTGCCCTCGAGCGGGTTCACGGAGCCCCAGAAGACGGCCCGGTCGGGGTGCTTGGACGCCATCTCGGCGCACTTCTTCCAGTCGCTCAGCCCGTCGTGGAAGAGATCGGTCAGCGGCAGCGGCTGCGCGGCGATCATGTCGGTGTCGGAGCCGGCGATGACCATCTCGTAGATCTCGTCGACGCTCCACTCCTTCATGAACTCCTCGCGGCTGAGGATCGTCTCGCCCTCGGCCGTGAGCAGTTGGTGGAACGCGAAGAGGTGCTCGTCGAACATCAACCCCGGGCCGCCGAGCGCGTTCTTGGGGTCGAAGTTGAAGATGTGGCAGACGCAGTCGAAGACGAACGCGTCGACCTTGCGTTTGCGTTCGATGCCGGGCTGGGTGTCGGTGACGGCCATTACGCAGCGCTCCTCGCAAGGCGGTAAGGCTCGAGCTCCTCGAGCGGCATGGTCAGCTTCGCGCGGGCCGACTCCGAGAGCCGGTCCGGCGTCCAGGCGGGTTCCCACACGACCTTGACCTCGACGGTCTCGACGCCGTCCAGCGCGATCAGCGCCTCCGGTATCGCGGCCGACATGTTCGCCACGAACGGGCACCATCCCGTCGTCGGGATCAGGTCGACCTCGACGTGCGCACCCGACTGGCGGACGTCCTCCACCACGCCCATGTCGACGATGGACACCCCGCGGTCCTGGCAGCAGGGGTCATAGACGCCGCGCAGGGCGTCGATCAGGAGCTCCCGGTCCATCCACTCCTCCTTGCGTCGCGGTCGAACACGATGCGAAAGCCGGTGGTGCCGGTGGCGCGCTCCGGGTCGGCGGGCAGCACCCGTGCCGCGTGCAGGCCGTGCTGGGTGTCGAGGTAGGAGCCGCCGCGGACGACGCCCCAGCCGTCCTCGCCGGTGTCGCTCACCCACTCCCAGACGTTGCCGGCGAGCTGCTCGGCACCGCACGGCGATGCGCCCTCCGGGTGGGTGCGGACCGGCACGGTCCAGCCCCACGCCGCCTCCGCGCAGTTGCAGCGGTCGGCGTCGAAGGTGTGACCCCATGGCCACGGCCGTTCGTCGTCGCCGCGCGCGGCGGCCTCCCACTCGGTGCCGGTGGGCAGGCGGGCGCCGAGGCTCGCACAGAACGCGATCGCGTCGGCGCGCGTGACCAGGACGACCGGGTGGTCGGCGAGCTGCTCCTCGCCGACCCGCGGGTGGTCCGGCCGGAAGCGGGCGAACGCGGCATTGGTGACCGGGAAGCGGCCGATGAAGACGCCCGCGACCGGCACCACGTCGTCGACCGCGGGCGGCTCACGCGAGGGCGCGGGGCGGCGCCGTGGCGGCGCGGCGGGTGGCAGTGCGCGACCACCGGCCGAGAGGCCGAGCCAGGCCGCCACCTCGTCACGCGCGCCGAGCACCTCAACCGCACACGCTACATCCGCGCCGCCCAGGTCTGCGTCCCGCTGTCGCACGGGTAGTACCGGTGGCCCTTGCGGTGCGTCTGCATCCGCGCGCGCAGCGTCCCCACCGCGCCGTCGGCGAGGAAATGTCCCTCGAAGCGGATGCGATAGCGCTCGGAGGAGCCGTCGACGTAGCGGACCGTGTACGGCGTGTCGTCCAGGAACGTGCCGTCGGGCTTGACCTTGGTCGTCGTGATCGAGCTGCCCATCGGCACGACGGCCTTCGGGCCGCACTTCATCGTCGCGGTCCAGACGCCGTACACGCGGCCGTTGCGGGCGACGCGGATCGTCACCGGCAGCCGCACGGGTCCGGCGAACTGGGCGCTGAGTCCGTTGAACAGGCTGCTCGGCGGGGGCATCGCGGGTGCACCGGCGGGTGCGCTCGCCACGCGCAGCGAGAGCGGGCGGGTGAAGCCGGGGCATCCGCGGGCGCTGAAGCGCACCTTGCCCTCCACCGCGTCGGGCGTGATCGTGCCGGAGACGCTGAAGCGCAGCCGGTGGCCGTTGACGCGGGTGTGACCGGAGGCGCTGAAGGCGGAGCCGTCGGGCGTGCTGCCTGACAGCCGCGCGACGGTGTCGACCCGCGGCTCCTCGCCGCACGCGAAGACGATCAGCACGCGCATCTGGATCCGGCCGTCGTCCTTGCGCACCAGCGAGGTGTAGGGCGCGGCCCCGCGGCCTTTGAGGACCGCCGCGCCGCCGTAGTGGGTGTCGGCGTGCGCCGCCGGAGCGGCCGCGAGGAAGACCCCCGCGGCCGCGATCAGCGCGCGTCTCACGGCCGCGCCGTCCACGCGACCGTCCCGCTGTCGCACGGGTAGTAGCGATGCCCCTTCTTGTGCAACTGGGAGCGCGCGCGCAGGGTGCCGGCGGCGCCGTCGGCCATGAAGCGGCCCTTGAAGGTCACGCGATAGCGCTCGCGCACGCCGTCGTCCCAGCGGATCGTGTACGTCTCGCTGCGGCTGAAGCTGCCGTCCGGTTTGACGGTCGTCGTCGGCGAGTTGTTGATGAGGTGGCTGGTGGCCTTCGGCCCGCACTTCATCATCGCGGCCCACGTCGACCAGACCCGGCCCTGCTTGGTCACCCGCAGCGCGACGGCGAGCCGGATGCCGGCCGCGGCCTGGCCCGTCATGCCGGCGAACAGCGAAGCGGCGGGCGGAGCGGTGGGCGCGCCCGCGGGCGCGGACTCGGTGCGCAGGACGAGGTCGCGGGTGTACTTCGGGCAGCGCGCCATCCCCATCTTCAGCGTGCCCGCGGCGGAGTCGGGCGCGAGCGTGCCACTGATCGAGAAGCGCAGCGTCCCCCGCCCCGGCAGCCGCTGCTTGCCCGCGGCGGTGAAGTTCACGCCGTCCGGCGTCGACCCCTTCAGCTTGACCACGTAGTTGTAATACGACTGCTTGCGGCAGGTGTAGCCGAAGCCGAGCCGCACGGTGATGCGTCCGTCGTCATGCCGCACGAGCGTGGTCGACGGTCCTGCCGGCGAATTGCGAAGCGCTGCGACGCCGCCGTACTGCGTGTCCGCTTGCGCGGTCGGGGCGCTCAGGCCGAGCGCCGCCGTGGCGATGATCAACGACCCGGTGCGATGGAGCCTCACGGTCGGGCCTGATACCCATATTTCTCATGAGCAAGCCATCGGTGGAGGTTCGCGACGTGGCCGACGGTCTGTGGCTGTGGCGCCAGCCGCACCCGGACTGGAACGGGCAGTCAGATTGGGAACCGCTGGTCACAAGCGTGGCGGTCGCGAGCGGGGACGCGCGCGTGCTGCTCGACCCGCTCGCGCCGCCGCCTCGCGAGCGGGAGCTGTGGGCCCGGATCGACGCCTTCGCGCCGGACACGGCGGTCGTGCTCAAGCCCGATCACGTCCGCGACGTCGACCTCTTCGTGCGCTGGTACGGGGTCCGCGCGTTCGGGCCGGTGCTGTTCTGGCGCGACGACATCCCGAAGACCGAGCTCGAGTTCCTCCGGGCGGGTGACGAGTTGCCCGGCGGGCTGCGGGCGTTCGACGACGGCCGCGGGATGCTCGAGACGCCGGTCTATCTCCCCGAGCAGCGGGCGCTGGTGTTCGCCGACGGCCTCACGGCGCCGGGCGACGGGGAGCTGCGGGTGTGGGCGTCGGCGCGGCATCTCCAACGCGCGCTGCCCGCGTTGCGGGAGCTGCTCGAACTGCCGTTCGAGCACGTGATCGTCTCGCACGGTCAGCCCGTCCACACGCGGGAGGACTACGTCGCCGCGCTCGAGCGCGAACCGTATTCCGAGCCAGAGGGTGGCTGACGACCGATGAGTTCGCCGGCGGGCCTGCGTCCTACGAGCATGACCAAGACCTACACCGGCGCGAGCATGTCCCTCGACGGGTACATCTCCGGCCCCGACGAGAGCGGCTTCGACCTGCTCTTCGACTGGTACAACAACGGCGACGTGGTCATCGAGACCGCGCGCGAAGACCTCACGATGCGCTGCAGCCCCCAGAGCGCCGCGTACTTCCGCGAGGTGATGGACACGGCGGGAGCGTTCGTCGTCGGCCGCCATCTCTTCGACATCACCAACGGCTGGGAGGGCAGGCACCCGATCGACATCCCCGTGGTCGTCGTCACCCACGAGCCGCCCACGGACTGGCAGCCGAAGCACCGCGATCACCGGTTCGAGTTCGTGACCGAAGGCGTGGAGGCGGCGGTCGCGCGGGCGCGCGTGCTCGCGGGCGACAAGGCCGTGGTCGTCAACGGCGGCCAGATGGCCAGGCAGGCGCTGGAGGCCGGCCTGATCGACGAGCTCTGGGTCGACCTGGTCCCGGTGTTGCTCGGCGGCGGCCGGCCGCTCTTCGATCACGTCAAGGGCCCGGTCACGCTCGACGGGCCGCTGTCCGTCGTCGAGGGCGACCGCGTCACCCACCTCCGCTACACCGTCCGGCGTTAGAAGGTCTGCGTGCCGATCGCGCCGAGGAGGGCGAGCGCGCGGGCGTCAGGTGAGCCCGGCGGCGCGGTGTAGACGACCAGCCGCAGATCGCTCCCGGCGACGGTGAGGACGTCGCAATCGACCGTGATCGGGCCGACCTCGGGGTGATTGATCGTCTTGCGATCCGCGACGTGCTCGGCGACCGGCCGCTGCTCCCAGAGCGCGGCGAAGCGCGGGCTCATCGCCCGCAGGTCCGCGATCAATTCGTGCAGTGGGCCGTCATCCGGGTAGCGCCCCGCCGCGAGGTGCAGGTCGGCGACCCAGCCTTCCTCCATCTTCGCGACCTCCTCGGGGGTGCGGACGATCGGCGACGGCTCGCCGGAGAAGTGGCGGCGCAGGATGTTGGTGTCGTTGTCGCCGAGCAGTGCGCTCGCGAGCGCGTTCTTGGCGATCAGCTGCCAGGCGGCGTCGACGACCATCACGGGAACGTCGGCGAGCCGGTCGAGCACGCGCTGGATGCTCGGCGTGATGTGGCGATCGATCTGGCCCGCCCCCGGCGGCACCAGGCCGGCGACGCGGAAGAGGTGCGAGCGCTCGTCGTCGGACAGGCGCAGAGCGCGGGCCAAGGGCCCCAGGACGCTCGGTGAGGGTGCGCTCGCGCGGCCCTGCTCGAGCCGCGCGAGGTAGTCGACCGAGAGCCCGGCGAGCTGGGCGACCTCCTCACGCCGCAGCCCGGCCGCGCGGCGGCGGCTCGATGCCGGCAGCCCGACCTCGGCCGGACTGAGCCGGTCTCGCCAGGTGCGCAGGCAGACTGCGAGATCGTCGGCGTCCATCGCCTTCTTAGGGTGGCACTGAGAGTCCTCTGGTGTCAGCGCGGGTTCCGTCGCACCCTGGATGCCATGACCACGACCTTGATCACCGGAGCCAACAAGGGGCTCGGCTACGAGACCGCCCGGCGGCTGATCGCCGAGGGCCACGACGTGTGGGTGGGTGCGCGCGACGAGGCGCGCGGGCGCGCGGCAGCGGAGGAACTGGGCGCGCGTTACGTCGCGCTCGACGTCACCGACGACGCGAGCGTCGCCGCGGCGGTGGAGACCGTCGGCTCCCTCGACGTCCTCGTCAACAACGCCGGCATCTCTGGCGGGATGGTGCCGGTCCCGGAGGTGACGCCGGACCTGGTCGAGCGCGTCTTCGCCACCAACGTCGTCGGGATCGTGCGGGTCACGCAGGCCTTCACGCCGCTCCTGAAGCAGTCGGCCAACCCGGTGATCGTCAACGTCTCGTCCGGGATGGGCTCGATCACGATCACCAGTGACCCGGAGCGGCTGGAATCGAGCATCGTCGGCCTGCAGTACCCGGCCTCCAAGGCCGCGGTGAACATGCTCACGACGCAGTACGCGAAGGCGCTGCCCGAGATGCGCGTCAACTGCGTCGACCCCGGCTACACGGCGACCGACTTCAACCGTCACCGCGGCGTCAAGACCGTCGAACAAGGCGCCGACGCGATCGTGCAGATGGCGCTGCTGGACGCCTCCGGCCCGACCGGAACCTACGTCGACGACCAGGGCGCCGTGCCCTGGTAGGGCGATAGGTTGGGCTGAATGGACGAGCAGCCCGAGCCGCGCCCATACCTCGCCGAGTGGTGGCCCCGCGTCGGCGCCACGCTGCTGGACGGCGTGATCATCACGGTGGCCGCGCTCGTGGCCGATGCCGTGGCCACGGCGAGCGGTGGCTCCGACGACACCGTCGGCGCCGTCTTCTTCCTCGCCTGGCTCGTGCTCGGCAGCGCCTATGTCGCCGGGACGATGGCCCGCAAGGGCAAGCACAACGGCCAGACGATCGGCAAGCAGGCGGCCGGCATCCGCGTCGTGCGCGACGACGGGCGGCCGATCCGGCTCGGCTTCGCGGTGGTGCGGGAGGTGCTGCTCAAGTACATCGTCGCCAACCTCGTCTTCGGCATCGGCTGGATCGTCGACTCGGTGTGGCCGCTGGGCGACAAGGAGAACCGGGCGATCCACGACATGATCGTCAAGTCCCACGTCGTCTCCACGCAGCCGCGCCAACCGCAGATCGTGCGCCCGCAGCCCGCACGCCCGCCGGTCGCGCGCCCCGCGCTGGCCCCGCCGATCGCCCGCCACGTCGACGCCGCGCAGCGGACCCAGGCGGGCATCGCGGCCGCCGTGGAGCGCGCGGAGCTGCCCTACACGGCCGTCTCGCAGGAGATCGGCTCGCTCGTCGCCGAGCTCCAGCGCTCAGCGATGCGCGCGCAGCTGCTCTACGAGGCGCTCGCGGACACGCCGGTGGCCGCCGTCGAGCAGCGGCTCGCGAGCGTCGGTGAGCTCGAGCAGCCGGAGCTCTCCCTCGCCCTGCGCGAACAACTCATCGCCCAACGGCGGATGCAGGAGCAGTTGCGGCGCTACGACGGTGAGATGGAGCGGATGGTGGTCGAGCTCGACACGATCCGCGCCAACCTCGTCAGCACCGCGGCCTCCGGCGACGCCCAGAACCAGGAACGCCTCGCCGAGCGCGTCCGCTCCCTCCGCGACGAGATGAGCGCCGTCTCCGAAGGCATGGACGCGGGCTACGGAGCCGACTGAGTTCGGCGGAAGACGAGGACGCAGACGTCGTCCTCGGTCTCGCCGTCCTCGAGCAGCGCGGTGACGAGCTCCTCGGGGCGCACGTCCGGGTGCACCGTCTCGAGCAGGCGCTGGAGGCCGGCATCGATCGACTCGCTGCGCCGCTCGATCAGGCCGTCGGTGTAGAGCACGAAGCCCGCGCCCGGGGCGAGCCGGAAGGTCTCGTGGGTGCGTGGGAGCTCGGGGATCGGGACGCCGACCGGGGTCGAGCGGCCGCCGAGGAAGAGCTGTGGCGCGCCGTCGCCGAACAGCACCGGGGGTAGGTGGCCGGCGGTCGCGAACGCGACATCGCCGGTTGCGGGGTCGACCTCGGCGTACGCGATCGTCGCGTACTGGCTGTCGGGCGATTGCTCGACGAACGTGTCGAGATGGCGCAGGACCGCCTGCGGGCCGAGCCCCGCGCCCGCCAGCGCGCGTACGGCGCTGCGCAGCTGCCCCATGGCGCTGGCGGCGGGCAGGCCGCGGCCGACGACGTCGCCGATCACGATCCCGACCTTGCCGCCGGGCAACTCGAACGCGTCGTGCCAGTCGCCGCCGACCTCGAGGTAGGCGACGGCGGGCCGGTAGAGGGTGGCGACGGAATAGCGCGGGTCCTGCGGCGCCGCACCCGCGAGCATGCTCTGCTGGAGCGTGTGGGCGACGTCGCGCGCTTCCTCGAGCAGCCGCGCCCGCTCGATCGCGAGCGCGGCCTGGTGGGCGACGGCGGTGAGAAATTCGTCCTCGGTCGCGGGCTCGCCCCGGGCCGCCTGCGCGGCGCGCTCAGCACCGAACGGCGCCTCCAGTTCAGCGATCACCGCAGCCGCGATGGCAGCGTGATCCGGCGCCGCCGCCAGCGCCGCGGTGATGCGCTGCAGGCGCTCCACCCGCTCGCGTGCCTCTCGCTCGCGGTCGCGGGCGGCGAGCAGCTCCTTCTCGTACGACTTGCGTTCGGTCGCGTCGAAGAGCGTCGTGCGCACGATCCGCGGCTCGCCCGCCGCATCGGTGAGCAGCGTCGAGTTGATCAGCACCGGCAGGCGGCGGCCGTCGGCGCAGACGATGTCGGCGGCGATCTCGCGCACGCTGCCCTGCATCCGCAGCAGCGGCGCGTAGTGGGTCTCGTGGTAGATCCGCCCGCCGGCGGTCAGCAGGTCCTGGAAGCGCTTGACGCCGACCAGCTGCTCGCGGGTGTAGCCCGTCCAGCGCTCGAAGGTCGCGTTGACCCGCACGATCCGCCCGCCCGGCTCCGCCGAGAGATACCCGCAAGGGGCATGCTCGTAGAGGTCCTCGGCGCTCTGCTCGGCGAGGTCGGTCAGACGAATGCCCGGATCGCCTCGGTCGTCTCGCTCGGCGCGCTGAGGTTCGGGCAGTGCCCGGTCGCCGCGAGCTGCACGAACACCGAGCCGCGGATCGACTCGTGCACGTAGTGACCCACCGCCTCGGGCGCGATCACGTCGTCGGAGCACTGCAGGACGAGCGTCGGGAGGCTCACCGCGCTCAGGTCGGCGCGGTTGTCGGAAAGGAACGTCGCGCGGGCGAAGCGGGCGGCGATCTCCGGATCGGTGCGGCAGAAGCTCTCGGTCAGCTCCTCCCCCAGCTCCGGGCGGTCCGCGTTGCCCATGATCGCGGGCGCCATCGCGCTCGACCAGCCGAGGAAGTTCGCGCCCATCGACTCCAGCAGTTCGTCGATGTCCGCGCGGGTGAAGCCGCCGGTGTACCCCTCGTCGTCGATGTAGCGCGGCGACGGGCCGACCATCACGAGCTTGGCGAAGCGCCCGGGCGCGCGCTTGGCGGCCAGGACGCCGATCATCGAGCTGACGGAGTGGCCGACGAAGATTGCGTCCTTCAGCTCCAGCGCCTCGGCGATCTCGACCACGTCGCTCGCGTAGCCGTCGAGGGAGGCGTAGCGGTCGGCGTCGTAGGCGCCGAGGTCCGATCCGCCGCCGCCGACGTAGTCGAACAGGATCACGCGGTGATCGGCCTCGAACGCGGGCGCGACGAAACGCCACATGTTCTGATCGCACCCGAAACCGTGCGCGAACAGGATCGGCGGCCCGTCAGGCCGGCCGGCCACGCGGACGTTGTTGCGCGCGAGCACGTTCACGCGCGATGAGTCTACGCCCGCCCCTGACGGGTACCGTTGGAGACCGTGGGGGTCGAACAGAACGTGGTGGCCTGGCGGCGTCACCTACATCGCCATCCCGAGGTCAGCTTTCACGAGCATGAGACCTCCGGCTGGATCGCGGACAAGCTCGAGGGCTTTTCGCTGGCGGTCGAGCGACCGACCGAGACGAGCGTGCTCGCCCGGCTGCGGACAGGGAGACCGGGACCGACGATCGCGCTGCGGGCCGACATCGACGCGCTGCCGATCCACGAGGAGAGCGGCGTCGCGTTCGCCTCCGAGCGGCCGGGCGCGATGCACGCGTGCGGGCACGACGGGCACACCGCGATGCTGCTCGGCGCGGCGTCGCAGCTGGTCGCGCGCGACCTCCCCGGCGGTGAGGTGCGGTTCATCTTCCAGCACGGCGAGGAGCTCGCCCCCGGCGGCGCGCGCGACATGGTCGCGGCGGGCGTGATGGAGGGCGTCGACTTCATCTACGGCTGCCATCTGTGGACGCCGCTCGAATACGGCAAGGTCGCCGCGATGCCGGGGCCGTTCATGGCCGCGGCGGACTTCTTCAAGCTCACGGTCACCGGCCGCGGCGGCCACGCGGGCCTCCCCCACACCGCGGTCGACACGATCGCGTGCGCGGCGGAGCTCGTGGGCAGCCTGCAACACATCGTCTCGCGCCGGCTCGACCCGCTGCACCCCGCCGTCGTCACGGTGGGAAGCCTCCATGCCGGCGACGCGCCGAACGTGATCCCCGGCGAGGCCGTGCTGACAGGCACGACCCGCTCGTTCGATCCGGAGGTGCGCGGACGGATCCCGATGCTGATCGAGGAGATCGCCCGCGGCGTCTGCGCCGCCCACGGCGCCAACTTCGAGCTCGACTTCCAGTTCGGCTACAAGCCCGTCGTCAACGAGGCGCGCGCCACGGAGCTCGTGCGCGAGGTCATCGACCCCGCCCAGCTGGTCGAGATCGAGCCGATCATGGGCGGCGACGACTTCTCCGCCTTCCAGGCCGAGGCTCCCGGGTGCTACGCGTTCGTCGGCGCCGGCGGCGCGTACCCACACCACCACCCGCGGTTCGTCATCGACGAGCGAGCGCTCGCGACGGGCACGCAACTGCACGTCGACGTCGCCCTCCGAGCGCTCGAGGTGTTCGCATGACGTCGTTCTCGGTCCGCATCGGCGACGACGTGCTCGAGGACCTTCGTCGCCGGCTGGACGCCACGCGCTGGCCCGACGAGCCGCCCGAGGCCGGGCCCGAGCACGGGTTCGGGCTCTCCGCGGCGCGCTCGCTGGCCGCGTACTGGCGCGATCAGTACGACTGGCGCGCGGCCGAAGCCGTCTTGAACTCCTTCGCGGAGCAGGCGGTCGTGGACGGCGTGCACTACTTCGCCGACGGGGATGGCCCGCCGCTGGTGCTGCTGCACGGCTGGCCGTCGAGCGTGTGGGAGTTCGTGCGGCTCGTCCCGCTGCTGCGCTCGCATGCGCGGGTGATCGTGCCGTCGCTGCCGGGCTACACGTTCTCGTTCACGCCCGGCGGCGCGCGGTCGTCGATCGTCGACTGCGCCGACAAGGTCCACGGCCTGATGCGCTCGCTCGGGCACGAGCGCTACCTCGTGGCGGGCGGCGACTGGGGCTCGAGCACCGCGGTGCGGATGGCTTACGCCTATCCGGACGCCGTGCAGGCGCTGCACCTCTACATGATGCCGCTGCGGCGACCGGAGACCTGGCCGGAGTACGAGCGGAACTCGCGAGCGGCGTTGCTTGCCTGGAGCGAGGAGGAAGGCGGCTACGTGCACATCCAGGGCACGCGGCCGCAGACGCTCGCCTACGGCCTGGCCGACTCCCCCGTCGGCCTGATGAGCTGGATCGCGGAGAAGTTCGACCGCTGGACGGACTCGCGCGGCCTCCCGCCCGACGACGTCCTGACCACGACGATGATCTATTGGGCCACCGGCTGCATCGGCTCGTCCTTCTGGCCGTACTGGGCGCGGCGGCACGGCGACTGGGTGCTCGATGACGTCGCCGACGCTGGTGACCGGCTCGCCGCCCCGCTCACGTTCCTGGACTTCCCGAAGGAGCTCGTCCACGTGCCGCGCACGGTCGTCGAGCGCGTCTTCGACGTCGAGCGCTGGGAAGCGCCCTCGTACGGCGGGCACTTCCCAGCCCTGGAGACGCCTGACATGCTCGCCGATAGCCTCGTGCGGTTCGTCAGCGTTTCACGGTGACCGTCCGCTCCGGCGCCGAGCGGGCGAGGAGCGTTCCGGCCGTGAGGAAGCGGGAATTGACGGTCACCTTCCGGCCGCCCGCGGTGCGCGGCAGGGTCGCCGTGACCGTGTAGGCGCAGCCCACACCGAGCTTGGCCTTCGCCGTCTTGATGACCTTCCTGCCGAGCGTGATCGAGACGCTCACGGTGCCGGCCGCCGGGCAGCTGACGCCCGCCGGGAGGGTGAGCGCGCCGGACACGGTGAGCTTGCGGCCCGTGGCGGCCTTGACGGCCAGCGTGACCTTCTTCGGCGCCTGCGGCTTGGCCTCGGCGGCGATGGAGGGCGTCGGCGCGGGTGCGGCGATCGCGACCGGGGTGGGCGTGGGCTCGACTGTCGCGCTCACCGTTGCCGTCGCGGTGGCGGTGGGCGTCGCCGTGGCGGTGGGCGTCGGCGTCGCGGTGGCCGTGGCCGTCGGCGTGACCGTCGGCGCGAGGACGGTCAGCGCGAGCGAAAGCGGGGTCGCCGTCGTCTGCCCGGCCGAGTCCGTGATCGTCACCGTCAGCGGCAGCGTCTGGCCAGCGAGCGCGGCGCTCGGCGTCCAGTCGATCGCGTACGGCGCGACGGCGTCCGAGCCGATCGTCGTCCCGCCCACCGCGAAGCTGACCGAGCGCACGCCGAAGTCGTCGCCGGCGGAGGCGCGCAGCGTGTACGTCGTGCCGGGCACGACGATCTTGCTCGCGGTCGGCGGGTCGATCTCCCCGGTCGGCGGCGCGTCGGTGATCGCGGCCGGCGTGGCCGGCGCGGTGATCGCCGTCGTGCGGAAGCCGCTGAAGGTGACCGCGGCGCCGTTGACCGGGTCCCCGAGTGTCTTCGGCAGGCCGATCGACGGGCCGGCGGCGTTGCCCCACCAGTTGCCGGTCGCGGTGAACGGCAGTGCGGCATCGGCGCCCGCGCCGGTCTCATTGACGACGCCGTAGCCGTTGCCGACGAGGTTGTTGCCGGTCGCGGTCAGCTTCGTCGTGGTCGTGCCCGCGGCGGGCACGAGGTCGAGGTCGACGAGCCGGACTCCGGCCGAGACGCGGTCACCCGCTCCCAGGTTGTTCGTGATCGCGTTGCCGGTGATCGAGCCGGTGGCGAGGCCGGTGGCCAGGACGCCCTGCTGCGGCGTCTGCACCTGCGCGCCCGCGCCGGTGATCGTGTTGCCGGTGATCGTCGCCGCGAGGATGCCGAGCGCGGGCGCGAGCTGGGTCGAATCGAGCACGACGCCCGCCTTGGCGTAGCCGGAGATCGACGTGCCCGCGACGCGCACGGGCAGGCGGTCGGCGACGAGGTTGGACGCGATCACGACGCCGTAGCCGTACGGCCCGTTGAGCGGCGCGACGTTGCGGATCACGCTGCCGGTGAGGCTGCCTTCGGCGTTGTAGAACTTGACCGCCGAGCCGACCGTGGTGGTGCCGCCCTCGACGGTCACGCCGGAGATGTCGACCAGGGTGCGGACACCCGCGCGGTAGACGCCGATCACGGAGCCGACGGTGTTCCGATAATTCGTGGTCGTGCCCAACAAACTCGTGATCGCGGGCTTCGGCCGAATGGTGACCTTGCTCGCACCGGCGCCACGGATCGTGAGCATCTTCGCGATGCTGACCGCGTTGGCGCCACCGGCCGGGATCGTTGCGGGCCCCTCCTCGTAGGTCCCGGGGCAGATCGCGATGACGTCGCCCGGCGAGGCCGCGTCGACCGCCGCCTGCACGCTCGCGAACGGCGCGCTCGGGCAGTCGAGCTTGTCGTCATCGACCGCAAGGGTCGCTGCCGAGGCATCCGCTGAGATGCCCAGCGCCAATGCAAGCGCACCCGCGCCGACCCACCTGAGCGTCGTCCTAGCTGACATGGCGCGGACGCTAATCGAGCGCAACCACAGCAAACATGACCGGTGGTCGAAAACTGGAGGGTCGGTGTTCGACCACCGGTCGAGGTTCGGCCCTCCAGCCCACAAATAACGTCCCGGCTGTGGCTACACGGACGGAGGTAACGGTGCTCAAGGCTGGTGTTCGCACGCTCGCGGGGGTGCTCGTCGCGCTGGCGCTCGGTGCGGGGCCGGCCCATGCGCAGGGCGCTGATCCGCTGGCGCCCGGGCCGTACGGCTACAAGAAGATCGAGTACAGCGCCGGGAACCTGATGATCACGATCCCGCCCGCCAACGGCACGGCGAGCCAGACGTTCCCGCAGCCGCTGGAGGGCTCGATCATCTACCCGGACACGCCCGGGCCGTGGAAGGTCCTCGTCTTCATGCACGGTCGCCACTCGACCTGCATCACGGGCACGGGCGGGGAGTCGTCGCCGCCGATCACGTCACCCGACGTGACCTGCGACGACACCGACAACCCGGACGGCACGGAGAACACGACCAAGATCCAGTCCTGGCAGGGCTACGACTACCTGTCGACCAACCTGGCGTCGCACGGGTACGTGGTCATGAGCGTCTCGGCGAACACGATCGTCAGCTTCGACAACACGTTCTCCTACGACGCGGGAGCGAACGCGCGCTCGCAGGTCTTGGCCGCGTCGCTCGACCTCCTGTACCGGTGGAACAACGGCGAGGGCCCGGTGGTGGCGGGCGACGACTACCACACCGTCGGGACCAAGCTGACCGGCAAGATGGAGATGCAGCGCGTCGGCCTGATGGGCCACTCGCGCGGCGGCGAGGGCGTGACGGACTTCATCCGCTTCAACCGCCTGCGGCCGTCAGGGCGCATCTACAACCTGCAGGCCGTGATGGCGCTGGCGCCGATCGATTCGCAGAAGCAGGTGCCGCTGGGCACGAACTTCGGCGTGATCCTCCCCGCCTGCGACGGCGACGTCTCGACCCTGTCGGGCGCCAACGCGTACGAGCGTTCCAAGTACCCGAACGGCGCCGACGCGTTCGCCAAGGTGCAGTTCTACGTCCAGGGCGCGGACCACAACTACTTCAACACGATCTGGACCAACGACGACGGGGCGTCCTACTCGGGGACCGGATCGGGAGCGGACGTCGCCTGCGGTGAGGACAAGCCGAACTCGATCCGGCTCTTCCCGGCCGATCAGCGCAAGGTCGGGCTCGGGCTCATGGCCGCCTTCCTGCGCGACTACCTCGGCATGGAGAAGCAGTTCGAGCCGATGATGACCGGCGCCGCCGGCCTACCCGCCAGCGCGTGCCCGACGCTGCGCGGCGTGGCCTGCAGCGAGGAGGTCAAGACCAGCTACATCGCCCCGGCGGCGCAGCGGCAGGACATCATCAAGCCCGAGGCGTCGATGTACGGGACCGTTCCGACCCCGCTGGTCAGCGCCGACTCCGCGGGTGGGGAGCTGACCGCGACCGGCTTCGCCACGTTCGACGCGTGCAACGAGGACCGCGACCAGATCACCGGCGTGCAGATCAAGCCGTGCCCGACGAATCCGTCGCCGAACTCGACGACGTCGACGAACCGCTCCTACGGACGCCAGCTGACGCTGGCCTGGGACGGCCCGGCGGCGCTGCGGGCCGAGCTGGCCGGTAGCGCACGCAACGCCGCGCGCTTCGGCGCCCTCTCGCTGCGCGCGGCCGTGAACTTCGGGGACCTCCGCAACCCGATCTCCAACGGCACGAACCCCGCCAGCGCGATGCAGGACTTCGACGTCGTGCTGATCGACCGCGCGGGCAAGGAGTCCTCGGTGCGCGCGGCGCGCTACGGCACGGCGCTGGAGCCGTCGCTGGGCTCGTTCCGGCGCCACGTGGTGCTCAATGGCCTCCGGATCCCGCTGACCGCGTTCTCCGGCGTCGACCTCACCGACCTGCGGGCGGTCGAGCTGCGCTTCGGCGCGGCCACCGCGCGTGGCTCGATCCAGCTCGCCGACGTCGCGTTCCAGGAGCCGCCCGCGGCCACGGCGCCCGCACCGGACGCGGCCTCCGTCGCGCCGCTCGCGTCTGCGCCGGACGCGGCCTCCGTCGCGCCCCTTCCCGGGCCCAAGCGCGTCGACGGGATCGCGGTCTCGGGCGTCACGACCGTGCCGTCGAAGACCGCATGCGCGGACAGCACCGCGCCGCGTTCCTCGGTCGCCGCGCTGCGGCTCACGGGCGGCCGGCTCGTCGCCTCCGGCACCGCGTCGGACACCGGCTGCCACGCCGCGGGCCGGTTGGCCGCGCGCGCGGGCAAGCTCGGGCGCGTCCAGATCAGCGTGACCCGCTCGGTCGCCGGCCGCTGCCAGTTCCTGCGCGCGAGCGGCCGCCTGACGGCGGCGACCTCCTGCTCCGCCCCGCTCGCGCTGATCGCGAAGGGCGCCAAGCGCTGGTCGCTGAAGTCCGCGGCCAAGCTCCCGGCCGGCACCTACACCGTCCGGATCCAGGCGATCGACGCGCGCGGCAACCTCGAGCCGGCGAAGACCCGCACCCTCCGCGCCGGCTGATCACGCCACGGGTCGCCGGCCGGTGTCGGCCGGTCGGCGACTCAGGTGGTGATCTTGAGGACCTTCAGCTCGCGGGGGCCGCGAGGGGTGTCGAACTTCGCGACGCCGCCGACCTTGGACCCGACGAGCGCCTTACCCATCGGTGAGTCGATCGACAGGCTGCCCTGGGTCGGGTCAGCCTCGTGGGCGGAGACGATCGTGTAGGTCACGTGCTTGCCGGACTTTGAGTCCTCGACCTCGACGCAGCTGCCGAAGCCGACCACGTCGCTCTGGGTCTCGACCTCACGCACCTCCGCCGCGAGCAGCTGCTCGCGCAGGCGGAGAATCTTCGTCTCCAGGTGCGCCTGGTCGTTCTTGGCGTCGTGGTACTCCGAGTTCTCCTTCAGATCGCCCCACTCGCGCGCGGTCTTGATCCGGTCCGCGATCTCTCGGCGGGCGACGGTCTCAAGCTGCTCGAGCTCGGCCTGGAGGGCCTTCATGCCCTCGGCGGTCATGACAACGGAATCGCTCAAGCCCGACATTTTAGTCCTCCGGAGTGAAACTGCGACGCCACTCGCCGTGATCGCACACCGTCATCAGCGCGTCGGCTACCCGCGCGCGCAGCATGAAGTCGCCCGTGTCGCAGGTGAAGGTGATCGTCGAGGCCGAGCGGGTCATCGAGATCGGCGGGCTCCCACCGTCGGCGAGGACGGTCTCCAGACGCTGCCAGACGGTCGGCGGTTGCGGGGCGATGATCGTTATGCGGTGGACGGCGGGCTCCATGTCGCTCACCCTACACGAACGTACGTTCGGTCGCGAACGACTTCACGGACGCTCGCCGACGCGCCCCACCGCCCCCTCCTCGAGCGCGAAGGTCTGCTGCCAGCGCACGCGTCCGCCCGCGTCCGTGCCGACCGCGAGCAGTCGTGACGAGACCGGGTCATAGGCCAGCACGCGGGTGTCGCCCGCGTTGCCGTAGCGGAGCGCAGGGACCGCACGGCCCGCCCCGTCTGCGAGCGCGGCGATTCGCTCCGTGCCCGGGAGCGTCGCGACGACCTCCAGCAGCGCGGCGCGCAGATCGGCCGGCGTGCGCGGATAGGTGAGCAACGCCAGCACCTCGGCCGTGATCGGGTCGGGCAGCGGGTCCTGCGACACCCGTCCGGCGGCCGCGAAGAGGAACGCGCGCAATCCGCGCGGGCTGCGCGGGACCACCGACAAGGGGTCGTGCTCGGGCAGCACCGCCTCGAGGTTCGAGTTCGCGAACAGCTGGGCGTCGAGTCCTCCCGGGCCGAAGGTCCGGCGCTTCGGCGCCGGGTCGCCGAGCATCGGCATCAGGGCCTCGAGATCGGGCGAGCCGGCCGCCCGCCACGCGCGCTCGTCCTTCGCGCTGGGCAGGAACGGAGCGCTCGTTCGCCCGTAGCGGATACGGCCGGAGCCGTCGGGTGCGAACCAGCGTTCCTCGGGCACGCTGCGGGCGATCGCGTACGTCGCGTCCAGCGGTCGCGCCGCGCGCCGGCCATCCGCGCCGATGAACTTCATGCTGAAGATGGCCGTGCTGCGCTGGTAGAGGACATGGCCGTCGGCGAGCACCCGCGCCGGGTCGATCGCCGCGACCAACGCAGGTTGGGCCGGGACCTCGTCGTGCCGCGGGACGAGCGCGAACGCGGCCAGCGCGGCGAGCGCGAGTGCGGCGACGGGAAGGACGAATCCTGGCCGCCGCCGGCGAGGACGGCCGGCGAGGCGCGCGCGGGAGCCCGCCCCGTCGCCGCGGCCGGCGAGCTGCGGATTGGCGTCGTCGCCGCGGCGGGCGAGGCGCGGATCGGCGCCCTTGCCGTGGCCGGCAAGCCGCGGGTCGGCGTGCCCCGACCGGGCGCGCTCGGAGCGGCGG